>CBDAVB010000001.1:0-292432 GCA_965200795.1 Parashewanella sp.
CTTATTCCATTCTTAGGTGCGACATTAGTGACTTTGCCTATTATGTTTGTTGCGTTTTTCCAGTGGGGAGTGAGTCCTGATTTCGGTTATTTAATGCTGGGCTATGCCATCATTCAGGCTCTGGACGGAAATGTTCTGGTACCGTTACTGTTTTCAGACGCGGTTGATTTACACCCTGTTATTATCATCGCGGCTATTTTGATTTTCGGCGGCTTATGGGGCGTGTGGGGCGTTTTCTTCGCCATTCCGTTGGCGTCACTGATAAAAGCGGTCATTAATGCCTGGCCAAAGAATAATAATAGTAAGCCGATGAAAAACTAAAAATTTATACTGTTTGATTCATCATCACTTTACTTCTCTGTTGTCGGTTGTTGTGAACCCATCAGATAGTTTTTAATGGCAAAAGTATTATTAAGGCAGGCGCTGAAGTAGCTGTTCTGATTTTCTGTATTATCTGTATCATTTATACTTTTAAAATCCAGGAGAGTGCGGTTTTCACCGCTACTCCTTTGAGGTTCACTTGACATACTCCACGGGAAAGCGGGTATACACTTTAATAATCCGTCTGACCAAAAACTGCCCCAACTCTTGTTGTTGTCTTCTTCTCGTTTTGCCCCGGATTTATCCTGAAAAGTCTCATAGCGACTAACTTGTGTTATTAAGTTTGAATGTTCTGAGTTGCTTCCCGTAACTTCTTTAACTTCGGTTTTCTGTACATCTAATGGTGGTATTTCATCCATTAAGAAGTCCTGAGACGAAGCTGGTGGTGAAACTTGCATCTTTGTTGTCTCCGTTTTGACTATTCTGTATTAAAAAACTGTCCGGCAATAATTTTTCTTTTCCGCTGTCTTTATTGCATTTCTACAATAAGCTTTCGACAACGCCCTAGCGCTTTATTGAAATAACTCGAAAATAAAAAAAACAGCCCAAAGGGTTACGCTGAAAATCGCCGCTCCGCACGTTACGCGTCATTGATCCGGAATGACTGAATTTCACTCTTCGCGCCTTGATACCGGCAGTTTTAAGCGGTAACAAACCGGGAAGTTATTTTGTGACACCTTCAATCAATAATAACCGACCGGAACGCTAAGTTTTAACTTTTATTAAGATAAATTAATTAAATTTAATGATAAGGAGCAGGCCTTATCATTATGTAATTTATTTTGCCGCCAGCCGCTTACCGCGGCATTTTTGCGGTTCGGCAGAGAATTTTAACTTTAGTTAAAACCGAGCGGGAAAGGCATGCAAGCGCACCATGACAGATGCGCCAGAAACTTAGCTTGCTAAATATTCCAAAACTACTTCATGGTGATTCTTTGTTTTGAACTTGTCGAAAACGTGCTCTACTTTTCCGGCTTGAGAAATTAAAAAGCTCAGCCTGTGAATGCCATCATAAACTTTTCCCATAAACTTCTTTTCTCCCCATACACCAAAAGCGTCGGCAACAGCGTGGTCTTCGTCACTTAACAAAGTGAAATTAAGTTCTTGCTTGTCGGAAAATTTAGTTAAACGGGCTACTGAGTCAGGACTGATACCAAATACGGTAACCTTGTGTTTTGCCAGTTCGGCTTTTGAGTCACGCAGACCGCAAGCTTGAACGGTACAACCCGGAGTGCTTGCCTTAGGATAGAAGTAAACCAAAACCGAGCCGGTTTTCAGAGCATCTTTAAGATTATGTGACTCACCATTTTGGTCATTAAGGGTGAAATCGGGGGCTAAATCGCCTTTGACTAGAGTTTGCATTATTTTTCCTTATTGCCGGTTAGAGTCACTCATATGTCTGAGCGAGCAACTTAGATCAATATTTTTTGCGAATTGCTGAATATTCCGCTCGAACCGGTGAACATCAAAATCGGCCGGTAAGTTAATCTCAAAGTCGATTTGCTGGTACGGATTACCTTGCGTATCTTCTTCCGCGTGGGAGCGAAGGCTGGCGAGATCCAGTGACTCATCGGCTAAAAATTCGGTAATCGATTTCATCGTGCCGCGCTTATCTTGACCGCACAAACTGACTTCAATTCTCGATGCGTAGCTTGTAGGAGTATGTTTAGAAGTGCGTTTAACTACAGTGAGTAATTCTAGCTCTGAACTCAGGCCGGGCAGAGTACTTTCAATTTTGGTTATTGCCGGCCAGGAACCCTGAACAAGCATAATGAGCGTAAATTCATTCCCGAAAATTGCCATTTTGCTGTCGACAATATCGCAGTCGCATTCACTGGCTAATCTTGTTAACTTGCTGACGATTCCGGGCGATCAACACCCATGGCGGTAACGACAAGTTGGTGGGTCATGCATTTACCTCTTCAAACGGATACAACAAATTCAAGAAACTAATCCTAACATAATTTACCCTTTTGTTTGTACTTGTCATTATTCCGGCCGAACAGTAACATAGCCTGACTCTAATAAAAGGGGATTTAAAATGTTTAGAGGTAGTTATGTTGCCTTGATCACTCCAATGAATTTGGATGGTTCGATTGATTACCAAGGTTTAGAAAACCTAGCCGAATTTCATATTAGTAATGGCACGGACGGAATCGTAGCGGTCGGAACGACCGGAGAGTCGGCGACGGTTACTTTATCAGAGCATGTAGATATTGTTAAACAAGTTGTAAAGTCAGTGAACGGGCGAGTGCCGGTTATCGCCGGCAACGGAGCCAATGCGACAGCACGTGCGATTGAGTTAACTCAAGCTCTGAATAATACTGATATTGACGGCATGTTGGGTGTTACCCCTTATTACAACAAACCTTCTCCTGCAGGTTTATTAGCGCATTATTCAGCCGTGGCTGACGCGACCGATATTCCTCAGATTCTCTATAACGTTCCCGGCCGGACCGGCGTTGATATGCAGCCGGAAGTCATCGCTGAGTTATCTGAACACAAAAACATCGTCGCGGTAAAAGAGGCGACGGGCGATGTATCCCGATTACGCAAAATCAAAGCCTTATGTGACGATAACTTTGCTGTTTTGAGCGGTGACGACGTAACGGCGTGTGAATTTATTCTTTCAGGCGGTGACGGCGCGATTTCAGTCGTAAATAATATTGCGCCTAAAGCGTACAAACAAATGTGTGACGCTGCGTTATCCGGTGATAAGGAAGCGGCTTATCAATTTGACGAATTAATGTCACCTTTGTACAGCGCGTTGTTTGTTGAAGCAAACCCGATTCCTGTAAAGTGGGCTGCCCACAAAATGAGATTAATCAAAAATAATACAATTCGTTTACCTTTGACTGAACTTTCCGGCGCGAACTACGGTCTGGTAAAAGAAGCAATGGAAAAAGCTCAACTAGAGGTTAACTAATTAATGCTAAAACAAGTTTCACCGTTGGTTTTAATTTTAGCTGTTTCAGCTTGTTCAACACCAATAGAAAGAAGGCAAGCCAATGGTAGTGATGACTATATCAGGGTAAAGTCTGAGCCTGAGTTAATCATTCCTGAAGGATTGCATGAGCCTGAATATAACGATGAATTTAAAATTCCGGCTATAGCGAAAAACGCTAAAGATATTATCGGCAATGATTTAGATATTCGTCCGCCTCTGCAAGTTTTGCCGACGGCGGAGGGGACTCATGTCGAGGATGCGGGTACCGGTATCAAGATTGTGATTGAGTCTATTGATAACGCGACCAACTTAAAACAAGAAATCACGAATTCACTAAAAGATTTTCTTAAATCAAAAGATATTAAAATCTTAAAAGAGACGAAAGATCCTCTAACGATACAAACGGATTGGATTGAGACTAAAGAAGTTTTAGATTCAAGCGTGTTTGGAACCGATAAGGTTTACATGCTTAGCCAGCGTTATGAATTTGATATCAACATCAAGCCTCACGGTCGTACGGGTGACATCACCGTCAAACTGCTTGAGCACCATGAAGACTATAACGGTACAGAGCAAAAGATGATGTTAACCGGTGATGATGAATACCGTTACGCCGTTGATATGTTAAACAGCGCCATTTCGTATTTAAGTAAAGCGCGTGAGCAATCGATAAGAGCCGAACGCTTAGCGCGAAGCGCCGGTATCTCAACCAAGTTTATCGCTGCTCCGGCTGATTCACAGCATTGGGTGGCAAAAGCGGGTTATCAAAAAGTCTGGGAGCGTTTGCGTATCGTGCTGCCTGAAGTCGGTTTTGAAATCGTAGACGTAGATACTGATAAAGGACTTTATTTTGCGGACTTTAAACAAGAGACCGGCTTTTGGAGTTCTTTATGGGGCGACAGCAAAGAGCTAAAGCTGAAAAACGGTTCTTACCGTATCGAAGTAAAAGAAGGTGCGTTACCTGACACTGCAGATATCAAGATTCTGACCGTAGACGAGCAACCGTTAGACGCGGAAGCAATGACAAGTGTCAGTCATGTTTTTGTTAAATTAATGCAGGAAAATCGCAGTTAAATCAACTTAAAGGCGTCTTTATGACGCCTTTATCATCTGAACCTCACATGACTTTGTAAGCAAAAGTAAAAGAGCTTGATGCTTTACCGGCAATCAGTAGACTCTTAAAAATCTCCCGTACTCAAAAAGTAGTCATGAAAAAAATTATATTTACAGTCATGTGCTTCTGTTTGGTTTTTTCGATAAATCAAGCTTGCGAAGCGAAAAATAATAAAAGAGCCCAAAATGCTAAAAAACTGCCGATAGTAGTGGTTAAGCCTGCTAAATATTCACTTTTGAACGATGAAATTGAAGCGCTGGGTAATATCGAGGCCAGTGAATCAATCATTGTTACTTCGAAAGTTACCGAAGTCGTTACCTCCGTTGATTTTGATGACGGACAGACAGTAAAAAAAGGGCAACTGCTTGTACAATTAAGAGACGCCGAGCAAAGAGCGCAACTAAGAATCGCTGATGTTAATTTGAAAAATAACGAGCGGGAACTAAACCGGATTAAAACGCTTGTTGAGGAGCAGTCTGTCGCGGAACTGGAACAGGACAGGTTACAAACTGAAATTGATACCGCGAAAGCAAACCGTGACAGCGCGCTGGCGGATCTGAGAGATCGTCAAATTAAAGCACCATTTGACGGTGTTTTGGGTTTGAGGCAAATCAGTGTCGGTTCCTTAGTTACTCCGGGAACGGAAATTACCACACTCGACAATATTTCTACTCTGAAGCTTAATTTTACGGTTCCTGAGCGTTATTTGCAGGTTTTAAAACCGGGCAAAGTCGTTAAGGCCGCTTCGGTGGCTTACCCGGGGGATGTATTTACAGGCAAAGTAAAATCGATAGATACACGTGTCGATCCTTTGACCCGCGCCGTAATTGTAAGAGCGATACTTAAAAACCCCGAGGCAAAGTTATTACCGGGTATGCTGATGAAAATTGACTTAATTAAGCAAACCAAAAAAGCGCTTATTATTCCTGAGTCGGCCATCATACCGAGACAAAATCGTCAGTATGTTTATGTCGTTAACGCCGGCAATGAAGTGGTTCAGAAGCAAGTCGAGATCGGCTTACGAAAATTGGGCATCGTGGAGATAGTAAACGGCCTGAAAGAAGGTGACAGAGTCATTACCCGCGGCTTTCTTAAAGTTCGGCCCGGCGATCGGGTTGCTCCGCAAAACCATGAAAACTTCACTTACGAATCAATTAAACAGGGTTCAGCGGCATGATATTAACCGATTTATCAGTCAAACGCCCTGTATTTGCGTCAGTAATAAGTATCCTGCTGATTGTGTTCGGCTTAGTGGCATTTGAAAAGTTACCGCTCAGGGAATACCCCGATATCGATCCGCCGATAATTTCTATCAGCACCACTTATCGCGGGGCGAGTGCCGCGGTTGTTGAAAGTCGAATTACTCAGGTTATTGAAAACCGGATCAGCGGTGTTCAGGGAATTAAGTATATTTCCTCAAGAAGCCGGGACGGTCGTTCTTACATTACCATTGAATTTACCACAAATACCGATATCGACTCGGCAGCCAATGATATTCGAGATAGGGTTTCCGGTTTATTAAATAGTCTGCCGGCCGAAGCGGAGCCGCCTGAAATTCAAAAGGCTGACAGTGACGATGACGCGATTATGTGGCTGAACTTAGTATCAACCAATATGAATACTCTGCAGCTGACCGATTACGCAAGGCGCTACTTAGTTGACAGACTTTCAGTTGTCGATGGTGTATCCAACATCTATATCGGTGGTGGTAAAGACTATGCGATGCGAATCTGGATTGACCGTCAGGCTCTTGCCGCCAGAGGCTTAACCGTAACGGATATTGAAAATAAGCTTCGTTCTGAAAATGTTGAGTTACCCGCGGGTTCGATTGAATCTAAAGACAGAAATTTTACCGTCAGACTTCAGCGCAGTTATTTAAATGCCGATGACTTTAAAAATCTGGTCTTGAAGAAAGGTGATGACGGCTATCTGATCAAGCTGGGTGATGTAGCCAAAGTCGAAATCGCAGCCGAAGAAAATCGCATTATGTTCAGAGGCAACGGCGAGTCAATGATAGGACTTGGTGTTGCCAAGCAGTCTACGGCAAATACTCTGGATGTCGCGCGCGGGGTGAACAAATTAGTTGATCAGATTAACCCGTCTTTACCCGAGGGGATGAAAATAAAACGTTCTTACGACAGTTCCGTTTTTATTGAGGCCTCAGTTAAAGAAGTGTACAGCACGCTGCTGATCGCGCTCACCTTGGTTGTTATCGTCATTTACCTGTTCCTTGGTAATGTCAGAGCAATGCTGATCCCGGCGATTACGGTTCCCGTGTCATTGCTGGCGACATTTATAGTGCTTTATTATTTAGGTTACACCATTAACCTGCTGACACTACTGGCATTAATTCTGGCTATCGGCATGGTAGTGGACGATGCCATTGTGATGCTGGAAAATATTCACCGGCGCATCGAAGAAGGTGAATCACCGCTCAGAGCCGCTTATTTAGGCGCGAGAGAAGTCTCATTTGCCGTTATCGCAACCACCGCGGTGCTGATTTCAGTTTTTATGCCGATCACTTTCTTAGACGGTGACTTAG
The DNA here is from genome assembly GCA_965200795.1 of Parashewanella sp. Taxonomy (GTDB): domain Bacteria; phylum Pseudomonadota; class Gammaproteobacteria; order Enterobacterales; family Shewanellaceae; genus Parashewanella. The sequence continues at coordinate 6,985 of CBDAVB010000001.1, forward strand.
GTCAGCTATTTAAAGAATTTGCCGTAACCATGAGTGCCGCTATCTTCTTTTCTAGCATAGTGGCGTTAACCCTCAGCCCGATGATGTGTTCAAAGCTTCTGAAACCGTCAGATGAAGATACCTGGCTTTCAAGAAAAGTCGAAGCATTAATGAACGCGTTGATTTCAAAGTACCAAGGTGCGTTACGTTTCTCAATTAAGCGACCTGCGCTTGTTTCTTTCATTGTGGTCATCGCGTTTGCTTGCTCCTATTTTCTGGTAAAAAAAATCCCGCAAGAATTCGCGCCGAGAGAGGATAGGGGATCACTATTTTTGCTCGTAAACGGGCCGCAGGGCGCGAGCTTTGAATATATTAAAAAATATATGAATGAGATTGAGCACCGTTTAATGCCGCTTGTGGATAAAGGTGATATCAAACGTTTGTTGATCCGCGCGCCGCGAGGCTTCGGACGTGTCGAGGACTTTTCCAATGGTATGGCAATCATCGTATTAGAAGATTGGTCTCAGCGTCGTCCGGCGCAGGCAATCATCGCTGATATAAGAAATCGGCTTTCAGATCTCGCGGGCGTAAGAGCGTTTCCTGTAATGCGTCAGGCATTCGGACGCGGGGTTGGTAAGCCTGTGCAATTTGTATTAGGCGGTCCGACTTACCGGGAGTTAGCGCATTGGCGTGACATCATTATGGAGAAAGCCAAAGAAAACCCTAAGTTAGTCGGGCTTGATGATGATTACAAAGAAACCAAACCTCAGATACGAGTGATAATCGATAAAGCCCGCGCAGCCGAGCTCGGGGTTTCAGTTTCGCAAGTCGGCCGGACGCTTGAAACTATGTTAGGTTCAAAAATCGCCACAACTTTCATGCGAGACGGCAAAGAATATGACGTTGTGCTGGAAGGTGAACGTAAACAGCAAAATACCGCTGACGATATGAAGAACATCTATGTTCGTTCTGATATCAGCGGTAAGCTTATTCCGTTATCGAGCATTGTTTCCGTAGAAGAATTCGCCGATGCGAGCTCTCTAAATAGATACAACCGTATGCGAGCTATTACCATTGAAGCTGACTTAGCGGACGGATACTCTTTAGGTGAGGCTTTGTCATACCTTAATGGCCTGGTGAAAGATTATTTACCGCCTGAAGCCACGGTGAGTTACAAAGGACAGTCTCAGGATTATCAGGAGTCCGGGGATTCGGTTTACTTTGTATTTATTCTCGCGTTAGGCGTTGTATTTTTAGTATTAGCCGCGCAATTTGAAAGTTATATTCATCCGGCGATTATTATGCTGACCGTTCCTCTGGCGACGTTAGGCGCCTTAATTGGTCTGTATGTAACCGGACAAAGCTTAAATATATACAGCCAGGTCGGAATTATCATGTTAGTCGGCCTTGCGGCTAAAAACGGTATTCTTATCGTTGAGTTCGCTAACCAGTTGCGTGATAGAGGTGTGGAATTTGAGAAAGCTTTGACTCAGTCTTCCTGTCAGCGTTTAAGACCCATCTTAATGACCGGCATTACTTCAGCGGCTGGTGCTGTGCCGTTAGTTTTAGCAACCGGAGCCGGCGCGGAAACCCGTTTTGTTATCGGCATCGTGGTTTTATTCGGAATATTGCTTGCGACCGCGTTTACCATTTTTGTCGTTCCCGCTGCTTATTCGTTATTTGCGCGCGCAAGCGGTACGCCGAGCTCTGTAACCAGAGAACTGGAAAAACAGTTAAGTAGCTGACGATAAGTTTCTTCGGAATTTTAGTGCTCAAAAAATGTTAGCGAACTTATGGTCAGCTACTTAGACCAGAAACCGCAAAGAAAAGGCCTCTGAATCCAGAAGCCTTTTATGTCAGCGGACTGCATTATTCTGAAAAAGCAGCCGGACGCGTAAAAGTCCAATAACCGTATCATGTTTTTGGTGAACCTGAATAAACCGGTTGGGAGTGGTCATTTACGCGGAGAAATTAACGACAGTTTTTTATGCCGGTAATTTTTCCGCGTTTAAAAGCGCCGCCAACTGCTTTTTCTAGTACTCCGTCCAGTTGCATTTGATGTTTTCAGTGGTTCGTAAAGCGGCCATATGCAAGGCGGATTTGTGCGGGCGTAGCTATTCTGCGTCAATCAAATCTAACGCCGCCGGATGGCCGCTTTACGAATCACCCTCCGGGATCAAGGCAGAACGCCCGTTTCTTCGCTGCAGTGACTTGAAATACTCCGGTATATCTTCGCCACCGCGCCTTGAACCGGACGTTCTGCCTTGAGCTGAAGCTAACAAATGCAATTGGACGGAGTACTAGGATTATTCGCACTCTATGTTTTGGATTAGTATCGGCTCAGCTTGATTAAATGTTAAAAAACAATCCCGCCCTTTTTTAAGAAGTGTTATTTTAGTGCTGGTATCGGTTCTGGTGTCGGTTAAGATCCCATTCGCAGACCTCACCTTGGGTGAATCCAAGGTAATAGCTGATGACTTTAAAAATGCTCCCTCTGATAACCTTAAGCCAGATAGGGACTTTCGCTGCATGATGACTTGACGCAGCTTTTGCCTGTCTTCTTTTTTGAGCAGTTTTGCAGGCTGATAACTTTCTTTAGCCTGAATAGCAGAGTTACAGCCCAAAACAGAGCTTAATCCGATTAACAACAACATCCGTTTCATAGGACACCTTTGATGAGCGGCAATTAATAAATTTTATTTTGCCTGAAAATATCTTTAACCGTTTGGCGAGGGTCGCTTATTTCAAGGCCGGCATCCGCTTCTTGGCTTGAGGTAAAACCGGCTCCCTTAAATGAAGAAATGGCGGAAACAGCAGGGCAGCGTCCTGTCTCTCTGTATGCTAACGCGGATTTTAGCATGGCTTCATCCTCACTGCCGAGCTGGTTGGTTAAATCATCTTCAACTTTACAGCCCGGCACTTGATAATCCGCGAACGGCGTTGTTTCATAGGGCTCAAAACCATCAGCGTATCCGCCAAAACCTTTGTCATTCACACCTTGAAACTGAATCGTAAAATAAGTGGTGCCGCAGTTGTCAGTGGCATAAAACCCGTAAGGCTTACCGCAGGTTTTTCCGCCAATCTGAATTACTTCAACATCCGCGCCACGTAAGCCGTTCATGAAAGCCTCACTCGCGGAGCATGTACGATCTGTCGTTAAAACAAAAACACGGTTAAGGTTGAGGCTTGGTAAAGCTTCACCTGGGTTTAAGCCGTCAGAAAAACCGACAGTTTGATTTAAAAACGCAATAGGCCGGATGCGTTCGCCGGTAACCGGGTTGAAATTAGGGTGCTGATCATTGAAGCGCATCAATTCGAAAGTTTTCCCGGCGGTTTGATCGCCCGCGACCATATAAGCAAGCTCACTTGCTACAGCTAATAATCCACCGCCGTTATACCTGAGATCTACGACTAAATCATTTATATTCCGTGCTGATAATTGAGTCACGGCATCTATGAGCGCTTTTTCTGACGGACTGTTATGAGTATTAAACTGGAAATAGCCGACTCTGTCATCACCAGCGTCTATTGTTTTGACATTCAGTACCGATGCGACAGTCACTTCAGTTGGTCTCATTGTGGCTGTTTTAGTGCCGTTTGTAACGATATTCCTGAAGGTAAAGGTGTATGATTGGCTGTCGCCGCTCGGAAATAACGCTCCGTTAATCAAATCAACATTGTCCGAATTGATAACGCTGACACCGTTAATTTCAGTTATCTCGTCACCACGTCGAATCTGATTTCGCTCGGCCTGACTGTCGGGTTCGACATAGGAAACCACAACTTTACGCGGTGGTGAACGGTTGATGATTTTGAAGTTCATTCCGTAACTGAGAGATACGCCGGCTTCTGTTTCTTTGCGCCATTCTTCAGTGTTCTCAGAAAAATGAAAGTTATCCTTCACTCGGCCATTCTCATCAAGTTGTTCTGTTTTCAATTGCGCGAAATAGTCGGCAATACTAAACGGAGCCGGATTTAAATCGTCAACTTCATCGTACCAAAGGTATGTGCCGTTAGACCAGGAACGCAGCCACATTTTTTCCTGCATCGCGGTACCGGCTCTGTCAGGAAAACTGCTGCCTCTTGGTGAAACACAATAATCTTTAAAAGTGGACGCGTCCGGAAAAATACCTTGCTGCCATTCGTCACTGCCCGGCGGCACATCGGATTCGGAATCAGAGCCTCCGCCGCCACAGCCAAAAAGCAGGGTTGTGGTCAATAAAAGCAAAGATAATTTAAAATGTCTCATTGTTAATTCCATTTATGCCTTTTGATGAAATTTACAGCAAAAACAAATTTAATCAAGTAAGAGGCCGTGTTTATCTTCACGGGATTATTTTTGCGGTGATAAACTGGTTATCTTACGTAAAACAGAGCTTGTAAAGTTTGGTTTTTCTATATAAATAAGCAAGCGATAACGCCGCGTTTCTTCACTAAAAGAGCGACTGATTTACGCTCTGTCTTCAATGCTTTTGAGTGCTTTCTGTCCGGTGTTGAGAGCAACTTATTCAGATAGCTAAACTTCATTGCTCACGCCTTGAACTGATAAAGGCTCAGATAACACAAAATCTAATCCTGAGAGATAAACGCTTAGCTGGCCGATAGCATTGAGTCGTCTGTTTGCAGGTAGCTTGAAATCATTTTTCCTAGCGTTTTATGGCAGTGTTCGCCTTTTGAGGGTTCACTTTGAGGAATTGAATTAATTTCATCGGCAAATTGTCTGGCCGTCTCTTTCAGGATGATATTATCTAACCGTCTATCGAGCGTATTTTCCAGAATTTTAATTTTACGCGGTAATGTCAGATAATCTGCCGGTGAGTTTTCTTCTGAAAGGTTGTCAATGAAAATGAGCTTAGCATTTGACTGAGCAATCGCCCGAGCGTAAGAGGGGATTAATAACGGCGGTAAAATACTGGTGAAAAAACTGCCCGGACCCAAAATGATTATATCAGCGTCACTGATTGAATTTTGAGCTTGTTCTATGCCATTGACTTTCGGATATAAAGAAATTTCTTTCGGTATGGTTTTTAGATTATCAATTTGCGTTTCTCCGATAATGGTGGTGCCGTCGTTAAGTGTTGCCTTCAGATCGACAGGCGTTTCCGACATCGGAAAAATATTCGCCTTAATATTGATAAACGGCTTTATATAATCGATAGCATCTAGCGGGGAGTTTCCCATTTGCTCCAGCGCTGTAAACAGGATGTTTCCTAAATTATGACCGCCAAGCTCTAAGTTACCTTTGAAACGAAAGCTCAAAATTTGATGAGCTAATTCGTCATCGATTAAACTGGTTAAGCAAAGCCGAATATCGCCCCATGCGATATTGTTATTTACTTTTCTTATGCGACCACTGGAGCCGCCGTTATCAGAAGTGGTGACAATTGCGCTAAGATTCGATTCTAAGTATGAAAAAGCTTTTAAAACCTGACTTAATCCGTGGCCTCCGCCAATAGCCAAAACTTTGCGATCTGGTGATAATAATCTTATAGACACAATTAAACCTTGCCATTAACATGTGAAACTGAAGATTATATAACGGGTTTATGATACTGCCAAAATTAAGAGTTGAGCAAGATCATAAACCAACCAAATTTTGTGGTTATGATGAGAATTCAATATAATACGGGATAAAATTACAATATAAAGAGCTGATAGCCAAAACTCATGTTATTGAAAAACGGTAAAATAGGAAAGTTTACTATAGCAATCGGAGCCGTACTTGTACTTATTTACGGCTTTAGGGTTTTTTTCTTACCTGCATCATTTAATCAAGCCGAAGAGTTGTTTTTGGCTCCGAAAAACAAAACCAAAACTAAGGCTGTCCCGGATTTTACTGAAATTAAAGATATTCCAAGTCGAAAACAAGCCTTTTTTGATTTTTTAAGGCCTGCGATTAATGAGCAAAATGAACAGATAATCAAAGAGCGTAAGCTTCTGATCTCAGTTAAAAAAGTGTTATTGTCAGGAAGTATGCTTGATGACGTGACACAATTCGAGGTGACGCAATTAGCAAAAAAATACCAGTTAAGCTTTCGACGGCTTGACGAAAAAACAGTTGATGAACTTATGCGGCGTGTTGATACGATTCCGGCATCACTGGTGCTTGTTCAGGCGGCAAATGAATCAGGGTGGGGAAGCTCACGTTTCGCAAGAGAAGGATTAAACTTTTTCGGACAATGGTGTTATCGAAAAGGTTGCGGTTTAGTGCCTTCATCGAGAACGGATGGTCTTTCCCATGAAGTTACCGTTTTTCCATCTGTTGAAGACTCCGTTGCTTCTTATATGAGAAATTTGAACTCAAATGCGGCTTATAGCTTATTCCGAACGATTCGTTATGAAGCGCGAAAGCAAGGAATGCGGCCGACTGCGGCCAAATTAGTTTACGGGTTGGTAAATTATTCAGAAAGACAAGAAGCGTATATTGATGAACTTCTTGACATGTTAAGACATAATAAAAAATATCTGGTACAAAAAAATGTTGAAAAAAGCGCTTCTCATTAGTTTTTTATTTTGCTGTAGTGCCGGCGCGACTTCAGTTTCTCTTGAATATAAGAATTTCTATAATCGTCTTAAGCAAGTGCGTAAAGGTGATTATTCCGCGGTAACTATTGGTTTTTACGTTCCCCAAACACCAGACTGTTTAATTAAGTCAGGAAGTATCACTACAGAAAATAATAAATACCCGTTGAGCTACTCTGAGTTTCAGGAATTACTTTTGCCTTACGATGAAAAATTAAAAAAAGATAGAGCGTTAATTAATCTCGTTCTTGCCGGTGACGCTAACAAATGTGGTATTGAGATGCAGGTTAATGCCACCCCGAAATCAAAAATTTATGATAAGTCCCGGCTTGATACGATCTATGGTGAGATGAATCAATTAATGTCTGCCATGCAGGGCTTTCCGCTTAAGTATTTTAGTAATGACATTAATGGAATAACGTTTCAATTCTCAGAGCCGGCAGCGGTAAAGATTGACGATAAGTTCAACCAGGAAACGAGGAGTTATAAAATCGATAAACAAAAGATTGATAAACTCAGTTCATTAACTTTTAGTTCGGCGCCGATAAAAGTTAGCCCGTGGGTTAAGTAGTTGACCAGAAAATAAAAAAGCCCTTGATGCGGGCTTTGATTTCAGAAATGTCACTTAGAAACTGTCCTGAAATAACTTTCCGATCTGTTGCTGCTTAAACCTAAAAAAGCAGCCGGACGCATAAAAGCGTAATAACTGCATCACGCTTTCTCCGCCATGTAAGCCAAAAATAAACGACAGCGAAACCGGGAAGTTATTATGGGGCGGTTCCTTTCCATTTAGCCGCCGCTTGAATAATTTCACGTGCCATTTCATCCGCGATAACATTGGTCGTTCTGTTTTCTGTATCAGACTTCCTGAAGATTTCTAAAAGCGTATCGTAGATTTTTTCTACTTTCGCTGTAGACCTTGCTTCATCATAATCCTGTTCAAAAGATACGTTTATGATACCGCCTGCATTAATGACATAATCAGGGGCATACAGAATACCCATTTCTTTTAACCTTTCACCGTGACGAGCTTCCGCTAATTGATTGTTAGCGCAACCAGCGACAATTGCAGCTTTAAGCTGCGTAAGCGTATTGTCATTGATGGTTGCCCCTAACGCGCATGGCGCGTAAATATCAACATCTTGCTTATAGATGTCCTCTGGTGTGACAACAACAGCGTTAAAATCTTTTTCAACTTTATCCAGGTTATCCCGGTTGATATCTGTAACGAATAATTCAGCACCTTCATTATGCAAATGCTTACAAAGGTAGTAACCCACATGGCCAACACCCTGAACTGAGATTTTCAGGCCTTTTAATGAATCTGAACCTTTCTGGTGCTTTGCCGCCGCCTTAATTCCTAAATAAGTACCTAAAGCCGTAAAAGGTGACGGATCGCCACTTTTACCTTCCAGACCGGCCATATAAGGTGTTTCTTTTAGAGCAACCATAATATCTGAGGTTGATACGCCAACATCCTCAGCAGAATAATACTTACCACCAAGCTGATGCACGGCTTTGCCGAATGCTCTGAATAACTTTTCGCGATCAATTTTGTCCTTGTCAGCGATGATTACCGATTTACCGCCACCCATAGTCAGACCCGCAAGTGCGTTTTTATATGTCATGCCGCGAGACAGGCGTAAAACGTCATTAATCGCTTCTTCGTCTGAATCATAGTTCCACATGCGGCAACCGCCTACTGCTGGTCCGAGATTAGTGTTGTGAACTGCGATAATGGCTTTGAGACCACTTTCTTCATCATGACAAAATACAACTTGCTCGTGATCGTCAAAAGACAGATTGCTAAATACAGTCACTACTGTTCTCCGATGTTTTAGTAGTTTTATTCATCACAGAAACTTCTGTTTGAATACTTGTTATTGTTGTTGCGAAACCTTAGCATTTCGAGTTAGTCTCAACAAAATGAAACATGCAATATTTTTGATACATGTGGCAATATTGGTTTCCACTTTGAAAGTTGGTTTTATTTTAGTTTAGTCACGTACTGAAAATTAATAATAAGCAAGGAACGATAGTAATGGCTGAAAAGCAAACAAAAAACGAACAACTAAGCGCTGATTCACAAGCGGATACACAAAAGAGAAATCCGGCTCCAGAGGAAATAGAGCAAATGCGTGTAGAGTGGATTCGCGCGCAGTTCCGCAAAGCTAATAAATTTATGGCTGAGAAAGGTGTAATTCCAAGCAAGGTTCACGACAAAGAAAGTCGTTATTTAGCGCCTTATATGGCGGTATGGAAAATGGAGTCTAAACAGCCGGCCAAGAAAACTTATTGGGTTATGTCGGGTGATCTCCCGTCGGATATGGTTGATGTTAACGTTGCTAAAACAGCCCGTGAAGCGGTTCGTCATTTTTCGATGACCTGGCAGTTAAAGGCTGAAAACTTGATTCGCTCTGGCGCGGCTCACGATGAAATTCAAGCTAAATATGCCAATTTATTAATTTCCAGAGCTCAAAGTCTTTATCAAATGCAAAGTGACGATAAACTTTGGGGCGAAGGGTAAGATTTTAAGCAAAGAGGTGAATTTTCACCTCTTCAATATTATTTTATGAAAGACTGCGTTAAGTAAAATAAAGATATCCTTGCTGGCACATTTTCAATAAAAAACTTGTGATCTCATCATTATCCGACTCAGATAAAAGCCAGCTGTTCTGGTAAATAAAGTTATCACTCAAATAAACGAGTTTTTTATTTTCAATGTTATCAAAGTCAAACGTATTACCGTCTATAAATAAGCGAAAAACGTTATCATCTTCTAAACGTACAATTTTCAAACCGCCGATTCGAATTAGGTTACGACCTGCTTCTATTGTTTGTTTGAGTCGTGACAAATCAATTTCATCGTCAGGACAAATATCTAATTCAAACCTATTTACACTCAGCAGATTTCCTATAACTTGCTGATAATGCTGGGGAGAGTTAAAAAATTTAACAAGTAAATCTATTAAACCTTGTTGTTCCGATTTGGTGATAATCCCTTTCCCTGAACTTTCTTGTTTAGAAATAAAGCGCGCTTTTCCAAGTTCATTGTCTATCAGGTAATCCGCGATATTGCTAAATAACTCTTGTTGACTCGGAGCTCGATAACCCAGTGAGTAACTCAATGAATCTGTAAGTGTTGTGCCGCAGTGCGGAAAACCGGGCGGAATGTATAAAATGTCGCCGGGCTCAAGCTCTGTGTCAATAATCGGATCAAAATCTTCAATTAATGATGAACCCGGGTCGTTATTTCTTCTGCTATAGCGGCCTTTATCACCAACTTTCCAGTGCCTTTTACCACTACCTTGAATAATAAAAACATCATAATTATCAATATGAGGTCCTGCACCGCCATGTTGAGTGGCAAAGGAAATCATTAAATCATCGAATCTCCAATCAGGTAAAAAGCGAAAAGCCTCAGCGAGTTTTGACGAAGTTTCGTGCCAATGATTCGCTGCCTGCACTAAAAGTTGCCAATGACTTTCCCCGAATCGTTCATAATTTTGAAACGGTCCATGTATCATTTCCCAGTCGTCGGCCTTAGTGACAACCACTCTTGATGAAACCTCGTCTTCCGTGGCCAGGCCCGCTAACTCTTCAGGTGAAATTGGATCAATAAAGTTCTCAAATCCCTTACGAATTAAAACGGGTTTCCTCTGCCAAATATGTGTAAGAAAATAGCTGATATCAAATCTAGGGTTATACATTTTTTGAAGGACTTCTATTTTAACTAACTTTATTTTAAACCAATTAGACGTTCAACAGAACTGATAGTTCTTGTATCACAATGAGAAACTTTCCGGTAAACATCAGTTATAAATTAAGGTATAATCCCTTTTTTTGCGGTTTTCGAAACATAAGGTTTTGTTATCCGGGACGGTATAAAAATAATAAAAAGCTCGAATGCTAATAATGACCTATTCATATTAGAAGTATGTGTTCGAAAAGATCAAAGGTGTTTTATTTTGTCAGGGAAAAATAACAAATTTTGCTGCAAATTTCATTTAGGACTTTGTCATCCGAAATTATGGCCGACCTGGCTGGGGATTGGCATGTTATTTTTATTAGGTTTCTTGCCTCCTTTCATTCGTCAAAACCTGGCCAGCATGTTAAGCCGGGTTGTAAAAAAGCTGGCAAAAAAGCAAATCCGTATTGCCAGACAGAATTTAAGCGCCTGCTTTCCTGAAAAAACGAAACAGGAAATTGAATCTTTATTAGAAACCAATGTGCAACAGTTTGTAATGTCACTTGTCGCTCAGACAGAGTTACTTTGTTCTTCTGAAAAATCATTACGTAAGAGAGTCAGGCTCGCTGGCGTCGAGCACATTCATAAAGCTCGGGAACAAGGTAAGCCAATCATTTTCATTCTTCCGCATGTTTGGGGCGTCGAACATGCCGGTTTGCGTTTAAATCTCGAACTCCCTATGGTAGCAATGGCAAAAGCTCACCGTAACCCTTTGTTTAATTGGTTCAGCATCAGAATCAGAAGTAGTCGTGGCGGAAATGTCTACAAACGTGAAGCGGGTATTCGCGCGCTTTTAGGTGAATTAAAAAAAGGTAATAGCTTCTTTTACCTGCCTGATGAAGATCTTGGACCGAAAAGAAGTGTTTTCGCCCCGTTTTTTGGCACTATGAAAGCGACAATTCCTGTCGTATCAAGATTAGCCAAAGCCGGAAAGGCAGAAGTATTGCCCGTAAAAATCGGATATGACCGTACTGAACATTGTTTTAAGTTAACGGTTATGGAAGCTTACGATCTCAGTAGTGTTGAATGTAAGTACACGGAGGCTGAAGTATTAAATAAAATGGTTGAAGAAAGCATTCGCGCTCATCCTGAGCAATACATGTGGTTTCTGAAAGTGCTCAGATCCAGACCGGAAGGATTTAAACCGATTTATTCAAAATATAAAAAAACGGCTTAAAGTCAAGCTAATACTGCTTATTTATATAACCCGTATACTCAAGAGTATGTTATAAAAAGGTATCATACTTTTACTGTCCGTTTTTTTGTTAACTAAGAATCATTATTTCAGAAGTGGCCCGGATTACCGCCTCGGGGAACAAGTCGGCTTTCTCGATATTAAACAAACTTTTGGTTTATATCATATTCGAGTCGGAAGCTGGGTAACTAAAGAGGAGTCACAAAAGGCGGCCAATCTGATTTTTGACTCACTGGCCGATCTTGCTTTTGTTTTAAATCTTCCGCCTCATGCAATAGGGTTAAGGGAAACCTTAAGTCTGGCTTTCGGCCACGGCGGAAGAAAGCATGTTCAAGCGCACTATGATGTTAACGCCAGACAGCTGGCTCTTGCAAAGAACGCCGGTGCGGGCGCGTTAGCACATGAGTTCTGGCATGCGTTTGATCATTATATAGCCGAGAAAGCCTTTGTTTATTCTGATGTGAGAAAAAAGTTTGCCAGTGACTTATGGTTGCTTGATCAACCAATGCGACCACACCCTTTAAATGTCAGACTGCATGAATTTTTTAAAATTGTTCTGCTTTCTGAATGTGGAAATCATTCAAGTGATTTTGTGAAACATGCCATTAAGTTAGATAAACAAAATCAGATCAATTACTATTCACAACCAACTGAGATTATGGCAAGGGCTTTTGAAGCTTGCATAGAGACTGAAGCTGAGATAAAAAATAAATATTTAGTATCGGGCAGCCTTGATACTAAGTCACTGGTATTCGGTGTTTTTCCCGAAGTTGAACAAAGAAAAACGATTATGAATGCTTTGCTCAATTACTTTAATCCATTAGGTATGGCGCTTTCACAATAAGAGGTTCACATGAAACAAACAGTATTAATTACCGGGGCAAATAGAGGAATTGGCTTTGCACTGACAGAGGCTTACTTAAACGATGGCTGGAATGTTATTGCATGCTGTAGAAACCCGCGAGCGGCGAATGAATTAACCAGTCTCAAAAACAATTCTGAGAACCTGGACGTAAAAGCATTAGAGGTAACTGATTACGCGGCCGTTTCTGAACTGGCTCACCAGTTAGATACCGACAATATTAATTTGCTTATTAATAATGCCGGTTACTATGGCCCTAAAGGGTTTGCATTTGGCGATACTGATGTTGAAGAATGGCGTAAAGTTTTAGAAATCAACACTATTGCTCCGATGAAAATAGTTGAAGCTTTCTATAGGCAGTTGAAAAAAGGCGAGGGCATTGTTGCGAATATGTCCTCTGCGATGGGCTCTATGGGAGAAAATGAAAGCGGCGGCGCATACATTTATCGCTCCTCAAAAGCGGCGTTAAATGCCATCACTAAATCAATTTCTAAAGACGGTGAGCCTGATAAGGTTAAAGCTATCGCGCTTCATCCCGGTTGGGTTCAAACGGATATGGGCGGTCCAAACGCATTGATCACCACTGAAGAGTCAGCCAAAGGATTAAAATGCCTGCTGGACAATTTTACCAGTGAGCATAACGGCGGCTTTTACGACTGTAAAGGCCGCAATCTAGCTTGGTAACCTTAGCTCGATCATTCATCAGGCTTGCCGAAGAGTCTTAACCCAAGCCTCCAGAACATAATACGAATATGGATGAAAAAAGAATTTAAAGCGTGAAAAGGCTTGGTAAGTGCCTAGTACTCCGTCCGGTTGCATTTGATGTTTTCAGTGGTTCGTAAAGCGGCCATATGCAAGGCAGATTTGTGCGGGCGTAGTATTCTACGTCAATCAAATCTAACGCAGCCAGATGGCCGCTTTACGAATCACCCTCCGGGCTCAAGGCAGAACGCCCATTTCTTCGTTGCAGTGACTTGAAATACTCCAGTATATCTTCGCCACTGCGCCTTGAACTGGACGTTCTGCCTTGAGCTGAAGCTAACAAATGCAACCGGACGGAGTACTAGCTATAAATTGTTCGATATTTTTGGTGTTCAGATTAAGTGCTCCGCAAGGCGTTCTTGTGCGGTAATCCCGGAAGTCTTTCAAGCAATTGCAACGCCGCAGAGTGCTTAAGATGGGCGTCAGAAAAGTAAGAAAACTTATAGTCGGGTAACTTATGCTAAGTCTGAAATGATCATTGCGCTATCCGCACGTCTGATAAGCGTAATCACAACGGTTGCCTCAATTTACTCCGCATATATTGACAGAGCTTATGACGGAGTCTCAAGTTCGGCCGAGGCTGGAATACCGTCGTTTTTTTCGGAAATAATAGTTTTTCGTTAAATCTTGCTAATATAAGGTAATGACCCGGCACTCATAAAATATGCGATTGTCCGTTATGGAGTCTCTGACTTAAAGTACGGTTTGTCCGAACAGTCCTATACAAGTTTTGATAATCAGTGGCTGAACTAAAAAATCGCCGGTTATTACTGTATTATAGAGAAACACCTGGATTCGGAAAAGAAGAGCTTAATCCCCCCTTTTCCCGTAGAAAAAATTTAGATCATTCGCTCAGCAGGTACGTATTCCATACCGTGTGCCTCAGCAACTTCTTGAATTGTTACTTTACCGTTTATAACATTCAGACCGTTAAGCAAGTGTTTATCAGACTGAAGTGCTTTTCTGTAACCCATATTCGCTAATTTAATGATATACGGAAGTGTCGCGTTATTTAATGCAAACGTAGAGGTACGCGCAACAGCACCCGGCATGTTAGCAACACAGTAGTGTACGACATCATCAACAATATATGTCGGCTCCTGGTGAGTGGTGGGCTTAGAGGTTTCGGCACAGCCGCCTTGGTCGATAGCGACGTCAACAATCGCGCTGCCCGGCTTCATACGACTGATATGATCACGAGTGATAAGCTTAGGAGCGGCGGCACCAGGAATAAGCACGCCGCCGACAACTAGATCCGCGTTTAATACGTGACGCTCAATCGCATCAGCCGTTGAGTAAACCGCCTTAACTGTAGAACCGAACTGAACGTTAATGCGACGAAGCGCGTCAATACTTCTGTCTAAAATAGTAACGTCCGCTCCCATACCAACAGCCATTTGCGCGGCATTACAACCAACCATACCGCCGCCAATGATGACAACTTTAGCCGGTTCAACACCCGGTACGCCACCTAACAACATACCACGGCCACCTGAGGATTTTTCAAGCGCCATAGCGCCAGCCTGAATCGACATACGACCAGCGACTTCAGACATCGGCGCTAAAAGCGGCAGGGCACCACGATCATCGGTTACTGTTTCATATGCGATACAAACCGCGCCACTATTAACTAAATCTTGAGTTTGAGGTAGATCTGGAGCTAGATGCAGGTATGTGAAAAGAATTTGATCTTCACGAAGACGAGCGCGCTCAACCGCCAGAGGTTCTTTAACCTTTACAATCATTTCTGATTTAGCGAATACGTCATCAGCGGTATTTAAAATTTCAGCGCCCGCATTGATGTAATCCTGATCCGAGAAACCGATGCCTTCACCCGCGGTCGTTTCAACAAATACAATATGACCCCTGAGAGTTAATTCACGGACACTTGACGGAACCATACCTACACGGTATTCATGGTTCTTAATTTCTTTAGGAACACCAATAATCATTTTTCAAGCCTCGAATTGCATAAAATCCCGCTTTTTAAGGGGAATCGTTGTTATTTTAGTCATTCCGAGATGATAATCTCAGATAGATTTAGTATAGTATTCCTGTTGTAGTTTATGTTGCTAAACTTTGGATGGCTGCAGCATAAAACACCCTTTTTTTATGGAAAAAATGGTTATAAATATGTCATATAATAAAAAGAGTCCTATAAAAGACTTGGATCGTATTGATAGAAACATACTTAATGAACTTCAGATGGATGGACGCATTTCAAATGTTGAGTTATCTAAAAGAGTAGGACTTAGCCCCACACCTTGCCTGGAACGCGTCAAAAGACTGGAAAAAAATGGCTTTATAAACGGATATATCGCCTTAGTTAATCCTCATTATCTCGGCGCCTCACTTCTAGTCTTCGTAGAAATCACACTTAAAAAAGATAACCCGCATGTTTTTGAAGATTTTAATCGAGCGGTGCAATCACTGGATGATATTCAAGAGTGCCACCTGGTATCTGGCGACTTTGATTATTTACTGAAAACTCGCGTGGCGGATATGTCCGCTTATCGCAAGCTTTTGAGTGAGACTCTGCTTAAACTGCCTTCTGTTTCTGATACCAGAACCTATGTTGTAATGGAGGAAGTGAAACAGTCGAATAAAATCACAATTAATCCTGCTGTCGATCATTGATTTTAAAAGGGGAAAGCTTTCAGCTCTCCCTTTAAAATTCTATTGACACCTGAAATTCTCATATATTGTATTAAGCTTCGAACTTAAAATTGATCTCAAATCAGTTAAATCAATCAGTTATTTTCGCTTTATAAGCAAACTCGCATTTCTACGACTGCATAATCTTAACTAATCTGGTATCTTTAGTCTTTGAGTCATTTTTTTGTATTTTGGTAAATAAGGCATAGTAACTTGACACAGGGAAATACCAATACCAAATTAACCGGTGTACAAAGATTATTTGAAGGCGGACTTGTTCTGACTTGTATGTCTGCCACCTTAGTTTTAATTGCGCTAGCCAGTTTTAATCCCTTAGATTCTGGATGGAGTCAATCAAACAGTAGTGAAAAGGTCACTAATGTAACAGGGCCGATAGGTGCTTGGATTGCGGATGTTCTGTTGTACTTTTTCGGCTATGTCGCGTTTTTTATTCCGATGATCATTGCCGCGTCAGGCTGGATGTTATTCAAAAAAGCTTACCATCTGCTTGAAATTGATTACTTTACCGTAGCGCTGAGAGTCATTGGTTTCTTTTTGGTTATACTCAGTATCGCCAGCTTAACAAGTTTAAATGCTGACGATATTTATCAGTATTCGGCGGGCGGACTAACCGGCAATGTTATCGGTCATATTATGGTCAGCTACTTTAATGTCATCGGAACAACATTACTGCTGCTTTGTTTTCTGTTATCCGGTTTTACCTTACTAACAGGTATCAGTGTTATTACTGTGGTTGAGTGGATAGGTCTGGGTATTATCACAGCCTTCATTTTTTTAATTTCATTGCCCGGTCGCTTTGATAGAGCACA
This sequence comes from Parashewanella sp., assembly GCA_965200795.1. Classification (GTDB taxonomy): domain Bacteria; phylum Pseudomonadota; class Gammaproteobacteria; order Enterobacterales; family Shewanellaceae; genus Parashewanella. The sequence continues at coordinate 23,538 of CBDAVB010000001.1, forward strand.
AGCAGAAAAAGATACAACCAGTTTTATGGCGTTAGTCGATAGAGTCAGGCGCTGCCGGACTGAAAAAGAGAATATTCATATTGACCATGAAGGCGAAGGTTATCCTGAAGAACAAATAAAAGCAGAGCCTGTTTTTGCCGCGCAATCAGAACGAGAAGCCGGCTTTGACGCTGAGCCAAAGGTTATCGGACAAGTTGTACCGGAAACTAAACCTATAACAGAGGAAAAAGCTAAGGTGGTTGACGGTATTATCGTTATTCCCGGGCAGGAAGATAAAGTGTCACCGAAAGATATGCCGCCGCTACCGGATATTTCATTGCTGGATGTACCTAATCGTAAGAAAAACCCGATCAGCGAAGATGAATTAGATCAAGTCTCACGCTTAGTCGAAGCTAAACTCGCCGACTTCAACATTGCCGCTAAAGTAGTCGGTGTGTTTCCCGGTCCGGTTATTACTCGTTTCGAACTTGAATTAGCGCCGGGCATTAAAGCCTCTAAAATTTCTAATTTATCAAGAGATCTTGCCCGCTCACTGCTTTCGGAAAGTGTGCGTGTTGTCGAGGTGATACCGGGCAAGCCATATGTCGGCCTGGAGTTACCGAATAAATTTCGTGAGACGGTATTTATGCGTGACGTGCTGGATTGCGAAGCCTTTGAAAAGAGCAAATCAACACTTTCTATGGTGCTGGGTCAGGATATCGCCGGTGATCCTGTTGTTGTTGATTTAGCGAAAATGCCGCATCTGCTGGTGGCCGGCACAACAGGGTCAGGCAAGTCAGTCGGTGTAAACGTGATGATCACCAGCTTATTGTATAAATCAGGCCCTGATGACGTCAGATTCATCATGATTGATCCGAAAATGCTGGAGCTCTCAGTTTATGAAGGTATTCCGCATCTTCTTTGTGATGTGGTGACTGATATGAAAGAAGCGGCTAACGCGCTGCGTTGGTGTGTCGGTGAAATGGAGCGCCGTTATAAGCTCATGTCAGCTCTGGGTGTCCGAAATCTGAAAGGGTTTAACGCTAAAGTCGCCAAAGCCAAAGCAGGCGGAGAACCTATCGCGGATCCGCTTTGGAAGCCGAATGACAGTATGGACGATATTGCTCCTGAGCTGGATAAGCTGCCGTCCATCGTAGTCATCGTTGATGAGTTTGCCGATATGATTATGATTGTCGGCAAAAAGGTCGAAGAACTCATTGCGCGTATCGCTCAAAAAGCCCGTGCGGCGGGTATTCATCTGGTTCTCGCGACTCAGCGTCCCTCAGTGGATGTGATTACCGGTTTGATTAAAGCAAACGTTCCGACGCGTATGGCCTTCCAGGTTTCCTCCCGGATCGATTCCAGAACGATTATCGATCAGCAAGGAGCGGAAACATTATTAGGTATGGGCGACATGCTGTATCTGCCGCCGGGTACGTCTGTTCCGATGCGTGTTCACGGTGCGTTTATTGATGATCATGAGGTGCATAAAGTCGTTGCTGACTGGAAAGCCAGAGGCAAACCTCACTACATAGATGAGATTTTAAGCGGTTCAAATGAAGGTGCCGAAGTCTTTTTACCCGGTGAAACATCCGAGTCAGATGAAGACACAGATCCGCTTTATGATGAAGCGGTCGCCTTTGTCACAGAATCACGCCGCGGTTCGATTTCGAGTGTGCAGCGTAAATTTAAAATCGGCTATAACCGTGCCGCCCGAATTATTGAATCAATGGAAACAGCTGGTGTCGTGAGTCCGCCGGGGCATAACGGTAACCGTGACGTGCTTGCTCCGCCGCCGCCAAAATAGGATTTAGGTTTAAAATGGTAAATAAAACAATCGTCGCCGCAGTCTGCGCCTCCGCATTATTTTTTACGGGATTCGCCCGGGCGGATACCGCCGCGCGGTTAAAAGCTGAGCTTTCAAATTTAAGCTCGCTGTATTCAACGTTCAAACAAACAGTCGTTGATGTAAATAACAAGACCATTCAGCGGGGTGAAGGCGTATTTGCCCTTGCGACGCCTGATAAGCTCTACTGGCATTTAACTCAGCCGGATGAGTCGCTCATTGTCGCTAACGGCGATGATGTCTGGATATATAATCCATTCGCTGAAGAAGTTACCGTGATGAATTTACATCAGGCGATCGCATCCTCTCCTATGACGCTGCTGATTTATCGTGATGATAAAACATGGTCAAATTACAAGGTACAAAAATCAGGTAACTGCTTTATTATTACGCCTAAGTCGGCTGATGTGAATGTAACCGGTGTGGAGTCATGTTTTGAAAATGATCAATTATCAAAATTTGTTATTCATGACGCGCAGGGTAATACCAGTACTTTTGAGCTCTCCAACCAAAGGATTCTGAAAAGTACCGAAACAAAGTTATTTGACTTTGTGCCGCCGGAGCATGTGGATATCGACGATCAACGAACTGATACCGTCCAGCACTAGAGTATAACGTGTCTAATTTTTCTCTCGATTTTTCACCCGACTTTCGTCCGTTGGCCGCGCGGATGCGGCCTGAGATATTAGATGAGTATATCGGTCAGTCACACATATTAGGTGAGGGAAAACCGCTGCGAAAATCCCTTGAGAGCGGCAAAGCGCACTCAATGCTATTTTGGGGGCCGCCGGGGACCGGCAAAACAACGCTGGCGGAATTAATCGCCCGATACGCTAACGCTCATGCAGAACGCATTTCCGCGGTTTCCTCCGGGGTAAAAGATATTCGCGCGGCGATTGAGCAAGCGAAATCCGTGGCGCAATCCCGCGGCCGGCAAACCTTATTATTCGTCGATGAGGTTCACCGTTTTAACAAAAGCCAGCAGGACGCTTTCCTGCCTTACATCGAAGACGGAACGGTTATCTTTATCGGTGCGACTACAGAGAACCCGTCTTTTGAGGTAAATAAAGCTTTATTATCAAGAGTCCGTGTTTATTTGATCAATAAACTGACGGAAGATGAAATACAAATTCTTTGTAAAAGAGCGCTTACGGATTCTGACAGGGGACTGGGGGAGCGCAACTTAAGCACCGCGGATGAAGTTTTGCTAAAACTGGCTAACCTCAGCGACGGTGACGGAAGAAGGGCGCTTAATCTTCTTGAATTAATGGCGGATATGGTTAATGACGGTGACGTGTTAACGCTGGAAACACTTACTCAAGTCGCCGGGTGCCGGATCGCGGGTTATGACAAAAAAGGTGATCAGTTTTACGAGTTGATTTCAGCGGTGCATAAATCGGTTCGAGGATCGTCACCTGACGCCGCGTTATATTGGTATTGCCGGATTCTGGAAGGCGGCGGCGAGCCGTTGTATGTCGCTCGCAGACTGCTTGCTATTGCCTCGGAAGATATCGGTAACGCCGATCCGAATGCGATGACTGTTGCCCTGAATGCCTGGGATTGCTTTCACCGGGTCGGTCCGGCTGAAGGCGAGAGGGCGATTGCTCAGGCGATACTTTACTTAGCCAGCGCTCCTAAAAGTAACGCGACTTATACGGCATACAAAGCGGCCAGGGTATTAGCCAGAGAAACAGGGGACTTAGAAGTGCCGATGCACTTACGTAATGCGCCGACAAAGTTAATGGAAGAGACGGGTATGGGTAAGGAATATCGTTACGCCCACAACGAGGCTGACAGTTACGCGGCCGGTGAAAATTATTTTCCTGAAACATTAAAAGACACTCAGTTATATCAGCCGACCGAACATGGTTTTGAAAAACGCATTAAGCAGAAACTTGAGCGATTAAACCAACTTGATCTGAGCAGTGAGATTAAAAGATATGATTAATCTTATGTATGTCGCGCTTGGTGGCGCGGTTGGCGCGAGTTTACGCTATTTAATTTCATTATTTATGATTCAGGTGTTTGGAACCGGTTTTCCTTTTGGTACACTTCTGGTGAATGTAATCGGCTCTTTTTTCATGGGAATCGTATACGCTTATGGCGAACATATGCATGAAAGTCATGTTCTGAAGGCCGTTATTAGCGTCGGAATGCTAGGTGCGTTAACCACCTTTTCTACCTTCTCTAATGAAACATTGTTACTGTTTCAGCGCGGAGAATGGCTCCAGGCTTTTTTAAACGTATTGCTGAATGTCGGAATGTGCCTGTTTATGGTCTATCTCGGTCAGCAATTCATAATTTCTCGTATTTAACTAAAAGAAATCAATCATGTTAGATCCTAAATACCTTCGTAATGAAGTTGAACAAACGGCGGAAAAATTAGCAAGCCGCGGTTATATTCTAGATATTGCTCGTATTACAAAACTTGAGGAAGCGCGTAAGTCACTTCAGGTAGAAACGGAGGAATTACAGGCAAAGCGTAACTCCATTTCGAAATCCATCGGGCAAGCCAAAGCAAAAGGTGAAGATGTCGCGCCGATTCTTGCGCAAGTCGGAGATTTAGGCGCGCAACTTGACGCTAAGAAAGCGGAGTTAGCTCAGTTACTTGAAGAGTTACAAGATATCTCAATGAGTTTACCGAACCTTCCTGATGAGTCTGTGCCGGTAGGTAAAGACGAAAATGAGAATGTCGAAATTCGTCGCTGGGGCGAGCCAAAAGATTTTGACTTTGAAGTAAAAGATCACGTTGATCTGGGAGAAGCGTTAGAAGGTTTAGACTTTAAGAACGCGGTAAAATTAACGGGTTCTCGTTTTATCATAATGAAAGGCCAGATTGCCCGTATGCACCGGGCGCTGGCTCAGCTGATGCTTGATGTTCACACGCGAGAGCACGGCTATACCGAGGCTTACGTTCCGTATTTGGTAAACAGCGATAGCTTATTAGGTACCGGTCAGTTACCGAAATTTGGTGAAGACTTATTCCACACCAAACCGGCGACGGAAGAAGGGCAAGGATTAAGCTTAATTCCTACCGCTGAGGTACCGTTAACGAACTTAGCTCGTGACACGATTGTTGACGAGTCCGAATTGCCGATTAAATTCACCGCGCATACACCGTGTTTCCGCAGTGAGGCGGGTTCTTACGGCCGTGATACCCGCGGTTTAATTCGTCAGCATCAATTTGACAAAGTCGAGCTTGTTCAGCTTGTGCGTCCGGAAGAGTCAATGCGAGCACTTGAGGACTTAACGGGTCACGCTGAGAAAATTCTGCGGATGTTAGATCTGCCATACCGTGTGATGACGCTTTGTACCGGTGACATGGGCTTTGGCGCAAGCAAAACTTTCGATCTGGAAGTTTGGTTACCGGCTCAAAATACTTACCGTGAGATTTCCTCATGCTCGAACATGAAAGACTTCCAGGCTCGTCGTATGCGAGCCCGCTTCCGTGTCAGAGGTGAGAAGAAGCCTGAACTGCTTCACACATTAAATGGCTCCGGTCTGGCGGTAGGCCGTACCTTAGTGGCGATTTTAGAAAACTACCAAAATGAAGACGGCTCAGTCACTGTCCCTGAAGCGCTTCGCGGCTACATGGGCGGTTTAGAAAAGATTGGCTAATCTATTCTTAACGGCACTCTTGTAAAATCCGCAGTGCCGTCAGAAGTGTTAAGCAGCTGACGATAAGTTTCTTCGCAATTCCGGTGCTCAGATTTGGTTCAATACAAGGCGCGACGCAGGGAGCACAGACGTAGCTATGTAACCGAAGTTGCAACGCCGTTGTACGGTAAAGACGGCCATCAAAAAATGTTAGAAACTTATGTTCAGCTACTTAGTCGGTACTGAAAAACATAACTTCAAGATTTAAAATGTACGGCATCTGATTTACGCAAAATTCAGATCCGTACCCAAAAGCAACATTTCTTATATTTCGCATCAATTTAACTACAAAATAGCCAAAACTCACCATCTTTTTCGAGCAAAAAGAAAATGGCTAACCACTTTCTCAAGTTCCAGGCACACGCAGCCATTAGAAGGTTTATTGAGTCGCCAACACTGCCCTTTAACCAGTTCTTACACAGCCTAAAATCACTCTTCAAATGCCCGATTACTGGTTCAATTGTTGCCCGTTTTTTACAGAGTTCACTTTTGCGTTTTCTCTTTGCTTGCGAGTCCCGTTTTAATGGCCGGCTAGGGATAACAACTTCTTGGTCAACATACTGCATACACCCTTTATAGCCTTTATCTACAACGGCTGTAGTGATTTTACTCTTTCGGTGTTTATGGGCATGGTCAAGTGCAGGTCTAAGCAATTTTGAGTCGTGTTCATGTTTGTCATGACTGGCGACACCGATGATTAATTGACTCTGCTCTGTGAGCACGACAGAAGCCTTTTTACCATACTCGTATGGCTTATGGTCTTTGCCTTTCCCTACGCAGTAAACATCGGGTTCATGAAGGCTGTAAATCTTGTTCTTGTCTTTACGTTGCTGTGTAATAGCTTTTTCATAATTGGAAAAATTCTCTTTTTGTAAATCAAGGACATCTTGTGGAAGTTTGCGTTGTAGCTCCCTTAAAAGCTTGCCTGCGATAACACGTAACCTTTTTAACGCTCTTCTGGCTTTGCTTCGATTTTTGGCATGTCTAAAGCTTCGACAGTCAATGCGTAGCTGTTTGACTTCTTTGACATAAGTACGCCTTTGTCTGATCCCAAATACTTTGGCAAGTTTATTGAGTCGGTTAACCACCTTGATGGCAAGCTTGCTATCTGTCGGATAAGTAATGGCTTTTTCTTAGACGGTTGTATCAACGTACACGGTGTCATCTTCAGCTTTGTCACCGTGTAGCGCCACAGATAATGCAAAGATTTTTTCACAGCCTTTTTCACCGATGCGCTTACGAAAAACACTGAGTTCACTGGCATCACAAGGGCGTGCTGTTTGAAACTCTGTCTCACCACAAAACACTTGAAAATACACGTTCATCAGCCACTCATCGACCAAGGCTTCATCGCTGAGTTTGTAAAGTTGCTTGAGTATTAGCAAACCGCACATCAACCGAATTGGCTTCGCTTTACGGCCTAATTTTTTGTATAACGGCTTGAACTCTTCTTCCAACGCTCGCCAATCAAAGGCATTAGCTAAAATGAGTAAAGGGTGAGTTTGCAGAAGTTGGTCTGTGATATTAAACAGACTGTCGTGAGGTAAATTTGACGGGCTTTCTTTGAGCATTTTTAGCACCCAAAACGACCAGAAACCATAGGTTAACTATATCATTTCTGGTCGAAATTGAATGTATCAAATAGCTATATTTTATTAGCGATCAGAATGTTAGATGTTTTTCATGACCGACTACTTATATGCATTTAGCCGGCTTTGGTAATCCGGCGATTTTGGTTGCTTGTTTGGCCGGCCCTTCAGGGAATAACTTATAGAGGTATTTAGAGTTTCCTTTCTCTTCCCCCATAGACAACTTAATTGCTTTTACTAAGGCTCTGATCGCCGGGCTGGTTTTATATTCCAAATAAAACTCACGAACGAAACGAACCACTTCCCAGTGCGCTTCGGTTAACTCGATATTATCCGTTGCGGCGATAATAACGGCAATCTCGTCATTCCATTGCTTAAAATCAAGTAAATAGCCTTGTTTGTCGGTCTCTATCTGTTGGTTTTTGAAACTAATACTGCTCACCAGGTTATGACCTTTTGATGTGTTAATGTTAATTCTACAAATTCTTGGTAACTGATTTGCTCATAGGCATTCAGTTTTGACGCAATATTTAGAGCTGACGCGTCTTCAAATAAGACTTTAATTGAATGCCCTCTTAATTGATGCTGATAATGACTTTTAAGCAAGCCGGTTATAGCCTCACCGGCAAGTATGATGGTGTCTTGTTCTGACTTAAGCTCAAGGCAAAGCGCTAAAGCGTTATCTCTTACTAAAGATGTTTGGATAAGGTGCAAGTTCATCAGAATACTAAGACCTCATCCGCCTCACTGATAAGAGTACGAATCCTATCGGTCGTGATTGTTGTCGCGTCAACAATTAACTCAGATTGTTTGATTGAATGCTGACTTATGCTTTTATCACACACGTAAATGTCTTCGATATCATAAAGCGGGAGCGCTTTGAATGCTGAAATGTAATCTTTACCGCCGAGCTGCTCAGGGGTCTGACCGTTCAGCAGGTTAAATATACCCTCATCGATAAAGATAAGCTTTACCCGCTGTTCAAAGCTTGCGCTGAGCATGGCTAAATCTAACGCTTCACGTCCCTTACTATTAAAGGCCGGGTTACTTCTGAAAATAACGGTTAATTGTTTCATCAGAAGGTCACCACTTTATCGGCTGTTTCGATACCCGTTACCAGTTCACCGATGCCGGCCATAACAAAAGGCGTTGAGACATTGTATTTTCCCAGACCTTCTTCACTGGCCTCGGCTTGAGCGACCACGCCGCGTCTGAGGGCGGCGGAAACACAGCAAATCAGTTCAATACCGTATTTACCGGCAAGCTCTTTCCAGCTTTTATGAATGTTATATTCATCAGAAGCGGGGCAGATGAGCTGATTGGCATGACTCACGCCGTCCTGATAAAAGAAAACCTTTGATACCTGATGACCCGCCTGAAGAACAGTTTCTGTAAACTTAACGGCCCGAAAAGCTGAGCTTGAACCGTAAGCGGGACATGTGACCTGAATTAAGAATTGACTCATATAAACAAAAAAGACCCGAATAATCGGGTCATTATAACTTTTACTTCATGCTGTTGCGATAACAACAAATAAGAACTTAATCGTTATTTGCCAGACCAAGTAAGTTCAGGATGCTGATGAACAAGTTCAGGAAGTCCAGGTAAAGTGAAACTGTGGCGCGGATATAGTTGGTTTCACCGCCGTTGACTATCCTGCTGGTGTCATAAAGAATGAAGCCGGTCATCAGCAGCGCGATACCGGCGTTCATCGCCATGAATACCATACTGCTGCCGATAAATATATTAATCAGCATTATGCCCAGCATAACCACCAGACCGGCGATTAGGAAACCCCTCATAAACGAGAAATCTTTCTTAGCGGTTAAAGCGTACCCCGATAATGAAACAAAAATGAGTGAGGTTAGTCCTAACGCTTGCATGATTAAGGCCGGACCGTTCGCAAACTGTAAATAATGGTTAAGGATGTAACCTAAAGAGGCTCCCTGCATTCCTGTAAACGCAAAAATCCAGAAAATACCAGAAGCACCTTCCGCTTTACGTAAGGTTACGAAAAGAAGAACCAGACCACCGATAGATAAACCTAAGGAAGTCCAGCGTCCGATTCCGATCATGGTGGCGATTGCGGCGCAAACGACCGAAAACGCCAGCGTCATTGAAAGCAGCATATAGGTGTTGCGGATCATCTTATTGACGACCAAGGTATTGGCGTCACTTGAATAAATCGTATTTTGATTCATTTCATTTTCCTTTTGATAACGAAACGGTTTATCAACTTAGACAAAACATTGGAGTGTAAGTTCATAATTGACGTTACTCTAACATTTTAGCTCACATTTATACTATAGATAATTAAAGTTTTACTGAGTTATGAAAGCCATTGCCTGTGCAGTTGTTCTGTCTCGCCCAAATAATCTAATAACCATCTCAAAGCATCCGACGGTTCATCATTACGCCATGCGATACAGCACGATTCAGAAGGTAAAGGTTTTTCCAGCGTTTTTTCCGTCAATCTGCCGGCTTGCACAAACATCCGCGCAAGGTGGCCGGGAAAAAAACCGATGCCCAGTCCCGTTCCTACACAGTTAATCGCTCTTATCCAGTCAGGTACAATAATGCGCCTTTGATTCGGTAAACGCCACAATTCTCGCTTCGGCGTTTCTTTGGCGGTATCTTCAACACAAACGACCGGGAATTGGGCTAACTCTTCATTTGTCAGAGGTAAATCAGCGAAGGCCAGGGGATGCTTAGGACTGACGCAAAAGCGCCATTTGACCTCACCCATATCACGAAACTTGTAATAGCCGCCGTTCGGAATCGCCGCGGTAGAACCGATGGCCAGATCACTTTCACCTGAGGTTAAGCTTTCCCATACGCCATTGAAAACCCCCATCCTCACGGCGAGCTCAACATCGTCGAACGCTTTATAAAAATCCGCTATTAAGACGCTGATTTTGTCAGCTCTGATTAAAGTATCAAAAGTAATTGAAAGCGCGGGCTGCCAGTTGTTGGCGACTCTTCGGGTTGAAGACTTGATATCCTGAATCTGTTTCAGTAATTCCCGGGCGTGAGCAATAAAATGCTCACCTGCCGGTGTCAGTGTCACGCTCCTGTGGTGACGGACAAATAATTTTGTACCGAGAAAGTCCTCCGCTTGCCTGACAGAGTAACTGACCGCTGAAGGAACTTTATTCAGCCGGTTTGCCGCGGCGGTGAAACTGCCGAACTTGGCGACTAAATCAATTAAGCTGAGTGTTGATTCGGATAACATATCTGCGTTTCCTGGCCATCAATTATTTTCAACGATTAGAACAATAGATACTTTTGCCTGAATAATCAATGTGATGGTTAAAAATCAGTCAGGTTCGGGGGTGTGTTGTCTGAAGAACGCGCGTTTGAACGTTTTTTTTAAATTTCAGCTTTACAAATTAAATCGATAACAGTATCTTTGACGGCGTTCGGAGGGGTGGCAGAGTGGTCGAATGCACCGGTCTTGAAAACCGGCAACGGTTTATCCCGTTCCAGGGTTCAAATCCCTGCTCCTCCGCCATATTTAGAAAATCCATCGCCTTAAGCGGCTTTATACCCTTTGACTTACGGCCGTATCAGCTCCATTTAAATAAATCAAATACACCGATTTCTTCCGGCAGCGCATAGTCTACCGGGTTTTCCATAAAATTTGTTATAAGTTCTATGTATTCAGTTTTTACGTGTGTATCTATAAAATCTAAGAAAAAATTCTTAGTTTTTTGTTCAGCGTCCGATAATAAGCCTAAACTGAACAAGTTCCCGTTTTTTTGAGTCAGATTCAATTCCGTGCCGGGTTCGACGTTAGCCTCAAACATGGAGATTATCATAGCGTAATTATCCGCCGCTCTTAAGTATTTTTGCTCGTTTGAATTTAATCTAAGGTGCATTAGGCATGCAGTCGTTACATCCGGTGTGAAAGTTATGTTTTTACGGTCACCATAATCCGGAGTAAGCACTTCATCTAAATCAATGAATTTCGCGGATAAATTTTCAGGTTTTGTTTTAATAACTTTGCCGTTCGCGTTTTTTACGGATACTTTGACTAAAAAGTTTTCATTTTTGATGTCTCTTAAAAAGATGTTCTTTTTGTGTAATTTTGATAAATCGGCGCAGGCCTGTTTAAATACTGTTATCGGTAAATTTCCGACGTCCTGCATATAACCAAATACAGTCATCCCCCCTGAGGCAGCGTGAATTAATCCGTCATCAGCCACACCGAGCAGACCGGGCGCGAAAGCGCATCCGTATTCCATACTGTCTCCCAATGCCGCTTCGATATCCGTCCATAACCTTCTGGTGCGGGCGTTTCTCTGAGCTGTAAAGTCATCCCGCTTGTTATAAGCATCCTCACCCGTCGGAGACAAAGTTATATATGAACCGTCATCAGCGGCTAATTTTTTTACTCTGCCTCTTATTTCGACGTCAGGTTTATTCGCGGCCGGCATCAGTTTTTTTACCGGCGGAAGTTTATTCAGCGGATCTATCAGGTAGACACTTCCGTCACGTCCTGATCGGGAAGAACTTCGCATTTGAATAAATTCATCAGTTCTGTTTTGTTTCACGGCTTGTTGTTGCTTCGTTTTACGCCGTTTTCTGAAGTCTCTATATCCCTTTTGAATTTTTATCGCCGCGGATTCATATTTTGCCGCTTGTTCAGCTTCGGCGGTATTTTCATTTCCGGCTGATGCTCTTTTCAGGTTATAGACGTTGTAGTGACCTTCTGTTGTCTCAGCGGCATGAAAACTTGATGAAGATGGCGTTTGTGCTGATGTTTGCGGACTATCGCAATTAATACCCGGAATGCCCACCCAGTCTTCGAATAACTGATCCGGAATAGATTCGGGCGGTGTATCTGGCAAAGCACCGAGTAAACTGTCACGGTCAAATTCATAATCTGAATCGATTTGTTTGGATAAAGTAAAAGCTTGTCGCTGGGCATTTAACCTTTTCTCTTCTAAAAAGTGATTCCAGGTCAGGCAGTCTTTGTGTAAGCCGCGGCCGTCCTGCGTGCTCAGTTCCGCTTTTTTGAGTTTGAGTAAGCATCCGGCGCACTTTGCTAAATCGGACCGCGCCTGTTCTTTTGTATGGTCGCTTTCTGTTGCCGGTAACGAGAATGTTACTTGCGGACTGAATGCTTCAAAGCCTTTTGCCGAAAACGATATATTGTATTTGTCCGCACCAGTAATGCGCTCTATTTCCATTGAAAAATAGTCAACATGCGAGGCGTCAGTTAACTGAGTTAATTGATTAAACGCCGCGACTTTCTCAGAAGCTTCATCGATATCCTCAGTGACCTGATTTTTTAAAAGAGAATACAGTGCCGTACAAGCATTCTTTTTACATTTGCCATAAAAAAACATGTCGATGAAGCTATCCCAAAGACCCATTTTTGTCGCTTCTTCGACACTTTGACTTTTCTGTATATGATTCAGCCTGCGAGCACTTATTGTTCGTCTGAAATTTGGCATTGAAGTTTCAAATTGGATGGCCATATCGTATCCCCTTAAGAATTTTACTTATATATATTATAAAGCTTTTATCACGTAATATATTGATAAGTTAATAAAAATTAATAATAAATTAATACTAAGGCTGTCATGCAGGGCGGACTATTTATGATGTGAGAATTATGTTTTTAAGCGCGCGCTCTGAAAGCCGCGATAGTTAGTCATTACAATATGCTGAAATGCTTTACCGCGACGCGCAATATTTGATTTTTTTGTAATCAAGTTGTTTAAAAAAGTTGTTATATTTTTCAGGCTGAGCACTCTGCTATTGCTTTATCCGGACAACAAAATCATAACACATTAACGCTAAAATTCTTTTGATATCATCAAGATGTAAATTGAGCTTGCCGGTTTTGAACGCCGAAACTTGAGTTGATAACTGACAAATTCTATGCGGCGATTGCTGTATTTAAGTAAGTCAGACTTTTTTCAGCAGACCGGAAAGAATAAACTGGAATCAATAAGTTAATAAAAGCCTCGTTATCCGGGTCTTTTATTGCTTGTTTTTCAGCTAAAATAACCGTAAATTAAAACGATCGTTTGAATTGACTATACTTAATAAAACAAACGGTCATTCAAAAATAATATTACGGAGCCATACATGTACCCTTATCAAGCCCCTCTGCGTGAAATGGATTTTTTATTGAATGAAGTCTTTGAGGCTGAGCATACATGGCAGGAATTACCTAAATTTTCTGATGTGTTAGACAGTGAGACCTCGGCTGCGATTCTGGAAGAAGCCGGTAAGTTATCGACAGAATTAATCTACCCGCTTAATCGTAACTCCGATGAGCAAGGTGTCTCATTAGTGCGAAAGCAGGTTATTACTCCGGACGGTTTCAAAGAGGCTTATAACGAAATCGCCGCGGGCGGTTGGGTCGGACTGTGCGGTAATGACGAATACGGCGGTATGGGCATGCCTAAGATGTTAGGTGTGCTCACCGACGAAATGTTTTATTCGGCTTCGAATTCATTTGCTTTATATAACTCTCTCACCAGCGGCGCGGCGCTTTGTATTGAAGCCCACGGCAGTGAAGAGTTGAAACAAAAGTATTTACCGAAAATGTACAGCGGTGAATGGTCTGGCGCGATGGCAATGACAGAATCACACGCCGGCTCTGATTTAAGGCATCTGCGGACGATAGCTAAAGCTCAGGATGACGGTACATATGCGGTTTCAGGTACTAAAATTTTCATCACGGCAGGTGAGCATGATCTGACAGAAAATATTGTTCATCTTGTTTTGGCTAAGGTTCAGGGACAAGACGCGCTGTCACTGTTTGTAGTGCCTAAGTTCTTAAGCGATAACAACAACGAACCGGTTGAGTTTAACCGTGTTTCTGTCGGATCAATTGAGCACAAGATGGGGCTTCACGGTTCCGCGACCTGCGTAATGAATTATGAAGATTCGGTAGGTTATTTAATCGGGGCTGAAGGGAAAGGTTTAGCTTGTATGTTCACCATGATGAACTACGAGCGTCTTGCTATCGGCTTGCAAGGTCTGGCAAACTCTGAATATTCCTATCAGATGGCAATGACCTACGCTAAAGAACGTATTCAAGGCAGTTCGGTTTCTAATGATGCTGAAAAAACGGCCGCCAGTCCGATAATTCATCATGGTGACATCAGAAGAACCTTGCTTGATATACGTTGCTTAACTGAAGCCGGCAGAGCTTTATCCGTGTTTACCGCCAAGCAGCTTGATTTAAGCCGTTATGCGGCGGGTGAAATTCAAAACAAAGGTTCTCGGCTTTCGCAATTACTGACCCCGATTACCAAAGCGTTTTTCACTGACCGAGGCTTGGAAACCGCGATTTCGGCGCAGCAGGTTTTTGGTGGTCACGGTTATATTCGTGAAACGGGTATTGAGCAAATTGTCAGAGACAGCCGTATCGCACAGATTTATGAGGGCACGAACGGCATTCAAGCGCTGGATTTTTTGGGACGTAAAGTCATTAAAGATGATCAGCGGGCACTCAAAATACTGTTAGATGATTTTTCAGAGACGATGCGGCAATTTGATCATGTCGGTGATTCAAAGCGTCAGAAAATCAGCTCACTATTCTCTGATCTACTCGATGCCGCCGGAAAAATTTCACAGCAGAGTAAATCTAATCCGAATGTAATTAATTTAGCCGCTGTAAATTACTTAAACGCCGCAGGCTACGTGCTTTACGGTTATTTCTGGTTATTGATGTTAGAAAAATCAAAAGGCAGCAAATCTGTTGATTTTGAAATAAAGCAGCAACTTGCCGGCTATTATTTTGATGCTTTACTGCCGAAAGCGGAAATGCACCTTCAGCAGGTAAAAGCGGTGAACTGCGACATCATGAATATTGGTGTTGACGAATTCTAAATATTCCCGTCAATGACTTGTTGTATAAACCCTTTTAAAAAGGCCGCTTCAAAAGGCGGCTTTTTTGATTGTTGTTTACTGATACCATTTTCTAAAATCGCAAAAGCATATTTATGTTTGCCGGGAATGTTTATAAATCCCGCCAGGCAACTTACTCCGCTCATGGTTCCCGTCTTGGCAATCACGTAGCCTTTCAACGGTGAATAGTTAAAAACCTGCTGATTGAGTAAGGTTCCGGAATTTCCGGCAACAGGCAAAAACTCTTTAATCACTCTTAAATCCGGATCTGAATCAATAGCTTTGACTGTTTCGAGCAGCTGATGCGCGGACACGAGGTTATATCTCGATAAGCCGGAACCATCGGCCAGAACAGCCATACTGAGATCGACACCTTGTCTTTTCATCACTTTTTTAATGGCTCTGGTGCCGTTACTAAAGCTTCCTGTTGTCTGAAAAGTCACTTGTCCGAGTTTTTTTGTAAGAGTGTCCGCAATTAAGTTGTCAGAATTTAGCAGCATATCTTTCAGTAAGTCCGGTAAATTTTCAGAGTTGTGGCTCGCGATGATTTTGCCTATATGAATTTTATCGGAAATGACGCGGATCTTATTTTCCGTCACTTTACCGGTGACTTTTATTCCCAGCTCACTCAGAGACTGCGCGACATAATCGATAGCAAACTGTTCAGGATCCGGAACGGCCAATTCAAGAGAAACTTTACGTTTTTGATGGTGACACCCTTCAATAACATAATGATTAATAGAAACTTTATTTAAATCCATCTGACAGTCTTTTCGCAGATTATTCGGGTCATAGTTAACCCTGCTAGTCACTTTCAGAGGCAGTTTTTCAAACAAATCGACTTTACTTCGGTTGTCTTTTGTCGGCACCAGCTCGGCCATGACGCAGTTTTTATTCAGAATGTAGCCCGAAACCGGCGCGGCAAAACAGATCCCCAAATCATCCCAGACCCATCCTTTTGCTCTGGCAGGCCGCTTCAGAGGAGCCGATAAAAGCACGTCGCCCGCTATTTTGTTAATTCTTTTAGTCTTTAATTGCCGCAATAAATTGTACAGGTCATCAGTCGTAAGGCTCGGGTCGGCATCAAAACGGATATATAAATTGCCGATCAGGGTGTTATTAACCATCTGACCGTTAGTCTCTATCGTGGTGGTGTAGTGAAAATCTGGACCAAGCGTTTTTAACGCGCTTGACGCGATAAAAAGTTTTTGTGTGCTGGCCGGAAGCATAAGCTGTTTACCATTATAACTATAAACGGCCTTATTTTTGGTCAGATCCCAGACGGATACAGCGACAGAAGAACCAACCGGCTTCACTGCAGCGGTGAGAATATCGATAGGATCGACAGAAAACGCAAAAGGGGAATAGGCAGCAGCCAGCAGTAAAACAAGTTTTTTTATATTCATTTTTGCGATGTCAAAATATATTTATTTTATCAAGTATGCGATTACATGAATAAATAGCAAAATAAACCGCATTAAAATTGCACATTTTTACGGTGAGATAACTTTTTATTGACTATATCTCGCAAGCAGCTTATTTTTCGAAGCTAATTTGTTTTTTTACTGTAATAAATTACATTTCAGTAACCTTTTTTTTACTTTAACATTAGAGAGTTATGCAAAATGACAGAACCCTCAGCAATCAGTCTGATCCCGCCTGTTGCAGTTTTGGTGTTAGCCATCTGGTTACGTCGCCCGGTTTTGGCGTTAATTATCGGTTCTATATCTGGTTTATTTTTACTAAAACCTGGTTTAGAGAGTGTTCTGAGTAAATTTTCTGACATATCCCTGAGTGTGATGGGAAATGAAACCATAGGCTGGTTAATTCTCGTATGCGGAAGTTTTGGCGCGTTAATCGCTTTATTAGTAAGAACTGGCGGCGCCAGCGCTTTTGGTAAAGCCTCTTTAAGACTTTGTAAAGGAAGAAAGTCATCATTATTTATGACTTTTGTATTGGGTGTCGTTATTTTTATTGATGACTACCTGAATGCTTTAACGGTTGGTGAAACCATGAAGCGGGTCACTGACAAATACAAAGTCAGCCGTGAAATGCTCGCTTATATTGTAGACTCAACCGCGGCA
Organism: Parashewanella sp.; assembly: GCA_965200795.1. Classification (GTDB taxonomy): domain Bacteria; phylum Pseudomonadota; class Gammaproteobacteria; order Enterobacterales; family Shewanellaceae; genus Parashewanella. The sequence continues at coordinate 40,565 of CBDAVB010000001.1, forward strand.
CCGATTTGTGTTTTGGTACCGCTTTCAACCTGGGCGGTTTTCTTCGGCAGTTTGCTTGTCGACAATGGCATCGCCGATGCGGGAGAGGGGATCAGTGTTTACGCGTCGGCCATTCCGTATATGCTTTATCCGTGGCTTAGTGTAATTTTGGCGCTGCTGGTGATTTTAGGCGTTTTTCCTGTTATCGGTCCAATGAAAAAAGCTGAGCTCTACACTAAAAACGGTAATATAAAAACTGAAAAAAATGTTCATGAAAATGTGCAGACGGCTGACGATTATGCCGTGCAAGCTATTGAAGAGGAATTCAAGCATGCAAAGACACACGGAAAGCTGCATAACTTTTTAGTTCCGTTGTTACTTTTAATTGCTTTTACTATTTATTTCGATATAGATGTTTGGAAAGGTCTGCTGGCGACTTTGGCTATCACGCTTCCGTACTACGCTTTTCAGAAACTGATGACTTTATCAGAAATGATAGAGCAGATGTTTGAAGGATTTAAAAGCATGCTGCCAGCTATCGGAACCGTCATTTCCGCATTTGTATTCAAAGATGTCTGCGATTTGCTCATGCTGCCGCAATTTGTGATTACCTCTTTAGAAGGTTTTATGACACCACAGTTATTGCCCGCAATCGTATTTATTTCAATGGCCATTTTGGCATTCGCTACAGGTTCAAGCTGGGGAATCTTTGCGGTGACAATTCCGATTGTTACGCCGTTAGCTGAGTCAATGAATGCTAATATTCCGCTTGTTATCGGAGCGCTGCTCTCAGCGTCTTCTTTTGGCAGTCAGGCATGCTTTTATTCCGATTCAACCGTGTTAGCCGCGCAGGGCTCGGGTTGTAACTTAATGAGTCATGCTATTACGCAATTACCCTTCACTTTAGTTGCCGCGGTATTGACAGTTGTAGGATTTATTTATCTTGCATAAGTCTTGAGCTGCATACAATATAAACGGCTGAAAATTCACACTGCGTCATGTTTATGGCGCAGTGTGAATACGCTTTAAAAACTTAATATCCGCTTTAATTCTCTTTTTTAAGATATCAAGCAGAATATATGGCTGTAATCGTCATATTGTCCAGCAGGTTATTCGTCCTCACTTCATTCTGAGTCAGACAATTGACAGTAGTTAATTGTTTTTATGACTGTTAACATCCGCGTCTTTGTTAATTTAGACATAGTAATTTTAAATATTAAGCAGTTAATTTGAGCCTTGTTATACTCCGAACAGTGCGACCCTAAGCGGTTAACCGCAGTTACTTCCCGGTTAAATATGTACTTGGCCATTTGCTCAATATTCATTTAGTTAAAGGACGTTAAATGCGTAAGAACTTGCCGATCACCGACCGTGAACATCCATTTAAAGGAAACGATAGGCTTATTTCAGCCACAGACGCCAAAGGCAATATTAAACACTGTAATGAAGCCTTTATTAAAATGAGTGGTTATGAATATGAAGAGTTAATCGGACGACCGCACAATATCATTCGTCACCCGGATATGCCTGAGCCCGTCTTTGCTGAAATGTGGAACACATTACAGCAGGGTCGGGTATGGATGGGACTTGTGAAAAATCGCAGAAAGAATGGCGATCATTATTGGGTCAGTGCGTTTGTTACTCCTGTCTTTGAAGGTGAAAAGATCATCGGCTACGAATCAGTAAGAGTTCCTGCCGATGAGGGTGAAAAGAGAAGAGCGGAAAAAGCTTACCAGAGATTGTCTAAAGGTCAAAATTCTGTTTCTTTGTTGGAAAAAATCTCTGATTTTGTTCTGCGGACACTTTCAGTATCGGTTCCTGCGATATTGGCATCTGTAGTGATAGGACTATCTCACTCTGCCGAAGCCGGGCTTATTTCCGCGGGGTTCGGTGTACTCAGTATCCTTTGGGTGCTTCATTTTCGCCAAGAAGAATGGAAAAGTTTAATGAGTATCAGCCCGCAATCCTATTCGAATACGGAGGTCGCTCAAACGTATTTTGCTGATCGCGGTGTAGCCGCGCAAGCGAAGCTGGTGCTGGCTTCGGAAATCGCGCGTTCCAGAACCGCGTTAACCCGGATCAACGACTCGGTAGCAAGCTTAGATGAAATTACCGATATCACTCAAAGTGAAGCAAAAAAAACGGCTACCGCAGTTGAAGAGCAGGGAGCGGCTACCCAGCAAATCGCATCAGCTATTACTGAAATGTCACAAGCCATTCAAGAAGTCGCTGAAAAGATTGAATCAAATTCAAGCAGCGCTGAAACCGCCATAAGTAATGTTGACTCTGGTGCAGACTTAGCCGGCGAGGCGCTAAATGTTATTAATCATCTGAATGACTCAGTTAAATCAATCGCGGAAACCGTCCATGAGCTGGCTGATTCTACAAGTCAGATTGGACAAGCCGCTGATCTGATTACTACTATTGCGGATCAAACCAATTTACTTGCCTTAAATGCCGCCATTGAGGCGGCAAGGGCAGGTGAACATGGCCGCGGTTTTAGTGTTGTTGCTGATGAGGTCCGTGCGTTAGCCTCTAAAACCAGAAAATCGACAGATCAAATCCATAATGTGGTTCAGCAGTTATCTAAGCGGGCCTCTATGGCAGTAGATGCCGCCAGGCAAGGTCAAGTAGCCGCAAATGAAGGTGTTGCAGTTGTAGATAAAACTAAGAATGCATTAGGTGAAATCAGAGATGCCGTAAAACAAATCACTGACATGACTTTTCAGATGTCCGCCGCGGTAGAAGAGCAAAGTTCGGTTGCTGATCATATTAATCAGCAAATCGTTGATATTGCTGATAGCTCTAATCACACCAGGCGAGCTTCTGAACAATCTTTAGACGCTTCACATAAGCTGGAGAAAACGGTTGGCATATTCCGTTCTCTAATCAATCGTTTTGCGATCAAATAAACTTATTATATGTTTGTTCACTTTTCTGACGCCCGTCTTAAGCACTCTGCGGCATTACTCTTGCCTGAAAGACTGCCGGTATTACCGCGCAAGAGCGCCTTGCAGAGCACTTAACCTGAACGCCGAAAATATCGAAAAACTTATAGCCGGGTACTTATATCCAAAAGAAAAAGACTTTTCTTAAAAGCGGAATTGATTAAAATTTAATCAAAAAGTTCTTGATTATTTGTTTAAAAAGTTATAATTATGAACTCTGTTTTTGTTTCGTAATTGTATCAAATAAGTTTAAAAGTGACTTATGTATTCTTTTGGCAACGATTCATTCTTTTACTGTTGCGACCCGGCGATACGAAATCAAGACAGTTATTAGCTTTATTTTAGGATTAATTGCTGTAACTGAGGACAGAGACATGAGAAGACAAAAACGAGATCGTTTAGAGCGGGCATATGCGAAGGGTTTTCATGCCGGTGTTTGCGGTAGATCAAAAGAAAACTGCCCGTATATGAGTACAGATCCGCGTTCTCAATGGTTAGGTGGCTGGCGACAAGGAGTGGAAGATCGTCAAAATGGAATCCCGGTAAAATAGATTTCATTATCAGAATTGTCATCAAAAGCCCTCTTATTTCAGAGGGCTTTTGATTTAGTTATAAAAAATTAACCGCAAATCAGCAAGATAGGCCAGCCAGCCGCAATGGTAACACTTTGAGCCGTAAGTTCGCCCTTTCCGCCTGCGGGTTCAGAACTGTCCCGAAATAACTTCCCTCTTCAGACCTTGCCGTCAGCCCGCAACGCCTGACATTGGGACTATCTTCGCCTCAGTCAGGGTGATACAGATTGCTCTCAATCTCCCGGGTTTTGCCGGCTTCGCCGGGCAGACAAAAAAGCCTTCTCATTTTGAGAAGGCTTTTTTAAGAACAATACCAGCTTAAAGCCGCGGGCTTGCCATTTCAGACTGCGCGCTGTTTATCGCTCGGGCTTTTGGTGAAACTTCTACTTGAGAACGGTCATAAACGCGTCCTTTAGGCGTTTCGATGTCACGCTTCGGCATTGCGTCAGGCTTAGTTGTTTCTGAGCTGGTCATAGCTTCAAAACGACTGGTCACTGATTTAACCGCCGATTTCTTATTGCGAGTTTTCCCCGGCTTAGATGTTTCTTTAGTCACTGGTTTAACAATGATGATATCTTCTTGTAAAATTTCTTCATCTTTTTGAAAAGCTGCCGCATCTTCAGTTACAGCTTCGGCTACCGTTGAATCGCCTTCATCATGTGCGGCCGCGACAGGTTGAGTCTCAACTTCTGCTGTTTCAGTTTTTGCTGCCGCAACCGTTCCGGCGACTTCAGTTTTTTCTTCAGCTGAAGTTTCTGCCGGCGCGGCTGCTTTGTTTACCGCCACTTCTTTTATAGTCGCAGCCGCCGGCTCAACCTTCTTCGCTCTGAGCTTTCCTGTCGGCTTGTCGGCTTTTTGTTTCGACTCGGCTTTTACCTCTGTTTTAGCGTCGGTTTCACTGGGTTGCCGCACTTCGTAATCAGCCGTAAAAAGCTCATCCTGAGATGGTTGAGCCTCATCAGTTGAAACCGTTTCAGTTTGTTCTAATTGCCCGAAATCAAACGTAATAGGCATTTCTTCATGAGCTTCAAATACCGGCGCTTCGCTCGATTGTGACGGCTTTTCATCACGGCGGCGTCTTTGACCGGCGGCTCTTAAATGACGCGGGCTGCGGCGGCTTCTGCGAGCAGGTTCTTTTTCAGCGGTTTCATCTGTTTCATCAGTTGAATCTACTACCGCGGTTGCTGTATCTGTCGCCTCAACTTTTTCTTTAGCTACTTCCGTCTGCTTAGTGCCGACTTGAGTCTCACTTTCTTCAACACTAACGTTAGCAACTTTGGTTTCCGTTTCTGTCGCGAGAGTTTCTGTTACTTGAGTTGATACGCTTGCTGACTCTGCCGCAACTTCTTTAGTCTCAATTTTAGCTTTTGGCTTACGGCGGGTCTGGCGGGGCTTAGCTTCCTTCGCTTCTTGCTTTTTCGGCGCTTCTTGAGTCTCAGCGGCTACCGCGTTCTCAACGGCTTCAGCTGTAGCTGACAATGTTTCGTTCTCATTGCTGATACGAACCTTACGATCCATCTTTCTGCGTTGACGACGTTCGCGTACCGCTTCTTCTTTTGGCTCTTGCGCCTGCTTCTTAGGCTGGCGAGTTTTTGTTTCAGTCTTTTTGTTACGCTGATTGCGTTCCTTACGATCTTGGTTTTCCGGAAATTCATTGCCTTTAACATCGTTATTACGAGAGCGACGCTTATCATTACGACGGTTGTTGCGACGTTGATTTCTGTCTTGCTGCTTACGACCGGTTTTAGCGGTTTTCTTTTGAGGTTGTTCTTCTTCGCCGCTGAATAAACCGATAATTGCTGAAACAATAGATGCGAAGAAGTCTTTGCTCCGTGTGTTCTTAACAGACTTTGCTTTCTTTGCTGCAGGTTTAGTCACAGGCGCCTGATTAGGTGCGCTAAAACCTTTAAGCGCGGGCTGAACACCCGGTTCAAGCTCTAGTTTACGAGGTTCGTAAAGTTTTGATTCAGGCTTTTCAGTACGGTTGTAGCTTGATTCAATTGTACCCTCGTCTTTACGGTGACGAACGACTTTATAATCCGGTGTTGTCATATGTGAATCGGGGATCACATAAACATCCACACCATGACGTTTCTCGGTAATGCGAATCGCTTTACGCTTTTCGTTAAGCAAGAACGCGGCAACATCAACAGGTACGATCGCTTCGATTTGAAACGTGTTTTCTTTGATCGCTTCTTCTTCCATTAAACGTAAGATAGAAAGCGCTAAAGATTCAGTACCTCGGATTGTACCTTGACCATGACAGCGAGGACAAATATTCGCGGCAGATTCCTCAAGAGAAGGGCGTAAGCGCTGACGGGACATTTCCATCAGACCGAAGCGAGAAATACGTCCTAACTGGACACGGGCGCGGTCGTGCTGAACCGCGTCCCGCAGGCGGTTTTCAACTTCACGCTGATGTTTTGCCGGCGACATATCGATAAAGTCGATAACCACCAGACCACCTAAGTCTCGAAGACGAAGCTGACGAGCAATTTCATCCGCCGCTTCAAGGTTAGTGTTTAACGCCGTTTCTTCAATGTCGCCGCCCTTGGTAGCTCGAGAAGAGTTGATGTCGATTGATGTCAGTGCTTCGGTTGGGTCAATGACAATTGAGCCGCCTGATGGTAAACGTACCTCGCGTTGGAATGCTGATTCGATTTGAGATTCAATCTGATAGTGAGTGAATAATGGCACTTCAGATTTATATTGTTTTACACGCTCAACAAAGTCAGGACGAACCAGGCCGATATGCTGTTTCGCTTCTTCGTAAATACACGGATGATCGATTAGGATTTCACCTACGTCACGACGTAAATAATCACGAATCGCGCGGGCAATGACATTACTTTCCTGGTGAATCAAGAACGGAGCAGGCTTTGAGTCCGCGGCTTCTTTAATTGCGCTCCAGTGATGTTGCAGAACGTTTAAATCCCACTTTAGTTCTTCCGCGTCTTTACCGACACCTGCTGTACGTACGATTAAGCCCATACCTTGTGGTACATCTAACTGAGCTAAAGCCGCTTTAAGTTCCGTACGCTCATCACCTTCAATTCGACGTGAAATACCGCCCGCACGAGGGTTGTTCGGCATAAGAACAAGGTAGGAGCCCGCGAGGCTTATAAAGGTTGTTAGTGCCGCCCCTTTGTTACCGCGTTCTTCTTTGTCGATTTGAACGATGACTTCTTGTCCTTCGAAAACCACTTCTTTAATGTTCGGGCGACCCTGAAAAGTGTAACCTTCAGGGAAATAGCCTTTTGCGATTTCTTTTAAAGGAAGGAAACCGTGTCGTTCCGCGCCGTAGTCAACAAATGCGGCTTCTAAAGAGGGTTCTACGCGGGTGATTTTGCCTTTATATATATTTGCTTTTTTTTGCTCATGACCCGGACTTTCAATATCCAGATCATAGAGCTGTTGCCCGTCAACCAGGGCAACACGCAACTCCTCAGATTGAGTTGCATTGATTAACATACGTTTCATGATGACGTCATTCTTCTGTAATTTGGGTCATCAAACATTGCAGCGGATTGCATTATGGGCCTGATTCAAAAAGTCACGAACCTCACGGTTTGACCAGCAGGCTGGTAATAGGCGCTCAAATTTCTGTAAGACGCAATCTCTGCGTGTAGCTGCCTTAACTTACTCATTTATGTTGTCATTTCTGTAGATCGGCGTTTTTCTTTACTTGCCGGTCGTTGTCATAAATTCTGGGTAATATTCCAATAATGCCGAATCGAACACAACTGCTTGATAAACCAGTTAAAATTTTGCTCATGTTCTTGTGGTTTTAGTAAGTTAAACCATGATTTTATGGCATCAGTCTCAGGTTTAGCTTTTAATCAATTAAATTTTCAATTTGATTTTTTTTAAGCTTGCAACTCAGCTGGTTGCCACTGTGTTGAATGAATTTTTAACTTTGTTCCACGAACGGCTTAGCGGTTGAATTAATCTGTTTTCATTAAATACCGCTTTTCAATTGTGAAATATAGCAATAATCAAAAAATTCAGCAATCAAAAGCCGAAAATCTTGTGAGTTATTGTACAATAGCTGCATCAGCTTCAAATGAAATTCTAATGACAACTCAAGAATCAGCCGTAAAAGTCCGATTTGTTACCATTGATGAAGATAACGAAGGGCAGAGAATAGACAATTTTTTGGTCACTAAGCTTAAAGGTGTGCCGAAAAGTATGATTTATCGCATCATCCGTAAAGGTGAAGTGAGAGTGAACAAAAAACGCATTAAGCCGGAATATAAACTGCAAGTCGATGATTTAGTGCGTGTTCCTCCTGTTCGGGTTTCACAGTCTAAACAAGATAATGCGCCGTCACCGAAATTAGCGAGAGTCACTCAGCTTGAGGAGCGTATAGTTTATGAAGATAAGCATCTTATTGTTTTAAGTAAACCTTCCGGTATCGCAGTTCACGGCGGTAGCGGCGTTAATTACGGAGTGATTGAAGCTTTACGCAGCCTCAGGCCTGGGCAAAAGTTTCTTGAGTTGGTGCACCGGTTAGATAAAGAAACTTCGGGCATTTTACTTATCGCTAAAAAGAGAAGCGCGTTAAAGCATTTGCAAGATCAACTTCGTGAGAAGCTGATGCAAAAGGATTACTTAGCGTTAGTGCGAGGTGAGTGGCAAAAGCGCGTCAATTTGATTAATGCGCCGCTGCTGAAGATCACCCTTAAATCAGGTGAACGTATTGTTCGGGTAAACGCTGATGGAAAACCGTCACAGACTCGATTCAAGATTGTTCAAAAATACCAGGGGGCAACCTTAGTTAAAGCCAGCCCGTTAACAGGGCGTACTCACCAAATTCGTGTTCATTGTCAATACACCGGGCATCCGATTGCCTGTGATGAAAAATACAGTGAAGCGAAATTTGATGATTCGATGCGTGAACAAGGATTACGTCGTTTATTTCTTCACGCCGCGCGATTAGAGTTCACTCACCCTTATACTGAAGAACGTATGACAGTCAATGCTGAGTTAGATACAGATCTTAATGATTTATTATCTAATTTAAAGCGAGCATAAATATTGAGCCGGCCTGAGTTTATTAACTTAATTTTATTAACTCAGGCCAATCACTCTTACAAAACCGGCATATCAAATTCTTCAAGCAGACCAATAAGTTTAATCAGTGGCAGGCCAATTAAAGTATTCGGATCATCTCCCTCCAGCTTTTCAAATAAAGCGATTCCCAATCCTTCACTTTTAAAACTACCGGCACACCAAAGTGGTTGCTCTTTCGCTACGTAGTTTTCTATTTGCTGCTGAGTTAATCGCTTAAAGTGAACGATAAACGGTTCCACAAGAGAAGAATAGTTTCCCGTTTGTTTATCATAAACACATAACCCCGTGTAAAAGGTGACGCTTTTTCCTGAGGCATTGGTTAATTGCGTTATTGCCTTAGCTCCGGTTAACGGCTTGCCGGTGATTTTGTCTTCAATCACCGCTACTTGATCTGAACCGACAACCAACGCGTTTTCGAAATCCACTAATTCAGCGCCGGCCTTGGCTTTCTCAACGGCGAGACGTTCAACCAACTGGACTGCAGATTCATTATCTGACGGAGATTCATCAATGTCAGGAGAAACACTGCTAAAAGGAAGTTGCAGTTTATGTAATAACTCCTGACGGAATTTCGAGCTCGAAGCGAGGGTTAGTTTCTTCATCATCAGCAACTGAAAAATAAAATTGACATATTTTGCGGTGTTAACTGTTTTGAATCAACGTTAAGTTTTTATTTTGGCGGATGTAAATATAATCTGACAAAAAAAATCGCCAAAAGCTTCTGATTAGACCAATAAACGCTTGCTTTACGTTAGCGTAAACGTCACATTAGATGCCATTAAGATAAAATCTTTGTGTAAAAACCGCACATGAGCACCTGACTGTAAGTTTTTCGATATTTTCGGCGTTCAAATTCAGTGCTCCGCAAGGCGCTCTCGCGCGGTAATGCCGACAGTCTTTCAAGCAAGAGTAACGCCGGTGCTTAAGACGGGTGTCAGAAAAGTGAAAACTTACAGTCGGGTACGTAAGTAATAAAGCATTTCGGTCATTGCCGGATTGAAAGGAACTGGAGTAGATAATGAATTCAGAAAAACGTGATCAAGATATCGTGATTGTCTCGGCCAAACGAACACCAATGGGGGGGTTTCAAGGTTCGCTATCGAGTGTTCCTTCACCAAAGTTAGGGGCTGCGGCGATTAAAGCGGTTATGCAAGAGACGGGTATCAATGGCGAAAAAGTAGATGAAGTCATTATGGGCTGCGTGTTGCCCGCGGGTTTAGGTCAGGCGCCTGCCCGTCAAGCTGCCCTTGGCGCCGAGTTGCCGCTGTCGGTTGGCGCGACAACCTTGAACAAAGTTTGCGGCTCAGGTATGAGAACCGTAATGATGGCTCACGATTCAGTTAAAGCCGGCAGTGCCGATATTGTTGTCGCCGGCGGCATGGAAAGCATGAGCGGTGCGCCATACCTGCTCGATAAAGCCCGTGCCGGCATGCGTATGGGGCACAAAAAGGTGATGGATCATATGTTCCTCGACGGTCTTGAGGATGCCTATACTGGTGGAGCTATGGGCACTTTTGCTCAAAATACGGCTGATGAATTTGGCATTACCCGTGAAAAAATGGATGAGTTCGCGCTAAGTTCATTGGAGAAAGCCAACGGCGCTATCAATTCCGGCGCATTTAATAATGAATTAACTCCGGTTACTGTGACTTCTCGTCATGGTGATACGGTTGTGGACACTGACGAGCAGCCAGGCAACGCACGCCCGGAAAAAATTCCCGCGCTTCGTCCGGCTTTCGCCAAAGACGGTACGATTACCGCTGCAAACTCCAGCTCGATTTCTGACGGCGCGGCAGCGGTTATGGTGATGACTCGCGCTCAGGCTACAGAGTTAGGTCTGACCGTATTGGCGACGATTAAAGGGCACGCGGCCCATTCACAAGAACCCGCGAAGTTCACTACCGCACCTGTGGGCGCAATGATGGATTTAATGAACAAAGTTGGCTGGTGTAAGGACTCTGTTGATCTTTATGAAATTAATGAAGCTTTTGCGATGGTAACCATGCTGGCAATTTCAGAACTTGGGTTAGACGCGGCGAAAGTTAACGTAAACGGAGGCGCTTGCGCGCTAGGTCATCCGATCGGCTGTTCCGGAACTCGTATTCTAGTGACCTTAATCCACGCGCTTAAAAATCGTGGTCTGACTCGCGGCGTGGCGTCTTTGTGTATCGGCGGCGGTGAAGCAACAGCGATGGCGATTGAAGTCGGATAAAAGTGATTTACTGATGCCGGTTTAATCTCCGGCATCTCATGAACGATTTAAATTAAACCAAGAGCGAGAAACAACAATAACAGCTCCAATCAACAAATAGGAATGTAAGATGGTAACTCAAGTTAAGCATTATATTGATGGCGAATTCACCATCGGTGAAAGCGGCAAGGAAATCGCTGTAACTAACCCCGCGAATAATGAAACCATCGCGGTCGTTAATGCCGCTACTGAAGCTGAAGTTTTAAAAGCCGTTGACAGCGCCAAAGAAGCATTTAAAACCTGGAAGGAAGTGCCGGTTTCAGTACGAGCCCGTGTGATGCTGCGTTATCAGCATCTTCTAAAAGAAAATCATGATCAAATTGCTGAGATCCTAGCGCAGGAAACGGGTAAGACTTTTGAGGACGCAAAGGGGGATGTCTGGCGCGGTATCGAAGTTGCTGAGCACGCTTGTAATATCGCTTCATTATTAATGGGTGAAACCGTTGAAAATGTCGCCCGCTCAATCGATACTTACAGCTACACGCAACCTCTGGGCGTTTGTGCCGGTATCACGCCGTTTAACTTTCCCGCGATGATTCCGCTATGGATGTTCCCGCTTGCCATTGCTTGCGGTAACACATTTATTCTAAAGCCGTCTGAACAAGATCCGATGACACCGCAGCGTCTTGTTGAATTATTCGAGGAAGCCGGAGCGCCAAAAGGCGTGCTGCAAATGGTTCACGGTGATAAAGCCGCAGTTGATGTGTTGCTTGAACATAAAGACGTAAAAGCGATTTCATTTGTCGGTTCAGTGGGTGTTGGTCAGTACATCTACAAAACCGGTACGGATAATTTAAAGCGCGTTCAGGCTTTCGCCGGTGCTAAAAATCACTGCGTCATTATGCCTGACGCTAATAAACAGCAGGTTATCAATAACCTGGTCGGGGCATCTGTCGGGGCGGCGGGTCAACGCTGTATGGCGATTTCCGTGGCGATTTTTGTCGGTAAAGCGGCGGAGTGGATACCGGAGGTTAACGCCGCCATCGCCAAAGTCAAACCGGGTTTATGGAATGACGACAACGCGGCTTATGGCCCGTTGATAAGTCCTGCCGCTAAAGCGCGTGTACTTGGTTTAATCGCTCAAGGTAAAGCGGAAGGCGCGACTTGTTTAACGGACGGCAGCGACTTTACCGTTGAAGGTCACGAATCCGGTAACTGGGTCGGCCCGACGGTGTTCTCAGATGTCACCACGGATATGACCATCTATAAAGAAGAAATCTTCGGCCCGGTACTTTGCTGTATGAGCGCGGATTCGGTAGATGACGCTATCGAAGTGGTCAATGCGAGCCCGTATGGTAACGGTACCTCAATCTTTACCGGCAGCGGTGCGGCGGCTCGTAAATATCAGCATTTTGTTGATGTCGGTCAAGTGGGTATCAACGTGCCCATTCCTGTACCGCTTCCGTTCTTCTCGTTTACGGGTTGGAAGGGCAGTTTCTACGGCGATCAACATGCCTACGGTAAACAAGCGGTGCGTTTTTACACGGAAACCAAAACCATTACCTCTCGCTGGTTTGAGTCAGACATTGCATCCGGCCCTAACATGACCATCGCATTGAAATAAGTTATCGAAGATTTTTACGGGGCAGAGACTTTCTGCCCTTTGCTGTTTTAGTCAGGCTCTCTTAAGCTCGTGATAGGTCAGAGAGCAGGACACAGGAGTTGTCATATGGATTTTAATTTAAATGAAGATCAACGTCAGTTTGCTGATTTAGCCCGCCAATTCGCTCAAGAGCAGCTGGCACCTTTTGCCGGCGAGTGGGATGAAAAACATCACTTTCCTAAAGACGTTATTCAGCAAGCGGGTGAATTAGGGTTTTGCTCTTTGTATTCACCTGAGTCAGAGGGCGGAATGGGGCTTTCCCGCTTAGATTCTTCAATTATCTTCGAAGAGCTTTCTCAAGGCTGTACGGCGACTACGGCCATGCTAACCATTCACAACATGGCGGCTTGGATGGTAACAACCTGGGGAAGTGAAGTGTTCCGCGCTGAATGGTCTGAGTCATTAACCACTGGTCAAAAACTGGCGTCATATTGTTTAACTGAGCCGGGCTCAGGCTCTGATGCCGCGTCACTACAGACTAAGGCCGTGCGGGATGGTGATGAGTACGTAATTTCCGGCTCCAAGATGTTTATCTCCGGCGCGGGTGAAACGGAGTTACTTGTGGTTATGTGCCGCACGGGTGAGGCAGGTTCTAAAGGTATTTCAGCTATTGCGATTCCTGCAGATGCGGAAGGCATCACCTATGGTAAAGCAGAAGATAAAATGGGCTGGAACGCGCAGCCGACCCGTTTAATTACTTTTGAGGAAGTACGTGTACCCGTCAGCAATCTGTTAGGTAAAGAAGGTCAGGGCTTTACCTTTGCGATGAAAGGCCTGGACGGCGGCCGAATCAATATCGCGACGTGCTCAGTTGGTACGGCTCAGGCTGCGCTTGAACGTGCAACTGAATACATGAATGAGCGTAAGCAGTTCGGTAAGCCATTAGCCGCATTTCAAGCGTTACAGTTTAAGCTGGCTGATATGGCGACCGAACTGGTAGCCGCTCGTCAAATGGTTCGCCTCGCGGCGTTCAAATTAGATACCGATGATCCTGAAGCGACCGCCTATTGCGCGATGGCAAAGCGATTCGCAACCGATATCGGTTTTCAGGTGTGCGACGCCGCACTGCAAATTCATGGTGGATATGGTTATATTCAAGAATACCCGCTTGAACGTCATGTACGTGACGTGCGTGTGCATCAGATTCTTGAGGGCACGAATGAAATCATGCGTCTTATCATCAGCCGTCGTCTTTTGGATGAGGCGGCGGCGGAAATTAAATAAGGAACTCACCGATGAGCAATATCAAACAACGTATTTCAGGTAATACCGCTGTTTTAACGATGAGCAACCCGCCGGCGAATACGTGGACGGCTGACAGCTTGCAAGAACTTAAAAATGTTGTTCTTGAATTGAATAACAACCGTGAAGTTTATGCGCTGGTCATTACCGGTGAAGGTGAGAAATTCTTCTCGGCCGGTGCTGACCTGAATCTTTTTGCTGATGGTGACAAAGGTGACGCGGCTTCAATGGCGAAACACTTTGGTGAGGCTTTTGAAACCTTGAGCGCGTTCAGAGGCGTTTCCGTAGCCGCTATCAATGGCTACTCAATGGGCGGTGGTCTGGAAGTGGCGCTGGCTTGTGATATTCGTATCGCAGAAGAACAAGCTGTAATGGCGCTACCTGAAGCTACGGTCGGGCTTTTGCCTTGTGCCGGCGGCACGCAAAACCTTACCGCGCTTGTGGGTGAAGGTTGGGCTAAACGTATGATTTTGTGCGGCGAGCGCATTGACGCAGCTAAAGCTGAAAAAATCGGCTTAGTTGAGGAAGTGGTTGAGACGGGGCAAGCGCTGGAAGCGGCGACAGCGTTAACAAAACGAGTCGCTAAGCAAAGCCCGAGTTCGGTGGCGGTTTGTAAGCGGCTGATTCAAGCCGGTCGAACAATGTCAAGAACTCAGGCATTACCATTAGAGCGAGAATTATTTGTCGGGCTTTTTGATACCGAAGATCAAAAAGAAGGCGTAAACGCGTTTTTAGAAAAGCGCAAAGCGGAATGGAGGAACTGTTAATGATTTGCCAGCAATCCGTCTGTTTTCAGACGCTAGCGACAGCGTCAGGAAAGCTTATCGGTGTCGCAACGCTTAATGCGGAGAGTGCGCTTAACGCACTTTCTCTGGACATGGTGCGTTTGCTGACCGAGCAATTAAATAAATGGAAAAGCGATACCGAAATCGCTTTTGTTGTTTTAGATGGCAGCGGTGAAAAAGCCTTTTGTGCCGGCGGTGATGTGCGGGCTTTATACGACGCCTCTATCGAAAGCAAAGGTCAAATTGCTGAAGCGGCTAAAATCTTCTTCACTGAAGAATACGAACTCGACTACCTGATTCATAACTTCGAAAAGCCGTTAATGGTTTGGGGTAATGGTTTCGTCATGGGCGGTGGCGTGGGTTTAATGGCCGGCGCGAGTCATCGAGTTGTTACCGAAACCTCTCGCATCGCGATGCCTGAAGTCACCATCGGTTTATACCCTGACGTCGGCGGCAGTTACTTTCTGAATCGTATGCCGGGTAAATCAGGATTATTCCTTGGCTTAACCGCCTATCAAATGAACGCGGCCGATGCCTGTTATGTTGGCATGGCGAACCATTATTTAAATAATGACGATAAGGAGCTGATGTTTGATGCTTTAGCGACTGTGGATTGGGGCGACGATGCCGGCATGAATCATCAGAACCTTGATGAAGTGCTGCATGAAGTTGCGCTAAAAAGTGCCGTGCCTAAAGGTGAAAGCACCATCGCCGGTAATCAAGGGCTGATTGACAGCTTAATGAATGGAAGTCCGGATGAAATTGCGGCTCGCATGTCAGAGCTTGAAACCGATGAAAAATGGCTGAGTAAAGCTAAAACGGCGATGCTTGCCGGTAGTCCGATCAGTTGCCGGTTGATTTATGAACAGTTCCGGCTAGGACAAGAGCTGTCACTTGCTGACGCATTCCGCTGGGAGCTTGCTCTGAGTGTCAATTGTCTTGCCATAGGTGATTTTAATGAGGGGGTTCGTGCCTTATTAATCGATAAAGACAGAAACCCGCGGTGGCGATATTCTTCTGTCTGTGAAGTACCGGATGAGCTGATTTCTGAAATGGTTGCGTCCGCGTGGAATGAGCATCCGTTAGCGGCTCTGGGAAAATAATAAGGAAAAAGCGCTATGAAAAAGATCGCGTTTATCGGTTTAGGTAATATGGGCGGCCCAATGGCCGCGAATTTATTGAAAGCGGGCTTTGAGGTAAAGGTATTTGATCTTGTGCCTTCGGCTATCGAAACTCTGGTCGCGCAAGGTGCGAAAGCGTCATCATCGGCACCGGAGGCCGCGGCTGACGCCGATGCTGTGGTTACCATGTTACCCGCGGGTAAGCATGTAAAAATGCTTTATCTGGGTTCAGGTGAGCAGGAAGGTTTACTTGATATTGTCAACAAAGAAACCTTGCTTATTGACAGTTCAACCATTGATGCAGAAAGCGCGAAATTTGTGGCGGAAGTGGCCGCGAGCAGAGGTATTGAGTTCATGGACGCTCCGGTTTCCGGCGGAACGGCAGGAGCGGCGGCGGGAAGCTTGACATTTATCTGCGGTGGCTCAGCTTGCGCGTATGAAAAAGCTCAGGTAGTTTTAAATGCGATGGGCGCAAATATCTTACATGCCGGTAATGCGGGGGCAGGGCAGGTCGCTAAGATTTGCAACAACATGTTATTAGCTGTGCTGATGGTCGGAACGTCAGAAGCCCTTCAGCTCGGTCGTGACCACGGTTTAGATCCTAAGGTGCTTTCAGACATTATGAAAGTAAGCAGCGGCGGTAACTGGACACTGGAAAAGTACAATCCTTGTCCGAACGTAATAGAAACCGTACCTTCATCTAACGACTACCAAGGCGGCTTTATGGTAGATTTAATGGTTAAAGATTTAAGTTTGTCTCAGGAAGCCGCTTTATTGACCAACTCCAGTACACCAATGGGTGCGCTGGCGAGAAACATGTTTGTCAATCATGCTCGTCAGGGCAATGGCCGCCGGGATTTCTCAAGCATTTTCGAAGCTTTCGCTAAGGCAAATAAAGAATAATTAGTATTGTCTAAAACAAGAATTAGCAAATTAAGGAATAACTGATGGATTTGAATGATAAGGTAGTAGTCATTACCGGCGGTGCTGGCGGTTTAGGTTTTGCGATGGCTCAAAACTTTGCGGCCGCGGGAGCTAAACTGGCTCTTATCGATGTGGATCAAGAAAAGCTTGAAATAGCCTGTGCCGATTTGGGTACGGCAACAGTTCAGGGCTATGCGTTAGACATTACTGATGAAGAAGATGTTGTCGCGGGCTTTCAGTATATTCTTGAAGATTTTGGCCGAGTCAACGTGCTTGTGAACTGTGCGGGTATTCTGCGCGACGGCATGCTGCTTAAAGTGAAAGACGCTAAGGTGACCGACAGAATGTCGCTGGCGCATTTCCAGTCAGTAATTAATGTAAATCTGACAGGTTCTTTCCTTTGTGGCCGAGAAGCCGCGGCGGCAATGATAGAGTCGGGGCAGCAAGGCGTGATCATTAATGTGTCCAGCATCGCCAGAGCGGGTAATATCGGTCAATCTAACTATGCGGCTTCTAAAGCTGCGGTAGTGGCGATGAGTACCGGCTGGGCTAAAGAGCTAGCTCGTTATGGTATTCGCAGCGCGGCCGTTGCGCCCGGGGTTATTGAAACTGAAATGACCGCATCTATGAAACCAGAAGCATTAGAGCGTTTAGAGCATATGGTTCCGGTTCGCCGTTTAGGTCAGGCACAAGAAATTGCGTCATCTGTCCGGTTTATTATCGAAAATGACTATGTGAATGGTCGTGTGCTGGAGGTTGATGGTGGCTTAAGGTTGTAATTTCACTCAAACCATCAGTATAGCCGAAGCCGAGCGCTTCGGTTTTTTTAAGCATTTGTTTTTTCAGGCCTCAGAGACTTATAATAAAAATAACTTCTCACGATAGCCTGAATGATGAAAACATTAAAAAGACTCTACCGGTTGCTTTTGTTACTTATTGGCATATCAGGATTCATTGTCTTGTACGCCGGTAATCTGTACCTGTTTTTTGACGGCGCTCATATTGATCCTGCGGTAATTCTCTTTTTCCCTTGTCCGTTGATTTGCCTCTATTTTAGTTTGAGTCCGGAGTTAAGGGCAGAGATACGAAAACTGTTTAATCGCAAAAATACGATAAAAGCATAGCAGGAAACTGTCCCGTAATAACCCTGTTTTGCTGTCGTTTATTTTTGGCTGTTAAATTTTTTGGAGGCTAATTATCACCATGCTCACATTGGTCATTAATGCACTGACCGTAAAGATACAAACTATGGTTGGTCAGTTTGATTTTGTGTTTTTGCGCAATTTCGATTTGTCGTTTTTCAATCACTTCATCAGTAAACTCAAATACCTTACCGCAACTTAAGCATACTAAGTGATCGTGGTGATGTTGAGTTGATAATTCAAAAACAGCTTTTCCGCTTTCAAAATGGTGACGAGTGACAATCCCCGCATCATCAAATTGGTTAAGAACACGATAAACGGTAGCAAGTCCGATTTCTTCGCCGATTTCTAATAAACGCTTATATAGATCTTCAGCACTAATATGCTGACACTCAGGTTCTTGCATCAACTCTAGGATTTTGACACGTGGTAGAGTAACTTTTAAGCCAGCTTTTTTTAGTGCTTGATTTCCATCTGTCATCGTTCATCTCTTGATTGAAGAACCTTACGGTTCGTCCGTAGTAATAAAAAATCATTATAAAGACTGAACCTTGAAACTTAAACCTTTAATGTAAGTTTGTTAAGTGAAATCGTAAAATACCGCGATTGGGGACGTCGCGATTAAAAATATACCGCAATATTAAGTACCAACTAACAACTACAAGTTTTTTTCACTTTTCTGACGCCCATCTTAAGCACTCTTCAGCGTTACTCAATACGCTGTTGACATTTCCTGGCAGCCGGCTGACTTATCCCCGGCCTTTGAAAAGCTTCTTCATCCGAACCCTTCAACAAATCGGGAAGTTATTTCGGGACAGTTTCCTCATCCTATCTAGCCGCCGACTTCCGCCTCGTCCAAAACTTGATCAGTCCCTGATTTTGTTATCAGTTATTGTCAATTAAATAAATTATGTGATCAATTACACAATTTTTCTAACTGATGTAAAAAAGTACAATTTTGACGAGAAAAATGTATATTTTAACCGTTATCCGCCAGGAAATCATAAAACACTGATGATGATGTTCCGTTAATATCGATGTTAACAATTAATCTCCACACCATATACCCGCTTGTGCAAGAACCGAGTGTGGTTTCCCCTAATAAATCTATATTTGTTATATAGTTAAATTGAACCGGTATTATTCCCATAAACATATCACGACCTTCGATTCTGGCAGATTTAATTTTTATGGGTTTATTAGAGGATAATTTTAAAGTAAGTTTTTTTTCACTCGGAACCGATTTCGGGTCTATCAATAGTGTGATTTTTACCCCGTTTATTTCTTTTGTACATGAAACTTTATAAAACTGACACAAAGACCTGTCAATTTGATCAGGTTTGTTTTTTTTAGGTTTTGTATCACCGCATGATGTAATTATTAAGACCATGATTAATAATAATAATTTTATCAAAAATAATGTGTTGAACACGTTAACTTACCTTTTTCACAAAGTGGCTCACATTCTGCGCTCAAATATGATCCAGATCAATTTAACTCTGCCTTACTATGTATCTTTTTTAAAGCGTCTAAAGTAAAATATCCTCGGTTTGCAGATGTGTTAAATGTTGTGCAAGCTTCGCGGCGACACTCAATAGATAATTTTGAATAAAAAAATCACTATTTATTTAAGTGTTATTTAACAGGTAAAGCTCGTCTTTACCAGAACTATAAGTAAAAAGTAATAAGCAGTGGAAGCATTATGATGAACCATTCCCAGCCTCAAGGCGCTGATTACAATTACACCGTAGTCCGCCAATTTGCCCTGACAACTGTGTTGTGGGGTATAGTTGGCATGGCGGTAGGTGTTTTAATTGCGGCTCAGTTAATCTGGCCGGAACTGAACTTTAATACTCCTTGGTTAACATACAGTCGTTTACGTCCGTTACATACCAATGCCGTAATTTTTGCGTTCGGTACTTCAGCCCTATTTGCTACATCTTATTATGTAGTACAACGTACCTGTCAAACTCGTTTGTTCGCGCCTAAACTGGCTGCGTTTACATTCTGGGGTTGGCAAGCGATCATTCTTTCAGCAGCCATTACCTTACCACTAGGCTTTACTAGCGGTAAAGAATACGCTGAGCTTGAATGGCCGATTGATATCGCTATCACCATCGTATGGGTGGCTTATGCGGTCGTTTTCTTCGGTACTATCGTCAAACGAACCACTTCTCATATTTATGTTGCTAACTGGTTCTTCGGCGCTTTCATTATTACCGTTGCCGTTTTGCACATCGTGAACTCAATGGCCGTACCTGTAAGTCTGTTTAAGTCTTACTCGTTATATGCCGGTGCCGTTGATGCTATGGTTCAATGGTGGTACGGTCACAATGCCGTAGGTTTCCTGCTAACAGCGGGTTTCCTTGGTATGATGTACTATTTCGTACCTAAACAAGCGGGTCGTCCGGTATATTCTTACCGCCTTTCTATCGTTCACTTCTGGGCGCTGATCGCACTATATATCTGGGCTGGTCCTCACCACTTACATTACACAGCACTTCCTGACTGGACTCAGTCTTTAGGTATGGTTATGTCTTTGATCCTATTCGCTCCGTCCTGGGGTGGTATGATCAACGGTATTATGACGCTTTCCGGTGCATGGCATAAGCTACGTACTGACCCTATTCTGCGTTTCTTGATTGTATCTCTGTCTTTCTACGGTATGTCTACCTTCGAAGGTCCGATGATGTCTATCAAGACAGTAAACGCATTATCTCACTACACTGACTGGACGGTTGGTCACGTTCACTCCGGTGCGCTTGGATGGGTGGCTATGGTGTCAATCGGATCGCTTTATCACTTGATCCCAGTCTTGTTTAATCAAGGTCGTATGTATAGCCTTAAATTGATCAACACGCATTTCTGGTTAGCGACAATAGGTACTGTCCTGTACATCGTCTCAATGTGGATTTCCGGTGTTATGCAAGGTCTGATGTGGCGTGCGGTTAACTCTGACGGAACACTAACTTATAGTTTCGTTGAGAGTATTGAGGCATCATACCCATTCTACTTTGTTCGCTTCTTAGGTGGCGCATTCTTCTTACTGGGTATGTTCCTGATGGCATACAACGTCATCAAGACGGTTAAAGCTCCGGCTGGTGCTTTACCTAAGCCTGCTGAAGCATAAGGAAGTAGATACGATGAAATTTAATCACGAGTTTATTGAAAAGAACGTCGGTCTGCTGGGTATCTTTATCGTTATTGCGATCAGCTTTGGTGGTTTAGTACAAATCACGCCGTTGATTTTCCAAAAAGATACTACGGTACCCGTTGAAGGCCTGCGTCCATACACTGCACTTGAATTAGAAGGCCGCGACATCTATATCCGTGAAGGTTGCTATAACTGTCACAGTCAGATGATTCGTCCTCTGCGTGCAGAAACAGAGCGTTATGGTCACTACTCTGTTGCCGGTGAGTCAGTATGGAATCACCCGTTTCAATGGGGTTCTAAGCGTACCGGCCCGGACTTAGCACGTGTTGGTGGTCGTTACAGTGATAAATGGCATGAAGTTCACCTTATTGATCCTCGTGCTGTGGTTCCTCAATCAAACATGCCAGGTTTCCCATGGTTAATGGAAAACAAGCTTGATGGTGAACTGACAGCCGAGAAGATGGAAATCTTCAAAGGATTTGGCGTTCCGTACACCGACGAGGATATCAAAGGTGCAAAAGCCGCGGTTGAGGGTAAAACTGAAATGCAGGCACTGATTGCTTATCTACAGTCATTGGGGCACGCCCTCAAGTAAGGAGGCAATATATGGATTACGGCACATTACAAGGGATTTTAACTATTATTGTGATGATAGTCTTCGTCGGTATATTTGCATGGGCTTACAGCTCTCGTCAAAAGAAAAGTTTTGATGAAGCAGCTAACCTTATTTTTTCCGATGAGGAAAAGGATAAGGACTCAGGAGAGCAAAAATAATGTTAATGAGTAGCTTCTGGAGTATTTGGATCACTGTAATTACATTATTTGTAATCATAGGATGTTTTGTCCTTTTACGTTGGTGTACCAAAAACACAACTAATGTCGAAGAAGGCGAGTCAATGGGACACTCTTTCGACGGCATTGAAGAGCTGAATAACCCGCTGCCGAAGTGGTGGAGTTACATGTTCTACATTACCATCGTTTTCGGTTTGGCTTATTTAGCGCTTTATCCGGGACTTGGTAATTTTAAAGGTCAACTGGGTTGGAGCAGCTCTAACCAAAGTATCGGTCATGTTGAAGGGGTAAGTGTTAAAGCTGACTCTAAAGCAGCTGTTGCAGCAGCTGAGAAAGAAGGTCGCTACGTTCAATATGATCAGGAAGTTAAGAAGGCTGATGAAAAATACGGCCCTATCTTTGCGGCGTATTTGAACACACCTTTAGAAGAGTTAGTTAAAAATAAAGAAGCGTTAAACGTCGGTAAGCGTTTGTTTCTGCAAAACTGCGCGCAATGTCACGGTTCTGATGCCCGTGGCAGCAAAGGCTTCCCTAACCTAACTGATGATGCCTGGTTGTATGGCGGTGATCTAGCCACGATTAAAACAACGCTGATGAACGGTCGTCACGGTATGATGCCCCCGAAAGGCGGTCTGCCTATCGCTGACAGTGAGCTTACCGGTTTAGCTGAATACCTATTTGAACTTTCTGGCCGTCAGTATGACGCAAAGCTTGCCGCGGAGGGTAAAGTTTCATTCATGAAAGGCTGTTTCGCTTGTCACGGTATGGACGCGAAAGGCAACAAGTTCTTGGGTGCTCCTGACTTAACTGATAAAGCCTGGCTATACGGTGGTTCTCGCAATGCTATTATCGAAAGTATCAAGCATGGGCGAAGCGGCTTAATGCCGGCCTGGAAGGATGTTTTAGGTGAGGAAAAAGTACACGTGATCACAGCGTACGTATACAGCTTATCACACCAGTAATATCTGTCTTACTGAATAAAATAAAAGGCCTCGGTGGTAATCGAGGCCTTTTTTTAATGATTCATCCGCAAAGAAATTGTAAAATCAGTGAACTTATTTTTTATCGGGTTTTTACTTAAAAGCCTAATAAAAAGTTTGTTTAAATTTATCAGGAAGTTGTTATGCAAAAAACTATGGAAAAGGCTCAACCTTGGTATAAACAATTCTGGCCATGGTTTTTAATCATTCTCCCTCTTATCGTTGTCGCGGCCAGTGTCGCTACGCTGATGATTTCGCTTGAACACGCTGACACGCTGGTCGCTGATGATTACTACAAAAAAGGTAAAGGCATTAATCAAGATAAACACAGAGAGCAAAAAGCTCGTGCGCTCGGTTTGCAATTTTCGCTTAATGTTGAAGGTAATCAGATACTGATTCAGCAGCATGGCGGTGAGCCGTATTTAGCTGCGCTAAATATTGAGTTCTACCATCCGACCATCAAAGAACGTGACTTCAAAGATCTTGCCTTTGCTGATGGCAATAATGTTTATCGAATCACCTCACCCCGTCCGGTAAATGGTGACTGGCAAGTGCGACTTGAGAGTTTTGATAAAACCTGGCGTTTACAAAAGCGCCTTACACTTTCAAATGGCGTTGAACGCTGGTTAAACTGATTAGAACTTCAGATTCGTCTATGAATAAACAAAGTTGTTTTCATTGCGGTGAAAGGGTAACGACCGGAAATCAGTTTGTTACTCTAATTAATGATGAACCGCAAGTGATGTGTTGTCCGGGCTGTCAGGCTGTTTCTCAAGCTATCATGGACGCTGGTTTAAAGAATTATTATAAATTCAGAACTGAACCCGGAACAAAACAATCTGAGATAGTACCTGAACAACTCAATAGTTTCAGTGCTTATGACTTGGCTGAAGTTCAGCAAGATTTTGTTTATCAGGAATCTGATATCTCTAATGTGTCATTATCCGTTGACGGCATCACCTGCGCCGCCTGTGCCTGGCTGATTGAACACAAGCTAAAGCAGTCGGCAGGCATTGTTAATATTAATGTTAATTCCACAACTCAACGTGCTCTTCTATCTTGGGATTCAGCCCAAATAAAACTCAGCGAAATTCTGTCTGTCATCGCCTCCATCGGTTATGTCGCTGCACCCTATCAGGCCGATGAAGAAGAAGCCAAAGCTAAGAAAAACAGCCGTCAGTTTCTGCTGCGACTTGGTTTAGCTGGATTTTCGACCATGCAAGTGATGATGTTCGCGCTTGCTCTGTATACGGGTTATTTCACTGATTTAGATACTGAATTTCGGGACTATTTTCGCTGGGTCAGTATGATCTTTGCCGCCCCTGTCGCGCTTTATTCCGCTCAGCCTTTTTATTTCAGTGCCATACGAGCTCTGCTTTCTAAAAATATCAACATGGACGTGCCGGTGTCGATTGCTATCGGCGGCGCGTTCATCTCAAGCTGTGTAGCGACTTATCAGGGTACTGGTGAGGTATATTTCGAATCCGTCTCCATGTTCACCTTCTTCTTACTGCTCGGACGCTATTTTGAGCAAAAAGCGAAACAGAAAGCTTCGGTCAATTCCAGTAACCTTCATAAACTGACGCCTTTAACCGCACATTTGATTGAATGCGATGAGATAACAGAGGTCGCGGCAAAACAGCTTAAAATCGATGACTGTATTCTGGTCAGGCCGGGGGATGTTGTTTCGGCTGACGGCCTTATTTACGACGGGATTTCCAGTATCAACGAGTCAATGCTGACCGGGGAAAACCTGCCGGTAAACAAAAAAACCGGTGATCAAGTTTTTGCCGGAACCATCAATGTCGATCAGCCTTTAAAAATTAAAGTGACCGCGGTCGGTAAAGATCAGTTTGTCTCTGAGATCATCCGCTTACAAGAGGCTGCCTCGAATAACCGACCCGCTATTTCATTGTTGGTCGACAAATTGTCACGATACTTTTCCGCGGGCGTGTTATCACTCGGTTTAATGACTTATTTGGTCTGGCACTTTTATATTTCACCGGCGGATGCTTTTTGGGTGACACTTTCGGTTCTGGTCGCTACCTGTCCTTGCGCCCTTGCTTTAGCCACACCCACCGCGGTGACCTGTGCCATTTCGACTTTTACCAAAATGGGAATTATTACCCGTAAATCGGGTGTATTTGAGTTACTGCCGCGAATTGATACCGTCATTTTTGATAAAACAGGCACTTTAACATACGGTCAGCTGAGTATATCCGGGGTAAAACTATTCGCGGAAGAATCAAAAGAACAGGTTCTTCAAATTTGCGCGGCGCTTGAGCAGGAATCCTTGCACCCTATCGCTCAAGCGTTCAGAGCTTATGCATGCCCGAACGTTAAAGCGGCTGATGTGGAACACATTTCAGGTCATGGTGTCACAGGCACAATTAATGATGTCATTTATGCGCTAGGTAATGAGCGGCTTACATCCAATTCAAGGGTTGATGACGCTAAACAACACATTTGGTTATCCAGCGCCGGTGCTGTTATCGCACAAATCACCTTTGATGATCAGCTAAGAGCAGATGCGATTGATACAGTAAAACAATCCAGGAAACTTGGTTTACACACCTGTATCGCAAGTGGTGATAATTCAGGGCAAGTTGCTAATATCGCGGGGCAGGTTGCCGTTCATCAGGCACACTCAGGTTTATCACCGCAGGGTAAACTGCAATTAGTCAAGGATTTTCAGGATCAAAATAACAAAGTCGCCATGTTCGGTGACGGCATCAATGACGCCCCTGTACTGGCCGGAGCGGATTTAAGTGTGGCGATGGGCAGCGGAACGGCAATCGCCAAAAACAGCGCTGATTTAATCTTGCTTGGAGATAAATTACACCGGTTTATACAAGCGATTAACCTTGCTAAAAGTACAACTTCCATTATCAGGCAAAATCTGTTTTGGGCATTGGGTTATAACCTAATTGTTTTGCCGTTAGCCATGTCAGGTAATATCGCGCCGTATGTCGCGGCCTTAGGTATGTCCGCCAGTTCTCTTATCGTGGTTTCAAATAGTTTACGGCTTTTAAAGGATCCGTCATGAGTATCATTTATGTATTAATCCCGATTGCGATGCTGTTTGTCGCCATTGCTGTCGCTGTATTTTTCTGGGCAGTGAAGTCTGAGCAGTTTGATGATTTAAACCGCCAAGGTTCGTCAATATTGTTTGAAGATGATATTGATGATAAGCAGCAGAATGAAAACAAGAATTCTGAAAAAGACAACAGAAATGATTGATTACAGCCTGGTTGGAGCCTTTATCGTCGGTTTGATGGGAGCCGGCCATTGTGTCGGCATGTGCGGCGGATTAGCGGCTTCATTTTCCTCGCAAAATATATCGATAAAAATAGGCGAAAATCTGCTTTTAAAACAATTAAAGCTTCAGCTTTCTTATAATTTTGGGCGAATACTGAGCTACAGCATTGCAGGGGCTTTATTAGGCGGTTCTGCCGCAACGTTATCTAATCTTTTTAACATTGATGATTATTTGGTGTGGTTGAGAGTTTTTGCCGGTGTGATGATGATCGTCACCGGCTTATATATCGCGCGGCTGTGGTTCGGATTAACAAAAATAGAATTTGCCGGAAAGTATTTATGGGCAAAGCTTAGCCCTTGGGCCTCTAAATTCTTACCGATGCAAACGCCGGGCAAAGCCGTAGTCGCCGGAATGATTTGGGGCTGGCTGCCCTGTGGTCTGGTCTACTCAACCTTGACCTGGTCGGTCGCCTCCGGCTCAGCATTAACGGGTGCCGCGATAATGTTTTGTTTTGGCTTAGGAACATTTCCGGCATTATTATCAACTGGATTAGCGGCTAAAACATTGGCTGACTGGATCCAAAAAAAATCCGTTCGTTTGGCAAGTGGAATACTGATTATTCTATTCGGAATACAAACCATTTACATTGCATACAATCAAATCTAACAGTTAGATATTTTATTATAACTACTTGATGATTTTTGCGCATACAGGCATCATATGCCCGTTTTGACACTGTAACAAAAAACGACTGTTAAATTGTGAGAATGAAAATGCCTCCAGAGATAAAAAAGCCTAAAAAAATCACAACCGGGTGCACCATTCATTGTCATGATTGCAGTATGAGCACTTTGTGTATCCCGGTCGCTTTAAACAGTAATGAACTGGATCAGCTCGATGATATTATCGAGCGTAAAAAACCTATCCAAAAAGGTGAATTGATTTTCAAATCTGGTGATGAGCTTAAATCACTATTTGCGATTCGTTCAGGCACGGTCAAAAGCTACACCATTACGGAGCAAGGTGAAGAGCAGATTACAGGATTTCATTTAGCTGGTGATGTAATCGGTTTTGACGGAATCAGTTCTCAGATTCATCAAAGTTTTTCACAATCTCTTGAAACATCAATGGTTTGCGAAATCCCCTTTACGACTCTTGATGAACTCTGTGCGACTATGCCCAGGCTGAGACAACAAATCATGCGTTTGATGAGTAATGAAATTACCAATGATCAGAATATGATTTTACTGCTAAGCAAGAAAAGCGCTGAAGAGCGTCTGGCCGTATTTATCAGCAATCTGGCTATCAGGTTTGGTAATCGCGGATTTTCACCTAAAGAATTCCGTTTAACTATGACCCGGACGGATATCGGCAACTACCTCGGCCTGACAGTTGAAACCATCAGTCGTATTCTCGGGCGCTTTCAAAAGTCCGCGTTAATCGAAGTTAACGGTAAATACATATCAATTAAAAACTTTGATCAACTTAAAGCATTAACAGGTACAGCGAGAATTGGTCGCTAAAGCTCAATAAGTTGATTTAAGGCAAAGAATTATCAAAACTAAACAATTACTTCCTAGTAAGCGTAAATTAGTTTGTTTTCTCATCAGCTAATTTATGTTAGTTTCTCAGTATCTCAATTTATCAATGAGGATATCTTATGAAGGAATATAAGAGGTTATTAGTTGTATTAGATCCTACTGTAGAGCATCAGGTCGCACTGGAGCGTTCAGTACAGCTTGCCAAAAAACACGATTCTCAGCTAACCGTTTTCCTTTCTATCTTTGACTTTTCATATGAAATGACCTCAATTCTTTCTAATGAAGAACGGGAGGCCATGCGTCAGGGCGTGATTGAACAACGCAAAGCCTGGATTACTGATCTTATTGAGCCGTATAAAAAAGACGGTTTAGATATAGAGTCTTGCGTTGTCTGGCATAACCGCCCTTTTGAAAGTATTATTAATCATGCGATTGAAAATGATTTTAATGCGATCATTAAAGGCACCCATGAACATGACAAATTAAAGTCTGTTATCTTCACACCTACCGACTGGCACCTGATTCGTAAAGCCCCGCAGCCGGTTCTCTTAGTTAAAGAGCAGGAATGGCCAGTGAAGGGTAAAATTTTATGTGCCGTTAACATCGGTGATGAGGATAAAGCTCACCAGTCACTGAACAACGAAATTATCGCGTACGGCAAATACATTGCTGATAAATTTGACGCAGAGGTTCACCTCGTTAACGCTTATCCCGGAACGCCGGTTAACATAGCCATTGAACTGCCGGATTTTGACGCATTCAGCTATAACGAGTCGATGCGCACTCAGCATGAAAAGCTGCTGGCGCAAATCGCCTCTAAACATAGTATCGGTGAAGAGTTTTGTCATGCGCAAGAAGGATTACCAGAGGACGTTATTCCTGAACTTGCCGCTAAATTAGATGCTGAGCTTGTGATTCTCGGAACGGTCGGACGTACCGGTCTGTCAGCGGCACTAATCGGTAATACCGCGGAGCATGTTATTGATAACATCAATTGTGATCTATTAACATTGAAGCCGGAGGGATACAAATCACCTTTAGAGTAATAGAGTTCGCTCAGCCCTTTACCAATTTAAGCTTTATTGAAATAATACGCGCCCAAAGTAATCTCAAGGCGCGTTTTTTTATGTCCGTTGACACACACGAAGTAACAAAAGAAACAAAAAAACAACAAACACGAATGAACAAACTACAAAAACGACTACGTCGTGAAGTTGGCAGGGCTATCGCTGATTACAATATGATTGAAGATGGTGATCGTGTGATGTGTTGTTTATCAGGCGGAAAAGACAGTCATGCCATGCTTGATATTCTTCTTAACCTTCAGCAAAGAGCGCCGGTCAGATTTGAGATCGTCGCGGTAAACCTGAATCAAAAACAACCAGGTTTTCCTGAAGAGGTATTACCTAACTACTTAGACTCACAAAGTATTGCTTATCATATTCTTGAGAAAGACACTTATTCAATCGTAAAAGAAAAGATTCCGGAAGGTAAAACCACCTGCTCGCTCTGTTCTCGCTTGAGGCGCGGAACTTTGTACGGATTCGCGCAACATATCGGAGCGACAAAAATTGCTTTGGGTCATCATAGAGACGACATCATTGAGACCCTGTTTCTGAATATGTTCTATGGCGGCAAAATGAAAGCCATGCCGCCAAAATTATTATCTGATGACGGTGCTAACATCGTTATTCGTCCTTTGGCCTATTGCCGTGAAAAAGATATTGCGGAATACGCTCAGCTTAAACAATTTCCGATCATTCCTTGTAACCTTTGCGGTTCTCAGGAAAACCTGAAACGTCAAGCCGTAAAAGACATGCTGAAACAATGGGACAGACAGCATCCGGGTCGTATAGAAACCATCTTTACGGCTATGCAAAATACGGCTCCGTCTCAAGGTCTGGATCGTAATCAATTTGATTTTGTTTCTTTAAAACAGGATCCAAACGCCGAGAATAAACAGGGGTTTGTCACAGAAGCTGAGCTACCGGCATTTGATTTTGTTGACGTGAGTAATAACGGCCGTATCAATTTAGATGAAACTGACCGTATTGAAGTGGTAAATACCTATACGCCTTAAAAATAACAAAATAGAGGGCGTTCAAAATTCTGTGTCAGCCTAAATTCTAAATTTCTAATACGTTATCCAATCTGCCTTCAAAATGGATTGCAAATTGTGACAATGCTAGCCTCCAATTTTGGACTGGCATTGTCCACTTTTTAGAGGCATTCAATATGCCCGCATAAAGCAATTTTAGCAAGCTGTTTTCATTTGGAAATGCCCCTTTTGTTTTGGTGAGTTTCCTAAACTGGCGATGTACGGCTTCAATCGCATTGGTCGTGTAAATCACTCGACGTACATATTCTGGATATTTGAAGTAAACGGACAAGTTCTCCCACTTTCTGCGCCAAGAGTCGATAACGATTGGATACTGGCTACCCCATTTGTTTTCCAGCTCATCTAAAGCCGTTTCAGCAGCCGATTTACTTGTCGCTCTGTAAACCGGCTTTAAATCAGCCATAAACGCCTTTTGATGCTTAGATGCCACATACTTCATTGAGTTGCGTACCTGATGAATTACGCAAAGCTGAACTTCTGTCTCCGGGTAAATGCTGGCAATAGCTTCAGGAAAACCGTTTAACCCGTCAACACAAGCAATTAAGATATCCTTAACACCACGATTATGAAGATCGGTCAGTACCGAAAGCCAATAATTAGCACCTTCTGACTCTGAAAGATACAGGCCAAGTAACTCTTTCTTACCTTCGAGATTAACGCCTAGAATCGTGTAAATAGCCTTACTGACATAGCGACCATTGTCTTTGACTTTATAGTGAATCGCATCCAGCCAAATAATTGGATAGACCTCGTCTAAACTGCGTTGCTGCCATTCTTTGAGCTGAGGAATAAGCTGATCGGTCACAGCCGTCAAACTGGCTTCTGAAAGCTCTAAACCATACAAATCAGCCACATGAGATTTGATATCACGATAACTCATACCCATTGAAAACATTGACAAAATCTTACGATCAATTTCATCAGAGAGCTTAGTTTGATTTTTTTTGACAAGCTGAGGCTCAAAGTTGCCGGCTCTGTCTCTTGGCGTTTCTAACTCAAATTCGCCAACTGAAGATTTAACGGTTTTTTTACTAAAACCATTTCTTCGATTGGGCTCAAGATCTGAGTCTAAATGTTGATCAAGTTCTGCTTTAAGCGCTGCTTCTGTTAGTTGTTTGATTAAAGGGGTGAGAACACCATCCGCACCAGTTAAACCTTTACCTGATTGAAGTTGTTCTAAAGCTTTATTGAAATCGAAATTTTGAGTCATTATGTCATTCCTGTTTTTGACATTTTACCGAAATGACACAGATTTCTAAACACTACCACAAAATAGGACTTACGCATTGATGGTACTGTGCAATTTTGGTAGGAGTTGCTCTTTGCCTTTCGCAAAATGTTCAATGAAAGCACCAACAACATCTTTAAACAGTTCACGTTGGTGCTGATAAATATTGGTGAACTCTTGCGCTATCTGCATTTTTTGTAGATAAACAAAACTCAAAATGCTTGAGAAGATGTGATTTCGTACAGGTCGCTCACTACGCACTTGAAAATGCTCAATATGACAGACTTGCTTGATTGCTCTGTGATATTGTTCAATTTGCCAGTGTTGATCATGAATGGCTTTAAAGTCATCATGCTGAAAAGGTTCTTCCTCTGGCAAGTAAACCACGTAGTAGCGATGCTGGTCTTTTAGCGTCGTTCTAAACAACCTGACCTTGCCAAAATCTTTAAGCCAAACCTCCAAACCGTCACAAGGAACGTCAAGGTGCTGAATTTGCAGCCATTGGCCTTTTTCCTGCGATACTGTTCTGTTTTTCTCGACAGCAAACATGAATCCTGTCTGATGGTTTTTAATCGTCTTCAGATTCCTGACGCAGCTGTACCAAGAGTCACCCGTTACAAACTTGGGCTTTAGTCCCCAATCCAATACTTCTGTCAGCATTTCACGAAAATAGTCATTTTTAGTCTTGCCTTCGGATTTATCGCATACCCTGTGATTGACGGGCATATGGCGACCAGTAGTATCGGTGTAATAAAGGGTTACGAGGTTAATCCCTTTGACTGCTCGACGGTGTTTCCCTGACCAAAAATGACTCACTAACTCTACGTGATGGCTGTAAGGTTTATCGAGTACACTATCATCAACACTCAAAGTACCACCTACAAGGCATAGATCTTGAGCGGCTTCATCAAATAAGTCTTTCGGTTGATAATCTTCACGGTGAAGAAAGCGGTTAACGCTATCGTGAGAGATATCCGTCACTTCTGCCAATCTTGTGCATGTTGATGATTTTGGCTCACTGATCAAAAATCCCATGTATTGCGGAAGAGTACATCTAGCTGTCGTTGGGCGAGTAGTTTTTCTCACTTCCATCCCTGAAAATGATCATTTTACCCGATATCAAATTTCAAAACACTCTGTCAATGCGTAAGTCCTACAAAATCTGAATTAATCACTAAAAAGCCCGTGACAATTCGGGCTTTGGTTAAGTTTTCCGATATTTTTGGCGTTCAGATTAAGTGCTCGGCAAGGCGCTCTTACGCGTTAATACCGGCAGTCTTTCAAGCAAAAGTAACACTGTAGAGCGCTTAAGACGGGCGTCAGAAAAGTAAAAAAACTGGCTCTTCGTCGTTTCATATGGATTTGAGTAGATCAGACACCGGGCTAGCAATCATAATAATCATGGTCATAAATGTCCCTGTATTACGATACCCTCCAGCTCGTGTTCTAGCTGTAGCCGCTCGCTTTCATAAGCGCGCTTGCTCGCGTTTATCCGTCATTTTCTGCTCACGATTTTGATGACGGTTATTTCATGGGGCTAACACATATTTGCCCCGTTTCAACTTGGATTAATTACTCCAAATCGTTTTTTTGCTTGTGATTTACTGATTTGTTTGCTCTCACTCGATGCTGCAGTTTTTCTTAATTGACAATCATGCAGCATAACCCATATTCTGAAATGTTTTTGCATGGGATTTTAATGAAGGAATTTCTTCCTGACGACCTAAATCTCTACCTGCCATATGCCTGCTAGAGTCTCGTTCTGGTAAGGAATCATGGAGTGCCGTAATTAAGCTCTCTAATGCTGCATTTGGATCATTGGCACATACCACTTCTTGAATCGTAGCAACAAGCGCTTCAACTTTTAGGCGTTCAATTAGGCAACCCACAGGCATCCCAGGGTGTTTGTTTTTAAGTCGGACAGATTGCTCAGGATGTTGCAACAGTAAATGCTCGCACAGAAGGCTTAAGATCAGGCCATGCTCCGAACCATCGACACCTTGCTGTTTGCTCAACTTGTTCCAACCGCAATGAGCTTTCCAATCCTGGATAAAAACCTCTACTAACCACCTTAATGTATAAAGTCTTGCTATATCATGGTGATGCCATGACATATTGCTAGCGATCAAGTAACGATATTCTTCTTCTCCTTCATATTTTAGCGCCACAACAAATCTCCGTTTACTATGCGCATTAACATATAGCCTCGCAGCCATCATGGTGACTTTCTTCTCTTCACCACCGCGAATAGACAGTTGAAGTTCAACACCTTTTTGACGATTAAAATAGGTATCAACTCGTGCTTTTGAGTTCTTGCTGCTCACTCGTTGATTTGTTCTTAATTGACTGACTATTTGAGCGTGATGAGTGATTTCTTCAGCTTTATCCATGAAATCAGCAGTCCCATATAATGCATCGGCTAATACGCTCTTGATTTTAAAGTTTGGAAAGGCGGTGGTAAATTCTCTTAGCATTTCTAGTGCAAGCGCTTGTTTAGTCGGATAGTTAACATGGTCAGGCATGGGTCTTTGTGGTCGCTCTTTTTTAGCGATACCTTGTCGTTGCAGCTCTTTATCCCGTTTGCTCCAAATGGCGAGATTCGGATCGGGGGTATAAAACCTAAACCCAACTGGAAAGGTTACCGTATCGGTGACAAGTACCATGAATATCAGCTCTTGCCCATTGATATACCCACCTGTCGGTTTGTCTTTGATTTTATGTGCACCTGCAATACAAGTCGTTTTTTTAGCTCGGTGTTTATGGGTATCATCAATATCTAAATGGCCGTTTGTTAATTGATAATGTTTGAATATATTGCAAATACTCGCTTGAAGTAGGTACTGCCAAGGGATTTTAGCTTTGTAGAATATCCAGCATAAGCCCGTTGACTTGAAAACGCCTAAACTTCTCCGTTCAAAAGCTGCCCAGTTCAAAGCCTCAGTCATGATAACTCCAGTGATCATCGCTCCTAATACTATTTTTTGAGTTCTTGTTAATTTTAATGAGGGTTTAATCAAGGATAACGAAACATTTAATGCATCAAAAAATTGAGTAACAATTGAAAGGCTACGAATAAACATAATGAACTGCTTGACGAGTATAAGCTTTGAGTTCACTCTAACACTTCAGACTGCTGTTGTGATGCTGATTATGCTTCGGATGCCTTAGCATGGAGTCGCAGCAGTAGTTTGACCTATAGCTAAATCAATTTTTTATCAAGCTCTAAAAACTGCAGCATCGAGTCTCAGGAACGAAAAAAACGCCTCGAATATATTAAATACTTCTCAGTCATTTATTCGATATCTAAATGCGCGGTAC
This sequence comes from Parashewanella sp., assembly GCA_965200795.1. Classification (GTDB taxonomy): domain Bacteria; phylum Pseudomonadota; class Gammaproteobacteria; order Enterobacterales; family Shewanellaceae; genus Parashewanella. The sequence continues at coordinate 74,596 of CBDAVB010000001.1, forward strand.
TATTGCGGTAACATAAGTAGCTAACTAAAAGTCAGTTCATATTTTGAACGGTAATCGTCCGGTATTGTCATGACTTCTTTTTTAAGTTTAGAATAAGTTTCGTAAGCACTAATTATCCGAATTCAGGAGTAGTAAAATTCTGTTTTTCCTTCTTTTTCTGCCTTTACACAGCTCGCTAACTCATCGTAAGTAGTCTGAGTTTCATCGCGCTTTTTCTTAAGTGAGCGCCTCATTCGCTTGTAGCTGTAATTAAAATTTTTTTATCGTTCTTTTTACGGTGCCTAAGCTGCGTGATTTATCTGTTGAATTTATTATTAATGATTGCGCGCTCTTAAGTTGGTGAGGCTCTTCATCTGCGAATGACTTCAAAAGTAACGCCTCATCTTGAGAATAAATTCCCGGGCGCCCGGAGCGTCTGTCATCAAACATGCCTGATACGCCTTGCTCATACCAGGCGTCAATCCGCTTTGAAACCGTAATTTCGCACACCTCAAAGATTTCAGCTGTCTGTTTTATTGAGAATTATTTATTACTTAACAAAAACGCGTACGACTTTATAACGCTCGAATAAAATAAAAATATGAACTGAAAGTACTATTTTATGATACACCGCAAAGTTTTTATAAATTTCTTGAGTTAAAAACTTTTAAGCGACTACTTACTCTCCTCTCAGTTAAAAGATGGCATCAGGATTAAACCGTCTTGACTCCACAGGGAGTGGTGCGACCGGCAAAGCGGAGCGCCGCGTTCAAAGTTATCAGGCTCTTCGTCGTTTAGTGTGGATTTAATGGATTTATTTCTGAGATAATAAACCCAGTTTTGCAGTCAAGAGTTGGAAGTAAATACATGGATGGAAATCAAGTTTTGATGCTCGGCCTTGGTATAGAAGCGCCTTGGAAGTTGGTTAACCAACACCTGGATATATCAGCCTCACCTAATGAACTTGTTCTCGAAATTGAAGCTGAACGAGGAAGCTTGTATCCCTGCCCGACTTGCTCAAAAGCTTGTCCGGCACATGACTTTAAATCGCTGACCTGGCGTCATCTCAATTTCTTTCAGCATCACTGTTATATCAAAGCAAACGTCCCGAGAACTCGATGTGCTGAGCATGGCGTTAAGCGTGTCAATGTCCCTTGGGCGAGAGCGGGTAGTAAATTCACGTTATTGTTCGAACAATCTGTATTGGTACCGGCTCGTGAAATGCCGGTTAAGGCATGTGCTGAATATGTTGGAATTCGTGACAAACGTATTTGGCGCATCATCAAACACTACGTCAGCAAGGCATTAGCATTGATGGACTTGTCAGCACTTAAAGCTATTGGATTCGATGAAACGGCGGCTAAACGTGGCCACAACTATGTTACTGTTTTCATTGATATGGACAAGAAAGACAAGCCTGTTGTGTTCGCTACGCCCGGAAAAGGTAAGGAAACCGTTAAGCGATTTAAGTCCTTTCTGACAGAGCATCAAGGCAAAGCAGATAATGTACTTGAAGTCGTGTGTGATATGTCAAGAGCCTTTCTGTCAGCAACAGAGGAAGAGTTCCCGGATGCTAACGTAACGGTTGATTGGTTCCATGTTGTGCAACTGTTTACTAAAGCGGTTGATGAAGTACGTAAAACGGAGAGAAAAATCCAACCGCATCCAAAGAGCCTGCGCTGGGCAGTACTAAAAAATGCAGATGGCTCATTTACTGAGAAACAAAAAGAAGCACTTGCAGAGCTAGAATCCAGCGACCTGAATACAGCAACAGCTTGGCGGATTAAGGAACAACTTAGGTGGATACGTCAAGCTGAAACCGCTCATGCTGCACGCTGGAGGCTGACGTATTTCATTAATTTTGCAAAAGAGCAGTTGGGTGATATTGAGATGTTAGAACCCGTTCGAAAAGCACTTGCAACTGTGGAAAGGCATGCAGAGAGAATTTTACAGCGCTGGTCATCCACTTATACGAATGCTCGTATGGAAGGTTTAAATAGTCTATTTCAAGCGGCTAGAGCACGAGCCAGAGGGTATCGTAATACAGGAACATTTATTACCATGATTTTTATGATTGCTAGCCCTGTATCAGATCTACTCAAATCCATATGAAACGACGAAGAGCCAAAAAATGCAGATAGCGCAAGAGTTCACCAATATTTATCAGCACCAACGTGAACTGTTTAAAGATGTTGTTGGTGCTTTCATTGAACATTTTGCGAAAGGCAAAGAGCAACTCCTACCAAAATTGCACAGTACCATCAATGCGTAAGTCCTAGCACCGTAAAAAGAACGATAAAAAAATTTTAATTACAGCTACAAGCGAATGAGGCGCTCACTTAAGAAAAAGCGCGATGAAACACATTTTCAGACTACTTACGATGAGTTAACGAGCTGTGTACAGGCAGAAAAAGAAGGGGAAACAGAACGTTACTACTCCTGGATTCGGATAATTAGTGCTTACGAAACTTATTCTAAACTTAAAAAAGAAGTCATGACAATACCGGACGATTACCGTTCAAAATATGAAATAACTTTTAGTTAGCTACTTATGTTACCGCAATAGTACCGCGCATTTAGACATCGAATAAATGACTGAAAAGTATTTAATATATTCGAGGCGTTTTTTTCGTTCCTGAGAGCAAACAAATCAGTAAATCACAAGCAAAAAAACGATTTGGAGTAATTAATCCAAGTTGAAACGGGGCAAATGTGTGTTAGCCCCATGAAATAACCGTTATCAAAATCGTGAGCAGAAAATGACGGATAAACGCAAGCAAGCGCGCTTATGAAAGCGAGCGGCATCAGCTAGAACACGTGCTGAAGGGTATCGTAATACAGGGACATTTATGACCATGATTTTTATGATTGCTAGCCCGGTATCTGAGCTACTCAAATCCATATGAAACGACGAAGAGCCAGTTATCAAGATAAAGGTAAAGAACAAAAACTCGTCCGGTTGGGACACCGTTCTAACGAAAGCTACGTCCCCGAAAAGGCCGGCGCTGCCCGAGCGAAACATTTTCATCAAGGCTATAGACGTATTGAACCGCGGGGAGCACAGTATTCTCATCGTTCAATGCAAAGCAGAGACGGCTTTCAATGGTCAACACGCACTTCATTTGAAGAGTTCAATGCCTTCACACGCTCATTTCTTCAGCCTTCTGAACAAAGAGCGGTATATCGGGATTTCCTCGGTTACGATATAAAGAGAATATTAAGTCGTCATAGTTCGGATTATGGCAACCGCAATGTACTGAAGGTGTTAAATTCCAACATAAAAAAAGCAGATGACAATGGCTCCCCCGTTATTGTCGAGTGCCTTATCCGATATGCGTTGCATGCGGGTATTCCTGTTGATGTTCCTATTTTAAGTGCCTGCGTCACAGCCTATGGCAATGCGGCCCGCCACGATGCCGGGCTTTACTGGATACAAAAAGCAGAAGACGCGGCGGCTTTGTTCGGTACGTTAAAGCTGGCACAAAACGTCACCACCTTGAGTGCTCTTATTACGGCCTATGGTAACGCGGCCCGCCACGATGCCGGGCTTTACTGGATAAAAAAAGTGGAAGACGCGGCGGCCTTGTTCGGTACGTTAAAGCTGGCACAAAACGTCACCACCTTGAGTGCTCTTATTACGGCCTATGGTAACGCGGCCCGCCATGATGCCGGGCTTTACTGGATAAAAAAAGCAGAAGACGTGGTGGCCTTGTTCGGTACGTTAAAGCTGACACAAAACGTCACCACCTTGAATGCTCGTATTACGGCCTATGGTAACGCGGCCCGCCACGATGCCGGGCTTTACTGGATAAAAAAAGCAGAAGACGTGGTGGCCTTGTTCGGTACGTTAAAGCTGACACAAGACGTCACCACCTTGAATGCTCGTATTACGGCCTATGGTAACGCGGCCCGCCACGATGCCGGGCTTTACTGGATAAAAAAAGCAGAAGACGCGGCGGCCTTGTTCGAGACGTTAAAGCTGGCACAAGACGTCACCACCTTGAGTGCTCTTATTACGGCCTATGGTAACGCGGCCCGCCACGATGCCGGGCTTAACTGGATAAAAAAAGTGGAAGACGCGGCGGCCTTGTTCGAGACGTTAAAGCTGACACAAGACGTCACCACCTTGAATGCTCGTATTACGGCCTATGGTAACGCGGCCCGCCACGATGCAGGGCTTTACTGGATAAAAAAAGCAGAAGACGTGGTGGCCTTGTTCGGTACGTTAAAGCTGACACAAGACGTCACCACCTTGAATGCTCGTATTACGGCCTATGGTAACGCGGCCCGCCACGATGCAGGGCTTTACTGGATAAAAAAAGCAGAAGACGTGGTGGCCTTGTTCGAGAAGTTAAAGCTGACACAAGACGTCACCACCTTGAATGCTCGTATTACGGCCTACGGTAACGCGGCCCGCCATGATGCCGGGCTTTACTGGATACAAAAAGCAGAAGACGCGGCGGCCTTGTTCGAGACGTTAAAGCTGACACAAGACGTCACCACCTTGAGTGCCCGTATTACGGCCTACGGTAACGCGGCCCGCCACGATGCCGGGCTTTACTGGATACAAAAAGCAGAAGACGCGGCGGCCTTGTTCGAGACGTTAAAGCTGACACAAAACGTCACCACCCTGGAAGCGCTGATAAGCGCTTATGCTAATGTCGCCTTATTTTGTTCAATAAAAGATACAGCGGAAAAATACCAGTCTCGTGCTTTTCCTCTTTTAGACAACCTTGTGGAGAAGAAGGTCTTATGCGGTACCCTTGGCATACAAGAAGGTGAATCAAAGCCGAACTGTTTGACAATTGATTTTCATCACAGCGCATTAACGGGAAAAGCGGGTATCACGAAAATCAGCGAGATTATCACCACGGACGTGGCCGTCGCTGTTTTAATGAAGCACCTGAATAGTACAAAAGACCAAAAAAATATTAACATGCTTAGGTTAATTACGGGGTATCGGCATGGCATTCATTACCGCGCGGCTTTTGAGGTGGTGCTCCGGAGGCAAAGTCGGGTTGCTCGATATGAGACAGATACTTCAAATCAAGGGTTGATGACAGTTTGGTTATCTTCAGTTAGTGAGTGATTGGATAATATCAAATGATGGCTTTTTTCGAGGGCGTTCAAAATTCTGTGTCAGCCTAAATTCTAAATTTCTAATACGTTATCCAATCTGCCTTCAAAATGGATTGCAAATTGTGACAATGCTAGCCTCCAATTTTGGACTGGCATTGTCCACTTTTTAGAGGCATTCAATATTCCCGCATAAAGCAATTTTAGCAAGCTGTTTTCATTTGGAAATGCCCCTTTTGTTTTGGTGAGTTTCCTAAACTGGCGATGTACGGCTTCAATCGCATTGGTCGTGTAAATCACTCGACGTACATATTCTGGATATTTGAAGTAAACGGACAAGTTCTCCCACTTTCTGCGCCAAGAGTCGATAACGATTGGATACTGGCTACCCCATTTGTTTTCCAGCTCATCTAAAGCCGTTTCAGCAGCCGATTTACTTGTCGCTCTGTAAACCGGCTTTAAATCAGCCATAAACGCCTTTTGATGCTTAGATGCCACATACTTCATTGAGTTGCGTACCTGATGAATTACGCAAAGCTGAACTTCTGTCTCCGGGTAAATGCTGGCAATAGCTTCAGGAAAACCGTTTAACCCGTCAACACAAGCAATTAAGATATCCTTAACACCACGATTATGAAGATCGGTCAGTACCGAAAGCCAATAATTAGCACCTTCTGACTCTGAAAGATACAGGCCAAGTAACTCTTTCTTACCTTCGAGATTAACGCCTAGAATCGTGTAAATAGCCTTACTGACATAGCGACCATTGTCTTTGACTTTATAGTGAATCGCATCCAGCCAAATAATTGGATAGACCTCGTCTAAACTGCGTTGCTGCCATTCTTTGAGCTGAGGAATAAGCTGATCGGTCACAGCCGTCAAACTGGCTTCTGAAAGCTCTAAACCATACAAATCAGCCACATGAGATTTGATATCACGATAACTCATACCCATTGAAAACATTGACAAAATCTTACGATCAATTTCATCAGAGAGCTTAGTTTGATTTTTTTTGACAAGCTGAGGCTCAAAGTTGCCGGCTCTGTCTCTTGGCGTTTCTAACTCAAATTCGCCAACTGAAGATTTAACGGTTTTTTTACTAAAACCATTTCTTCGATTGGGCTCAAGATCTGAGTCTAAATGTTGATCAAGTTCTGCTTTAAGCGCTGCTTCTGTTAGTTGTTTGATTAAAGGGGTGAGAACACCATCCGCACCAGTTAAACCTTTACCTGATTGAAGTTGTTCTAAAGCTTTATTGAAATCGAAATTTTGAGTCATTATGTCATTCCTGTTTTTGACATTTTACCGAAATGACACAGATTTCTAAACACTACCCTTTTTTCTAATCCGGCGCGGCCCATTTAGAGCAGTCCACCTAAATGGTTTTTGTCCGAAAATGAGACAGCCGTTTTGAAAATGTGTATCAGTTTATCGGAGGGTTCTATCGGATACAGACTCACTTTAAGTGAGCAACATAGCATAGCTCGATAAAATCACTTAAAGTGAGCGGCGTGCTTTCGAGAATCGGTTAATGTGAGCAATCGCATTTTTATAAAATCATTTATTGTGAGCGGAAATTAGCGGATAAACGCGGGCAAACCGATTTATAAGTGCAAGCAACTACACCTGGCCGCTTGAAATAGATTGTTTAAACCTTCCATCCGAGCATTCGTATACGTGGATGACCAGCGCCGTAAAATTCTCTCCGCATGCCTTTGAACCGTTTCAGGCGCTTTTCGGACGGGTTCTGACATTTCTATGGAGGGCGTTCAAAATTCTGTGTCAGCCTAAATTCTAAATTTCTAATACGTTATCCAATCTGCCTTCAAAATGGATTGCAAATTGTGACAATGCTAGCCTCCAATTTTGGACTGGCATTGTCCACTTTTTAGAGGCATTCAATATGCCCGCATAAAGCAATTTTAGCAAGCTGTTTTCATTTGGAAATGCCCCTTTTGTTTTGGTGAGTTTCCTAAACTGGCGATGTACGGCTTCAATCGCATTGGTCGTGTAAATCACTCGACGTACATATTCTGGATATTTGAAGTAAACGGACAAGTTCTCCCACTTTCTGCGCCAAGAGTCGATAACGATTGGATACTGGCTACCCCATTTGTTTTCCAGCTCATCTAAAGCCGTTTCAGCAGCCGATTTACTTGTCGCTCTGTAAACCGGCTTTAAATCACCCATAAACGCCTTTTGATGCTTAGATGCCACATACTTCATTGAGTTGCGTACCTGATGAATTACGCAAAGCTGAACTTCTGTCTCCGGGTAAATGCTGGCAATAGCTTCAGGAAAACCGTTTAACCCGTCAACACAAGCAATTAAGATATCCTTAACACCACGATTATGAAGATCGGTCAGTACCGAAAGCCAATAATTAGCACCTTCTGACTCTGAAAGATACAGGCCAAGTAACTCTTTCTTACCTTCGAGATTAACGCCTAGAATCGTGTAAATAGCCTTACTGACATAGCGACCATTGTCTTTGACTTTATAGTGAATCGCATCCAGCCAAATAATTGGATAGACCTCGTCTAAACTGCGTTGCTGCCATTCTTTGAGCTGAGGAATAAGCTGATCGGTCACAGCCGTCAAACTGGCTTCTGAAAGCTCTAAACCATACAAATCAGCCACATGAGATTTGATATCACGATAACTCATACCCATTGAAAACATTGACAAAATCTTACGATCAATTTCATCAGAGAGCTTAGTTTGATTTTTTTTGACAAGCTGAGGCTCAAAGTTGCCGGCTCTGTCTCTTGGCGTTTCTAACTCAAATTCGCCAACTGAAGATTTAACGGTTTTTTTACTAAAACCATTTCTTCGATTGGGCTCAAGATCTGAGTCTAAATGTTGATCAAGTTCTGCTTTAAGCGCTGCTTCTGTTAGTTGTTTGATTAAAGGGGTGAGAACACCATCCGCACCAGTTAAACCTTTACCTGATTGAAGTTGTTCTAAAGCTTTATTGAAATCGAAATTTTGAGTCATTATGTCATTCCTGTTTTTGACATTTTACCGAAATGACACAGATTTCTAAACACTACCTTTCTATGTTACCCAACTGTTTCTTAGCGAAATTAATGAAATACGTCAGCCTCCAACGGGCGGCGTGAGCGGTTTCAGCTTGACGTATCCGACGGAGTTGTTCCTTAATTCGCCAAGCTGTTGCTGTATTCAGGTCGCTGGACTCTAGCTCTGCAAGTGCTTCTTTTTGTTTCTCAGTAAGTGAGCCGTCTGCATTTTTCAGTACTGCCCGGCGCAGGCTCTTTGGATGCGGTTGGGTTTTTCTCTCCGCTTTACGTACTTCATCAACCGCTTTAGTGAACAGTCGCACAACATGGAACCAATCAAGCGTTACGTTAGCGTCCGGGAACTCTTCCTCTGCTGCTGACAGGAAAGCTCTTGACATATCACACACGACTTCAGGTACATTATCGGCTTTGCCTTGATGCTCTGTAAGAAAAGACTTAAATCGCTTAACGGTTTCCTTACCTTTTCCGGGCGCAGCGAACACAGCAGGCTTGTCTTTCTTGTCCAGGCCAATGAAAACAGTAACGATGCTCTGTAAGAATAGTTGCGGCCGCGTTTAGCCGCCGTTTCATCGAGTCCAATCGCTTTAAGCTTCCTCGTTCAGCTTCAATTTCGAGAACAAGTTCATTCGGTGAGCTTGACATATCAAGGTGTTGATTAACCAGCTTCCAAGGTTCCTGAATTCCAAGACCGAGCATCAAAACTTGAGTACCATCCATGCTATTTACTTCCAGTATTAAGGCGACAAAAAACTCCGGTTATTATCTCAAATATAATTTATAGGACTTACGCATTGACAGAGTGTTTTGAAATTTGATATCGGGTAAAATGATCATTTTCAGGGATGGAAGTGAGAAAGACTACTCGCCCAACTACAGCTAGATGTACTCTTCCGCAATACATGGGATTTTTGATAAGTGAACCAAAATCATCAACATGCACAAGGTTGGCAGAAGTGACGGGTATCTCTCACGATAGCGTTAACCGCTTTCTTCACCGTGAAGATTATCAACCGAAAGACTTATTTGATGAGGCAGCTCAAGATCTATGTCTTGTTGGTGGTACTTTGAGTGTTGATGATAGCGTACTTGATAAACCTTACAGTCATCACGTAGAACTGGTGAGTCATTTTTGGTCAGGGAAACACCATCGAGCAGTCAAAGGGATTAACCTCGTAACCCTCTATTACACCGACATGACTGGTCGCCATATGCCCGTCAATTACAGGATATGCGATAAATCCGAAGGCAAGACTAAAAATGACTATTTTCGTGAAATGCTGGCAGAAGTACTGGATTGGGGACTCAAGCCAAAGTTTGTAACGGGAGACTCTTGGTACAGCTGCGTCAGGAATCTGAAGACGATTAAAAACCATCAGACAGGATTCATGTTTGCTGTCGAGAAAAACAGAACAGTATCGCAGGAAAAAGGCCAATGGCTGCAAATTCAGCACCTTGACGTTCCTTGTGACGGTTTGGAGGTTTGGCTTAAAGATTTTGGCAAGGTCAGGTTGTTTAGAACGACGCTAAAAGACCAGCATCGCTACTACGTGGTTTACTTGCCAGAGGAAGAACCTTTTCAGCATGATGACTTTAAAGCCATTCATGATCAACACTGGCAAATTGAACAATATCACAGAGCAATCAAGCAAGTCTGTCATATTGAGCATTTTCAAGTGCGTAGTGAGCGACCTGTACGAAATCACATCTTCTCAAGCATTTTGAGTTTTGTTTATCTACAAAAAATGCAGATAGCGCAAGAGTTCACCAATATTTATCAGCACCAACGTGAACTGTTTAAAGATGTTGTTGGTGCTTTCATTGAACATTTTGCGAAAGGCAAAGAGCAACTCCTACCAAAATTGCACAGTACCATCAATGCGTAAGTCCTAATTTAGTTAAATCCACACTAAATGACGAAGAGCCAAAAAACTTATAGTTGGGTACTTATTTATAAGAAACAATTAATCAACTGATAAACGAGCTTCGCATTTTTTAACGTCTTCAGGCGTGTCAACTTCTTGCGAGTTAAACGCGCTGATTGCAATTTTAATTTTGTGGCCGTGTTCTAGTGCTCGAAGTTGCTCTAATTTTTCAAGCTGTTCTAATTTACCGTATGGAAGTTTAGCGAACTTCTGAATAAAGCGACTGGTGTAAGCATACATACCAATATGCTTGTAAGCCGGATAATCTTGAGTATCACGGCCAAACGGAATACGCGCTCTTGAGAAGTAAAGTGCATGATGATGGTTATCAAATACCACTTTTACTTGCATCGGATCATCAATATCACTTTGATTAGTGATTTGATAAGCCAGTGTCGCCATTTCAAATTCACCGGGGTGCTTTTCAAAGAGGTTAATTAACTGCTCAATAGAAATTGGATCAACTAATGGCTGGTCACCTTGTAGGTTGATGATTACTTCTTCATCAGTTAAGCCTAAAGATGTAATAGCCTCATTGATTCTGTCTGTACCCGTAGCGGCGTCCGGAGAGGTCATTACGACTTTGCCGCCAAAGCCCTCAATCACATATTGAATACGCTGATCGTCTGTCGCTACATAAATATTATTAACGCCCCTGGCAAGAGATGCTCTTTCATAAACATGTTGAATCATAGGCTTACCGGCGATCAATGCCAGAGGTTTACCAGGGAAACGAGTAGAGCCGTAGCGAGCCGGAATAATCAGTGTATAACTCATGAAATAACCTTAGAAAAGAAAAAGAGAGGTAGCTTTGTGCGTGAATAATAACAGCTCCTAAAGCAGGAATTAACCGGAGCTATTAAATTATTAAAATAAGAGCTGGTTACTTAGCGCTCCACATGTCTCTGTCGATCGTGACATCAAGATCGTTCAATAAACCGTTATCGATACCATAAATCCAACCGTGAATGGAAACATTTTGTCCGCTTTTCCAAGCTTGCTGAATGATAGAAGAAGATGTGAGGTTAGCCACTTGTTCTATTACATTGAGCTCGCAGAGACGATTAAATTTGTCTTCTTCATTAAGCTGTTTTAGTTCGGGCGCATATTTATTGTAAGTAATGCGAATGTGATCAAGCCAGTGATCGATAAGGCCAAAACGTTCATCGGCGGACATTGATGCCTTAATACCGCCGCAACCGTAATGGCCAACAATCATAATATGTTTTACCTTTAACACTTCAACGGCGTATTGAATTACAGACAGACAGTTGATGTCGGTTTGAATCACTTGGTTGGCTATATTTCTATGTACGAATACCTCACCAGGCATCACATCAATGATTTGGTTAGACGGGACGCGACTGTCAGAGCAGCCAATCCATAAATATTCAGGTGTTTGTTGCTTAGCAAGCTGTTCAAAAAAGCCGGGCTTTTCTTCAGTGATTCGTTTAGCCCACTCACGATTATTATCAAAAAGAGGTTTAAGTATTTTCATAGTTAAGGATACGTTTAAATAGTTAGCTTATATTCTAGCAATTATTTTGTTCAATCTGGTCAGCGCAGGCAATGTGATAGAAGAACTCAGCTATAATTTCATCCAGTTGAGCATCAATTGCTTTGAAAAGTTCTATTTTCTGCTCAGAAATAATACTACGTAAATCCTTTTGTTCAAACTTATCCATATACTCAAATGATTTAGGTGCAAAGCTTAGGTGCCAAGGCTCAGGGCCTACACCGCTTTTTCCTTGCTGATACGGGCGATAAAAGCCGTATTTATGAGCGTTTTCAGTCAGCCAGTCTGATAAATCAGCACAAGGACCGTCTGATTCATATTCTTGTGAAATTAATCGCAGATCAGATTTGCTGATATTGTTTGCGTCAAACACGTCAATGTCTGTACCCCAGTGATGACGTGACGCGCCAGGCAGCGCTGACCAGATTAAAATAGTCTTTACCAGCTCAGCCTGGTTTAATTGAGTAATATCTACAGGTATAGAGTTTTTATCTAGGACTTTACGCTTGCCCGTGGCTTTATTGTTCCAGATATTAAGTTGTGCTTCAAAACTTCGGAAGCTTGAGCAAACAGCAATATTGATACCTTCTTTCCATGCGTCAGACGTCATTTTCTCAAAAGCTTTCGCTGTTTCAGGCTCAAGCCAAAAGCCTTTAAACTTGACCAAATTACTCGAGTCAAGCCCATATAGTAAAGCGTTAGTTACGCATCGTTTTAACATAACAGGTTTTCCAGAATTTGCTCATAGCAATCTGTTAACTTAATCAGGTCATCAGTATTCACGCATTCATTAATTTTATGAATGGTTGCGTTAACCGGGCCGAACTCTATCACTTCCGCCCCTGTTGGTGCGATAAAACGACCGTCAGATGTTCCGCCGGAGGTGAGTAGCTGTGTATTTAAACCAGTAACGTCACGGATGGCTTTTTGCGTGGCGTCGACGAGTTTTCCCTGAGAGGTCAAAAAAGGCATTCCGTTAAACGTCCAGTCAATATCATAATCAAGTTCGTGCTTATCCAGAACATGTAAAACACGTTCAATGAGCAGCTCCGCGGTAACTTCAGTTGAATATCTAAAGTTGAACATAATATCCACGCAACCGGGGACAACATTAGGAGCGCCCGTACCGCCGTTGATGTTTGCGATTTGAAAACTGGTTGGCGGGAAAAAGTCGTTACCATTGTCCCACACCGTCCGTGACAACTCGGTCAAAGCAGGTGACGCTTTATGAATCGGATTTAATGCCAAATGCGGGTAGGCTACATGCCCCTGTATTCCCTTAACTCTCAGATTCGCGGTTAAACTGCCTCGACGACCGTTTTTGACGACATCTCCGAGTTCGGACGTTGATGAAGGTTCGCCAACCAATGCCCAGGTGATTTTTTCGTTACGTGCTTCAAGCGTATCTATTACTCGGGTAGTACCGTTAATAAATGGACCTTCTTCATCACTGGTGATCAAAAAAGCAATTGAGCCGTTATGATCCGGATGCTTTTCAATAAACGTTTCAACGGCGACGATCATGGCGGCTAATGAACCTTTCATATCGGCTGCGCCGCGCCCGTAGAGCATATTATCAACAAGCGTCGGCTCAAATGGCGGCGTGTTCCATTGACTGACATCACCAGAGGGCACAACATCTGTGTGACCGGCAAAACAAAAAACGGAACCTTCACTACCACGTCGAGCCCACATGTTGGTGGTGTCTTCAAACACCATAGATTCTACACTGAAACCAAGCGCTTTTAATCGCTCAGCCATAAGCTCCTGACAGCCTTCATCTAGAGGTGTTACTGATTGGCGTGAAATAAGCTCTTTTGTCAACTCAATAACTTCATGGGTCATTATTTAAAAATCTCTTGATACTGATCTGCTTTAAAACCTGTATGAACTTGATCATCAACTACAAGAATAGGGCGTTTTATTAGAGTAGGATACTCCAGCATTAATTTAATAGCTTTAGCTTCAGAGATATCTGTTTTTTCGGCATCAGTTAGATTTCTGAAACTGGTGCTGCGTTTGTTGAAAATCATTTCCCATGATAAAGCTGAACTCCAGAACTGAAGTAGCTCTTCAGTTAAACCGTCTTCTCGAAAGTCAACGAAGTTGAAATGAATATTTTCGGTTTCTAACCATTTTTTGGCTTTACGTACAGTATCGCACGTTTTGGGAGATATGCCGTATAAGACAACTTTAGGTTTCATCATAATATTCTAATAAATTTAACAATAAGGTAAGTCTAACAGTGAGTAAGACGAAAGCATATAGTCACTATAGATAGGTTCAGTGCCATCAGACAAGAAGACGGGGATAGTATCAGAAGGTAAGCAGCATTAGCCGAAGTATACGCTGTAAAGCATTATCCTAAAAAACTCAGTTGACCGCTTTGAATTACTTCAACTCGTTTTAATTAATTATTGGTAAACTCCCAGCTTTGCCGGGAAGACTGAAGAAGTTAATGAAAGATCATGTTCACATCTGTTTAAGTATTCCGCCAGAGTATGCGGTTTCGTATGTTGTCGGTTTCTTGAAAGGGAAAAGGGCGATGTCAATTGCCCGTAACTTTAAAGTTAGGCAGAGAAATTTTTCAGGAGAAGAGTTCTGGGTTCGTGGTTATTTTGTTTCCACAGCCGGTTTAGTTGAGGATGTTGTAAGAGAGTACATCAGAAATCAGGAAAAGGAAGATGAGCATCGAGATCAACTAAAGTTTGGATTATAGTGCGCTTTGAGCGCAATTTAAGCCCTTTGAGGGCGGGCGTAACCCAATGCTAATACCTCCGGCTTAACCGAAGGTAATTTAACTCTTAATTCATGGTGTACTTACGCAAAAGGAAGTATAAGAAAGCAAACTGTGATCCGGCTCAAATTTTAATTATCGTCTGATTAAAAACGTCCGCGATCTCGCCCTCAATCATTCATCTCTGATGAGTGGATATTTTTAACCGGCTAATTCATATGCGTAAAATTTGAAAAATTCGTCGCCGAAAAAGAAATGAACTCAGTTACTTCAATTACTTTTACACATGCGTCTATTGTGCCCATAGCCAATACTAATGCTTCAATACATACAATGAGTAAGCTAGATCTAATTCTCAGAAAGCTGTCAAATTTACCAAGGAAGATTTGGCTTTTGATAGAGGAGATTAAATCAATTATTTCAGTATAAAGAATGCATAGGTCATTATGATTGGCAATATGGCTAATTTTTATTTGAGGTAGCTCATCAGAAAACATGAAATGCTCAGTTAATAAATTCAATGCCGCAACATAACCCGGATAAAAAGTGCTTTGTTTCTCTGATAGTTTGTCCATATTTTTGTTAGAATTTGCTGCTTTAATTTTGGTCAAAGTGTACTCGATCTTATCTAAAGCCAATTTGCCGCCTCTAATCTCTTCATCAGACGGGCTCTCAAATTGCGGAAAGGTATTATCATTTTTTATTATATATCCTTGATTTCTCAGATATCGGCATACTAAATCTTTATTGCTCTTTATCTTACCGTTTGTTAACTTTATCATTTTAAGGATAAGTTCAGGTGTGAAGACAATCGGCTGGCCATTAAAGGTAATTCTGTTTGGAAAATTCAGAGGAGTTTTTCCTGCTTGGATATTCGCATGTCTTCTTGCTTCTAGTGTTCCGAATTCTTTGAAATATTTTTTAAAAATCGGATCACAGATTTTCTTTATTAATTTTATAACAGCAGGCGAGCCGCTGATGAAATGATATTCGCTTTTTTCCTGTTGATTGTCGGGCTTAGATAAGGGGTCTGTTTTGACGATTTGCCAAATTGAGACAGAACTAGGGTCACTTGTAAACGATTTACCTTGATCTTCAATGAAATTCAAAAATTTTTGTTTAAAATCAGTTTCATCAAATTCGTCTATTTTTATATTTGACACCCAATAAGTTTCAAATGTTGCTTCAAGTGGTGGATTTAATTTTACAGCAATAACCGAGTCAGTAAGAGAGTCTTTTTTGGAAATGATATCCATTGTTGTCTCTGACTGATATGTTAAACAATAACCCGAATTAGATATTTCAAAATTACAAGAAGCCATGATTAATATCCCCTTTTCCGAAATGATACCGATGAGAAAACGTCAATAAATTTCGTTTAGAAAGTGTTAAAGCGATTGTGACAAATGCTGATCTGAGTACTCGCTTAAAAGCTTTTAACTCACAAAATTTGTAAAAACTTATCAATGTATCATAAATTCACCAGGGCGGGATTACGCTTTGTTGAATTTTTCACCAAATAAAATCTCATCCCTAAATTTTGCATCCCAACTCGCTCTTTGCATCTTCCCTGCAACGCTATCTTTGGAAGAGTGACTTTTCACCAAGTTAAGTATCTTCCGCCTAATCGTCGCTAAATTCTTGGCTCCATCATCGGCATAAATTTTACAATCATCTTCTCTAAAAGTGACATCGAGAACCCGGTGCTGACTATTCCCGATTGACCAGTGTTTGCGTATATACTGAACAACATCCTTTACATCACTTGTCAATGAAGTGATGTAGTAAGATGTTTCTTGGCTGATTTTATCCTTTATATCTCTTGTACGAGTCACTTCGATAACGGCGCGGCTATCTTGAAAATCAGCGGTTTTATCGAACCAGTCTGTTATTGGTAAAAGACGATAATGCCTCTCATTAATTCGCCCGTGTTCACCATCTAACTCCATAAAATGATTCTGTTTTACAAGTTCCGGTGTGTCTCGGTAGCCTTTATGGAAATACGCTTTAATTTCGGCAAGCAATTTACCCTGGTTCTTTTTTACCTGAAGAACGTAGTCACCTTTACCTTCACGTATTAAGGCCGTTGTTTCTTTCTGGCAATGCATGGCATCAGCGGTAATCACCGCATTTTCAACATCCATCTTTTTGAGCATGGATTGCATCACGGGTATTTCGTTGGTTTTGTCAGGCGTTTCTTTTTGATAAATAATGAGTCCGTTATCTACAACCATAGCTGTCATAAATTGAAGCGCGTCAATGTCATCACCATGTTTAGAGCCACAGGCCACTTTACCATCAAAGCTAATGTGCTCTTTGCTGCCTTTTTCCCGCATAGCGTTTGAAAAATTAATAAAACAAGAAATTAAACTCTCGGCTTTGATGCCTCTTATAATTCTTCCTATTGAGTGTCTTGTGGGGATTCCGTTACTAAACGAGCGATACTGTCTTAACCAGTTCAATTGAGCTTCACCGAAAATATTTATTGATTTCCAGCCCCTTGCGCCACAGAGTACTGCTGCAATGGTAAGAAAAATAATATCTGCTAACTCATATTCTTTATTAGCCTCTGCACGGTGTTCTTCAACTTGTTCAATCTCTTCCATAAAATTCATAATCAGGCCCAAATCAGTCTTAAGTTAGTGATCTGATCATCGACCTTTAAGAAAGTTCAAAATAATTTAAATTATTTTATCAAGAAAAAAAGCGCGATCCCGCCCTGGCCTAATGTTAAGCATGGCACCGATGTTTCGCAAAAAGTTGATGCCCACGGATTGGCTGTTTATAACTCATGTTACGCAACAGCCTCAGATTTAGTGCATAATCTGAGGCATGAACGAAGCATTAGTAGACCTGTATAGCGATTACCTACTTTCCAGCTTTGGACAAGCAACAGCCACAGGGATGTCAGAAATGCTGGATGGTGCTTACAGTCATGATCAGGTAACAAGACTCCTCTCCACGAACGACTTTACCAGTAAGACATTGTGGGGAATGGTGAAATCTACAGTTAGGCAAATAGAGTCAGAAGATGCTGTATTGATTTTCGATGACACAATTGAAGAAAAACCTTATACAGATGAAGATGCCTTAGTTACTTGGCATTATGACCACACAAAAGGGCGAATGGTTAAAGGCATAAACCTGCTTAACTGCCTTTATCACACGCAAGGCGTATCCATTCCTGTTTCTTACAAACTTATTGAAAAGCCGGTTCAATATTGTGATTTAAAAACAAAGAAGCTACGTAGAGCTTCTGAAACAACAAAAAATGAAGATTTTAGAGAAATTTTACATGTAAGTTGTCAAAACCAACTTAAATTTAAATATGTGTTAGCCGACTCTTGGTTTTGTTCAAATGAAAATATGAAATATATCAAACATAACTGCCACAAAGATTTCGTAATGGCTTGTAAATCAAATCGTCTGATATCGTTGAGTAAAGATGATAAAAGGCACAAAATATCACAGCGAGTAGATACGCTTGAATTTCAAGAAGGGCAATCTGTAAAGGTTTGGATCGCAGGAGTGGATTTCGCTTTGCTACTATCCAAACAAGTCTTTAAAAACAAAGACGGAAGCACAGGTGAGCTTTATTTGTTATGCAGTGATCTTGATTGTAGTGATGAGTTAATACAAGCAATCTATCAAAAACGATGGAATGTAGAAGTATTTCACAAGTCCTTGAAATCAAATGCGGGGATTACTCGATCACCAGCACATACGATAAGAACTCAAAGTAACCACCAGTTTCTTTCAATTTATAGTGCGTTTAAGTTAGAAACACTGTCTTTGAAGCTAAATTTAGGCAAATTCGGCTTAAAGGCAAAACTGTACATGAAAGCCCTAAAAACAGCTTTTACAGAACTTCAGTCTCTAAAAGCTGTTACTGCGTAACATGAGTTTATAAGTTAAACCCGGCTAAAAAAGGTGTATGTCCACACACAACAAATCAAGAAGAAATTGCAAAATATATTGAAAACTTATCTGTTATTGTCCAATTCTTAGATAAAAATGAAAAGATAATATCTAAAAGAAAAAAATTAGAGCAAGCCCGGGATAGTGATAATAGCTGGGTGTTGGTTGAACAATTTGATAGTTTTCCGATGATTAGTAATCACTGTTTGAAGACGGTGAAACTGCCGAATCCTGTTATTCATACTGAAGAAGTCGTTTTAAATTGTGAGAAGGAAAGTGAAAGCTTAAAAAATGAGGATAAAAAAACTTCAGTTCAGGAATCACTCGTAGAACAAGGTTCAGGAAAGGAAAAGGTTTTTGGTATTCAAGAAGAGTATCCCGCATGCAGGGTGATGTGGAGGTTGAGGGTTAGAGACGAGGGCGTTCAAAATTCTGTGTCAGCCTAAATTCTAAATTTCTAATACGTTATCCAATCTGCCTTCAAAATGGATTGCAAATTGTGACAATGCTAGCCTCCAATTTTGGACTGGCATTGTCCACTTTTTAGAGGCATTCAATATGCCCGCATAAAGCAATTTTAGCAAGCTGTTTTCATTTGGAAATGCCCCTTTTGTTTTGGTGAGTTTCCTAAACTGGCGATGTACGGCTTCAATCGCATTGGTCGTGTAAATCACTCGACGTACATATTCTGGATATTTGAAGTAAACGGACAAGTTCTCCCACTTTCTGCGCCAAGAGTCGATAACGATTGGATACTGGCTACCCCATTTGTTTTCCAGCTCATCTAAAGCCGTTTCAGCAGCCGATTTACTTGTCGCTCTGTAAACCGGCTTTAAATCAGCCATAAACGCCTTTTGATGCTTAGATGCCACATACTTCATTGAGTTGCGTACCTGATGAATTACGCAAAGCTGAACTTCTGTCTCCGGGTAAATGCTGGCAATAGCTTCAGGAAAACCGTTTAACCCGTCAACACAAGCAATTAAGATATCCTTAACACCACGATTATGAAGATCGGTCAGTACCGAAAGCCAATAATTAGCACCTTCTGACTCTGAAAGATACAGGCCAAGTAACTCTTTCTTACCTTCGAGATTAACGCCTAGAATCGTGTAAATAGCCTTACTGACATAGCGACCATTGTCTTTGACTTTATAGTGAATCGCATCCAGCCAAATAATTGGATAGACCTCGTCTAAACTGCGTTGCTGCCATTCTTTGAGCTGAGGAATAAGCTGATCGGTCACAGCCGTCAAACTGGCTTCTGAAAGCTCTAAACCATACAAATCAGCCACATGAGATTTGATATCACGATAACTCATACCCATTGAAAACATTGACAAAATCTTACGATCAATTTCATCAGAGAGCTTAGTTTGATTTTTTTTGACAAGCTGAGGCTCAAAGTTGCCGGCTCTGTCTCTTGGCGTTTCTAACTCAAATTCGCCAACTGAAGATTTAACGGTTTTTTTACTAAAACCATTTCTTCGATTGGGCTCAAGATCTGAGTCTAAATGTTGATCAAGTTCTGCTTTAAGCGCTGCTTCTGTTAGTTGTTTGATTAAAGGGGTGAGAACACCATCCGCACCAGTTAAACCTTTACCTGATTGAAGTTGTTCTAAAGCTTTATTGAAATCGAAATTTTGAGTCATTATGTCATTCCTGTTTTTGACATTTTACCGAAATGACACAGATTTCTAAACACTACCTTAGAGACCCTCGGCTACCCGATTAAGCGTCTTGGAATAATTTATTACACTCTTCTTCCAGCAAACCACCTATAATTTCTGTATTCCTGAATGGTGTTTTATCGCTGACTTCTTGAGCTCGTATATTGATTTGCTTCCAACCAATATTTTGCAAAAATGGAATAGATGTACCGTAAAAAACATTTTTAATTCCTGCCCACTCAATAGCACTTTGACACATAGGACATGGCTCTGCTGTTGTATATAAGTCAAATTCAGACCATGTATTATTACTTCTATGTATCGCACAATTATTTATTGCAACTATTTCACCATGAAGAGTTGGGTTATCTATCGATTGGTTATACCCTCTTGAAATTATCTCACCTGTGAGCCGATTTACAATAACAGCACCAAAAGGATATTTAGGGATCTTTTTTGCCTCTTCAATCGCAAACTGCATATAATATTCATGGCTTTGATGAAAAAGTTTTTCTTTTTTTATAATATTTGCTTTTACATTACCTGGAAGTAAATTAGCTGAAATCATTACCAAAAAGTTAACCATCAATTCTCTTTTCGATAACTGTCTAAAAAAAACACCATGGTCTTTTGCTTGACATTTGGAAATTTGCTTCTTCTTCATAACAAGTACCATCTGAAGTAAGTAAATTAACAGTATAGTATAGTCCGAGTTATTGCCAGTACCTTGTGGACGCATAATCGGGATAGGGAGATGCTTCACGACACCTCTCCTCCCACACCACCGGCCATACGGATCACGTAGCACGGCGGTTCATTTTCTTATTCTTCATTTGCTGCCCGATTTGATATCTCAGGCAGCCCCATGTGTCTAAAGTACCTGTTTGGTAAAGCAAAATAAAGCGCTTTGCTTCCACTAATTCGCCATGGATCTTTCGCTGACTTGGCTGTATTCCAAGCAAGTTGCCTGTCAACCCCACGGCTTCTTAGTTGTCGATAGCCAGAACGCCCCCATTGCTTCCACAGATAACACCGTAACTTTCGTCGTATCCATTTATCAATATCACGCAGCGGACTCAATACTTCGGCTATATCGAAGTATGCTTTCCAACCAAGCAGGCTTCTCTTTAAATCCGCGATGATTTTAACAATATTAAGACCTCTCGTCCGACGGCTCAGCTCCCTAACTTTATCTTTTAATTTTGATAAGGCTTTATCCGCCACCTTAATTTTATGTGGCGTTTTGGGACTGAACGTAAACCCCAGAAATGTCCTCTCCCAAGGCCTTGATACTGCACTTTTACCGGCGTTGACCTTGAGCCTGAGTGTCCGCTCGATAAAATCCTGTATGCTTGCTTTTACTCGCTCTCCTGCCTTTTGACCGCTTACATAGATTTGCAGGTCATCAGCATAACGAGCAAAGGTGCGGCCTCGTTTTTCAAGTTCCCAATCTAATTCATTGAGTACAATATTAGAAAGCAGTGGTGAAAGTGGACTACCTTGCGGCACACCTTCTCGCGGCTTTTCTTTGCTCTCATTGGTTTGAATTGGGGTTTTCAGGTATTGGTTTATCAGTCTGAGTAACTCTTTGTCTTTGCAGTGTTCTTTGAGTTTGTGCATCAATCTGTCGTGATTCACTCGGTCAAAGAATGCATCTAAATCCAAATCGACTACCCAGCTTTTACCCTGTTGTATCCGCATTTGGGCGTAATAAATCGCTTGGTGTGCGGACTTGTAAGGCCTAAAACCATAACTGTTTATGTGAAAATGAGGTTCCCATATCGGTTGCAACACTTGTGCTATCGCTTGTTGGATAAAACGGTCGAGTACCGTCGGGATACCCAGTTTGCGTTTGCGTCCGTCTGGTTTGGGAATTTCAACTCGCTTTACGGGTTTCGGCTTATAGCTTCCGTCCAGTAAAGCTTGTTTTATCTCTAACCGGTGTGCGGCAAGATAGGGCGGCAGTTCATGGACGGTCATACCGTCAATCCCTGCACCACCTTTGTTACGGATAACATGAGTGAGTGCGAGTTGGAGGTTTTCCCGCTCCAACACTCTACTCATCAATGATGGATAATTGAAAGGATCACTTTGTCGGTTTCCAATAGTCATTCTAATGTTGGTTCTCCAACGTCCATGATATTCTGCACTTAGGTGTCCTTTCTGAAAATGTTCAGGCCTTCAGTGATAAGAGTTTCACCTACTACGCCTTCTGCTGACTTCTACAATGCGGTCAGATTGGATTGCTCCAATCTCAGTTGCTCCTTCAACGCAATGCCGATCTCCCGGGGTAAGACACTTAACTTTCCTTGCGTAGGCGCCCAATTTATAAAACGTATCCCAATTGCAGATGGAGGGTTTAATGATCACGTGCCCACTGACCCCGAATACGTCACACCTCATATTGGATTCTTGTTCATCGCCCCGCAATTTTGCCTTGAGCTTCCTTCAGACCCAACCTCACGATTACGCCCTTGCTCTTTAGCTAACCTTCGGCTCTGCGAATACCTGGTAAGAAGACTTTCACTTCTCTAGTTAGTCGGTCATGAAAAACATCTAACATTCTGATCGATAATAAAATATAGCTATTTAATGCATTCAATTTCGACCAGAAATGATATAGTTAACCTATGGTTTCTGGTCGTTTTGGGTGCTAAAAATGCTCAAAGAAAGCCCGTCAAATTTACCTCATGCCAGTCTGTTTAATATCACAGACCAACTTCTGCAAACTCACCCTTTACTCATTTTAGCTAATGCCTTTGATTGGCGAGCGTTGGAAGAAGAGTTCAAGCCGTTATACAAAAAATTAGGTCGTAAAGCTAAGCCAATTAGGTTGATGTGCGGTTTGCTAATACTCAAGCAGCTCTACAAACTCAGCGATGAAGCCTTGGTCGATGAGTGGCTGATGAACGTGTATTTTCAAGTGTTTTGTGGTGAGACAGAGTTTCAAACAGCACGCCCTTGTGATGCCAGTGAACTCAGTGTTTTTCGTAAGCGCATCGGTGAAAAAGGCTGTGAAAAAATCTTTGCATTATCTGTGGCTTTACACGGTGACAAAGCCGAAGATGACACCGTGTACGTTGATACAACCGTCCAAGAAAAAGCCATTACTTATCCGACAGATAGCAAACTTGCCATCAAGGTGGTTAACCGACTCAATAAACTTGCCAAAGTATTTGGGATCAAACAAAGGCGTACTTATGTCAAAGAAGTCAAACAGCTACGCATTGACTGTCGAAGCTTTAGACATGCCAAAAATCGAAGCAAAGCCAGAAGAGCGTTAAAAAGGTTACGTGTTATCGCAGGTAAGCTTTTAAGGGAGCTACAACGCAAACTTCCACAAGATGTCCTTGATTTACAAAAAGAGAATTTTACTAATTATGAAAAAGCCATTACACAGCAACGTAAAGATAAAAATAAGATTTACAGTCTTCATGAACCCGATGTTTACTGCGTAGGGAAAGGCAAAGACCATAAGCCATACGAGTATGGTAAAAAGGCTTCTGTCGTGCTCACAGAGCAGAGTCAATTAATCATCGGTGTCGCCAGTCATGACAAACATGAACACGACTCAAAATTGCTTAAGCCTGCACTTGACCATGCCCATAAACACCGAAAGAGTAAAATCACTACAGCCGTTGTAGATAAAGGCTATAAAGGGTGTAAGCAGTATGTTGACCAAGAAGTTGTTATCCCTAGCCGGCCATTAAAACGGGACTCGCAAGCAAAGAGAAAACGCAAAAGTGAACTCTGTAAAAAACGGGCAACAATTGAACCAGTAATCGGGCATTTGAAGAGTGATTTTAGGCTGTGTAAGAACTGGTTAAAGGGCAGTGTTGGCGACTCAATAAACCTTCTAATGGCTGCGTGTGCCTGGAACTTGAGAAAGTGGTTAGCCATTTTCTTTTTGCTCGAAAAAGATGGTGAGTTTTGGCTATTTTGTAGTTAAATTGATGCGAAATATAAGAAATGTTGCTTTTGGGTACGGCTCTGAATTTTGCGTAAATCAGATGCCGTACATTTTAAATCTTGAAGTTATGTTTTTCAGTACCGACTAGTTAGTCGGCCATGAAAAACATCTAACATTCTGATCGATAATAAAATATAGCTATTTGATACATTCAATTTCGACCAGAAATGATATAGTGAACCTACGGTTTCTGGTCGTTTTGGTGCTAAAAGTGCTCAAAGAAAGTCCGTCAAATTTACCTCACGACAGTCTGTTTGATATCACAGAACAGCTTCTGCAAACTCACCCTTTACTCATTTTAGCTAATGCCTTTGATTGGCAAGCATTAGAAGAAGAGTTCAAGCCGTTATACAAAAAATTAGGCCGTAAAGCGAAGCCAATTCGGTTGATGTGCGGTTTGCTAATACTCAAGCAACTTTACAAACTCAGCGATGAAGCCTTGGTCGATGAGTGGCTGATGAACGTGTATTTTCAAGTGTTTTGTGGTGAGACAGAGTTTCAAACAGCACGCCCTTGTGATGCCAGTGAACTCAGTGTTTTTCGTAAGCGCATCGGTGAAAAAGGCTGTGAAAAAATCTTTGCATTATCTGTGGCGCTACACGGTGACAAAGCTGAAGATGACACCGTGTACGTTGATACAACCGTCCAAGAAAAAGCCATTACTTATCCGACAGATAGCAAGCTTGCCATCAAGGTGGTTAACCGACTCAATAAACTTGCCAAAGTATTTGGGATCAAGCAAAGACGTACTTATGTCAAAGAAGTCAAACAGCTACGCATTGACTGTCGAAGCTTTAGACATGCCAAAAATCGAAGCAAAGCCAGAAGAGCGTTAAAAAGGTTGCGTGTTATCGCAGGTAAGCTTTTAAGGGAGCTACAACGCAAACTTCCACAAGATGTCCTTGATTTACAAAAAGAGAATTTTTCCAATTATGAAAAAGCCATTACACAGCAACGTAAAGACAAGAACAAGATTTACAGCCTTCATGAACCCGATGTTTACTGCGTAGGGAAAGGCAAAGACCATAAGCCATACGAGTATGGTAAAAAGGCTTCTGTCGTGCTCACAGAGCAGAGTCAATTAATCATTGGTGTAACCAGTCATGACAAACATGAACACGACTCAAAATTGCTTAGACCTGCACTTGACCATGCCCATAAACACCGAAAGAGTAAAATCACTACAGCCGTTGTAGATAAAGGCTATAAAGGGTGTATGCAGTATGTTGACCAAGAAGTTGTTATCCCTAGTCGGCCATTAAAACGGGACTCGCAAGCAAAGAGAAAACGCAAAAGTGAACTCTGTAAAAAACGGGCAACAATTGAACCAGTAATCGGGCATTTGAAGAGTGATTTTAGGCTGTGTAAGAACTGGTTAAAGGGCAGTGTTGGCGACTCAATAAACCTTCTAATGGCTGCGTGTGCCTGGAACCTGAGAAAGTGGTTAGCCATTTTCTTTTTGCTCGAAAAAGATGGTGAGTTTTGACTATTTTGTAGTGAAATTGATGCGAAATATAAGAAATGTTGCTTTTGGGTACGGCTCTGAATTTTGCGTAAATCAGATGCCGTACATTTTAAATCTTGAAGTTATGTTTTTCAGTACCGACTAGTTAAGTGCCATGCCCGGCACACACGCTCGGTTCAGGTGCGCGTCAGCGTCACCCGGATTTACTTGTGTATGCCCGACATGGAACTGATGAGGTGAAAGTCCTCTGCAGGAAGATCAACGTTTATTGACTTAATGTTATTAAACGATACCTACTAGCGAATGGCAAGGGCTTGTCTGTGAAGACTGGTCTGGAGGAAGCCGCCGGCAAATTTACGAGCTGATGAACAAGAACATCATATGAGGCGTAGGCTGGAGGTAAGCCGGCAGGGTCTGCCCCAGTGAAGCGAGGGCACAAGACAGCGAAACCATGTGATCTAACGGCCACCGTAAATGATGCGGCAGTGTAAAGAAAGTTCACGTTCTTATATGGGGAGAACTGCTTAACAAACGATTGGTAGATAACCAGTAAGGCTCTGGTTTATAAGTGCCTTGGCTTTTCAGTTTCATCGCCTGAAAAGAGCAAATAGATGAAACCCAATAGCGCGACCTGAGGTAACTTGGATTGTGATTAAGCAGAAGTCAGCAGACGGCATAGTAGCCCAACGCACATCGTAATGGTTGGGACACGGTGAAGGCCTGAACATTCAGAAAGAAGGAGGAGCCTTGTCAGACTTGTCGATACCCGCTTCATCGCCAGATGATTACTATCAACAGCGTACCTTCAATCGTACTCTTTTTCAGCAAATCTTTGAACCAGAGAATATGCACCAAGCATGGAAGCAGGTCAAAGCTAACAAAGGGGCTCCATGCATTGACGAAATGAGTGTAGAACAATTCCCTCAATGGGCACAGCTACACTGGCAACAGTGTAAAGTGGAACTGGAAGACGGTAAATATTAACCATCTCCAGTACGCTGAGTCGAAATTGATAAACCCGATGGAGGCAAGCGTCAACTGGGTATCCCGACCATTAGGAACTGTCCCAAAATAACTTCCCTGTTTTGCTGTCGTTTATTTTTGGCTTATACAAGGCACAGAAAGCGAGGTGTAGTCATTACCGACATACAAAACTGTCGTTACTTCGTTTCTACATAAGCTTTCGACAACACCGTAGAAGCCAAAAATAAACACAGCCCAAAGGGTTACGCTTAAAATTGCCATTCTCTGCGTTACTCATCATTCATTTAGAATGGCTAAACTTCATTCTTCGTGCCTTGATATTGGCAATTTTAAGCAGTAACAAATCGGGAAGTTATTTCGGGACAGTTCCTTAAATCCACACTAAACGACGAAGAGCCATTAAACTCTATGAATACATATTCAAAAGCTGAACTTAATACGATAACGAGAATAAGTTAAATACCTATAATCAAAAAATCGATTGCAGCAATAATTTTATCTCGAAAAGTACTCAATTCATTTACGGGCTGACGTAATAATTTTCTCGATACACTGGCCATTTGATGAGTCAAAATTACAAAGTCCCCTTCATCAATATGAATGACTGGACAAAGGTTACTCGGTGCTTTTTGATCCAATAAATCCAGTGGCGTTAGCGGAATAACCAACCGAGAACTTAACGAGTCCAAGAGTTCATTTTGAACATCAACAAAGTACGGATATGCTTCAGAAGTATTCTTGTCCGGATTTTGGTATAGGGTAAATTGTAACATCAGAAAACTCTGTGAGAATCAGAAAACATTCCATAAGTTTCGGTAAATTCATTACAAGCATTAATAGCTTCACTATTTTGTTCTAACCACTCGGCTCTTAACCTCTTACTCACTTCTTGGATTAATGCCTTTTCCATAGTTCTTGACAGGTTTACATTCAGACGCTTAGCCTCTGCAAGTAGTTCACTATTCAAACTTAAATTAGCAGCTTTTTTCGGTGCTTGTGTGTTGTATGCGGCTCTCATAATATCAACCCATGCGTGTCATATATGCGCATTAATTATAATGTTAGATAGAGTTCTAATCAAACTATTATTGCTTGTACTCCATACAATAAGTCAAAACATTAAGCTTTATCAGCTATCATAGACAGGATCTTAAGCGTAAGATAATAAAAAGATTAAAAAAGGCTCCATTTGTGATCAAATTATTTCGTCAAAAACAAAAAGATCGCTCAGAAGCCGATGTCCATTATTTCAGTAAAACAACAAATTACCAAATTTTTTATTTCTTCGAACTTAGATGCGCAAGCTAAAAGCACAGGTTTCATGTAACGAATCCGAGCCATAAAGCCATTTGAATTAGGGATCTCGCAGTTAAGAATTTACCATTCTGGCATGATAAGTAGATCCCACTTAGGTAATTCACTATTTCGGATGATTTTATCTTCGACATCTTCTTTTTCACTTTTTGTTAGCTTGACTCCTTTTGAGTAAACCTTATCAATTAAATTGACAACTGGAGTCATAGCCTTCCAAGTCATTGTTTTCGTCCACTCCAGAACAGTATTCACTGAATTCAGTAATGTACCATTCCAATGCTTTTCTAAAGATGACCAAACCCGCTCAATTGGGTTATATTTGCTGTGGTAAGGTGGGTAGTAAACGTTGTGAATCCTCAGTTTCGATCTTTCACTAAACTGTTTTAATCTAAAAAGATACTGAGTCCGGCATCCACTATTTTCTGGGCCATTATCTGAAAAAATAACCAGCTCCTCTACCTCTGGATGTTCGTCTTTAACTAAATTCCACCACCACTCTAAAGCGTCACAAATGAAGTCGCTGGTTTTACTTGAGTTACCATAAAACACATGAAGCTGGTCGTTTTCCAGGTTCAGTATTCCGAACGGGATAAGCTTATCTTTTACATCCATGTCGTGATCTAAAGCTTGCACCGCATCAATCCCTCCGGATTGACCGTGTCGAGAAAATTCACCCAAATTAACCGTGGCTTTGCAATCTATACTTATACGGATAACTTTTTTATTCCCTGCTGTTTCTTTTTTAATTTTATTTACATTTTTAAAGATGGCGTCTGTTTCAGGAATTTTTTTTGTGGCCTGGTTTTTTGAACTCGCTTCAGTTTGTAACCGAGTCGATTCAAAATGTCATTAATCGTTCTTTCTTTTGGTAACTCTTCACAGTCCCAGCCTTTTTCCTCAATCAGCTTTTTACGAACACCTTTAGCTGTAATTCGAGTGTAAGCAAATGAATTTTTGAATTTTGGATCAGCTTGTGACTCTGGATCGACTAACGCCCGAATATCTACCTCCAGCTGAGGATTATTCTCCTCACTTCTATGCTTTCCTTCATAATGCCCAAAGCATTCAAACCCGGTTTCCAGCTCATGAAGCCCGAGTTCTACAGCTTTTCTCCCCCAGCCAAACTCCGTTTCCGTTAATCTAGGACTCCCACAGCAGAACGTTTTAGACACTTCAGCCATAAAGACTCTTTTTTCCATTCCGTGAAGTTTATTTGAGGCAAGTTTGATTATCCGTTTGGACTCGCTAGAAATGTAAATTGAAGTAGACATCTGGCAGCAACATAAACGATTTTAAGAACTCAACTATACTATTGCGGTAAAATTTAAATCGCAACGTCCCTTAGTAACTAGCCTTGTTGCGGCCTTGAGTAAAAGTAACATTGCGTCGATTAACGAAATCGTCAGGCAATTTAATGGAATGAGATTGTCCGAAAGTGAATTTGTTGCCTATAAGCCGTTTCATAATCAACTGGTTAAGAAAGAATTTTCTAAATTCATGAGGCAATATTGATGCCGGCTCGGTCTCAGAGCGCGATTACTTACCAGCGATACACTGCGGAACAGTCTGTTTCTCGCGGATTCTGGTTATGTGAACACGCCTTATTTTGCCGGGTCAGATGCGAATGACGCCAACTTTATCGTTAAAGGTAAAAGTAGCTTGAACCCTGGAATTATTAAAGCTTACAACGGTAATGGTAAAGAGCTGAAGCGCCCTGTCGGTAAAAAGCCTAAGGACGTTTCTCAAAAGCAAAATAGCCGGAAAGTGATGGACTTCGATGTTAAGTGGGGTAACTACAAATGCCGATTAATCAGACGTTGGGTTGCATCAGAACAAAAATTTGTTCTTTGGCTGACAAACTTGCCTCGTTCAGAATTCAGCGCTGATGAAGTTACCATGCTTTACCGTGTACGCTGGCAAGTCGAGCTGTTGTTTAAGGAGCTAAAATCTCGCAATAATCTGAAGAAATTCAACACTCAAAAGAAGCCGATTGTAGAAGGGTTAATTTGGGCGAGTTTGCTCACCCTGATAATAAAAAGGGTGATAGCAACTCAAGCTGTCAGCAATATCTCACTGTTCAAAGCGGCTATGAATGTAGATGCTTGGTTTATTCCAGTTCTTCAGGCTGTAGCAGACAGAGAATATATTGATTTGAAAGAACGACTTGAGCGGGCGTATATTTATCTGAGAAATAACGCTGTTTCCAGCCGGCAGAAAAAAGTCTAAATATTATAGTAAGTTAGAAAATATTTACGCCCACTTTAATTCTTAAGAACTAGTCTATGATGCGAGATTATAAGAGTTTGTCTCATACGAGGTGGGATTGTAAATACCATGTAGTATTTATCCCCATAAAGAAGACAAAAGTTGATATTTGATGCAATAAGAAAACATCTTGGTCTTTCATCAATTAGCCAACCAAAAAGGTGTAGTGATTGAGGAAGGGCGCTTAATGAAAGATCACGTTCATATGTGTTTAAGTGTTCCGCCAAAATATGCGGTTTCGAATGTGGTTGGTTTCTTGAAAGGGAAAAGCGCGATTTCAATTGCCCGTAACTTTAAAGGTAGGCAGAGAAATTTTGCAGGAGAAGAGTTTTGGGCACGTGGTTATTTTGTTTCTACAGTTGGTCTGGATGAAGATGTTGTAAAGGAGTACATCAGAAATCAAGAAAAGGATGATGAACAACGAGACCAACTAAAGTTTGGAATATAGTGCGCTTTGAGCGCAATTAAAGCCCTTCGAGGGCGTAACCCGATAAGCCTCCGGCTTAGCCGGAGGTAATTTAATTTCCTACGCACCACAACCGGCAAAGTGGCGGAGAATGCCTCCGTGATGAAGCAGGTACAAAATAATACCGCCGAACAAGCGCTCCTGGGTGACTTCCCGGAGGCGTTTGATAACGCCGTAATGGACAGCGACGAAGCCCGCCAGGAAATGATGATGCAATATCTGTCAAACCCTCTTTTAGCGGCGAGTTTAAGACGATTAGCGTTTGATGTATTGAAAAGCGGGTAGACGCCTGCTTTTGGAATTCAGGGATGCCGCGGCTCAGCTACGACATCCCTTACGGCGTTAAATCCGATTATCGGTTACCTAAAAGCGGCTGATTTAGCTAAAAAAGCCTATAATGAAAGACGGCCTGCACTTGAAGCTGCCGCTGAGAATACCGATTTATCTGTTGCGGAGTTAGCGAATTACTTAACCCGGCAAAGGTTACACTCGCAGGGATTCAAGTTTAGCAGGCTGATCTGTTTCTGGTTAAAACCCGTAATTATCTTAGTAATAATATGTTAAGGAAATAAAGCTATGAAATTTAAATCATTAGTCGCTTTAGCCGTATTAGCTTTTTCATCAAACGCACTGGCCGGGGGAACCTGTTCATTTGACGTGCAAGTGATGGATGTGTTGAGCTTTAGTAAAAAAAGTATCGAAATATCCAAAGCTAAGTGCGATAAGGTTACCATCAATCTTAAGCACACGGGTAAATTGCCTAAAAAGCAGATGGGTCATAACTGGGTGTTATCTAAGACGTCGGATGTTGACGCCATCGCAATGGCCGGAATAAAGGCGGGAGAGGGTAAAAATTATTTAATGCCCGGTGATAAGCGAATTATCGCCGCCACTAAGTTAATCGGCGGCGGTGAGTCGACAAGTGTCACTTTTGATACAAAAGCGCTGAAGGTTAACGGAGACTATGAATATTTCTGTAGTTTTCCCGGTCACCATGTATTAATGAACGGTAAGTTTACCGTAAAGCCTTAATGCCGGAGATAACAGGAGGCGACATTTTATGCCGCCTCTTCATCTCAACCGCGCCTTATCTATTCCCGCACTAATATATCGCATTTATAAAAATGTTCCTGCCCTGTCAGTGCCTTTGAGAGCTTCGGAAGTAATGACCGCATTTTATCGTGAAGTGTCCACGGCGGATTGATGACAAACATACCTGAGGATGTCATTCCATGGCCGGATGAATCGGCGGCCAGCGCAAGTTCAAAGCGGTGAATATCCTTTATGCCGCTTGCGATGAGTTTACGTTCCATTGAATCAATATTTCGGCGTTCGACGACGGGATACCAAATGGCGTAAGTCGCGGTGCTGAACTTTTTATGCGCTTTGATGACGGTATCAACCACCCGTTCATATTCAGTTTTGATCTCATAAGACGGATCAATCAGAATCAAGGCCCGGCGGCTTGCCGTCGGCACTAACCTGAGCATTCCTTTTAAGCCGTCACTTTTGATGATCTTAATTTTTCTGCCGCGTCCCATGTTATTGCTCAAACGTTCAAAATCCTGAGGGTGAAGTTCAAATAACCAGGCTTTATCCCGCGGACGTAAAAATGACCTGGCTATGGATGGTGACCCCGGATAGAACTCAAATTTATCTGCCCGGTTAAATGACGCTATGGTTTCAAAGTAAGCGGCCGCTTCGGGAAAGTCGCCGGAAGATAATTTCGCGATGCCGTTCTTGTATTCCTGAAGCTTTTGCGCGTCACCGGACTGAAGATTAAACAGTCCCGCGCCGGAATGGGTGTCGATGTAATCGAATGGTTTTTCCTTTTTAGTTAAATGCTCAAGAATTTCAATCTGTACAATATGCTTGAGCACATCAGCAAAATTACCGGCGTGAAACGAGTGTCTGTAACTTAACAAAGGCGGCCTCAGCAGGGCGTGGAATCAAATTGCGGCATATCATCTTGAAGTCGCCGCGGACAGTCAACTTATTTTATTTGTGTTCGGGTCTTAAAATCAATGAACGGAAAGGTTCGATACACGATACCGGTAATTTTGACCGGGACAGTCTCTTAGGCTCCGGAAATACCGCGTCTTCAGGTATCAGGAGCATAAACGCGATTTGTACTTTGAACTCATGTTATCCTCATATAAAATGCGGCGAAATTTTATCTCAGGGACATTTATGCGCATTGCTTTAGGCGTGGAATATGACGGCAGCGGCTATTTCGGCTGGCAGCGTCAAAGAGAAGTTGATTCAGTTCAGGCTCAATTAGAAAAAACCTTATCAAAAATTGCGGATGAGCCGATTGAGTTACAATGCGCCGGCCGGACGGACGCGGGCGTTCATGCCACGGGGCAGGTGGTTCATTTTGATACCGGCGCCCGGCGTCCGTTATCCGCCTGGACTCTGGGTGTTAACGCTAACTTGCCTGATGATATTGCCGTGCGCTGGGTTAAACAAGTTGATGAAGAGTTTCATGCCCGATTCTCGGCTACGGCAAGGCGTTACCGGTACCTCATTTACAATGACAGCCTGCGGCCGGGCATCCATCGTCACGGGGTCAGTCATTATCTAGGTGATATTGATGAAAGTCTGATGCATGAAGCGGCTCAGGCGCTTCCGGGTGAACAAGACTTTACCAGTTTTCGGGCCGTTCAGTGTCAGTCACATACACCGTTTCGAAATGTTCATCATGTGAAGGTGAGCCGGAAGAATAAATTTATTGTGGTTGATATTGCCGCTAATGCTTTTTTACATCATATGGTAAGAAATATTGTCGGCTCCCTGCTCGAAATCGGCACGGGCAGACAACCCGTTGACTGGATGAAAACCTTACTTGAACTAAAAGATCGTAATCAGGCCGCGCCTACGGCTAAGGCCGCGGGTCTGTATTTGGTTGAGGTTACTTATCCTGATAAGATTGGTTTGCCGAAACCACCAATCGGGCCGCTTTTTTTAGAAGATTAAGCTTTGATAAGTAGCTGACGATAAGTTTCTTCGCAATTTTGGCGCTCAGATTTGGCGCGGTACAAGGCGCGGCGCGGGGGCATAGCCGCGGCTATGTAACCGAAGTCGCAACGCCGTAGCGCGGTAAAAACGGGCATCAGAAAATGTGAGAAAACTTATCGTCAGCTACTTAGTATGTCCTACTTAAGAATAGTTAAACCGGTTGCTATAAATGACAAAAAAATGAATCTGGACGCATGGATTGATCACTTAACGCGGCAGCATCCTGTTGAAATCGATATGGGTCTGACTCGTGTGAGTAAAGCGGCCGGTTTTTTAAATTTAACCGACTTAGGTAAAACTAAAATCATTACCGTTGCGGGTACCAACGGCAAAGGCACAACTTGCGCGTTTTTAGAAAGCATACTTTTAAATGCCGGCTACAGTGTTGGTGTTTACAGCTCCCCGCATTTACTGAAATTTAATGAAAGAGTTCGTATCAATGGTGACGATATTGATGATTCTGATCTGATCGCCGCATTTGAGATGATACGGGCTCATCGCCGGGATATTTCTCTGACCTTTTTTGAATACGCGACCCTCGCCGGGCTGTATATTTTTAAGCAAAAACAAGTGGATGTTGTTTTGTTAGAGGTCGGATTAGGCGGCCGGCTGGACGCGACGAACATTATCGACGCCGATATTAGTGTCTTAACCTCTATCGGGCTTGATCACCAGGCGTTCCTGGGTGATACCAGAGAGTCCGTAGGTATCGAAAAAGCGGGGGTTTGCCGCGAACACAGACCCGCGATCATCGGTGAGCCCGACGTTCCGGAAAAAGTAATGCTGAAGCTGCGAGATATCGGCTCGCGAACGTCATATGCCGGTAAGCAATTTTTCGGAACTGAACAGGAAAACAATTGGGTTTTCAGCGGCGTCAGACAAATTGACGGCTTAGCTTACCCCAGCCTGCCCCTGCAAAATGCCGTTACCGCTATTCAGACAGTCTTACATTTGGATGACTCTATTGCTGATGAAGCCATTCGGCAAGGCATTCAGACCGCGAATATCCCCGGACGGATGGAGCTGGTGGCAACGGATCCTTCTGTGTTTTTAGATGTGGCGCATAACCCGCAATCAGCGAGATACTTAAAAACTCAACTGGCTAAATATCAGAATAAAAGAATCTATGCTTTGTGCGGCATGCTGATAGATAAAGACATTCAAAAGGTCATTGATGAACTTTCTGATTCAATAAGCGCCTGGAATTTTGTAACGCTTGACGTTGACAGAGGCGCGACGGCAGAAGAAATCCGTCAGTTTTTTAACGGTTCGGCGCAAACGGGCTGTTTTGACTCGGTTGAGGCGGGCTGGAATGACCTTAAAACAAAAAATAACCGCGGACGATGTGGTAATTGTGTTCGGCTCATTTTACACTGTAGCGGGCTTTAAAATGTTAAAACAAGGATAGTCAGTGTCTAATCAATTTCATAATCGTCTTGTCGGAACCATAGCTGTCGTGGCTTTAGGGGTGATTTTTTTACCTGATCTGCTTGACGGTAAGAATACCCGAAAAGAAGAAAGGCTTCACTGAAATTCCTTTAAGACCGTCATTTACTGACTCAGGCGCTAAATATGAAATGCTTGGCACGGTCGATATTCCTGTTAAGCCGGCCTCAGAGCAGCAAAAGCCCGCGCCAAAAGATACACAAAAGCGGCTCGAAAACAAACCTGAAGTGAAGCCGTCTGATAACCCCTTACCCGACCCGGCGGCAAAAAAACCGGTCTCTGAATCTGAAATGGCTTATACCATTCAGCTGGGCAGTTTTAACAATGCCGCAAACGTAAAAACGCTGGTTTCTGAGCTGAGAACTCATGGTTTTACCGCTTATACCGTCCCCCAAAATTCCGGTTGATAAAAGATTGACAAAAGTTTTTGTCGGTCCGGATATTTCTAAACCTAACTTGCTGAAAATGCTGGCGGAAGTTGACCG
Organism: Parashewanella sp.; assembly: GCA_965200795.1. Taxonomy (GTDB): domain Bacteria; phylum Pseudomonadota; class Gammaproteobacteria; order Enterobacterales; family Shewanellaceae; genus Parashewanella. The sequence goes on from CBDAVB010000001.1 coordinate 109,868, forward strand.
TCTGACTAAGCTGAAGGGTAAAATTGTTACCTTTAAACCTGTTGAGCAATAAGTTTTATCAAAAATTAAGGCTTAATCAGCTTAAGCCGCGGACTCTTTATACTGAAAATTAATGAGTTGATAAACAATAGTTATTTAACTGTATACGCGTATCAATTTTTTTACGAAAGAAAGCGCCTTTACTATTGTTTTAATATTAACTCATTGAGTAAGTACCCGACCATAAGTTTTTTTCACTTTTCTGACGCCCGTCTTAAGCACTCTACAGCGTTACTCCTGCTTGAAATACAGCCGGTATTACCGCGCAAGAGCGCCTTGCCGAGCACTTAACCTGAACGCTGAAAATATCAAAAAACTTATAGCCGGGTACTTACTTTGTTTTTATAACGGTTACTTCTTTTTTTAGGTTTAAAGCTTTGTTAGAATCTCGCCGGCAAAAAGTCAACGTAGGATTTCCCATTAAATGGTTTGGATAGATTATGCTATTTTAAGCATTATCGGACTCTCGACAGTGATAAGCTTAGTCCGCGGGTTTGCTAAAGAAGCGATGTCGCTTGTTGTTTGGTTCGCGGCATTTTTCATTGCCAGTCAATTTTATCAAGATCTCGCGGTTTATCTGACTCAACTTCAGGATGAACTGATCCGCAACGGTGTCGCAATCGCCATCTTATTCGTTGTTTCTCTTATTCTAGGTGCCTTATTAAATTATTTACTCGGACAGCTGGTTTCAAAAACCGGCCTTTCAGGAACCGACAGAGTTCTGGGTTTGGTTTTTGGCGCGATACGAGGCGCTCTTATTGTCAGTGCCTTGCTGTTCTTTATGGATGCCTTTACCCGTGCCCCGAGTACCGATTGGTGGCGTGCGTCTGCACTTATTCCGGAATTTGGGGTTGTGATCCAGTGGTTCTTTAACTACATAGAAACAACCTCAAGCTTTGTACCCCAAAAAATATAAAAACTGAAAGCGGCTAACCATTGGTATGCGAATAAAAAAATAACACCGCGTCAGGTTAGCTGAAACTTAAACATCTACAATGAGGAACCCTGCCCATGTGTGGTATTGTCGGAATTGTCGGCCAATCGTCGGTTAATCAAACGATTTATGATGCATTGACTGTTTTACAACATCGCGGGCAAGATGCCGCAGGAATTGTGACAGAAGATAACGGAGGTTTTCGCCTTCGTAAAGCAAACGGTTTAGTGAAAGATGTTGTCGAAGCTAAACATATGCAACGGTTACAAGGTAATGCCGGTATCGGCCATGTAAGATATCCGACCGCCGGCAGCTCAAGCGCTTCAGAAGCTCAGCCTTTCTATGTTAACTCTCCGTTTGGTATTGCTTTTGCCCATAACGGTAATTTAATTAATACCCTTGAGTTATTGGAAACTCTCAAACGTAAACGCCGTCATATCAATACCGCTTCAGACTCTGAAATCCTGTTGAATTTACTGGCTGATGAACTTCAGCATATCAGCGGTCTGTCACTGACTCCGGATGAAGTTTTCGGGGCGGTGCAGCAAGTTCATAAACAAGTCAGCGGGGCTTATGCCGCTGTCGCCATGATTATCGGGCAAGGTCTGGTAGCGTTCAGAGATCCGTTTGGTATCAGGCCATTAGTACTCGGCAAGCACGAAACAGAGAAGGGGACTGAATATATGGTTGCTTCAGAATCTGTCGCACTTGACGCGGTAGGTTTTGAGCTTATTCGTGATGTGGCTCCGGGTGAGGCGATTTACATTGATTTAGAGGGTAGACTTCATACCCGACAGTGTGCCCGTAAGCCGGAGCACATTCCTTGTATTTTTGAATATGTATACTTTGCCCGACCGGATTCGACCATTGATAAAGCGTCAGTGTACGCTTGCCGCTTTAATATGGGCACAAAACTGGGTGAGAAAATTAAGCGTGAATGGGAAGAGCATGATATCGACGTTGTGATCCCGATTCCTGAAACGTCTTGTGATATCGCTTTAGAAATATCGAATACACTTGGTTTACCTTACCGCCAGGGTTTCGTAAAGAATCGTTATATCGGTCGTACTTTTATTATGCCGGGACAGACTCAGCGTAAGAAGTCAGTTCGTCGTAAGTTAAATGCTATTCACCAGGAATTTAAAGGCAAAAATGTTCTTCTTGTTGATGACTCGATTGTTCGCGGCACAACTTCAGAGCAGATTATCGAGATGGCCCGGGAAGCCGGAGCGAAAAAAGTTTACTTTGCGTCAGCCGCGCCGGAAATTCGTTTTCCGAATGTTTACGGTATCGATATGCCGACTTCTGAAGAGTTGATCGCCTACGGCCGCTGTTCTGATCAAATCGCGAAAATCATCGGCGCTGACGGTATTATTTTCCAGGATCTGCATGACTTAGTTGAAGCGGTTCGTATGGAAAACCCGGATATTCTTCAGTTTGAGACATCAGTCTTTGATGGTAATTACGTCACTCAAGATGTGGATCAAACTTACCTTGACCATATAACTCAATTAAGAAGTGATGATGCTAAGGCTACACGAAACAGAGATATCGGAACAAACTTAGAGCTTCATAACGTTTGTCATCCATAAAGGCTGAACATAAAAAATCAGCCGGACGCGTAAAAGTCCGATAACCGTATCCTGTTTAATCAGCAAGTCAGTTAAACTTTACTTATTTGTTTGGTGAATGTCTGACGCTCATAAACTGTCTAAGTAGTCGGTACTGAAAAACATAACTTCAAGATTTAAAATGTACGGCATCTGATTTACGCAAAATTCAGAGCCGTACCCAAAAGCAACATTTCTTATATTTCGCATCAATTTCACTACAAAATAGCCAAAACTCACCATCTTTTTCGAGCAAAAAGAAAATGGCTAACCACTTTCTCAAGTTCCAGGCACACGCAGCCGTTAGAAGGTTTATTGAGTCGCCAGCACTGCCCTTTAACCAGTTCTTACACAGCCTAAAATCACTCTTCAAATGCCCGATTACTGGTTCAATTGTTGCCCGTTTTTTACAGAGTTCACTTTTGCGTTTTCTCTTTGCTTGCGAGTCCCGTTTTAATGGCCGACTAGGGATAACAACTTCTTGGTCAACATACTGCATACACCCTTTATAGCCTTTATCTACAACGGCTGTAGTGATTTTACTCTTTCGGTGTTTATGGGCATGGTCAAGTGCAGGTCTAAGCAATTTTGAGTCGTGTTCATGTTTGTCATGACTGGTTACACCAATGATTAATTGACTCTGCTCTGTGAGCACGACAGAAGCCTTTTTACCATACTCGTATGGCTTATGGTCTTTGCCTTTCCCTACGCAGTAAACATCGGGTTCATGAAGGCTGTAAATCTTGTTCTTGTCTTTACGTTGCTGTGTAATGGCTTTTTCATAATTGGAAAAATTCTCTTTTTGTAAATCAAGGACATCTTGTGGAAGTTTGCGTTGTAGCTCCCTTAAAAGCCTGCCTGCGATAACACGCAACCTTTTTAACGCTCTTCTGGCTTTACTTCGATTTTTGGCATGTCTAAAGCTGCGACAGTCAATGCGTAGCTGTTTGACTTCTTTGACATAAGTACGCCTTTGCTTGATCCCAAATACTTTGGCAAGTTTATTGAGTCGGTTAACCACCTTGATGGCAAGCTTGCTATCTGTCGGATAAGTAATGGCTTTTTCTTGGACGGTTGTATCAACGTACACGGTGTCATCTTCAGCTTTGTCACCGTGTAAAGCCACAGATAATGCAAAGATTTTTTCACAGCCTTTTTCACCGATGCGCTTACGAAAAACACTGAGTTCACTGGCATCACAAGGGCGTGCTGTTTGAAACTCTGTCTCACCACAAAACACTTGAAAATACACGTTCATCAGCCACTCATCGACCAAGGCTTCATCGCTGAGTTTGTAAAGTTGCTTGAGTATTAGTAAACCGCACATCAACCGAATTGGCTTCGCTTTACGGCCTGATTTTTTGTATAACGGCTTGAACTCTTCTTCCAACGCTCGCCAATCAAAGGCATTAGCTAAAATGAGTAAAGGGTGAGTTTGCAGAAGTTGGTCTGTGATATTAAACAGACTGGCATGAGGTAAATTTGACGGGCTTTCTTTGAGCATTTTTAGCACGTACACGGTGTCATCTTCCAAAACGACCAGAAACCATAGGTTAACTATATCATTTCTGGTCGAAATTGAATGTATCAAATAGCTATATTTTATTAGCGATCAGAATGTTAGATGTTTTTCATGACCGACTACATAGCTACGGCTATGCTCCCTGCGTCGCACCTTGTATCGCACCATATCTGAGCACCAGAATTCCGAAGAAACTTATCGTCAGCTACTTAAGTCTTCGTCTGACTGGTATTAGTTTTCAGGCTTTACGAACTTAAGTGTCATCCGATCACTTTCACCGATTTTTAGGTATTTGTCCTTATCTTGTTCCTTGAGGCTTAAGATCGGAGGTAAAGTCCAGACTCCTGCCGGATAGTTTTTTATATCCTCAGGGTTTGCGTTTGCTTCACTGCTGGCGGCAAATTTAAAGCCCGAGTTTCTGGCGAGTTGTCTGACATAATCTTCAGTCACATAACCGGATTCAATCATTGAGAGTCTGTCCGTATCCGGTTTCGCTCTATGCTCAACGACGCCTAATACTCCGCCGGGCCTGAGCGCGTTGTATGCGGCATTGAAAACATCTTGCTCATAACCCTTACTCATCCAGTTATGCACATTTCTGAACGTAAGCACCGCATCAGCGCTTCCGTCTGGTGAGAGCATATCGTGTTTCGGCGGCTCGAAACCTGTTACGCTGATATCGCCGTAGCGCGCAGGATGCTTAGTAAACTTTTGATCGAACTTAGCACGGTTTATTTTATAGATTCCGGTATCGGAATCTTCAGGCCAGTGGGCGGCAACATATTGCCCGCTTCCTTTAAGTGCCGGCGCTAAAATTTGTGTATACCAACCACCGCCGGGCCATATTTCAACAACAGTATCAGTGGGCTTTATACCGAAAAACTGAAGCGTTCTCTTCGGATGACGATATTTATCTCTCGCTTTTTCCTTAGCGGATCGGTACTGAAAGTCATACTGAAGAGTTTTCATTTCTTGCGGCTTTAATTTCTTATGTTCCGTGTGGTTTTCATCGGCGAATGCGTTTGTTGAGCCTAGCGCCAGGCAAACCGCGGCTCCGCAGAGTAACGATGTCATTGATTTCATTTGTAGATCTCTCAGTTATATTATAAACCAGTTATTATTATATAACCTAAAAGACGCAGCGGATCGAAAAAAATTACTATTCCGGCTTTATGAACTTCAAGGTCATTCGATCGCTTTCACCGATTTTCAAATATCGCTTTTTATCTTAATCATCATTAATCAATGTCCGCACCGCCGCTATGTGGTTTTTTGGTATCTTTTGAACCTCGGGATCCCTAAACATAACAACACAGCCGTGTGAGGGAAAACCTCATGCAGGGAATCGACGAGGGGCTGCCGGATAAGCGCGAATGCGCGAAACCAGCGACCCGCTCTGCTTTAAAGCAAGCGAGATCAAATTGATTAGAAATAATATCTCATGGCTAACTGCCATTGTCTTTCAATCAGCTTTTGATCTTGATTGATATAAGCTCTGGCTGCTCTGTCACTGTTTATCCAGTTATATTCTGAGCGGAAAAATAATCCTTTCTTTATTTGGTAGCGATAAGAAACCGTAAAGGAATGACCGTCTTCATTGTTGTCATCTCCCCGTGTTGAATCATTATCCGTTACCTCAAAGTTTTCATACCTCATAGATAAACGATGCGCTTGCCAGCCCTTCGATAGCAACACGTTGAAGTTTCGGTAATCATTATTTACCGCGTCTTCACCGGTCGGCGCTTTCATCAAGGTATCCCCTTTCATAAATTGACCCAGCAAATCAAGTTTAAAAGGTAAGCGCCATTTTATACCGGCATGATGAAAACGTGTACGCCACGAATACTGCCCGTTGATAACCACGGAAGTATCAGCACGGTTATCATAGTATCCGGCAGTAAGCTTACCTTTGCCTCTCCAGCGCCACTCACCTGAGAAATTTAAGCCGGCCCGGTCGTCTAACTCTAAAAACGGATCCGATTGTTCGGCCTGTCCGCTCAAAGGTTCACCCTCACGCATACCCGGAATATCAGGAGTTCGGATGGTTTCATGCCATAACGTTTGTCTTGAGCCGTTTGTCCAGCCGTGCCAAGCTAACATAGCGCCGGTCGGATCATTGTTGATAAAAGCTTCGGCGGTGAGTTTAAGATCATGCTCAGACCGGTGAAATTTACCTAAACGCACAACAGAAATGCTGGTTCCCAGATGACGAACTTCCTCAGCTATCCATGAGTTGATGCCTGAAAAACTCAAGGTGTAAGGCGTAGTCCAGGCCGTTGCATTATTTTCAAGTGTGATGCTCGGGTACAAGATCCCCGCTTTAGCTGAGATTCGATAACCGCTCTTAAGCGGTAAGGATCTGTACCGCACAAAAGCTTCTGTAATACCTATTCCGTCTTTAACGCCGTCCAGATAGCCGTTGGCGACAATTTTCGAGGAAATGGTATCGGTCAGTTCCAAATCGTAAACCAAGCCTAACTGTGACAGCGCTAAATTCGTGTCAGGGTTAAATCGAAATTTACCTAACCCGCCGTCAACATAAGAGCGTATTGAGTCACTATCAACAGCTCTTACATCAATAACACCTGACACATTTTGTTCAACGGCGACAGCGGTAGTTCCGACTAAAATAAGCCAGTAAAGCGACTTCATAATTATTCCGAATTATTTATTTTGTGTTATTAATTAGTGAGTTTTCGCAAAGTCATAGCGACTGTTAAAAACCCATTCTCTGAGTTCATCAGCGGGTATCGGGCGAGACAAATGATAACCTTGAGCCATTTCACACTTATGCGCGGCTAACCATTCAAGTGTGGCCTGATCTTCAACCCCTTCAGCCACTACAGTAAGCTTTAAGTTATGAGCAAGCTCCAGGGTCGACTTAACGATAATCTGATCTTCTGTATTGGTCATTAAGTGCTGAACAAACGAACGATCAATTTTCACTTCATGGACAGGCAGCTCTTTCAACTGCCCGAGCGATGAGTAACCGGTTCCGAAATCATCGATTGAGAGCTTAAAGCCGTGATCCCGCCAGTACGACAGCTGCGTAATCGCACTTTGAATGTTTTCAACAACCGCATCTTCAGTAATTTCAAGGGTCAGTGCTTCAACCGGCATATTATTATGCTCGACCGCGTCAATCAGCCACTGGCAAAAATCAGGGTTCTGCAGATTTTCCGCGGAAATGTTGACCGCGATTGATAATATAAGTCCCTGAGCACGCCATTGGTGATATTGCCTGATCGCAGCTAATATAACCCAGCGAGATAACGCATTCATCTGACCGGTTTTTTCGGCAATCGGAACAAATACATCCGGCGCGATAGTGCCTTTCCCCGGATGCTGCCAGCGGACTAAAGCTTCGACCTGGGTTACTTTATTGTATGCGAGGCAAAGTTTAGGCTGATAGAACAATATCAGCTCATCGGTTTCAATCGCGGATTTAAGCGCGTTAACCAGTTGAAAACGCTCTAATGAATGCTGATCGATCAGATGATCGTAAACTTTATAATCTTGTTTATGGCTTTTGGCAAATTGCAATGCCGTTTTGGCCTGCTGCATAATCTCCTCAAGCGAGTCAGCATTATGGCTGCAACTTAACCCCATTGTAACCTGCAAATACAAATTTAAACCCTGGTAACAGTAAGGCTGAGACACTTTGTTTTGCAATTTTACAAGTTCTGACGGCAAATGATTTAACTCAAGCCCCTTGAATACCAGCGCAAACTCGTCACCCGACAAGCGGCAGACAAGCGCGGCTTCCTCTATTTTAAGCAGACGCTTGCCGACCTCTTTAATCACCTCATCACCGACCACATGACCTAAAGTGACGTTGACATCAGTAAGGCGACGAATATTAATCAGACAAACAATGACATGATGCCCCAGAGCGATCCATTCTTCAGCTTTATTATCAAGCTCGTTTCGATTCGGCAGATTTGTCAGTGAATCATGGAACGCCTGATGAACAATTTTATTTTCACGGATGATAATCGCTGATTGCATTTCATTAAATTCATGGGCTAACTGTGCTAACTCAAGTGTGGAGCTCGACTTAACTTTAGTATCATAATTTCCTTTAGCGATAAACTTCGCTTGTTCGATCAAGCGCATTATAGGTCTGGTAATACTGCCTGATACCGCGAAAGCAACAAACATTGATACCGGCAGCATAAGCAAGACTAACCAGAACTGACGCCACCACTGCTGCTGCAATGCCCGAAGCACATCCGCTCTTGGCACATACATGTAAGCGTACAAATCATGATTATTGATTTTACCCAGCGACTGACGCCAGAACAGGTAATCAGGGGTTTCGCTGCCGGAATTCAAAAATGAGGTTAAGGCGGTTTTTACTTCGGGTCTGATGTCTGAGCCTGAATGCACAAACAGGTCTGAGGAAGGTGTATCTCCGTTTACGGCAAAGCCTGTCGCTAACCCCGTTTGTTGCTCAAGTGTATTCGCGAGCGCGGAGTCAATTAAGAAACCAAAGCCGATCCAACCGATACCGCTACCCGCACCACTGGTAATTTCAGCAAAACGTAATTGATAAACTTTGCCGTCGAGCTGATACAAATATGTCAGGCTCGACATATCGCCGCCCAGTTTATATCTGAATGTCTGACCGCGTTCCGGGCCGCTGCGGGTTTTAAGCTGACCGGCTTTGTTTTTCTTTGTTAATAACTGACCGATGATCCTGCCGTCTTTCGAAACCACCATCGCCAGATTCGCTTCAATACGCTTGCGATGGTTATTTAAGGCAAGGATGAAACTTTTAACGTCTTCTTCAATAAATACGTCTTTTAAAGCCGCGTCCTCCGCCACGATTTCAGCGATGACACCTAAATAATGACTCCGGGTTTCAAACACGGAACGAAAAACTTTTTCCGCCACGGCCAATCGGTTAGCCACTTGCTGCTCTTCAAGTTTTTCATAGGAGTAATAAGCCATCCAAAATGAAAACGCCTGAACCGTAATCAGCAGCAGAACAAAAAATGCAAATATGCGGGTTTGCAGGCGATTCATAACTTGCAGCATTAATAATCTTCCAGAAATTCAAATTCATCGAGCGTAGATTGCTCCGGAACAGGAGAAAAGCCGGCGCTCAGTTTAATCTTCATCGGTGATGATAAAGGTAACTCAACAAACGCCGACTCCAGGTTAGCTTTAGCCTTCAGCTGAGGATGCCAGACATTGAGTTTATACTTTCCCGCCGGCAGATTTTCGAATGAAATTTGTCCCGCCGTATCCGTTATGCCGTAAAACGGCGTATCAACCACAAGAATATGACCGCTCATCCAGTCGTGAATATTGCACCCCATAGGCACGTGACCCGCTTTATCAAAAGTAATATCACTCTTTGACTTATCGGCTTTTAGTTTAAACGAAAAACGTTTCGGGCCTACGGCAGAATAAACATGATGAGTAATGTCATCTTTGTTTGAGAATACCGGCCTATCACCTTTTGCGACTACGGTTATATAGGGTGAGAACTTCTTACTCTTTTGCAGGACGTCATACTTTTCCCGGGATGAATAATACGCGCTGAAGTCACCGGTGAACTGAGGCTCTAAATATACGACAGTTTCACTTACGGCTTTGCCCTGGTTGTTTTTTATAACAAAACCACTTGCGCCGGCCTTGGATATGATGACAAAAACAGCCAGCCATAAAAAATTTGTTAATCTCATTAAAATTTACCTTTCAGGATCACATGTAAAGTTCAGTTGTTAACTTTTAATTTACAAAAAAAAGAAAGGTGTCTCTGAATTATAATTTCATCGATTATACAGAAAAATAACAACATGACCGCAGATTTAATACCAACTTGACTTGTATGCTGATTAAACCGCCAAATTAGAATAAATCAGCTATTTTTAGCGCTTATTTCGGACTCTTTTTTCGTTTATTAAAGCGCTTTTTCTTGACCGGGCTTGAGGACACGCCTTGTAAAGCCGTCGGGAGTTGCTTGCCTGCCTGAACAATTAAGCTTTCTAAGTTCTCTAACATCGGTGCCATAAAAGACTGATAACGCATTTCCTTACGGCTGATGGCATCCAGATTAGACTCCCAAAGCGCCGTCATGTCGGGTGTCGTAGCCGTTTCCGGCAGGCTATTAATAAGCCCTCTGCCAGCCTGAGTTGAAGTGATTGTTTTGCCCTGTCTGCGCAAAAAACCCCGCTTAAACAATAACTCAATAATACCTGCTCTTGTAGCTTCCGTGCCGAGGCCGTCAGTCTCTTTTAGAATCTTTTTAATGTCCGGATTTTTGACATATCGACTGATCCCCGTCATAGCGGACAATAAAGTCGCGTCGGTAAATGCTTTAGGCGGTTGAGTTTGCTTTTCGACTAATTCACCTTTAACACAATCTAATCGCTGTCCTTTAACTAAATCGGGTAACCTTGATTGCAGCTCCCGTTCGGAATCTTTTGGTTTTTCTTCTTTAGCGGACTTAAACAAGGCTTTCCAGCCCAGCGATTTATCTTGCTTGGCTTTCGCAATAAACAGTCCGTTTTGAATGATGACATCAACCACAGTCTCCGAAAACACATAGTCCGGATAAAACTGTGCCAGATACTGCCTGGCTACCTGCAGATAAACCTGCTTTTCTGTGCCTGAAAGCGAGGCCGGATTCGGTGTTTTTTCCGTGGGTACAATGGCATGGTGAGCGTCAACCTTACTGTCATTCCAGGATTTTGATTTTAAGACCGGATTTGGCGCAGCCATATTCTCGATTAATTCCGGGGCGCCATGAGAGATGGCCGATAAAATTCGCGGCGCTAATTTATGCTGCTCTTTCGGTAAGTAACGACTGTCGGATCTCGGATAAGTGATCAGCTTGTGCTTTTCATATAAGCTCTGGCAAATCGTTAACACATCTTGAGCGCTCATTGCGAAACGCTTTGAACAATCAATCTGTAAAGAAGAAAGATTGTATAACAAAGGCGGAGTCTGCTTTTTCTCTTTACTTGTGACTTTATCAACATTAGCCGGCTGACCGGTTATCCGTGAAACCACATTTTCAGCCAGCTTTTTGGACAGCACCCGGCCTTCTTCATCCTGGTATGGCGCGCAAGCCTCACTGGGTTTCCATTTAGCGGTGAATGGCTCATTATCCTTTGTTATCAGATGCGCTGACACTTCATAAAACGGCTTAGATTGAAAATTCTCAATCTCTTGATCACGGCGCACGACCAGACCAAGCAAAGGTGTTTGCACCCGCCCGACAGAAAGCACGCCGTTATAACCCACTTTTTTACCTTGAATAGTATAAGCGCGGGTCATATTCATACCAAATAACCAATCGGCCCGGCTTCGGGCAAGCGCTGAAGTCGCAAGCGGTACAAACTCCTGATTCGGTCTCAGCTTACCTAAAGCACGCTTAACCGCGGCCTGATTAAGATCGCTGATCAATAATCGCTGAGTATTTTTAGTTTTGGTGTTACTGACGCCTAAGTAGGAAATCACCTCATCAACTAAAAGCTGGCCTTCGCGATCCGGATCTCCGGCATTAATCAGCCGGTTAGCCTGTTTTACCAGTTTTCTCAAAACAGTTAATTGCTTACGGGTTTGCGTTTTAGGCTTTAACTGCCACTTTTCAGGAATAATCGGTAAGTGCTCAAACTTCCAGGACTTGAACTTCTCATCGTAGACGTCAGGCTCAGCCTGCTCCAGAAGGTGGCCTATACACCAAGAAACACAATCACCATTTCCTACCTCAATATATCCCTCGTGTTTTTTATGAGGCTTGGGAAGCGCGTCGGCGATGGCTCTCCCTAAACTCGGTTTCTCGGCTATGTATAGGTTCATAAATTAAGATACTGGATAAAGATACAGTAACTTTACATTTTAGCTTCGCTAATTTCAACACATGATTTTGTTTAACCTGTAAAAGCAGTTGGCGGCGCCAGGGCGGGATCGCACTTTTTTTCTTGAAAAAATAATTTAAATACCAGTTCAGTTTACCGCTTTATCGCCAGTCAATGATGTTGAAGCAGCTTGATATTGAGCTCAGCCATAAAACCATGAGTGAACGGATGCTCAAATGCGGTGATTTTTGCAAACCGATTATCGGCTACCGGCACCGGATCTTACTGAGACAAGACCACATTTTTGCCGATGAGACCACGCACACGGTCAACAGTGCCGATAAAACGAACTGTTACATGTGGGTTTACTGCTGTGGCGCGGATTCACCGCCGGAAAATACTCACGAAAACAGTCCGCCGCACATCGTGTTATTTGACTATCATGACAGCCGCAAGGCCCGGTGTACCGCGGACTTTTTAGACGGATTCAAAGGCTATCTTCAAGTCGATGGTTATCAGGCTTATGAGAAAACCCAAGCCAAGCTTGTAGGGTGCTGGTCACACGGCCGCCGTGGTTTTGTGAAGGCAATAAAAATACAGCCGGAAGGGAAAACAGGCAAAGCGGATCAGGGGCTGAGTTATATCCAAAAACTGTATGCGTTTGAATCGAGGCTCAAAGGTAAATCAGCGGCTGAGAAATATCGAGTCAGGCAACAACAATCTAAGCCAATACTCGAAGCCTTTAAGAAACGGCTGGATAAAGCCGTCAACCAGACCTTGCCGAAATCCGCACCCGGTAAAGCGGTCAGGTATTGCCTGAATCAATGGGATAAGCTGGTGCGCTACCTTGAAGATGGCAGATTGAATATTGATAACAACCGAGCTGAGCGAGCCAATAAAGCTTATGTTATCGGACGCAAAAATTGGATGTTCTCACAAACTGAGCGTGGTGCTAAAGCCAGCGCAATGCTTTACAGCTTGGTGGAAACCGCAAAAGCCAATGGCGTGAATGTTTATGACTACATCATTTTCCTGTTTGAAGAACTCGTAAAAAATCCTACCGACCTGGAGCCGTTAATGCCTTGGAATTTCGCCAAGCGCTAGACGGTGTTCGCCAGATGTTTACGACTTTACCCATTTCAGTTAACGTTAAGCTGCGAGTTGTTCGGTTTAATAGCCTAACATCTAAGTCTTGTTCAAGTTGATTAATCCGCTTACTGACTGCGGAAGTTGTTATTTTTAACTCAGCGGCAGCTTTTGAAAATGAACCAAGTTTGACAACAGTAACGAAAACAGGAAGCGCTGAAAGGTTATTCATTGGATTTTATTATTAACTTATTCTCAACTATGAGTTTCCACAATTGAGCTTTATTCGTCAATAAATCAGGCTCTTCGTCGTTTCATATGGATTTGAGTAGATCTGATACAGGGCTAGCAATCATAAAAATCATGGTAATAAATGTTCCTGTATTACGATACCCTCTGGCTCGTGCTCTAGCCGCTTGAAATAGACTATTTAAACCTTCCATACGAGCATTCGTATAAGTGGATGACCAGTGCTGTAAAATTCTCTCTGCATGCCTTTCAACCGTTTCAAGCGCTTTTTGGACTGGTTCTAACATTTCTATGTTACCCAACTGTTTCTTAGCGAAATTAATGAAATACGTCAGCCTCCAACGGGCGGCATGAGCGGTTTCAGCTTGACGTATCCACCTAAGTTGTTCCTTAATTCGCCAAGCTGTTGCTGTATTCAAGTCGCTGGATTCTAGCTCTGCAAGTGCTTCTTTTTGTTTCTCAGTAAGTGAGCCGTCTGCATTTTTTAATACCGCCCAGCGCAGGCTCTTTGGATGCGGTTGGATTTTCCTCTGCGTTTTACGTACTTCATCAACCGCTTTAGTAAACAGTTGCACAACATGGAACCAATCAACCGTTACGTTAGCATCCGGGAACTCTTCCTCTGTTGCTGACAGAAAGGCTCTTGACATATCACACACGACTTCAAGTACATTATCTGCTTTGCCTTGATGCTCTGTCAGAAAGGACTTAAATCGCTTAACGGTTTCCTTACCTTTTCCGGGCGTAGCGAACACAACAGGCTTGTCTTTCTTGTCCATATCAATGAAAACAGTAACATAGTTGTGGCCACGTTTAGCCGCCGTTTCATCGAATCCAATAGCTTTAAGTGCTGACAAGTCCATCAATGCTAATGCCTTGCTGACGTAGTGTTTGATGATGCGCCAAATACGTTTGTCACGAATTCCAACATATTCAGCACATGCCTTAACCGGCATTTCACGAGCCGGTACCAATACAGATTGTTCGAACAATAACGTGAATTTACTACCCGCTCTCGCCCAAGGGACATTGACACGCTTAACGCCATGCTCAGCACATCGAGTTCTCGGGACGTTTGCTTTGATATAACAGTGATGCTGAAAGAAGTTGAGATGACGCCAAGTCAGCGATTTAAAGTCATGTGCCGGACAAGCTTTTGAGCAAGTCGGGCAGGGATACAAGCTTCCTCGTTCAGCTTCAATTTCGAGAACAAGTTCATTAGGTGAGGCTGATGTATCCAGGTGTTGGTTAACCAACTTCCAAGGCGCTTCTATACCAAGGCCGAGCATCAAAACTTGATTTCCATCCATGTATTTACTTCCGACTGTTAACAGCAAAACTGGGTTTATTATCTCAGAAATAAACCCATTTAATCCACACTAAACGACGAAGAGCCAGAAAATTGCCCTTAAAGATATTGCCAGTTTGCTGTTGATCACAGGTGGCAGTTTATTAATTATCTTAGCTTCAGGAGAGATGCTATGACGATGATATTTTTGGGCTTGCTTAATGGTGTTTTAATTGCCCTAGCTCGAACACTGAACGGCATGCTAAGTAGTCGGTACTGAAAAACATAACTTCAAGATTTAAAATGTACGGCATCTGATTTACGCAAAATTCAGAGCCGTACCCAAAAGCAACATTTCTTATATTTCGCATCAATTTCACTACAAAATAGCCAAAACTCACCATCTTTTTCGAGCAAAAAGAAAATGGCTAACCACTTTCTCAGGTTCCAGGCACACGCAGCCATTAGAAGGTTTATTGAGTCGCCAACACTGCCCTTTAACCAGTTCTTACACAGCCTAAAATCACTCTTCAAATGCCCGATTACTGGTTCAATTGTCGCCCGTTTTTTACAGAGTTCACTTTTGCGTTTTCTCTTTGCTTGCGAGTCCCGTTTTAATGGCCGACTAGGGATAACAACTTCTTGGTAAACATACTGCATACACCCTTTATAGCCTTTATCTACAACGGCTGTAGTGATTTTACTCTTTCGGTGTTTATGGGCATGGTCAAGTGCAGGTCTAAGCAATTTTGAGTCGTGTTCATGTTTGTCATGACTGGTTACACCAATGATTAATTGACTCTGCTCTGTGAGCACGGCAGAAGCCTTTTTACCATACTCGTATGGCTTATGGTCTTTGCCTTTCCCTACGCAGTAAACATCGGGTTCATGAAGGCTGTAAATCTTGTTCTTGTCTTTACGTTGCTGTGTAATGGCTTTTTCATAATTGGAAAAATTCTCTTTTTGTAAATCAAGGAAATCTTGTGGAAGTTTGCGTTGTAGCTCCCTTAAAAGCTTACCTGCGATAACACGCAACCTTTTTAACGCTCTTCTGGCTTTGCTTCGATTTTTGGCATGTCTAAAGCTACGACAGTCAATGCGTAGCTGTTTGACTTCTTTGACATAAGTACGTCTTTGCTTGATCCCAAATACTTTGGCAAGTTTATTGAGTCGGTTAACCACCTTGATGGCAAGTTTGCTGTCTGTCGGATAAGTAATGGCTTTTTCTTGGACGGTTGTATCAACGTACACGGTGTCATCTTCAGCTTTGTCTCCGTGTAAAGCCACAGATAATGCAAAGATTTTTTCACAGCCTTTTTCACCGATGCGCTTACGAAAAACACTGAGTTCACTGGCATCACAAGGGCGTGCTGTTTGAAACTCTGTCTCACCACAAAACACTTGAAAATACACGTTCATCAGCCACTCATCGACCAAGGCTTCATCGCTGAGTTTGTAAAGTTGCTTGAGTATTAGCAAACCGCACATCAACCGAATTGGCTTCGCTTTACGGCCTGATTTTTTGTATAACGGCTTGAACTCTTCTTCCAACGCTCGCCAATCAAAGGCATTAGCTAAAATGAGTAAAGGGTGAGTTTGCAGAAGTTGGTCTGTGATATTAAACAGACTGTCATGAGGTAAATTTGACGGGCTTTCTTTGAGCATTTTTAGCACCCAAAACGACCAGAAACCATAGGTTAACTATATCATTTCTGGTCGAAATTGAATGTATAAAATAGCTATATTTTATTAGCGATCAGAATGTTAGATGTTTTTCATGACCGACTAAGTATGAAGAAAAACGCATTTGTTGCTTCAACAGTGAATCACTTTGTCGGCTTTGCTCTTTTGTCTTTATTAGTATTCTTATTTTTCAATTTCCCCTCTGAGCTTAGTCCTGATTTTGAGTTTTCAATTTATTTAGGTGGAGTCATTGGTGCATTGTATGTCGCAATCAATAGTTTTGTATTTCATAAAGTTGGCGCGGTTAAAGCTGTGTTGCTCATTTTGATCGGCCAAATGATCACAAGTATTTTGATTGATGGCGTCGATACTTGTTCTAAATTATTTCTCTACCAAACCATAGGTCTCGTAATGATTATTTTCGGTATGTATCTGTCGGTTGCAAAATCTATAGAAAAAACTTAAGCCACAACTATGCCGACACAGGGGGAATCCATGGGTGAGGTATTGAAGAATGATAACTTTGACGCTCTGAGCAATCGGTTTTCCGTGCCTTCTTCCGGCAGGATCATCGCCTTAACTTTGCCATGCTGAGCGACAACATCGTCTTTAGTAGCCGCTAAAACGCATTCTAAGCGTCGCAGAAGCGTAAACGGAAGAATGACGCGACATAAGACTGTTACCTGATGTGTGATTAATTTTTGGTAGGCATGACCATACCTTAGAATGTTTGGTTCTAAAAAATCCTATCTGAAGGATACGATCATGCCTGTCGAAGATTTTATCATTTATGTTTACTGTTTAGTTGATGATTTTTACCAGAGAGAAATAACCACTCCCTTAAGAACCCGTGGTAGAGCTCCTAAACTCACTGATTCTGAAGTAATTACAATGGAAATTGTTGGGGAATGGACTGAGCATCACACAGATAAAGGAATTTGGGAGTATTTCAAAGGGTATTGGTTACCCTTGTTTCCCGATTTACCTGCTCGTTCACAGTTTGCCAGACAAGCAAGTAACCTTTGGTGTCAGAAAATGTAAAAGTTTTAAGGGATATGCAAGTTATGGCTACTGCGCCTCTAAGGATATGAAGTATTACGCATTTCATGGTCACCTTCTTGTAGATGAAAGAGGTATCCCTGTGGAATTGACTTTAACCGCCGCAAATGTTGATGAACGTGATGCCGCCTATGAAATCATCAATAATATCAAAGGACTTTTAATTGGTGATAAAGGGCTTATTAGACCAATACTCAATAACGACTGCTCTGAAGCTGATATTGACTTACAAACTCCATTACGGAAAAACATGAAAGATAATCGTCCTAAGTGGGCGGTTAAACAACTAATGAATGTTCGAAGAAGGGTTGAAACAACCATAGGGCAACTTGTTAAATATTTTGATATTGAACATGTTAACTGTCGAGACTTATGGCACTTAACCAGTCGAATGGGAAGAAAGGTATTAAGCTTAACCATTGGGGCTTACTTCAATATCGAGTTTGGCAGAGATGCAATGAAATTTGAGGAGATGTTGGCAATCTAATTACGCTACTGAACTTGCAACCCCCGTCATTCCCGCATGTTGTAAGCGGGAATCCAGTGCCTTTTTGCTCGGAAAAAGAAAAAGACGCTGGATTCCTGCCTTCGCAGGAATGACGAAACAAACAATTTCAATGAGTTATAAAATCACACATTAGGTAACTGTTTGAAATCACCTCTGAGAAGGTCTGCTACGGATCAGATGAAGGCGGCCAGAGTATTATGCGAAGAAGACATTTAATAAAAATCACTGATGCTCAAAAAAATAATCAGCCGAGTATACTCACTTTTTATTAATTGTCGTGACAAATTTGGTTTTGTTTGGTCAGACTTTGAGCGGAGTCATTTATTGATAATCGGTTGTTATGCTGAAGTTTCACCAGCCCGGCAGATACCTGAGCGTCACATAAACCTTTACGGAAACAATTAAAAGTTTATGTGAGCTATAGACATTCAGACTGTCACTCACCTTTATTATCATTATCGACTTTTAACGAATCTCTTAATAGTGCCGGTCACCTCCAAGCGACTCTTGTAAAAGAATTTTGACGTAGTGATTATTTGCCTTTTCCGCGGCACTAATTGCCGCCTTTATTATCTCGGGTTCGTATTTCAATCCAAACTCCTCAACAAGGGTTTGAATTGCGGTTTCATCATCGCATTTGGTGCGACATAGCTGGAGTAAAGACTCAGTAAGTTCCTTTTTATAGTGTATTTTCACTTTGCGTTTAGACGCGGCCGAAAATGACTTGATGGCATAGAAAATTGAGTTGTTGTCATTTATTGCAAGATGAGTATATAGCTGGTTATTTCGGTATTTAGCTAGTAAAGAGTGACGACCTATCCAGTAATTATTTCTGTCTTTCGGTGAAAGGAATAATAAAAAGATCAATGCCTCCTCTAGCTTCGGTTTTCCATGAACGTGATGCCATTATTATGATTCCAGTCTGCAAATTCTATTAAATCTGCCAGTTCGCTCAAGGTGTCTCTGGGTTAATGATTAAACCCGCCTCATCTATGACTGATGAAAATACAGCTGCCGTAGATAATTTACTTTTAGACGCTGAGGTGTCCCGGGCAGTCCGGTCTGCGGACTTTTCTGACCTCTCAAGCCGGATTTTTATCGGTTTTAACAGTGATTGCTGTTTTGCTGTTTTGAAAAGTAACTCAATCTTTGCTTTTTCTATTGTTGATGAAGACATAACCTCTATGATGCGGTCTTGTACTTCTGTTGTTTTTACCCAAAGTTGAAGCCGCGTTTGTTTCGGTCTTGATGTTAATGTTTGCCTGACTTTTTCGACAAGCGCCTGCTTCCAAGCCGTTAACGGAGTTTGCATCGCTAAGTAATGACCGCAAACCTTATAAAACTCATCGAAATTACTCTGTTTTTGGAGTCGCTGCCCAAACAGGTTTAGAAATTGTTTTTTACTGTATTCATCGAGATAGTCTAGTTCTTCAAATGATGTTAATTTTATTGAATCAGGTTTCGCTAAATAGATCTGTAACATCTTTCTGGAGCAATGGCGGAGTGACGTTTTTAAAGGTTCACGATCAAGGTTTGACACATTATGTCTTGCGATCTTTGCTGAAGCGATTAATAGCTCACCGATATTTTGACTATGTTGCGCCTTATGATCAAGTATTGCTACCAATTGAGATTCTGAACAGCTGTTAGCAATTGTTCTCACAACTTCGCAAGGGCTTATAGCGCCGTCAGCATGTGCCTTCATGCGGCGGCGTTGTCTGTCGGCTAAAAAACGGCATGCGACAACTGATGGCTGGGTGCCTTTAACGGGAGCCATTCCCTTATCGAGTTCATCGGTGTCCGCGGTATTTATTATGGCTTGATGATAAATGCTCATGACTCTTCTTGATTGATTTTTTTCTATTTCAAAATCAGCGGCATGGCTAAATCCTATCGGAATCTCTCGGCCATCATCAGTTATCACTGTTTGATAAAGCGAGTTTTTGCTTTCAAGTATCGACGCATCGCCTAAAGGAATATTCTGAGGCGTATCTCTGATAAAGTGTTCACTCAGTTTATTGGTCAGTAACTCTTGGATGAGCGCCTGAAGCTCCATAGGGCGGATATTTTTTAAGTTGAGCGCTTGTAGTTTGAGGATAAGACCAAGGCAGGGTTCTATTTCGGCAAAATCATGGTATTTTGGAAGGTCAGTAAGCAATTTATCAACATCTAATGATTGGCCGTCATCACTGATCAATGTCGCGGTCGTGCCTGCGGCAAGAAAGCTTGTCAAATCGGCGGCGAATTCTTTTGAAACCGTTTCAATGCATATCGCGCTTCTTACCACATCAATAAAATCTTCACATAGTTTATGAGGTAATTGTTCTCCGTTAGCTCTTGCTTGAGTTTGAGATTTAAACCATATACCTTTGCGGCTTGTGGATCTATCTGATGGTCGTTTAAGGCTGTGTTCTCCGTTATTTGCAAGTCCGGTATACGGTGCCGCAAGCGCTCTTAAGTACGCCACATTTTCATGCGTTAAATCAATATCACCGTGCTGCGACATATAACTTATGATGAGCTCATCTAACATCTTCGTTTTCAGTAATATGAACGGGTGTTCCAGCGAAGTTTCAGACAGTTTTAAATAGGCCAATGCGTCATCGATTTCCATTATTAGGTGTCGTGCCTCAGATTTATTTGAAATACGCAGAAACATTTGCTGGATGATGTAATTTACCTTTTGCTTTGATAGCGCTTTTTTATTGCTAATGTAACCAATAAGGGTTTCTATTTTACCTATAATTTCATTTGTAATCTCGGGTTCGCTAACAGCGCACTGAGTAAAATGATCGGTATTGATTTCTCTGTATGCAAAGCGAGCAATTGCACGGATCTTGATTTCCATCCGTAAATTTATAGCGGCTTTTTCAGCCTTATCAGTCAAAGCCTTATTTTCTTTTGCAATCTGTTCACGAAGACGTTTATTTTCAGCGTCCAATTCGGCTTGCTGCTTTGCGTCGATTTGCCGTGCCCGCTGAGCATCTGAAGACGAAATTTCTATCAAATCATCAAAACATTCGATTGTTGCGGCTGTTTTTTTGTTAACAGAATATAAAACCGGGGATGACGGACTTTTTGTTTCAGCAGAACCCGTGCGGTCATCTGAGGAAATTGCCGATTTTGTATTATAAGAATCATCATCGCCATTGTATTCGGTATCGGCTGTCTGGGAATTTACCGCGAAATCAGAAATACGGGCTTGCGCATCGGTTTGAGTTATTGAGTATTGCCCGGAAAGTGAACCTTCAGAAGTATGCTCTGCGGTTAAATGCAATTCTGCCAGCTCGACACCTTGAAAAGGTGGAACGCCGCTTTTACGATTAAAACTGAGACCGTAAGCCATTTTCTGCCCCCTTGAATGCAACTAAACACCTGACGGGTTCAATGTTAAAAAACCAAATAAATTTAAAATGTTTATTTTTATAAAGCATAATTGAAGAACTGCGGTATCTGAAGGAACTTAAAAAAGATTTAATCTTCTGAGGGTTTATCACCCGGTTTTCCGGCAAAATACAGAAGGGCGGTATTTGATGATTCAGTTGATGAAAAATTGAAAAAGTCTGTCTATATAACAGAGCTACGAGCTTAAGTTCACTTCTCAGGAGCGTGGCAGAAGAAAACATATCAGTTCCATCGTCACTCCTGCGAAAGCGGGAGTCCGGTGACTTAAGTTAATTTGGATAAAAGTCTCAGGATGACCGCCATACACAGCTTTCATTATTTCACTTCCCGCATTCGCAGGCTTGACAAATTAAGCGTTTAATTTAAAGCATTTTTAACTTTTGACGACGCCTTTTCCCCATAACCTTCATTAACAAAGCTTAACTATTGTTTTATCGATTTAATGTATATAGTTAAAAAATTGAGATTTAACGAGGTATTTGGCATGGCTGTATTGAATGTGAGTCGGTCACACTCACTAATTACAACTGAAAGTAATGAATTAGTAGAAATGACAGAGTTTGCGGGACAACTGGCGTTCAGTAATGACAGAACTTATGATGCGATCACCAGCCAACCCGGTCCGGCAAAACTGAACTCATTATTCTTTGAAAGCTTGATGCCGCCAAAAGTAGCAACACTAGAAACAGAATATATCCTTTTAGATTGCCAGTTTGCCATTCGCGTTGCTGCGTGCGGAATTATAAGTTGCACAACCGGTTTTCTTGTTCCGTGTTGCTACGGGCTTAATATACTTTTATCGTGTGCGGCAGGTGCTAACACGGCAGCTTGCGCAGCTGTGAGTTACGGATGGCTTATAATCGGCGATAGTTATGCGGATAGTTATGCGGATAGTTATGCGGATCAATGTCATCAAACATTTTTTGAAGCGAACAAGCCCGCTGGAAGCAGCGGGAAATTAACTGAATCTGACTGGAAAAAATACGTTGCGATTAACACCGATATAATAGCTAAATTAAATGAGCAGGATAAAAAAGATCAAATCAACAATATTCCGGAAGAATTGTGTGACCCGATAACGCTCGTTAATTCACTACGAGATCCCATATGCTTTAAAGAAGATCCGCTTAACGTATATAGTACCCGAGTAATTAAGCAGACGATAGAAAAGAATAATCGTAGTGACGGCAAGATACGTTTAAAATCAGGAACTGATATAGACATACAAAAGCTCATTAGGAACAGTAAAAATGAACGGCCGTATTCAACTGAGCCGCAACAGATTAAAGTAATGCTCCTAAAAAAAGCATTTAATGAATTTGACCGGTCTGTTGCCTGTAAAGCTGCTGGTGATGACAGCAAAGCAGAAGAACACGACAATAGATTAAAAAAAATAATTACCAAAATGAACAGCGTGGAATCTCAATCTACCTGGGAAGAGTGGCTGCGTGCGCATCAAGAAGATACTCGACCAAGTGATTATTAAGACTCGATTCTGCGGTTTTTTGTGTTTAATTGTTCCGGAGTCAGTTGCTTCAGGTAACATAATTTAAGGTTTTTTATCGGGTTGATGCCGGCATCCCGGATGAAACTGAAGGTACCTGCTCGGCAATTTTTCCCGGCAAACACTGATCTGCTCTGCGCTGTGATTGAATAATAATAATTGTACGCCTTCATTTAGGTTTAATTCGACATAATCCGGAATTGTCAGCTCAATAACAAAAAGATCTTTGGTATGCTTTTGCAGCGTTTCTTTAAATAAGCTGCCAATTGTAACAATCATGAGCGGCTCTTTCTCATTTAGCGCTGTTTCGCATAACTCTTCCATTAAAAGACCCGTGGGTTCGCTGATGAAATAAATTGGTTTGTCGTCCCGGTAAGACTTTAACAGTTTATTAGCATTGCATTTTGTTACTTTAAAATCTGCGAAAGTTGTTTTAGGGACAACTTCATCTGTCGCAATGATACCTTTCGGACCGACGGCTTTGAACGCGGCTGATAACATAGCCTTGCCGGAAGCCAATTCTAAATATTTGTTAGGAAAGTCTGAAAAGCAATTTAATAATTCTAAAGCAAATTTCTTGCTGAAAACTTGATGTAGCCCCTGATAGTTCTTGAGTACATAACGCATTGTCACATAAAAAGAACTTGTATTTTTACCTCCGCTGATATACCAATATCCCACATCAGGCCCGTCATCACACTTTAGGTTAAGCAGAGTAAATATTGATGAGCCAAGAGCAAATTCATCAGGAATTTGACCATGGTAGATTTGTTTAAAGCAAATAAGCAGATTCTTCAGTTTCTGGCAAATATCAGGTGCTAACTCATCTTCTTCCTCAATTAACCTCACTCTCTCCAGGAGTGAGATTTTCATGATCTTTTCAGTATCGGTTGAGGGGGTGCATTCTGTTGTAACTCCTAAACTTTCATTTGTCCTTTCTGCCACGGATAATCCCTGAGAGACTCTTTTATCTTCCAGTAATACTGCATAGGACTGACTGATAACCTGATTTGTATCTACATCTCCGTATGAATCATAGAGGTATTCAAAGCATTCCAAGCCTGTCGGCGGTGACGTTTGGGGTTTTTTTGCTTCTCTGGGGGTTTTTTTTAAAGAAATCTGCTTTCCATCGTCTGTTACTGAAGCACTAATCTTTCCCTGTCTAATTAATTCTATAATACTTCGTACATCTATATTAATAGGGTTTGAAACTGACATTTTTGAAACCACTTGATGTTGTTTCACGGGAGTTAGTTATACTCTTTTTTAGCTGACTCTTTACTGAATCAATTAAGCAAAAATGAGAAGGGTATTCCTTCATCGGGCATTATTGACAGGCATTGAAAAATATTTAACATTTTGTTCACTAAAACGAAGTATCAGTTATAACCGTACGGTAGCTTTTTGATAGTCAGCTTTATGTATATTGCAAGCTTAAATGGCTAACCTTTGTTCCATATCTTTGCTTACACTCGAATTACAGCAAAAGGAGACCGTAACAAACTGATTGAGGAAAAAATGCTGCTTTCAGAAATTATTAAATTAATAGCTAAAAACATACCATAAAGACAAATATTACTGACAATCATTTTACTTACGGACAAAACTTTATTGGTATGTACTAAAAAATGATCAGAGATACATTGTTGTTCGCCATCTGCCGCACCTTAGCAATCAAAAAGGAACATTAAAGATTGTAACTAACCTTCTGGACATAAGCTGTTTAGAGTATTTAACCAATTTAGCAAGCCACGAATTTGGGAAATGAGCGCAATTCCCCAATTTAGTAGTTTAGTAGTTCAAAAAGCAATTCCCCTATACCGGAGTTCCTGACTTTTTTAATAATCCAATTTGATGCTCTCGCCAGACTCCTGGAGCAGTGAAACCCTGAAAGTTTTGACAAAGATAATTATCTTCAGACATATATTTATGTTTTAGTAACATATCCGTGATGTATTGTCTCTCTAAAGTCACTGCCAGATGAAATAAAGTATCTGCATTATCACTATGCCTGGCAACTACATTAAGTCCACCACCGCAGAGATAATCACTTTTAAGAACCTGTTTAACTAAAGATTCTTTATCATCAAGTGAGAGATACGAAGCCCCTATAATTTTAAATAATATTTGGTTATCAATCACGAAAGCCTTACAGTAATCGATTCTATTTAAGTAACTACTAATAAATCGTGCTGATAATTTATTTGCAAGCATGAAGTCAACTGTATTCTTTTGGAGAAAAATATCATTACTTATAAAGTCAAGATTCTCAGCGTCTTGAAATTTCAAAACTTTGGTTAGCATCTGAATCTTTTCATCTTCTGACAGACGAAGCCTTATTATCGTGTTAAAGATCTGAGTTTTTTTTAAAGTAGATAATATACCAGCTTCATTTTCGATAATATGTTTTTTAAGAATAATGATCGCATAATCGAGTGTTGTCGCATTTTCAAAATCTGTTACTGTTTTATGTACTTTAGTTGTAGCTTCTTGGGCATCTGCGCTTACTGGTTTCGTAAGCTTAGCAGGCCTATTTTTACCTTTATCATGCTCAATAATAGCTTCATAAAAGTTTTTGCATTTGGTATTATCGATTCTTTGATTCCATAAAACCGCTCCTACAGCTTGCCTATGGCGCATCTCTAGCCTGTAATTATTATTATATTCTGTTACCAAATCTTTTGATTCAGCTTCATCAGGCAAACCGTCTGTGCTGTCTGACGTGGTATGTACTTCACTTAAATCATACTGCATTGTTAAATTAGTACTTGAACTTGAATTTGCAGGTATAGTCATAATTTCCTTCAATTTATCAAAATAGTAATTACGGCTATATGATTATTCAATATTCACTTGTAACACAAGAAAGATGAACAAAATTTAATGAAACATTATACAAAAAAATCAGTTGGTTAATAAATAAGACAATACTAAAACATCTACTTGTCAAGGGCTGAATGAACACAATCAGCGGGTTGAGAGTATTGGACTCAGAGGTGATACTAAGCCAATCTGTAAACTGGTTAAGTGCTGATATTAATTGGTTAACATTGCTCGCTCGCCTTGGTAACCAGTACAAACCCGACCTATCTTCGCCACTGTCAGAGATTGTGCCTGCTGACAGTCTATATACAAACCTTGAAAACAATCGATTTGGTTCAGAAAACAAATTCTTGTTGGCGTTCATATATTCGAGCAATAACTGACACGAAAATACTGTTCTATTCATCCAAGAAGCACTTCGGGTACCACGATGATGAAGAATGTACTCAAGGAGTGAATCAATGACACCTTGATCTGTAAGCAGTATCGGAATTTCAATTAAATCGCTTGAGCTGTCAACTTTAACCTTAGCATTGACCTTAACAATACCAACCACTTAATCACCTCCCTAAGATTGAGAGTAATTATGATGATCGAATTACAGGTTTTTTGATTTAGCTGGTTAGTGCCCATCCATAAACAGGCTTTTTTCAAATTTATCGTATTGGCGGCTATTTAATTTAGAGTATTTTGAAAAAGGGAAATCAGCCTGGTCGCCTAAAAGTTGAATTAAGGTTTATTTTTTGAGTTATTTTTGTAATAACAGTTTCAATGAACCACACCAACCCCTCAGCTTCGCCGATTAATTAAAAAATCAACCACGTCAGCGGTTTCAGGCTGTGGATATTCTCGCTAATGTCACTAAATTGTAAGCCACAGCGGATGACCAAACATAAGCCTTAAACATTTCCAGTCCTTTCCAAAAGCACCGTGCCAGCCTGCAGCGTCGCTTAAGACAGGATATGTTCCCTTCGATCCCCGCCCGAAACTTGGTTAATCTTTTATAAACCCGCCGGCTTTTCGTCATTTCCTCGACCTTTAATCCTTTCTTTTTATTAAAGTCGACGTCTTTAACGCCCGTTTCTTTCGCCCGCTTCAGGTTTTCCCGGCTGGCATAACCGCCATCCGCCGCCGCTTGACGAGGCACGCGGCCATAAATTTGTTTTTGCCGCTCTGTCATCGGGCACAGTTTCTCACTGTCAGCAGTTTCGACCACAACATCTAACACTAATCCACTTTTTCCGGTCGTGAAATTTAACTTATGTCCGAACCGGGTGTCTCTTGAGTCTTTGATAATAATATCTGTGCGCGCCTCAAAGATACTCACCACCTTTTCTGTCGCCGGCACTTTCTCACCGTTAAATACCCGGCGTCGGGTCTGAGAAATCACTTTTTCTGTCATTTCTACCCAATGCCCCAGCTCGGTTACCAGTCCGTCCGCAGCGAAACCCGGGCTGATATCGCCGGCTTGCTGAATCTATCTCTGAGCGTCTCGCATTGTCGTTTGAGTCACGGATACCAGTTTTCTGTGCAGTATGGTTTTGTTTTTGCCGCGGCAGCAGTCAATGTCTCTTGCCGGCCTTTTCGAGCCGCGGCAATGATTACAGAATCGCGTTAAGCCTTGCGGCACTTCTTCTTGCGATTTCACCATGACCCGGGAAAGCGTGCGAACACAATCCCAGTAATGAGCTGTCAGACGGCGGATGAATATGACTTTCAGTCACTGTGCTGTCGATTCGGACGGCCCGGCCTTTCTCAATGCCTTCCGATGCGCGCGCCCGGAGCAACACTTTGTTAATCGCTTCCCATGTTTCCGCGTCAATTGATGATATCGTATGCTGCAAGGCGGAAACCGAAGGGTTGATATGAGTTCGGGTAACGCTCTGATAACTGTATGAATCTGAAATACAGAAGCTCAACTCTTCATAACTTAGTGCCATCATTTGTTTAAGAGAGGTGGTTCTGCTCCTAACGAATTTTTCAAGTTGCTGACGGATTTCCGGGGTTAAATCAACAGTAATTTGAGCTGGCATGTTATTTTATAATATCAATTTAAATCAATTAGTTATTTTAACAAACTCTGTTTAATAAATCAATTTAAATCACTACACTAGTACTCCGTCCATTTGAATTCAATACTTCAAGCTCTTTTGCTAAGCCTTAGTCATAGGAGAGCTAAAAATCTTGTATTGATTTTTATTGTTTTAAACTCTTATACAACTTTTATTCACAACTAATTAATAAGTCTGTAATTTCTGAACAAAATGCTTCCTCCCACCCTTTGGCAAGCCAGTAGGACTCTAGCTTTTTTCATTTTGATTAACGAAAGTGTAACAGGATTTCGTTAATCACTTTAATTCTGTTAAAAGGCTAACTGTACCCTGGAAGGACGGGATAAAGCTTCTTTAACTTGATACGTGCCTCCTCAGTTGTGAACTGCCAAATCATCTTAGCCTTGGACTCATTGCGTTGGGTGACCCAGGCTTCAACTTCACAATTTAGTGTTTCCTGATCCGGTATTCTTCGGTTTAAGCATTGTCTGCTCAAGATACTTAATTCAATTTCAGCCATATCCAACCAGCTTCCGTGTTTTGGCGTGTAATGAAATTCGATTTTATTGATCAGCCTACGAGCTTCTTCTGGTTCGAAGGCCTTATAAAATGAAGCCGGGGTATGAGTATTCAGGTTATCCTCAACCAACACAATTGTCTCAGCATCCTTATAACGCCCGTCTACTAAGGCTTTTACCTGATGAGCCCAATCAACGGCCGTTCTGTGCTCTGTGACCTCAACATGCCGCCAGCCCGCTAAAGGCTCAAATATCATGAACAGGTTGCTGACACCGTTACGCTCATATTCCGTATCGTATCGCTCCGGATAACCTGAAACTAAAGGTAACGGGTTGCGAACTTCTTTAACTTGTTGTTTGCTGGTTTCATCAAGGCATACTAAAGGACGCTTGGGATCGTAAGGAAGTTTATAGAGTTCTAATATATCTTCCATAGCGCTCACGAAGGCAGCGTTTTCCTCTTCAGGTATACACCACTCTTCTTTAAGCCAGGGTTTAAGTTCATTTTTTTTAACGCATAATGAACAGAGGTTCTCGATATGCTATCGACATATTTGAGTTCAATCATCTTGTCTCTAAGAAGATTTAATGTCCAACGGCAACGTCCTTCCGGAGGCGCAGAGCAGGTCAGCGCAATTAGGTGTGCTTCGGCTTCACCATCCATTATGCGTCTGCGGCCTTGATGGCTGTGTTTGCTATTAACAGCGACTTCTAATCCTTCCTCGACAAAACGCTTTCTGAGGCTCGTTACTGCAAGTGGTGAGATGTTTAGCGCCTTAGCAATCTGTTGATTGGTCAGTGGCGAATTATTCTCATCAATAGCAAGTAAAATTTGGGCGTGTCGTTTCTTATGTTGAGCAACACGTGGTTTCTTCTGCTTTATCAAAGCTTCAAGCATTGAACGCTCTTCATTACTCAAACGGACATGGTATTTAATCCTCATAACAGCTCCTGTATTCGTTGTGTTCAGGAACTGTTAGGATAAACTATCAGGCCATTATTTGCTTTTGAATGGACTACTAGCAGCACTCTTGCTCAAGTTGATTTAGTTGATTTACGAGCTTTTCTAAACGTCTTTTTACATCGTAAGGTTTTCTCAGAACACTCCAGACCCATTTATATTCAAATTCTTCAGCCATTTATCATATATTAAAAATAGTTTTCCTATATGGTAGAGTAATTTTAAACCTATCGTCTACAACTACTGATTTTATAGGCCGCATAGGGAACAAAGGATTAGAAAAACTAATCTTATATATAAAATGTAGATTACGAATTAAATGCGGTATTTAGAGAACGATCTTAGTATAGAATCTTGCTAGGTCTTTATTGTTCACAGGTCTTTTGCCATCAAAGCAGGTGGGTACCTTCCCCGTATTGGCTTTGAGCCATGCTAATTCTTTTTCAGAAAAGAATGCATCAAGGGCTGATGCGTATTTTTTTTCCGCAGAAAATTTTTCGATAAAGCTTTTAAGCAAAAGAGAGCCATAATAAAGTCTTTTTGAGCTGTTCATAGGTGTTGAACGCATGATTTTTATATTTACTGAGCATTCATCCTTACCCATAAATTTTTTCAAACAAGACTTCTGGCAAGCAAAAACTACACTGGTATCAGATAACTTGTATTGTTCAAGAGCGGTTAATATAGTATTAACATTATCTTTTTGTTTAGATAAAGTTATCTCTCCAACAGTAAAACAACCATCTACTGGTTCATAAACGTTACTTGATAATAACAACGAGGAAGCCATATCCCATTTCCGCATAATTCGCAAAGGAATTATACTCATATAAAAATGAAAATATAGCAAAGGAAAATTACATTAGTAAATCTTATAACAAATAACACTGATACATAAGGCCATATAGGAAACATTTACATTAGAAATTCTAATTTTAAATGGTAGTGTTTAGAAATCTGTGTCATTTAGGTAAAATATCAAAAACAGGAATGACATTATGACTCAAAATTTCGATTTCAATAAAGCTTTAGAGCCAGGGCGGGATTACGCTTTGTTGAATTTTTCACCAAATAAAATCTCAGCCCTAAATTTTGCATCCCAACTCGCTCTTTGCATCTTCCCTGCAACGCTATCTTTGCAAGAGTGACTTTTCACCAAGTTAAATATCTTCCGCCTAATCGTCGCTAAATTCTTGGCTCCATCATCGGCATAAATTTTACAATCATCTTCTCTAAAAGTGACATCGAGAACCCGGTGCTGACTATTCCCGATTGACCAGTGTTTGCGTATATACTGAGCAACATCCTTTACCACTTGTCAATGAAGTGATGTAGTAAGATGTTTCTTGGCTGATTTTATCCTTTATATCTCTTGTACGAGTCACTTCGATAACGGCGCGGCTATCTTGAAAATCAGCGGTTTTATCGAACCAGTCTGTTATCGGTAAAAGACGATAATGCCTCTCATTAATTCGCCCGTGCTCACCATCTAACTCCATAAAATGATTCTGTTTTACAAGTTCCGGTGTCTCTCGATAGCACTTATGGAAATACGCTTTAATTTCGGCAAGCAATTTACCCTGGTTCTTTTTTACCTGAAGAACGTAGTCACCTTTACCTTCACGTATTAAAGTCGTTGTTTCTTTTTGGCAATGCATGGCATCAGCGGTAATCACCGCATTTTCAACATCCATCTTTTTGAGCATGGATTGCATCACGGGTATTTCGTTGGTTTTGTCAGGCGTTTCTTTTTGATAAATAATGAGTCCGTTATCTACAACCATGGCTGTCATATACTGAAGCGCATCAATGTCATCACCATGTTTAGAGCCGCAAACAACTGATCCCGCCCTGCAGCCATACTTAAACCAATGATGGCACTAAGTTATGAAGAGTTGAGTTTCTTTTCAGATTCATACAGTTATCAGAGCGTTACCCGAACTCATATCAACCCTTCGGTTTCCGCCTTGCAGCATACGATATCATCAATTGACGCGGAAACATGGGAAGCGATTAACAAAGTGTTGCTCCGGGCGCGCGCATCGGAAGGCATTGAGAAAGGCCGGGCCGTCCGAATCGACAGCACAGTGACTGAAAGTCATATTCATCCGCCGTCTGACAGCTCATTACTGGGATTGTGTTCGCACGCTTTCCCGGGTCATGGTGAAATCGCAAGAAGAAGTGCCGCAAGGCTTAACGCGATTCTGTAATCATTGCCGCGGCTCGAAAAGGCCGGCAAGAGACATTGACTGCTGCCGCGGCAAAAACAAAACCATACTGCACAGAAAACTGGTATCCGTGACTCAAACGACAATGCGAGACGCTCAGAGATAGATTCAGCAAGCCGGCGATATCAGCCCGGGTTTCGCTGCGGACGGACTGGTAACCGAGCTGGGGCATTGGGTAGAAATGACAGAAAAAGTGATTTCTCAGACCCGACGCCGGGTATTTAACGGTGAGAAAGTGCCGGCGACAGAAAAGGTGGTGAGTATCTTTGAGGCGCGCACAGATATTATTATCAAAGACTCAAGAGACACCCGGTTCGGACATAAGTTAAATTTCACGACCGGAAAAAGTGGATTAGTGTTAGATGTTGTGGTCGAAACTGCTGACAGTGAGAAACTGTGCCCGATGACAGAGCGGCAAAAACAAATTTATGGCCGCGTGCCTCGTCAAGCGGCGGCGGATGGCGGTTATGCCAGCCGGGAAAACCTGAAGCGGGCGAAAGAAACGGGCGTTAAAGACGTCGACTTTAATAAAAAGAAAGGATTAAAGGTCGAGGAAATGACGAAAAGCCGGCGGGTTTATAAAAGATTAACCAAGTTTCGGGCGGGGATCGAAGGGAACATATCCTGTCTTAAGCGACGCTGCAGGCTGGCACGGTGCTTTTGGAAAGGACTGGAAATGTTTAAGGCTTATGTTTGGTCATCCGCTGTGGCTTACAATTTAGTGACATTAGCGAGAATATCCACAGCCTGAAACCGCTGACGCGGTTGATTTTTTAATTAATCGGCGAAGCTGAGGGGTTGGTGTGGTTCATTGAAACTGTTATTACAAAAATAACTCAAAAAATAAACCTTAATTCAACTTTTAGGTGACCAGGCTGATTTCCCTTTTTCAAAATACTCTAAATTAAATAGCCGCCAATACGATAAATTTGAAAAAAGCCTGTTTATGGATGGGCACTAGCTAAATATACGGGGATTTCACCTTCTTTAGTTCAAAGAACATGGCGGGAAGTCGGTTTAAAACCCCGTCCGCATAAAACTTTTAAGGTCAGTAACGATCCCCGTTTTGAGGAAAAGCTCAGGGATGTGGTCGGCTTGTATATGTCACCGCCGGAAAATGCATTAGTACTCCGCGCGGATGAAAAAAGCTCTGTTCAGGCATCAGACAGAACGCAGCCCGGACTCCCGGTAAAAAAAGGCCGCTGTGAAACTATGACCCGATTATAAGCGTCACGGAACCAGTACGCTGTTTGCGGAGCCGGATGTCGCCGCGGGAAAGTGATCGGCGAATGCATGAAAAAACATCGACATCAAGAATTTCTGTCTTTTCTGAAAACCGTTGAAAAGCAGACGGATAAAGATCTTGAGCCGCACTTAATCGTTGACAATTACGCCACCAATAAACATGAAAAGGTCAGGAACCGGTTAAAAAGAAACAAACGTGTTCATTTGCACTTTATTCCGACAAGTTCCTCCCGGCTAAATTTAGTCGAACGTTTTTTTGGTCTGCTTACGGAAAAGCAACTCAAACGAGGGGCGCGCACATCAGTAGCGGAATTGGAGACCTGCATAATGAATTATATAGAGGCGCACAATGACGGATGTGAACCTTTTGTCCGGACAAAATCAGCCGATGTGATTACGGAAAAAGTCGAGAGGGCAAGAAAGGCATTAAATATCACAGATTAATTTGATGCACCACACTAGGCTCGACATGGACATAATATATTATGGTCGAAGCCCGAGCACCTAAAATTCCCCCCCCCCCCCACTCATTCAATAGCCGCAGTGTTTAATGCGCTTTTTTTTGTCAGAAGTTTAAAGATAAGTTTATGTTTTAATAAAATCTATACGAAATTGAACTGAAACTGTCACTACTAAAGATGAATCGGGTAAATTAATTGACAATAAATACTCCTTATATTTTACTTGGCATCAATCTTATTACTTAACCTTTTGGAAATACTAGAAATGTGTGGTTTTTTATGTGTTTTCGCCCCTGGCACCCCGGTAGAAAAGAAACAACTTGAGAATGGTCTACACGCCTTAAGTCACCGAGGACCTGATGAATTTGGTCATTGGCACACCAATGATGGACGTATTCATTTAGGTCATGCGAGGCTTTCGATCATTGATCTTAAACAAGGAAAACAACCTCTTATTAGTCAGGACGGACATCTTGTCGTTGTTGTTAATGGTGAGTTTTATGACTATCAACGCATTACTCACGATTTAATTGGCAAAGGTTATCATTTCAAAACTCATTCAGACAGTGAGATTCTGCTTTACCTCTACCAAGAATATGGTGAGCAATGCTTTGAGTATTTACGTGGTGAATTTGCATTTGTCTTGTGGGATGATCATCGTAAGCAAATATTTGCGGGTCGGGATCGCTTTGGTATTAAGCCATTATTTTATTATCAAGATAATACCAATATTTATTTTGCCTCCGAAATTAAAGCATTCAAAGCAATGGGCTTGAAATTACAATGGAATCATGACACTTTCTACCAAGAGAACAGTATGTTGCATATTCCAGACAACACAATGGTAAAGAATATCAAAGAATTACCAGCAGCGCATTACCTAACAAAGTCATTCGAGTCAGAAGCATTAAATCTAGCGCAATATTGGGACATTGATTATTTGCATGAAGAACAGCAAAAAAAAATCACAATTAATGAACAAGAAGCCATCGAAGGTTTTCGAGAACGGTTGGATGAAGCCGTAAAGCTCAGGCTTCAAGCTGATGTTCCTGTTGCTTGCTATCTGAGCGGTGGGATTGATTCCAGTGCTATATTAGGTATTGCGCAAAAATTCAGTAAAGCACCAATTACCGCCTTTACTCTGTCTTTTGATGAACAAGCCTACGATGAAGCTCCTTTTGCAAAAGAAACAGCCCAATTTACCCAAAGCAAGTATATAGAAATCCCAATCACTGCTCGTGAACTTGTGGATAACTTTGAAGATGCGGTTTTTAAAGGTGAAAAACTGGCTGTCAATGGTCACTTTGTAGCAAAGTACTTGTTAAGCAAGAAGGTACGTCAGAATGACTTAAAAGTTGTATTAACTGGAGAAGGCTCTGATGAATTTCTTGGAGGTTACGCAAGCTTTAAACAAGATTATTTAACATATTACTTGAATGAAATGCCAGAAGAGCAAAAGCAAGAGTTAGAAGCCAAACTCAAAAAAAACGATGAAGTTAATGAAACTTTTTGGGTCGGGAAAAATCAAGATAATACATTAGAGTCAGCAAAAAAGTTGTTGGGTTACAAACCTAACTGGATAAGTGTGTTTTCAAACATGACAGGTTTTAACAAACAGCTTTATAGGCGGGGTTATTTAGACTTCATGAAAAATCAAGACCCTGTAGCTAATTTGTTAAATTCATTTTCAATAAAGCAAAAATTAAATGGCAGAGGCATCTTACACCAAAGCATGTACCTGTGGGCGCGTTCTGGTTTTCCTCACTATATGCTCACTATGCTAAGTGACAGAATGGAAATGGCTCACTCAGTAGAGGGAAGGTTACCTTTTCTTGACCACAAACTTACTGAATTTATCGCACACTTACCCGAAAACTTTAAAATTCGTGATTTAAAAGAGAAGTATATATTAAGAGAAGCAACTAAAGACGTATTGACAAAAACAATATACAAAAGAATGAAACACCCGTTTATCAGCCCTCCGTCTAAGTTAGAACAGAATAAATTATTGCATGAGTTTATACTTGATAAGATTCATAGTGATTCAATGAAAAAACAACCATTTTATGATCCTAAAAAACTGATTGATTTTGCTACTCGTTCAAATCAAGAAATTGATCCGGTTCAAAGCGACACAATCATTCTGCAAGCAGTAAGCGCCAGTATTTTAGGGGATAAACTTGGCTTGAGCTAGTGCGTGTTGATCTTTCAGGATTAAATTTTGTGCTATTTCGCATTTATCTGTTCTGGATGGGAGCCTGTATTTTGGTTTACTAACAACCCACATGCAGTTCGCTCAGACAACATAAGAGGCTTAACTGAACATTCAAGGGACGTTGCGATTTAAACTGGCTCTTCGTCGTTTCATATGGATTTAAGTAGTTCTGATACAGGACTGGTAATCATAAAAATCATTGCTATGAATGTACCCGTATTACGATAACCTCTGGCTCGAATTCCGGTCGCTTGAAACAGACTGTTTAATCCTTCCATCCGAGCATTCGTATACGTGGATAACCAGCGCCGCAAAATCCTCTCCGCATGTCTTTCAACGGTCGCAAGTGCCTTTCGAACCGGCTCTAATATATCAACCTCACTCAGTCGGGACTTTGACCCGGCGAACCACGTGTTCATCACACCGAGTTCTTGGTACGTTTGCTTTGATATAGCAATGGTGCTGAAAGAAATTGACCCGGCGCCAGGTCAAGGTGTTAAAGTCATGTGCCGGACAGGCTTTTGAGCAAGTTGGACAGGGGGGGGGGGACAAACTAGCGTTCCGCTTCAATCTCAAGAACAAGTTCATTCGGTGAGCTTGACATTTCAAGGTGTTGATTAACCGGCTTCCAAGATTCTTGAATTCCGAGACCGAGCGTCAAAACTTGAGTACCATCCATGTTATTACTTCCAGTATTAAGGCGACAAGAAATTCCGGTTATTATCTCAAATATAGGTTAGTTAAATCCACACTAAACGACGAAGAGCCTTTTTTAGCCAAGGTGCTCGGTCATTAGTTTGAGCCCGGCGAAAGGGAAAGCCGGACAAAACCATCAAGCTGAGCATCACTCGACAATGCCAAATTCTTTCGATATCACGTTCAAGTGCTTACTATCCGGGAGCGGGTATTTCTGAGGAGGAATTACGGTTGAAAAGAGCCATTGATGAAATACACCTAAAATACCCGTATATGGGCTGCAGGCGTATTAAAAACGAGCTGGCTAAGCGAGGCATCTTCACTGATAAAAAGCGGGTAAATCGCCTTATGAGAGCCATGGGGATTTACGCCGTATATCCTAAACCCAAGTTCAGTAAAAAGAGTGACGAACACAAGGTTTATCCGTACCTGTTACGGGATCGTGAGGTCACAAAACCCAATGAAGCCTGATGTACAGATATCACCTAAATCCCTATGGCTAAAGGGTTTCTCTTCCTAATATCGATTATGGACTGGCATAGTCGGAAAGTCTTGTCACGGCGGTTATCAAACACAATGGATACGGATTTTTAGCTGAACCTATAAAAACCATCTCTACGATCCTTGCGACATATGAGAATGAAAAGGCGGGCTTAATAACAGCTAAGCAAATGTAATCAAAGAGTAAGATTGCTCCCGCTTTGCGGGAGTAAAGACGATTCCGTTAATGCCCGTACTTTTGAATTACCACAGTCTGTCAGCTAACCCGGACGCCCGTTTAGTGGCATGAGTCGCGGAATGTTCAAACACTTGTCTTGTGCCTAGACAGACAAAGTGTGATTTAGCGCGGGTTATCGCGGTATAAAGCAGTTCTTTAGTGAGCAGCTGCCATTGTGACGGCGTCGGCTTCGGCTGCATGATAAAGGATACCCGGTCAAATTCACTGCCCTGACTTTTATGTACCGTCATCGCAAAACAGGTTTCATGCGCGGGTAAACGAGCGGGTAATACTTTGAGTACCGAACCGTCCGCCTGAACAAAGTGCGCCATCAGACGCTCCGGCTTGGCTGAGTCTTGCAGAATAATGCCGATATCACCGTTAAACAGGCCGAGATTATAATCATTGGCTTGAATGATAACAGGTCGTCCCAGATAAAACTCATGTTTCGCGTTAACCAGCCGGCGATTGGTGAGAATATCCGCCACTTGTCTGTTGATGCCCTCAACGCCGTAGTGTCCGGTCCGGGTGGCGCACAAGATTCGGTATTGATTGTACTTCTCAATGACTTCAATTGCCGTAATGTCACCATCGTTGATTCCGGCGGAATAAGCATGCGACAGTTGCTCAATCATTCGCAGGTAAGGGCGGTAATATTCAACAGATTGGTTAATTAAGGTCGTTAAGCCGATGTTCTCCTGCAGGTTCGCTGAAACCACACCATGACCGTACCAGGTGAGTTCTTTATATTGTTTTTGCCAGATACCGAGAATGTCATTGATGTTGCCGCGGTTGACGGCTTCGGCAAGTTTACCGATGCCGGCGTCGCCTTCAAATCTGTGGCTGTGTTTCAGCATACACAAGCTGTCACCGAAGGATGAGGTTTCATCAATAAACTGAGTCAGAGAGGTATCGGTAAGCTCTGAGAGAACAGCCGCCTGCGAGGCGGAATAACGCATGCTCATCGGTTCGTTACCGCCGTTTTCAACCGACAAACCGGCGCAGATATCCGCCAGTACCGCACCGGCCTCAACCGAGGCTAACTGATCCTGGTCGCCGAGTAAAATGAGTCGGGCGTTGCCCGGCAGCGCCGACAATAATTTATGCATCATCGGTAAGTCGACCATTGAGGCCTCATCGACAATCAGTAAGTCCAGTCGCAGCGGATTGTCGCTGTTATGGCGGAATTTACCGGAGCCAGGGATCACGCCTAAAAGTCGGTGAATGGTTGACGCGTCCTCCGGAATACGGTCAATCGCCGCAAGATCAATTTCATACTGATGCGGCAGTAACTGATCTTTAAGGCGAACTTTAGACGCTTTAACGGATTCCGTTAACCGGGCCGCCGCTTTACCCGTCGGTGCGACCAGCTTAACGGTTAGATCATGATGTAACTGCAATAAGTACAATAATTTGGTTACCGTGGTGGTTTTACCCGTGCCCGGGCCGCCGGTAATGACGGATAATTTGCGGGTTAACGCCGTCGCCGCCGCTACTTTTTGCCAGTCGATTTTACCGTCATCCGGCTCTGTGTCACCGGGCCCGGGAAAAACGATATTCAGCTCTTTACTGAGTCGCGCGTTATCCAGCTGATACTGAGTTTGCGATAGCCGGGTTAAGGTTTGTGCCGCCTGCAATTCAAACTGATGATAACGCTGCAAATACAGACGATTGCCGTCAATCACCATAGGTGTACGGCAAGGCTTACCGGCCTGATAACGGCTGATAGCGGAAAAACGCAGTAATTCTTCAATCAGCTCCGTTTCTGTGCAATTTAAATTACACATTCTCGGTGACTCTTCCATCGGATTTGAAAAATCTAAATGCCGCAACGCCAGGCAGCTGTGCTGGTTTGACAACTGTTTACTGAGCAGAGCGCAGATAAACAAAAATAACGGTGAGTCAACATCGTGCATTTCAGCCATTTCAACGGCAAAATGTCTGTCTAACGCGGTTAGCCGGCCTTTTTGCTGCCAGATTCTGAGCAGCTCAGGCATCGGCTTATTCGAATAAATCATGCTTGTGCCTCCTGAGCGCCGCATGCGGCGATTTCACCTGAAAATAATCTGTCGAGCCTTTCAATTAAGGCTTTCGGCGGCCGGTCAAAGTAAATGCCTTTAGTCGGATTGTTCACTGACATACCACGCAAGAATAGGTAGTAACAGCCGCCGAAGTGGGTTTCGTAATCATAATCGGGTAAACGCACTTTTAAGAAACGGTGTAAGGCCAGTGAGTACAGAATATATTGCAGATCATAACGATGATCCATCATCGCCTGTATTAAGTGCTTGAATTCATAACACTCAAAATCATCCCCTAAATGGTTCGATTTGTAGTCGGCGATATAGAATTTACCTTCATGTTCGAAGGTCAGGTCGATAAAGCCTTTTAACATACCCTGCAGATCATCGAAGTTAAGATTGATGCCGTAACCGAAATCCTCTAAAGCCTGGTTGAGATCCGCCGCGGTCAGTTCGGCAAGCGGTAAATAAAACTCCATTTCCACCAGACGTTTTTCAGCGGCGATGACGCCCAGACTGAATCCGTCTCTGCTTAGCGGAGCCGCCAGCGCGTCCAGATACCACTCGAGCAGAATCTGATACCATTCTTCGCCGATACCATATTGCGTCATGGCTTCAGGCAAGTGCTTTTCAAGATCGGATATCGGGTCGGTAAAGTCAATCAGCTCTAACACTGAATGCATAAAGCTGCCGGCATTAGCGCCTTTCTCAAAATGAAACCGAGTTTGTTTTTCATAAGGATTCATCACTTCGTGATGAATGATATCGGTAAAGGCCTCGGTAACATCGACACCTTCGTCATCGGCTCCCGGATGGTGGTGAGCGTGAGCTAAATTCTTCACCAGACCCGAATAACTGCCGACACGCCACGGTGTGCTGATGACGCGGTTCAGCGGTCTGGCCCGTAATGTCTTATGTTCATCCTGAACCTTATTCAAAGCCTGAATATCAGCAGCGTCAGGCAAAATTTCAGCGTGTGAGATTGCCGGTTCTTTTAACCGCGCGACTGCCGATTGAATACGAGAGAAGTCGCAGTCTTTTGAGTCAATGCCGAGCAAATAGCCGATCGCGGTTTCGTGCAATTGACTGGCAAGGCCGTTTTTTTTGCTAAAGCGGCTGTGATTCGCCACGCCGAGGTAGCAGCGATAAACCGGACGGGTCAGTGCCACGTACAATAGGCGCAGATCTTCGGCCAGCACCTCTTGTTTTTGCCTCTCCCAGCCTTCATCGGTTTGCTCAAGATCCCAAGTCAGGGCGCCGTTGTGATGATAAAGCATCGGTGAGGGGCGGCGGCGGTTGTCTCTGGCCAAGCTGACGAACGGAATAAAGCAAACCGGATATTCCAGACCTTTGCTTTTATGAATGGTCACGATTTGCACTAAGTTTTGTTCGCTCTCTAAACGCAACTGTTGTTCCTCACCAAAAGCGACGGTGATCAGCTGCTGCTCAAACCAGCAGAGCAGGGCGCTGATGCCGTCCAGCTCTGTTGATTTCTGCTGAAGCAATTCCGCCAGATGTCTGAAATCAGTCAGGCGTCTTTCACCGTTATCTTCATTGAGTAAACGGCTGATCAACCGCGTTTCCGCCGCCATATTCAGTAAGGCCGGCATCACGCCTCGCTGTTGCCACAGCCGGCTTAATCCGTAAAAGCGCTCTAAAATAATCTGCCGCTGATTTTCATCATTATTGAACTGATGAATCTGCTCCGCGGTGAAGCCCAGCAGTCTGGTCGCCAGCGCGTTTCTGATCAGGCGTTCATTCTTCGGCTCCGCCAGACTGCGCAGAATAATCGCCAGTTCAGCCGCCTCGTTGGACTGATAAACACTGTCACGGCTTAAGAACACCGCTCCGATTTTCCGCGTTGCCAGTGACTGCCTGATGACGGCAGCTTCATTTCGGTCACGCACCAGAACCGCGATATCTTTAGCCTGAATCGGCTTGCCTGAGACTGTCGTCTCACCCGTTTGCCCTTCATTCAGTAAACGCGCGATTTCAGCGGCCGCGTCCTCGGCGAGCAGTTTACGGGCCGTGGCTTTGTTAAGCCCTTTGTCAGGCGTTTCACTTAACAGCCGCAGCCTGAGCGAGCTGTCGTCAGCTTGAGAGTCTTGAATGAGTTTTTGTTTTGATGACCCCGGCGTATCCACATGCTCGAATGTGATGAACTCACTGATAAACGGGTCATTTTTATGCGCGAACAAAGCATTGACACCCTTAACCATTAATTCGCTTGAGCGCCAGTTAGTACCTAAATAATACCGGTTGCCGGTTTGATTGCG
This sequence comes from Parashewanella sp., assembly GCA_965200795.1. Classification (GTDB taxonomy): domain Bacteria; phylum Pseudomonadota; class Gammaproteobacteria; order Enterobacterales; family Shewanellaceae; genus Parashewanella. The sequence continues at coordinate 150,782 of CBDAVB010000001.1, forward strand.
GGCCTGAATGTAAGTGTGAATATCAGCGCCGCGGAATGCGTAAATCGCTTGTTTAGGGTCGCCGATCATCAGCAGACCCGAGGCGTCGGTTGTTTGATAAACCGATGAGAAAATCTCAAATTGCAGCGGATCCGTATCTTGGAACTCATCAATTAAGGCTACGGGAAAACGCTTTAAAATACTGGCCGGCAGCGTTTGCGAACTGCCTCGCAGCGCGGCGGCCAGTTCGGATAATAAGTCATCGGGCGTGAGAATATTTTGCTGATTTTTCTGTGCGTCAAACCTGACTTTAATCTCACCGGCCGCTTGTTGCAAAAACGCCGGCTTGAGTTGCTTCATCGATTCATTAATGCGTTCGATGTGGGTCAGTAATTTCGCCTGTTTCGGATGCGGCATTTCGCCGCCCTTGTTCAGCTTAATATTAGAGTAAGCCAGACATTCCATCGGTTTCTTCGGCGGTAAACCGCGGCCGGATTTCACCCAGCGGCCGATTTCATGAAACATGTCGTGCAGCTTAGGGAAACCTTCCGCTTTTTTACCGAAACGAACCCCGTTGAGCGGTAACGCCTCAAGCTGCTTGATGACCCGGTTATGTTCCCCTGTCCAGCGGGCTTTAAATTGCACCAGACTCTGGTTGAGCTTGTCGGCGACGCGCTCAAAGGTATCGGCCGGGGTTAATACTTTGACTTCATGAGCATTTAACAACGGGCGAATCTGTTTTAGTAACGCTTCCGGCTCAGAAAATTCTTGCTGAATAACCTGCGCCAGGGTTGAGTCTAAAACGTAACAATGCTGGCGCCAAAAGTCTCTGACCGCATGATGAAGGTATTCACTGTCATCTAAAGTGAACTCGGTTTCAAAGAGGGTGGCGGACTCAAACGCCATATCCGACAGAATACGCTGACAAAAACCGTGAATCGTGAAAATAGAAGACTCATCCAGTGATTTCAGCGCTAAATCCAAACGGCGCAGCGCCGTCATATGCCCGGCTTGATCAATCTCTGAAATCAGCTGTTTCACAAAGGCGTCCTCACACTCAAGGCCTAAGAAAGCCTGATAGGCGACGCGGATACGGTTGCGGATCCTGTCCCTTAATTCCTCTGTGGCGGCGTTGGTAAAAGTCACCACCAGAATTTGTTCACAGGTCAGAGGCTTACAGCCGTGACCGAGAAGTAAGCGCAAATATAAACCTGAAATGGTATAGGTTTTACCGGTTCCGGCACTGGCCTCAATTAAACCGCGGTTTGAAAGTGGCAGGGTAAGCGGGTTCAATAATTGTGACTGACTCATGCTAACACCTCCGCTTCAACGAATGCTTTGAGTTCCGCGAGCGTATCAGAGTGATAAATGGCTAACATCGGATCCCAGATCCGTGCGGCGATTAAGCCGAAGTCATCGGCGGAAAAATCATCAGGGAAGGTGAAAACCCGCTGATAATGCGGATCTAAACCTTCACCAAGCTGACTTTGTTCATCCAGCCATTGTTTGCTCGCCGCCGTTAATTTATCTTCATGACCGCCGTCTTGCGCCGCATAGGCAAAAGAGGTTTTCGGCATAAATTTGAACGGCGTTTTCATTCCGGATAAATAGTTATCAACCAAAGCCCCGAGCTGTGCTTTCGCTTCATCAGCTGACACAGGTTTTAGTGAGTGGAAGCGGCTGATATCCAATAAAAAACTGTGTTTTTTTAACCCCGAGGCACTGACGGCAAGATGACGAAGATAATGGCGGATAAAATCCCGGCCGTGCGCTCGCCCGGGGCGGACACCGATTAAACCTTTCGGGCTGACATCATCTATTCGGCCGATTAATTTCAAACCCGACGCCAGCGTGATATCAATATCAATCGTTTTAGCCCGTGTTTCACCTTTAAGGTAAAGGGCTCGTCCGATAACCGGGCGGATATCATGCTGATACTGGTCAAGCAGCAATTGATCAAACGGCGCGACAGGTAAGCTGCCGGCGGCTTTGAGCCGCGAGGTTATGGTTTCATCAATATCTTCGGCGCCGTTGTCCAGCGAAGATTTAATCAAAGTATCCTGCAGCATATAACGCTCAAGGGCGTTAAGCCTGAAGGGCTCGTCATTTTCATCTTGTCGGATATCTAACCCTAAATCCAGATTCAGGGTACGGTTAAAGAAATTTTGCGCCGGATTACGATAAAAGCGCACTAAAGCTGAAACATCGATGTCATCCGGTTGAGCGTTCTGTGCTTCAATGCTGGTGGCAGTGGTACAAAACGGCTCCGGCTGATGTTTTTCCGCCGGCGGACACCACTGCGCGTCATAACTGGCGATATGCTGACGGTCTGTCGTCAGCTGGTAAAGTCGCTCATCAAAAGGTTGCAGCGGTTGTTGTTTCAGCAGCAATGACTTAACCGATTTGCCGTCAGCGGTCTGATAACAGAGCTCGCAATATTCAAGCAGCTCAGAAACCAGCATTGACGGGATACGCTCACTGTTATCACGCTCACTGGCTCCTATATAACTGATGTAAAGCTGCCGCCTCGCCGATAATAGCGCTTCTAAGAATAGGTAGCGGTCATCAAGGCGGCGGGAGCGGTCGCCTTTTCTCGCGCCGAACGATGCCATCAGGTCAAAGCCGACCGGATGCTGACCGCGCGGATAAGCCCCGTCATTCATTCCCAGTAAACACACGTACTTGAACGGAATAGAACGCATCGGCATCAGAGTGCAGAAATTTAAACTGCCGGCTAAATATCGCTGACCCACTTTAGATTCGGTTAAGCTTGCGGTAAACCAGCTTTGTAAAATCTGCACGGGCAGGGCGTCAAAGAAGCCGGCCTGAGTTAACTCATTTTTCAGCTTAACGATGTTTTCCCGGATTTCCTGCAGCTGAGCGCGTTCATCATTGGTGATCAGGTAAATATCATCAACCAGCTGTTCGAGTTGCCGCAGGCGTTCGTCGGCGGTGGCGTCTTGCGAGAATCTCTGGTGATATTCGTCAACGGTCTCAATAAAGCTCAGCAGCTTACCCAGCGCCTGTGCCTCCATGCCCTCGATACCCTCGACTTTGAGTGTGTTCTGATACAGCGGACTGTCATCACTCAGCGCGTAACCCAGCAGTAAGCGTTTTAAGCCGAATTTCCATGAGTTGTGCTCAAAAGCGGGCACGCCGATGTGCTCACGGTTTTTCTCGTCTCGTCCCCAGCGGATACCGGCTTCATTTACCCAGCGTTTGATGCGTTGCAGTTCGTCGTTATCAATATCAAAACGTCTGGCGATCGCGGGTACTTCGAGAATCGCCAGAATATCAGAAACCGCGTAGCGGCTGATGTTTATCGAAAGCAAGCTTAAGAAACTGTTTACCAGCGGTGACTCCTGAGCCGCACCCCGGTCGGCAATGGCGTAAGGAATAAAATGCTCGCCTTTTTTCGATGAGAATACCGCGTCGATATACGGCGCGTAACCGGCGACGTCGGGAAGCATCACCACGATGTCCTTTGGTTTAAGGCTTGCGTCATTTTCAAGTTGCGACAGCAGATGATCGTGAAGTGTTTCTAACTCCCGCAGCGGGCTGTGGCAGCTTACCAGTTGAATAGAATTATCATCAGGATCAAATACCCGGCGTTTTTCCGGCCGCTGGTATAAGTCAGCGTCCGGGCCCAGAAGTTCACCAAGGGTTTCCATTTCTAAAATGTCATGCTGAATCCCGAGAAGAATGTCAGGCCTGGCTTCATCAAACGGGCTGAGGTAATCTTCGCGGTCGAGGTTGATGTGCTCTTCCGGCAAGGCAAGGATCAAATCTAAAAGCTCACGTCCCATTTTGCCGTTATTGGCTAAAATCGGGTTGCCCACTTCCAGCTTGTCTTCCCAGTTTTCGGCAAGCTGTTGTTTTTCAGAAAACTTAACCACCATTCTTGCCCGCAGCTTCGGATCCAGTATATCACCCCAATAATGCCGGCAGGGACTTAGGTTGAACATGTAAACGTCAACGCTTCGCGCGAGATGGTAAAGAATTTCCAAAAGCTGCGGCGGCATTGAGGAGATGCCGAACACAAATAACCGGTTCGGAATATCCGCCGGCGCCCGGCTGAGATCCGACAGCGAATTCAATAAATCCTGATGCAGATTCGCACGATGATAATGGCTCCGCTCTAATACCTGCTTGTTAAAGGTGATGAGTTGTCGCCATAAAATCGGCTGCCAGGCTTGCTCGTCACTTAAGGCAATGGGTGATTCGCCTTGCTCCCACTCTGAAATCCAGTCAGGGCGGTAAACCAAATACTGGTCGAAGATATCGGCGATGCGGTTGCACAGCTGGTAGCTCCTGAGTGACGCCGCGTTACCCGCGTCCGCTGTTTTTTCCAGATAGGCTTTAAGCGGCGCGAATTCGGTTTCATCCAGCAGATTCGGAAGCAGAGTCATCAGCTTCCATGTCATCATGGCCTTGGTAAATGCGTTTTCTTCGGGTACATCCGGCAGTAAGTCGTGGCAAAGCTGCCAGACAAAACTCGATGGTAAAGGGAAGTCAATGGCTGCCGCGATATCATTATATTTAGCGATTTCCAAACGCAGCCATGTCGACATCCCCGGACTTTGTACCAGAATTTGCTCGGGTTGTAATACTGAGCTGCCTTTTGAGGGCTCGGAAAGAAAACCCGCCAGTTGCCGGCTTAAATTTTCCATTCGGTTTGATTGGATAAGATAGAACATATAGGGCTCTTAATATTCAGCAGATACGGCATTCTATGTAGTTGATTTATCAGATTCAATAATCAACGACGGTTTTATGATTAATTATTGTTAAAGTAGCTCTGGGGTGCTTGCAATATGAGTTATCACGCCCGCAAATAATGAACTCAACACCCGAAGCCGCTAAAATCAATCCCGTCAGGCGATTGAGCATCGAAGTGACGCGGTCACTGAACGCATGACTGAGCTTGCCGGTCACCCGTAATAAACTAAAGATAAGAAAGACCGCGGTACAAATTACGCCGGTGAAGAATAAGTTATGTGCCGGAATGTCGCTCATGCGGGTGTCGATGATGGTGCTTACCGGCCCGGCTGCGGCGAGTAAAAGAATTCCCGGAGGCACAATGGTAACGCTGGGGGCGTTGTTTTCTGATTCAGCAGGCCTGTCGCTGTTGTGTTTTTTAGCTCCCGGCATTTCTGACGCGCTGATGGCGGTTAAACCCACAGAGAGTTTGATATATTCATTAAAATCACGCATGTTTTTACCCGAGTGAATATTCCTCTATCCAGCTTAGTACAAAACTTAATTCTCTGACGTAATCGAATACCGGGGTGAGCTTTTTTCCGCAAGCGCTTTAAGCTTTAAGTAGCTGACCATAAGTTTTCTAACATTTTTGATGCCTATCTTTACCGCGCTGCATAGTCGCAACTTCGGTTACATAGCCACGGCTACGCTCCCTGCGCCGCGCCTTGTATCGCACCAAATCTGAGCACCAAAATTGCGAAGAAACTTATCGTCAGCTACTTAGTTAATGTTCAGTCTATCTTAAATTTTAATTCCCTCAGTTATTAGAGCCAGGCAGGACGCCATTTCAGGGGACATCCTGACCCTGAATTCGGATAAAGAGTTAAGAAGAGAATGTAACACAATATCAGCCGATATCGTCAGTTCAATCCTTCCGTTTTGCTTTGTTACTTCAAATATATGAAATATATAATCGCTCAGAAAATCTGTGTGAAGGTGTAACCTGTCATCAAAGATACCGGGTTCTTTTAAACTATTTTCAGTGTTTGCGAATTCTAAGCTTCTGATTAACTTTTCATTTATATCCGTATAATTTAAAACGGCTTTATTTTCCTGACAGATGTTGAAATGCGGAACATTTTTTTCCCTGCTTTTTAAACAGACTGTATAAGTAACATCTTTTTTAAGTTTGGCATTAGCGGCAAAAGTACCTCTAGAATCCGCAAACTTCGAAAACTCAATTTTCACAGTCTTTATTTCATCTTTTTCTTTATAGCTTAGAACTAAGTCGCAATCTTTCATTCTCTCGGAAAAGTCGGTTTCAGAATCACCGGTAACGACTGCTGAAGTAACTGCTTCCGCCGCGTTAATATTCCGCTGAGTTTCTGAAAGGCAGGCCGGGGTACTTTCCTCTGAAACGGTTTCTTTTGTTGTCATAATATCCTGATGTGCCGGAAAGTCGCCCGGCACATTCAATGACAGGTTTGGACAGCGGAGCATAAATGAATTAAAAGAACGCATCAGCGCTTCAGAATAATTTGTATTAACAGAATAACGATTCAGTATACATCTGGTTATCCGAACTGAGTTTTGTCCGCCGGCGAATACCCAAAAATGATACTTCGCAGATGTATTACTATTTACTCTCTTGATATCAAATGTAATTTTCTGGTGTTTTTTTGAAGATTATCAGAAGCCTTGCGGATAATCTGAAAGTGTTGTTGTTCAAAATTCTCAAAGCTTCCGCTACAATTACAGCATAAAGAGCTTGTGAGTTGAGTCCATTCTAAGGTTGTTGCCGCGGGGTTCATTGAATTCATAAGAATAGCCTTTTGTTATTAAGTTCAGCCTTTGCCGGAGTGATTCATTTGGGGGGATTGATAAAACATACGCATGACGTAATAATTAAGGCTAATACTTGTTGGTTATATGGTATTGAGAATAAATTGAGTTTTGAGTTAAAGAATTTAATTTTCGACCTGATCAGTCAAACGAAGTTAACATCACTTCACTTCATAATCTTCAATTGAAAATGAACATCACGTTAATCAGCTTTTAGTTAACGCTTATCAGCTCTCGCTCGCAAATACTTCTGCTGTACGCTCAGACTGGCTTTAACAAGAATTTCCACGTCAGTATCTAAAATCCGGCTGAAATTCAGTTCTGCTCGCCAATACTCGTTGTCTTGCTCGGCTGAGGTGACGGTAACGACAGCCGATAACGCGACTAACTCATCACGAATGAAAAGTGTAATTGTAAAGTGCTGGTTTATCTGGGGTTCAAAGTCAGTAATCACTTCTATACTGCCGCCGCCGAACTTGGTTCCCTGTACTTCAATGCCGTCCTGATGCTCGCTTTCTAAAACATATTGCAGAATCAGGTCGATTTTTCTTGACTGCAGTTTTAAGTAATCCACGACGGCTTTAGTGTCGTTTTCTAATGCTCTGAGCTGAGTAAGGGAACGGCTCTCTACAGCCTTGACTTCGCTGAGCAGCCGCAAACCGACCGACTGCCTGTTTTGAAGCTGTTTCAGGCTCGGCAGGTCATCACCCTCAGGCAAAGGTTTGAGATAAGCTTTGAATTTATGAGGCACACTAAAATACGCAGCGGAGTCATCAATCATAGTTCGGCTCTTTAATTTCTTAGAATAATCTTTATTTATAAGGATAATATATCTATTATCGTGCCTATCTTTATGATTAAGCAAGTATAAGACTCATTTATGAGGCTGAACTTCACGTTTTGCAGATAAATACCTCACTTTATGAATGTTAATGTTTCTCTTCTGATCGGTTTTCGCTACTGGAAGGCTAAAAAGGCAAATGGCTTTTCGTCATTTGTGACGTTTTTCGCGGTTTCGGGAATTTTTCTGGGTGTTGCCGCGCTGATCATCGTCACCTCAGTGATGAATGGTCTGGAAGGCCAGTTAAAAAATAAATTATTAGGCGCCATCCCTCAGCTGACGGTGCGAGGTGAGCACTCGATCACTGACTGGCGGCAGAAAGCGCGGCAAATTTCAGAAATGGACGGGGTTATCGGCGTCGCGCCAACGGTTTCCACTCAGGCTATGGCGCAGTCAAACAGTGATATCTCAGCGCTTGAGCTTTACGGTGTTTACCCGAAAGACGCGCGCTTAATCACTTCAATAAGCGGCCATATTTATCCGGGGTCTTTTGATGATTTACAGCCGGGTAAATATCAGGTGATTTTGGGCCGGGAATTAGCAAGGCGTTTAAACGTAAGTATCGGTGATCGAATCCGAATATACAGCGGCGACGGCGTTATTTTTTCTCCGCTCGGTCCGGTGCCGAGTCAGCGAAGGTTTACCCTTGTCGGCGTCTTTGAAACAGGCTCTCAGGTAGACGCTGCGGTAGCTTACACCCACTATAAAGACGCCAGACGCTTGATCAGAAAATCCCCTGAGCAAGTCAGTGACTTACGGATATTTTTAGCCGACGCGTTTGAGTTTTCCGGGGTCGAAAATCAAATTCAGGCTTTATTTGCCGAGCAATCCGTTGAAATTAAAGATTGGCGCAAGGTTTTCGGTACGTTTTTTGGCGCCGTACAAATGGAAAACAAAATGATGTCGCTGATGCTGAGTCTGATCGTATTAGTGGCGGCATTTAATATTGTTTCAGCCCTGGTGATGATGGTGGTGGATAAAACCGCTGATGTCGCGATGTTAAAAACGCAAGGCATGACAACGCAAACCATTATGGGCATCTTTGTTATTCAGGGCGTGCTGAACGCCGTTATCGGTTTAATCGGCGGCGTTATCGCGGGGATGATTTTAACGCTGAACCTGAATCCGATTTTAAACGGTTTAGGCGTGTCCATTCTGGGCCCTGGAATGAGTTTACCTGTTGAGCTTGAGTGGCGGCGATTGTTTTACATTGTCGCGGGTACTATCGCGGTGAGTTTGCTCGCGACCATTTATCCCGCTTTAAAAGCGGCCCGGGTTGAACCGGCAACCGCGCTTAGGTATGAGTAGAAAAATGACCAAAAAAACAATATTAAAAGTTAATCGTGTATCTAAGCGTTATCATGACGGCAGTAACACGACCGAAGTGTTAAAACATGTTGATTTAGAGGTTTATGAGGGTGAGCGGTTAGCCATTGTCGGCAGTTCAGGCTCTGGTAAAAGTACCTTACTGCATGTGATGGGGACGCTGGATAAGCCGACTGAGGGGGCAGTGTTCCTTGACGGTCAAGATGTTTACGGCATTTCGGCGAAAAAACAGAGTCAGGTTCGCAATCAGGATTTAGGTTTTATTTATCAGTTTCATCATTTACTTCCTGAATTTTCGGCTATCGAAAATGCGGCGATGCCCGCGTTTATTCAGGGTGAGAATAAGTCCGCGGCATTGAAGCGGGCGGAGGAACTGTTAAATCGGGTCGGGCTTGCTCATCGGCTTAAGCATACGCCAGCGGAATTATCGGGGGGGGAACGCCAAAGAGTAGCCATCGCAAGAGCGTTGATCAATAAACCGAAACTTGTTTTAGCGGATGAGCCGACAGGAAATTTAGACGCGGCCAGCGGCGAGTCGGTTTATCAGTTGATCAAAGAACTGTCGCAACAGATCGGAACGGCGTTTGTGGTCGTCACCCATGACAATGATCTGGCCGCGAAAATGGATCGGCAACTGCTGATGAAAGCGGGTCGATTAAAAGCATTAAATGGTGACGCTGTATGAGCCGTTTAGCATTTAAATTAGGCTGGCGCTTTTATCGTGCCCGCCAATCTGATCGATTTATCAGCTTTATTTCTTTTGCTTCTACGGCGGGGATCGCCCTTGGCGTATCGGTGCTTATCATTCTGTTATCCGCTATGAATGGTTTTCAGTATGAACTTGAAAATCGGCTGCTTGGTGTTATCCCGCAAGCGGAGATTATCGGAGCGGAGCAGCCCGTTCAAAACTGGCGGGCTATTGCTGAGTCAGCGCGTCATATCAACGGCATTGAAGCCGCGGCGCCCTTTATGAAATTCGAGGGCTTAATTCAGAAAACCAACGGCTTTCAGGGACTGAATGTGGTCGGTATTGACACTCAGTTAGAGCCGGGGGTTTCTAAGTTACCTGAGTTTGTCTCAGCAAACGACTGGCGGACGATCGCCAGAGGGCAAGGCAACCATATTCTTGTCGGGCAGAGTTTATTAAAAAAGCTGGGGTTAAAGGTCGGTGATACCATTTCAATGTATATGCTGCAAAAATCGAATGACTCAGCCAGTTTAAACAAAGCCAAAAGTCACCGATTTGTCATTTCCGGCACCTATAAAATCGGCGGTGAAATTGAGTCCGCGACGGCTTATGTGCCGTTAGATTACGCTCAGAAGTTATTAAATACCGGAGATGGCGTTACCGGGATTCGGCTGAAAGTGGATGATGTGTTCGCGGCGCGTTATCTGGTCAGAGAGCTTGGTTATAGCCTTGAGCAATACGTTTACATGACCGACTGGACCCGCACTCAAGGGCATATTTATCAGGATATTCAATTGGTCAGAATGGTGATGTATCTGGCTTTAGCTTTGGTTATCGCTGTCGCTTGCTTTAATGTCGTTTCAACCTTGGTAATGTCGGTACGAGATAAACAGTCAGAAATAGCGATTTTAATGACCATGGGGATCAGGCGCTCGGCATTAATGCAAAGCTTTATTGTTCAGGGCATGCTCAATGGCGTTGTCGGCTGCGGTTTCGGTGCGGTAACCGGTGTTTTAGTTGCCGAGAATCTCAGTGATATTGCCAAAGGTATTGAAAACCTGTTTAATTTTAAAATTATTTCAGGTGATGTTTATTTTGTTGACTTTTTACCTTCACAACTCAATTGGTCGGATGTATACATCTCACTCATTATCGCTCTATTTTTGAGTTTGGTTTCTACGATATATCCGGCCTGGAAAGCGACAAAAATAGAACCTTCAGCAGCGCTTTCAGGAGCTTGACAGGAGCTTTAAATGATACATCACGGAAGTTGTTTGTGCTCAAAAATTAACATTACCGTCAACGGTAAGTTATCAAGTGCTGAAGCTTGTCACTGTGCTCAGTGTCGAAAGCGGACAGGTCATTTTGGTGTGACTGTCGAAACTGAACGTGAAAATCTCACTATAAAAGGTGAGCAGTACGTTAAGTACCTGACTATAAGTTTTTCGATATTTTTGGCGTTCAGGTGTGCTCTGCAAGGCGCTCTTGCGCGGTAATACCGGCAGTCTTTCAAGCAAGAGTAACGCCGTAGAGTGCTTAAGACGGGCGTCAGAAAAGTGAAAAAACTTATAGTCGGATACTTAAATGGTTTGATTCATCGCATAAAGCTCGCGGGGGCTTTTGTGAACATTGCGGCACCACATTATTTTTCGATCCCGTTAGATAGACAAAAAAACAGCTGGACGGGCATATAAGCAGCTGACCATAAGTTTTCTAACATTTTTTTACGCCCGTCTTTACCGCACTACAGCGTTGCAGCTTCGGTTACATAGCTACGGCTCCCTGCGTCGCGCCTTGTATTGCACCAAATCTGAACACCAAAATTCTGAAGAAACTTATCGTCAGCTACTTACATGGGCGTTTTTTGATACGCCCGCTGAGGTTAAATTATCTGGCTCTTCGTCGTTTCATATGGATTTGAGTAGATCAGACACCGGGCTGGCAATCATAAAAATCATGGTCATAAATGTCCCTGTATTACGATACCCTCCAGCTCGTGTTCTAGCTGTAGCCGCTCGCTTTCATAAGCGCGCTTGCTCGCGTTTATCCGTCATTTTCTGCTCACGATTTTGATGACGGTTATTTCATGGGGCTAACACATATTTGCCCCGTTTCAACTTGGATTAATTACTCCAAATCGTTTTTTTGCTTGTGATTTACTGATTTGTTTGCTCTCAGGAACGAAAAAAACGCCTCGAATATATTAAATACTTTTCAGTCATTTATTCGATGTTTAAATGCGCGGTACTATTGCGGTAACATAAGTAGCTAACTAAAAGTCAGTTCATATTTTGAACGGTAATCGTCCGGTATTGTCATGACTTCTTTTTTAAGTTTAGAATAAGTTTCGTAAGCACTAATTATCCGAATTCAGGAGTAGTAAAGTTCTGTTTTCCCTTCTTTTTCTGCCTGTACACAGCTCGCTAACTCATCGTAAGTAGTCTGAAAATGTGTTTCATCGCGCTTTTTCTTAAGTGAGCGCCTCATTCGCTTGTAGCTGTAATTAAAATTTTTTTATCGTTCTTTTTACGGTGCCTAAGCTGCGTGATTTATCTGCTGAATTTATTATTAATGATTGCGCGCTCTTAAGTTGGTGAGGCTCTTCATCTGCGAATGACTTCAAAAGTAACGCCTCATCTTGAGAATAAATTCCCGGGCGCCCGGAGCGTCTGTCATCAAACATGCCTGATACGCCTTACTCATACCAGGCGTCAATCCGCTTTGAAACCGTAATTTCGCACACCTCAAAGATTTCAGCTGTCTGTTTTATTGAGAATTTTTATTACTTAACAAAAACGCGTACGACTCTTTTCATGATAACGCTCGAATAAAATAAAAATATGAACTGAAAGTACTATTTTATGATACACCGCAAAGTTTTTATAAATTTCCTGAGTTAAAAACTTTTAAGCGACTACTTACTCTCCTCTCAGTTAAAAGATGGCATCAGGATTAAACCGTCTTGACTCCACAGGGAGTGGTGCGACCGGCAAAGCGGAGCGCCGCGTTCAAAGTTATCAAGATAAAGGTAAAGAACAAAAACTCGTCCGGTTGGGACACCGTTCTAACGAAAGCTACGTCCCCGAAAAGGCCGGCGCTGCCCGAGCGAAACATTTTCATCAAGGCTATAGACGTATTGAACCGCAAGGAGCACAGTATTCTCATCGTTCAATGCAAAGCAGAGACGGCTTTCAATGGTCAACACGCACTTCATTTGAAGAGTTCAATGCCTTCACACGCTCATTTCTTCAGCCTTCTGAACAAAGAGCGGTATATCGGGATTTCCTCGGTTACGATATAAAGAGAATATTAAGTCGTCATAGTTCGGATTATGGCAACCGCAATGTACTGAAGGTGTTAAATTCCAACATAAAAAAAGCAGATGACAATGGCTCCCCCGTTATTGTCGAGTGCCTTATCCGATATGCGTTGCATGCGGGTATTCCTGTTGATGTTCCTATTTTAAGTGCCTGCGTCACAGCCTATGGCAATGCGGCCCGCCACGATGCCGGGCTTTACTGGATACAAAAAGCAGAAGACGCGGCGGCTTTGTTCGGTACGTTAAAGCTGGCACAAAACGTCACCACCTTGAGTGCTCTTATTACGGCCTATGGTAACGCGGCCCGCCACGATGCGGGCTTTACTGGATAAAAAAATGGAAGACGCGGCGGCCTTGTTCGGTACGTTAAAGCTGGCACAAAACGTCACCACCTTGAGTGCTCTTATTACGGCCTATGGTAACGCGGCCCGCCACGATGCCGGGCTTTACTGGATAAAAAAAGCAGAAGACGTGGTGGCCTTGTTCGAGAAGTTAAAACTGAGCGACAAAACGTCACCACCTTGAATGCTCGTTATTACGGCCTACGGTAACGCGGCCCGCCACGATGCCGGGCTTTACTGGATAAAAAAAGCAGAAGACGCGGCGGCCTTGTTCGGTACGTTAAAGCTGACACAAGACGTCACCACCCTGGAAGCGCTGATAAGCGCTTATGCTAATGTCGCCTTATTTTGTTCAATAAAAGATACAGCGGAAAAATACAATAAAAGATACAGAAAAATCTCTCGTGCTTTTTCCCTTTTAGACAACCTTGTGGAGAAGAAGGTCTTATGCGGTACCCTTGGCATACAAGAAGGTGAATCAAAGCCTAACTGTTTGACAATTGATTTTCATCACAGCGCATTAACGGGAAAAGCGGGTATCCCGAAAATCAGCGAGATTATCACCACGGACGTGGCCGTCGCTGTTTTAATGAAGCACCTGAATAGTACAAAAGACCAAAAAAATATTAACATGCTTAGGTTAATTACGGGGTATCGGCATGGCATTCATTACCGCGCGGCTTTTGAGGTGGTGCTCCGGAGGCAAAGTCGGGTTGCTCGATATGAGACAGATACTTCAAATCAAGGGTTGATGACAGTTTGGTTATCTTCAGTTAGTGAGTGATTGGATAATATCAAATGATGGATTTTTTCTAATCCGGCGCGGCCCATTTAGAGCAGTCCACCTAAATGGTTTTTGTCCGAAAATGAGACAGCCGTTTTGAAAATGTGTATCAGTTTATCGGAGGGTTCTATCGGATACAGACTCACTTTAAGTGAGCGGCGTGCTTTCGAGAATCGGTTAATGTGAGCAATCGCATTTTTATAAAATCATTTATTGTGAGCGGAAATTAGCGGATAAACGCGGGCAAACCGATTTATAAGTGCAAGCAACTACACCTGGCCGCTTGAAATAGATTGTTTAAACCTTCCATCCGAGCATTCGTATACGTGGATGACCAGCGCCGTAAAATTCTCTCCGCATGCCTTTCAACCGTTTCAGGCGCTTTTCGGACGGGTTCTGACATTTCTATGTTACCCAACTGTTTCTTAGCGAAATTAATGAAGGCTCTTTTAAGATTCCAGACTGCTTTGATAGACTGAGGCTACCTATTCATTTTCATAGCACTACTGAAGATGGAAGTTCTCAAAATCACAGACTTGATTAGCAATGTTAAATGTTTTGAAACTGTACGTCAGTTAAGGTGGCCTAATGGCATTAGTTGCCCTCATTGTCACTCAGATTCCATCAAGAAAAACGGTCACGACTCAAGTCAGACAGACTGCCAGCATTACCAATGCAAAGGCTGTGATCGTTACTTCGATGATCTCACCGCGACAGTATTTTCAGGGCATCACCAACCACTAAAAATTTGGATAACCTGTTTGTATTTTATGGGGTTAAATTTATCCAATAATCAAATAGCTAAAGAGTTAGATTTGAACGCCTCAGATGTGCATGAAATGACAAGTGTACTCCGCTCTGGTGTAGTCGATTGCAAACCTAAAGCCATCCTTGAAGGTGAAGTTGAATTTGATGAAATGTATGTGGTTGCTGGCCATAAAGGATATCCAGAGGCCGTAAAAAAATCTGAAGCGAAAGCCAAGAAAAAGAAGACTTAAAGTTGCTCCCGGCAGAGGAACAATGGCTTCAGAAAAACTACCAGTATTCGGTATGATCAAGCGAGGTGGGGGAGTTGCAATAAGCCTGCTTGAGAACGTTCAAAAAGTTACAATCAAACCGATCATTGAGAAGTTAGTGAAGTCTGGTTCAACGGTATATACAGATGAGTACAATATCTATGACTCCCTCGAAGATTGGGGCTACAAGCACAAGAGCGTTTGTCACGGGAAACACGAGTACGCAAGGGATGATGATGGTGACGGAATTTATGAGGTACACGTCAATACGATAGAAGGTTTCTGGTCATTACTCAGGAGTTGGCTGAGGCCTCACCGTGGTTTATCACAGGAAAAACTACCGCTTTATCTTGGCTTTTTTGAGTTTGTGCATAATGTAGGACTACGAGGAAAAGGACTGCTCGAACCATTAATCGAGCTGCTGGTATGCTAGCAGTCTGGAATCCAATAAGAGCCGTAAAATTTTATGCAGATGATGGAGCCAGAAATTTAGCGACAATCAGGCGGAAGAGACTTGCTTAACTTGGTAAAAAGTCATTCTTCCAAAGACAGCGTTGCCGGAAAGATGCAAAGAGCGAGTCGGGATGCAAAATTTAGGGCTGAGATTTTATTTGGTGAAAAAATTCAACAAAGCGTAATCCCGCCCTGTTGGCGGCGCTCTAAAGCGCGGATAAAATTACCGACATACAAAACTGTCGTACTTCGTTTAGAGTTACTAAACTTCATTGTTCTTGCCTTGATATCGGCAATGTTAAGCGGTAATAAATCGGGAAGTTATTTTGTGAAAGTTCCTTAACTTACATATTAAAATTTGATTCCGAATTTTGACCTTGCCAACTGACACTAATAGAAGCGGCTCCTTGTAAACGGCCTTCATCATCGGTAAATCTTCTGATTTCCTGTTTTCCCTTAATAGAAATGGCAAATGTAACTTTTCCGGAGATTTTAGCATCACTCGGGGTACCGGAACCTGCCGCATATTTACAAACCGCGTCATAATATCGTTGATTGCGTCCGGCCGGATCATGTGAGCCGGAACTGTCAGGATTGAAGATAAACCGACACGCCTGACCTGATTTACTCGGGTAATTTGAGTCTTTAATTACAGAAACTTTAAAGCGGCTGTATTCATTGGTAGCAATTGCCATTTTCAACAGCCTTTGTAATTGGCCTTTGCTGTTAAGAGGAATATTCTTGTATTCATATTGGAAGTAAATTGTGTTTTGAGGGTAAGACAGATTGTTGTAGGTGTCACCTTTTTGCTCATGCTTTACTATGGTGATATCACATAAATCCTTTCCCGCTTCCAGCTGAAAAGGCTCCATCTTTGTTCCTTTACCTTTAATGTATGGCGGTATGTTTAACCCTGAGCCTTTGATGCCGTAATAGCACGCCGCATGAGCGCTTAAGCCTAATGAAAGCAAAAAACCGGTCAGAAGAAATTTGAATCTACGTGTCATAGCTAATACCTGAGTAAAACCAGAATGAAAGAACAAGCTACTAAAAATTACTCTTCGCAACAATCTAACTTACCGCAATATGAATAATATTTAATGATATGAAGTATTATTAAAACAAATAGCGAAAAAATCATCACATCACAGGTGCGATTTGATATGAACGCATGGAAAGTGTTAGCGCTTGAAGTACCGGCAGGATGATCGCGTCAGTGTCATTCTCTGTAAATTAAAAATGCCCGGAGAATTCGGGCGTTACCGTCAAAAACCGGATTTTACCAAAGATAAATATCAGCTGAACGAGCTCCAGACCGGAGCGTGATCCGAAGGCTTTTGTAAACCTCGTAAATCGTAACCGATATCAGATTCCGTCAGCCGCTCAGCAAGTGAAGGTGTCGCCAGGATTACGTCAATCCGCAGACCGCGGTTATCAGCAAAACCTTTGCTGCGATAGTCAAACCAAGAATAACGTCCTTCACGAGCGGGGTGCAGCTTTCTGAACGTATCGATAAGACCCCAGTCTAAAAGAGTTTGCAGCCACTCACGTTCTTGCGGCTGGAAACTGCATTTACCGGTTTTTAACCAGCGCCTTGCGTTGACTTCGCCAATTCCGATGTCAAGGTCGACCGGCGAGATATTAATATCCCCGATCACCGCGATATCTTCATCATTTGAATGACGCTCATTCAAATACCGCATCAAATCTCGGTAGAATTTGCGTTTTGCGGGGAATTTCGTCTCATGGCCGATGTTTTCGCCCTGCGGGAAATAGCCGTTAATCACGGTTAGCGTTCTGCCGTTTTGTTGCTTGAATTTGCCGATGATCATACGGCGCTGAGCGTCTTCCCCGTCGGTTGGAAAGCCTTTTTGAATTTCAAGCGGTTCATTCTTAGAAAGCATAGCGACACCATAGTGCGCTTTGCCGCCATGGTAATGCACTTTATAACCCATTGCCTCAACGTCAGCTAAAGGAAAGGCTTCATCATGAACTTTGGTTTCCTGAAGCCCGATAATGTCCGGCCGCTGAGTGTCAATAAGAGCTTGTAATTGATGTAAACGAGCTCTCAGTCCGTTGATATTAAAAGATACGATTTTCATTATGGTAATACTCGTTTAAATGGTTTTACGATAACTTTCTCATAAACGCCCGCGCTGACATACGGATCGGCGTCTGCCCAGGCCTGCGCTTCTTCCAGAGAATTGAACTCCGCCACCACAAGTGAGCCGGTAAACCCCGCCTCATCCGGATCATTAGAGTCAATCGCCGGGTGAGGACCCGCAATCATCAGCCTTCCTTCATCGCCGAGGTGTTTTAGCCGGGCAATATGCTGTTCTCTGACGGTTTTACGTTTTTCCAGGCTGTTCTCAACATCCTGGGATGAAATCATATACCACATGGTTTAATCCTTCTTTTCTTCTTCCGGAAAATAGCGATATAAATAAGCCACCGTTCCGATAATATTTACGATAGATAAGGCGCTTAAGCCAAACACTTTAAAGTTGACCCAGGCATCTAAGGACATGTTAAAGGCAATATAAACATTCAGCATCGCGCATACGACAAAAAAAACGGCCCAGTACCATGTGAGTTTTTTCCAGACAAAGTCGGGTGCCTGAATCTCCCGGCCTAACATGGATTTGATGACCGATTTATTCATAAGCTGGCTGGCGCCCAGAATCCCGGCAAACAGAATATAGATAAAGGTGACTTTCCATTTGATGAAGTTGTCATCATGTAATACTAAGGTCAGTGTGCCGAAAACTGTGACCATCACAAACGTCACCAGCAGCATTTTTTCGATTTTCTTGTAAAGAAGATAAGTCACGATTAATTGCACGCTGGTAGCGGCGATTAAAGCACCGCTGGCAACGTAAATATCGAAAAATTTATAAACAGTGAAGAAGATAATTAAAGGTAAAAAGTCGAGTAATTGTTTCATTCTCAATAGGCTAGTGGTTACTTCGATGGACTGAGTGTAGCATTTTCGGTGTATTCGGGTACATACTTTTGAAATTCTCAAAGCGTTTGGTTAGCATAGCGCTTCTTAAATTAAGAAGTCAGAAAATTTTAATGGTTCAGACTGATAGCATTACGAGCGAGGAAGTCGGGTCAGGTGACTTAACGTTTGACGCGCCGCCGGAAATAAAAATTCTGCTTGAGGATGAGCATCTTGTGGCGATTCACAAGCCCGCGGGCTTATTGGCGCATCGTACTTATCTTGCGCGAAAAGAAAAATATTTTGCGATGCAGATGACTCGTGATTTGGTCGGTTGTCATGTTTTTCCTGTTCACCGGTTAGATCGTCCGACATCCGGCGTTTTACTTTTTGCCAAGAGCGCCGAAGTCGCTCATTTACTGTGTCAGCAGTTTGAACGAAAAACAACGGAAAAAACCTATCTTGCTTTAGTCCGAGGTAATGTAAATGAGTCTGTGGTGATGGATTATCCGCTTAAGGAGGAGCTGGATGATATTGCCGATAAACACGCTGATAAGGACAAAGCGGCGCAAGATGCCGTCAGTCATTTTTGGCCATTATTAAATACCGAGATCCCTTATCAATCCGGTCGCTATCCTACAAGTCGTTATGCGCTGCTGAAACTTAAGCCGGTAACAGGCAGAAAGCATCAGCTACGCCGCCATTTAGCGCACTTCAGGCATCCGATTTTAGGTGATACGACACACGGTGACGGCAAGCAGAATAAGTTTATCCGTGATTTTTTATCAACGCGTCGTCTGTGGTTGATAGCCAAAAAGCTTGAGCTGACTCATCCCGTCAGCAGCGAACCGCTAGTTATTGAAACTGAATTGGAGACTGAGTGGTTAGAAGCATTTGAAAAACTGGGTTGGGGAAATTCTGATTTGACGGCCGGCAGTGAGATGATTATCGCTTAACCTTTGACAACTTGCGCGGTAACTGATTAGATTTAACATAGTCTTATGTTACTGGCATCTTAACGGAGCATGGCATTGAAAAAGGTAAACCTCGTTTTCGGAACCGTATACGGAAGCGCGCAATTTGTCGCGGAGACCTTAAATGAAAAGTTGAATGATAAAGGTTATGACACCAAGTTATGGCAGTCTGAAGAACTGGGTGATTATGTGCCTGACGCTCATGATATTCTGATCATTGTCAGCTCTACAACCGGGCAGGGTGATTTGCCCGATAGCTTGCTGCCGTGGTTTGAGATGGTTCGTTCCGCGGGGCTATATTTACCTGAATTGCGGTACAGTGTGATTGCTCTGGGTGACTCCGGCTATGACACCTATTGCGGTGCCGGTGAGCGGCTGGACGCGCTGTTTAAAGAAATCGGGGCTCAACCCGTTGTCGAATTATTTAGAATCGACGCCTGCGAGACCATGGAGCCGGAATTGGAAGCGTTAAACTGGCTTGAAAACTGGGTGAAGGTTAACACCCCTTGATGCATGAAACACTGCCGGTATTACCGCCGTGAGCGCCTTGCGGAGCACTTAATCTGAACGCCGGGAATATCGAAAAACTTATCGTCAGATCCTTATGTGTTATTTCGGGAAGTCCTGAATTATATCGTTTCAGTATTCTTACGGCTTATCAGTCTTTTTTAAGCAATCAGCGTGTTTTTCGGCGAGTTCTTCTTCTAACCGCGCAAATGTGACGTTTAAGTTATCGGTTGTTAATTTAAGAGGGCCTTTACTTTTAATGCATTGCCATAATTTTTGTTCTGATTCTGTTAATATATCTTTGCCGTCGTTGTTCAGAGCATAAAAGCAAACTTTTTCTTTATCACAATTGTCCGTTTGATAATCACAAATTTTTTCCATACGGCAAACGGGTGTTATAACATGCTGAAATTGATTTATTTTTACGTATTCGGGGCGGTAAACTTCGCATCCCGGGATTTTGGTATTAGCTTTATTGAATATCAAATGAGCTAACTCATCCATCTCATCGATATCGACAGGCATTTCAATTTCGACGTCTTGCCCTGAGTATTTCGTTAAGCAGGCAACATATAACATCTCTTTTCCGGAAGAATATCGGCAGCTGTCGATTCTGCACGTCAAATAAAACAGGTCTGTTTTCGCATCATAGACCAACTTGTAGCAATCTATTTTAAGGCCGGTTTCTCCTTCGGGTCTGCCTGTTTTGGCGGAAATTCCTGTCGCTTTTTGTTTTACAAATGTCTGGCGAAATGTCGGATCTGTCATCGTACATTTTGCATTATCTCCCTGAGCCGCTGAGCATTGATGATTCTGGTGACCGCGCCGCTGATCGGCGTTGCTCTGTTTCGCGTTTATTACGCCTGCTCCGTTAATATTCTGACAAGCAAAGCCCGCTCTGTCCGGTTTATCCTCAGAACTTTGCAGCGGCTCAAGCGGATCTATATATGGCTGAATCATTTTGGAAGTAAAGTAGGAAGAAACAAAAGAGGCAAACGTTTTAGCGACGGTTTTAACCCACTTATTTTCGATACCCGTCAGTCTCGTGCCTTTTTCGGCAAACGCCATTGCTTTTTGAGACGTCAGGTAACAGGAGCCGTGATTGATAAGATGGTTCGTCAGCCCGCCGCCGTAAAGCAGTTTTCCGGTGACGCATGATCCACCGATATTGAGGCCGTGCCTGAACAGGGCGCATACTCTATTATCAGGCAGGGTTTTGCCTATTGCGTGAGTGACGGCCGATGAAACTAAGTAAGCGCATGCTGCCGGCGCGGCGGTGATTCCGCCCAAAGCCGTGCTTGCGGCGATAGGAATCACCACATCCGGAAGTGTATCATGAACTACTGTCGGGAGTTGCTGATATGTGGCTTTAGTTAAGTCTTGAACCTGACTGATAATCGTGCTCATCGGCGATTTAAATTTGGCGGATTAATGTTCAGTGCAATAGTTTCATTTATCAGCTGCTTTCACAATGAAATATGAACTGAGTTTTAACACCGGCGATGACTTTTCCGTCATCATTTCGGATAATCACCGAAAGCGGTTCAGATTTTTCCGGCCCTGAAGCTTGCCGGTTATACTCACGTACGCCAGAAACCAGCAGTTCGAGGACTTCGTTGTTTTCTTCATTAATCACTTCAGTATTCATTGTCTTTCCATATTGTTGTTGTCAGCGCTTAATCCGGAATTAAATAACCGATGCTAAAACTGATTGCTGTCAGAAGTGTGAGTAAGCTGGTGGACTCAAGAATTTTATTAAATTCTTTACCTTTCGCGGTCTCAAAACGCTTCCCCAGAATCTGCGCGTAAAACACCCAGACACCCGTAAATAAAACCGTTAATCCCCTTAAGGCACCAAGGAAGTAACTCAAAAAGATGATTGCGAAAGCGCCGAGAACCATTGCCCGGTAAACCGGAGAACACATCTCTTTGGTAATTCTTACTGACAAGGTGTTTTTGTGAGCCCGCTTATCCGTCTCAATGTCACGGGTATTATTGGTAAACATAATAGCGGCGTTTAAAAGCCCGAAAGTAATTCCCATAATAACGGGTTCAATCGCTACGGCTGATGTTTGTAAATAGTAACTGCCCGCTACCGCGATTAAACCGAAGAAAATAAACACCGTGAGTTCACCTAAGGCTAAATTGGCGATTGAGTATCGTCCGCAGCTGTACGCGAAAGCGCAAATTAGCGCGGCCAGTCCGGCCAGAAAAACCCGGATATCACTGTGTCGCACCAGAACCAGACCGAAGCCTATCGAAAGCAGCGTAAAAACGGCGATGCCCGCTTTCATCGCGCCCGGTGAAATCAGTCCTGACTGACTGGCTCTGATCGGCCCGAGACGAGCTTCGGAATCTACCTCATTTTTATGGTCAAAATAATCATTTGCCAGATTTACCGTGACTTGCAGGCATAAAGCGCAAGCTAAACCCGCCGCCGCGATAAGCCAGTTAAATGCCGCGCTATGATAAGCCAGTACATTACCGACAAGTACCGGGCTGAACGAAGCGGCCAGGGTTTTCGGACGAACGGCCGGGATCCAAGGGTTCATCAAGTTTTCTTAGTTTTTAAACGAGAGCGGAATTGTAATGGTTTACAGGTATGTCAGGCAATTTGAATTTGATAATACGGTTTTGATTTATTGCGATTAACGCGCTTTTCGGTCAAGATATTGCGACTTAATTCTAATTTTTAATCGTTTATGTCAAAAGCATTAGCAAATCTGCTCTCTATCTTATCCTTAGATAAGCTCGAAGAGGGACTTTTCAGAGCTCAAAGTCAGGATCTGGGTTTCGGGCATCTATTCGGCGGTCAAGTACTGGGACAGGCGCTCAATGCCGCGAAGCATACCGCTCCCGCGGGCAGAAGTGTGCATTCGCTTCACAGTTACTTTCTGAGAGCCGGTGATCCGGGGTTACCCGTAGTCTATGATGTAGAAAATATGCGTGACGGCGGCAGCTTTAGCGCCAGAAGGGTAAAAGCAATTCAAAAAGGTCAGCCTATTTTTTACATGACCTGTTCTTTTCAGGCGTATGAAGACGGCTTCAGCCATCAAAATATTATGCCTCAGGTTGAAGGGCCGGAGGGACTGCCTGATCAGACTGAGCTGGCTAAAAATTTAGCGGATATTATCCCGGGCTCCGTATACCGGAAATGGACTTCACCGTCACCGATAGAGATGAGGATCGTTAACCCGCGGCAGCAAGTTGATTCTGAGCCGGACGGTACTAAACGTTATGTGTGGATGAAAGCCAACGGCACGATACCAAATGACCCGAAGACTCATAGATATGTACTGGCGTACGCGTCTGACTTCAACTTTCTTACGACTTGCGCCCAGCCGCACGGCGTTAACTTTTTAACCTCCGGTTTAAAAATGGCGACCATTGATCACGCGATGTGGTTTCATCGTTCTTTCAGTTTGAATGAGTGGTTGCTGTTTTGTATTGAAAGTACGACCGCGAGCAACGGCCGCGGTTATGTGCGCGGTGAATTCTACAATCAGGAAGGTAAGCTGGTGGCTTCCGCCGCTCAGGAAGGGTTATTCAGATTGACGACCGGGAAATAATTTTATGAATATCAAAAAAAAACTCATCATTGTGTGTTGCGCGGTGTTTTTATCAGCTTGTGTAACCGTGGAGCCGCCCAAACCTGTCATTGTTAACGGCGCGGCAGGTTACCTTGAGCGTGTCGCGCTGCCGATGGGAAGCACAATAACGATTGCGATTATCGACCTTGACACACCGGGTGTCGTCATTGCGCAGAAGAATTTTAATGTAGCGACAACGCCGGTGCCGTTTAAATTTATTCTGCCCGCTGAATCCATTGATAAGTCAGTAAACTATGGCGTGGTCGCATTAATTAAAAATGGTAATAAAGTGTTATTCCAGACTTATGACCGTTATCCTGTAATCAACAACGGCAAGAATACCGTTGAGGTCATTATGAAACTGGCAAAGTAAAAATCCGCTAAGTCCCTGATGATAAGTTTTTTGATATTTTCGGCGTTCAGATTAACCGCTCCGCAAGGCGCGCGGTAATACCGGCGGTCTTTCAGGCGAGAGTAACGCCGCTGAATGTTTAAGACGGGCGTCAGAAAAGTCAAAAAACTTATAATCGGGTAATTATGAAGCGGGGCGTAAAAAAATTTATGGTCAGCTAATTATTTCTTGAATTCAGGTTACTTTAAATTGGAATTTTGTCAAAACTGTGATGAATTCTTATCTGCGATTTTGTTGCCCGTAAGATATAATGCGGCAACTTTTACGCTTGTTTTGCGGTGTTAATCATTTTACTGACGGTATTTACCTTTAATGAGTTAAAAATAATCAGAGCTCATTTTGTTATATGAAGTAAAAAAAGGTCTTACGTTAGTTTGTTGTAAATAAAAATAATTATTCAGTGAGCAAATCAACTTTTATGTTTTCTCTTAAGCGCTTGGCGATTTTTTTTATTTTATTTGTTTTCGGTTTAGTCTGGTATTTCGCGAATCAATGGTATCGGGATTACCTTTTTGAACGTCATTACAACGCCGCTGAATATTCTATCAATGCTTATCAGGCCAAGTTAAGTGCCGTAATTAATCAGCGTTTACAACTGGTTGCCAGTCTGGCGCATTATGTTGAAAATGAATTAGAAGTCGATCCGGATTACGGGGAAGCAGGCCGGCACCATGTCGATGGTTTTATGTCAGCGCTGTTTCATGCCAATGACGGATTGAGAGCGTTTACAATCGCGCCTGATTTTGTCGTTGATCAGGTTTTTCCCTATGAGGATAACAAATCAGCTATCGGGCACAATTTAAAAGATCCGGGTATGCCGTTTGTTTATGACGCTGTTAATTTAGCCATCTCGCAAAATCAAATCACACATTCCAGACCGTATGAATTAAAACAAGGCGGCTTAGGTTTAGTGGCTCGCCTGCCTGTTTATAACCATGATGCTCCCTGGGGGATGGTGGCTGTCATTATTGATATTGTCACTGTACTGGAAAAGTCAGGTTTAATCGGGCCGAGCTCGGAATTTGATTTTGCTTTCAGAAGTGATGACGGCAGCGTATTTTTCGGTGATACCGGAATATTCAAAGACAGTATCTTAACCAGAAAAATCAAGTTACCTTCAGGTTACTGGGAGATCGCCGCCAAACCGAGAAATTCAGAAGACAGTATTGAGTGGCAGTCATATTTATTTGGTATTTTCTTAGCGGCGCTCATATTTCTGATTATGGGGGCGGTTTATTCTTTCTATCAGCAAATCTATTTAGCCGGGCGTTCATATCGTGAACAAGAGCACGAACTGGCAAACTCAGCAAGCCTGCTGAGCGGAGTGATCAGCAGTAAGTTAAAACAAACTAAACCGACCTTTATTACGCCGGTAATCACAACCGTTGCTAT
The DNA here is from genome assembly GCA_965200795.1 of Parashewanella sp. Classification (GTDB taxonomy): domain Bacteria; phylum Pseudomonadota; class Gammaproteobacteria; order Enterobacterales; family Shewanellaceae; genus Parashewanella. Next base: position 175,888 of record CBDAVB010000001.1, read on the forward strand.
TTTGCTGGCCTGTTTAGCATTTTTTTACTTCATTCAGACTCAAAATAAAAAGCAGGACTCACAAGAGCTGACAAAAAACTTAGAAATTATTACTCATGAAATCGGCAGTCAAATCAAGGCTAACAAAAGTTATCTTGAAATTCTGGCCGCTGAAATCGCTGAGGGTAATTTATCTGTCAAGGGCTTTGAGGATAAAGCCGCGAGGTACGTTGATGATCATCCCGGTTTAATTAATATAACCTTTGCTGATGATGACTTTATAATCAGAAACACCGCCCCTTATGAGCAAAATAAACAGGTTATCGGGCTTACCTTATCTTTGCCGGAACCGGAGCGGGCGTCACGTCTGGCTTATGAGTTGAAAACAACGGTTTTCACTAAGCCTTTTGTGGTGATTCAGGGCAAGCCGGCGTTTGAATTTTATGTGCCGATATTCCGCGGTGAAAAGTTCGTCGGAACCTTAGGCGCCGTGTACTCGATTCCGAAACTCGCCGATGAAATGATTTCTTCGAGTCTGACTTCGAGATATTACGTCAGTTTTTTAGATGAGGGAAGAAAGGCGATATTCGCTTTTGAAGATACAGATCACTCAATGAGGCTGTCTCATAGTGTGCCTTTACCTGAATTGAATCAGAGTTTATGGGTGAGGTTTGCGGTAAAGCAATCTCATTTCAGTACCGGTATACAACTGATATTAATAATAATTCTGCTCTTTGTCAGCGGCGTTGTGTTTAGTTTTTGGTTGCAATTTAAAGAAAGTGCCCGTGTTTGGCAGACGGGTAAATCTTTGCTTGAATCGCAGCAGCACTTTCACTCAATCGCACATTCCGCGCCGATAGCGGTTGTTATCACTCAGCCTGAATCGGGCAATGTGCTTTATGCCAATTTACGCGCCGTCGAATTACTCTCGTCCTCAGGCCGGCCCGTTGTCGGGCGCAATATTATCGATTTTTACGCTGATCCTTCAGATCGTGAGTTGTTTCTTGAGTTAATGAGTCATAAAGAGCGGGTTGACGGCTTTGAGCTGAAAATAAAAGTTGATAATAACCGGCGGCTATGGGGATCACTATCATCAAAAATGGTAGATTACGCTGAAGGTAAGGCGCTGATCACTTCGATAACGGATTTAACTCAGCAAAGAAATTATCAGGATCAGTTGTATAAAAAAGCTAATTTCGATGAACTGACGGGATTGCCTAATCGCGGTATGGCGTTTGAGCGCCTGACCAGCGCCATCAATATCGCGAAGCAGAATCAAAGTGCGATAGTACTGATGCTGTTAGATTTGGATGACTTTAAAAAGGTCAATGACAGCTTCGGTCATAACGCCGGTGATAAGTTATTAAAGCAAATCGCCAGACGGATCAGAGGTGTGATTTCAGAATTTGATACCATCGGCCGCTTAGGCGGAGATGAGTTTGTTATTATTCTGACTGATCCGCAGTCAATCCAAAATGCCGAAAATATTGCCAATGAAGTTATCGATTTATGCTCAAGACCGGTACTCATCCAGCATTATGAGGTCGTTGTCGGCTGCAGTATCGGCCTGGCGTGTTTCCCGCGGGACGGAAATGACTATGAAACGCTGACTAAAAACGCTGACGCGGCTATGTATGAGAGTAAACAGAACGGCAGAAATACCTTACGTTTTTACTCTAATAAAATGAGTCAGAATATTCAGCAGCGTTTAATTATGGAAAATGAGCTGCGCCAGGCACTTAAACGTGATGAATTGTATTTAGTCTATCAGCCGATAATTGATGGTGACACAGGTCGTGTTATCGCGGCTGAAGCACTGATGCGTTGGCGCAATGAACGTCTGGGGAATGTCCCGCCTGAGCAATTCATCCCGTTAGCGGAATCTTTGGGGCTGATCAGCACTTTCGGTGAGTGGTTGTTAGATCAAGCTTGTTCTCAGGTGAAGAAATGGCAGAAAATTGAAAATGGTCCTGAATATGTCTCGGTCAACGTCTCAAGTCGCCAGCTTCGTAATGATGTCATTATCGAAGATGTAAAACTGGCTTTAACTCTGCACCAGTTACCCGCTTCAGTGCTTGAGCTGGAGCTTACGGAATCCGCTCTGATTGAGCACACGGAAGAAAATGAGCGTATTTTTGATACGCTGCATAAGATGGGCGTTCGTCTGGCTGTTGATGATTTCGGAACGGGCTATTCGTCATTAAATTACCTGAGACGCTTTTCATTTGATACTTTAAAAGTCGATCGCTCGTTTATCAGCGATACGCCCGGTAAAAAAGATGCCATCGAATTAGTGCAGGCGATACATTCAATGGCGAAAAGTATGAATATGAAAATTATCGCCGAAGGTGTAGAGAGCCGGGAGCAATTAAGCTTCTTACAGGAGTTAGGCTGCGACGCTATTCAGGGCTATTACATATCTGAACCGTTGTCAGACACGCAGCTCATTGATTTTTGTATTGAGAAACAGCAGGAAATCGTTAAGGTATTCGAAGATGTAAAAGATAAACTGGAATTTCAGATTTGAATGAGCGGGCGCGGAGTAAAATCCTGACACGGTTACCGCAAGGCTCCGTCAGAGTCAGCGCGTTACAAACACCTGAGTGTTGCCGTAGACTTTGATTCACGGGATTACCGGATTACCGCCGGCCTCATCAGAAACCCGGTTCAACCAAACCCGGAGCATCGGCGTGTAAACGCCGTCTGAGGCGGAAATACCCGTGCGTTTACTGAAACCAGATACCAGACAGAAGCAAAACCAGGCCGCTTGCGTCAAGCGCTGAATGAGTTATCAATTTGAAGACCGATCCGCCGAAAAATTCACAGGTCAGGGACACAAGCTGAAGCGATCTCATGTCAGTATTTATCTGAGAGTCAGTGTGTTTTGGTTGTTGTCGGGACAATAAAAATAACACACCGGCACCCGTCTTTTGTATATCAATGTGATAACAGCTTAGCTTCGGCGATGTTGAACTCCGGGATTTGAGTCAGCATCTGTCTCTGTCTGAGGTTTAAATTCACACAAGCTTTCTGAATAATTGAGGATTGTTTCCCTCCGGGAGTTCAGCGATACACCGGTCATCATCTTGTTCAGCTGAAGAAACGCACTCTCTGACCGGCAACGGTTCATAAACATAATCTTGCGGAGGTTTAAATTTACAAATATCAACTGCATAGTGTTCAAAATGACTAGACGGCAACAGCCTGAGAAAAACATGATTGAGCTCTGATGCAGTCGCGTCACTTCCTTTTTCCTCTATCCATGCGCTTACCGCTCTGGCGCATTTTTCCGCGCAGCTTTTATCCTTAAACACGTCGTCAATTGCATCCAGTATATCTTGATTAACATTCAGGGCGACTCCGAAACAATACCATACGGTATTTATTTTCCGGAATGTCGATACCTTAAGGGCATGCCTTAAATATTCTTTTTCACAAATTCGAACTAAAGTTTTATTCTCACAACCAATACTGCGAGGAAAATGATTATGAGAATAAAAAGTCATATTTTTCAAAAAGTTCTCGGCGTTTTTTCTGAATCCTGTTTTGGTCATAGCTTGAGATAAATCATGCTTATTTTTCAATTTGCCCCGCTCAATAGCCAGTTTAAGCAGCTTAGCGTACAATCTGCCATCGCCCGAATTGTTATTACTCTCCTTTATAATACACATATCAGCGTCACTTACGCCTAATTGTGTTCCCAGCTGAAACCATAAACTCTTTGATTCTTTTGATGCGATAAATATCTCATTTAAGTTATCCGAAGACACTCTGTCCGGCATTTGTTGTTGAGCTGACAATGTCTGAGAAGCGGCTTGAGCTTGAGCTGAACTATCACAGCTGTAACTTGCCGGTATTTGAGCGGTGTTAGAAACATTCGTTCTTTCCATTTCGTTCCCCCTTATAAATATTGACACGGTGAAGAAAGATTAAGTGAATAGCTGATCACTCAGGCATTCATTCTCTTAAGAATTAAGAATCCGAGATAAGCTAAGACAGTTTACCGCAGGGTGTTCTTTGTATAAAAAGTCACGTCGTTGCCGAAAGCTTATGTAGAAATGTAATAACGACAGTTGTCTGTGCCGGTAATGACTACAGCTCGCTTTCTACGCCTTGTATTAAGCCGAAAATAAACGACAGCAAAACAGATGAGTTATTTTGGGACAGTTCCTTAATTTTGTGAAAGAAACTCTTGATATATGAAATAACGGTTGCCTGCCTTAAGAATGTTGGTATGTTCAACGGGCGTCCGGGAAACGTTTCGAAAAAGTAATTACGGGTTTCCGCTTAAGCTCAATATTTAATTTTTTTGTCATTAAGCTTTATGAAACCGGTCATTATGTTATTTAGCCTGAACACCCTGTTACCGCTTTGTTCAGACAATAAAATCACAACGCATTAACGCATATTTATTATTAACATAAAAAGGTTCAGACTTAGTCCTGCCGGTTTTGAACCCCGAAACCTGAGTTATAAAATAGTCTTTTTTATTCTAAGTTAGTGTCATCTCCGGTTTGTTTTAGTCTTTTTGACGCTAAAAGTATGATCTAAATCATGTAAAAGTCTGATCTTCACTGTGCCGAATCACTCATTTGACCTGGATCAAAATACGGCGCTGATCCGTCTGGCAAATTAGCGCGTAAATGTGATGGAACTTACAAATGCTAATTCATTTTAATGAATATGGAGTTTAATGATGAACAAACGTTTCGCTAAAAGTCTGGTGGCCGCGGCGCTGCTTTCCGCTGGTTTCGCGGCTCAGGCACATCAGGCCGGTGATGTTATCGTACGTGCCGGCGCGGTAATCGTCGCGCCGAACGAGTCCAGCCAGGATGTCGCGGGTTTCGGTGAGTTTGGTATCAATAACAACACTCAGCTAGGTCTTAATTTCGGATACATGCTGACGGATAATGTCGCTATTGAGCTTTTAGCCGCTACACCATTTACGCATGACGTTTCTCTTAAAGACGTCGGTAAAATCGCTGAAACCAAGCATCTGCCGCCGACCTTAGTCGCGCAATACTACTTCGGTAACGCTCAGTCGAAAGTTCGCCCGTATGCTGGTGCCGGTGTTAACTTCACTAATTTTTTTGATAATGAATTTACCCGCAATGAAGCGGCGGCGCCACTTGATCTTAATAGTTTAAGCGTCGAAAACTCCTGGGGTTTAGCCGCTCAGGTCGGTATTGACTATCAGGTTGACAAAAACTGGTTAGTGAATGCTTCTGTTTGGTATGCTGATATCGGCACTGATGTAAAATTCAAGGCTGGTGAGATACCGTTCAAGATCAAAACTGATGTAGATCCTTGGGTATACATGATTTCAGTGGGTTACACCTTTTAAGATAAAATCAGAACTGATGAAAAAGCGTTAAATTGTTAACGCTTTTTTTGTGCCTTAAAAACGTTTTAACGAGTAAATTGAAGGCGCTGACCAAACTGCTTACTGATAAAACGCTCACCGTCAAACATGTGATTTCCGCTGACCCAGGTACCGATAACACTTGACCGGAACTGATAGCCGGTAAACGGAGACCAGCCGCAGTGATAACGAATATTTTCTTTAGTCACCGCAAACGGCTTGTTTAAATCAATCAGCGTTAAATCGGCATGATAACCCTCACGCAAGTAACCGCGCTCTTTTACCTGATAGCGTTCAGCCACGGCGTGACTTGTCTTCTGGACAATTTTCTCCAGAGAGAAATTACCATTGTGATAATGCTCTAATACGGAAACTAAAGCGTGCTGAACCAGCGGCATACCCGACGGCGTTTTAAAGTAGCTTTCATTGTGTTTTTCATCCCATGTGTGCGGCGCGTGGTCAGTAGCGATGATATCGATAACATCATCCCGCACCGCTTTTATAAGTGCCAGCTGATCCGATTCCTTCTTAACCGCGGGGTTACATTTTATCAGGCTGCCGAGCCTGTCGTAATCTTTATCATTAAAAAACAGATGATGAACGCAAACCTCAGCGGTAATGCCGGCGCCTTTTAGATCAGCAAGCTGTTTGTTTTTCTCAAATAAATACAGTTCATCAGCCGTGGTCAGGTGTAATACGTGCAGGCGGGCTCTGTGCTTAACGGCCAGTGAGGTCGCGAGCTCAGATGAAGCTAAACACGCCTCACGAGAACGGATTTCACCGTGCAGGTTCATCGGAATATTATCACCGTACTCAGCTCGATACTCTTCTTCTTTCGCTGAAATCATCGGTGAGTTTTCACAGTGAGTAGCGATAAGCGTCGGCGCGTTCGCGAAAATAGCGTTCAGGGCGTCTTCGTTATCAACCAGCATGTTACCCGTTGAAGCACCCATAAAGATTTTGATACCGCAGGCCTGGTTCGGATTCAGACGTTTAATCTCTTCAAGATTATCGTTGGTCGCGCCTAAATAGAAGCTGTAATTAGCTAATGAACCTTGTGAGGCCCGGCGGTACTTACCTTCTAACGCGTCAAGATTCGTGGTTTGCGGGTTTACGTTCGGCATTTCCATAAAACTGGTAATACCGCCCGCGACCGCCGCTCTTGATTCACTGGCGATTGTCCCTTTATCGGGGAACCCCGGCTCTCTGAAATGTACCTGATCGTCAATCATTCCGGGAATTAAGTGATTACCCTGAGCGTCGATGACCTTAGCATTCGCGGGCGCTGTGATCCGGCGGGCGATTTTACTGATACGGCCGTTTTCGATCAGTAAGTCTTGAGTCGAAATACGTCCTTCATTGACCAGTTGGGCATTGCATATCAAAGTCTTCATAGGGTACCTAATTATTTTTGACGTTTTTCCTATATATCATACTCCAAAAAGCGTTATTAATGTGCGCTTTGTCACGTTTTTGCCCTGAATAAATCATTTTGTTGTATCGCGGCCGGCGAATCTCGCCAGCCTGATAAAAATTGAGTACAATGGTCGGCTATTTGTTGTCAGGCTCGTCGGCCATTGCCGGCGGAGTTTTTAAGGCGGACTGTTTTTCTGCCTGGGGAGATTTAATGGTGCTTTTTGTTAAAGATCTAACCGTGATCGATTTTTCTTATTTGTGTGAAAAACGAGGAATGGTCGGTGAGAGCTGGATTGTGGATGTTGAGCTTGACGGCAGGCTCGATGACCAGAACATGGTGTTAGACTTTGCCAAAGTAAAAAAAGCGATTAAACATACGATTGATGAGATTGTTGATCATCGTCTTTTGGTTCCGGGTTTATCCGCCGCCAGCCGGTTTAAATTTAACGACGACAATACGGTTGTCGATTTCAAAAGCCGGGTCGGCAATATACACCTGATCTGCCCGAAAGAAGCCTTTACCTTTATTGAAGCGGCTGAGATTGCTTACGATAATGTTATCGCTTTTCTTAAGCAAAAATTAAGCGCGGTAATGCCTGACAATGTCAACGCGATTGAATTAACCCTGCGAGCGGATAAGTCGGATACGCTTTATTATCAATACAGTCACGGCCTTAAAAAGCATGACGGTAATTGTCAGCGAATTGCTCACGGTCACAGAAGTCCCGTTACCGTTTATGAGAATGGTGAGGAATCACTTCGCTGTAATCAATATTGGGCTGAGCGCTGGCAGGACATCTACTTAGGCAGTGAAGAAGATCAGGTGCCGGTTGAACAACTTGATATCCCGGCGCCGAAGGTAAGTGATGAAACGCACTACGGTTTTAAATACATCGCACCGCAGGGTGAGTTTCAGTTAGCGATTCCGAAATCAGTAACCGACATGATCCCGCATGATACCACAGTCGAATTGCTGGCTGATTTTATGGCCGGCACTTTATCTGACATGTACCCTGAGAACGATTATAAAGTCGTGGCTTTCGAAGGCGTAGGTAAAGGCGCAATCGCGTTTCGTAACAAAAAGGCGTGATTTAAGCAAAAACATTGTTATGATTCGGCTTACTGTATTTTAATTAAGCCAAATCATGACCCGATCCATATCCGCCTTATTCATTTCGTTTTTTATTTCTTTTACCGCGTTCGCTCATTCAGTTGATCTGCAAGGTAAGTTTGAGCAGGGAAGTTTGATCAGAGGTAAGGTGCCCGCTAATTCTCAAGTCTTTTTAAACGGTAAAAAGCTATTGATTTCACCCGGAGGCGATGTTGTTTTTGGTTTCGGGCGGCAAGCTGAGGCACGGCAAATGCTGAAAGTGATTTACCCTGAAGGACTTACGGAGTTAAAGCCGTTAACCGTTAAGGCAAGAACCTATAAAATTGATCGGGTTAACGGCATCAGTAAAAATATCATGAAGCCGGAACCGCGAGCCGTCGCCCGGGCAAAAAAAGAGGCAGGACGGGTCAGAGCCTCGCGCGGCACACAATCAACAAAAAATGCCGTGTTCGGTAACTTTATCTGGCCGGTGACAGGCCGTATTTCAGGCGTGTACGGAAGCCAGCGGGTTTACAACGGTAAACCCGGTCGCCCTCACTATGGCGTAGATGTGGCGAGAGTAACCGGAACGCCGGTCGTCTCACCCGCCGACGGGGTGATTACGTTAGCTGTCGCGGATATGTTTTATTCAGGCGGAACTGTCATTATTGATCACGGTTACGGCGTAAGCTCAAGCATGCTCCACCTGAGTAAGCTTTATGTGAAGGAAGGCCAAAGCGTCAGGCAAGGTGAGAAAATCGCTGAAATCGGTGCTACAGGACGAGTAACCGGCCCTCATTTGGATTGGCGTCTGAATTGGTTTCAGATGCGTTTAGATCCGACTTCAATCGTCCCGGACATGAAGTCGGTGCTCAAAACTAAAAATGAGTAAATACCGGCAAGCGGAGCAACGACAGTTTTTTATGTCGGTAATTTTATCCGCGTTTAAGAGCTCCGCCGACTGCTTTTTCAGGTTCAATGTGCTGTCCGACGAATTAACGCTGAGCGGCTAAGCCCGGGTATTCTCGAGCGGATACCGGCCTAATCTTTGCGAGCCGCAATAAAATAACTCTTTATAAGCTCTTCGATTCCGGCTGCTTTTTCGGTTTTGCTTTTTATGCGTCGTTTCGTGGCAAACATCAAAAGTGTCTTACCTCTATATCCGGGCTTAAAGGGTTCTGCACCACTTTCTAAGGCCGTTTTTACCAGGGTTATTTTTCCTTTCATTATCGCGCACTCTATAGGGCTGAATCCCTCAGTATTCTTAGCGTGGAAATCAGCTCCCAGTGCCCCCAGGGTTTTAACCATATTCTCAGTGGAAAAATTCATCGCTATATGAAGCGGCGTTTCCTTTTTTTTATCTGCTGTCACAGTTTCAAGCCCGGCGCCGTATGTGACGAGAGCTTTCAAAATTGAAGTTAACCCGAATTTAGCCGCGGTGTGTATAGGATAATACCCGAATAAGTTCGGCTGATTAATCTGCCCCCTTTTTTTATGGGATGTTAAATATCTTAATACTTTTTGGTATTCGCGGTTAAAGACCGCATCGTGAAGTTCGGTTATACCTTGCGGTTTTACTTTTTGCCGGGTTGCCGGTGAGGCTGTATGTAACCTCTCAGATTTTACCCGGCTGTGTTTAAAGTAATTTTTTTTTCGTCCGCTGCTGTCTGCTTCGGATGCGCTGACACCTGTATTAGGAAATGTGCGTAAGTGAGGCTTTTCTTGACAGTGTTTTTGTTTTTCCTTCGGTACCGGACAGTGTTTTTGTTTTTCCGTCGGTACTGATTCAGAGTGATTTGTATCTTGCGCTTCAAATAAACTTAAATTGTTAATAATTTCCGCCGGAACAAAATAAATGTCAGCTACAGGCTGGTTTTGATACCGGTCGTAACTTCTAACTTCAGATCCGCTTATTTCATGTTTTCGGGCGGCGGCAGGCGCATCAGGAAGAAAATCAGGAAAATCAGGAACAGTCCCGCTGTCGGGGGTTAATCGCGCCACTGTTTTACCATCTCTGAAAGGGAGATTACTGGCTCCTGAAAGTGAGTGTTCTTCACTTGACGCATCACTTTTTGTTTTATTTTCAGCCTGTTGTATAAAATCTATATCATAAAACGGGTTTGATGTTAAATCTTTATATAAGACGTCATCAAACCAGAACGATAAACTTGTATTATCAACTGAAGGTGGTGTGTGATTTTGCGTATCAGAGTCCGGACTTCTTGGCGGATTCGCGAATTGGGGCAGCCGATTCCCGGATGAACGATTATTCCGGCTTTGATGTGATTCCGCAATAACATATTGTTCGTGATGAAATTTATTTTCCGCGCCGGAGGCGGCATAACCGGCGGGTTCATCGGTAACGGTAGCATTTGCCGTCCAGAGATTTCCGTTGATAATAGTTTGCCGCTGATGTGCGGTAACTGCTTCAGCGCGGATCCTATCCGGATTTGTTACTTGTTCACAATCAAAGAAGCATGTGTCATTTGGGGTAGTGGTTTTGGAATTAGATACGGCCATAAAATTACGTTAGTCATAGAGTCAGATTTATCACTCAAACTTATCACTTATCCGCTTGAGCAGTATATAGCAGTAAATGAAAGATAAATTAAAAGTTATTAATGTTCAGGCTGTAGATATTTTGTTTAAATATCGGGCGTGGAGCTCAATGCGTGTATTTTCATTCTAAACGGTTTAGCTTTAAAGGTAAAAAACACCAATCACCTTTTTTAGCTTACAGTTGAATTCCGGCCGCCGAAGGTAAGTAGCCGGCGATAAGTTTCTTCAGCTACTTAAACGGTACGCTTTCTTCCGTCACGCCCCTTGCGCAGGTTTAGTGACAATAGTCTGACCGATTGGCGCTAAGCTGAGTAAAGCTAATTTCAGGTGCGCGATACCAAACGGAATACCAATGATAGTGATGAAACACGCTATCGCATGCGCTAAATGTCCTATCGCCAACCAGACGCCGAACAATAAGAACCAGATAACATTGCCGATAGTGCCGAAGACGCCGGTGCCGATATCACCTTTGCCCCGCGCTGCTGTGCGATTCATTTGTTCTTGTCCGAACGGCCAGAAGGAGAGCTCGCCCAACACGAAACAGGCCCGGCCAAAAGGAATACCGATAATACTGATAAAACAGATGATACCGACCAGCCACCATGCTAATCCCATTAAAAACCCGCCCATGATAAACCATGCGATATTGAAAATCAGGCGAAGTACAGACATATATGTTCTCCGAATGTAAGCAAGTGATTAGTTATAAGTAGCTGGCCATAAGTTTTTTCACTTTTCTGACGTCCGTCTTAAGCACTCTACAGTATTACTCTTGCTTGAAAGACCGCCGGTATTACCGCGCAAGAGCGCCTTGTGGAACACTTAACCTGAACGTCAAAAAGTTTGAAAAACTTATAGCCGGGTACTTTAAGCCAAAACCATGCCAGTTAAGCCAAAATCATGACAGTTAGTTTAAGTTTATGATTTGGCGGTTAATCACTTCACTTAAGCTTAAATTCTGATAATCTCTCAACTTTAAAAGTTGTGTGTTTAGCCTAAATAATAATGAAGTTGACCAATAGCCCTGTCGAATTAATTACACTGTTTGGCAGAGATCTTTTTATCAAAAGAGATGATTTACTGCACCCGGAATTCAGCGGTAACAAGGCAAGAAAATTCAAATATTTTCTCGATCATCAATTTTCCGATATCTCACATATCGTTAGTTTTGGTTCATGTCAGGCAAATTCACTCTATTCATTGTCTGCTTTAGCTAAGCTTCGCGACTGGAAACTGAGTTTTTATGTTGATCGCGTTTCACCGCATTTAAAAGATAATCCAAGAGGAAATTACGAGGCGGCAATAGCAAATGGCGCTCAAATCGTGATTTTTCCGGAACGGTTAAACACGGATCAGGTCAAGCAAGCCTGGCTTGAGCAATATTATGATGCCAGTACCCTTATTATTCCTGAGGGGGGACGCTGCGAGCTTGCCCGTTACGGCGTTTACGAGCTCGCCGGAGAAATTCGGCGCTGGGCTGAAAGGAATCAATATCAGCGGTTAAAAATATTTTTGCCGTCAGGAACAGGAACAACGGCATTGTTTTTACAGGAATACTTTGTAAACTGCCGGTTAAATATAGAAGTGATAACTTGTGCCGTAGCCGGCTCAGGTGAGTATTTACGTTCACAGTTCAGTTTACTCAATCCTGATACCAGGGCGCATCCTGCTGTATTAAGTCCGGCTAAGCGTTATCATTTCGCAAAGCTGAAAAAAGAGCTGTATCAGATTTGGAAACAAGCGAATCAGTCAGGAGTCGAATTCGAGCTGCTTTATGATCCGGTAGGTTTAATTACGCTGAGAGAACACATAGAAGCGTTCGGAGAATCTCCTCTTATGTACCTGCATCAGGGAGGTTTAAAGGCTAATGAGACGATGCTGCCAAGGTATAAGAGGAAATTCGCGGAGCAATCGGATTAATATCTGAGCACCCGGACATAAGTTTTTCAATTTCCTGACGTCCGTCTTAAACACTATAAGGCGTTACTCTTGCCTTAGTCATTCTAATCTCAGAATAAAAACATTAAAACTGAAGAATAGCCTGCGAAAACTTCAAGTGACTTATCAAAGATATTACGTCAAAATTATACAAAAAGAGTAACCATAATTAATAAGGTAAGTTTTTCATAATTTCTGTCATTTCTGTAATTTTATTACTATTCTGGTCTTTCTAAAAAACACCCGTCTTTTTTGTCTAAATCCCATGAATATTGAGCTTAAAGCACTTATCCACTAAACCTGTGGATAAGCTTGTGGAATAGTGGCGATCTATCCTCTGTAGCCCGCATTATTACTGGATTGCACTTAAAATAAACCTGAACTTGCTTTTATGTAAAAATTCAATTAAATCAATATGATAAAAAGTTTTTCAAGCTGGTACTTGACAAACAAAAATGTTTCATAAATGTAAAAAATTGAGCATAGGGTGTTGTGTATTATTTCGACGAAGATCTCAAAAACAGCGCTTAAAAACACGATGAGAAGTGACTTTTACAGGATAAAGAACCGATTATAAGGTTAAGTTTGTATACCAACAGATCTAAGAAAATTACAAATGAAACGCCGCCTGATATTAAGCGGCGTTTTTTGTGAGTAAATCGGCTTAAATTACCCCCAGCTCTCTGAGACGCTCCGTAAGGTACTCATGAGCGGTATAACGATCAGAAAGAACCACATCCGGTCTCGGGTGCTGGAACAAAGGCAGAGAAATTCTCGACTTAGTTTTATCCGTACCTTCAGGATTAATTACCCGATGAGAGGTCGACGGGAAGTAGCCGCCGGAAGCTTCTTGCAGCATATCACCGATATTGATGATGATATTGTCAAAGTCACCCGGCACGTCAATCCACGAACCGTCTTTATCCAAAACCTGCAGTCCCGGCTCGTTTGCCGCGGGCAGAATAGTCAGTAAATTGATGTCTTCATGAGCCGCGGCACGAATAGCTTCCGCTTCTTCATCACCATTCATCGGCGGATAGTGTAAAACTCTCAATAGTGTTTTATGGCTATCTCTGACCATTTCCGTAAGGGCTACATTGTATCGCTCGGCGACCTCGGCAGGCGAGTGCTCTTCAATCCAGCCTAAAAGCTCAGAAGCAAATTTATTTGCTAATTCATAGTACTTAAGGATATTAGTACGCAATGAATCCGGAATTTTACCCCATGGGTATACATGGTAGTATTCTTTAATGTCCTTTACTGAATGTCCTTTTGCTGTTTCAGAAATTTCTGACGGGAAAAAACCGTCCTGAGTGTCAACATTAAATTTAAAGTCATATTTTTCCTCAGAACTAAAGAACTTATGCCACTCTTTATAGATGGTTTCGACTAAGTTCTGATCGATAGGGTGGTTACGAAGAACGCCAAAGCCGATTTGATGAAGTGATTCAACAAACTGCTTTTCAGCGTCTTTAGCGAGATAATCAATAGGTTCTAATTTCATTTTGTATATTCTTCGGGATAAACCCCTGTGCGACGCGGAACGTATTATCCTACTACGTATCACATTTATCCGCAAAATGCGATACGGATGAAAGTGTGTTTTGGCTGATGTTGTCTTAAGTACCCGGCTAGTACTCCGTCCAGTTGCATTTGTGAGCTTCTGCCTTGAGCCCGGAGGGTGATTCGTAAAGCGGCCATCTGGCCGCGTTAGATTTGATTGACGTAGAATACGCCCGCACAAATCTGCCTTGCATATGGCCGCTTTACGAACCACTGAAAACATCAAATACAACCGGACGGAGTACTTGAAGTTTTTCGGTATTTTTTGGCGTTTAGGTTATTCTCCGCAAGGCGCTCTCGCGGAGTAAAACCGGCGGTCTTTCAGGCAAGAGTAACGCTGCAGAGTGCTTAAGACGGACGTCAGAAAAGTGAAAAAACTTATAGTTGGGTACTTATATCAATAACTATAATGTTTAGTATTGATTTAAAGTTCACTAGAGAAATTAATATGAATAAGTTGACTGATTTTGAACGTTACGTGATTGAAGGAAAGGGGACAGAGCCTCCTTTTTCCGGTGAATATACCAATTTAAACGCGCAAGGTGTTTATTTGTGTAAGAAATGCGATGCTCCCTTGTACCGCTCTGAGCATAAATTCCAATCACATTGCGGCTGGCCGTCATTTGATGATGAGATTGCCGGAGCGGTAACACGAAAGCCTGACGCGGATGGAATGCGGACCGAGATTGTTTGTTCTAACTGTAACGGCCACCTCGGACACGTTTTTGAAGGTGAAAGACTCACGGGTAAAAACGTACGCCATTGCGTCAATTCAGTATCAATGAAGTTTGAGCCCGTAGATCGCGCTTTAAAATCTCAGCCTAATTTAGCGACCTTCGGCGGCGGATGCTTTTGGTGTACGGAAGCTGTTTATAAGTCGCTTAAAGGTGTGTTAAGGGTGACATCAGGGTATTGCGGCGGCACGGCCGGTGACGCTAACTATAAAGCGGTTTGCGGCGGCGGCACGGGTCATGCGGAAGTGGTGCAAATAGAATACGATCCGAATGCGGTGGATTTTCGCACTTTGCTTCAGGTCTTTTTTCAATCGCATGATCCGACCAGTTACAACCAGCAGGGGAATGATATCGGCCCGCAGTATCGAAGCGTGATTTTTGCTCATAACGCAGAGCAAGCCGCTGAAACAACAGAAGTGATCAGAGAGCTCGACAGATCATTAGTATATGATAAGCCGATCGTGACGGAATTAACTATG
Organism: Parashewanella sp.; assembly: GCA_965200795.1. Classification (GTDB taxonomy): domain Bacteria; phylum Pseudomonadota; class Gammaproteobacteria; order Enterobacterales; family Shewanellaceae; genus Parashewanella. Next base: position 191,011 of record CBDAVB010000001.1, read on the forward strand.
TTTGACCGCTTTTATCCTGCCGAAAAGTATCATCAGGATTATTTCGAACTTAATGGTGAGCAGCCCTATTGTCAGATGGTGGTACGGCCGAAAGTAGAAAAGTTCAAACAGGTTTTTGCTGATAAGTTAAAGTGATCTCTATTTGTCTTCAGCACAGATGAGTACCCGTGCGAATGAAACCATATTTTTTGACATCCTTTTCAGGCACTCCGCAACGTGAAAGACCGGCGGTATTACCGTGCGACAGCGCCTTTGAACAGAGCGCCGGCTTGTTGGAACATATACATTTACACGGGTATTTAAGAGATTCAGCTCCGGCGGCAACAGCCGGAGCTGACGGACGATTAATCCAGCTTATCATCAGCGATATGATAATGGGGATCTTCGATTAAGTTTACCTCAACCAAATCTCCCGCTTTATTGAGTAACTGTTTACAATCACCGCTTAAATGACGGAGGTGCAGACGCTTTCCGGCATTCATATATCTTTCGGCTAATGTATCAATCGCATCCAGCGCGGAGTGATCCGCGACGCGGGAATTTTGAAAATCTACAATCACATCTTCAGGATCATTTTTAGCGTCAAATAATTCCAAGAAATGAGAAACTGAACCGAAGAATAACGGACCGTTTAACCGGTATACTTTCCGGCCGTCGGCATCACAATCGGTTTGTACGTTAATGTGTTTCGCGTGTTCCCAGGCAAATACCAGCGCTGAAACAATCACGCCTACGAATACGGCAAACGCTAAGTCAGTAAATACGGTGACGACTGTTACCAGGATGATCACAAAGGCATCATGTCTGGGTACTTTTCGCATTACTTTAAAGCTGGCCCATTCGAATGTTCCGAGTACAACCATGAACATTACGCCGACAAGCGCCGCAAGCGGGATCATTTCAATGAACGCGGCACCGAATAAAATAAACGCCAGTAAGGCTAACGCGGCGGTAATGCCTGAAAGACGACCGCGGCCACCTGAGTTAATATTGATCATCGACTGGCCAATCATCGCGCAGCCGCCCATCGCGCCGAAAAAACCGCTGGTAATGTTACCGATCCCCTGACCGACACATTCCTTGTTACCTTTACCGCGGGTTTGTGTCATTTCGTCAACGACAGTTAATGTCAGTAGTGACTCAATCAAACCAACGGCTGCGAGAATGGCGGAGTAAGGTAAGATGATCATAAAGGTTTCCATATTTAACGGCACAGACGGAACAGAGAATGCCGGAAGTGTTCCGGCAATCGTCGCATTCACGTCACCGCTCATTGAACGCAAAAAGTCCAGTACATTGCGAGTGTCTAAGTCCATACCGACTACAATCGCCGTAACAGTCAGAATTGCCGCTAATGACGATGGAACCGCGGTCGTCACTTTCGGCAGGAAGTGAATGATGAACATGGTCAGCGCGACTAAACCCAGCATGACGTATAGCTGATCTCCCGGTAGCCACCGCAAAACGCCATCGGCGTCAGGTACTTTAAATTGACCAAGCTGAGCCAGGAAAATCACAATCGCCAGACCGTTTACGAAACCTATCATTACGGGATAAGGTACGATGCGAATAAATTTACCGAGTTTAAATATTCCCGCTAATACCTGAATTAAACCAGCGACAACGACGGCCGCGAATAGATATTGAACGCCATGCTGAGCAACAAGGGCAACCATGACTACGGCCATGGCACCAGTCGCGCCGGAAATCATACCCGGCCGGCCACCGATAGCGGCGGTTACTAAACCCATGATAAACGCGGCGTATAAACCGACCACGGGTTCTACGCCGGCCACGAACGCGAAAGCAACGGCTTCAGGCACTAAAGCTAAGGCAACGGTAAGCCCGGATAAAATATCGGCTTTTGAGCTTGCCGTTTTATGACGAATAAGATCGAACATCTGACCTCTGATTTAAAGTTAAATGTGATTGGATGAAAAATTCAAAGCGGGGGATTTTAGCAGAAAAAGGGGCAAAAAAGCAGCCGGTTTAAGCTGCTTTTTTGTAAAATAACCGGTAATGCGTAAAGGGGTTGAAGCGGTTTATCTGATGACATTCTTTTATTGCACTGAAACCCAGTGTTTTTCCGGAATAATTTCAACAATAACCCATTTGCCGCCGCGCTTTTTCAGGCGCAGTGTGCGATCGTCCGTCCATCTTTCACCGCCTTTGAGCCCGATTAATTTCACTTTTACCGTGACGTCCTTAGAAAACTTCCTGAAAAAATCGATATCAACATCGTCGACCTCAAATTTAACATCAGTCATTGCCAGATTGAGCATATGTCTTTGAACGGATGATGAAATATGGTAGTGATTCATCAAATCCCTGAGTCCGGAGTCCGCTAGGGTACCGGCTCGTTTTACATCCCGTTTGTTGTAGATGCTGTCAAGGAATTCAATAGCCTTAGCTTCAGGTGATTTCGGAGCGACATCCTGAGAAGACTGATCACACCCGACTAAGAAAATTGAAAAGCAAAGAAGTATCCATCTCATTGTTATACCGCTTATCCTAGTATTATTCTTAATCCTTTATATAACATGCTATCGCTTTTAACAACTTGATAGGTTTGTAAGTACCCAACTATAATTTTTTTCACTTTTCTGACGCCCATCTTAAGCACTCTACAGCGTTACTCTTGCTTGAAAGACCGCACAAGAGCGCCTTGTCGAGCGCTTAACCTGAGCGCCAAAAATATCGAAAAACTTATAGTCGGGTACTTATATCGGCTTGTGGATAAAATTAATTACTCAAGTTATCCACAGAATCTGTGGGCAAGTATGTTGATGACTTTTTTTGGATGCTGTAACTCATTAATGTTAAAGGTTTTGTTTTGTGGTTAAGAATTGTTTTGCAATTGTCAAGTGCTGGTGTTGTTTTGTGATGTTTTTCGCATAAATTGAAAAGAGAGCATTTGAGAACAGAGCATTGCTGTTTCGCTTTAGCTGTGAACATTATCCCGGAAAAGCAGTCACCGGCGTCCTTAGGAACTCAGGAAAGACGGGCATCAAAAAATGTTGGAAAACTTATGGTTGGGTGCTTATTGTTTAATTCAAGTGGCGCGCTAACAGAAAAGCTAAGAGAGTACACTGAGAACCGGGAAAGACTGACTTGCCGTCGGTCACGCTGTCCATCTGCCGGCAAATCAGAGGTTACGATCGGGGGAATACAATCCGTTAAAAAACTTAATCTCCGGTTAATCAGATAAAAAATGCCGGGAAAATCCCGGCATTCTCTGAGTCCGCTAACTACCTTTTTTTACTTGTCAGCTTTAGACATATCACCGGCTCGGATAAGCGTAAAGTCCTCAAGTTTCACATACTTGTTAAACACCTTGTTAATATCTTTAACCGTCAGGCTCCTGATGGCTTGCTCAAACGCTTTGCTGAACCGCATGTCACGTTTCAGACGTAGATTTAAAGCAAGCGCGCCGACGAGCTCTTTATCCTGCGAGCGACTGACTTTATAGCTTTGTAATAAACCTGATTTCGCCGCGTCAAGCTCTTCCTGGGTGAAGCCGGCATCAATCACTTTTTGAATGACTTCTTTAAAGCCTTTTTCAACTTTAGCCAGATTTTGCGGGGCGCAAATCGCATAAGCGCCGAGCGAAGCACGCTCATCAAAACGACTTAAGTTCATAAATGAACCCGCGCCGTAACTTAAACCGTCTTGCTGACGCAGCCGGGTCGCCAGACGACTGTTTAAGAAACCGCCGCCAAGAATGTAGTTCGCTACGGTCATCGCCGGCGCGTCGTCACTGTCAAAACCAATCGGTAGTGACAGTGAGGCGACAAAAGTCGCATTTTCTTTGTCCGGAGTATCAAACCTTAAGTTTTCAACGGCCAGTTTCTTATACGGGCGGGCTATACGCTGATAGGCGACTTCGTTACCCCAGTCATTAGTGAGACTTTCAAGTTGCCTGACCGCGCTCGATTTATCAAAGTCACCGATTACGGCGATTTGCATGTTATCAGCGCCGTAAAACGCTTTATGGAAGTTTTTGACTTCTTTTAACGTCAGCTTATCCAGGGCTTGAAGCTGCTCTTCAAAAGTCGGCGTATAAGCCGGATGACCTTTCGGGTAAGGTGACTGGTGGCGACTGAATGCGTTAAACGCCAGGCGCTGCGGATCTTGCAGGTTCTGCTCAATAGCCACTTTAACCTGGCCTTTGTACAGCTCAAACTCTTTGCTGTCAAATGCCGGTGTTCTGAGTACTTCGGCGACCAGTTTAAGTACTTTGCTTAAGTTCGCTTTTGTGGTTTCAACAATGGCGTAAGAACCTTCACTTTCACCGCCGATACGGACTGACGCTTCAAGTTTATCAAATTCATTTTTCAGCTGCTCGCGATTGAGACGCTCAGTACCGCGGATTAACATGCTGCCGGCGGCGTCCGCGGCCATGCTCATGCCCGTAAGGTGTTTTAAATCACCCATCTGGCTGGAAATACGAACGACGACAGACTCACCGCGGGTTTTCTTTTCAAGCAGAGCAACTTTGACTCCGGATTTTAAGGTGATAACCTGCGTGCGTTTATCGATATTATCCTGAGACGGGTTGAAAGCCTCACCCTGCGCCACTTGCTTACGACCCTTATAGCCTTTAAGCATTTCCTTAACGTCTTTAATCCCCGGAATCGCTACACGCTCAGGTTTTTGCGCCGGAATAAAGCGACCGGTAGTGCGGTTGTTTTGAGTTAAATACATTTCAGCGACACGTTGCACATCTTCTCTGGTGACGTTTTCCGTACGGTCACGGTTTAAGAAGAGTAAACGCCAGTCACCCATCCCAATCCATTCACTGATCTCCAGCGCGACATTCTCAGAAGAGTTGAAAGCTAATTTTAAATTTTTAAGAATGGTTCGTTTCGCCGTTTCAACTTCTTTACCGGTAATCGGGTTATCTTTGATGTTTTCCAGTGTCGCGAGCATGCCGTCATGAACTTCGGACAAATCCGCGGACTTATCCACCTCAGCCATAAAGATAGCCACGCCCGGATCCTGCCATTGGAAGTTAAACCCGAAGGTTTGAGAGGCTTTTTTGCTCTCGACTAAGTTTTTATATAAACGCCCGTTTGGTGTGGAGGATAACACCTCACTCAAAACATTTAATGCGGCGAAGTCCTCATGAGCGCCCGCCGGAACATGGTACATAGTCCCGGCCAGCTGCACATCACCGACACGTCTTACGGTGACTAAGCGCTCTCCGTCTTGCGCCGGTTCTTGAGTATATAACGGTGGAATTACACGATTTGGTTTCGGGATAACACCAAAGTAATCTTCTACTTTATCGATCATGTTATCGGCGTCAAATTTACCGGCAACAATCAGAGTTGCATTGTCAGGCTGGTAATATTTTTTGTAAAAGGCTTTCAGGTTCTCGATTTTTACATTTTCAAGATCGGAACGTGCGCCGATGGTTGATTTACCGTAGTTATGCCACATATAGGCGGCCGCCATCATATTTTGCAATGTAATTCGCAACGGGTTATTCTCACCCCGCTCAAATTCATTACGGACAACCGTCATTTCGCTGTCCAGATCTTTTTTGGCGATGAAAGAATTAACCATGCGGTCAGCTTCCATGTCCAGCGCCCAGTTGATGTTTTCCTCGGTCGCGGCGAAGGTTTCAAAATAGTTAGTACGATCAGTCCATGTGGTGCCGTTAGGACGGGCGCCATGACTACTTAATTCAGCCGGAATATCCGGGTGTTTAGGAGTGCCTTTAAATACCAGATGCTCAAGTAAATGAGCCATACCCGTCTCACCGTAGTTCTCGTGCTTAGAACCTACATGGTAAGTCACATTTACGGTGACGGTTTCTTTGGTTGGATCCGGGAAAAGCAGAACCTGAAGTCCGTTATCGAGTTTGTATTCCTGAATCCCTTCAACTTCAGTTACTTTTGTCGCCGCGAGAGCGTTAAAAGAAAACGCGCCGACAGCCAGTAAGCCGGCTAAAATCGTTTTTTTAGTGCGTAAAGCCATAGTCATGATAATTCCTTTTATGATTGTTTATACATGATTTATCACGACAAATAATCTATCACAGAAAATTAACAATAATCACACTTAAATGTTTCAAAAGGTGTAAACCTGACTCTGCCGCACAAATCCGAACTTGTCTGAATCAATCCTGAGGATTAGAACCGGGTAAAACTGTAACTTCTGCGACTAAAAATTCATAAAACAAGAAGCAGAGTTAAGTCCGAGTCCGTTTGTTCCCGGGAATATCCGTGTTTCAGGCTCAAACGAACTCCGGAACCTGAGTTATCTGTACATTATTGAAATTAATGTCCTTAAAACCTTCTGTTGAGTAATTTAGCCCTTGAAGCCGCCCAAGGAGATTGATCAACGCCCCGGAATTCCATAACTGGTATCTTCCCTAAAAAATTTCTTTTATTTAAACATCTTATGCGACCGTTTACGCAGCCGTAGGTATTATCATCCACGTTTGTGTCAGTCAGTTGTTCAACTTCACCGTTTATGAGATCACTTCTAGTGATGAATGCGGAATATTTATCCCCGCCAAATTGGGTGCCAGATTCTCCGATAGTATCAGATTTTTTCAGAATAATTCTTATATAGTCCTGTTTGGACATTACAAGTTTAAATGTTACCTGTTCCTCAGGTTTAAGCGAAGGCTCACCGTGACATGGGCAAAGGACATGAAGCTTTACGTTTTTCGGGTTAGGTTTTACCTTAACCAAAACCGTGTCTTCAGCCGCTAGTTTTTCATGCTTATGACCATTAAACGGCGAGTGTAATTCGGTCTGAAACTTGTATTCAGCGCTTTTTACCTGATTCAAAGACTTGAGTCTTTTCTTAGCTAACCTAGCCACTGAATTATCATTATGTAACTTACTGTATTTGTTCAAATGAACTTTATAAGATATTTCATTATTTTTTCTTTTACATGTATAATCTGATTCTAACGCTACAAGCTCAGCTGTGAATCTGTTTTTAATTTTGTTGGTTTTAATACGGGCCGTCAGCTTTTCTTCAGTGTTAACTGTTTTAACTTTGCCGCTATTGCCGGAAAAGAAAGCCTTAACTTTAACATAAATGCTGTCAAACCAGCCTAGTTTTTCGCTGTCGGCTATTGAATTTACCTCATACACCAAGTTGTTATCCCTAACAGATACTTTTAGAGTGTTTCCGTTGCTATCTTTAACTGATTGGCCGTTTATCGCATCTGATCCATTTTGGATTAATTTGGCCACCAAATCTTTTGACGCTATTACCGCTGACATAACATTTCCTCGCTTAAGCTCTGTTCAGAGCCTTAAAAAACTTTAATGTGAAAGCAGCGACAGAAAAAATACCGAGTATTGGTAAAAGTCATCCGTGAGGTGAATTCTTAAAAGCCAGATTTAATAGTCCGCTAGACTAGTAGTCCATTCAAAAGCAAATAATGGCCTGATAGTTTATCCTAACAGTTCCTGAACACAACGAATACAGGAGCTGTTATGAGGATTAAATACCATGTCCGTTTGAGTAATGAAGAGCGTTCAATGCTTGAAGCTTTGATAAAGCAGAAGAAACCACGTGTTGCTCAACATAAGAAACGACACGCCCAAATTTTACTTGCTATTGATGAGAATAATTCGCCACTGACCAATCAACAGATTGCTAAGGCGCTAAACATCTCACCACTTGCAGTAACGAGCCTCAGAAAGCGTTTTGTCGAGGAAGGATTAGAAGTCGCTGTTAATAGCAAACACAGCCATCAAGGCCGCAGACGCATAATGGATGGTGAAGCCGAAGCACACCTAATTGCGCTGACCTGCTCTGCGCCTCCGGAAGGACGTTGCCGTTGGACATTAAATCTTCTTAGAGACAAGATGATTGAACTCAAATATGTCGATAGCATATCGAGAACCTCTGTTCATTATGCGTTAAAAAAAATGAACTTAAACCCTGGCTTAAAGAAGAGTGGTGTATACCTGAAGAGGAAAACGCTGCCTTCGTGAGCGCTATGGAAGATATATTAGAACTCTATAAACTTCCTTACGATCCCAAGCGTCCTTTAGTATGCCTTGATGAAACCAGCAAACAACAAGTTAAAGAAGTTCGCAACCCGTTACCTTTAGTTTCAGGTTATCCGGAGCGATACGATACGGAATATGAGCGTAACGGTGTCAGCAACCTGTTCATGATATTTGAGCCTTTAGCGGGCTGGCGGCATGTTGAGGTCACAGAGCACAGAACAGCCGTTGATTGGGCTCATCAGGTAAAAGCCTTAGTAGACGGGCGTTATAAGGATGCTGAGACAATTGTGTTGGTTGAGGATAACCTGAATACTCATACCCCGGCTTCATTTTATAAGGCCTTCGAACCAGAAGAAGCTCGTAGGCTGATCAATAAAATCGAATTTCATTACACGCCAAAACACGGAAGCTGGTTGGATATGGCTGAAATTGAATTAAGTATCTTGAGCAGACAATGCTTAAACCGAAGAATACCGGATCAGGAAACACTAAATTGTGAAGTTGAAGCCTGGGTCACCCAACGCAATGAGTCCAAGGCTAAGATGATTTGGTAGTTCACAACTGAGGAGGCACGTATCAAGTTAAAGAAGCTTTACCCCGTCCTTCCAGGGTACAGTTAGCCTTTTAACAGAATTAAAGTGATTAACGAAATCCTGTTACACTTTAGTTAATCAAAATGAAAAAAGCTAGAGTCCTACTGGCTTGCCAAAGGGTGGGAGGAAGCATTTTGTTCAGAAATTACAGACTTATTAATTAGTTGTGAATAAAAGTTGTATAAGAGTTTAAAACAATAAAAATCAATACAAGATTTTTAGCTCTCCTATGACTAAGGCTTAGCAAAAGAGCTTGAAGTATTGAATTCAAATGGACGGAGTACTAGTCGGCCATTAAAACGGGACTCGCAAGCAAAGAGAAAACGCAAAAGTGAACTCTGTAAAAAACGGGCAACAATTGAGCCTGTAATCGGGCATTTGAAGAGTGATTTTAGGCTGTGTAAGAACTGGTTAAAGGGCAGTGTTGGCGACTCAATAAACCTTCTAATGGCTGCGTGTGCCTGGAACTTGAGAAAGTGGTTAGCCATTTTCTTTTTGCTCGAAAAAGATGGTGAGTTTTGGCTATTTTGTAGTGAAATTGATGCGAAATATAAGAAATGTTGCTTTTGGGTACGGCTCTGAATTTTGCGTAAATCAGATGCCGTACATTTTAAATCTTGAAGTTATGTTTTGGCTCTTCGTCGTTTCATATGGATTTGAGTAGATCTGATACAGGGCTAGCAATCATAAAAATCATGGTAATAAATGTTCCTGTATTACGATACCCTCTGGCTCGTGCTCTAGCCGCTTGAAATAGACTATTTAAACCTTCCATACGAGCATTCGTATAACTCGATGCTGCAGTTTTTAGAGCTTGATAAAAAATATAGGTCAAACTACTGCTGCGACTCCATGCTAAGGCATCCGAAGCATAATCAGCATCACAACAGCAGTCTGAAGTGTTAGAGTGAACTCAAAGCTTATACTCGTCAAGCAGTTCATTATGTTTATTCGTAGCCTTTCAATTGTTACTCAAATCTAATGTGTGATTTTATAACTCATTGAAATTGTTTGTTTCGTCATTCCTGCGAAGGCAGGAATCCAGCGTCTTTTTCTTTTTCCGAGCAAAAAGGCACTGGATTCCCGCTTACAACATGCGGGAATGACGGGGGTTGCAAGTTCAGTAGCGTAATTAGATTGCCAACATCTCCTCAAATTTCATTGCATCTCTGCCAAACTCGATATTGAAGTAAGCCCCAATGGTTAAGCTTAATACCTTTCTTCCCATTCGACTGGTTAAGTGCCATAAGTCTCGACAGTTAACATGTTCAATATCAAAATATTTAACAAGTTGCCCTATGGTTGTTTCAACCCTTCTTCGAACATTCATTAGTTGTTTAACCGCCCACTTAGGACGATTATCTTTCATGTTTTTCCGTAATGGAGTTTGTAAGTCAATATCAGCTTCAGAGCAGTCGTTATTGAGTATTGGTCTAATAAGCCCTTTATCACCAATTAAAAGTCCTTTGATATTATTGATGATTTCATAGGCGGCATCACGTTCATCAACATTTGCGGCGGTTAAAGTCAATTCCACAGGGATACCTCTTTCATCTACAAGAAGGTGACCATGAAATCCGTAATACTTCATATCCTTAGAGGCGCAGTAGCCATAACTTGCATATCCCTTAAAACTTTTACATTTTCTGACACGAGTAAGTTTACAAAACTCAATGGGAAACCCATCAATCAAATGAACATCACAAGTATCTGCTCTGAGTTGATGACATAAGTACTGATGAAATAATTGCTTCATTTTCCAAAGGTTACTTGCTTGTCTGGCAAACTGTGAACGAGCAGGTAAATCGGGAAACAAGGGTAACCAATACCCTTTGAAATACTCCCAAATTCCTTTATCTGTGTGATGCCCAGTCCATTCCCCAATAATTTCCATTGTAATTACTTCAGAATCAGTGAGTTTAGGAGCTCTACCACGGGTTCTTAAGGGAGTGGTTATTTCTCTCTGGTAAAAATCATCAACTAAACAGTAAACATAAATGATAAAAGGCTCTTCGTCGTTTAGTGTGGATTTAATGGATTTATTTCTGAGATAATAAACCCAGTTTTGCAGTCAAGAGTTGGAAGTAAATACATGGATGGAAATCAAGTTTTGATGCTCGGCCTTGGTATAGAAGCGCCTTGGAAGTTGGTTAACCAACACCTGGATATATCAGCCTCACCTAATGAACTTGTTCTCGAAATTGAAGCTGAACGAGGAAGCTTGTATCCCTGCCCGACTTGCTCAAAAGCTTGTCCGGCACATGACTTTAAATCGCTGACTTGGCGTCATCTCAATTTCTTTCAGCATCACTGTTATATCAAAGCAAACGTCCCGAGAACTCGATGTGCTGAGCATGGCGTTAAGCGTGTCAATGTCCCTTGGGCGAGAGCGGGTAGTAAATTCACGTTATTGTTCGAACAATCTGTATTGGTACCGGCTCGTGAAATGCCGGTTAAGGCATGTGCTGAATATGTTGGAATTCGTGACAAACGTATTTGGCGCATCATCAAACACTACGTCAGCAAGGCATTAGCATTGATGGACTTGTCAGCACTTAAAGCTATTGGATTCGATGAAACGGCGGCTAAACGTGGCCACAACTATGTTACTGTTTTCATTGATATGGACAAGAAAGACAAGCCTGTTGTGTTCGCTACGCCCGGAAAAGGTAAGGAAACCGTTAAGCGATTTAAGTCCTTTCTGACAGAGCATCAAGGCAAAGCAGATAATGTACTTGAAGTCGTGTGTGATATGTCAAGAGCCTTTCTGTCAGCAACAGAGGAAGAGTTCCCGGATGCTAACGTAACGGTTGATTGGTTCCATGTTGTGCAACTGTTTACTAAAGCGGTTGATGAAGTACGTAAAACGGAGAGAAAAATCCAACCGCATCCAAAGAGCCTGCGCTGGGCAGTACTAAAAAATGCAGATGGCTCATTTACTGAGAAACAAAAAGAAGCACTTGCAGAGCTAGAATCCAGCGACCTGAATACAGCAACAGCTTGGCGGATTAAGGAACAACTTAGGTGGATACGTCAAGCTGAAACCGCTCATGCTGCACGCTGGAGGCTGACGTATTTCATTAATTTTGCAAAAGAGCAGTTGGGTGATATTGAGATGTTAGGGACGTTGCGATTTAAATTTTACCGCAATAGTATAGTTGAGTTCTTAAAATCGTTTATGTTGCTGCCAGATGTCTACTTCAATTTACATTTCTAGCGAGTCCAAACGGATAATCAAACTTGCCTCAAATAAACTTCACGGAATGGAAAAAAGAGTCTTTATGGCTGAAGTGTCTAAAACGTTCTGCTGCGGGAGTCCTAGATTAACGGAAACGGAGTTTGGCTGGGGGAGAAAAGCTGTAGAACTCGGGCTTCATGAGCTGGAAACCGGGTTTGAATGCTTTGGGCATTATGAAGGAAAGCATAGAAGTGAGGAGAATAATCCTCAGCTGGAGGTAGATATTCGGGCGTTAGTCGATCCAGAGTCACAAGCTGATCCAAAATTCAAAAATTCATTTGCTTACACTCGAATTACAGCTAAAGGTGTTCGTAAAAAGCTGATTGAGGAAAAAGGCTGGGACTGTGAAGAGTTACCAAAAGAAAGAACGATTAATGACATTTTGAATCGACTCGGTTACAAACTGAAGCGAGTTCAAAAAACCAGGCCACAAAAAAAATTCCTGAAACAGACGCCATCTTTAAAAATGTAAATAAAATTAAAAAAGAAACAGCAGGGAATAAAAAAGTTATCCGTATAAGTATAGATTGCAAAGCCACGGTTAATTTGGGTGAATTTTCTCGACACGGTCAATCCAGAGGGATTGATGCGGTGCAAGCTTTAGATCACGACATGGATGTAAAAGATAAGCTTATCCCGTTCGGAATACTGAACCTGGAAAACGACCAGCTTCATGTGTTTTATGGTAACTCAAGTAAAACCAGCGACTTCATTTGTGACGCTTTAGAGTGGTGGTGGAATTTAGTTAAAGACGAACATCCAGAGGTAGAGGAGCTGGTTATTTTTTCAGATAATGGCCCAGAAAATAGTGGATGCCGGACTCAGTATCTTTTTAGATTAAAACAGTTTAGTGAAAGATCGAAACTGAGGATTCACAACGTTTACTACCCACCTTATCACAGCAAATATAACCCAATTGAGCGGGTTTGGTCATCTTTAGAAAAGCATTGGAATGGTACATTACTGAATTCAGTGAATACTGTTCTGGAGTGGACGAAAACAATGACTTGGAAGGCTATGACTCCAGTTGTCAATTTAATTGATAAGGTTTACTCAAAAGGAGTCAAGCTAACAAAAAGTGAAAAAGAAGATGTCGAAGATAAAATCATCCGAAATAGTGAATTACCTAAGTGAGATCTACTTATCATGCCAGAATGGTAAATTCTTAACTGCGAGCTCCCTTAGAACCCGTTCGAAAAGCACTTGCAACTGTGGAAAGGCATGCAGAGAGAATTTTACAGCGCTGGTCATCCACTTATACGAATGCTCGTATGGAAGGTTTAAATAGTCTATTTCAAGCGGCTAGAGCACGAGCCAGAGGGTATCGTAATACAGGAACATTTATTACCATGATTTTTATGATTGCTAGCCCTGTATCAGATCTACTCAAATCCATATGAAACGACGAAGAGCCTGATAAAATCTTCGACAGGCATGATCGTATCCTTCAGATAGGATTTTTTAGAACCAAACATTCTAAGGTATGGTCATGCCTACCAAAAATTAATCACACATCAGGTTACTCAATTTTTTGATGCATTAAATGTTTCGTTATCCTTGATTAAACCCTCATTAAAATTAACAAGAACTCAAAAAATAGTATTAGGAGCGATGATCACTGGAGTTATCATGACTGAGGCTTTGAACTGGGCAGCTTTTGAACGGAGAAGTTTAGGCGTTTTCAAGTCAACGGGCTTATGCTGGATATTCTACAAAGCTAAAATCCCTTGGCAGTACCTACTTCAAGCGAGTATTTGCAATATATTCAAACATTATCAATTAACAAACGGCCATTTAGATATTGATGATACCCATAAACACCGAGCTAAAAAAACGACTTGTATTGCAGGTGCACATAAAATCAAAGACAAACCGACAGGTGGGTATATCAATGGGCAAGAGCTGATATTCATGGTACTTGTCACCGATACGGTAACCTTTCCAGTTGGGTTTAGGTTTTATACCCCCGATCCGAATCTCGCCATTTGGAGCAAACGGGATAAAGAGCTGCAACGACAAGGTATCGCTAAAAAAGAGCGACCACAAAGACCCATGCCTGACCATGTTAACTATCCGACTAAACAAGCGCTTGCACTAGAAATGCTAAGAGAATTTACCACCGCCTTTCCAAACTTTAAAATCAAGAGCGTATTAGCCGATGCATTATATGGGACTGCTGATTTCATGGATAAAGCTGAAGAAATCACTCATCACGCTCAAATAGTCAGTCAATTAAGAACAAATCAACGAGTGAGCAGCAAGAACTCAAAAGCACGAGTTGATACCTATTTTAATCGTCAAAAAGGTGTTGAACTTCAACTGTCTATTCGCGGTGGTGAAGAGAAGAAAGTCACCATGATGGCTGCGAGGCTATATGTTAATGCGCATAGTAAACGGAGATTTGTTGTGGCGCTAAAATATGAAGGAGAAGAAGAATATCGTTACTTGATCGCTAGCAATATGTCATGGCATCACCATGATATAGCAAGACTTTATACATTAAGGTGGTTAGTAGAGGTTTTTATCCAAGATTGGAAAGCTCATTGCGGTTGGAACAAGTTGAGCAAACAGCAAGGTGTCGATGGTTCGGAGCATGGCCTGATCTTAAGCCTTCTGTGCGAGCATTTACTGTTGCAACATCCTGAGCAATCTGTCCGACTTAAAAACAAACACCCTGGGATGCCTGTGGGTTGCCTAATTGAACGCCTAAAAGTTGAAGCGCTTGTTGCTACGATTCAAGAAGTGGTATGTGCCAATGATCCAAATGCAGCATTAGAGAGCTTAATTACGGCACTCCATGATTCCTTACCAGAACGAGACTCTAGCAGGCATATGGCAGGTAGAGATTTAGGTCGTCAGGAGGTAGTGTTTAGAAATCTGTGTCATTTCGGTAAAATGTCAAAAACAGGAATGACATAATGACTCAAAATTTCGATTTCAATAAAGCTTTAGAACAACTTCAATCAGGTAAAGGTTTAACTGGTGCGGATGGTGTTCTCACCCCTTTAATCAAACAACTAACAGAAGCAGCGCTTAAAGCAGAACTTGATCAACATTTAGACTCAGATCTTGAGCCCAATCGAAGAAATGGTTTTAGTAAAAAAACCGTTAAATCTTCAGTTGGCGAATTTGAGTTAGAAACGCCAAGAGACAGAGCCGGCAACTTTGAGCCTCAGCTTGTCAAAAAAAATCAAACTAAGCTCTCTGATGAAATTGATCGTAAGATTTTGTCAATGTTTTCAATGGGTATGAGTTATCGTGATATCAAATCTCATGTGGCTGATTTGTATGGTTTAGAGCTTTCAGAAGCCAGTTTGACGGCTGTGACCGATCAGCTTATTCCTCAGCTCAAAGAATGGCAGCAACGCAGTTTAGACGAGGTCTATCCAATTATTTGGCTGGATGCGATTCACTATAAAGTCAAAGACAATGGTCGCTATGTCAGTAAGGCTATTTACACGATTCTAGGCGTTAATCTCGAAGGTAAGAAAGAGTTACTTGGCCTGTATCTTTCAGAGTCAGAAGGTGCTAATTATTGGCTTTCGGTACTGACCGATCTTCATAATCGTGGTGTTAAGGATATCTTAATTGCTTGTGTTGACGGGTTAAACGGTTTTCCTGAAGCTATTGCCAGCATTTACCCGGAGACAGAAGTTCAGCTTTGCGTAATTCATCAGGTACGCAACTCAATGAAGTATGTGGCATCTAAGCATCAAAAGGCGTTTATGGCTGATTTAAAGCCGGTTTACAGAGCGACAAGTAAATCGGCTGCTGAAACGGCTTTAGATGAGCTGGAAAACAAATGGGGTAGCCAGTATCCAATCGTTATCGACTCTTGGCGCAGAAAGTGGGAGAACTTGTCCGTTTACTTCAAATATCCAGAATATGTACGTCGAGTGATTTACACGACCAATGCGATTGAAGCCGTACATCGCCAGTTTAGGAAACTCACCAAAACAAAAGGGGCATTTCCAAATGAAAACAGCTTGCTAAAATTGCTTTATGCGGGAATATTGAATGCCTCTAAAAAGTGGACAATGCCAGTCCAAAATTGGAGGCTAGCATTGTCACAATTTGCAATCCATTTTGAAGGCAGATTGGATAACGTATTAGAAATTTAGAATTTAGGCTGACACAGAATTTTGAACGCCCTCCGTCAGGAAGAAATTCCTTCATTAAAATCCCATGCAAAAACATTTCAGAATATGGGTTATGCTGCATGATTGTCAATTAAGAAAAACTGCAGCATCGAGTATAAGTGGATGACCAGCGCTGTAAAATTCTCTCTGCATGCCTTTCCACAGTTGCAAGTGCTTTTCGAACGGGTTCTAACATCTCAATATCACCCAACTGCTCTTTTGCAAAATTAATGAAATACGTCAGCCTCCAGCGTGCAGCATGAGCGGTTTCAGCTTGACGTATCCACCTAAGTTGTTCCTTAATTCGCCAAGCTGTTGCTGTATTCAGGTCGCTGGATTCTAGCTCTGCAAGTGCTTCTTTTTGTTTCCCAGTAAATGAGCCATCTGCATTTTTTAGTACTGCCCAGCGCAGGCTCTTTGGATGCGGTTGGATTTTTCTCTCCGTTTTACGTACTTCATCAACCGCTTTAGTAAACAGTTGCACAACATGGAACCAATCAACCGTTACGTTAGCATCCGGGAACTCTTCCTCTGTTGCTGACAGAAAGGCTCTTGACATATCACACACGACTTCAAGTACATTATCTGCTTTGCCTTGATGCTCTGTCAGAAAGGACTTAAATCGCTTAACGGTTTCCTTACCTTTTCCGGGCGTAGCGAACACAACAGGCTTGTCTTTCTTGTCCATATCAATGAAAACAGTAACATAGTTGTGGCCACGTTTAGCCGCCGTTTCATCGAATCCAATAGCTTTAAGTGCTGACAAGTCCATCAATGCTAATGCCTTGCTGACGTAGTGTTTGATGATGCGCCAAATACGTTTGTCACGAATTCCAACATATTCAGCACATGCCTTAACCGGCATTTCACGAGCCGGTACCAATACAGATTATTCGAACAATAACGTGAATTTACACCCGCTCTCGCCCAAGGGACATTGACACGCTTAACGCCATGCTCAGCACATCGAGTTCTCGGGACGTTTGCTTTGATATAACAGTGATGCTGAAAGAAATTGAGATGACGCCAGGTCAGCGATTTAAAGTCATGTGCCGGACAAGCTTTTGAGCAAGTCGGGCAGGGATACAAGCTTCCTCGTTCAGCTTCAATTTCGAGAACAAGTTCATTAGGTGAGGCTGATATATCCAGGTGTTGGTTAACCAACTTCCAAGGCGCTTCTATACCAAGGCCGAGCATCAAAACTTGATTTCCATCCATGTATTTACTTCCAACTCTTGACTGCAAAACTGGGTTTATTATCTCAGAAATAAATCCATTAAATCCACACTAAACGACGAAGAGCCTATGTTTTTCAGTACCGACTAATTATTTATCGGTTTCATATTTGTTATAGCATTTTTTTAAGCCAAAAAAGCGATTATGAACGAAGATTAATTTACCGTGGCAAGCATGGAGTAAATATGCCCTGAACATCAAGGTGAATAATCAGACTTCAGTTAAAGCCGATGTAGCCTGAAATTGCAGACAGGCTTACGGCTTGGTCATAATTACCCGGCCTTCAGTCTTTTCACGTTTCTGACGCCCGTCTAAAATACTCTACGGCGTTGCAGCTTCAGTTACATAGCCGCGGCTATGCTCACCGCATCGCACCTTGTATCGAACCGGATATGAGCCCCGGAATCCCGCGGAAACTTTTCGTCAGTTACTTACGTCACTAACATAAAAAAACCTTCTGAGCGAAGGTTTTTTGCAGAAAATTCAACCGGAAGTTATCTGTCTTCCAGCTTCACAAAGTCACGTTTAGCGAAACCCGTGTAAAGCTGACGGGGGCGGCCGATCCTGTGACCCGGCTCTCCCAGCATTTCTTTCCAGTGAGAAATCCAGCCGACAGTACGCGCCAGAGCGAACATTACTGTAAACATGCTGGTAGGAATGCCGATCGCTTTCATAATGATACCTGAGTAGAAGTCAACATTCGGGTACAGCTTCTTAGCGACAAAGTATTCATCTTCTAGTGCGATACGCTCAAGCTCCAAGGCGACATCTAATAACGGGTCTTTGATGTTGAGCTCTTTGAGCACTTCATGACAGGTCGCGCGCATAACTTTAGCGCGCGGATCAAAGTTCTTGTATACGCGGTGACCGAAACCCATCAGACGGAACGGATCGCTTTTGTCTTTCGCTTTAGCGATATATCCGGGAATACGATCCACGCTGCCGATCTCTTCAAGCATGTTTAAGCAGGCTTCATTCGCGCCGCCGTGAGCAGGTCCCCAGAGTGAAGCGATACCGGCGGCGATACAGGCGAACGGGTTGGCGCCGGATGAACCTGCCAGACGAACCGTTGAAGTGGACGCATTCTGCTCATGATCCGCGTGAAGTATTAAAATGCGATCAATAGCACGTTCAATAACGGGGTTAACATGGTACTCCTCGCACGGAACGGAGAACATCATGCTCAGGAAGTTGCCCGCGTAGCTTAGGTTGTTTCGCGGATATACGAAAGGCTGACCCATAGAATATTTGTAGCACATTGCCGCGAGGGTCGGCATTTTAGAAACCAGACGATAAGCGGCGATTTCACGGTGTTTCTCGTCATTTACGTCAAGAGAGTCCTGATAGAATGCGGCTAACGCGCCTGTAACGCCACACAGCATGGCCATCGGGTGCGCGTCACGACGAAAACCTTTAAAAAACGTAGATAACTGCTCATTAACCATAGTGTGTTGTGTCACAGTCTGTACGAAGTTGTCGTGCTGTTTTTTGTCCGGTAATTCACCGTTCAGTAATAAATAGCATACGTCTAAATAGGTAGATTCAGTCGCCAGTTGCTCAATCGGGTAACCCCTGTGCAGAAGGATACCTTGTGCGCCGTCAATGTAGGTAATTGCTGATTCGCAAGACGCAGTCGCTAGAAAACCGGGATCCAAAGTGAAGTAACCTTGAGAACCTAATTTACTGATATCTAAAACGTCGAAGCCGTCGGTGCCTTGTTTTACAGGCAGCTCGAACGAGTCTTTTCCTGGTAAGTTTAAAGTGGCTTTTAGATCAGCCATACCCAGATCTCCTTACTTCATTGTTGTATGAGAGTGGCATGAGAAAGTTTCATACTTTAACGCTATTTCACTCGAACTTCCAATTTAAATGAGCGTTTTAATGTGAATAAATAATTATGAAATTATTAAAAAATATAGAACGAACGCATAAAAATAGCTTGACTGATAGTAAATTAATCAAAAAAACAAATTTAGCGTTATGTGATGTTTGTATTTGACTTTTTCGGCGAGTATACTCTGAGTCGGCTTTAAGGAGCCATAAGATGTTATTTATTAAGAGTGATTTCTACCCATGAAATTAATAGCTTCAGACAGAGCAATAATAAACGATCTTTTTGCCAGAGTATTTGAACTGAACTATAACTGTAAGGTGTTTTAGCAAAAAATCGTTAACAAAATAATATGCTCAATGGAGCTGAGTGAGCAGAACGTGAAAAAGCAAAGACCTGTCCATTTAGATCTACAAAAAATCCGCTTTCCTGCTACAGCGATTGCGTCCATTCTTCACCGTGTATCCGGTGTGATTATGCTGTTTGCCGTCGGTATCCTGTTATGGATGCTGAATGCTTCTCTGGCTTCGGCCGAGAGTTTCGCCGAAATGCAAGCATTATTTGCTAACCCGTTAGTTAAGTTCGTCGTTTGGGGAATCTTTACAGCATTGGGTTATCACTTAATTGTTGGCGTACGTCATTTAATTATGGACTCAGGCCGTTGGGAAGAACTGCAGTCCGGCAATGCTTCAGCAAAAATCAGTTTTGTTTTAGCTATTGTTGTTTCTGTTTTAGCGGGGATTTGGGTATGGTAACCAATGCAGCAAGTTTTGGACGCAGCGGCGTACATGACTTTATTATGATTCGCGCAAGTGCGGTTATTCTTGCGCTTTACACACTGTTTTTAGTCGGTTTTGTTTTATGCGCTGGCTCACTGACCTATGAGGTTTGGTCGGGGTTATTCAGCACTTTAGCGATGAAAGTTTTCACTATGATCACTTTGGTTGCGTTACTGATCCACGCCTGGATTGGGATCTGGCAAGTACTGACTGACTATATTAAATGCACAACATTGCGCGGTTTATTGCAGTTTGTGTTTGTCATTACCGCTTTTGCTTATTTAGCGGTAGGTTTATTTACAGTGTGGGGTGTTTAAGTGAGTATTCCTGTTCGCGAATTTGATGCCTTAGTCATCGGCGCTGGCGGCGCTGGCATGCGCGCTGCTTTACAGATTTCAAAAGAAGGTAAAAGCTGCGCGCTTTTATCTAAAGTTTTCCCGACTCGTTCGCATACCGTATCAGCTCAAGGTGGTATCACCGTAGCACTTGGTAACGCTCACGATGATAACTGGGAATATCACATGTATGACACCGTGAAGGGTTCTGACTTCATCGGTGACCAAGACGCGATTGAATACATGTGCCAAACCGGCCCGGAAGCTATTATCGAACTTGAGCACATGGGCTTACCATTTTCTCGTTTCGAAAACGGTAAAATCTACCAGCGTCCTTTCGGCGGTCAGTCTAAGAATTTCGGTGGTGAGCAAGCCGCTCGTACCGCCGCGGCGGCTGACCGCACCGGTCACGCTCTTCTTCACTGCCTTTACCAGCAGAACGTTAAGAATAAAACCGAAGTATTTTCTGAGTGGTATGCGCTGGATCTCGTTAAGAATGAAGACGGCGCCATCGTGGGTTGCACTGCCTTGGAAATTGAAACCGGCGAGATAGTTTATTTTAAAGCTAAAGCTACCGTTTTAGCGACCGGCGGAGCGGGTCGTATTTTCGCTTCAACGACCAACGCTCACATTAACACCGGTGACGGTGTCGGTATGGCACTTCGTGCGGGTATTCAGTTGCAAGATATGGAAATGTGGCAGTTTCATCCGACCGGTATCGCCGGTGCGGGCGTGCTGGTAACCGAAGGTTGTCGCGGGGAAGGCGGTTACCTGTTAAACAAAGACGGTGAGCGCTTTATGGAGCGTTACGCGCCGAACGCCAAAGATCTTGCGTCTCGTGACGTAGTCGCCCGTTCAATGATGACCGAAATCCGTGAAGGTCGCGGTATTGACAGCCCGCACGGTCCGCACATTTATCTGAAACTTGATCATCTGGGTAAAGAAACATTAGAAGCGCGTCTTCCCGGTGTTTGTGAACTTTCTCGTACGTTCGCGCACATTGATCCCGCGGACGGTCCGATTCCGGTAATTCCGACTTGTCATTACATGATGGGCGGGCTTCCTACTAAGGTTTCCGGCCAGGTCATTCATCAAAATGAAGACGGTACAGAGCAAGACATCCCCGGTTTATTCGCCGTGGGTGAAATCGCCTGTGTATCGGTGCACGGCGCAAACCGCTTAGGCGGTAACTCGCTGCTTGATCTTGTGGTATTCGGCCGTGCTGCCGGTCAACATTTAGGTAAAGCGTTAGATGAAACGCCGATGCCTAAAGCGGCCGCTCTGGCTGATATTGACGAGAGTTTAGCTCGTTTGAATCGCTGGGAAAATAATAAAGACGGCGAAGATCCGGTTCAGATTAAGAAAGATCTCCAACAGTGTATGCAGCTTAACTTCTCTGTCTTCCGAACAGGTGAAGCAATGGCTGAAGGCTTACATGAGCTGCAAGCGATTCGTAAGCGTCTTGAGAATGCTAAGCTGTCCGATAACTCAAAAGAGTTCAACACTCAACGTATTGAATGTTTAGAGTTAGATAATTTAATGGCTACGGCAATCGCGACAGCTTATGCGGCAAACTACCGTACGGAAAGCCGCGGCGCTCACAGCCGTGAGGATTACTTAGAGCGTGACGATGAAAACTGGTTGTGTCACAGTATCTTCAACCCGGGAACTGAATCCATGTCTAAGCGTGACGTAAATATGTCACCCAGAGATCGTGAAGCGTTTCCGCCTAAGAAACGTACCTACTAAGGAGTTGAAAGATGAAGTTGCATTTTTCAGTTTATCGATACAATCCTGATGTAGACACAAAGCCTTACATGAAGGATTATACTTTAGAAGTTAAACAGGGCACTGATATGATGGTGCTCGATGCTTTAATTCGACTAAAGGAACAAGATTCATCATTAGCATTCCGTCGCTCTTGCCGTGAAGGTGTCTGCGGTTCAGACGGTGTCAACATGAACGGTAAGAATGGTCTGGCGTGTATTACTCCGGTTTCTGCTTTTAAAGGTAAGAAAATCGAGATCCGCCCGCTGCCGGGGATGCCGGTTGTTCGTGATTTGATTGTTGATTTAACTCAGTTCTACAAACAGTACGAAAAGATTAAGCCTTACTTAATCAATGACGACAAGCAACCGGCTCGTGAGCACTTGCAGTCAATCGAAGACCGTGAACATTTAGATGGTCTGTATGAATGTATCTTATGCGCTTGTTGTTCTACCGCTTGTCCGTCGTTCTGGTGGAACCCTGATAAATTTATCGGTCCAAGTGGCTTGTTACACGCTTATCGCTTCTTAATTGATAGCCGTGATACCGCTACTGAAGAACGTCTGGCTGATTTAGATGATGCGTACAGTGTATTTCGCTGTCACGGCATCATGAACTGCGTAGATGTCTGCCCGAAAGGTCTGAACCCGACTAAAGCTATCGGCCATATCAAGTCAATGCTATTGAAGCGAGCGGTATAAATGGGACAACCTCCTTTATTAGTGACTGATATGTCATTAACAAAAAAGGTCTAATAGAAAGAGTCACTTCTTCATTAAGGAGTGGCTTTTTTGCGTGTAACTGGTATAAACAGTATCTCTCCCAAAAAAGACGGTTGAATACGGATCAGAAAGTTTCACGTTTTTAACTAAGCTATTAAGCTATTAAGCTATTAAGCTATTAAGCTATTAAGCTATATAAAGTAATAAAGTAATAAAGTAATAAAGTAATAAAGTAATAAAGTTTGAAAGGAATGGAAATGCACCAAGGCCTCATGCAAGCCTGGCTGGATTCATCTCACTTAAACGGTGCGAACGCTACCTATATCGAAGAGATGTACGAAGCCTACCAAGAAGATCCGCAGTCAGTTTCCGATGATTGGAAAGCTGTATTCGATAACCTTCCTTCAGTAAACGGCTCTGACGCAAACGGTCAAGAAATAGCGCACTCTAAAGTGCGTGATTATTTCCGTAGCCTGGCACTATCAGGCCGCGGAGGCGTTTCGGCTCAAGCCTCTGACCCTGAACTTGACGCGAAGCAGGTAAAAGTCCTTCAGTTAATTAACGCTTATCGTTTCCGCGGCCATCAGAATTCAAATCTGGATCCGCTGGGTCTTTGGGCGCGAGACGCGGTCAAAGAGCTGGAACCGGCATTTCACGGTCTGACCCCGGAAGATATGACACGTGATTTTCACACCGGCTCATTTGCGTTTGGTGGTGACACCATGCGGCTTTCTGAATTAGTGAACGCGCTTAAATCAACCTACTGTGGTTCGATTGGCGCTGAATACATGCATATCACGGATACCGATGAAAAACGTTGGATTCAACAACGCTTAGAGCCGACTTTAGGTAAAGCGAATTACGATAAAGACGTTAAAACTCGTATTCTGGAAGGTCTTAATTCCGCGGAGGGTATGGAAAAATACCTTGGCGCCAAGTTCCCTGGCGCAAAACGTTTCTCACTGGAAGGCGGTGATTCACTGGTTCCGATGTTACGTGAGATTATTTACCGTGCGGGTGAAGCTTCAACAAAAGAAGTGGTCATCGGCATGGCTCACCGAGGTCGCTTAAACGTTCTGGTTAACGTATTAGGTAAAAAGCCCTCTGAATTATTTGACGAATTTGCCGGTAAGCATGACCACATCGCGGGCTCCGGTGATGTTAAGTATCATCAGGGTTTCTCATCTGATTTCGAGACGCCTTCAGGTAACGTTCACTTAGCGCTGGCATTTAACCCGTCTCACCTTGAGATTGTTAACCCTGTGGTAATGGGATCCGTGCGAGCCCGTCAGGATCGCCGCGGCTGTAAAGACGGCTTACAGGTTATGCCGATTACCATTCATGGTGACTCAGCTATTACAGGTCAGGGTATCGTTCAGGAAACATTCAATATGTCTCAAGCCCGCGGCTTTAAAGTGGGTGGTAGTATCCGCATTGTCGTGAATAACCAGGTGGGCTTTACGACGTCGAATCACGAAGACGTGCGTTCAACCGAATACTGTACCGACATCGCTAAAATGGTTCAGGCGCCGATTTTCCACGTGAACGCGGATGACCCGGAAGCGGTGGCTTTTGTTTCTCAGTTAGCGGTTGATTACCGAAACGAATTTAAACGTGACGTTGTAATTGATTTAGTTTGTTATCGTCGTCACGGCCATAACGAAGCTGATGAGCCGAGCGCGACTCAGCCGTTAATGTACGCGAAAATCAAAAAACACCCGACGCCGCGTAAATTGTACTCTGAAAGATTAGTTTCTGAAGGAACGTTAGCCTCAGAAGATACGGTCGCGATGGTTAACGCTTACCGTGACGCTCTTGACTCCGGTGACCGTGTCGTTAAAGAATGGCGTCCGATGACTATGCATAATGTTGACTGGGCGCCATATATTAATCGTGAGTGGGACGAAACCTATGACGATTCTATTGATTTAGAAGCGTTAAAAGCCTTAGCGGCTAAGACGGCTGAAGTGCCGGAAAATCATACGGTTCAATCCCGTGTCGCTAAGATTTACAAAGATCGTGTGGCGATGTCTTTAGGTGAAAAACCAATGGACTGGGGTTTTGCAGAGAACCTGGCTTACGCAACCATCCTCGCGGATAACAAACGTGTTCGTATTACGGGTCAGGACTCAGGCCGCGGTACTTTCTTCCATCGTCATGCGGTGCTGCATAACCAAAAAGACGCGACAACTTACATGCCGTTGCGCAACCTGGCTGACGAACAGGGTCCGATAGATATCACTGACTCGGTATTGTCTGAGGCTTCGGTATTGGCCTTTGAATATGGTTACGCGACGGCTGAACCCGGCGGTCTGACCATCTGGGAGGCGCAATTTGGTGACTTCGCGAACTGCGCGCAAGTGGTGATCGATCAGTTCCTGTCCTCCGGTGAACAGAAGTGGGGTCGTTTATGCGGTCTGACTATGTTGCTGCCGCACGGTTATGAAGGACAAGGCCCTGAGCACTCCAGCGCCCGTCTGGAGCGCTTCCTGCAGCTTTGCGCGAACCATAATATGCAAGTCTGCGTTCCCTCGACTCCGGCTCAGGTTTATCACATGATCCGCCGTCAGGTGGTTCGTCCGATGCGTCGTCCATTAGTCGTGATGTCACCTAAGTCACTGCTGCGTCATCCGTTAGCGGTTTCATCTTTCGATGAGCTTTCACATGGTACGTTCCAGAACGTGATTGGTGAGACTGACGAGCTGGATGTCCGGACCGTTGACCGTGTCGTTCTGTGCAGCGGTAAGGTTTACTACGATTTGCTTGATAAGCGTCGTAAACAAGAGATTGATAATGTCGCTATTGTTCGTATTGAGCAGCTGTACCCGTTCCCGCACCCTGAAATGGCGAAAGCATTAGCCGATTATCAACACGTTAAAGATTTTGTCTGGTGTCAGGAAGAACCTCAAAACCAAGGGGCTTGGTACTGCAGCCAGCATCACTTTAGAGCCGCGATTCCGTCGGGCGCTGAATTGACCTATGCGGGCCGTGAAGCCTCCGCGGCACCCGCCTGCGGTTATGCCGGCCTACATATGCATCAACAAGAAGCATTAGTAAATGATGCATTAAAAATTAAGTAATTTGGATAAAGGATAGTTTTCTATGAGTATCGATATTAAGGTACCCGTACTGCCAGAATCAGTCGCTGATGCAACCATCGCAACATGGCACGTTCAGCCGGGTGACGCCGTAGAGCGCGATCAGAACTTGGTTGATATCGAGACGGATAAAGTTGTACTTGAGGTTGTCGCTGAAGCGGACGGTCAAATGGGAGAAATCCTTTTCCCGGAAGGTGAAACGGTTTTAGGCGAACAGGTTATCGCTAAGCTGAATCCGGGTGCCGTGGCAGGTCAGGAAGTTTCTAAAGCGCAAGCTAAAGCGCCTGCTCCAGCCGCGCGAGAAGCGACTACCGAAGAATCAAATGACGCTTTAAGCCCTTCAGTGCGTCGCCTAGTCGCTGAACACAACCTGGATGCTTCTCAGATTAAAGGCACTGGTGTCGGCGGCCGCGTCACTAAAGAAGACGTTGAGAACTTTGTTAAGTCTAAAGCTTCCGCTCCGGCGGCCGCGCCTGTAACGCCGGTGGCGGAAGAACGCGGCGAGAAACGTGTTCCGATGACCCGCCTGCGTAAGACGATTGCGAATCGCCTGCTTGAAGCGAAAAACTCTACGGCAATGCTGACGACGTTTAATGAAATCAACATGAAGCCGATCATGGATATCCGTAAGAAGTACAAAGATAGCTTTGAAGAAAAACATGGTATCCGTTTAGGCTTCATGTCTTTCTACATTAAAGCGGTAACTGAAGCGCTTAAGCGTTTCCCTGAAGTTAACGCTTCTATAGATGGTGATGACATTGTATATCACAACTACTTCGATGTAAGTATCGCTGTGTCAACGCCTCGCGGTCTGGTCACCCCGGTATTACGTGATACAGACAAGATGAGTCTCGCGGATATTGAAAAAAATGTGAGAGAGTTAGCAATTAAAGGCAGAGATGGTAAACTAACGGTCGCGGATATGACCGGCGGTAATTTTACTGTTACAAACGGTGGTGTATTCGGCTCATTAATGTCAACACCTATCCTTAATATGCCGCAAAGCGCAATCTTAGGAATGCATGCGATCAAAGATCGCCCGATGGCCGTTAATGGCCAAATTGAAATTCTGCCGATGATGTACCTGGCACTCTCTTATGACCATCGTATTATTGATGGCCGCGAGTCTGTCGGCTTCCTGGTCGCCATTAAAGAATTTTTAGAAGATCCAACTCGTCTATTGCTTGACCTGTAAGAAAAGCTTTAAGGCGGTACCCTAGTGACTGGCTCCTCTGAGCCGGTTTTCAAATTATATGTAGTAAACGGATAGATCATCATGAATTTGCATGAGTATCAGGCAAAAGAACTATTTGCTGAAGAAGGTTTACCGGTTTCTGAAGGTTACGCTTGTTCTACGGCTCAGGAAGCCGTAGAAGCGGCTGGACGAATCGGCGGTGACATGTGGGTTGTTAAGTGTCAAGTACATGCGGGCGGCCGCGGTAAAGCCGGTGGCGTTAAAGTTACCGGTGATAAGGAAGAAATCAGAGCGTTTGCCGAAAAATGGTTAGGCAAAAATCTGGTTACTTACCAAACTGATGAGAATGGTCAGCCCGTTGCTAAAATTCTGGTAGAAAGCTGCACGGATATTGCTAACGAATTATATCTGGGTGCTGTGGTAGACCGCTCGACTCGCAGAGTTGTATTCATGGCGTCTACCGAGGGCGGTGTTGAAATCGAAAAAGTAGCTGAAGAAACGCCGGAGTTGATTCACAAAGCTATCATCGATCCGTTAGTTGGTTCTCAGCCGTATCAGGCTCGTGATCTCGGCTTTAAGTTAGGTCTGAACCCGACTCAAATGAAACAGTTCACCAGGATCTTCATGGGTCTGGCGAACCTGTTTGACAAGCACGACTTCGCTTTACTTGAAATCAACCCGCTGGTCATCACTGAAGAAGGTAACTTACACTGCCTGGACGGCAAGATCGGTGTTGACGGTAACGCGTTATTCCGTCAGCCGAAAATCCGCGAAATGCACGATCCGTCTCAAGAAGACGCGCGTGAAGCGCACGCCGCTAAATTTGAGCTGAACTATGTTGCTTTAGACGGTAACGTAGGATGTATGGTTAACGGTGCCGGTCTTGCGATGGGCACAATGGATATCGTAAACCTGCACGGCGGCAAGCCGGCTAACTTCCTGGACGTAGGCGGCGGCGCGACTAAAGAGCGTGTGGCTGAAGCGTTCAAGATCATTTTATCTGACAGCAATGTTAAAGCCGTTCTCGTAAACATCTTCGGCGGTATCGTACGTTGTGACATGATAGCTGAAGGCATCATCGGCGCTGTTAAAGAAGTCGGCGTACAAGTCCCTGTGGTTGTTCGCCTTGAAGGTACAAACGCTGATAAAGGCCGTGAAGTTCTTGCTAACTCTGGTCTTGACATTATCGCGGCTGAATCACTATCTGATGCCGCAGTTAAAGTCGTTGCCGCCGCGGAGGGCAAATAATGTCTGTATTAATTAATAAAGATACCAAAGTTATCTGCCAAGGTTTGACCGGCGGCCAGGGTACTTTCCACTCTGAGCAAGCTATCGCTTACGGTACACAGATGGTCGGTGGTGTGTCTCCGGGTAAAGGCGGTCAGGTGCACTTAGGTCTTCCCGTATTTAACACGGTTAAAGACGCTGTCGCTGAAACCGGTGCCGCCGCGTCTGTTATTTATGTACCGGCTCCTTTCTGTAAAGACGCTATCTTAGAGGCGATTGACGGCGGCATTGAGTTAATCGTTTGTATTACCGAAGGTATTCCGACTTTGGATATGCTTGAAGTTAAAGTTAAGCTTGAAGAAACCGGCGTTCGCATGATAGGCCCTAACTGCCCGGGCGTAATCACTCCGGGAGAGTGTAAGATCGGTATTATGCCCGGTCACATTCACAAGCCGGGTAAAGTCGGCATCGTATCTCGCAGCGGTACTCTGACTTACGAAGCGGTCAAGCAAACTACTGACGAAGGCTTCGGTCAGTCTACTTGTGTTGGTATCGGTGGTGACCCGATCCCGGGTACTAACTTCATTGACGTTTTAGAAATGTTCCAGAATGACGAAGGTACTGAAGCGATTGTTATGATCGGTGAGATTGGCGGTACAGCCGAGGAAGAAGCGGCTGAATACATCAGGAACCACGTAACCAAGCCTGTGGTTTCTTACATCGCGGGCGTAACCGCTCCGGCCGGTAAGCGTATGGGTCATGCCGGCGCTATTATCGCCGGCGGTAAAGGTACGGCCGATGAGAAATTTGCCGCATTAGAAGCGGCAGGTGTAACGACGGTTCGTTCACTCGCTGATATCGGTAAAGCCCTTCGTAAAAAGACGGGTTGGTAATTAATTCCGTTCTGATAAAGGCTTTCTGTTTCAGAAAGCCTTTCCGTCACTTAAAATTCGCCTGATAGTTTTCTCTGTTCTGCTCTTTCGGTCAGTTCAGAGTACGTTAATCTTTCAATTTCTCCGGTTTGGTACTGAATCAATGCGGTTTTTATATTTTTGTAAGATTTTTCAAGTTCATTCAAACTTAAATTACTTTCAGCCGAGGACTGAGAAAGGTTCGATACGGATGCTTTAAACTCATTTAACCCCTCCGAGTCCCAGATATCATTTTCTAGTTCGCGCGAGATATCATATACGCTTAAATGAGCGTTTACCGCGGAATCAACTGACTCAGACAGGGAAATAAATAGTTTCTTCAGCTGGTAAAACTGGTAATGGCAGTTTAGTGCCCTTAATCGATTTAATTCGTCATAGGTTTTATCTAATAAAGCTTTCCCTAAAGCGTTTCCGGTATCCATAGGCTTGGCGGGCATGATCATTAACGGATGAATTGCTTTACCGCGTTTGAACGCTCCGCAACACGGAAGCCTCACTAACATAAAATTATTTATAAGCTTTGGTTGTTTGAGGGTTACATTGACCGCTTCGGCTGCGGTTTTACGGCAGGAGTTAGTAAATGAAATCGTCATTGCTCCTTCACAAACACTTTGCTCTTCGGCACTGAATTCTCTAACAGGCTGTATTGTTTTGTCAGTTATTTTTTTGTATACGAAAGTTAAATTCGCTCGCTCTTCGTAATACCCGAATTTTTTATAATCGTGATCTATTTCTGACCATTCAACAGAAGCATTATTATCCCTTAACTGTTTATTTCTCTCATTCCTGACCATTAAATTTAAACTCGTTATAAAATCGAGAAAGGCATGATATTGTTCCTTAGTTACTTCATGACAGTCGTATCGTAAGTTATCAAAATCTAAAAACAGCGGTTCGTTTGCGATAAGCGCGGGCTTGTTTAAAAAAAACATTGTTAACCTTTCACCTTCCTTTAAGCAAACTTGCTTTCCCATACGTGAAGTGAATATCGTTTCTGTTGATGTTTGAACGCCGGTGACGGTGAAGTTATGGCCTGATATCCGGGGGATCTGAAATACGCCTATAAAATATACAGGCTGTTCCGTTAATCGGAGTTCAGCGCCGTCTTCAGGGAAATTCAGATTTTCCTGCCATTGATTAAATGCCGCGCTTTTCTGAGCTTGAATCGGAAAGTCGTTGAATCCTGCCATCGGAATCTCTTTTTCAGTACACTTTACATTAAGTAGAATTCTAAGATTGATTTTTGTTTATTTAAAATTAATCTTTTTTAATGTTCTACTTTTGTACCTGTCTGACCACATTTTTTTCTAAAATCAGCTATTGCGCTTTATCTTAATATTTTATCAGGTACACTAGCCCACAAAATTAACCATAGTATGTCAACATGTTGAATTGACGGAAATAGGGGCAACCATGATCACAGCTTACCTATATAAAAATCGCCGACTGACGATTAATGAACTGTCCGTGACAGATGAAATTCCCGAACGGACGCTATGGTTAGATCTCTATAAACCCGAAGATGAAGAACGTGAGTGGTTAAGCCGGCTGTCCGTCGAAGAAGTTCCCGATGAAGAAGACATTAACGATATTGAGGCCTCGGCGCGTTTTTACCAGAATGCCGACGGTCTTCATATTAATTCTCTTTTTCCTCAGCGTGTGGGGCAGGATGTCCGTGCGGTTAACATCTCTTTTAACTTACGTGAGAGCTTCTTACTGACCATCAGAGAGGAAGATGTGGGTCTTGTTCGCTTATTACGTAATTATTTGCGTTTAGGGCGTTTAAAAGTGAACACTCCGCAAGAGTTGTTTTTAGAATTTTTTAACGTAAAAGTTGATTATCTCTCTGATCTGATTGAGGACGTCTATACGGTGCTTGAAAATGTCAGTGAGCAAGTTTTTGAGAGTGAGGAACTTGATGACGTGTTTAAGCTCATTACCTTACAAGAGGACTCAAACGGTAAGATTCGTTTAAGTTTGCTCGACACGCAACGTTCATTGCGATATATGCAGCGTTATTATCGCGGCAGAATGACGGATGAGGATTTGAAAGATATCCGTGAAATGCTGGCGGATATTGAGTCACTGATGCCGCACAGTCAGTTTATTTTCGATAAGCTGAACTTTCTGCTCGATGCGGCAATGGGTTTTACCGGGCTGCAACAAAACCGGATCATTAAAATCTTCTCAGTCGCGGCGGTCGTTTTTCTGCCGCCGACCCTGATAGCAAGCAGCTACGGTATGAACTTTGTCGATATGCCTGAATTATCATGGAAATTTGGTTATCCGTTAGCCATAGGTATGATGTTAGCCAGTGCCGTCGGTACTTATTTTTTCTTCAAACAGAAACGCTGGTTGTAAAAATTTTATTTAAATAGTCGCTAAAGTGTTATCTTAGTGCTTTGCGGTCAGTAGAGTAATAACATGGATTTTATTGAAATATACCCGGATGCGCTTCCAGCTGAATTTTGTGATCGTTTAATCGATGTTTTCGAATCCCACAAAGGTGTCCGGGCCGGAGAAACCGGTCACGGAATTGACAGCAATAAGAAAAACAGCACCGATCTTACCTTGGATAATTTTCCTGAGCTCGCTCAGATCAAAAACGAATTACTCGGCTATACCCTGAAGAAAGCCACTGATTATTTCACTGAGTACTCAATGGCTTTAATGGGAGCCGTTTCAGTGGCCGTTGCCGACGAGAAAGGTCAATCAGTTTTCTTATCTCCTGATAACTTTGAAAAGCTTGGTAAACCGAGAGCGCGGCCGTTAGTCAAATACCTGTATCGTAGCGGCACTGTCAATGTTCAGAAATACGATAAAGGGGTAGGCGGTTATCATCATTGGCATTCTGAGCAATTTCCGCAGCCGGGTCACAATGAGGCGCTTCATCGTGTCGTTTTGTATATGTTTTATTTAAACGACGTGGAAGAGGGCGGTGAGACTGAGTTTTATTATCAGAACCGCAAAGTAAAGCCTGAAAAGGGCACCATGGTTATCGCTCCGGCAGGCTTTACCCATACCCATAAGGGGTGTGTTCCGAAAAGTGATAATAAGTACATCGCGACGTCTTGGATTATGTTTAATCGGGCCGAGCGGCTTTATGCTCAGATCAGATAGCGGGAATTTGAATAATAACCTTAGCGCCGCCTGATTTTGAGTCCTCAAATCTGATTCGGCCGTTATAGGATGAAACTATCTCGTTACAAACGGCCAGACCTATGCCGCTGCCGTCATGTTGTGTGTCGGCTCTGAAGCCTCTCTTGAGAACGGAGTCCCTGATTGACTTGTCAATGCCCGGACCGTCATCTTCGATCACAAGGCGGAACGTTCCCTCAGCCGAAGATGATTCAATACGGACTTCTGATAAACAGAGTTTAAAGGCGTTTTCGAGCAGGTTGCCGCAAAGTTCGGTTAAATCATCTTTGTTACCGGGGAAGTGAATACGGGGCTCGATATCAAGTGAAAAGTTAATATTTTTGTCTTGATACACTTTTTTAAGAACAGACTCCAGCTCAGTAATCACCTGAGAAAGATCAGTTTTTTCAGCCAGCAGGCCGCTTTTTCCTAACGTTGCGCGTTTGATATGATAATTAACAGAATTGTCTATCTGATAAATATTCTCAATGACCTGATTCTTCATTTCAGATGACGTGAGCCGCTGATTTTCCATTATCGCTTTGATTGAGGCTAAACGAGTTTTAAGTGAATGGGCTAAATCATCAGAGGTGTTTTTATAACGTTCATTCTGAGCCTGAGATTGTGTGATGAGCTGATTAATTGACGATGACAGTGTCTCAAATTCTGCCGGGTAATGCTCACTTATCTGAGCCTGTTTGCCGTTTCTGATCGTATCTAATTCTTGCCTCATTTTTGCGAATGGTTTTAAGCCCCAAAGTGCGGCAATCAGCATAAAGGTAAAAGTGATGACTAATATTATCAGTAGCTTAATAAAAGTATGTTTACTGTAGGTTTCATAGTCTTTACTGAAGCCTTTAGCGTTTTTCAGTACCAGTAATTCAAATTTCTTCATATTGGCTTCGAGGGGAATAGAATACGCTAAATAGTCTTTTTCGTCGGACAGCTGAATGTAATAGGGAGGCTGTTTATCGGCGATTTTCTGATACTTCCGGCAAATTTTTTCAAGGTTACGACGCGCCGCTGATTTTGACACCCAGACTAGCTGGTAATTTGCGTCGCAACTGACCATGATGAAGTCAATACTGTTTGTCGGGGTCATTATGGTCGCGTCATCAAATCCGTTCAGATGTTGTTGTTTTATATGATGAATGGCCTGCGGAATATCAGCCATAAGCCGCTCAGTCTGATAGTTAAAATTCTTTTGGGCGTGAAGTTCATTGACCAGCCAGGCTAAAGACAAACCAAGAGTAAAGATAATAATAAACGCGCTCATCAAAAAGCGTGAGATTAAACTATTCCACCGCAAGAATTTTAGCTGCATGGCTGATTAAACTTATAGCCCTGGCCACGAATGGTACTAATAGGGTTTGCTAGCCCGTTACGAGCGAGTTTCTTTCTGAGGCGGCTTACCATAACCTCAATCGTATTCGGGTCACCTTCACGATCCGCGTAAATAACATCAAGCAATCGCCGCTTGGTCACAACTTCATGGTTATGACGCATCAGGTACTCTAAAATCAGATATTCAAAAGCGGTTACATCAACAGGAGCTTTGAAAAGAGTCACTTGTTTAGCGGCCAGATCCAGCTCTAAATCACCGCTGGTAATTAACGGTTTGACAAACCCCGCGCTGCGGCGCACTAATGCGTCGAGTCTCGCGACAAGCTCTTCTTTCTGGAATGGTTTGACCAGGTAATCGTCCGCTCCGGCATTTAAGCCCTCAACCTTATCTTTCCAGTGCATTCTTGCGGTAAGCACAAGAACAGGAGCTTTGAGACCGTCTTCCCGGAGTTTCTGAATAAGTTTCACGCCGTCAAGGTCGGGCAAGCCGAGGTCGATAATTGCCACGTCGATAGGATAATTGACAGCTTGATAGTGACCTTCTTTGGCATTAAGCGCTACCTGAACTTGGTTACCCAGCTCACTTAATTGAACTTTGAGATGATGAGATAGTAATGGGTCATCTTCAACGACCAGTATTCGCATTATTACATTCCGTTATCTTGACGCAAAACGCTAGGATAGTGGTTGAAATTAAGTACTTTATCCGGCTTGTGACATGTATTGCTCACACAAAGCATAGCAGACACTTTTTGGATACGTCTGATTATCTTATATACAAAATAAACTTGTGTTGCCAGCAAAAATTCAGTTTTAATGCTTTCTTTTCATTATTTTTAATTAATTCAGGTGCTGAATTATTCGCAGATCAAGTATCATATAAATAATAATTCAGTGTATTTTTCTTACTTTACTGATTATTAACAACTTTTAATCATTTAAACCACATTGGAGAACAAGGTGAGAGAACGTATTTTAAGCGAAATGAAAGTTCTTGAGTCAATCGATCCGAAATTTGAAGTCGAACGCAGAGTCTCATTTATTAAAAGAGTTCTGAATCAAGCTGACTGTAAGTCTCTTGTCCTCGGCGTCAGCGGTGGTGTTGATTCAACAGTAACCGGGCGCTTATGTCAGCTTGCCATTGAAGAATTGAATAAAGAACATCATTGCCGCGATTACCAATTTATTGCTGTGCGCCTTCCTTATCAGGTACAAAAAGATGAAGACGAAGCGCGTTTAGCGTGCGGTTTTATCAAACCTTCTAAACTGGTTACCGTTAATATCGGCAATGGTGTTGAAGGGCTTCATAATGAAGTGGTCAGCGCGGCGGCTGAAGCCGGACTTAACAAACCTGAACACATCAACCTTGATTTTGTAAAAGGCAATGTTAAAGCCCGAATGCGTATGATTGCCCAATATGAAATTGGCGCTCTGGTCGGCGGTTTAGTGGCCGGTACCGATCACAGCGCGGAAAATATTACCGGTTTTTATACCAAATGGGGTGACGGAGCTTGTGATTTAGCGCCTATTTTCGGGTTAAGTAAACGTCAGATCCGGCAAGTCGCTATTTATTTAGGCGCCCCTGAATTATTGGTTTCTAAAGCGCCTACGGCGGACTTAGAAGAAGATAAGCCGCAGCTGGAAGACGAGGTTGCGTTAGGGTTAACTTACAATCAAATTGATGATTTTTTAGAAGGGAAAGCCGTCTCTGCCGAGGTTGAATCTAAACTGATTGCAATTTATCAGCGTACTCAGCATAAGCGCCGGGCGATCCCGACGCTGTATGATTTTGAGTCATAAAGTCATTGAACCTAAACTCAGTTGACCGCTTTAAATTGCTTTAATTTATTTTTAATCTCTTCGGATTTAACCATTGAGGCTTGTGCTTTGCCGTATCAGCGCGGGCTGATATCCGGTGATGGCTTTCCGCGGGCGGGAAAAAGACGCTGGACTCCGGCCTTCTGCGCAGTGACGATAACGTTAAACGATACCCCGCCGCTTGCGGCGGTGATTTATTGAGATATGATGTTAGATTTTTCTAGAATTAACTGGCTGGATGATAAAGGCCGGGTTAAACCTCCCGCGTTTTTATATGTGGTTCTGGCATTTCTGGCCAGAGGCTGGTGTGTCTTTTTGATGTCCTTAACTCAGGCTGGTCAACGTGATGGACTGGTTAAATTATTTTATCCGTTAAAATCAGATTTTATTTCGGCTTTAGTGACAGGAGCGGTAGCTGTTTTTATCTATATTGTTATTATTTTTGAACGAAAGGGGACTTCAGCTTGGATGTATCCGGTGTTTAACAAAATAAGATGGTTTCTTTTTTTATCGGTATCAGCGGAACTGGCGCTATTATTTTTTCGGTTACAACATTCTGACTTCTTATTTCACTGGGTTAAAGGGGTCGAACTTCTGGGCGTTTTTTGGTGTTTCTTATATCTTTTAAAATCACAGCACCTTAAGCTCTACACCGCTAATAAATTTGAGCCGCTGAGTGAAAATTAATCCTTACCCCTATCTGAGTAGCTTGATGCTTCCGCTCAGAGCCGTCATAATCGGAACACTTTTTTTTCCGGAGTAATTGTTTTGAAGAGTATTTCAGTCATCGGCTGCGGCTGGTTCGGTTTTCCTTTGTCCTCAGAGCTGGTTCAAAGCGGTATGCGGGTTGTCGGAACCAAGCGAAGCTCAGCTTCTTTTCATTCGCTGACGGAAAAGGGGATTGAGCCTGTGGAACTGGATCTTTCTAAACTCATTAACCTTGAGTTTGAGAGTTATCAGCATTTAGCTGAAAAATTTCAAACTGACTATCTTCTGATTAATATCCCTCCCAGAGTTCGTTCCGGGAATCAGCGCTACCTGGATGAATTAAACTGTCTGATAAAACTGCTCGATATGGAAAAATACGAGAAGGTGATTTTTATCAGTTCAACGGGGGTTTATCCTCACCTCGATAAGGTCATGACTGAAAGTGATGCTTCGGCGCGGGCTAACGGTAATGAGTTGTTATTTAACGCGGAGCGGCTGTTCACTAAATATCGTAATTCGATTATTTTAAGATTTTCAGGTTTGATCGGTCCCGGCAGACATCCGGGACGATTTTTTGCTGATAAAAACGAAGTCGCTGGTGGTGACGCGCCGGTAAATCTTGTTCATCTTGATGACTGCGTTAATTCAGTGAAAGCTGTTTTGAGCGCTGAAGTCAGATTTAAGATCTATAACCTGTGTACCGCGCATCATCCGGAAAAAGCCGGGTTTTACACGTCGGCGATTCAAAGTACGGGCGGAACGGCACCGGCCTTTTTGAATAATGCACCGGTAAAAAAGCAGGTGGACGGCAGCTTAATTACCAGAGAAACCGGGTTCACTTATGTTTATAGTGACTTAAATGAAGCCCTGAAGTTTTGTTAATTGATTTATTGAGGTAAAAGTTTTGAAAAATAAAATAATAAAAATAAGCTTGGTGTTTGCGTTAGCAATAATGAGCCAGCTGAGTTTTGCAAAAACCTTCGCAGAAGGTAAAGATTATAAAAAAGTCGCGGGTTTTCCTGAGGCGGCAAAACCCGTGGTGCGGGAGTTTTTTTCTTATAACTGCCCGCATTGCTACCATGCCGAACCCGCGATCGAAAAAATGGCAAAGTTACTTAAAGGCAAAGTGGCTTTTAAAAGAACACCGGTAGGCGCGGGAAGAAAAAGCTGGATTTTGTCCCAGCAAGCGTATTATGTGGCTCAGCGATTAAAAATCACCAATCAGGTTCATAGTAAACTGTTTCGTTACATTCATGAGGAAGGCGGATCTTTTACCGACGTTCAGCAATTAAAAGCGTTTTTTGAGTTTCAGGGGGTTTCCGGTAAAAGCTTTGATAAAGTGTACAACAGTGAGCAAAAGAAATCCGCCTTGAGTAATTACGATATTCAGCTGCAACTGTCCGGCATTACCGGAGTTCCCGCCTTACTTGTGAATGGTATTTATGAGCTTAACCCCGGTGAGCGTTCAGCTGAAGAACTCGCCGAGCTTGTTGAGTACTTAGCGAATAAAAAATGATCTCAAACTCCGTCTCTTTAAGGCATTGAATATAAAGGATCACTTTTCAGAACAAAAGGAATTTTTATGCCGTGCCAACTTTTATGGCTCTTCGTCGTTTAGTGTGGATTTAATGGATTTATTTCTGAGATAATAAACCCAGTTTTGCAGTCAAGAGTTGGAAGTAAATACATGGATGGAAATCAAGTTTTGATGCTCGGCCTTGGTATAGAAGCGCCTTGGAAGTTGGTTAACCAACACCTGGATATATCAGCCTCACCTAATGAACTTGTTCTCGAAATTGAAGCTGAACGAGGAAGCTTGTATCCCTGCCCGACTTGCTCAAAAGCTTGTCCGGCACATGACTTTAAATCGCTGACCTGGCGTCATCTCAATTTCTTTCAGCACCACTGTTATATCAAAGCAAACGTCCCGAGAACTCGATGTGCTGAGCATGGCGTTAAGCGTGTCAATGTCCCTTGGGCGAGAGCGGGTAGTAAATTCACGTTATTGTTCGAACAATCTGTATTGGTACTGGCTCGTGAAATGCCGGTTAAGGCATGTGCTGAATATGTTGGAATTCGTGACAAACGTATTTGGCGCATCATCAAACACTACGTCAGCAAGGCATTAGCATTGATGGACTTGTCAGCACTTAAAGCTATTGGATTCGATGAAACGGCGGCTAAACGTGGCCACAACTATGTTACTGTTTTCATTGATATGGACAAGAAAGACAAGCCTGTTGTGTTCGCTACGCCCGGAAAAGGTAAGGAAACCGTTAAGCGATTTAAGTCCTTTCTGACAGAGCATCAAGGCAAAGCAGATAATGTACTTGAAGTCGTGTGTGATATGTCAAGAGCCTTTCTGTCAGCAACAGAGGAAGAGTTCCCGGATGCTAACGTAACGGTTGATTGGTTCCATGTTGTGCAACTGTTTACTAAAGCGGTTGATGAAGTACGTAAAACGGAGAGAAAAATCCAACCGCATCCAAAGAGCCTGCGCTGGGCAGTACTAAAAAATGCAGATGGCTCATTTACTGAGAAACAAAAAGAAGCACTTGCAGAGCTAGAATCCAGCGACCTGAATACAGCAACAGCTTGGCGGATTAAGGAACAACTTAGGTGGATACGTCAAGCTGAAACCGCTCATGCTGCACGCTGGAGGCTGACGTATTTCATTAATTTTGCAAAAGAGCAGTTGGGTGATATTGAGATGTTAGAACCCGTTCGAAAAGCACTTGCAACTGTGGAAAGGCATGCAGAGAGAATTTTACAGCGCTGGTCATCCACTTATACGAATGCTCGTATGGAAGGTTTAAATAGTCTATTTCAAGCGGCTAGAGCACGAGCCAGAGGGTATCGTAATACAGGAACATTTATTACCATGATTTTTATGATTGCTAGCCCTGTATCAGATCTACTCAAATCCATATGAAACGACGAAGAGCCACTTTTATTTGTCACCTCTGAATTACCGGACGTTCTGCCCTGAGCTGAAGCTAACAAATGCAACCGGACGGAGTCCTAGCTCCTTAATAAAAAATCAAAATTAACAGGCGTCGGGTGAAAAGGTTCAGCCGGAGCTTCCCCGCCCGCTGAAGACTGAACGGAATTGTTATTGTCTAATTCGTCATCTTTCGGAGGGCTATATCTGCTCAGGTTGAAATTAAGATACTTAACTAACTGTGCACCGGTTCCTTCACTATCTGCTTTAAAAGCAGAATTCAAGAGCCGGTTTAGCCCGTTTCTGGCCATTGTGCGTTTCGGGTAAGAGGCATGCCCTTCGTTAATGAAAACCGTATAACTGGCTGCGCTGTGCGCGGCCTCAACATAGAAAGAAACTTCACCGATATATTTATTTAAAAAATCACAACTCTTACCGGCAATAGTACCTCCGTTATTGTCTTCCCAGACAGTTAATTTTGTATCAACCCGGACTTTAGTGAATTTTTCTCCTGGAGGCTCAGCTACATCTATTGCTTTTTTTCCGTGATTTTCTTTAGCTTTTTGATAATCAGCCATTTTTTTGTAAACGAAGTCTGTCTTAATTGCTTCTTTAATGGAGTCTGTCTTAACTATTGCCATAATAAAACTTCTTAATTCAGTTTGTTAAAAATATTCAGTTTAATTTTTTGGTAATTAAAATTTTAAACCTAAAATTAAACCTTAATGACACATTTATCTTTATTTTTTATCTGTTGCCGTGTGTTTTAGTATTGATATTAAAATGTGGCCAACATCAGAACTTAAACTTAAAGGCTGCTTATCTGTCATCAGTTATAAACTCAGCAAAATCATTAATAATAAATATGTAATAAAGGTATTATAAAAACAATGAATTATTAATAATATTTAATATACGGGGCTGGTTTGTCGTTATAAAGTTAAATGCTTACTTAATTCTTGTATGATTCTGAGCAGTCCGCTAAAAATTATTTCTGACTTCACGGGATTGACAAATGAAGGGCGGAAATTGAAACTGCTCTTTTTGAAAATTAACAGCCTCGGGTTTTTGCGATCCAGAGGCTTTTTTTAAGATTAACCGCTTTTTTGCCATCGAAAATCTGGTACGGCAGAATTAGGGTGAAATGGAGTAAACACCTCGGTATCAGAAAATTTTTTTTGGTGGGAATATGCGTTGATGTTGTAATTTAAATAGTCCACTAATTGTTTTCCTGTTCCATCTGTATTACCTATCATAAAATCCGATAAAGAGTTAAAAAAATTGCAGATCGGACTTCTTTTTAAAGTACGTGACGCTTCAGAGGCTTTACCATTTTTAAAGAAGACCGTATAACTGGCTACCCCGTATAAGGTGCCGACATAAAAAGAGGCATAGCCGTTAAGTTCGTCTAATCCATGGCATGATTTTCCTGCAATGGTATATCCGTCAGGATTTTCGAATACGGTCAGTTTTGTATTAGCTTTGTGCGCTTTAAATTCAGAATCCGGTTGTTCAGCTATAGGTATCACAGCTTCGTCGTGTGCCTTTTTCACAGCGTTAAAATCATCCAAACTGCGATAAACATAATTTTGTGCACTATACTGCGGCGTATAATTGTTAACTGACATACTAAAGCCTCTTAATTAATTCGTGAAAAAGCTCGGACTCATAGCCGTATTTAAAGTTTGCTTTCAATCCTGATCGGATTTTTGGTTTTGGGCTCACCGGAAAGTTCAGCCCGGAAAAAGCGGTTGGCGGCGTTCTTAAGCGCGGATAAAATTACCTACATAAAAACCGTCGTGACTCCTTTTGCCGCAAGCAAGGCTAGAATGACAGTTAGCAGTTGTTCCGCTGACTGTTAATTGTAAGGCAGCTAGCGGTGATTTTAGCCGGTTTACGGGCGTCAGGCATTCACCAAACAGATGAAACTGCTCATCTGCTTTTACTGTTAAACGTTATGCGGTTATTACGCTTTATATGCGTCCAACTGCTTTTTTCAGGTTCAATCATCGTTTGCTCATTTAACACCTGAATAAGATTCGGGAGTTTGAATCTCAGGCACAATTGAGCGTTATCTGAAATAAGCCTGTGATCAGTGCAAAATCTCAGAGATTTCATTTCCGGCCGGCGCTGGTATGACAAAACACAAGCCTCAATGAGTTCGCTGCAAGTGCCTTGGAATTAAACCCATCAAAGATTAAAAACGCAAATCAATTATGTGAGAAAAAAATCAATAAAACAATGGACTATTAAAAATGTTTAATCCTGAATTAAAGAAATATGTACAGAGCAGGATAAATGTTTACTATATTTTTCAATAAGTAAGAGAGTAACTTGGTTGTTAATAACTTATAACGACCGTAATCAGGCTCAAATCAGTCGTAAGTCAGGGGCTTGAACAGCGATTTTTAACCTGAACGCGACCGCGCACCGTAAGGCTCGGGGGCTGTTCAGCTTCAGAAAATTTAATCATAGATTTTTGCCGGTAAACCCCCTATGATTCCGCACCCCTGAAGTATTTCCCGAGGCTTGAATAACATGCTCAGACATCCTCTTTGCGCCCAATCCGCCCGACTGGTCACCAATGTTTTAAAATTGGTTCTGGAGCGGGGTAAGCCTTTGGACAGAGGGTATTCGATCACCTTTTCCGGGGTGAAATTACAGCCGGATGAGCAGGCCAGAATCACCTCGGTTACGGGGGATTTAATGCGGCGTCTGAATTTATATTGTTACTTAGCGAATATTCAGCTTGACGACGCGGCTAAAAACACCGGAAAACTACTTATTGTCTGGCATCAGTTCCATAAATTGAATCCCGCTAAACTGCCTGAAACCGGTCAGTTCAATAAAAATGAATTTCAAACCCTGTTAAGAAAAGCTAAGCGAGATGAAGCGCTCTGGGACGGCTGTCCGCAATGGCTTGAGGAAATAGGTTCAAGTCAGCTGGCTGAACAATGGCCGGCGGAACGAAAAGCGTTATCCCAGCCCGCCAAGCGTTATTTACGGGTTAACGGACTTAAAACGGATCGTAACTCACTGAAGAAAGCGCTTGCGAAAGAGGGGATCGGGACGGTTATCGTCGAAGGGGTTCCGTCAGCGTTAGAAGTCACCTCTGATTCGCCGTTATTTCGCAGTAAGGCATTTAAAGCCGGTTTATTTGAGCAGCAGGACGCGGGCTCTCAGCTTGTGGCCGAAGCCGTCGATGCTAAACCGGGTATGCGGGTGATTGACGCCTGCGCCGGCGCCGGGGGGAAAACCTTGCATATCGCGGCACAAATGCGGGGTAAAGGACGTTTGCTGGCCATGGATGTCGAGCGGTGGAAGCTTGACGCCTTAAAAGACCGCGCTAAACGCGCCGGAGCGCATAATGTCGAGACTCGCGTTATTACCGGAGGCAAGACCATTAAGCGCCTTAAATTCACCGCGGACAGAGTATTATTGGATGTGCCGTGTTCCGGGCTCGGTGTATTAAAACGTAACCCGGACTCGAAATGGCGCGACACATCTGAGCGTCTGCCGGTTCTTGTTCAGCTGCAAAAAGACATTCTGAGAAGCTACAGCAGAATGGTAAAACCCGGAGGGTTGCTGATTTACGCGACTTGCTCAATTATGCCGGAAGAAAACCGTCATCAGGTTGATGAGTTCATAGCCGATAATGATGAATTTGAGTTTATTGATGATGAAAATATCACGCCGGCGACGTCAGGTTTTGACGGCTTTTATCTGGCGAGATTGAAGAGAAAGGAAATTTAATCTCTGAGGGTCTGATTCCCCGTCCCAGCCCCGCCCCTTGGTGCGAACTATCTTCTTTTGTGTATCTGAATGATGCCCCGCTTCTTGCGGCGGGGTTGTTCATCAGCGGCATTAATAATTGTTAATTAGTAATTAATCTTAAAAACATTTAAAAATATATCTCCTTTGTCTTTTTATAAATACATATCATTCAATTCACCGGAGTTAAGTCATGGCTGTTTCACAAAACACCATCAACGGGGTCGTTAGTTTGCTTAATCGTTCAGATTTTGCGGCAGGTGACGTTCAGCATCCTCCTCAGCTTAAAAATAACAAGTTCAAAGTAACTTCAGGCGGTCAGAATTACACTGTGGTTTGGGGGGAAGGCGGCTTTTCAATTCAAACGGGTTTTTTTAATAGAGAGTTACATTTAGGTGATCCGGAACTTGAAAATTTCCCGGAACATAAGAAACTATTAAAACAAATTGTGTTTAACTCTGATGCCTTAAATCCGCGGTTTACGGCGTTTCACTTAAATCAGCGAACTTCCGGCTTTTGTTCGCAATTATTACAACAACTTCAAACCGATAACCCGGGAAGGGTTTCTAAGGTGACTGAACACTTATCCCCGCGGAGTATGACTGAATTTTTAGGCTCAGCCCCCGAGTCAGCAGTAGCGGAATTTATCAGCTTAAATGACAGATTTATTCAAAATCAGGTTCGCCCGGCATATGCGTATTTTATTCAGGCGCAAGGAAGCGACGGCGATATCTATCCGCAACCGGCTTTAAAAAAAAGTGCTAAAAAACAACCTGTTACAATGGATTCAGGCGTTGAGATGGACTTTCTTAACAAGGCAGAGTCGCCACTTTCAGTAACTGTCCGCGGGGAAAACATCTTCAAGTGCCTTCCGGCTGAAACAGCGGCGGGCATTTTACTTTCAATGACAGACACCGCACAAATGCTGAGATTATTGTCTAATCGCGCTGACGCGGCGGAGGTATTTCTTTCAGCGCTTGATTTAATGGCTGCCCCCTTCAAAATGAAAGCACGGGTAAATTTTTACCGGCTCCTCAGAAATCTGGCTGACGGCGGCAATGACGAGACGGCGGAGGAGATCATAAGTAAAATTCACTACCGACAGCTGCTGGTACTCGTATCCGAGGAAAAACAACTGGTAAAACAACAGCGGGCAGATGGCGGCTCAGAAACTTGCTTCACAACGCAGCGGATCTATGACGGCTGCTCAGCTAAATGCGCGGCGCATATTTTACTTCAGGAGACGGACTCTGAAACAGTGTATAAATTACTTGCTAAAAACCCGAATCTGAAAAAAGCGTTCGATATCGCGTTTGTTTCATATGTTACTTCCGGATTCAGTAAAGTGAAGGGAAATGTCTGTCAGCACCTTGCCGCGGTTGCCGGAAACGACAGGCCGACGGCACGGGATGTTATTAATCAGGCAACTAAAGACGTGCTGAAGACAGTGATAAATTATGATTGCGGGAAGTTTGCTTTAGCGGGGATAGTCAAGGAATCAGATGATAAAACTTTATGTGAGGCGTTAGCGGAACTTCCCGCGGAAATGTGTCATCAATATGTTAAAAAACTCAGTTCTAATGAAGACAGTTCAGCCGGAGCCGAAGCTCAGGCAGCTCAAACAAAATGGCAAATCCCTTTTGATAAATTAACACCCGGACAGCAATTTTTACTGGCCTGCAAAGTTTCTCCCGAAAGGTGCCCGGAGTTGTTAAAATACAGAACCCCGCGGGAGAAGGCGGCCGGTTTAGAGGCTATATGTGACTCAGACGTTGATGCTTGCCATAAACGCGAGTGGTGCCGGCTGTTAGCCGGTCCTGAAGTCCTTAAGGAAATGACGGCGTTACCGGCCGCGGATGCGGCTAATATTATCAGTTCAATAAATGACGTGCAGCTTGCTTTAGCAATGTGCTCACAGATAGCGGATCCGCAAAAGTTCTGTCAGATCGTCGAGGCTGTCGTGCCTGCTGATTATGCGATGCTGATTGCTAAGCAGGTAATGACCGCGAAAGAGAAAATTAACGGGCAGAAGCCGGTTTTGATGATAACCGAGTTCAGTCCCCGGTTCTTCCGAAAGGTATTTTCAGAGCTGAATCGTTATGAGCGGGCAGAATTCGTTTCAGCAATCAAATGTGGATATGGAGCAGGCGTTCAAATAGCTCTTAAGTGCCTGAGTAAACTTGT
The DNA here is from genome assembly GCA_965200795.1 of Parashewanella sp. Classification (GTDB taxonomy): domain Bacteria; phylum Pseudomonadota; class Gammaproteobacteria; order Enterobacterales; family Shewanellaceae; genus Parashewanella. The sequence goes on from CBDAVB010000001.1 coordinate 235,992, forward strand.
CACCCCGCAATTCCAAAGCGTGTTTACTGATATATTTTCTGGTTTCTTGCTTGAGCTGATTAATCAAGCAGATGATGACGGTAAGGATATGGTTTTAGATGTATTTTGCGCAAAGAAACCTGCTCACATAAAAACCGCATTTGACTTTTGGGAACCGGAACGGATGCTACAGCTAGCGGCGAAATATCGCCAGCGGCTTATGCCTTTATTTTTAACGTGCTGTGACAAAAATAAGGTAACTAGGTTTTTAGATGAGAATTCGCAAACCTTTATAGACAACATCAGTGAATTCAACGAACCTTATTTACAAAAAACAATTCACGATCTTGTTACCCGGCAAAATGAATGGGTGCGCATTAAATTAATGCCTAAATTAAGTTTAAAAGTGTGTCTTGCGGGGTTATCAGCGCGGCAGTTAGGTGTCACGGCCAGGATTGCGATGCAACTCAATGCCGGCTTGATTTATGAGTGGGTAAATCACCGGGCTTTGGCTGAGTGTATTATATCGGGTGACCCTGCCGGCTGGTATATACTTGAACTGATGGTCGGAAATGATGCGCCCAATGCTGCCATGTCAGCACTTTGTGAAATGACAGATAAGCGGCATGATGCATTCTGGCGCGAACTTAATGTTAACCGTCTCACTCTGATATTCAAAAAACTTCCGACCGGCAGCGCCGGTAACCGTGTCGTCGCTGAGTTAGCGAAAACATTACCGCGGCAACAAATAGTGGTTCCGGCTATTAACGCGAGCCGCAGGGAAAATGTGTTAAACACAAACGAAAATTACTTAAAAACCGAGGACATAATTAAGCTCAGGGCGGCGTACTATGAGAGTTGCAGCTCAGGATATAGCAAAAAACTAGAATTCAACAAATTATCAGCTATTGCGGACTCGATGTGTTTGTCCTCAACAATGACACCGGAAGTTCTGGTTTCCTTACCTGACGATGTACTCGTTGAAGTGTTACCTAAGTACTCAGGTAAAGCGTTCGCGGGGGATTTCGCCCTTAGTCTTGAGGGGGATTCATACCGGCTTATCTCAGATGCAATGATAAAAAATGTAACGGGTCTCGCTCAGCGGATAAGCGAGACAAGATACCGGAAAATATTACAGGCAATGAAGGAAAGTAATGAGAAGGCTTACTGGTCTTTCAGGAGCCGGTGTTCAGCGGCAAGGGGGGAAGCGAATAACAGTCAGGACGGAAAAGCGCTTCGTAATTTAACTGAAAGTCAAGTCGCGGCCGCGCTAATTGATTTACAGGCAATGCTTGATGAGCCTGAATGCGCGGCTTATTACCTGTTAGACTTTAACAGTGACGGTATGTCCCGGTTAATTTATGAGTTTTGTACTGTGAATGCGCATAATGAAAAAAATATGCGGCAAATTTGTCACGTGATAAACAAGCTCGGTAATGATGATCTAATGGTCAAAATAATAAGCGATAATTTAAATTGGTTAAAGCATTATGCTTTTAGAATCATTAACGATAAGATTATTAACAGAGTAATTCTGGGAACTTGATTTTGTCATACCGGCGAAGGCGGGTATCCGGCGGCTTTGGCGTCATTAAGGAACTGTCTCAAAATAACTTCCCTGTTTTGCTGTCGTTTATTTTTGGCTTATACAAGGCACAGAAAGCGAGGTGTGGTCATTACCGACATACAAAACTGTCGTTACTTCGTTTCTGCATAAGCTTTCGACAACGACGTAACTCTTTATTCAAAGAACGCAAAAATAAACACAGCCCAAAGGGTTACGCTTAAAATTGCCGCTCTCTGCGTTACTCATCATTCATTTAGAGTGACTAAACTTCATTCTTCGCGCCTTGATATCGGCAATGTTAAGCGGTAACAAATCGGGAAGTTATTTCGGGAAAGTTCCTAACCGAAGGCGCCGGGCCCGCGGCCTTCGCTGAAGTGACGGCACGGACGGGGCGAACTCTTTTGCCGCGCCCCTTAGCAATCCGCGGCCCGGTAAAAACGCGGTCCGGCTTTCATCTGATTCAAACCGTTTACAGAGCCGGATTTGGAAAACGCTTTATTTTGCGGTTTCTTCAGCGATAATCCGCAGCAGATACTCACCGAAATCGTGCCCGTTGTTAATTAACATCTGCGGGAACATTGAAATCGGTGTCATACCGGGGAAAGTGTTGATTTCATTTAACAGGATTTCGTTATCGTCAGTTAAGAAGAAGTCGATTCTTGATAAGTGGCGTAACTTCATCCCGGTAAACGCTTTTCGGCTGTATTCAGCGATTTTATCCAGCGTTTCAGCATCTAAGTTTTGCGCCGCGACATCAGTGCGTGCTTTGCTGGCGCTTGAGTACTTCTCGTCGAAATCGTAAAAGGTATCCCGGTCACAAATAATCTCCCCCGGTTTAGTGATAACAAGTTCACCGTTATATTCGTACGCGGCGACTTCTAACTCTCTGGCCTTAACAGTTTTTTCCGCTAAAACATAAGGGCTGTATCTGAAAGCCAGCTTAAGTTTTTCTTTTACCTCTTCGGCGCTGTCTGCTTTATAACAACCCAAGGAAGAGCCTTGATTAGCCGCTTTGATGAATACTGAACCCCAGTCATTTAATGCCGCCTGAGTTTTTGCGATGTTTCGCGCGTTGAAATCCGTTAACAGCAGGTAAGGCGTATTCGGGATGCCCAGCGCCGTGAGCCATTGTTTCGCGGTTATCTTATTAAAGCAGTGAATACTGGCCTCAGCTCCGACACCAAAAAACTTCAGCTTGCTGAGCCGCAGAAAGGATTGAATATCACCCGTCTCACCGGGAAAACCGTGAATGCACGGAATGACGAAATCTACCGCGATACTGTCAGGAGCCTGATTTTTACAATTAAGTTCGCCCCTGCTGGTAAAGTAATACTCATTGCCCTGCGTATCAGAGTATTTTCCTTGTTTATCTAAGATGAGTTTTGTCAGCTTCACCCGCGGAAATTTAGCTAACTGAGATTGAATATAATCAGCGGAAATAAGTGAAATATCATGTTCATCACCGCCGCCGCCGCATATTAATAAAACGTTATACGAAGACATACCTGTCCTTTTTATTTAAGAGCTCCCGCCAATGGTAGGCGGCGCGGTGACGTTAAGCAAGTCAAGGTTATAAACGAAGTACGACAGTTGTGTATGTCGGCAAATGAATGATGAGTAACGCGGCGGCGCTCTTATGGCGCGAATTGATAGGTGCTTGTCACCATTTGCTATGTTCCGGCGCGGCTGAATAGCTTAATATTAAGTAGCTGACCATAGGTTTTTAACAGTTTTTGATGCCCGTCTTTACCGTGCTGCGGCGTTGCGACTCCGGTTACATAGCTACGGCTATGCTCCCCGCGTCGCCTTGTATCGCGCCAAATCTGAGCGCCAAAATTGCGAAGAAACTTATCGTCAGCTACTTAAGTTAATTTTATCAACCTTTTATCAACCAGAGAACCATTATGACTCGATCAAATACCGCGCTTATTACGGGCGCCTCAAGTGGTATAGGAAAAGAATTAGCCGAAATTCACGCCGAAAGGGGCAATGACGTAATTGTTGTCGCCCGCTCAGAAGAGGCGCTTAACGAGCTTAAGACCCGGCTTGAGTCAGCTTACAAGGTGAATGTCTGGGTCATCGCGGCGGATTTGAGTAAAGCTGACGCCGCGCGGGAGATATTCAATCACACTCAAAGCCTCGGCCTTCAGATTGACGTATTAATCAATAATGCCGGCGTGGGCTTACACGGGAAGTTCCATGAACGTGAGCTGTCCAGAGCATGTGAGATGATGCAAATCAATATGGTGGCGCTTTCTGAGCTGACCCATTTATATTTGCAGGACATGGTTAAGCGTAAACAAGGCAAGATTTTAAATGTGTCTTCTACGGCGTCTTTTATGCCGGGGCCGCTGCAAGCCGTTTATTATGCCACCAAGGCTTACGTGACCTCATTCTCACAAGCCGTTGCCGAAGAGGTCGCGGATAAAAATATCACCGTCACGGCGCTTTGCCCGGGGCCGGTCGAAACGGAATTTGCCCGCCGCGGTGAATCAGAGGCATTAAAAGTCTGGGATCAGTCTAAATCAGCAAGATCAGTTGCCCAGGCCGGTTACGCCGGCATGGAAAAAGGCGAGCTGGTTTCTTTTAATGAAGGGGGGCTTAAATTTTTAATCAGCTGGATTTTGCCGCTCTTTCCCAGAAAATTAGTGTTAAAGTTGTCACGAAATGTAATGGAAAAAACAAAGTAAAAAGCATGAAAAGTTCTACAAGGTTCAGCGTATCATCAAAATGGAAAATGGTATTACACGATATGGGCGTCGATCCCGTTACTGTGTTAACGCACGCGAAACTGCCCCTGGATTTGTTTTCAATAGAAAATGCCACGCTGTCCGCCGCAGAGTATTTTCAGCTGTGGCATGGTCTGGACACGGCCGCGGGAAACCAGGAGATTGCTTTGCTTTTGGGGAAGTATTGCAGCGCTGAATCTTTTGACGCTCCGATTTTCGCCGCGTTGTGCTGCCCGGATTTGAATACGGCCGCGCGGAGGCTGGGCGAGTATAAACCGTTAATAGGTCCTGTGACGCTTGATGTTCACGTCGGCGGTCAGATTACCAGTCTGACCCTCGGGTGCGCGGTTTCAGGATTAGAGTTACCTAAATCATTTTGTCTGTTTGAAGCCGTATTCTTTACCAGACTTGCCCGTATCGCGACCAGAGAGCGGATATGTCCTGTTTCAGTCACCGTGCCGGAACTGCCTGATGATACTGAATCATTTAAGGCTTTTTTAGGCTGTGATGTTCAAACCGGTGATAAGGTCGTTATTTGTTTTAGCGCGCGAGACGCGCGGCAGGTATTTTTAACGTGCAGCGGAACCATGTGGGATTTTTTTGAAGAGAAGCTGAATCAAAAACTGGCTGATTTAAATTGTCACTCAAATACCGCAGACAGGGTAAAAGCGGTTTTGATTGAAGCTTTGCCGGGCGGTAACTCAAGCCTGGACTTCGTGGCGCGAAAACTGGCGATGAGCCGCAGAACGCTGCAGAGAAAACTGACGGATGAAGCCGAATCTTTTCAGTCAGTTTTAATTACGGTCAGAGAAGAGTTAGCTCAGCATTATCTGGAGCGTTCAAATATGTCACTGGCTGAGATTTCTTACCTGCTCGGCTTCAAAGAGCCTAATTCTTTTATACGAGCGTTTAATGACTGGAAAGGGGTTTCACCAAGTTTTTACCGTGCGAGAATCAGTCATTAAATTCAGGTTTCAGCAGATGCGGCAGGAAGGACGCGGCAACAAACTCTGCGACCACTTTGAAACTATGCGGTCACTCCGTCGAAGGCCGGAGCCTTTGGTTCACTTTACAAAAGTCGCTTCCTTACAAGGGCCTGACGATTCCGGTATCAATTTTTCCGGGGTTTCCTTTTCCGGAGTTTCCTTTTACTTTGTGAGATCTGAATCTGAGATTCTATATGCTCTTTATCTATATCTATATCTATATCTATATCTTTATCTATATCTATATCTATATCTTTATCTATATCATTTATATCTATCTTTTCGCATTCAACGCTATACCGGTCTATTGTTTCGTCACCTGTACCTTCATTCTCATGCATGTATGTCGTCGTGCCGTCATAGGATTTTTCAGGTACAGAAGCCAGAGACGGGCTGATTTGCGTCTCAAAATTTCTTGTCAAAATAAGTTCGTCAAATTTTGACTCAAGCAGCAAAGCTGACAACTGCTTTAGCTTTAACTCTAGGTGTATGAGAAATTTATATCTGTCCTCATCTGAGCGGATATCCGCTTGTTGTTCTTGCGGTGAGCCGGATTGTCCATACTCAATAAACCATTTATAATCAATTATATAGCAATAGGCGATTTTTATAGCTGTCCGCATCTCGGTAAGAGAGGATTCCCGCACCACTTGTTCCTTCAGGTCATCAGAAATAAACGCCCGCATTAACTCTTTTTGTATGACTTTTCTTAAATCTGTTCCCAACTTGAGCCAGAGCCGGTAGCGTTGGTAATATAACTGCTCCGGTTCATTTGGTTTTGATTTCTTTTTGGCCTTTATGATGGCGGACTCAATTTTTTTACATTTTCTGTGAGCTGATTTCCATGACGATGAATGTTGTGCATCTGCGCCGGAAAAATGAGCTGTCACTTCTACTATCATTTTGTTCCGATGTGATTTTACTTTCTGATAGAAATCATTCAGTGAAATGATTTTTTTGACCGTTTTACTGAAGGTTTTTTTTACGTCATTAATATGAGAACTAATTTCCCTTTGGTGATTTAACGTTGTCATTGTCAGAATCTCACAGCAGTCTGATAAACCTCGAGTTAAATTCTCAACTTCGAACACTTGCTCAAAATTCAGAGTCGCTAATTCTGAGCCGGGGAAATTATCGTTAAGCTCAGGTATCACCTCTGATTTACAATGTTTAAGCAATGACGCTTCTAATAATTGCTGTCTGTCATTAATATTCTGCTCCAGAGCTTGTCTGAGAATGACGTAGTCCAGATTGTTAAAGACATCATGCTGTTCAAACACAATTTCCCTTTCAAGGATTCTTTGCTCTAAGTTTTCGACGTTACTTACTTTATCTGGTTTTTCTGAAACGGCTTTTTGTCTGCCGCGGCCATCCGGCTCGCAGACTCTGGCACGCTTTTTTCTGGGAGCCGGCGTTGAGGAAAACTCACCATCATCTGAGATCACGTCTTTTTTGCGTTTAGCGCTGCGGAGTTTACTTTTATATGCCGGCGTTTTTGCCGGAGGTTTCTTTACAGAACGGTAAGCGTCTGCCTGCTCATTCTTTACAGCTCCTTTGGTTAAATCTGTTTGACGCTCAAAAGTCAGAATATCATCCGGCGATTCTTCTGTGATGATCTTCCTTCTGGTTAAAATATCCTTAAGTCGGGCATGAAGTTGTCGTGCGCTCAGGGTTTCATCTCTTATTTCCCGCAAAACGTTAAGTACAGATCCGCATGCCTTACCCGCGGATTTAAGCGCTTTTAAGAGTTTTTCGCTCCGGATGCTGTATTTTATTAAGTTTGTTTGACATGTATCCAGAAGATGTAATAAATGGGCGTCAGATAATTTTTCATAATTCGGCGCGAGGCAATTTCCCTGAACTGAAAATTGAAGATCCCTGTCCGCGCACTGAGATTTGTTAATACAAAACCGTTTCAAAAAATCTGAATAAGCCGTCAGTAAAGACTCAGATAATGTTTCTAAATATTGAACGGCGGCTGACGACCGGTTTTCTTTGGGTGTTTTTTCAATCGCAGCATTACAATGAACTTTTGCCTGATTCAGTAACTCCGTTAAACAAGTGGTTATTGAGTATTCGTTACCTTCAATTGAGTAAATTGTTAACGGATGGTTCACACTCTTTTCTTCTAAAATAAACAGACGGAAGCAGGCCTTCGATAATTCTGTATGCAGCAATATGATATCTGAATTTATGTTTGTCCGTTCTGTTTTTACGGTGTCGTATTGTGTGAGCAAATTCCCGATGACTCTGACAAGATAATTATGCTCAGACTCATTCCTCTCTCTTTGAATGACTTCTCCGTTCGCGGACAGGTATTGAGCAGCGGACTGCTTTGCGGTTGTTTTTGGTGTATCTGTACCCGGATACGGTTCCGGAACCGGAGCAGTCATGTGACTGTATCTGTAAATAGAGCAACTCTGAAACATTTCAAGTCAGCTAATTGTTGTGTGCGAATTTATGTTTAATATACGCTTTAATTTTTTTTATTTGAATTATTAGTTCATTAATAAATTTTAATGTTTCAATAATGAACTAACTAAATGTATCGTGAGTTATGTCAGCTGATGCTTCATTAAAAATAATTAATTGGAGTTAACTAAATATTAATGATAAACAATATTAAAAACAATATTAAAGAAAACGTATTATCTTTTAATTTACCTAACTACTTTTTGAAACGAGTTAAATATGATATCACCTTCTTTTGCGTCTGAATTGCAACATCCTAATATATATACTTCGCAACAAAACACAGAATCTGATTATGATTGTGATCCAAGTATTCAACATCACGCGGATGATAAACAATCAGGTGATTCGGATAAAGCGTTTTCTTCTTTAAACCAGTGGCTGGGATCTGAGACACAAGTTCTGCGGGATATTGAGGCGCTAAAGGTTGAACATCTGGTTACTTTTTTAAAGAAACAAAGGGATGATGAATCCGGTGTTTTTAAGGCGGCGTTCGATGAACAAATCGCCGAGTTCTGTGCTCTGTTAACTGCTCAGGAAACTTCGCTAACAGCGGTAAATCATCTACTGAGATTACTTCCGGGCGAAAAAAGCGCCGCGGCCGTAAAAATGACTTATTTAACCCGGTGTATTAATTTTCTTAAGCATGCTAATAAGTTTCGCGATTATAATTCAGAACATCATAAAGCCTATTTGCATAATAAGACGAGGGAAGTAAAAAAAATCATCCGTCAATTTTTTTGGATGCAAAAACTTTTAGAAAAAATGGATAGTGATGAACCAAAACTGACAGCCGTGACGCTTTCTGAAATGGGGTTGTCAGATGAAGTGTTAAGACCGGAATGCTTGTCTTCAGCGGATGTACCTTTCGCGTTGAAATTAATTGAATTTGTTTTAACCGCCACCCTGATGAAAACAGAGGTGAAATGCCTCCGGGTGTCCGGCGCTATACTATCTCACCATACGGATATGCCTGAAGAAGGTATAGAACTGACTGAATTTAAAGATAAAATTTACCTCAATAAGGTTAGCTGGGATAAAGTGTTCAGAGATTCAGAAAATTCAGTCACTCTGGGTTTACGCTTAAAATCACTATTTATTGAGTCAGAAGCCGAATCTGATGAACTTTTTAGCCTGATTATCAGAGCTGCTGTAGATGCAAGAGATAATATTAAATTTCCTGATAAGCAACAAAGAGCTTTATTTATTTATATCATATTTGAATGCATTCAGAATCATGACGACGCGAAATCTTATTTAAGAATGTTCATTGAAAACCTAAGCGATAAATCTCATATTGTTCTTGCGGACTTAATAAGTTTATTTGTGGATGATGATCTGGCCGCCTTATGTTTTAAAAAAATATATCAAATTGAACCAAAAAAAATAAAGTCGGATGATACAAGGTTATTCAGGGATAAACTGGTATTAAAGTTACCGGATGAAATATTAAAAAAAGTATTTTGCGATGGTCGGAGGAGCGACCGCCTCATCGGGTCTCACTTAAATCAAGATAATTCTGAGGTGATTGCTCATCTATTAAAAAATAAAATCATTACAGACTCTTGTAAAATATATGAACACACAGATCCTTTTGTGACTGATAATGTGTCTTATCATTTTCATTTATTAAATTTTGCCTGTAAAAATGGTCGTGTAGCATGTGTGAAAGTGATTCTGGAAAACCTTAATACCTTGTCAAATAGAAAGTATGATCTCAGGGATTTCTCTGTTTCGTGTAATACAGATACTACCATCATACAGTTAGCGGTATCATCCGGGAAAGTTAAATTAGTAAAATATCTGCTTTATCATTTAGATTATCCGTTTAAAGGTAATATAAGATTACACGGTACGTTTCCCGGCGGAATATTGTTAAAGGCTTTAACTGATGAACCTATGATGAGATATCTTGTTAGTCTGCCGGATTTTGACAGCTCATTATTCGCTCCTGATTTTGTAAATACAGCTTTATCAAGAGCGTCAAAACCGGTATTGAAATACTTACTCACCGTAGATGCTTTTTGCTCTATAATTCATAAGAAAAGTTCAGGAATTAATTATAATAAGCAGCTTACAGACAATAAGCAATTGGTTATCAAGGATAAAGCAGAGCTAAAATCCTTAGTCGAAAACACGAAGAATGGGAGTGTGCCGGCGCTACTTCTTGTTAACCAGATAACGCTTTCAAAATTAAATAATCGAAATATTAATAAATTGTCTTTAAACCAAAGAAAGCGGCTTTTTAAGCAGGCCTGCACAGAGCGAGACACTAATAAACTTATACTGCTGGTAAATAGTGATCTTCAGCCTTTGGGGCAGCAACTGACCCACCCTGAGAGTTTTTTTATTGAGTGTTTAATTGATTCAGACAGCGCCGAGTGCTGGCAAACGATTCTAAGTTGTGAGCTGGCTAAAACGTTACTGTATTACCCTCAGGTTTTTGACCCGTATAAATCAGCGTTTAGTAAAGGCGCGGAGCAGAGTTTCAGGGTATTAATCGATCAAAAAAGTACTACTTCCGTCAGAGCGGACGCGACAGCGCATTGTATTCAGGACTCAAAGCAAGAGATAATAAAGAACTATCTTAAGCGGGCCATCGAAGAAAATAAGCTCGGTATGCTTAAGGTTGTTTTTGATTATTTAGACGATACAACTCTTTCCGAACAATATATTGCCTGCGGAATGATTCCTCTCCGTTTCCTTAAGACTATGAAAACACCATTAGAATTCGCGGAAGGGCAAAAACCGGTAAACAAGGACATAGTGAAATTAATCAAACAAGAATTGGCAACAAAGGCTATCGATAATGAATATGTAATGGTAACCTATGAAGCCTCAACTGCGGAAGGGGACTCTGAAGTCGCGGCAGAAAAATCAAATGACAATACGGGAGATGATTCCGAAAATCCCGCTGAGGTTGAAAAAGGACAAGAACCAATAGAAACCAATAGAAAACTTGAGGTTACGGGAAATAAAATGGACGCGACTTTATAGAGAAGCGCTCATTTTTAGATTAAATAATTCTAAATACTCTGCGATAAGCACCCGACTTTACGTTTTTCGATATTTTCGGCGTTCAGGTTAAGTGATCGACAAGGCGCTCTCGAGCGATACCGGTAAGCAAGAGTAACGACGTAGAGTGCTTAAGACGGGCGTCAGAAAGTGAAAAAACTTATAGTCGGGTACTTGATAAACGCAGTGCCTGCAAAGCAAGTCCTGAGGTTAAGCTGACAAACCTGATAACAACTTTGAAAAATCTGTTTTTTACCATCTCTTCCGCGACGAAGGCGCTGATCCCCGGCGAATGGCCTCCGCGTTCAATAAAGCGAATTATTTTCAGAAATACCCCCGGAATCCGTATCATCTATTTTAAATGCCGCAAGTCCTCAAGGTGTTCCGCCGCTGTATCTCGCCGTCCTGTCACAAAAAGGTACCGTCCGGAAATAACTTCCCTGTATCGCTTGTCGTTTATTTCAGGCTTATACAAGGCGGTGAAAACGCAGTGTAGTTATTACCGACATACAAAAACCCCTGATTGATTAATTATATTTAATGCTTCACATAACATTTTTTTAAGGTGAATTTTTTCCTTTTTGTTTGTTAACAACAATTAACTGGAGTAAGTTAAAAGCAAATGGTAAAAATGACTTAAGTACCCGGCTATAAAACTTTCGGTATTTTTGGCGTTCAGGTTAAGCACTCTATCTGTAAGGCGCTCTTACTGAGTAATACCGGCAGTCTTTCAAGCAAGAGTAACGCCTTAAATCGCTTAAGATGGGAGTTAAAAAGTGAAAAAACTTATAGTTGGGTACTTAAAATATATTAGAGTATTTGAATAATGATATCTCAACTTTCCGCCGTAACCTTTACTGATACTTAGACTGAAGGTGAAATTATAATACAGGTATCTGAACTGTTTCAGACTTAAGACAGTTGCTGTGAGACAGAAAGGTTTTACTAAGACTGGATTAAATATGATTAACCTTAGCCGTGACTGTTATTTTTCCGGATTTAAATCGAGTCTTTATGATTTGAATTTTTAACGGCAAATTATAATAACGGATTACGGCGTTAGTAAATGTAAATTACTTTTTAAAAACAGAGTCCAGTATCGTTGAGCCAAAATTATTTGATTACATATTTATGAGTGTTTATATCACCGCGGAATAAGATAAATAACAGGGTTGCGTGCGAGTAATATTTGAAATTCATTGTTTAATTACAGTGAATTACTCACCCTGGTAATTAATGTCTGTGATGATTGTGAATATTAAATTAATTATTGGTGCAGCGTACTTTTTCTATATATACCGGAGACATCATGGCCGTATCACCTTTGAAAGAAGCGATTAATAGTTTTGTCGCTGAATATAAGTCAGCAGCAGCTGATAAAAAACCGACAACGCTTGTCTGCTCAGACAAGACCTATAAGGTTGAAATGACCGAGCGGGGGTTCGGTATCAAGGTTAACCCCGTTGTTAACGGCCTTAAAAAACTTTTTTCGCGACAAACATCGCAAGAAGAAACTTTGTATCTCGATAGTCCGCGGCTGGATCATTATAAGAATGAAAAAGCAATTCTTGAGGGACTGATTCTCGGTTCCGGAGGGATGAAAGCTGAGGTTTCCGCCTTCACCCTAAATAAAACTTCAGGTACAAACTTTTGTGAGTTGTTCATGATAGCTTTCCGGAATGATCCCTCAAGAGCATCGAATTTAGTCCCTGTTCTCAGCAAAGATAAGGCGATGCTTTTTTTTAAAAGAATGAAACCGAATGTTATATCTTCATGTCTTAATTCATCTCTTATGGTCGATTGTTCTGAATCTCAATCCGGATCTAACTTATCCGCGGTCTTTACGCAGTTGGTCAATACCGATAAACAAATAGCTCTGCGAATTTGTAGATCTATCTCGGACAATTCTTTGCCGTTATTAATCAACCGCTTAAAAAGAGACGTTCAGAACCGGCTATTGCCTGAATTAAGCCCGCAAGCGGTGAGCTTTATTTTAAATAATACTCAAACAGAGAAGGCAATTCAGCTTGCCAAAATGGCGGTTAAACTCCATGAGGAATATGAGTTAGTTTCTTCCCATGCCGTTCATATCCCTCCCGACACGGCGGCGTCAGAGCCGGCATTCCAGATGGGATCTCCAGAACTCCCCGCTTTGACAACGGTCGAATTGTATAATTACGACCGGTATGCCGATATTCTCGGCGGATGCCTGCCCGCGGTGGCCGCTGAGATTCTGGCGGTAACAGATACTGATGAGTCAGAATTTTTGTTTAAGCGTTTACTGGCTGAAGCTAAGAACGGCGCTGAAATATTTAATCGATTTTTGGCGCTGGTACATGAGAAAAACCATCCCGCGTTAGAATCAATGCCTGAGTTTTATAATCAAATCTATCGCGATAACCCGGTGCGCGCGAAGGATATCGCAAGCAAGCTTGATAAAAAATATGCCGTTAAGTTATTTGAAAACCTGGACGACGGAGCCTGCGAAGTTTTACTGCCTGTATGCAGTCAGGAAGTGATTGCCGCTGTTGTACCGGTCAGGTTCCCGGGAGGCGCTGACAAGATATTTAATCTTGTCGGTTACGATACAAATAACCATCACGGTCAGCAAGAAACCGCATTCGGGCCTTTACAAGTCGTTTTTAACAACATTAAAGATGTCGGTATGCGAATCAGCCTCATTGAAGGCATTTCATCCGATCATCGTCATGAGCTGATATCAGGGCTGTCTTCTGCGGATCTCGCTGATTTTATTGTATACGCGCGGCCGGATTTGGCTGCCGAGCTGATGTGTGACGATATACTTGTGTATAAGCTTGGTCAGTTAATCACAGCGGAGACCGATGAGCTAAATATCCGGCTGTTAAACCAAATAGAGCCGGCAATATTGCTGCGGGCATTGTCTTCGCGGCGTAAAGAATTCGCGCAAGCCTGCTTTGAGCGATTGGAACGGCTCGTTCAGCTGAAGATTATTGAAGAAGCGCAATGGGACGATTTGCCGCCTCAACGTTTCCTGTTCAGTGTGATCGCTAAGGACAAGGGCTTACTGCAACATTTAGATGTTAATTTGTTACCCCGGATTTGTAATAAGTTAGCTGAGACTCAGCAATATGAGTTATCAGGCGAAATCATTAAACATATTTTTTCCGCCGATAATTATCAAGAACAAAGCCGGTTGCTTTTAGCGTTATCGCCAGACGCGCTTAAAAAACATGATGACAAGATTCTTTATTCCGCACCATTGATACAGCATTGCTGGGAACGGGCGTGTAGCGGTGATGATAAGTTAACCGTATTGGCCCGGTTTTTAACGTATATTCCGGCACCGCGAAAGTTATTGTTTTTTGAGGGAGGACCGATTACTCAATTTCAGGCCGCGCAGGTTCAGTGTTTAGCCGAGACGGACGTGAAATCCGCCGCCGGTATTATCACTCAGATCCTGAAGGACGCGAATTGGGCGGATGCGCTGGCTTCAATGGATTGTGAGGCATTATTCATAAGGTTTAACGCTATTGATTCTAAAGAAGTTGACTTATTGCCGTGTATACAAAAGCTGAGTCCCCGGGATCAGGTGCGGGGTGTTATCGCGTTAAGCCGTGATGGAGAAAGCGCAGCCGTTAAAGCAGAAAATGCCCTGCGCGCCAGACGCCTCTTAAATAAGCTGTGTAGTGCAAATAATTACAATGCAGAACTGATTAAAATCTATCTTACTCTGTTTTTCGGTCATCGCACGGCAGACATCGCTCCGATAATCGCGTCATATTACACCGCGGATACAAATCAGTTGTCCAATGAAGCCGGTAAGGCGGCGAGATGGTGTAAGCATTCAGGGGAGGACAAACTCGCGGAAATCCTCAGTGTCATGGAGCCGGAAGCGTTTGCGGTGCAGGTTGCCGTGAATCTCTGCCTCGAAACAGATTGTTCTCAGTGGTTCCCGAGGCTGCCTCTGGGCTTAGCCGCCGGGGTGCTAATCTCAATGGGTGAATGCCCGTCAGCCCGCGAGTTATTTAAGCAGGTAAAAAGTTCAGATCAAGGGGAGCTGTTATTTCAGGTTCGGCAAAAAAGCCCGGATGTATTACATTCCGTCAATTTCACAACCCGCGGTTTAACAGAGGCGTTAAGTGCCCTTGCGAACTCTCATGAAGGTGACTTAAGAGCCGGGGCATTGTGCCGTGCGGCGTTAGCGGGCAAAGCTGATATCGCTGAAGCATTAATACAAACGGGTAAAACACGCTTATTGCTGGATACTGACTCGCCTATCAGCCCTGTTTCGCGGTTTAAGATCACGCTTGGCTATTTGAAAAATCCCAAAAACTATGAATCATATAAAATCACGGGCGAACACTTAGCGGCAGGTCTTATTTCAGCTCTGGAGGATCTGAGAAAAAAACCTTCACCCGAAGACGCTATGCGTGCGATTATTAAGGATATTACGACACCGATAGCTCATTTTGAGCAGGCGGTGTGTTACATGAATGGTGAGCAGGCCGCGAGGCTGACAAAAATGCTCGACTTTATTGACAATTCTGAGCCTTTAAAGCTGACTGAGGCAAGAAAGGTAATCATTAACCTATTTATTAACAAGTCGGATAACAGTCTAATCAGGATATTCTCAAGCCAGCCGGAAGAGATTCAGTTGCGCACACTGGAGTGTTTGAATTGGGAACTGTCCTCGAAAGTGATTAAATTGTTTGATAAAAGTCGGCAATCAAGCTTTATTGATAAACTCGCGAACAGAGCAGACGACGACGCGAAAAAACGTGCCGTGCTTTCATTGCTGAATCAATTTGATGATGATAAGTTTAAAGTGAAGGCCTGGAAGCGGCATAACCACTTATTCGAAATGGCTGGTACCGGGTATACAAGTGAGCGAATATCAGCACTTGAGCCCGGACTGATTTTAAATGTTCTGCGAGCAATTATGCCAAAGTCCGCAAAAGATGCGTTTTTCAATTGCTTAACTAATGTGACTAAAGCAAAAGTACTAATGGCCATGCCAGAAAATGATGGCTATTTACATTATGTTATTAGTCTTACAAGTGTTAAAGAATTAGCTGATATCATAAGGGATATTAACGAATATTATTCTGAAAATTATAAGGACATAAATAATAAAGAGGCGCTCAAACTTATAGGAAGTTTATGTGAACGCTTTCCTCTTGAAGTAGCTAAAGAAGCCTTAGTTATGTCTGAAATTTCTTGTTTTTTAGATTTAACCGAACATAATCTGACTGATATGAGCTGTTCTGAATATGGTGTTAGTGCTCTTAGAGTATTTTATTACATGCTTGAATATTATAAAAATGATGAATCGGGCAAATACATTTTGACTAGTGTAGTTCGCAAATTAAATCAGTTAATTTTACATTATCAGTCTCATGGTAAACCTTTTGAGATGGCTGATATTTTAAAACAGGTGCCTGACGGGATACTGATTGAAGCCGGGAAGACGGACAGTAAAAATGCGCGTACTTTGATTGACTTACTCGATCCTCGGATGAGAGCGACAGTCATTAAGGAGCTTAACTCTGCTCTTTAAACCTGAAAAAGCAGTCAGATCCGTAAAAGCCTGATAACCGGATTATGTTTAATCACAAAGCAGCTGAGCGAACTCACTTTTCAGGTGAATGTCTGCGCTCATAAACTGACTGAAATTAACGGGATACACGACTGTCGTTATTTCATTTACCGACATACACGACTGTCGTTATTTCATTTACCGACATACAAGACTGTCGTTATTTCATTACCGGCCCGTGACGGAATGACAAAATCAGCAAGAATTTTAGTCGACGGCTTATGGCTATGAGTCCGGATTCGGATAATCATTTTTATTTTCTCAACAATAATAATTAAGTCTGTTGGTTTTAACGCTCAAAATATGAGGTTGGTTAATAAAATTTAACCTAGCGTTTACCCAATAAAACTTGAGTTCAGGTATAATAAAATAAAGTTTGTTATCACTGTGGATTTAAAATTTAAAATTTAAAATTTAAAAAATTAAAAGAGTTTAGACGTGTTGAGTGCTGTTTAGCTTTCAGGTTTAACCGCTCTTTGACCGCTTTAATTTATATTATAAATATCCGGCTATATGTTTTTTGTCACTCCTGAGAAGGCCGGAGTCTGTTGGATGACCGGCATACACGACTGTCGTTATTTTATTTCCGGTCCGCTCCGGAATGACAAAATCAGCAAGAAATTTAGCGGATGACTTATTTTTTAGAGGTGTCTATGTCTGTTCAATTAAAAATAGCAGCTTTAGTAAAGGACTTTTGTTTTCGCCGTAAATTTTTTTTAGGCGGGGAGGAAGAAAAAAATTTAATTGTGTGTGTAAACGGACAAGACAAAAACTTTGAAGTAACCATTAACAAAGACGGCTTGCTGATAAAACCGCCTAAACCTGACGGGTTTTTTAGTTCAGGTTCTGGGCGAGAATTGCGCTTCGGAAGTCCTGAGCTCAGGCTAACTAAGTTCGAAACGGCAAAACAGATATTTGAAGCGTTTATTTTTAGTGAGGACGGTTTAAGTCCCGAGGACTCGGCTGATGCTTTAAATAATTTATCCGACGAAGACTTCATCGAAAAAATTCAGCAGTTGCGTAAGACGTGTCCCGGTAAATTTGATAAGTTATTACCGTTATTAGACAAGGATAAAAAGTTTTATCTGTTTCGTAACGAAACGGCTGGTGCTTTAAATAATTTATCCGACGAAGACTTCATCGAAAAAATTCAGCAGTTGCGTAAGACGTATCCCGGTAAATTTGATAAGTTATTACCGTTATTAGACAAGGATAAAGTGTTTTACCTGCTTTGTAACGAAACTATGGAACAAGCGGCGAATGATATAAAAATAATATTCATAAAAACTAATCACGATATATCATCTGAAAGCCGTTTTTGGGTTGTTGTGCAGGCGTTTTCGAATATATCCGAAAACACATCTGATGGACTTAAACTGTGTGAGATGTTAGCGGAAGATACCCCTGAGTATTTGACGGCATTGATTGTAAATTCGAGCCGGGACGTTCGCTCAAGATTATGTCCGAAGCTGACAACTCCGCTTTTAGCCAAAATTCTGTCTCGCCTTAGTATGCAGACGCAACTGGCTGAATTACTTCCTTATGCTCTGAAACCGGCTGATGATTTATCTGAGCCAAAATCAGTTCGGCGCAGGGCTCAGAAAACGACTCCGGACAATGAATTCCTCTTACAAACCATAAAGAGCGGCAACAACTGTCGCCGATATGACCAAGATAAACTCAATGAGTTATGCGCGACGTGTACCACCCATGTTTGTTACTGGATCTTGATGTGGGATCAATATTCAGATGTTGATTTGGATGTGATTCTGCGACGGGATGACTGCGAGGGTCTCTTTCATGACCTGATGACCGGTCAGCCGGAATTAACTCAACAGCGGAAAGCACAGTTAAGCGTTTTTTTTGCTGATGCGTGTGAGAGACACCCCGCTAAAGCAAAACAGATTGCCAAACGTGCTGATAAGGAATATGTTTTACAGCTATTTCAGGAAGTAAATGATGAAGCTGTCATTGAGTTATTGAAATCCTGTTCAGAAGAGATTGTCGGCTTTGTGGCTGCTGAACGATTTAACGGGAAAATCGACAGCTTATTCAAAATGTGTGATTTTTACCCCTCTGCTCTTTCTGTAGACCATCCGAATTGGCATTGTTGTTTTGTAAGTGTAAGAGAAGCATTTGGGAATCTTAAGGACATGGATTTAAAACTTGAGATTGCTGAGCGCATACCGGATGATTATTTATACCATTTAACGGCAAAAATGAACGACAATGATTTCAGTCAGTTCATTTTAAAATTAAATCCCGATT
Source organism: Parashewanella sp. (assembly GCA_965200795.1). Classification (GTDB taxonomy): domain Bacteria; phylum Pseudomonadota; class Gammaproteobacteria; order Enterobacterales; family Shewanellaceae; genus Parashewanella. The sequence goes on from CBDAVB010000001.1 coordinate 254,586, forward strand.
CAGTCGTTAAAATCATTTCTCATAAGGCGTTTCACTTCTTGCGTCTCAGTGAAACATTGCGGCATTCCGCCGGTTCGTGTGATCGGCTCGCCGCGATATGTAATAAGATTGAACCGGAAAAATTATCACAGGCTTTGTCTGAGCTTCCCTCTGAAAGTTTTGACGCGTATTTCGAAAAACTAAGCCGGGAAATGAAAATAAAAGTGGTGCAAGCCGGCTGTTCTACGCGTGAGCCACGAAACATCAAAAGCAACATCCAGCGCATGTCAATGAAAGCGGCTGAAACACCCTCGCTTGTCAGTGAATTAGAGCCGCTGCAGCAAGCGCGGTTATGTGAACTCATATCAGATGATCAGGCTTTATTAAAAGCCGCTTTTAAGACAATACTAAGCGATTGTTATTATTGGGGGCAGAGTCAATTTCTTCTTGCTTTACCGCCGTCAATTATTGTATCGCAATGTGATAACATAACCTTTTCACCGGGGCTGATAGCCGGTTGCTGGCATCAGGCGCAATTCTTCCCGGCTAAAAAAGACGTTCTGGCAGAATGGTTACCATCGATTCCTTTAAAAGAACAACTTAAGTTTTTTGATAAAGAGCCTGACAAGAACTTCAAAAACATACAAGTCAGTTGCTTAGCGGCCATGAAGCCTGAATCAGCCGCGTTAATAATAGAACAACGCATTGCTGATGATACCTGGGAAACCGCCCTTAACAGGATGGATCAGCTCAGGTTGTCTGATATTCTTACCAGGTTTAAAAGTGCTGATGACATGGATTACACGGTGAGATTTTTAAAGCGGCTCAGTAATGAACAACAGGCGCAAGCGATTATTGACCTAAGCCGGCGGAATATGAAAAGCGCGAAACAACTATTCAGATTATTAGTCACTGATAACAAGAAATTGCAGGACAGCTTTTTCACGCTGCCCGTTAAAGAACTCGCTCCGCTTGTCGCGTTTTATCCCGCAACAGAGGTTTTAACAAAGCTTTTTCCTAGATTGACAAGTCCGCAATTAGTCGAATTACTGCATGAGTTAAAGTATAACACTCTGGTCACGGAAGTAATTTTGCGTCTTATATTCGTTCGTAAAGCGGGTGATCAGCTATTAAAAGTTCCGCTCCCGCTTGTTATGAATACCTTGCTGAAAATTAACTCAGATAACATGAAAAATGAATTTTTTAATCGCTTACCGGATAAAATCAAAGTACAGGTATTAACGGAACTGCCGGAAGACAATCAATACTTACAACATGTTGTTAATAATACGGATGTCCGCCGGTTAGCGAAGCGGATATCATAAGGGGGGACAGCACTTATAATGAATTGAAGCTTAAAGCAGAATTATGCGCGCGCTTTCCGGCTGAGCTAGCTGCGAAAGCCTTGTTGACGTGTCCGCAACTTTCTTGTTCTATGTTATATACAGATTACCTGCTTTCGGATATGTCTTACAAAGAACGCATCAGCCTTCTGTATTATCATCTTAAATATTATTTTAACGATGAATCAAATCGGACTGAAACAGCCCGGAATACAATGGCGCAACAAATAGAGACATTAATTGAAGATTATCAGCCTAATCCTGATAATGATCCTCTCAGACATCAGCTAACTGGTATTTTAAATCGGATACCCGGTTATGTACTGCGTAAAGCGGTTAACAGCATGGATAATAAGGGTGAGCCCGGCAAAGCGGGTATTTTGCTTAATTTACTTAAACCTGATGTGAGAGAAGGTGTAAATTTTGAATTGTAAATCAGGGACGGCGCCGGGAGCATAGCCAAAGCCATAGTTATGTGACCGAAGTCGCGACGCTGCAGCGCGGTAAAGACGGGCAGCAAAAAATGTCAGAAAACTTATGGTCAGCTATTTAACAAATCCGCCACAAATCCTCCGTTGTAAAAAAAGAGCAAAAAGCCTCCGGATCTCCGCTTACGACATGCGGGAATGACGTAATGAAACGTCTCTGACTTGTCAGCCGTTGCTGATGAGTTCCTGCATTTGAAACTGTGTCAATGAAACAATAAGCGTGACGTTCCAATTTCTGAATCGCTTTATGCGAAAGGACACTGATAATTCATTTTACAATGACTCAGGCTCAATTATAGACTGGAGATAGCAAAATTTAATTGGATCCGGAAAAATGGCTTCTGCTAATTCAACAATCGATGAAACTTCAAATATTCATTACAAATATATTTGCGATGAGTTAAAACAAAATCTTGACGAAGCGGTTCTCTACCTTCAATTTAAGCCGTCTTACTACTCTGAGCGATATCCGAACAGACGAAAATTAGAAGCCGCTTACCACTCACTGACCACTGAGCAGCAACAAAAACTTAAAGCATTCTTTGAAAAAGCGGCTCAATCCTCACAAACAGTCCGCGAAGCAGAAACTAAAGCCAAAAAAAACTATGCGTTTCAGCGCCACAGTCAAAAACCGGCCCCCTTACCAGATTTCACCTGCCCGAATCGCGATTATGAGCCTCATGCAACACAGTACAATCAGACTCATGCCAATAATAGTATCGATAAGATAAAACGCTGCGGTACGGTTAAAGCGATTAATCAGGTTATTATTAGCACTTTCTGCGCATGTGAAAAAAACGCCACGACTTGCGCCAGGAACGTCTACCACTCAATTCTTCATAAATGCATGGATTTATTGTCAAAAAGAGAAAATAAAGATTTCAGTATCTCCCTTAAAGAGTTAATAAGCCTCAATCCCATACGAGGATCAAAAACGGGATCCGTGTGCGTCTTACTTCTTAACATATGCGCTAAAACTCATAACAGCTTTTATGTGCGAAAGCTGTTTTTCGGCGACAAAAATAGCCCGAGCCTTATGAAAAAATGGGGAGTGACACCCGATGAAAAAATTTATTGCACCGCTGTAAAAGTATGCGCCAACACAAAGAATACGCGATTATTTAACAGGCTTTTTAAGGAAATGTCTGAGGCGATAGCACATGGCGGTTCCGTAACCGCGAATCAAATAATGTGCGTTGAACTGCTTCAGTACTACTCGGCAGTGAATGACACTACGGCCGTCCGGGAATTACTTTTCGGCCGCGACGGTAAAAACAGTTTAATGGGTAAATGGGCGGTACAAGAAGATTCCTCGATTTATTCCGCGGCTATTACTCTTTGCACTCAGACACGGAATGAAACCTTGTTTGAGGAGGTGCATGAGGCGGCACTAAAAAAAATAACCGAAGGAGCAATCGTTCCTGACCACTATTTCTCCGGCGCGCTGGCTCATTATTACTTAAAAATTAAAAATACTGATGCCTGCAGGGAATTAATTTTGGACAATGAAAAATCCAGGAGTCTGATCAAACGATGGCGGGTAAAGCCTAACATTAATGTTTTCAATATCGGCTTTTCTCTGTGCGCTGACACGCGAGATGAAATATTATTTAATGAACTGTTCTCATTGATGACCGCCGAAATAAATGACGGCAGGATTGAAGCAAATGAGATAACCTGCGTGAACATATTGGGTTACTGCGAAAACGTTAAAAACGATATCGCCACCCGGGCATTAGTCATAGGCCGCGGCGGTGAAGAAAGCTTAATGTCAAAATGGCGAGCGGAAGACAGTGAGTGTATTTACGGCGCCGCTTTTAAGGTATGCGCGGCAACATTAAATCATCAGCTTTTTGAACTCATATATCATCAGATGCTTGAAAAAGCGGTGAGCAACAAAATCAGACCTAATGAGTCATGCATCGTCTCTTTGCTTAATTACTACTTAGCGGCTAAAGACGATAAAGCTACCGAAGAGTTAATGCTCGGGCGCGGCGACGCAAACAGCCTGATCAGTCAGTGGGGCGAGCAAGACAGCATGCCGATTTACAGTGCCGCGATTAAAGTCTGTACCGCCACACTTAACCGCCGCTTATTTGAAGAAATATATCAAATCATCCGCCGTAAAATAACTCAGCGCAAGTTTACCGCAAATTATATATTATGCGTTAATCTAATTGCCTACTTCGCCGCCGTGAAAGATGCCGCCGCCGCGTCTGAGTTTCTCATTAGCACGGATACGCAGGACAGCCTGATGTACCAATGGGGCATACCGCCTGACACCAAAATTTGTTGTGCCGCCATTACTGTATGCATTGAAACACAGGATCAGACGCTGTTTAACACGTTATATAAATCGATACTTTTCAAGATAGAAACCGGGCAGATTACTCCTGGCGTACACTTATGTAACCGTCTTCTGTGTTACTACGCGGACGTGAATGATTATCGTGCCGCGTATCAGGTGCTATTTTCAGATGCCCCGTCTTATTTTATAAGGTCAAATGATTTTGAACTGACAAGTTCATTCAGGGATGTCCCCTATACGGCGAAGGAGTCATCAGCTCCCGCTCCTTTCTTCAAAGCGTCGTCAGCACCAATACAAAAAAAGCCGTTAAACTCCGCGTCAGAACACCCGTTTAACGCGGCGCCGCATTCGTGTGTTATCGATTCAAACGATTCGTTACTAAAACGCTGGAACATCACTCCGGATGCAACTCTTTTAGACAGAGCCATCTTAGCCTATACTAAACTGAGACGTCCTGACTGGGTGATTCAGGCATTAAAGGTTTTGATTTTAGAGCGGAATGTTAAACCGGAGCCGGCAAGCTTTATACTTCTCCTCGGGCACTTTTCCCAGCAAGGTGACATCTTTGCGGCTAAGACCTTATTTTTTGACAAGATAACCCGGGTGACCGATAACCCCGGAGATATCACTGTCCTGCCCGCTGATATCCGTAAACCCGTCACAAGCGCCGGCAGAATTGACAGAGATTACAACCGGGAACGGGATGCGAATCCAAATCTTTACCGGCTGCCTGATAAAGATTACGCCCCGGTTTTTGATAACACAACTGACGCTTACAGCCCCGGTTTAATGAGCGATTGCGCAATAAAAAAACCGACACACGGTTACACAATAGCGTGGAACATTCCCTACGATGAAAGAACTTGCGGGACTTTTCTTGCATTTTGTTTTAAAAATAAACAAGTCGGGCTTGCAAAAAGAATGATGCAAATGTGCGAAAAATATAAAATCACAATTACACCGACAATGCAGGCGTTATTCGCGATACAGGAACCGGGCGATTTTAAAGCACAGCTTCGGCGGGGAATTGAGAATAAGATTTACCGGGCGAATCTCGGTCTGACAGACGGGGCATTAGATTTTCATATTTCCGCTGTTTTCCGGGGCATTAAAAAAAGCGAAGAGACTTCTTCAGGATTACCTTTTGAATTTGCGAAGCAACTGTGGTTTTATCACCTCGAACACCTTGAAAAAGATAAGACAATCACCACTCTGATTACAGGCTATCATGGCAGCACTAAGCTCAGAGAGCAGCTGCTTGAGTTCGCGGATGACAATGGCTTTCAGATTATTATCGACCCGGATAACCCGGGCCGGTTAACTATCCCCCGAAGGGTACTTCTGGGATCTAATCATATGAAACTGACCTCCGAGGTTTTGAAGTCACTACCGCAGCGCTCCGGAAGCTTCTGAATTGCGGTAAAGACGGGCATAAAAAAATGTCAGAAAACTTATTTATGGTCAGCTACTTAATTACGTTATCCCTCACTTAGAAGCGGTCGTTATTTCATTTCTACAACAATATCAAGCCTCAATGGTTATTTCTCCGGGTGCGGTGAGCTGAATCCATAGGGATTAAACCACATAAAAACCCTTTGTTAACAATAATGTCGTAACTCCTTTAGCCGCGGGACATTATATAACCTGAATTCAGGTAAAGCAGGCAAAAGGACACTGATAATTAATTTTACAATGACTCAGGTTCAATTATAGACTGGAGATAGCAAAATTTAATTGGATCCGGAAAAATGGCTTCTGCTAATTCAACAATCGATGAAACTTCAAATATTCATTACAAATATATTTGCGATGAGTTAAAACAAAATTCTGACGAAGCGGTTCTCTACCTTCAATTTAAGCCGTCTTACTACTCTGAGCGATATCCGAACAGACGAAAATTAGAATCCGCTTACCACTCACTGACCACTGAGCAGCAAAACAAACTTAAAACATTCTTTGAAAAAGCGGCTCAATCCTCACAAACAGTCCGCCAAGCAGAAACTAAAGCCAAAAAAAACTATGCGTTTCAGCGCCACAGTCAAAAACCGGCCTCCTCAGCAAATTTCACCTGCCCGAATCGCGATTATGAGTCTCACGGCACACAGTATAATCAAACTCATGCCTTACTTTTCAATGAGATACAATGCTGCGGTACGATTCGGGTTCTTAATCAAGTTATTATTAACATGCGCTCTGAGTGTGAAAAAAACCGCATGACCTGTCGCACCGATGTCTACCACTCAATTCTTCATAAATGCGTCTCTTTAGCGTCAAAAAGCACAATTCAGGATTTCAGCGTCACCCTTGAAGAGTTAATAAGACTTAATCCCCTGCGGGGAAAAAAAGCAATATCCGCCTGTTGCTTATTTTTTAAAATATGCGTAAATACTTTTAACTGCGATTATGCGCGAAAGCTGTTGCTGGGCAACAAAAATACCCCGAGCCTTTTGATGCAATGGAGAGTAACGCTCAATGAACAAGCTTATTCCGTTGCGATAAAATCATGCGCGGAGACAAAGAATACTCAATTATTTAACATACTTTTTCAGGCAATATCTAACGCGATAGAAAACGGCGATTTCCACCCGACTCAAATACTGTGTATTGAGCTGATTCAATACTACTGTGCGGTGAATGACGCTCAGTCTGTCCGGGAATTACTTTTCGACCGCAAGGGTAAAAGCAGTTTAATGCGTAAATGGAAAATTCAAGGCGCGGTTAAAATTTATTCCGCGGCTGTTACTTTTTGTGCTAACACGAGTGATGAATTGTTATTTCAGGAAATATATCACGCCGTACTGGAAAAAATAACTGATAAAACAATCGTTCTTGACGTCCGTTTTGGCGGCGTACTTGCCAAATATTATTTAAAAATTAAAGACACTGATGCCTTCAGGACGTTAATTTTAGGCAATGAAGAAACAAAAAGTTTAATGCAGCGCTGGCAACTACCGATTGACATTATCTTTTTCAATATCGGTTTTTCTCTGTGCGCTGACTCGCAAGACAACATGTTATTTGACAGCCTGTGCTCAATGATGATTTCTGAAATAAATATGGGAAATATAAAAGCGAATTCGATAACCTGCATAACCATCCTGAGTTACTGCGAGGCCGTTAAAAACGATATCGCCGCCCGGGAATTAGTCTTAGGCCGCGGCGGTGAAAAAAGCTTAATGTCACGGTGGGGAGTGAAACCATGCGAGAATATTTACGGTGCCGCTTTTAATGTGTGCGCGGCAACGTTTAATCATCAGCTTTTTAAATGCATATATCAGCAAATGCTTGACAACAAAATCAGACCTAACGCAATAGCCGTTATCTCTTTGCTTAATTACTACTTAACAATTAAAGATGACAAAGCCACTGAAGAGTTAATAGTCGGAAGCGATGACGCGAACAGTCTGATCAGTCAATGGGGTCAGCAAGATTACATGCCGATTTACAGTGCCGCGATTCAAGTCTGTACCGCCACATTCAACCGCCGCTTATTCGAAGAAATATATCAAATCATCCGCCGTAAAATAGACCAGCGGCAGATCGCCGCAAATAGTATATTATGCCTTAATCTTCTTGTTTGCCTCGCCGCTCTGAAAAATGCCGCCGCGGCATTTGAACTGCTGTCAGGCACCGACGCGGAGCAAAGCCTGATGGACAAATGGGGAGTACGACCTGACAACAAAATTCGTGGCGCCGCCATTAATGTATGCGCTCAAACGCAGAATCGTTTGCTGTTTAACAAATTATACCGTGAGATACTTTCCGGGATATCAGATAAGAAAATGACTCCTAACGCGCACTTCTGCGGCCAGCTTATCAGTTACTTCGCAAGCGTGGGTGATTATCCCGCCGCCTATCAGGTGCTATTTTCAGATGAGACGTATGATTTTACAAGGTTAAATGATTCAGAATTGATACGTTCACCCGAGGATATAACGCACACGATAAAGGAGTCATCAGCTTCCGCTCCTTTATCCGAAATGTCGTCAGCGTCAACAGTAAAAAATCTGTTAAAATCCGCTTCAGAAGATTCATCCGAAGCGCCGTTAGAGACCTGTGCGATTAATTCAACCGTTTCGTTAATAGCACGCTGGGATGTCACTCCGGATATAGTTCTCTTAGACAAGGCTATCATAGCATATACTAAACTGAAACGACCTGACTGGGTGATTCAGGCATTAAAGTTTTTTATTTTAACGTGGAATATCAAACCGGAACAAACAAGCTTTAGGTATCTTCTTGAACACTTTTCTCAGGAAGGTAACACTTCAGCGGCTGAGATTTTATTTTTCGGCAAAATAACTCAAGTGACCGATAACTCTGAAGTCATCCGTGTCCTGCCTGCTGACATCCGTAACCCCTTCACAAGCGCCGATAGAAGTGACAGGGATTACAATCGAGAATGGAGCGAACTTATCAGGCTGTCTGATAAAGCTAATGCCCCGGTTTCCGGCCGCGGTATGAGCGATTCAAAAACAAAAAAACCAACGTACCGTTACACAATAGCGTGGGGTATCCCCTGCGATGAAATGACTTGCAGGGCTTTTCTCTCATTTTGCTTCAAAAACAAACAAATTGAACTTGCAAAAAAAATGATGGATATGTGCGCTCAGTACAAGATCACAATTACACCGGCAATGCATGCGTTATTCGTAATGCAGGAACCGGGCAATTTTAAAGCGCAACTTCAGCGGGGAATTGAAAATAATATTTACCGGGCGCATCTCGGTCTGACAGACGGGTCATTAGATCTTCATATTTCCGCTGTTTTCCAGGACAGTAAAAACAGCGAGGAGGCTACTCTGGGATTACCTTTTGAATTTGCAAAGCAACTTTGGTTTTATCACCTTGAAAAAGGTAAGACAATTACCTCTCTGATCACAGGCTATCACGGCAAAACTAAGCTCAGAGAGCAAATACTTGAGTTCGCGGACGGCAAAGGCGTTCAGGTTATCATCGACCCGGAAAACCCGGGCAAGTTAACTATTCCCAAAAGGGTGCTTTGGGGATCACATCATATGAAATTGACCTCCGACGTTTTGACGTCAGGGACGTAGCAGAGGGGATAGTCAGTTATATTATACCCGCAAACTCATTTGCGCTCCGTTCCCGGCCGGAAATTTATGTGCCGGTCAGAATCATACCTGGATTAGCCGGATTTGAGCGAACATTTACCCCTTTCTCCCTGAAATACGAGATAAACTGACTTTTCAGCTTATCACCTGAATTATAGCCTGTTATGATGTTAATGCTATTACCGCTTTGATTTCGATTAAGATGGTATTCATACAAGGCTTTCGCGAACTCAAACGGCACGCCTTTCGGAGTATCCTCGAACCCATTGTTAAATATACAGTTGGAATGGAAATTCAAAGTGTTATGTATAAGGCCAAGGCTCTGATGACAGATGTTTCTGTCAGTTAATTCCTCTATTCTCTGAGCAAAATTATCCGAGTCAACAAGCGCCCAGTATGCGTAGATGTCACTGCCCGGCGTTAGCCTCCAGCGGCTGAGGTAACTTTGCCGCTGACCGTCACCGAAAACAAGACGCTGAGCGCTTTCAGTATCCTGATATGAAGCAAACGCCATAAGCAAGCGGATGCAGGCTATTTCATCCGGCACCGGAAGAGCTTGTGCCTGTGCTTCATTATCAGCGGCGGCGTTTCTGATAAACAAGGCTAATACCCGCTCGGTGACCTTCTTATTTCCGGCCGCGGCGCATATGCCGAGCAAGGCGCTATAAATCTCGTTATCCGCTGTCAATCCCCATTGCTCAAGCAGACTCGGCCGCCCGTCATCGCCGAAAACAAGACGCACGGCACTGTCGATATCCTGATATGAGGCGAACGCGGTGAGCAAACAGGTGCAAGTTCTTTCATCGGGAACCGGATAACGCTGAGCTTTCTCCCTGTTATTGGCGGCTGCGTTTTTAGTAAGCAAGGCTAATACCCGCTCGGTGACGTCCTTATTTTTGGTCGCGGCGCATAAGCCGAGCAAAGCACAATAAATTTTAATCGTTGCTGTTAATCCCCATTGCTCAAGCAGGCTCTGCCGCCCGTTATCACCGAAAACAAGACGCACGGCACTGTCGATATCCTGATATGACTCGAATGCGGTGAGCAGGCAAACGCAGACTATTTCATCCGGCAGCGGATAACGCTGAGCTTTCTCACTGTTATTGGCGGCTACGTTTTTAGAAAGCAAGGCTAATACCCGCTCGGTGACGTCCTTATTTTTGGTCGCGGCGCATAAGCCGAGCAAAGCACAATAAATTTTAATCGTTGCTGTTAATCCCCATTGCTCAAGCAGGCTCTGCCGCCCGTTATCACCGAAAACAAGACGCACGGCACTGTCGATATCCTGATATGACTCGAATGCGGTGAGCAGGCAAACGCAGACTATTTCATTCGGCAGCGGATGACGCTGAGCTCTCTCTTTTTTGTTATCGGCCGAGTTTTTAATAAACAAGGCTAATACCCGCTCGGTAACCTCCTTGCTCCGGGTTGCGGCGCAGACGCCGAGCAAAGCGTTATAAATCGTGATATCCGCGGTTACCCCCCATTGCTCAAGCAGGCTCGGCCGCCCGTCATCACCGAAAACAAGACGCGCGGCACTGTCGATATCCTGATATGAAGCGAATGCGGTGAGCAAGCGGGTGCCGGTTTTTTCATCGGGCAGCGGATGACACCGATTTCCCTCTTTTTTGTTTTCGGCCGCGTTTGTGATAAACAAGGCTAATACCCGCTCGGTGACGTCCTTGTTCCGGGCCGCGGCGCATACGCCGAGCAAAGCGCTATAAATTTTGGTCGTTGCTGTTAATCCAAATTGCGCCAGCAGGCTCGGTTGCTCATTATCACCAAAAACAAGTCGCACGGCGCTGACAATATCCTGATATGACTCGAATGCGGTGAGCAGGCAGATGCAGGCTATTTCATCCGGCAGCGGATGACGCTGAGCTCTCTCTTTTTTGTTACCGGCCGAGTTTTTAATAAACAAGGCTAATACCCGCTCGGTAACCTCCTTGCTCCGGGTTGCGGCGCAGACGCCGAGCAAGGCGTTATAAATTTTGACAGTCGCGGTTACCCCCCATTGCCTGAGCAGGCTCAGCCGCCCGTTATCACTAAAAACAAGACGCGAGGCGCTGCCGATATCCTGATATGAGGCGAATGCGGTGAGCAGGCAAACGCAGGCTATTTCATCCGGCACCGGACGACGCCGGGCTGCCTCTTTTTTATTATCGGCTACGTTTTTAATGAACAAGGCTAATACCCGTTCGGTGACGTCCTTGTTTTTGGCCGCGGCGCAGACGCCCAGCAGGGCGTTATAAATTTTGACAGTCGCGGTTAACCCCCATTGCCTGAGCAGGCTCAGCCGCTCGTTACCACTAAAAACAAGACGCGAGGCGCTGCCGATATCCTGATATGACTCGAACGCGGTGAGCAGGCAAACGCAGGTTATTTCATCGGGCATCGGATGACGCCGAGATCCGTCTTTTTTATTATCGGATACATTTCTGATAAATAATTCCAATACCCGCTCGGTGACGTCCTTGTTCCGGGTTGCGGCGCATACGCCGAGTAAGGCGTTATAAATTTTGACAGTCGCGGTTACCCCCCATTGCCTGATCAGGCTCAGCCGCCCGCCGTAACAAAAAAGAACAAGACAAACGGCGCTGTTAATATCCTGATATGAGGCGAACGCGGTGAGCAAACCAACGCAGGTTATTTCATTCGGCAGCGGATGACGCTGAGCCCCCTTTTTTTTATTATCGGCTACGTTTGTGATAAATAATTCCAATACCCGCTCGGTGACGCCCTTGTTCCGGGCCGCGGCGCATACGCCGAGCAGGGCGTTATATATTCTGATATTTGCCGTTAACTGCCACTGCCTGAGCAGGCTCGACTCCCCGTTACCGCCAAGCACAAGACGCACGGCGCTGGTAATATCCTGATATGACGCGAACGCGGTAAGTAAACAAACGCTGGCTCTTTCATTCGGCACCGGAGCAAGTTGAGTTCCCGCTCTTTTATTAGCGGCCGCGTTTTCAATAAATAACGCTAATACCCGCTCGGTGACTTTCCTGTTTTTGGCCGCGGCGCATACGCCGAGCAAAGCGCTATAAATTTTGGTCGTTGCTGTTAATCCGAATCGCGCCAGCAGGCTCGGTCGCTCATTATCACCAAAAACAAGTCGCACGGCGCTGCCGATATCCTGATATGACTCGAATGCGGTGAGCAAACAAACACAGGCTATTTCATTCGGTAGCGGATGACGCCGAACTCCCGTTGTTTTATTAGCGGCTGTGTTTTCAATAAACAAGGCTAATACCCGCTCGGTGACCTCCTTGTTTTTGGCCGCGGCGCATACGCCGAGCAAGGCGCTGTAAACCGGGATGCCCGCGTCTTCTTCCGTTAACCGCCATTGCCTGAGCAGGCTCGGCCGCCCGTTACAATCAAAAACCATAAGTTCGGCGGAATTAATGTCTTTAATTATTTTATAGGCAGTTAACATACAGATGAAGGTGCAGGCGTCAGGTGCTACATTATGCTCTCTCATCATGCTTAACGTATTGTCTAACTCCGATCTCAGCGATTGCGTTCGGCAGCAGTCATTTGCTTTAGTGATGTAGGCATTAAACAGTCTTGCGTCTAATTGTGATACTTTGCCTGCCTCAGAAGATATCTTACTCAGATTTTCCATTAATCTTAATGCGTCACTCATATTATCGCAGCGCTCGATGTTCGCCATGGTGACGCGGATGACATCTCCGATTTTTTTCGGATTTTCTTTATTATTAAACTGACTTATTATTTTCAGATTGCAGGGAGAGGCATTTTGTGAGGCGTAACCCGGGCGGCGAAAGTGATTTTGTGAGAAAAGCACTGAAGCTGACTCCGCAAGATTCGATTTTGTCTCGCTTTCAGCCGAAAAAGGTCGGCGGCCGGGTCTTACGGGGCGACGGTAATCCTCATGACGCCCGGCGCTGATCCGGTCTTCCGGTTGAGTAAAAAAAGATCGGTGGCAACTCTTAGTTGTTTCAACCGATGCCGGACTGGTATCCCGTTCTGACGAAAATTGACCGCTTTTTCCCGCGCCTGTTTTTTCCCCCGCGGCGTGTTTTTTTTGCGCCGCGCCGGGGTCAAATGGCGCGTCAGATTTTTTTTCGATATGAAAAGACATAAAAAATTGAACCTTCAGGCCGCGCTTTTGAGTGAGAAACGAAGGCGTGTTTTCACGGGGGCTGGAAACTGCGGTGTGTTTAAGATCTTTACACTATATCGGCATAACACCGTACAATGTGTTAATTCGGTCACAATCAGGATAAGTCAAATCAATGGGTGTTTTTTCGTAAGGATTAATTTTTCCCTTTTGGCTCCGGCCTATTTAAGGACAGTTCCTTAAGGTCGCCGCCAACTGCTTTTTCTGGGATAATGCCGGGTAATGGTGCAATGCCGGTAACGGATACGCATTGGTTAGAAAGCAAAAAGTAACAAATCAGAAATTAAATAAGGTAGGTAAATGTCGTTGACTCCAGAACAAGCCGTTATCGTTGAACCGAATATTCCGGCTGAGTCTTGTGTAATATGGTTGCACGGACTTGGTGATTCCGGCGCGGGTTTCGCGCCGGTCGTACCAATGCTCGGGTTACCTGATGATCATAATGTAAGATTTATTTTCCCGCATGCTCCTGAGCAAGCGGTAACCGTCAATGGCGGTTTTGTGATGCGTGCCTGGTATGACATAAAAAGCACGGATTTGCTTGACAGGGCTGACATGTCAGGTGTTGAGGCATCTGAAATTATGGTTAAAGCTATCATTCAAGATCAGATTGACAGCGGAATTCCGGCACAAAAAATTGTGTTAGCCGGTTTTAGCCAAGGTGGTGTGATGAGTTTATTCACCGGTTTGCGTTATCAGAAAAAGCTGGCCGGAATTATGGCGTTGTCTTGCTACTTACCGCAAGGTGACGCCTTACCGGAAGGTGTCACAGACGCAAATAAAGATACCCCTGTGCTTCAGCATCATGGAGAGCAGGATCCCGTTGTTCCGGTTGCCGCCGGAAAAATGGCGCATAAGGCACTGTCGGACGCGGGTTATAACTCAGTCTGGAAGAGTTTTGCTATGCCTCACTCTGTGTTACCGCGGCAACTGGCTGAAATCGGTCAGTGGCTGAGTAAACGGTTGCTGAGCAATTAACTGATGCCAGAAACGCTTGTTGCATCTTGTTTTTTTTATAAAACAATATTGTGATAATTTATTCCGGCAATAAATTATTTTTTTTTAAGCGCTTAGAGCTGAAACTCTCTGGGCGCTTTTTCTTATTTTATAAAATCCGTGACGTAAATAAGTTAAATGTTTTTTATTTGAAATAAAAAATAAAAAATAAAATATTAAAAATAATAACTTATGTCACATTTATTTCCTATTTTAATAACAAAGCCCTTGTAACTTCTGATATGATCCGCGCCGATGAATGGCACATAACATAATAATTCTTTTAAAAAAGAAACCGTGCTTAAAAAATTCATTTAATAAATGCTGAAAGAATTCAGTGATATAAAATCAAGGGGTTGATTAAAATGAATAATAAGCTAGTAAAAGGCCTGCTGGCCACCGCCGTATTGGCCGCGTTAACCGGTTGTGGCAGCGATAACAACAATAATTCAGAACCGGCGCCGGCACCCGCGCCGGTAACCTGCGCTGAAGCGGGCGATGCCTGCGTTAAATTCACCGTTCTTCACACCAATGACAACCACGGCCGTTTCTGGGAAAACAAACATGGCGAGTACGGTATGGCGGCTCGTAAGACACTTATTGACCAGATCCGCGCTGAAGTAAGACGTGACGGCGGTGAAACTATTCTGTTATCCGGCGGTGACATTAATACCGGAGTGCCGGAGTCTGATTTACAAGACGCTGAGCCGGATTTCCTTGGTATGAACGCTATCGGTTACAGCGCGATGGCAGTAGGTAATCACGAGTTTGACAATCCGCTGGAAACACTTGAGATGCAGCGTGAACTTGCCGATTTCCCGATGCTGGCGGCAAACATCTATAAAAAAGAAGAGGGTAAATTAGTTCGTTATTTCGACCCTTACAAGGTATTTGAAGTTAACGGTTTAAAAATCGCCGTTGTTGGTTTAACCACTAAAGATACTGAGATTCTCGGTAACCCTCAATTCATCAGTGAGCTTACGTTTACCGATCCCGCTGATGAAATGAAAAAGGTAATTGAAGAAATCAGAGCTAATGAAGAAGCGGATTTAATCTTTGCCGCTACTCATATGGGGCACTTCAAAGACGGTGAGCATGGTTCAAACGCTCCGGGTGATGTTAAATTAGCGCTCGCGCAAGAAGCCGGTGCTCTGGCGGCGGTTATCGGCGGTCACTCGCAAAACCCGGTTTGTATGGAAAACTACGGTGACTACAAACCGGGCGAAGCCTGTACGCCGGATCAGCAAAACGGCACTTACATCATGCAAGCCCATGAGTGGGGCAAGTATGTCGGCCGCGCCGACTTTGAATACTTTAACGGTGAGTTACGGTTAGCGGGTTATAACCTCGTTCCGGTTAACTTAAAAGTAAAAGACTCTAACGGTAACCGTGTTCCGGTCGGCGATATTATCGCTCCGGATCTGGCGCTGAGAGATGAGCTGAAAGTCTATCAAGATAAAGGTCAAGAGCTTTTAGATGAAGAAATTGCCGAGATTTCAGAAGCCCTGGAAGGTGATCGTAAAGTGGTACGCTACCGGCAGACAAACTTAGGTCACTTGATCGCCAGCGCACAAAAAGACGCGCAAGATACCGATTTCGCGGTGTTAAACTCAGGTGGTGTGCGTGAGTCGATTGAAGGCCCTGATGTCACTTACCGTGATGTGTTATCGGTTCAGCCTTTCGGCAACGAGGTTTATAAAGTGACGATGAAAGGCTCTGATATCATTAAGTACCTTAACACGGTCGCGACTAAGCAAGTGGGCGCCGGTGCGTATGCGCAGCTTATCGACTTAAACATGGCTGTTGATTGCGCGGCGGGTGAGGTGACCATTTCTCAAATCAACGGTGAGGAATTCTCGGCTGACAACCGCTATACGTTCACGGTTCCGAGCTATAACGCCGCGGGCGGTGACGGTTACCCTGATTTAGTCAGTGGTGCTGAATTCCCTGATGCTTTAGTTGACTCAAGCTTGAAATTAGTTGACGAGAAAGCTTTGAAAGATTTCTTCGAAAAAGAAGCTGAAGCAGGCGTTATTGATGTATCAAAATTTGCTCCGGTCGCGGGTAAAATCGAATATCAGAACACTGAAGATGAAAATGCTTACGGCTGTAAAGTAAGTGCTGAGTAAGATTTAAATTACCCGGTATTACCGGGAGGCCGCACAGCCACGCGGCCTCTTTTTAATCTTCATCAGCTTGCCAGTTAAATATTTCAACGAGTGTCAGATCCTCGGGTAAACAATATTTAACAGGGTTGTCCAAAAATGATATAACTTGCTTTTGATATGTTGTTTTCACGTATTTTTTTATAACTTTTTCGACTATAAGCCGATGCTCCGGAGGTATACTGTGTTTGTTAATATGACCCAAGGTGAAGGACATGTTTTTCGGCCTATTTACTGCTCGGTCTGACGACGGATACCTTAGCTCTACCTGCTCGGTATCATCTAGGTAATATTTCGAATTCTGGCTGAATTCCCTGGGTGCTTTGGGTACCTCATAAATCCGGTTATCTAGTACTGACAGCATGGTTAAACACATACTGTATCTGTCAGCGGCCAGCAACCACTCCGGTCCCTCTGATAAGCGCTTTTTCAGCAGATCATGGGTGATATACCGGCTGGTTCCGCAATATTTATCCTTAATTCCGACAACTTTATGAGATAGTGTATTACCGTTTTTAATGACATTTATCCGGCATAAATCGTCTAAATCAATAATTGTTAACTTAGGCGTTGATAATTTGACCTTCTTGGCTTTGCCGTTTTCAATTAGATAATTAAATTCTTTATATAAGATATTACTAGGTTTCAGATCCCGAAAATAAAAACCGTGCTGATGTGCCAGATCTATGGTTTCACATAAGGAACGAAGTTGTGAAATGTCATCAATCAGTTTGCCGTTTTTCAGGAGGTTACTTAAGTCAGTGCCCGCGTCCGCCGCTATCATTTCTCCGTCCGCAATCCATATACCTAATGTTCCCGGACAAATGGCACACTTTTCGGCGGGTATTTTTGATGTTCTCATTAACTCAAAGAGCTCTATCTGGGCGGGGGTATAATTTTCGGTCACAGGTTTGGGTTTTTTTACGTAATTATTAGTTTTTTTATCCCAGACTTTTATTTCTGACAACAGAGAAATATATTTACCGTCAGAGCTGGTGACTTTTTTGTGAGCGCCTGATGTTTCAGGAACCTCCCGTGATACCGCTTCTGACGGTGATCTCATCGGCGGATGGATTGATTCATTACAGTGATAATAAGTTGTGTCATTATTTTTCGTTACTAAGCGGGCGTTAGATCTGACCCGGTCACGGAGTATCTGTCTGTGATTTTTATATTCTCTTTTAATGATGCCTGCCGCTGAAGCGTATGTGAGTGGCTTTGCCTTGGCTGAAGCCGATTGCGGGACGGGAGCAGATAGCATCGATAAGTTTTTACAGATTTCAGAGGCAGAACCGCTAGCTATCGCGTCAAGAAATGCTTTTTGTTGTTTTTCAGAATCAGAATCAGACTCAGACTCAGAGAAACGGGTCAGCCGCGCTATGGTTTTTTTACATTCAGATTCCCCCGTATTTCGCCATTCAACCAGTAAAGACGGCATTTTTGAATGAGCGGCGTTTTGCCGGATAAATAACGCGGCGTCCTGGTATGACTCATTCTTACAAATTGAGGTCAGTAACGCGGCAAGATACTCAACGGGGAGATAATACATTAACTGGCGAGTTTTTGATTGATCCAAGGCTTTATACACAAGATAAGTCTCTGCAGGATTATGACGTGAAACCCAGAAGTCAACCTGAAGTTTTATCGTCCAGTTTACCCAGTTTACCGATGGTTTAATATAATCCGGGAGAATGCGGGAGGCGATCTTTTTCCAGTCATGATGATCAAGACTGTCTCTGAGTACCATTAAACGTTCAGCCGGGAAAGACAACAGCGCATCGGCGCCAATGCGGTTGCCGTAATGTTGTACTATAGACTCGAAGCGAGTATCGTCGATTTTTTCATGTATCGCTTTGATGACCGCCGGGTCTATCCTCTCAGCTTGAAAAATGCTGGCTATAAAGGAACAGAACCAACCAGAGGCTTTTTTAGCGATGTAATCTTTGGGCAGTATGTCGCACCAAAACTCGATATTATTCTCATTACACAGCTTATAATCAGTGATGATATTATCCCAAAATTCATCAGTGAGCGTATATGAAAATATACGAGCCACTACAGGCGAAAATTTTACAATTAAGGCTGCTGTTTCTCTTTCATTTAAG
Source organism: Parashewanella sp. (assembly GCA_965200795.1). Lineage (GTDB taxonomy): Bacteria > Pseudomonadota > Gammaproteobacteria > Enterobacterales > Shewanellaceae > Parashewanella. Next base: position 273,189 of record CBDAVB010000001.1, read on the forward strand.
TGTCCGCATTTGTGTTTTAAAAAAGAAACCAATTTTTCCTCGTTGTCCGCGAGTATTTGGGTTAACCGTACAAAAAATGACAGATGGTTTTTATTTTCTTGTTTCGAGAACATCTCTGAGACAAAAGAAGGTTGAATTTTAACAAGTAAATTTTCGGCTAAGTCCCGGGACATCATTTTGAATATATTTTCTAAACATGATTCGGGAAACCACTCTAAAATTGTGAGGTCGTATTTTTTTGATAACTTTTCCAATAACGCCGGTTGGTCTTCTGTTATAAAGTGGCATAGGAAATTGGTTTTTTGCGCGGCAGACTTCGATTGCAGCCAATTATAAATAAATTCATGGTCGATAGAATCGGCCAATGCTAACTGATAATTATTTTCCAGTGCCTGTGTCAATAATTGACGGCGATCATATGATGACAATTTTTGTAATATCTTTTTCCATTTTATATTAAGCTCAGATTCACTTGACGATGATGCTGTCAGGTCAGCCAGTAGCGTTAAAGCCGAATCAACGGACTGAATGATGCACATATCATCTTTTTCGATTTCACACAGCTCGCCACTGGCGTTTAAAAGTGCCTGAACGATGTTTACCGCGCCGGTTACGTCCAGAACTAAAAGTAATTTTTGACTTTGGTCGTGATCAATTGATTTGAGCCAGCAGCCGATGAGTGCAGGCTTTATCTCTGCTGCATTATTAAAAAATGTCGGTTTCTTACGGGAATAATAAGAATAGAGCCAGTTTCTTACCTGACTGTTTTTTAATGAGTTTAAGTAGTTAAGCCTGATGTTTGGTAAATCTAACGGTTTGTATTGGTTTATATATCTGATGTGCTTATCCTGTTCTGAACGATAAAGCTCACATAAAACCGTTAAATAAGATTCCGTATTTGACCAATTGTTCAGTGTGAGTAAAGCGCGTATTTGTTCATCGGATTTACTGAACAAACTATTGATGAGTTTTCGGGCGGGCAATAACTCCAGTATTCTCATAGAATCTTTTTGTTCTTTACCGCGTGCTGATATCGCCTTGCAGATAAAATAGTCAACATCCGAATCAGAGAGTTTATCAAGCGCTTCTCTGGCATAATGATTGACGCCGCCAGGTAAAGACAATAAAGTGACAAATTGCTCTTGGCTGACTTTTCGGCATTGATATAATCCCGAGAGTAACTGACAAGCGACGGAAGACGGTTCGACTTGCCCGTTACTCATGTGCAAATCGCTACTCATAAAAAAGCCGTACTTTTTAATCATTATCGCACCGGACTGAAGCTGCAATCTATATTTTTGATGTGTTCCGTTGAGCTTAAAAGTGACATTGACGCTGCTTCCTGAAAAGAACTGATCCATATCCATTGTATCGAAAGCTCGTTGAATGGCGGAATGTTGAGAAGTCGTATCATTATTCAGTAGTTCAGTCATATTTAAAGGTCAATCAAATTTTATCGCTGTTAATAAGTATCCAGAATATAAGTTGTTTCACTTTTCTGGCGCCTGTCTTTACCGCACTACAGCGTTGCAACTTCGGTTACATAGCTACGGCTACGCGCCTTGTGTTACACCAAATCTGAACCCCAAAATTCTGAAAAAACTTATCGTCAGATACTTAGTCAAGTACTTAAAGACTTATGATACTTGAACGAGCATCGCGGTGAATGTGAGTATATCTTAAGGATTGAATAATATTGCGCACATTAACGATATTTAATAAGCTGATAAGATAAACAGTCGTATTTTAAAAATCCTCAATTCAAGGCTAATGATGAACAAGTTAACTTCAGCTGACTTTCTCGGCACTTTAAACACTCATGACGTTGATAATCAGCCTTTATGGCCGGCAAAAAACTTATTTGCGGCTGATGAGCCGTTACAGTATTGGTTAACAAAATTTAACGCAAGCCGGGGCGCCGAAAGCTTAACGGCTCACGGCGCGTTTTACGGAAAAGAGGGCAGGGAGCTCGGTGATTTAGCCAACCGGTTTCCGCCTGAATTTCATCCCCATGATCGTAACGGAAATCGGGTTGATCAGGTTGAGTTTCATCCCGCTTACCATCAGCTTATGGACTATGCGATTTCCCATTCTCTGCCATCACGCCCGTGGCGTGAAAATAAACAGGGCGCTCATGTGGTTCGGGCGGCGGCGGAATATTTACACATGCAGGCCGATGCCGGCTCCGGCTGCCCGTTGACCATGACATTCGCCGCTGTTGCCGCCATAAAACATAGCCCGAAAGTAGCGCAAGAGTGGCTGCCAAAGTTATTAGCGGATCACTATGACGGACAGGATAAACCGTATTTCGAGAAACAAGGCGTAACCGTCGGGATGGCGATGACAGAAAAGCAGGGGGGGTCAGATGTCAGGGCGAATACCACTTTCGCCGAGCCGTTAGCGGAAGGGGGAAATGGCGAAGCTTATCATTTAGTGGGTCACAAGTGGTTCTGCTCCGCGCCTATGTCAGACGGCTTTTTGGTTTTGGCGCAGGCACAAGGCGGCTTGTCCTGCTTCTTGATGCCGAGGTGGACGCCGGACGGCGTGAAAAATAATTTTCAAATTCAGCGTCTTAAAAACAAACTGGGCAATCATTCTAACGCCTCGTCGGAAATTGAATTCAGAGGCGCCTTTGCGTGGCTGGTGGGCGAAGAAGGGCGCGGTGTCCGAACCATTATTGATATGGTTTCGCTTACCCGCTTTGACTGTATGATCGGCTCATCAGCCTTGATGCGCAGCGCTCTGTCTTACGCGCTGAACTTTACCTCACAGCGTGAGGCGTTCGGGAAAAAACTAACCGAACATCCGCTGATGAAAAATGTGTTAGCCGATCTCGCCCTAGAATCAGAAGCCGCTCTGGCTTTATCAATGCGAGTCGCGCATTCGCTGGAAAATCAAGAAAAAGCGGCGCAGCGGCACTTTACTCGTATAGTGACAGCCATTGGTAAATATTGGATTTGTAAACGCGCGCCGCATTTCATTTATGAGGCGATGGAATGTATCGGCGGGCTGGGTTATGTCGAGGATAATTATTTACCCCGCCTTTATCGTGAGGCGCCCGTGAACGCCATTTGGGAGGGGGCGGGCAATGTGCAGTGTCTCGACATTATGAGAGTTATGATTAAAGAGCCGGATGCCCTAAATACCTTAATGAATGAGTTAAATAGTGTTAAGGGAAAAAATGTTAATTACGATAAACTGCTGGCGGGGATCAATACTGAACTCAAGATTAAAGATAATATGGAGTTCAGATTACGCGTCATGGTGGATATGCTGGCGAAAGCCGTAATCGCGGCGACGTTATTAAAGTTCGGTGAGCCGGCGACCGCCCGGGTTTATTGTGACGAGAAGCTTGAGAAAAACGGGGATAATCTAGGAACGCTGTCAGGTTCTGAATCAATCGATTTTTTGATAGCGCGTTCGATGCTCTGATGATTCTCGGCGGCTTAATCAAAAGCGTCCCATTTTATTATTTCATGCAGATGTAAGTCTGGCTGAAGCGGGGCGATTAAAGGGTTGGTTAAAAACCGCGTTACCTGAGTTCTGTAGTCAGCCTTGATTAATTTTTCAGTCAGATTTGCTATCGTTTTTTTACCCTCCGGATCCTTTGTTAGCTGAAACAGTATCCCTTTTCGAAAAGGCTTAAGCGCGTCGTTTAATTCCTTGTTTTGAAAATACGCATCTGTAATCTCTTTCTGTTTATCTCTGACAATAAGGCGTTGTTGTTCAAATTTACTTCTGAACCGCGGTGAAACGGACACTAAGACAGACATGAGCATTGCGTATTCATCCTTAGCTTTAAGGTTAACCGGTGTCATTTTTTTCCCTGGTTTTCTTATGAAAATATGTTCAAGAGTGCAGTAACCGGGTGTTCCTGATGTGGGGTATATCATTCCGCAAAGTGTTATATCTTTGGTGTGCGCGTGTTGCGTACAACATAACTCATCCATATCTATAAATTTTAGTTGTGGTTGCGCGAGCCGGTGTATCACTCCGTTCTCGTTAGTCACTTTTTCGATGAAAACGAAATTATCGGTCTTAATATCTCCGATAAAATACTTTAATTTATGCATGTTCATAAGGTCACGGCAAGGTGTCTCAAAAATACGCAGAGGCATTCTGGCGTCATTTTCACTCAGTAAGTTGTGTAAACACTCTCCGCCTCTGGCCGCGACGACGACACCATCGTGCGGCTGGATACCCAATAAGCCCGGGCTGACGCTTTTAAGATTGATATTCCGCTCCTTAGCGCTGCTTTGTAAACGAGCCAGTAACCCTCTGTTTATCGCATAATCAGCTTGCCGCATGCGAGCGAGTTTTAAGTCTACTTTCGCCTTAAAAGTGAGTGACTGGTGATCGGCCATAACTAATTTTTTATGGCTTCCGAACATCCGCTTTTGCTCCGCTCGGCTCGGTTCCCGCGACGTTTCAGGGATTGTCGGTGATAACTTTCTTACATCATAATAATATTTATAAGGTAAGCCTTGCTGTCTTTTTTTCTCATTGATTAACACACAAATTGCTCTCGGCTTTTCCTGCGGATCGCTCTTAGATACAGAAGCTGACTTTTCCGTTTCCGTTCGTATTGTTTTTTGACGGGCGTCATGAACTGACTTCAGTGCGCAGTCACTGTATTTATGCTCTTGAATCCGGAATAAAATCCTTGCCGCTTTTTTTGTATGGTATTTTTTTTCAGCCAGTGGTAAGGCTCCTGACGCGATTTGTGACAACTCCGCCGGCGGATTGGATGGCGGGATCTGATTAAGATGCTTCAGGGAGTTTAATAGTTCTGACCTGGTCTTATGCCAGTTTTCCTGATCAATCTGTTTAAACTCAAGTTGCGTAATGACTTGATTTAATTTCCGCTCAGAGTCAATTTCTGTCATCTGAATAAGCAAAGTCAGACAGCAGGAGTGCGCACAGAGTTTATTGATACATTTTATGATATCTTCAGGAGATCTCCTGAGAAGCTGATCCGCGATAGCTTTTATGTCTAAATGGGTAAATAGATCAATACTTCTGGCGGCATTAAATTCAAGTAAAAGTTCGATTTCATTTTTAGTTTCAGAGGCCTGTAACCAAAACGTTACTTGCCGGCGGCATTGAAAGTCCACCCATAAATGAAGCTGATCAGGTTTTAACCGGTGCGCCACGTTTTGCCACCGGTCATGGCAGAGCCCGCGATTAAGCTGCATGATCACTTGAGGCTCCAGCTGAGTGATAACCGATGATTCCCGGCAAATAAATGTTTCTATGCCGGCCGGCGGCATAAGCCGGACTAAGATCTGCTTATTCTCCGCGCGAAGCCGGCTATGACATAATAAACGCTCAATTTCAGGTAAACGGGCTGACCGCTCAGAATATAACAGCTTTAACGACCCCGGCGGTAACGTGTTCAGGACAGCTGTAAATTTATCGGCATCTGTTTCAGGCGAGCCCGGCAATAGTGCCGTTAAGGTTTTAAGATGTTGATTATGACTCATCAAAGATAAAAATAGCTTTTTTGAGCTTAAAGGTAATTGTCCGGCTAACGCGATAAGATGCTCCGGCTTGGTGTTATTTATCAGCATCCTCTTTATCGGGGGAGAAAGCGGAGAATTAAGATACTTTTCCGTCACCGCAAGAAATTGATCAAAGTTACTCACAGCTTCCCTTAAGTAAATTCCTTCTGCAAAATTACTTTGCAGCGTTTCAGTTAAATGGGCGAACAGCGGGTTGAGCGCGGGCAGGGGAAGGTGTCGCGCCAGAAACCGGATAGCGTCAAAGTCTATTTGTGTTTGTTTATTTGCGAGCCGAAAAAGGTACCGCTGTTTAATCGCGGGCGAAAACGGAGCGTGGAGAAAAGTCAAAATGTCGTTTAACCCTTGTTTAACAAGCGTTGAGGGGATCAGACTTTCAACGGTAGAGTTTATGGTCTCAGGAGGCATTTGATTGAAAATCTGACAAAACCGGCGGCCCGCATCTTCCGGCATGTATTGAATTAGCCTGAATACATTGATTTCTTCCCGGCAGACGAGCATCGACATCAAAGCTCGCTTTTCATAATCTGAATCGGCATTTTTTAAAAAGCGGGGAAATAGCTCATTTATAAACAAACCGTTTTCATCATTGAGTAACTCAAGTAATTTGAGTTCTGACAACCTTATTAATAACAACCCCGTAAGTTCATAATTGTTTTTTGATGTTTCAATAAGCCGTGTTGATATTAATTTTCGTGAGTGAGCACTCGTTAGAGCCGTATTGTAATCTTGTATCAGAAGAGTAATAAGCTCAATCCGGCGCTCTTGCGAAAGAGATAAGAGCAGTTCGGTAAAATAATTGAGCTTTTTCTCGCGGCAACCTAAGCTATCAATTAAACTGACAAGTTGTCTGTCATTGAGTTTTTCAATTGTATTTATCTGGTATTCTGCGGGAAAATCAGCTGAAGTCAGGCTGTGAATCTTCACATTAATTGGTGTCGACTCATAAACCAGGACAGACGTAAACAGGCTTCGCATTTCCGTTTCGGGAAACTGAGCGGTGAAGAAATTTGTCAGCCACTGATTAGACCAAAATAATGCGTTTTGTCTGAATCTGATTGTGTCCCCTCTGAATTGAACTTGGTACTTATTTAACACGGAAAAAATTTTACTGTTTTTTTCCGGCGAAACCGTCTCTGAAAAGCCTGAGCCGGCGTGAACTGTTGTTGAAGCGTTAGCTTTCATTTTTTGATGTACCTTGGCGTCAAGTATTCTTCCGGTGTCAAGAGTAACGCCGTAGAATGCTTAAGAGGCGTCAGAAAAGTGAAAAAACTTATAGTTGGGCACTTATTAATTTATTATCAGAGGTATTATCGTTACATTCAATCAAGATGAATGAAATTTAATTTGTCCTCCGCCCGCGGCGTAATTTAGAAACTGTCCCGAAATAGCTTCCCGATTTGTTGAGCGTAATCCTTTGGGCTGTGTTTATTTTTGCGTTCTTTCAATAAAGAGTTACGGCGTTGTCGAAAGCTTATGCAGAAACGAAGTACGACAGTTTTATATATCGGTAATGACTACACCTCGCTTTCTCCGCCTTGTCAGTAGATGACGATAAGTTTCTTCTCTTTTCATGATAACGCTCGGTCATAATACAAAAGAACTTAAAGGCACTATGATCTAAAGTGAAATTTTATGAGCTGCCGCAAGGTTTTTGAGAATTTTGTGAGTTAAAAACTTTTAAGTCGACTACTTACACCTAATCTCAGGTTTGCAAATGGTATTTAGACCACCCCGGATTAGTTCAGCAAATCAAGTTTGTAAAAATAAAACTGGCCAACCTACTGATTATTCCCCCCTGAAAAAAGATATTTACTCTGGAGCTCGTTCCGGAAAAACGTATAAAGTAAGGGTTTCAGAAAATAATTTGACCAGAGCTTTTCACAATCAAACTCAGAGGCTTGCTGACTATAAAAGTGTTAAAGTGTCAAAACCTTTACCCTGTTATCATGAGTCGGAGGGCATAAAATATCAGCAACGGCGAAGAAAAACGAACACATCTTACGAAGATTTCGAAATATTCACAAAATCATTTCTCGAACATTCTGAGCAAAGAAAAGTATATTATTTATTTCTGAATTACGATATTAAACAAATTATAGACCGTTTTGAATCTAATCTTAGTGATGACAATGTCCTTAGGGTATTAACTTCGAATATTAACAAATCCGGCAATAACGGTTTGCCCGTTGTTGCCGGTTGTCTTATTTGCTACGCCCTGCATAAAAAAATTCCAATAACTGAGATTCATCTGAACGCGTGCATAACGGCCTACGGTAACGCGGCCCGTTTCGACACTGAGGGTAAGTGGATAAAGAAAGTTGAAGAGGTGGAGGCATTATTTGCTGAACTAAAGCTGAAACATGACATCACCACCTTTAGCGCCCTCATAACGGCCTACGGTAATGCGGCCCGCTGCGACACCGAATGTAAGTGGATAAAAAAAGTTGAAAAGTTGGAGGTGTCATTGTTTGAACGAGGGTTAAAGGAGGACGTCATCTTCCTGACCGCGCTCATAAAGGCTTACGGTAACGCGGCCCGTCACGACACTGAGGGTAAGTGGATAAAAAAAGTTGAAGAGTTAGAGGCAATATTGCGTGAAAAAGGGCTGATAAAGAACGTCATCACCTTGAGCGCGCTCGTAACGGCTTACGGTAATGCGACCCGTTACGACACTAAAGATAAATGGGTAAAGAAACTTGAAGAGATGGAGGTATTATTTAATAAACTAAAGCTGAAACATAACGTCGCCAGCTTAAGCGCTCTCATCACGGCTTACGGTAACGCGGCCTGCCAGGACAATGAAGGTAAGTGGATAAAGAAAGTTGAAGAGATGGAGGTATTATTGCGTGAACAAGGGCTAATACAGGACGTCATTAGCTTTAACGTACTTATAACGGCCTACGGTAACGCGGCTCGTCACGATATTGAGGGTAAGTGGATAAAGAAAGTTGAAAAGATGGAGGCATTATTGCGTGAACAAGGGTTAATACATGACATTATTATCCTGAGGGCACTCATAACGGCCTACGGTAACGCGGCCCGTCACGATACTGAAGGTAAGTGGATAAAGAAAGTTGAGGAGATTGAGGCATTGCTTACTGAGCCGCAGCTAAAACAGAACGTCGCCACCTTTAGCGCGCTCATAACCGCCTACGGAAACGCGGCCCGTCACGGCACTGATGATAAGTGGATAAAGAAAGTTGAACAGATGGAGGTATTATTGCGTAAGCGAAGGCTGATACAGAACGTTATCATCTTGAAGGCACTCATAACCGCCTACGGAAACGCGGCCCGTCACGGCACTGAGGATAAGTGGATAAAGAAAGTCGAAGCACTGGAGGCACTATTACGTGAACGAGGGCTAATACAGAACGTCATCATCTTAAGGGCACTTATAACGGCCTACGGTAATGCGGTTTGCCAAGACACTGAAGGGGTATGGGTAAAGAAAGTTGAAGAAATGGAGGCATTGCGTGAACGAGGGCAAATACTTGACGTCGTCACCTTAAGCGCTGTCATAACGGCCTACGGTAACGCGGCCCGTTACGACATTGAAGGTAAGTGGATAAAGAAAGTTGAAGAGGTGGAAGCATTATTGCGTGAACGGGATCTAATACACGGCGTTATGATCTTGAGCGTACTCATAACGGCCTACGGTAATGGGGCTCGTCAGGACGTTGAAGGTAAATGGGTAAAGAAAGTTGAACAGATGGAGGCATTATTGCGCGAACGGGGGGAAATACAGGGCGTCATCACCTTGAGCGCACTCATAACGGCCTACGGTAACGCGGCTCGTCACGATATTAAGGGTAAGTGGATAAAGAAAGTTGAACAGATGGAGGCATTATTGCGTGAACGAGGGCAAATACTACAGGACGCCATCATCCTGAGCGTACTCATAACGGCCTACGGTAACGCGGTTCGTCGCGACAATAAAGGCGTGTGGATAAAGAAAGTTGAAGAGATGAAGTCATTATTAAGTGAGCGCGGGCTAATACAGAACGTCATGATCTTGAGTTCGCTCATAACGGCCTACGGTAACGCGGTTTGTCACGACACTGAAGGTGTATGGATAAACAAAATTGTAGAGATGGAGGCATTATTGCGTGAACAAAGGCAAATAAAAGACGTCATCACCTTAAGCGTACTCATAACGGCCTACGGTAACGCGGCCCGTCACGATACTGAAGGTAAGTGGATAAAGAAAGTTGAAGAGATGGAGGCGTCATTACGTAAACGAGGGCTGACACAGGACGTCATCATCTTGAGCGCGCTCATAACGGCCTACGGTAACGCGGCTCGTCACGACTCTGAAGATAAGTGGATGAAGAAAGTTGAAGAGGTGGAGGCATTATTGCGTGAGCGAGGGCTGATACAGAACGTCACCGCCTTAAGCGCGCGAATAACGGCCTATATTAGTGCGGCATCATTTGGTTCAATAAGAAAAAACAAAGATACAGAATATTTAGCTAGTGCTTTTTCACTTTTAGACGATCTTGTAAAACAAGGCGCTCTGAGTCATAAGCTCGGAAAGACAGAATTTAACGCGAAACTTAATTGTATGACTGTTGATTTTCATCATTCTGTATTAACAGGAAAAAATGGTAATGTGAACGTAGATGAAATTATTACTGCCGATGTTGCTGTCGCTATTTTATTGAAGCATTTAGATGACATAACAAAGGGAGGTAAAATTAACAGGTTAACATTAATTACAGGACACAGACACGGGACCAGCTACCGCACCGCGATAGGGAAAACACTTGAGAGACACAAAAAGGTTGCCGAATATGAAGTCGACAGACAGAATGAAGGTGTGATTACCGTTTTGTTATTATAACTGGCGATAAGTTTCTTCAGAATTTTGGTGTTCAGATTAAGCACTCTACGGCGTTACTCTTGCCTGAAATACTGCCGGTATTACTTCGCAGAAGCGCCTTGCGGAGCACTTGACCTGAAGGCCAAAAATATCGAAAAACTTATAGTCAGTTGCTTAAAGCCTTGGCTGATTAATACATAAATTCGAAAATCCGATAAACGTGAATTGACTTTGCCTGTTTAAAATGACAGGGTTAATAAAAAATAAAACCGATATAGATTGGCCGCGGTCAATCCTAAAAATAACAATAATGGAAAATATCTTAACCATTGATTTAAAGGCGATTTTGCACTCAAAACGCGCCAACATCTACTACCTCGAAAAGTGCCGGGTGATGCAAAAGGACGGCCGGGTTTTGTATCTCACCGAAGCTGCTCACTCTTCAAAAGCAGAAAATCAATATTGGAATATTCCCATCGCTAACACCACCTGTTTGCTATTGGGCACGGGCACGTCAGTCACCCAGGCCGCGATGCGAATGCTAGCGTCCGCGGGCGTGCTGGTCGGCTTTTGCGGCGGTGGCGGCACGCCCCTTTTAATGGCGACGGAGATTGAATGGCTGACGCCGCAAAGTGAGTATCGACCGACACAATACCTGCAAAGCTGGATGAGCTTTTGGTTTGACGATGACAAGCGTCTGCGAGCGGCGAAACAACTGCAACACATGCGCCTGCGGTTTCTGCAAAAAGTCTGGTCGAAAGATAACAGCCTGAAGCAAGAAGGTTTTCAGCTTGATGATTATGAAATCGAAACCTTACTCAAAAGCTTTCCCGCTGAAATTAATAACGCTGAAAATGTCGGCATGCTGTTACAAAATGAAGCGAGGCTGACCAAAAGACTCTATAAAATCGCCGCCACCAGAACAAAATACGGTGACTTTGTTCGTACCAGAGAGGCTGAGGATAACGCCAACGCCTTTTTAAATCACGGTAATTATTTAGCCTATGGATTAGCCGCCACCTCACTCTGGGTATTAGGCATTCCGCATGGTTTTGCGGTCATGCACGGCAAAACCCGCCGTGGCGCGCTGGTCTTTGACGTTGCCGATCTCATCAAAGACGCCTTAGTTCTGCCGTGGGCGTTTATCTGCGCTAAAGAGGGAGCGACCGAGCAGGAATTTCGCCAGCAGTGCCTGCAAGCTTTTACCGATCACAAAGCGTTAGATTTTATGTTTGATCAGATTAAAGCCTTAGCCCTTAACGAGCACCGGGAGCAATAAGCCGATGATGGTCACCTTTGTTTCCCAGTGCACTAAAAACGCCCGCAAGAAAACACGCCGGGTACTAGACGCCTTTGCCGACCGCATCGGCGACAACACATGGCAGACGGTCATTACTCAGGAAGGTTTGCAAGCGGTTCGTAAATTACTGCGTAAAACCGCCAGTAAAAATACGGCGGTGAGTTGTCACTGGATACGCTCAAGATCTCGTAGTGAGTTGGTTTGGGTAGTCGGAAGAAGAAATGCTTTTGGCGCATCAGGCAGAGTTCCGGTGAATACCACAAAAAGAGTCTTGCTTGGCAATGAGTGGGAAACTGGTTGGACTCTAGCTACTTCTATTCAAATACTTTCTACTTTAGCTGCATTACTGCACGACCTTGGTAAAGCGACAATTGGCTTTCAAAAAAAGTTAAAGGCTACCAATAAACTACAAGCAGATCCTTATAGACATGAGTGGATATCATTAAGGTTATTTGAAGCGATGATTTCAGGTTGCTCCGATGATAAAGAATGGCTACAACGACTTGTAAATTTTGATGTTTATCAAAAAGAATATCCAGATTGGATTATTGAGATTCAAAATGATTACGAGGGAAAAAAAGGTGGTTTTGAACACTTCCCACCTCTAGCTCGGCTGGTTGCTTGGCTGATTGTGACACACCACAGGTTACCTTTTGAAGAAAAGGATTTTTACAAATCCCGAGAAGGGTTAAGGGAGCACACAAGGTTTTTACAACCTGATTTACAGCGGTTCTATAAAAATTTGCAGCCGTATAAGCATTGGGTAAGAAACGAAAAAGCTTGTGAAGAAAGAACTGACGTTTTTAATTTCTGGCAATTTACGGTACAAGTTACCAGTAGTGCTCAATGGTTAAAAGCGATCAAGCGGTGGTCGTCGAAAGCTTTAAGACATCCTGCGTTATTTCAGTTACCTAAAGATAATAACCCTTTATTAATGCAGCTTTCTCGCTTGTGTTTGATGGTTGGAGATCATAATTACTCCAGCCTAGATATAGATGATAAAAAAAGAGTTTCAGGTGATAAAAAACTAGCTTCGAAGTTAATTGCAAATACAGACAGGAGAACTGGCTTAGCTAAACAATCATTGGATGAACATTTACTGGGTGTGGCATCTTTTACTTCAGCGTTCGCAAGGTTGTTACCTCAGTTTTCTGAAGAAATGCCATATTTAGAATCGCTTTCAGAACTAACTAAGCATACCAGTATTGACCGTTTTCAATGGCAAAACAAAGCGTTTAACTTGGTCAAAAAGCATAGAAAAGAAGCAAGAAAGCAAGGCTTTTTCGCTGTTAACCTAGCGAGTACTGGCTGTGGTAAAACACTTGGTAATGCTAGGGTTATGGCAGCGCTAGCAGATCCTGAAAAAGGTTGTCGCTTCACCATTGCTTTAGGCTTAAGAGTCTTAACCATGCAAACAGGGCAAGCATTAAGAGCAAAGCTCGATTTAGATGCAACATCGCTTGCTGTTTTAGTGGGAGGTAGTGCAACTAAAACTTTATTTGAGTTACAGCAAAATGAATTGACAGAGAACAACGATTCTAGCCAAATGTTTGATACAGGTAGTGAGTCAGAGCATGATTTAGTGTTTGATCAGGTTGATTATGAGCACTGTGCCATTGATGAAGAAACGCTTGGAACCATTATCCGCGATCCGAAAGCCAAAAAGCTTCTTTATGCCCCATTAGTTTCTTGCACCATAGATCACCTTATGTCAGCCACTGAAGCCAGCAAGGGAGGGCGTCATATAGCGCCGATGTTAAGGTTGTTGACTAGTGATCTAGTCCTCGATGAACCTGATGACTTCGATCAAAATGATTTGCCTGCTTTAAGTCGATTAGTTCATATGGCGGGAATGCTTGGTAGTAATGTTCTGCTTTCATCTGCAACTTTAACTCCAGATCTTGTCGAAGGTTTATTTATAGCCTACCAGAAAGGCCGCAGATATTGGCTGCATAACTTAGGTGAAAAGAGTGAGCATATTTACTGCGGGTGGTTTGATGAATTTGACCAAAAACTAGAAGCCTGCCAAAGTTTACATGAATTCCAGCAGCAACATAACAAATTTATTAATAAACGTGTGAAGAAGCTTGATGCGCTTGCGTCAAGAAGAATCGGGCAAATTCTGCCGTGTGAGTTACCTAAGCCACCGGAAAACCAAATGATTCATTATCCCATCTTGGCTGAAAAGATTCTTAATGCTGCTATTGAATTACATCATCAACATTCTGAGAAATGTGTACAGTTAGGGAAAACGGCATCAATTGGATTAATCAGAGTCGCAAATATAGATCCAATGTATTCTTTGGCCAAGGCATTATATGGAATTAATCAGCCGGAAAGTACTCAAATCCATTTATGTTGCTACCACGCAAGGCAGCTTCTATTGTTGCGCAGCCAGTTGGAAAATAAGCTAGATAGATTGCTTGACCGCACTAAATATTCATCATTATTTGAGCATTCAGAAATAAAACAGGCTACCCAATTCAGTAATGCGAAGCACCATGTATTTATCGTCTTGGCGACTTCAGTAGCAGAAGTTGGACGAGATCACGATTACGACTGGGCGATCGTCGAACCTTCTTCTATGCGTTCAATTATTCAGCTGGTGGGTCGTGTTTGGCGGCATAGGCCTGAAAAAGTAGCTAACAAAGCCAATGTTTATATCTTAGAGAAAAATATAAAGGCGCTAAAACAAGGTAATCAGCATGATGGTGTGTTTAATCGCCCAGGTTTTGAATCGGTTAAACATCAATTAAAGACTCATAGCTGTAGCGAGCTTATCCCCGATGAATTTTTAAAAAATATTAACGCTGTTCCAAGAATTCAAAAAAATGAACCATTAAGAGCTCAAAAGCAGCTAGCCGACCTTGAGCATGAAGTGATGGCTAATTTGCTCAATAACAAAAAATTGAATTATGTAAATGCTTGGTGGCAAATTAACTCAGCTACCCAAGCTAATGTTCATTTACAGCTATTAAGTCCTTTTCGATTTTCATCAATTCCTCAAGAAGATTTTATTGTTCAGCTTGATGATGACACCTCGACAGGTTTGAGATTCCGTTATCAAGAAAAAGCATGGGCTGATCCTATGGGGGAAGATTCTGTAAACAGCCAAATAACACTGACAGAGTTTGTGAGCGGTAATTTTGGGGTTATGCCTTGGTTGGTTGCAGAATTTGAAGATGCGATTGAGCAATTATCGGAGCAACTTAATGAAAATGATTTGACCCTATTGGCTAAGCGTTTCGCCACGGTACGTTTAGACGAAAATAAACATTGGTGTTTTCATCCGTGGTTTGGTTTTTGGCCAACAACCTTATCAGATAAATAGAACAGACATATAGAAGGAATTATCGTGCAACAAATAACAACTGATGATGTTACAGCTGCGATTGACGAGTTCTTGAAAGCTCAATTGCAAGCTAAGTTAGAGCCACTGGTAAAAAAGAGAGATAAAGTCGACGCAGGCATCGAGCAAGCGATAAAAATTGAGACTGAGATTGATACTTTAAAGACTCGTTTTTCTAAAAGTATTTGGCTTGAAAATGCCGCAACAAAAATGGCAAAACAGCTTAAGTTTGGAACGCATATTTCTAAAGGGGTTCACCCAGACTCTAAAGGTGATAATGTTAACTTCCAAATAAACAGACGGTTGCCAGAGGGCGTTGCCGGAACTCAGTTATTGTCAGAGCCTGAATTAGATGCCAACGGCAATGCTGCGGCATTACCTTTAGCGGCTTTTTTTAACATCAACGTAGCAGGCTATAAACTACGACAGCTTATTTTTGCTGATTCACCAGCATTAGAAAATGTATTTTCAGAAGAACCTGAGTTATCAAAGTCTTATCAAATGGCTTTTAAACGTGCTTTAACTGGTGATAAAGATACCGCCAAAAGTCATGAAAGGAATAAGCAAATTTTATGGCCTTTAGATGAAGCCATTGCCGATAATAACTATCGTTGCTTGACCCCATTGTACCCTTCAGCGCTGACACACGCTGTTTACCATAAAATCAATGGCAGTCGTTTTAGTGAGGAAAATAAGCAAGCGAGGGATAACCGTAAAAAGAAAACAGCAGAGCAAAAATCTTATGTTTCCATTGTTAATTTAGTAATCACAAAGCTTGGAGGAGCAAACTCTCAAAATGTCAGTATATTAACTGCGAAGCAAACTGGTAAGAATTACCTTTTAGAATCTCTGCCACCGAGTTATGAACGTCAGCACGAATATCATATTAAAAAATCAGATTCAGACTTCTTCAACAATAACTTGGCTTATCACTGCTGGTTTGGTTTAAAAAACTTATTTGAAGTTGTGGAGTCATCTAAAAATGTCATGGAGATTCGAGACAA
Source organism: Parashewanella sp. (assembly GCA_965200795.1). Taxonomy (GTDB): domain Bacteria; phylum Pseudomonadota; class Gammaproteobacteria; order Enterobacterales; family Shewanellaceae; genus Parashewanella. Next base: position 289,183 of record CBDAVB010000001.1, read on the forward strand.
GCGTAAACAGGCGCTTGGGTTAATCATAGGGCAAATTTTCCAGCAGGCGGAGTATATCCAAACCCATTATCCAGCAGGTTGGAGTGAAGAATATCAATTGGTGATGTCACAAAAGTATTGGCTTGATTCCAGACGTTCAGCGCTAGATGGGCAGGAAGACTTTAGACTTAAACGTGATCAAAATGACTGGGGTGAAGAGGTGATGCAGTATTTCGCCAACTGGCTGAATAAACAGTTAAAAGCAAAGTTTTCAGAGCAAAAGATGGAGTTCGACGATGCTGAATACGGTGAGTGGTTAAGAGAAATGAAATCGGCAATAAAAGCCAGCCAACGTGCGCAGCAAGGAGTCTTTTAATGAAGGAAATCGATTTTTACTTAGTGCTTAACCGCATCAATATTCAAAATGCAAATTCGGTATCCAGCCCGCTAACTTACGGGTTTCCCGCAATGAGTGGTTTTCTCGGTATGGTACATGCTTTGCAGAGAAAGATGCCTTTCGAAGTTGGCTTAAGTTTTGAGGGGGCTTTAATTGCTTGTCATAACATAAATGTAAGACGCTACCGTCAAAACAGTTATAGTGATTACACCTTTAATCAAAGCCGTAACCCGATAAAAAAAGATGGTAAGACGGCTTCGATTATTGAAGAGGGCAAACTTGATTTAACCGTTAGCTTAGTTATCCCTGTAGCGTGTGAAGATTTAGATGATGTGGACTGGCTAAACGATAGTCAGAATCAAAGTGGTTTTATTGCGTGGGCACGTAATACCGTTTCACAAAATCGAGTTGCAGGTGGTAGCGTCTTTGATATTACTGATGTTTCTGTTATCCCACAAGAAGCGTTAGAAACATGTAAATCTCTGCTATCGCCAGCTTTTGTGTTGATGGATGCGAGTAGTGAGTTAGCTGATATTGTTGATGAAATGCAGCAAAATGTACCTGAAGCAACTGCGCTGGATGCCTTGATTGAAGTATCAACCTTGAACCACCAACCCGTTATCGACTCCAAAGGCAAACTTGAATGGCAAACGAAAAGTGTTAAGCAAGGTCGAGGCTGGTTAGTACCAATGCCAGTTGGTTTTCAAGCTATCTCGCGATTATATGATGCAGGCATGATGCAAGAGTGTCGTACCTCTGAATATCCATCACAGTTTGTTGAAGCCTTGTATGGCCTTGGTAAATGGGTATTCCCTTACAGTATTTCAAATTTAGAGCAAGCTTTCTGGCAAATGACCGACAACGATGAAGGCTTATACCTTATTCAGCAAGATAAAGATTAAATACAAGGAGTGAAAAATGACCAAATTATCTACCGCAAGCGTTTTAGCTTTTGAGCGTAACTTAGACATCTCTGATGCAGTGTTCAGCCAATATAATAGTGAACAAACTAGCTCGGAGGTAAATATCGTTGAAGTTAAAGAAAAATCGGTACGAGGAACGATTTCAAATCGTTTGAAAGGTTCTGCTGCTGATTCTGCAAAAATTGATAATCAAATCCAAAATGCGAACCCACAAAACTGTTGATTCAGCTATGTTGGATGCTGATAAGGACACGCTACGAGTAAACTTTAGCTGTAAAGTTCTGCCTTTTGATGGTTCGCCTAATGTATGTAATAACCTTGATTATTTACAAAGAGTAAAAGAAGTCGTATCTGAGTACCTGAATGAAAACGGTATTGAGGAATTAGCTAAGCGTTATGCGACTAACCTTGTTAATGCTCGGTGGTTATGGCGCAACCGTGTTGGAAGTGAAACAGTAAAAGTCACATTAAGCTGCAAATTGAACGGCGAAGAGCAAAAAGTGTCCTTTTCTAATACTCGTAATATGAGCTTACGTGATTTTAACCTGCAAGACGAGAAGCTCTCCAACGTCGCCTCATGGATTGAAACAGGGCTAAAAGGTGAGGCATTTGTCCTGATTAATATTGAAGCTGATGCGTACTTGGGCAAAGGTCAGGAAGTGTATCCTTCGCAAGAATTAGTATTAGATACGGGGAATAAGAAAAGTAAAATTTTATATCGCTTGGCTCAGTCAACAAATCAAGCTGGAATGCATTCACAAAAAGTGGGGAATGCCATTCGCTGTATTGATACATGGTATAGCGATGAAGTGACTAACCCTATTGCCGTTGAACCTTATGGCGCAGTAACTACCTTAGGCACGGCTTTCCGTCAACCAAAACAGAAAATGGATTTTTACAGTCTTTTTGATAACTGGGTATTAAAAGGTGAAAAACCAGCACTGGAGCAGCAACATTATGTGATGGCGGTTCTCATTAGAGGTGGAGTATTTGGTGCACCAAGTAAGGAGTAAACCATGAAAGTTTACCAAGACATAACCTTACTGCCAGCCGATGACATTGGCTTGTATTTTTTATGGGAAAAGGTTTACCAACAATTGCACTTAGCGTTAGTTGAACAGCAGGTTGATAAAAACGTCACTGATATCGGTATCACTTTTCCCAAATATAGTGTTGAACCTAAAAGTCTCGGAAACAAAATTCGCATATTTGCTGAAACAGAATCAAGACTTAACCAACTCGCGCTTTCTAAATGGCTTAGTCGGTTAACCGATTATGTTCATTTAGCTTCAATAAAAGAAGTGCCAGAAAACATAAAAGGTTATGAACGTTTTGTTAGGCAGCAGGCAAAGGCCACACCAGAGCGAGCGGCAAGACGGGCGGCAAAAAAACAAGGAATAAGTTATGAGCAAGCACTGGAAGTTCGACAACATGTAGTGCCAAAGTTGCCGGATCTTCCTTATTTAAAATTACGCAGCCTTAGTAAGGATGAAACTTTCTCACTTTTTATCCGTCATGAAGCCTTGACTGATAAAACTTCAGGTCTGTTTAGTACCTACGGCCTAAGCAAAGGAGGCACTTTACCTAAGTTTTAATGTCAGCCTTACTGGTAATACATTGAAATATATGGATTTGTAACTCCTATGCAGACAGGAGTCCAGTGTCTTTGTAAACTTCGAAGAAGTTTTGATTTTTAATCCGTTACTCAGAAAGCGACGGGGAACGCACTAGATATTCGCTAACAACATGAGGAGTGAAATAAACTTAAATAAAGGCGATGTAATTACCGGATTTACGTGAGGTTTTAACCCTTATTTTTATGCTCTTTAACAAATATTTAAAAATCAATAGGTTGCAGTTGGTGTTTTTTTGAAAGGTATTTTTAGGTAAAAATACCTAAAACACTTGCTGTAACTTATTTTTTGCTTCAAAATCTCTTGTCAGCTGCCGC
>CBDAVB010000002.1:0-37528 GCA_965200795.1 Parashewanella sp.
ACACAGAATTTGAACGCCCTCAAAGTATTTAATATATTCGAGGCGTTTTTTTTGGCTCTTCGTCGTTTCATATGGATTTGAGTAGATCTGATACAGGGCTAGCAATCATAAAAATCATGGTAATAAATGTTCCTGTATTACGATACCCTCTGGCTCGTGCTCTAGCCGCTTGAAATAGACTATTTAAACCTTCCATACGAGCATTCGTATAAGTGGATGACCAGCGCTGTAAAATTCTCTCTGCATGCCTTTCCACAGTTGCAAGTGCTTTTCGAACGGGTTCTAACATCTCAATATCACCCAACTGCTCTTTTGCAAAATTAATGAAATACGTCAGCCTCCAGCGTGCAGCATGAGCGGTTTCAGCTTGACGTATCCACCTAAGTTGTTCCTTAATTCGCCAAGCTGTTGCTGTATTCAGGTCGCTGGATTCTAGCTCTGCAAGTGCTTCTTTTTGTTTCTCAGTAAATGAGCCATCTGCATTTTTTAGTACTGCCCAGCGCAGGCTCTTTGGATGCGGTTGGATTTTTCTCTCCGTTTTACGTACTTCATCAACCGCTTTAGTAAACAGTTGCACAACATGGAACCAATCAACCGTTACGTTAGCATCCGGGAACTCTTCCTCTGTTGCTGACAGAAAGGCTCTTGACATATCACACACGACTTCAAGTACATTATCTGCTTTGCCTTGATGCTCTGTCAGAAAGGACTTAGGGATCTCGCAGTTAAGAATTTACCATTCTGGCATGATAAGTAGATCCCACTTAGGTAATTCACTATTTCGGATGATTTTATCTTCGACATCTTCTTTTTCACTTTTTGTTAGCTTGACTCCTTTTGAGTAAACCTTATCAATTAAATTGACAACTGGAGTCATAGCCTTCCAAGTCATTGTTTTCGTCCACTCCAGAACAGTATTCACTGAATTCAGTAATGTACCATTCCAATGCTTTTCTAAAGATGACCAAACCCGTTCAATTGGGTTATATTTGCTGTGATAAGGTGGGTAGTAAACGTTGTGAATCCTCAGTTTCGATCTTTCACTAAACTGTTTTAATCTAAAAAGATACTGAGTCCGGCATCCACTATTTTCTGGGCCATTATCTGAAAAAATAACCAGCTCCTCTACCTCTGGATGTTCGTCTTTAACTAAATTCCACCACCACTCTAAAGCGTCACAAATGAAGTCGCTGGTTTTACTTGAGTTACCATAAAACACATGAAGCTGGTCGTTTTCCAGGTTCAGTATTCCGAACGGGATAAGCTTATCTTTTACATCCATGTCGTGATCTAAAGCTTGCACCGCATCAATCCCTCCGGATTGACCGTGTCGAGAAAATTCATCCAAATTAACCTTGGCTTTGCAATCTATACTTATACGGATAACTTTTTTATTCCCTGCCGTTTCTTTTTTAATTTTATTTACATTTTTAAAGATGGCGTCTGTTTCAGGAATTTTTTTTGTGGCCTGGTTTTTTGAACTCGCTTCAGTTTGTAACCGAGTCGATTCAAAATGTCATTAATCGTTCTTTCTTTTGGTAACTCTTCACAGTCCCAGCCTTTTTCCTCAATCAGCTTTTTACGAACACCTTTAGCTGTAATTCGAGTGTAAGCAAATGAATTTTTGAATTTTGGATCAGCTTGTGACTCTGGATCGACTAACGCCCGAATATCTACCTCCAGCTGAGGATTATTCTCCTCACTTCTATGCTTTCCTTCATAATGCCCAAAGCATTCAAACCCGGTTTCCAGCTCATGAAGCCCGGGTTCTGCAGCTTTTCTCCCCCAGCCAAACTCCGTTTCCGTTAATCTAGGACTCCCACAGCAGAACGTTTTAGACACTTCAGCCATAAAGACTCTTTTTTCCATTCCGTGAAGTTTATTTGAGGCAAGTTTGATTATCCGTTTGGACTCGCTAGAAATGTAAATTGAAGTAGACATCTGGCAGCAACATAAACGATTTTAAGAACTCAACTATACTATTGCGGTAAAATTTAAATCGCAACGTCCCTTAAATCGCTTAACGGTTTCCTTACCTTTTCCGGGCGTAGCGAACACAACAGGCTTGTCTTTCTTGTCCATATCAATGAAAACAGTAACATAGTTGTGGCCACGTTTAGCCGCCGTTTCATCGAATCCAATAGCTTTAAGTGCTGACAAGTCCATCAATGCTAATGCCTTGCTGACGTAGTGTTTGATGATGCGCCAAATACGTTTGTCACGAATTCCAACATATTCAGCACATGCCTTAACCGGCATTTCACGAGCCAGTACCAATACAGATTGTTCGAACAATAACGTGAATTTACTACCCGCTCTCGCCCAAGGGACATTGACACGCTTAACGCCATGCTCAGCACATCGAGTTCTCGGGACGTTTGCTTTGATATAACAGTGATGCTGAAAGAAATTGAGATGACGCCAGGTCAGCGATTTAAAGTCATGTGCCGGACAAGCTTTTGAGCAAGTCGGGCAGGGATACAAGCTTCCTCGTTCAGCTTCAATTTCGAGAACAAGTTCATTAGGTGAGGCTGATATATCCAGGTGTTGGTTAACCAACTTCCAAGGCGCTTCTATACCAAGGCCGAGCATCAAAACTTGATTTCCATCCATGTATTTACTTCCAACTCTTGACTGCAAAACTGGGTTTATTATCTCAGAAATAAATCCATTAAATCCACACTAAACGACGAAGAGCCACATTTAACATTGCTAATCAAGTCTGTGATTTTGAGAACTTCCATCTTCAGTAGTGCTATGAAAATGAATAGGTAGCCTCAGTCTATCAAAGCAGTCTGAAATCTTAAAAGAGCCTTAAAATTTTTTTATCGTTCTTTTTACGGTGCCTAAGCTGCGTGATTTATCTGCTGAATTTATTATTAATGATTGCGCGCTCTTAAGTTGGTGAGCTCTTCATCTGCGAATGACTTCAAAAGTAACGCCTCATCTTGAGAATAAATTCCCGGGCGCCCGGAGCGTCTGTCATCAAACATGCCTGATACGCCTTACTCATACCAGGCATCAATCCGCTTTGATACCGTAATTTCGCACACCTCAAAGATTTCAGCTGTCTGTTTTATTGAGAATTTTTATTACTTAACAAAAACGCGTACGACTCTTTTCATGATAACGCTCGAATAAAATAAAAATATGAACTGAAAGTACTATTTTATGATACACCGCAAAGTTTTTATAAATTTCTTGAGTTAAAAACTTTTAAGCGACTACTTACTCTCCTCTCAGTTAAAAGATGGCATCAGGATTAAACCGTCTTGACTCCACAGGGAGTGGTGCGACCGGCAAAGCGGAGCGCCGCGTTCAAAGTTATCAAGATAAAGGTAAAGAACAAAAACTCGTCCGATTGGGACACCGTTCTAACGAAAGCTACGTCCCCGAAAAGGCCGGCGCTGCCCGAGCGAAACATTTTCATCAAGGCTATAGACGTATTGAATCGCAAGGAGCACAGTATTCTCATCGTTCAATGCAAAGCAGAGACGGCTTTCAATGGTCAACACGCACTTCATTTGAAGAGTTCAATGCCTTTACACGCTCATTTCTTCAGCCTTCTGAACAAAGAGCGGTATATCGGGATTTCCTCGGTTACGATATAAAGAGAATATTAAGTCGTCATAGTTCGGATTATGGCAACCGCAATGTACTGAAAGTGTTAAACTCCAACATAAAAAAAGCAGATGACAATGGCTCCCCCGTTATTGTCGAGTGCCTTATCCGATATGCGTTGCATGCGGGTATTCCTGTTGATGTTCCTATTTTAAGTGCCTGCGTCACAGCCTATGGCAATGCGGCCCGCCACGATGCCGGGCTTTACTGGATACAAAAAGCAGAAGACGCGGCGGCTTTGTTCGGTACGTTAAAGCTGGCACAAAACGTCACCACCTTGAGTGCTCTTATTACGGCCTATGGTAACGCGGCCCGCCACGATGCCGGGCTTTACTGGATACAAAAAGCAGAAGACGCGGCGGCCTTGTTCGGTACGTTAAAGCTGGCACAAAACGTCACCACCTTGAGTGCTCTTATTACGGCCTATGGTAACGCGGCCCGCCATGATGCCGGGCTTTACTGGATAAAAAAAGCAGAAGACGTGGTGGCCTTGTTCGGTACGTTAAAGCTGACACAAAACGTCACCACCTTGAATGCTCGTATTACGGCCTATGGTAACGCGGCCCGCCACGATGCCGGGCTTTACTGGATAAAAAAAGCAGAAGACGTGGTGGCCTTGTTCGGTACGTTAAAGCTGGCACAAAACGTCACCACCTTGAGTGCTCTTATTACGGCCTATGGTAACGCGGCCCGCCATGATGCCGGGCTTTACTGGATAAAAAAAGCAGAAGACGTGGTGGCCTTGTTCGGTACGTTAAAGCTGACACAAAACGTCACCACCTTGAATGCTCGTATTACGGCCTATGGTAACGCGGCCCGCCACGACGCCGGGCTTTACTGGATAAAAAAAGCAGAAGACGCGGCGGCCTTGTTCGAGACGTTAAAACTGACGCAAAACGTCACCACCTTGAATGCTCGTATTACGGCCTATGGTAACGCGGCCCGCCACGATGCCGGGCTTTACTGGATAAAAAAAGCAGAAGCCGCGGCGGCCTTATTCGAGACGTTAAAGCTGGCACAAAACGTCACCACCTTGAGTGCTCTTATTACGGCCTATGGTAATGCGGCCCGCCACGATGCCGGGCTTTACTGGATAAAAAAAGCAGAGGACGTGGTGGCCTTGTTCGAGAAGTTAAAACTGACGCAAAACGTCACCACCTTGAATGCTCGTATTACGGCCTATGGTAACGCGGCCCGCCACGATGCCGGGCTTTACTGGATAAAAAAAGCAGAAGACGTGGTGGTCTTGTTCGAGACGTTAAAGCTGACACAAGACGTCACCACCTTGAGTGCTCGTATTACGGCCTACGGTAACGCGGCCCGCCACGATGCCGGGCTTTACTGGATAAAAAAAGCAGAAGACGCGGCGGCCTTGTTCGAGACGTTAAAGCTGACACAAGACGTCACCACCCTGGAAGCATTGATAAGCGCTTATGCTAATGTCGCCTTATTTTGTTCAATAAAAGATACAGCGGAAAAATACCAGTCTCGTGCTTTTACCCTTTTAGACAACCTTGTGGAGAAGAAGGTCTTATGCGGTACCCTTGGCATACAAGAAGGTGAATCAAAGCCGAACTGTTTGACAATTGATTTTCATCACAGCGCATTAACGGGAAAAGCGGGTGTCCCGAAAATCAGCGAGATTATCACCACGGACGTGGCCGGCGCTGTTTTAATGAAGCACCTGAATAGTACAAAAGACCAAAAAAATATTAACATGCTTAGGTTAATTACGGGGTATCGGCATGGCATTCATTACCGCGCGGCTTTTGAGCTGGTGCTCCGGAGGCAAAGTCGGGTTGCTCGATATGAGACAGATACTTCAAATCAAGGGTTGATGACAGTTTGGTTATCTTCAGTTAGTGAGTGATTGGATAATATCAAATGATGGCTTTTTTCTAATGCTGCGCGGCCTATTTAGAGCAGTCCATCTAAATGGTTTTTGTCCGAAAATGAGACAGCCATTTTGAAAATGAGTATCAGTTTATCGGGGTTCTATCGGATACAGACTCACTTTAAGTGAGCAACATAGCTCGATAAAATCACTTAAAGTGAGCGGCGTGCTTTCGAGAATCGGTTAATGTGAGTAATCGCATTTTTATAAAATCATTTATTGTGAGCGGAAATTAGCGGATAAATGCGGGCAAACCGATTTATAAGTGCAAGCAACTACACCTGGCCGCTTGAAATAGATTGTTTAAACCTTCCATCCGAGCATTCGTATAAGTGGATGACCAGCGCCGTAAAATTCTCTCCGCATGCCTTTGAACCGTTTCAGGCGCTTTTCGGACTGGTTCTGACATTTCTATGTTACCCAACTGTTTCTTAGCGAAATTAATGAAATACGTCAGCCTCCAACGGGCGGCGTGAGCGGTTTCAGCTTGACGTATCCGACGGAGTTGTTCCTTAATTCGCCAAGCTGTTGCTGTATTTAAGTGACTGGTTTCTAGCGCTGCAAGTGCTTCTTTTTGCTTCTCTGTAAGTGAGCCGTCTGCATTTTTTAGTACTTCCCGGCGCAGACGGGTTTAGCGTCTAAAATACGATGTGTGGTGTCATCAATATGATAGTGTTCAGCATCAGCGGCTAAACTGATTAACGCTTGGTAAACCGGATAAATATCATCCGCCACATATTCCACCTGGTCAAACACCGTTGAGGCGGTGATTTTCACGCCGAGCAGTTTTTGAATGCTGCCCTGGCGATAAAACGGCAGTCCCGCAAAATACTTATGTATCGCCATTAATGAGCGAGCCGAGTAGCCGTACTTTTGCCGCTCGTCACCGTCTTTGAGTGCCTCATCAGGCAAGTCTGCCGTGAAATAGGCGCCACAAGTGTTGCAGCGCAAACGCTCCGTCACATGCTGCTCGAAAACCGCTGCCGTCATAAGTCAAAGCCCGCGCCATAGTGCGGCTGCGATTAATGAACACAAAAACGGCGCCGGAGCGGGGCTCAGAAGATAACTTCCGCTTACAAACCGCGACTAAGCCGTCGATGCCCTGACGAAAGCCAGCCGGCTCATCTGAGAATTATCAGCCTGACGCCATTTTGCAGATTGAGAACCACTGATGGATAGCGTTTTACATATTCGGGCGGCCGGATAATCGCTTAACAGTGAAATCGCTTGCTGACGGAGAGTTTCCGGTGTCGCAATTCTTGTATTGGGTTTGTTATTGCGCCAGAGCTGAAAAGCCCGGTAAACCTTATCAAGTTGAGTGTGTTGTGACATGACAAATTTTGCGTTAATGAATTTGCCTGTATTACAGCAGATTAACTTTTAAAAGTTGCGCTATGGTGTCGTAAGGTCACAAATGAAGTGCTGAAATTTAAATTGGTATCTTATGAACTGCGAGATCCCTTATTACTTAACAGGAATGCGTGCGCTCTGGTTCGACTGCGATGTTTGGGATGATGCGCTACGGCTTCTTTCAATGTTTCAATTTCAAATTCTGAAAGTGCTACGACTCTTTTCATGATAACTCTCGCAAATGAGATAAAGCCGTCTTTAGGATACTAAGATCTAAAATCAAATTTTATGAAGAACTGCAAAATTCTTAGAACCGACATTTCGCACTGAAATTTCCTGATGCCTAACAATAATTACTTGCAGCTAATTAGGGCATAAAGATCACAACAACTATGGCAAATAGATCACAAGAACATAGCTAAAAGATCACAGACAAGCTCTGATTTTTTTAGCAGAATGCCCTAATTCTCTGCAAAATCCCACTTTGAAATGCTGGATGAAGATCAATTAACAATTCAGAATATAGACCATCTTGGTATAGCCGCCGGACTGGTTGATAAACTCAAACTGGTTGAGCGCATTGATGCTCGACTTCCTATTCTTAATCAGCAACAGTCCCATGTGAGCCACGGTCAACGCATAAAAGCCATTATTTTAAATGGGTTAGGTTTTACGCAAAATCCAATTTATCTCACACCGAAATTCTTTACTGGAAAACCTATCGAGCTATTAATAAGTACTCAGTCAAATGTAATCGAATATTTTTCTTGCTGAAACGCTTATTATGAGTGACTTCTTGAGAAAAAAGCATTTGACTAGATACTTAGGTAAAGGCGTAAAAGCTGAACATCTCAATGATGATGCTTTAGGACGAACTTTAGATAAGTGCTACGAATATGGAGTGATGCAACTATTTGCTGAAATCGCCAATGAGGTGTATCTCGATTTTTTTGGACAAGAAGAAAGGCAAGTGCTACACCTCGATACCACCAGTTTTTCTTTACATGGTGAGTATGACATTGACTATAAAAATCAAGATGACTTACCTGCTTTGCCTATGTATGGTTACTCAAAAGATCATCGCCCAGATTTAAAACAAATGATGATGTCACTGACCGTCAGTGGCTCTGCACAAATGCCGGTATGGTTTGAGCCGTTAGATGGCAACAGCCAAGATAAGACTAATTTTCATAACACATTAGCGTGCATTAAGGCTTTTAGAGAGCAGTTGAAACAAGCGCCAGATACGACAGTTGTCGCTGACTCGGCTCTGTATGTCAATGATGAACTCAAAAATGCGTTTTATCATTGGATCACTCGCATCCCCAACCACATCACTTTGATAAAGCAGCTAAGAGAAGCGGATGAAAGCCAATTTTCTTGGATTGAATTAGATGATGACAACCAAGGTGCATGGTTTGGGCATACCGAGCGAGGGTTAACGCAATGCAACTTGATGGTGTACTCAAAACAAGCGGCAAAAAAGCAGTTAAAAACACTAGAAAGCCAAATACAAGAAGAAAAAGACCGTATTGAACGTGAGGCTAACAAGCTCGCAAAAAAAGAATTATTTTGTCGTGCCGATGCAGAGCAAGCCTTTGAACAATTTGCAAAAACAGTAAAATACCACGATGTGAGTTACCAGCTAGTTGAGATAAAAAAATACCCGAGTAAAGGACGCCCGAAAAAAGGTGCTAAACAAGAGTTTTCTCACTATCAAATAGAAACAGCATTCACACCTTCAGAGGACAGGCAGCGCCCCTACCGAAATCGAGTGGGTCGATTTGTTTTGGCGACCAATCATTTTGATATGTCTCCTAAAGCCGTACTTGATAGCTACAAGAGTCAACAAGGTGTTGAGCGAGGCTTTCGTCTTATCAAAGACCCAGCCTTCCACTTAGACAACCTATTTTTAAAAAGACCAGAGCGCATCAATGCCCTAATGATGATAATGACCTTCAGCTTAATGGTCTACAACCCAGGGCAATATCAATTTAGAGAATCACTGAAAAGAAATAATGAAACGATCCTTAGTCAGACGAATAAACCGACTTTCACACCAACATTGAGGTGGATATTTCAAGTAATGAGCACTGTTCATGTCGTTACGATTAAAGGGCAAGGTTCAGCGATATCGGGTATTACTCCAGAAAAGAGAAAAATTTTAACCCTGTTTGGTAGTGAGGTGAGTCGTATTTACAACATTGCGTAATGTTAAGACAGGAAAAGTCTAGCTTCACGACAGAAGCCTATTGGCATACCTGAAATTTGGTAAACCGTATGGCAGCACTACAAGAACTATGTTTCTTTTTTGTTAATAGTTGAAAATATAGGGGATACTTAAATCCCCATGAGAAATGTGGGTTAGAAGTTTTGTGATTTAAAAAACTTTTAGTCGACTACTTATTATTTTGATGAGTCTGGTTTTTCTCAGAAATCTAACTTACCGTATGGTTGGAGTGAAAAAGGTGTTTCTATTGAATGCACTGCATATAAAAACAGTAAGAAATTCAACGTGCTCGGTTTCTTGAGTAGACAAGGTAAGGTTGTTTATCACGAAGTTGAATGTACAGTGAATACAGGCATCGTCATTGAAGCTTTTGAAAAGTTTGAAAAAGAGCTTTCAGTTAATAAGCAGACCATTGTCTATGTTGATAATGCTCCAACTCACACATCGGAAAAATTTATAAACCATGCTTGGTTATGGGCAGAGCAATACAACTTAGAGATTAGATATTTGCCGTCGTATTCACCCGAACTTAATGCAATAGAAATTCTATGGCGAAAAATCAAATACGAGTGGTTATCCATTAGTGCTTACGAAACCTACTCGAAACTCAAAAAAGCAATCGAAACCATTTTGGATGATTATCACTCAAAATATGAGATAACTTTTAGTTAGGTACTTATGAATGATTTGATTTCTGCTGCCGCGGAATCGCAGGCTAGGATCGGCCGATTCTTTTTCAAATTTTCCGTCAACTATCACATCGAGCATGTTTACCACTTCTTGTTGCTCAGGCGTTAAGTTATTGATGGTATAGCCCGTCCATAACCAGATGTCTTTTTCTGAACATTCGCTTTTGATTCTTTTTACCAATGCCAAAATCGCCGGCAAATTTGACGGTAAAAGAGGGTCGCCGCCACTCAGACTTAAGCCTCGTCTTTTAATGCGCTCATCTTTGAGATCATCAATGATTTTCTGCTCCATGACTTTATCAAATGGAAAGCCGGAATCAGGGCTCCAGGTCGACTGGTTATAACAGCCACGGCATTGATGAATGCAGCCGGACACAAACAGTGTCGCTCTTGTTCCCGGCCCGTTGATCACATCTACAGAATAGTATGCACTGTAGTTCATAGATGTTTAACCCGACGTTTGACTTCTGCTTGTTTGCCAAAGTTAAACGGTCTCGCGTCCGGACTGCCTAAATATCCGCACACACGACGAGTAACCGAAACCCGGCTCGGATCATGGTTTGCGCATTTCGGGCAGGTAAAGCCTTTACTGGTACAGTCAAACTCGCCTGAATAGCCGCATTCATAACACTCATCAATCGGCGTATTGGTTCCGTAATACGGCACTCTGCTGTAACTGTAATCCCAGACATTTTCTAACGCTTCGATGTTATGCCGCATATTCGGATATTCGCCGTAGCAAATAAAACCCCCGTTTGCGATTGACGGATAAGGCTGCTCGAAATCAATCTTGTCGTACGGATTTACTTTCTTCTCAACGTCCAGATGGAAGCTGTTGGTGTAGTAGCCTTTATCCGTTACGCCTTCGACAATGCCAAATTGTTTCACATCAAGATGATGGAAACGGCTGCACAAATTCTCACTCGGGGTGCTGTATAAGCTGAAGCCGTAGCCGGTTTCTTGCTTCCATTGATCTACAGCGGCTTTTAAATATTCAACAATCGCTATCGCTTTTTGTCGCAGCTCATCGTTGTCATAAACGTGTTGCTCAGTACCATAAAGCGCATTAATGGTTTCATGAATACCGATATAGCCGAGTGAAATTGAAGCGCGGCCGTTTTTGAAAATTTCAGAAATATCATCTTCAGCATCCAAACGAACGCCGCAAGCGCCTTCCATATATAAAATTGGCGCGACTTTCGCCTTAACGCCTTTTAAACGGTCAACGCGGGTATCTAAGGCTAAACGCGCAACGGCCAGACGTTCATCCAGCAGACGATAAAACCCGGCTTCATCTTTGTCAGCTTCAAGTGCGATTCGAGGTAAATTTAAGCTCACTACCCCCAGATTATTTCGGCCTTCGTGTTGCAACTGACCATCTTGCTCATAAGCACTTAAAAAGCTGCGGCAGCCCATCGGCGTTTTAAATGATCCTGTTACCTCAACCACTTTGTCATAATTAAGAATGTCAGGATACATGCGCTGGCTGGCACACTTTAAGGCAAGTTGCTTGATGTCATAATTTGCGTCAGCAGACTTATGATTCACACCGTTTTTAATTGCAAAAACCAGCTTTGGAAATACCGCTGTTTTACGGTTTTTTCCCAGTCCCGCAATTCGCACTTTCAGAATGGATTGCTGGATTAATCTTGATTCCCAGCTCACGCCTAAGCCGAAACCAAAAGTAACAAAAGGAGTTTGTCCGTTGGCGGTATGAAGGGTATTGACTTCGTATTCAAGAGACTGAAACGCATCATGACATTCTTTTTCGGTTTGTGCTTTTGCGTATGCCTCAACATCAGAAACCTGCCACTCTTTAGCCGCGGCTAAATGCTTGTCATAGCTCTTTGTCACAAACGGCGCTAAGACTTCATCAATTCGGTTAATCGTAGTGCCGCCATAGATATGGCTGGCAACTTGAGCGATGATTTGAGCGCTAACCGCTGTTGCGGTAGAAATCGATTTCGGCGTTTCAATTTCGGCATTTCCCATTTTGAAACCACGGGTCATCATGCCTTCGAGATCGATCAGCATGCAGTTAAACATCGGGAAGAAAGGCGCGTAATCTAAATCATGATAATGCAGCTCACCCGCTTCATGCGCTTTTACCACAGACTTCGGCAGCATATGGGTTTTAGCGTAATGCTTAGCGACGATCCCCGCTAAAAGATCACGCTGTGTCGGAATCACTTTCGCGTCTTTATTGGCGTTTTCGTTGAGCAGCGCCGCATTGCTTTGCTCAATTAAGCCCCGAATTTCTACATTTAGTGTACTCGAGGCTTCCCTGGCAACATCTCTGTCGTGACGATATTCAATGTAGTGGCGAGCGACCGACTTATATGGCCCTGCCATTAATTCGTTTTCAACAGCGTCTTGTAACTGCTGAATCGCAACTTCAGACTGGTTAGCGACTAATTGAGATACGGACTCGGACACGCTTAAAGCGTAATTGGAATCATCGATATCAGCGGCTTCGGCGGCACATTTAACTGCGTTATAAATCCTTTTCGCATCAAATTGTGTTTTTATACCATCGCGTTTCACCACTACTGGCATATGATTCTCCGATTAAATATATGATGTTCAAAATACAATATATGGCGCTTAAGATAATCTTAAGCACTATATAATGTGTATTAGGATGAGGCGTATTAGGCATGATTTAAGGTTCAAAAACCTTGATCCGGATCATCTTATGAAAATGGAGGATTCAGGGATACAAGAAACTGTCTGCCAGTACACTAAATGAGAAATCAGGTGTTGACAGGAAAGCAAAATCTATTTAAGGAACTCAGCACCATAAGGGAAAAGCCCTTTCCATTAAGGATTTTTTATATTCTGAAGCTGCCTGCAGCCAATTCGCGGGATAATTTGAAATATCGATTGTATTAATTTTGTTATGTGCCAGGCGAGTAATGTGTGACTTAAAAATCTTGATGTGAACAGGTGATAAATACTTTTCCATTACACGCGTCGGATAACGCCAGCTTGTAAAACCATTAAAATAGCCTATTGAACCACCCTCATCTATCAGTTGATGAGTAATCATTGAGTATTGTTCAAAACCTAATTCTGCAATAGCTTGAGAACCATACTCATAATAATATGAGTGCAATGTTGAATTGAAAAGATAGAGGTTTTTTTCTGATTCTAAGAAACAAAAATCATCTATCATCACAAATTCCCATGGCATTTCTATAATAGGATTAACAATGCTTTTATTGTCATGACAATGCTGCTTAGGCAGAAATCTTTTCAATTCATAACCCTCCGGAACCATTGTTTTCAGTATATGAAAGTAAAGTTTGCCTACTGATTTTATTCGTTCGGAATTTCTTGACAGCTGATTTGCGGTCAATAACTGAAGTTTTTTAAATGTCTCTTGATCACTTTGCGTATCATCAGCCGGAAAAGACCGCGCTACTTGATAAGCAAACTGAAAAAGAATTCTCGGGAATGGGATCATGACCTTAAGAAATTGGGCAAACTCACCTTCAATCTCTTGATCTTTGGGATTGCATGGAATCATTAAATAAGCTTTAACTTTATCAGCTAATTCTGCTTCGGAATAATACGGCACTGTTTGTTTTAACTCGCTTTTAATTTCCCCCTCATTACAGCAGTCAATCATCAATTCTTCTGATAATCGGGCAACAACCGAGTTGTACTGCTCAGTCAGCCCTGACATCAATACTCTGCTTTTCAATAGCGCTGATTGTGAGACTTCAGAAGACAAATCAACGCATTGAATTTCAAGAACAATACTTTTTTTGTTTCCAGTAAAGATTCTGAAACACAAGCCCGAAGCATGTTATTGAGATATTCTTTGACAGACCGCGGAAGATGGCTGATAGCGTTTAACTTTTCATCTAGTTTTTTTAGTTCGGCTTCTAACTCTGATACTTGTTTGACAGTAAAAAGTTGATCACAGGAGCGTAATATCTCATTAAGGTTTGCTTTATAGCAGGACTCAAAGTGTTGCTCACGAAATTGATAAATCTGATAAGCAGGATCACCTTCTATAAAAACTTGCCGGGAGATAGTGTTCATTTCACGCGCCGCTGTTATATTTTGATTTTTTTCATCATAATTCGCATTGCGGCAAAATTGTTTAAAAGAAGTACCCGCATATTTTTCTAACACAACACCCTCACAACACTCAAAAAATAATGACATGAATACGATGTTACGCTTATTGAAGTAAAGTTGAAGTTAAACATCGTTAATTTATAAGCCGTGACTAACGATGCAGGACATTGGTTCTTTGATAATAAAAACTTATGCTTGTTGTAAATCAATGAGAAAATGGTGTGCGCTATCCTCAAGTAAATCCAGTACCTGCTCAAAGTTATCTGAGTCACCGTAATACGGATCAGGCACTTCTTGCTGAGATGAATTCGAGTATGAAAGAATTAACTTTAATTTATGTCTATGCCGTAATGGGCAATGCAAGGTTAAATCGTTCAAATTATTAACGTCGGCGGCAAGGATAAGATCGTACTTTTCAAAGTCCTCAGCAGTCACCTGCCTTGCGGTAATGCCCTCAAAACTATAACCACGTTTTTCTCCGGCGGCTCTGGCTCTGATATCCGGTAAATTACCTTGGTGATAGCCGATGGTTCCCGCACTGTCTAATTTTATATTGAGACCGGCGTCGGATAGCGCTTTTCTGAACACGGCTTCAGCGGCGGGAGAACGGCAAATATTGCCCGTACATACAAAAAGGATTGATTCAATAGGCGTTGTCATCATCATCGGTTGCCTGCACTGTTGAATTTTCTTGAAATCTTACTCGAAGAAAGCTGGCAAACCTAGGTTTTTTATTAACCGTTAATCCAAAATATTTATAGGTAATGACGCTGCCGATCTTTGGTGGATTTTTTCGTTCCTCTGAACTAAATCCTGAACCAATTTTAAAGCGTTTTCCATCCGGCATTTCGACCAGCAGACTGCCCAACATTCCTTTGAAACGCCCTTTACCCTCAATATGTGCGATAACTTTCGCTTCAGCATCTTGATATTGTTTCAACTTCAGCAGATCAGGATTACGACCGTCTCGGTACAAGCTACTGGCTTTATGTAACATTAAACCTTCAGCGCCATCCCGGACTCGTTTGTTTAACTCTTTCATCAAAGCCGCATTATCATTAATTCGAAACTGCTCAACGACTTTCAAGTAAGGTGAAATATCTGAAAAGTTATCTTTGGCATATTGATACCTTTGTTCAAAGATTCCTTTGTGTGACGGAACATCAAATACCATAAATTTAATCTGTTTCCATAGCTCTTCTTGAGGGTTTAACCGTCTCACCGCGCCAGAAACCATTTCAAATCTCTCTCGGCCAATCCACAATTCACCGTCTAGCGGCTCTGAAGGAAAGTTTTTGCTGAACCATATCGGAGTATTGATTCTATTACCTTGCTTAGTCCACATTTGCTGACCATCCCAGCGCCCTCTGACACCATCGAGCTTTTCACTGATCATATACTCTTTGACAGAAACATCAGACTTATAGGTCGCGGCAAGCTGTAGCGCCTCAGAAGCTTGAGATTGTGGAATTAGAAATAACAGAAAAGCAGTTAGAAAAACTTTGAAGTATTGACGAACAAACATAGCGTTCCCTGCCATTGAAGTGTTTTTATCAAAATTCAATTTACCCTGATAAAAACGCTTGTCAATAGAGCAGAAGGCGCTGTCACGAAATAATTTCCCGATTCATTACCGCGGATTGCCGATATCAAGGCACGAAGAATCATGTTAGCCACTCTTGTCGAGCACTTAAGCTGAACGCCGGAAATACCGGAAAATTTATTGTCAGGTACTTAAATTTAACTCAGACTCCATCAGTTCTTTCATTTTAAATTTCTGAATCTTACCGGTTACCGTCATTGGGTATTCTTCAACAAACTTAATGTACTTAGGTACCTTAAAGTGAGACATTCGTTCATTAAGGTAATCTTGCAGAGCTTTATCTGATAAATTATGATCACGCTTCAATTTAAGCCAGGCACAAACTTCCTCACCGAAGTAATCGTCCGCGACACCAAAAACAGCCGCATCTTGGATATCAGGGTGTCTCAGGCATTGTTCTTCAATCTCTTTCGGGTATATATTCTCACCGCCGCGGATGATCATTTCTTTTTTACGGCCAGCGATCTGTACGTATCCGTCCGAATCCATCACCCCGATATCACCGGAATGAAGCCAGCCATCTTCATCTATGGTTTCACTGGTTCTGACAGGATCTTTCCAATAACCTTTCATCACGCAATAACCGCGAATGCATATTTCACCTTTGTCACCGACCGCGCAAATTTCACCGTTTTCATCAATAATTTTAATTTCAGTGTGCGACGCCGCCGTACCAACGGTCATAACCCGTTTGTCTAACGGGGTTTCAGTATTGGTGGCATGATTCATCGGACTCGTTTCTGTTTGCCCGTAACCGCTGATCAGCTCGGGCATATGCATTTTATCAACGACTTCTCTGATTAATGATTCAGGACACTGAGCACCTGACATCGCACCTGTTCGCATGGAGGTTAAATCAAAAGAATCAAAATCAGGATGTGAAAGCAATGCTATATACATAGTCGGCACGCCGAGCATCCCGGTGCATTTTTCCTGTTCCAGAGCCTGAAGTGTTTCTAAAGGTTCAAAAACCTGGCCGGGAAAAACCGCGCAAGCTCCGACAGTCATGCATGAGAGATTGCCTGTAGTCATTCCAAAGCAGTGATAAAGCGGCAAAGGGATACACAGGACATCACCCGCTTTAAAATTCATACATTCTGCCGTCATACGAGCGTTATTAAGAATATTATGATGAGTGAGCATTGCCCCTTTAGGATTACCGGTAGTACCTGAGGTAAATTGGATATTAACAGGTTCTTTGGGATCAACTGTTCTGGCGGTTTCAGATAATTTAGCGCGGCCCGCCTCAGTAATTGTCTTAAATAACTCTTCAAATTTAAGAAAACCGCTTTCGTTTCTCTGCCCGATATTAATCAGCAGTTTTAAACCGGGAAATCTATCACAATTCAATTCACCAGCACCAGAGCCCTTTATTTCAGGCATCAGACCATTCAGCATTTCAATATGATTTATTTTTCGAAACCACTCATCACAAATCAACGCCTTACATTCAGAAATTTTCAAGGCGTATTCAAGCTCCGGCTCACGATAGGCAGGGTTAATACAAACCATAACCGCACCTATATAGGCCGTCGCATATTGGGTCAGAATCCACTCAATGTTATTCGAAGACCAAATGCCAACTCTATCACCCGGCTGTACGCCTAAATCAAGCAATCCTATCGCGATTGACTGTACGTGATGACGAAGTTCCTGATAGGACCACCTTATGTTTTGCCGACGAACGATTAACGCCGCTTTATCAGGGAACTTATCAGTGATGACATCCAGATGCTGACCAATGGTATACTCCGTCAGTTTAAAGTTTTCAGCCCCTTTTATGTAACTGAGCGTCCAGGGTTGTTGTTTCTGATTTTGTGGCATAACCTTACCGAGCAAGTTGAAAATTCTGGAAAATGATAAAGCCATTTAACTTAACCTCTCCTTAAGATTCTGTTGTTGTTCCGTCAAACATCAAGGTAATTAAATCGGGTGCGGTTCTTTTAGAACGATTAGAACGATAATTCCAGCCGCATTGCACCAGTCTGTTTTTTAGACTGCTTCTTATTATAGTTCTTGATCTGGCTCGTTACCGGATTTTAAAAGATGTTAACATCATCAGATAATGAAGAAATGGCACCCCGCTCTCGGCAGGAGAGCGTTTTTTAAGAGAAGATCGAATTTATCTGAGAAGTTAAGGTGTGTTCGGTTAAGTGTCGGGTTTTTATTTTGGCAATAGTTTTAGCCTTATTATTATATGAATAATAAGGGTTTTTCTCACATTCCTTCTAGCCAGTTGATACCCATGTTTTACGGGTTCAGACTTAACAATTATAAGAAACAATTTCTATAAGAAACAATTTCGTCTTGCAACCGCTTAGAAAACAAGCGATGGTGAATTAAAAAACAAGCCAACCTAACAAGCTCAAGGAATAACACATGACAACCCCGCAAACCTTACCGGCAAATAAGAGGCTAGCTGAAAAAGCGAATATGGATTTAGCAAGATATCACCGAATGTATAAAGAGTCCGTGGATTCACCAGAAGCATTTTGGGGTGAACACGGCAGACGGCTGAACTGGTTAACGCCTTACACTAAGGTGAAATCCGCCAGCTACGATTTAGATAATCTCTCAATTAAGTGGTTTTATGACGGCCAGCTCAATGCCTGTGACAATTGTTTAGACAGGCATCTTGAAAGTAACGCCGATAAAGTGGCGATTATTTGGGAGGGTGATGACGCCGGCCAGCAACTGAAAATCACCTATGCCGAACTTCATGCTCAGGTGAGTCAATTTGCTAATGCGCTAAAAAGCCGGGGAGTGAAGAAAGGCGATGTTGTGACGATTTATATGCCGATGGTGCCTGAAGCCTTGGTTGCCATGCTGGCTTGCGCGCGCCTCGGTGCGCCGCACTCCGTTATCTTTGCCGGTTTTTCGCCTGACGCTATCGCGGCCCGGGTTACTGACGGAAATTCAAAAATCATTATTACCGCCGACGAAAGCGTTCGCGCGGGCCGGCATATTCCGCTGAAGAATAATGTCGATGAAGCCGTCGGACAACTCGAAAATCAACGTCAAATTGAAACAGTCATTGTTTATCAACGCACTAAAGCCGATGTTAACTGGCAAGACGGCAGAGATATCTGGTGGCACGATGCCGTTAAAACTGAATCAACCTCCTGCCCTGTCGAAATCATGGATGCCGAGTCACCGCTGTTTTTACTGTACACCTCCGGCTCAACGGGTAAACCCAAGGGAGTGTTGCATACCACGGGCGGCTATCTGGTTTATGCGTCTATGACTCATGAGTATGTGTTTAATTATCAGCCTGAAGATATTTATTGGTGCGCCGCCGATGTGGGCTGGATTACGGGTCACACTTACATGGTGTACGGGCCGCTGGCCAACGCCGCGACCATTATTCTGCATGAAGGCGTGCCTAACTATCCTTCTCCGGCGCGTCTGGGTGAAATTATTGACCGTCATAAAGTCAATATTCTGTATACCTCTCCCACATTAATCAGGGCATTAATGGCGAAAGGCGAGCACCACTATGACAACTATCAGGGCGATAGTTTAAAAGTGATCGGCAGTGTTGGTGAGCCTATCAACCCTGAGGCCTGGCGCTGGTATCACGCCAATATCGGTAAGGAAGCATGTCCGGTTGTCGACACTTGGTGGCAGACTGAAACGGGCGGCGCCATGATCACGCCGCTGCCCTTTACCACAACCACCAAACCCGGTTCAGCGACTTTGCCTTTCTTCGGTATTAAACCGGCTTTAGTCGATAACGACGGAAAAGTCTTAGAAGGCGCGACAGAGGGTAATTTAGTGATTACGGATTCCTGGCCGGGACAGATGCGAACCGTTTTCGGCGACCATAAACGCTTTGGGCAAACCTATTTTTCGGCCTTTAAAGGTCAGTACTTTACCGGTGACGGCGCTAAACGTGATGAAGACGGTTACTACTGGATCACCGGTCGTGTTGACGATGTATTGAATGTTTCCGGTCATCGCCTTGGTACGGCGGAGGTTGAAAGCGCGCTCGTAGCTCACCCTAATGTCGCCGAGGCCGCCATTGTCGGCTACCCTCACGCTATTAAAGGCCAGGGCATTTATGCTTATGTCACCTTGACCCATGACACAGACCCGAGTGACGGATTAATGGCGGAGCTGAAAAAATACGTCAGTAAACATTTAAGCCCTATCGCCGTGCCGGATAAAATTCAGTGGGCGCCGAGTCTGCCGAAAACCCGCAGCGGCAAAATCATGCGCCGATTTTTAAGAAAGATCGCCGCCGGTGAATTTGATAACCTGGGCGACACCACTACGCTTGCCGATCCGTCAGTGATTGATGAGTTGATCAGCAATAAAATTGAATTGACGACAATTTAATTGGAATCGATACGGAGCAGCGTGCTAAAGTCCGCTTCTTTAACAATAGCACGAGTATATATTCTTTACCTTGAAACTCAGAGACTACCAGCGCGATTGCGTTAACTGCGCGGTCGCGCATTTCAAACAAAGCACTGAATCAGCCCTGATAGTGCTGCCCACCGGCGCGGGTAAAAGTATTGTTATCGCCGAGCTTGCCCGCATCGCCAAGGGCAGGGTCTTAATTCTTACCCACGTAAAAGAACTGGTTGAGCAAAACGCTGAGAAAGTCCGACTGCTCACGCAAGACGCTGATATATATTCCGCCGGATTAAAGCAAAAAAAATCATCGGCAAAAACCGTGGTTGCCGGTGTGCAATCGGCTGTCAGAGCACCTGAAAAATTCTCCGTTCCCTTTTCTCTGGTCATCATCGATGAATGTCACCGGGTGAGCTTAAATGAAAAAAGTCAGTATCAACTGTTGTTGAGTCACTTAAAAAAAGTGAACCCGAAAATACGTCTGCTTGGCTTAACCGCGACCCCTTACCGATTAGGCACGGGATGGATTTATCGCAATCATTACCACGGAAAAGCGGGAAATACCGAAAACCCCGTTTTTGAAAAGTGTATTTTTGAGCTGCCGCTTCGCCCGTTGATTAAACAGGGCTTCTTAACATCACCGAAAATATCGGATGGCGTAGCCGCGCAGTATGACTTCGGTTTGATTGCGCCTAATGAAAACGGTGAGTACGACCAAACTAAGGTCAATGCGATATTATCCGTTGCCGGACGGGCAACCAGACAGATTACCCGGCAGATAATCGAGCTCAGCGTTAACCGGCAGGGTGTTATCATTTTCGCCGCCACCGTCCGTCATGCTCAAGAAGTTCTGTCTTATTTGAATGCGGATGACGCGGCGCTGATTACGGCGGATACGGCAGAAGATGAACGAGATATATTGATTAAGCGTTTTAAAGCGAAGAAGTTTAAATTCCTTGTAAATGTATCCGTGCTGACCACCGGATTTGACGCTCCGCATGTGGATTTTATCGCTATTTTACGCCCGACGGCTTCCGTTAGTTTGTTTCAGCAGATGGTCGGCCGTGGTTTAAGGCCGGCAGAAAATAAAAATGATTGCTTAGTGATTGATTACGCCGCTAACGGTTACGATTTATATTTCCCTGAAGTGGGTCAGCCGAAACCAAACCCGGGGTCGGTTCCTGTTCAGGTTCACTGCCCTGCCTGCGGATTCGCCAATACCTTTTGGGGCATAACTGATAACGACGGAGATTTAGTTGAACACTATGGCCGCCGCTGCCAGGGCTTAGTTGAGGTGAACGAGAATGAAACCCAGTGCGATTTTCGCTTTCGCTCTAAATCCTGTCCGGATTGCGGCAGCGAAAATGATATTGCCGCCCGTGTTTGCCGGATCTGTAACTCAACGTTAATTGATCCCGATAAGCGTTTAAGGCAAGTGCTATCACAGCAACATCATCATTTATTCAAAGTTCAGGATATGATTTTGCATGCCGATGGTTCGATGTTAAAAGTTCAGTATATCGACTTCGAGGGTAATGATTTTATTCGTAAATTCAAGATGGAAACCAAAGGACAAATTAAGGCCTTATATGCCCTGTTCGTTTTTCCTCATACCAAAACCCCCGGATTGCCGCATACTCAGTACAGCAAACCTGAACAAGTGGTCGCGGAATCGGCTAAATATCGAAAACCGGATTTGATTTTACTGAAAAAAGGCAACAAGTTTTGGCAATGGGTTGAAAGTTATTTTGACTATTCAGGCCGTTATCAGACTGAATCTAGTGCAACAGATTCATCTATGTTATAAAGACCAAAACCGTATAAGGAAGAAGTAATGAAAGTAACTATTTACGGCCGTTTGAGTTGCCCGTACTGTTCACGTGCAATTCAGATTTCTGAACATTTAAAATCTCAAAGAGATGACTTTGATTTCACCTTTATTGATATGATCAAAGAAGGTCTTTCCAAAGAAGATGTAAGCAAAAAAATTAATCAACCTGTGCATACCGTACCTCAAGTACTGTTAGATGACCGATACATCGGCGGCTGTACAGAGTATGAACAATATTGCCGTGAAAACAGCTTAATTTAAGTTAAGTTTTTTCGAGGAAAGCTCGGAGTTTACCGAGCTTTTTTTTGATGTTCATCTATACTTACTGAACATTGTACTCTTACCAACAAGCCGGAATGAAATACCAGACTTCTGTTCGCTTATCAAAAAGTATTGTCGCATTTTGTGTCGGTATTTTTTGTTTTATCGTCGGCTTGAATAACATTCTTGATTTCAATACCAATCATCAATTCGTCAAAAACGTGCTTTCAATGGTTACTATGCAAAGCTGGTTTGACGGAGAGGTAATTCGGGAGCGAGCTATAGTTGACGATACTTATCATCTTTTTGCTTACTGGATGATCATTATCTTTGAGCTGCTTGCCGGGGTAATTTGTCTTGCGGGCTCTGTTACGATGGCGACAAATATAACGACAGACAGATTTATAACAGGTAAAAGCTTATATTTACTCGGTTCGACATTAGCCATACTAATTTGGTATTTCGGCTTTGCCGTTGTCGGTGCTGAGTGGTTCGCTATGTGGGCAAATAAGTGGAACGGACAAACTAAAGCTTATCTTTTCTCGACTTTTATTTTATTGAGTATGTGCTTCATCAAAACTAGCGATTGACGCGCTCAAGTGGGTATTGCTGACAACCGGGCCGGTAGAAACCTTATCACAAGCCTTACATGTTATTGGATAATGAACAACCCCGCCGCAAGCAGCGGGGTATCGTTTTATATACACGAAAGAAGGTAGTTCGCCCCAAGGGACGGGGAATTAAACCCGCAGAGATTAATTCTAAGTTTGGCACATTTCGATGCCGTTGAGAGGAGGAGACCATTTCATCACTGGACTCCCGCTTTCAGCAGTGACGATGGAACTGGTATTTTCTTCTGCCACGTTCCTTAGCTTGATGATTTTTCCAGCTTTCCCTTCCGCTGAGCTCGTTCTAATGATTGGGCACCTTGGCTAAAAAATCGTTCTCCATAGTCAGTTGACCTATTGTAGCTTGAAGCTATTCTATGTCATCTGACTGCTGAGGTTTCTTACTTCCTATCTCAAATAATGAAACGGCATTTCCTGTAAGTTCTTTCTTACAATTGGTAATTTGAGTGAGATGTAAGTTAAATTTACTTACGAGTTCTGCTGGAGCCTTATCACCTTTCACTGCCGCCAGCGCAGCTTTCGCTTTAAACTGTGGTGAGTGATTTTTACTTTTCTTACTCATAACTTCCTCCAATTGTATAATTTATGAAACTTTTCTGGCGGATCGTTCATCTTATTGATTGTCTTAAATTTTGGGAGCTGTTCTTTCATTTGTGCGTTCGCCCTGGATAGGTCTGATTTGAATGCGGATTAATGGTATTTAATGTGGTAAAATCCCCGACATTCAATCTTTATCAACTCTAATAATGAAACACAGAAAGATGTATGTTGCCTACACGGGCGGAACTATCGGTATGCAACAAACAGAAAATGGTTTTGCTCCGGCAAAAGGTTTTCTGACAAAAACGGTCAAAGCCATGCCTGAATTTTATCATGATGAAATGCCGGAATTTTTTATTAATGAGTACTCTCCCTTAATTGACTCATCAAATATGCAACCAGCAGATTGGCAGAGAATTGCGGATGATATAAAAGCCAATTATGACAACTATGACGGATTTGTGATTTTGCATGGTACAGATACCATGGCATTTACGGCATCTGCGTTATCTTTCATGTTACAGAATCTGTCTAAACCAGTAATTGTTACTGGTTCGCAAATCCCTTTATCTCAATTAAGATCTGACGGACAAGCTAACTTGCTAAACGCCCTGTACATCGCGGCAAAATATCCCGTCCTTGAAGTTGCGTTATTTTTCAATAACAGCTTATTTCGCGGCAATCGAACAACCAAAGTTCATGCTGACGGCTTTAATGCGTTTTCTTCTCCGAATTATCCTGCTCTTCTTGAAGCGGGGATCAAGATTTCACAAAAGGTTAAGGCAAACCAACCGGCAACGCATCAAGAACTCGAGGTAATATCCATAAAACCACAACCCATTGGTATAGTATTACTTTATCCCGGCATTTCAGTAGAGTTGCTTAAAAACATTCTACAACAACCGGTTAAAGCACTTATCCTCAGAACGTTTGGTGTAGGTAACGCTCCGGAAAGTCCAGAGCTCCTGGAAGTTTTACGCGAAGCGGATCAAAAAGGAATTGTTTTGGTCAACTTGACACAGTGCATACAAGGCCGAGTTAATATGTCCGGTTATGCTACTGGTAACGCATTGGCAAAATCCGGAGTGATTAGTGGTGCGGATCTGACTATTGAAGCAGCTCTGGCCAAGCTTCACGTTTTGCTCTCACAAAATCTGTCCAGTGAGCAGATCAAGTCATCCATGCAAACTAATCTTTACGGCGAATTAACGCCTGACTAGTACTCCGCCTGCTCCGTCCAACTGCATTTGATGTTTTGACTTCAAAAAATACTCCGACCGCATCATGGAAACCTTGCGAAAGTACCACAACCGCAGCATCGAAACCGCACAGGTAATCGAAGAGTTGATCAAATGGGCGAAAGAAATGGCGGCTGATGATGAAATGACCAGCAAGCTTAACCTTTCACCTGATGAAATCGCCTTTTATCGTGCACTTATCGACAATGAAGCTTCAGTTCGAGAGTTAGGCGATGACAACCTAAGACAACTCGCCATTGAGCTGACTCATCAACTGCGAAAGTCTGCCACAGTAGACTGGCACAAGAGAGACTCAGTAAGAGCCAGAATGCGAAATTTAGTGCGTAGGCTGCTAAGACGTTGGAAGTATCCACCTGATGCCGCTGATGCCGCCGTTAAGCTTGTATTGGAGCAAGCAGAGGTATTGGCGGATAGTTGGTATAGCTAACGCTACTAATCAGCCAATTGAGCGAGATGTTTAAATCTCGCTTTTTCTATAAGTACAAGGAGAGAACTTAAAACCTATGATTGACAAACATTTTTTCCATATTATGAAACTACTACGAGAGCAGTTTCATACTGAAAAACCATACAATATTTTTACGGTTCTTCGTAGCAAAAGTGATGAAGTCAGACTGCACTCACGTTTTATAAGTTCAATTTTATCAACAAATGGGCACCATCAATTTCAAGACAAATTTCTTCGCCTTTTCATCGAACAGGTAGGTATTGACCACTTCGAAACTGACTGTTCAATGATCTTGAATGAGTATAAGAACATTGATATTTTTATTCGAAATTCAAAAGGTCAAGCCATTATTGTTGAAAACAAAATATATGCGGAAGATCAAGAGCAACAACTGGCACGCTACTACCGAGAAATAATCAATGAAGGGTATAGCGATATTACAATTATTTATTTAACACTTGATGGAAAAGAGCCCGAAGAGCAAAGCATAGAAGGTATCCCAAAAGAATTTATTGAAAGCGACAAGTTTATGACTCTTAGTTATGAATATCAAATTCAAGAATGGATTAAGAATTGTACAAAAGAGGCTGCGCTAACCCCTGAAGTGAGAGAAGTATTACAACAGTATTCACAATTAATTAAACAGCTAACAGGCACGGAGCAAAACCAAAAATATATGGAAAATTTAAAAAATCTATTATTAGAAGACGGAAACCTGTTAAGTTTCTTTGATGCTAAACAAGCCTACTCAGAAATTCTCATTGATTTACAATTAGATATCTGGGAGCGAATTTATAAAGTTCAACAGGAAAAATTCCCTGAAATGGGGCAACCAGATGAGGATTCAATTTTTAATAATGAACCACGTGAAACAGTAAAAAAATTTTATAAACAATCAAGAAAGAATCGATACTACGGAATATTCTATTCATTCTCTAATTCAGAGGGTGGAGTTGGTGCTGAAATCGAAAATGCTATTTACACAGGTGTTTGGTGCAACAAAACTAAACACCGCGAACAACATAAGAAGTTTGTGGAAATTTATAGAGATAAGTTTAAAGGCTCAACTACAAATCACTGGCCACTTTGGGTATATACGAATGATGACATTAATTATAAAAATCCAAGTCGCTCTGCTATAGAGAAATTGAGCTCAACAGATAGTCGGCAGAAAATTGCAGAAGATATCGCAAATCACCTATATGAATTATGGTGTGTTGTTGAAAAAAATAATCCGTAGAATATGTTATACTCGATGCTGCAGTTTTTCTTAATTGACAATCATGCAGCATAACCCATATTCTGAAATGTTTTTGCATGGGATTTTAATGAAGGAATTTCTTCCTGACGACCTAAATCTCTACCTGCCATATGCCTGCTAGAGTCTCGTTCTGGTAAGGAATCATGGAGTGCCGTAATTAAGCTCTCTAATGCTGCATTTGGATCATTGGCACATACCACTTCTTGAATCGTAGCAACAAGCGCTTCAACTTTTAGGCGTTCAATTAGGCAACCCACAGGCATCCCAGGGTGTTTGTTTTTAAGCCGGACAGACTGCTCAGGATGTTGCAACAGTAAATGCTCGCACAGAAGGCTTAAGATCAGGCCATGCTCCGAACCATCGACACCTTGCTGTTTGCTCAACTTGTTCCAACCGCAATGAGCTTTCCAATCTTGGATAAAAACCTCTACTAACCACCTTAATGTATAAAGTCTTGCTATATCATGGTGATGCCATGACATATTGCTAGCGATCAAGTAACGATATTCTTCTTCTCCTTCATATTTTAGCGCCACAACAAATCTCCGTTTACTATGCGCATTAACATATAGCCTCGCAGCCATCATGGTGACTTTCTTCTCTTCACCACCGCGAATAGACAGTTGAAGTTCAACACCTTTTTGACGATTAAAATAGGTATCAACTCGTGCTTTTGAGTTCTTGCTGCTCACTCGTTGATTTGTTCTTAATTGACTGACTATTTGAGCGTGATGAGTGATTTCTTCAGCTTTATCCATGAAATCAGCAGTCCCATATAATGCATCGGCTAATACGCTCTTGATTTTAAAGTTTGGAAAGGCGGTGGTAAATTCTCTTAGCATTTCTAGTGCAAGCGCTTGTTTAGTCGGATAGTTAACATGGTCAGGCATGGGTCTTTGTGGTCGCTCTTTTTTAGCGATACCTTGTCGTTGCAGCTCTTTATCCCGTTTGCTCCAAATGGCGAGATTCGGATCGGGGGTATAAAACCTAAACCCAACTGGAAAGGTTACCGTATCGGTGACAAGTACCATGAATATCAGCTCTTGCCCATTGATATACCCACCTGTCGGTTTGTCTTTGATTTTATGTGCACCTGCAATACAAGTCGTTTTTTTAGCTCGGTGTTTATGGGTATCATCAATATCTAAATGGCCGTTTGTTAATTGATAATGTTTGAATATATTGCAAATACTCGCTTGAAGTAGGTACTGCCAAGGGATTTTAGCTTTGTAGAATATCCAGCATAAGCCCGTTGACTTGAAAACGCCTAAACTTCTCCGTTCAAAAGCTGCCCAGTTCAAAGCCTCAGTCATGATAACTCCAGTGATCATCGCTCCTAATACTATTTTTTGAGTTCTTGTTAATTTTAATGAGGGTTTAATCAAGGATAACGAAACATTTAATGCATCAAAAAATTGAGTAACAATTGAAAGGCTACGAATAAACATAATGAACTGCTTGACGAGTATAAGCCTGACTCTTCTACACAAATCTAAATTAAATTGAACTTTTTTAAAACCCGTTGATCTGATCAAGAAATTCCTTCACAAAGAGTAGCGAATAATGTCAATTTTTGATCATAAACAATGGGCGCAAGACCACTTTCAAAATGCAAAGCTTGGTGATTCCAGACGAACTGAAAGACTAGTGGAAACCGCTGCTGACATGGCTCGCTGCAGTGGGAAGTCTATCGCTTCATCCTGTCAGGGAGATGAAGCTAAGCAAGAAGGGGCTTATCGGTTAATCCGTAACGATAAAGTTTCACCGGAGGTGATACGCTGCTCAGGCTTTGACTACACAGCCGAACAAGCCAAGTCATATACAGAAATTCTGGCTATGGATGATACGACTTCAGCCGGCTTTAAACATAAGGTCGCATCAGAGCTAGGGAAACTTGGCAGCGTCAAAGATAAATCCCGCGGGTGGTGGATTCACTCAACCTTATTGTTAGATGCCTTTACCACAAAAACCATTGGGCTTATTCATCAGGACTGGTGGTGCCGTCCTGACGACCCCGCAGACGCCGATGAAAAAGAAAGCGGAAAATGGGCGGATGCGTCGCACTTTTGCCGCCAACGCTTAGGTGACACTATGTCCCGGGTTATTTCGGTCTGTGACAGAGAGGCGGACATACAAAGCTATCTGCAAGATAAGCAAGCCCATAATGAACGTTTTGTCGTGCGGGCGAAGCATAACAGAAAGATCCTTGAGTCTGAATTACCCTTATTTGAATATCTTGAAACCCAGCCAGAGCTGGGGTCATACACGATAGATATCCCGCAAAAAGGAATGAAAGACAGTAAAGGGAAACCCGTTAATCGAAAAGCCAGAAAAGCCAAATTGACGGTAAAAGTGGCGACGGTCACCCTGAAGTCTGAGGGTGAGATGAAGCCGGTTAACGTGGTTTATGCTCAAGAGAAAACCTCAAAAAAAGAGGTAGAGCCGTTGCGTTGGGTGTTGCTGACAACAGAGCCTGTAGGAACCTTATCGCAGGCCTTGCGTGTTATTGATATTTATACCGCAAGGTGGCGGATTGAAGATTTTCATAAGGCGTGGAAAACAGGCGCCGGTGCCGAGCGTCAGAGGATGACTGACCCCAAAAACTTAGAAAGAGCGTTATCGATTCTCGCTTTTATCGGTGTTCGGTTGCTGCAATTAAGGGAGGCAATAACTATCCCGTATTATTTACGTAAAAAAGGGTTAGTCGAAGCGGCTAATGAACTGGAAAATCAAAGCTGCGAAACCGTATTCGAAGAAGATGAATGGAAGGTATTGATGAAGGTGAAAAAGCCAAGGGGCTGGAATGGCAAAGATGTGCCAAGCTTGAAATGGGCTTATCAATCGCTCGCAAAACTGGGCGGTTTTACAGACACCAAACGTACGGGTATTGCGGGTTGGGAAACAATCTGGGAAGGCTGGAGAACCCTTCAATCTTATGTTGTAGGATATCGGACAGCAAAAGAAATGCTAGCTGATGGTGAAATGCTTTGAGATCTGATCAAGAGACAGAGTATAAGCTTTGAGTTCACTCTAACACTTCAGACTGCTGTTGTGATGCTGATTATGCTTCGGATGCCTTAGCATGGAGTCGCAGCAGTAGTTTGACCTATAGCTAAATCAATTTTTTATCAAGCTCTAAAAACTGCAGCATCGAGTTATAGATTTATCCTGGTTCGAGTTCTGGTTCGTCATTATTTTTTATTTTTGAACTCATTGAGAAACCTAAAGAAAAACCTTTAATTTTAGGCGTAGCTTCAGCCGCTACGCCTAGCATTTCCAACTCTTCAGCAAATTGCTCACGCCATACTTGTGGTAATCCTTTTCTAACGTGTAGTCGCTTACCATCAAAGCCTAAGTTTTTAATCATTAAATGAACATGTGGACTGTCAGTGTCAGTGTGAAGTGCGAATACATATTGATGGTTTTCTGAAAAGGTATTTTTAGCAAAAGAGCGGACGGCTTGCTTTACGGCTTTGGATTCTGTACCGAATGGCATGGATAATACAAGGTGAGTGCTGTGTCTGGTTCGTTTTCGTTGTTGATAGTCGGTTTCGTTCCAGTCTTGTGCAAGTTGATGAATGGTTTGTTGGTCTTGGTACACTTGCCCTACTTCGTCTTCTAGCTCTAGTAGTCCATTCAAAAGCAAATAATGGCCTGATAGTTTATCCTAACAGTTCCTGAACACAACGAATACAGGAGCTGTTATGAGGATTAAATACCATGTCCGTTTGAGTAATGAAGAGCGTTCAATGCTTGAAGCTTTGATAAAGCAGAAGAAACCACGTGTTGCTCAACATAAGAAACGACACGCCCAAATTTTACTTGCTATTGATGAGAATAATTCGCCACTGACCAATCAACAGATTGCTAAGGCGCTAAACATCTCACCACTTGCAGTAACGAGCCTCAGAAAGCGTTTTGTCGAGGAAGGATTAGAAGTCGCTGTTAATAGCAAACACAGCCATCAAGGCCGCAGACGCATAATGGATGGTGAAGCCGAAGCACACCTAATTGCGCTGACCTGCTCTGCGCCTCCGGAAGGACGTTGCCGTTGGACATTAAATCTTCTTAGAGACAAGATGATTGAACTCAAATATGTCGATAGCATATCGAGAACCTCTGTTCATTATGCGTTAAAAAAAACGGTAGTGTTTAGAAATCTGTGTCATTTCGGTAAAATGTCAAAAACAGGAATGACATAATGACTCAAAATTTCGATTTCAATAAAGCTTTAGAACAACTTCAATCAGGTAAAGGTTTAACTGGTGCGGATGGTGTTCTCACCCCTTTAATCAAACAACTAACAGAAGCAGCGCTTAAAGCAGAACTTGATCAACATTTAGACTCAGATCTTGAGCCCAATCGAAGAAATGGTTTTAGTAAAAAAACCGTTAAATCTTCAGTTGGCGAATTTGAGTTAGAAACGCCAAGAGACAGAGCCGGCAACTTTGAGCCTCAGCTTGTCAAAAAAAATCAAACTAAGCTCTCTGATGAAATTGATCGTAAGATTTTGTCAATGTTTTCAATGGGTATGAGTTATCGTGATATCAAATCTCATGTGGCTGATTTGTATGGTTTAGAGCTTTCAGAAGCCAGTTTGACGGCTGTGACCGATCAGCTTATTCCTCAGCTCAAAGAATGGCAGCAACGCAGTTTAGACGAGGTCTATCCAATTATTTGGCTGGATGCGATTCACTATAAAGTCAAAGACAATGGTCGCTATGTCAGTAAGGCTATTTACACGATTCTAGGCGTTAATCTCGAAGGTAAGAAAGAGTTACTTGGCCTGTATCTTTCAGAGTCAGAAGGTGCTAATTATTGGCTTTCGGTACTGACCGATCTTCATAATCGTGGTGTTAAGGATATCTTAATTGCTTGTGTTGACGGGTTAAACGGTTTTCCTGAAGCTATTGCCAGCATTTACCCGGAGACAGAAGTTCAGCTTTGCGTAATTCATCAGGTACGCAACTCAATGAAGTATGTGGCATCTAAGCATCAAAAGGCGTTTATGGCTGATTTAAAGCCGGTTTACAGAGCGACAAGTAAATCGGCTGCTGAAACGGCTTTAGATGAGCTGGAAAACAAATGGGGTAGCCAGTATCCAATCGTTATCGACTCTTGGCGCAGAAAGTGGGAGAACTTGTCCGTTTACTTCAAATATCCAGAATATGTACGTCGAGTGATTTACACGACCAATGCGATTGAAGCCGTACATCGCCAGTTTAGGAAACTCACCAAAACAAAAGGGGCATTTCCAAATGAAAACAGCTTGCTAAAATTGCTTTATGCGGGAATATTGAATGCCTCTAAAAAGTGGACAATGCCAGTCCAAAATTGGAGGCTAGCATTGTCACAATTTGCAATCCATTTTGAAGGCAGATTGGATAACGTATTAGAAATTTAGAATTTAGGCTGACACAGAATTTTGAACGCCCTCAAAAAAACGAACTTAAACCCTGGCTTAAAGAAGAGTGGTGTATACCTGAAGAGGAAAACGCTGCCTTCGTGAGCGCTATGGAAGATATATTAGAACTCTATAAACTTCCTTACGATCCCAAGCGTCCTTTAGTATGCCTTGATGAAACCAGCAAACAACAAGTTAAAGAAGTTCGCAACCCGTTACTGCGTATTCCTGCGGATATGATCGCTGATTCCTGCCCATCGTGATTACTTGTCACTTCAGAGCATCAACCTACATGCATTTCTAGTCTATTTGATCACCATCAGTCAAGATTTCCTCTTTTTTTCGCATGGATTCACCCTTTAATTTCAGTCGGTGAGCGTTATGCATTAACCGATCTAAAATGGCGTCAGCTAGTGTGTTATCTCCGATAGCTTGATGCCACTGCTCAGTTGGTAATTGGCTTATCATGATGGTTGAGTTTGTTTCGTGTCGGTCGTCCATGATTTCCATTAAGTCACTACGGTTAGCCGCTGTAAGCGGCTCTAGTCCCCAGTCATCGATGATAAGTAAATTGGTTGCGGCTAAGGTTTTTAACAGCCTCTGATATGTGCCATCAGCTTTTGCCTGTGAAAGTGTCAGTAGTAATCGTGATAGCCTGTAGTAGCGAACGCTGTAACCTTTAAGACAAGCACTGTGTCCGAGTGCACAAGCCAAATAGGTTTTACCGCAACCACATGGCCCTGTGAGCAAAGTGTTTTGTCCTTTGCTTATCCATTCACACTGGATAAGTCCGGCCATCTGACTGCGTTTCAGTCCTCTTGGATGCTGGTAATCGATTTCTGAGGCCGTTGCGCTTAATTTGAGTTTGGCACTGCGTAGCAGTCGTTGCTGCTTCCGGTTATCTCGGTAAAGAGATTCTCTTTCAACGATATATTGCAACCGTTCTTCGAACGATAAATCACCGTAATGACCTAATTGTTCTTGCTGGCTGGTTAACGCTTGTGCCATGCCTGATAATTTCAGCTGACGTAGTTGTGCGATTAAAGGCTCGATCATCATAATCACTCCTTAGTGAAAGGCTTTTGAGCCACGAACATTTTCGTGGTGTTGAGGTAAGTCGAAGCTTTGCTGCTTACTGTTAGCCAGCTTGTCTTGGTTACTTTTGAGGATATTGCTGATTTCTCGGTATCGATAAAGCTTATGTTTGTTGGCGATAGCACAAGCGTTGTTCAGGCGTTCGTTTGAGTAGGTTTTAGAGAGATTTAATACACCTAAGCACAAGTTATAGGCTTGCTCTGGGTGTGCTCGGCTATCAAGTTGATGCTTGATCCATTTTGTCACCTCTGAGCCGATACTGCTTGCCCAGTTTAAAAAGCGACCAGGGTTCCATTGATGGTGTTTCTCATGGCGCTTTGGCATATGTTGAGGTTCAGTTGTTGCCCCCGGTCGATGCTTACGGATGTGGTGACAAATGGCTTTACCTTTGAAGTAAACGCCTAGCCGCTTGTCACTTACGTGTAGCTCAACTTTTTCACCAACAAGATGATGAGGAACGGAGTAATTGTGGCGATCATATTTGACGTGATAGTCGATGCCAATTTTAGCGGATTTGATGTCAACATAATGGTAAGGAAGCTTGGGAAGTGGTGCTAACGCCGGTTTATCCAAGCTTTCAAATAAACTTTGTCTGCAACCATCTAGTTGCTTAAAGGGCTTTTGATTCACTTCTTTTAGTAAGGCTTTAATGCACCGATTAAGCTCACCAAGCGAGAAGAAGGTTTGATGTCTGAGCTTAGCTAATATCCAGCGTTCAATGATTTGCACACCGACTTCAGCTTTTGATTTATCTTTGGGTTTGTAAGGTCTGGCGGGGATAACAGCCACATTGTAATGCGCAGCCAATTGTTGATAAGCGGGATTGAGTTCAGGATCGTATCGACAAGCCTTGCTGACACCAGATTTAAGATTATCGGGTATCACGATTTTCGGAACACCGCCAAAGAACTCAAAAGCCCTGACATGACTTTCTAACCAGTCTGGTAATGATTGTGTATGGGTAGTTTCAACATAGGTGTAATTTGAAGCACCAAGCACAGCGACAAAAATTTGAGCTGTTTTTACTTCACCTGTTGAGGCACAGACGATAGGTACCGTTTGGCCAGCGTAGTCGACGAATAGTTTGTCACCCGCTTTGTGAACTTGCCTCATCGAGCGTTGCTGTTTCTTCTTCCACGTTGAATAGTGATAGCAAAATCGAGAATAGCTGTAGTAACAATCTTTATTTTGCTGTACATGCTCTTCCCATAACAGTTGTTTAGTGACCCCTTTTTTCTTGAGCTCTAAATGGATTTCAGCCCAGTCGGTTGATGGGCATTTTATATGTTGAGTCGATTCAGGCTTTGAATAAAAAAGCTTTTCCAGAGTTGAATCATCCAGCTCTGGTGGTAAAGGCCAGCTCAATTTTAATGCTTTTG
Organism: Parashewanella sp.; assembly: GCA_965200795.1. Lineage (GTDB taxonomy): Bacteria > Pseudomonadota > Gammaproteobacteria > Enterobacterales > Shewanellaceae > Parashewanella. The sequence continues at coordinate 33,940 of CBDAVB010000002.1, forward strand.
CTTTGAAAAGAACTTTCTGTACAGCTCCAACACTCGACTTTGTGCTGCTATGTATTTGACGTAGTGTCAGCTGGGCACCAAGACCGAGCCGTAAAATTTCTCTTATATTTCGCACTGTTAATCTCTTAGTTGCCATTACCATTATCCATTTGGTTTAAATAGAAAATGGTAGTTAAAGAAACAATGCTCTGAAGTTGTTCTTGTGGGTCGTGATCACCAATTCTTGCATCGTGATCGCTGATTCCTGTTTTGGACGAAATTTGTTCACGATAAAGCAAGAATTATTGATCACAGTTAGGCAAGAATATGCGATCACGATGGGCAGGAATTTTTGATCACGTTAGGCGAGAATATGCACGTTACCTTTAGTTTCAGGTTATCCGGAGCGATACGATACGGAATATGAGCGTAACGGTGTCAGCAACCTGTTCATGATATTTGAGCCTTTAGCGGGCTGGCGGCATGTTGAGGTCACAGAGCACAGAACGGCCGTTGATTGGGCTCATCAAGTAAAAGCCTTAGTAGACGGGCGTTATAAGGATGCTGAGACAATTGTGTTGGTTGAGGATAACCTGAATACTCATACCCCGGCTTCATTTTATAAGGCCTTCGAACCAGAAGAAGCTCGTAGGCTGATCAATAAAATCGAATTTCATTACACGCCAAAACACGGAAGCTGGTTGGATATGGCTGAAATTGAATTAAGTATCTTGAGCAGACAATGCTTAAACCGAAGAATACCGGATCAGGAAACACTAAATTGTGAAGTTGAAGCCTGGGTCACCCAACGCAATGAGTCCAAGGCTAAGATGATTTGGCAGTTCACAACTGAGGAGGCACGTATCAAGTTAAAGAAGCTTTACCCCGTCCTTCCAGGGTACAGTTAGCCTTTTAACAGAATTAAACTGATTAACGAAATCCTGTTACACTTTCGTTAATCAAAATGAAAAAAGCTAGAGTCCTACTGGCTTGCCAAAGGGTGGGAGGAAGCATTTTGTTCAGAAATTACAGACTTATTAATTAGTTGTGAATAAAAGTTGTATAAGAGTTTAAAACAATAAAAATCAATACAAGATTTTTAGCTCTCCTATGACTAAGGCTTAGCAAAAGAGCTTGAAGTATTGAATTCAAATGGACGGAGTACTAGTTTTCCGTTGCGGCTGATGTAATCAAAATGGTTTGCTGTATGAGCATTGTTGTAACTAAAGCCGCTGATTTTCACCATAACTTCAGGTGGTTTTTTCTTGTATCTACCGTTACCTCTGACTCGGTTGGATTTGGTTCTGACATCGCCGCTCAGTAAGTTGGATATTCGGTCGTTTATTAATCGGCTCATAATTCACCTAAAGCTTATGAACAAAGTAACAAAGGCGCTGGGTACCCGCTTTCGCGGGTACGACGAAAAACTACCCATCACTTAATTCCAGCTCCCATCGCCTGCAGTTTTTGTTGATCAGCTCGTTTACCATAGATTTGTGATCAGCGATTTTGTTATCCAGTATTTCAATCATTTCTCTGGTGATTTTGTCGCTATGCCGGAAGTCGATATTTAAGACTCTAGCGATTTGATTGAGGTTACGGCCAAGAGCAGCGAGCTGTCGGTTGGATTCTCTAAGCACCTTCATTTCTTCATCGGTCAGAACTGGTTCACGGTATAGGTTTGCCATTATAGATGCCCTCACCCAATTACTTTGGCTTAAGTACCCTTCTGCTATGGCTTGCTGCTGAACTTTTTGCAGGCAATGTTTGGTAAGACGAACTGAAACTCTGTCGGTTTTGAGTTCGTTAATTTCGCCATCGTTACCTGCTTCTGGTGTGACTTTGTTGATCATCATCCGCAGCATATTGGATTGACTGATACCGCTATCTTTACAGAATTGCTGCCAATTAGATTTTTCAATATCGGATAAGCGTGTTTTAACTACATTATCTCCCATGCTGCACTCCTAAATCAGCTAGGATTTTGTATTTCTTTATTTCTGCGTATTCCGGTAAAAATGAACGGTGATTCCGGTTGAGCGTGAACACCTGAATTTTCAACGCATCAAGTTCTCTGTATTTTTACTCTAAGTGTTCACCATCAGTCAAGATTTCCTCTCTTTTTCGCATAGATTCACCCTTTAATTTCAGTCGATGAGCGTTATGCATTAATCGATCTAAGATGGCGTCAGCCGGAGTGTTATCTCCGATAGCCTGATGCCATTGTTCCGTCGGTAACTGGCTTATCATGATGGTTGAGTTTGTTCCGTGCCGGTCGTCCATGATTTCCATTAAATCACTGCGACTTGCCGCTGTAAGCGGCTCCAGTCCCCAGTCATCGATGATAAGTAAGTGTGTTGCCGCTAAGGTTTTTAGCAGCCTTTGGTAAGTGCCGTCGACTTTAGCCTGTGAGAGCGTAAGCAGCAGCCGTGATAGCCTGAAGTAGCGAACGCTATAGCCTTTAAGGCAGGCGCTGTGCCCCAGCGCACAAGCTAAATAGGTTTTACCGCAGCAACATGATCCTGTGAGTAATGTGTTCTGCCCTTTGTTTACCCATTCACATTGGATCAGTCCGGACATTTGGCTGCGTTTCAGTCCTCTTGGGTGCTGATAGTCGATTTCTGAAGCCGTTGCATTCAGTTTTAGTTTGGCATTGCGTAGTAACCGTTGCTGCTTACGGTTATCTCGATAAAGAGATTCACTTTCAACAATGTATTGCAGCCGTTCTTCGAACGATAAATCACCATAGTGACCTGATTGTTCTTGCTGGCTGAGTAACGCTTGCGCCATGCCTGACAATTTCAGCTGACGCAGTTGTGCGATTAAAGGTTCGATCATCATAATTGTTCTCCTTAGCGGAAGGCATCTGAGCCACGAATGTTTTCGTGGTGCTGAGGTAAATCAAAGCTTTGTTGCTTGCTATTCACTAGCTTGTCTTGGTTACTTTTGAGGATGTCACTGATGTGTCGATAACGATCAAGCTTGTGTTGATTGGCGATAGCGCAAGCATTGTTCAGGCGCTCATTTGAGTAAATTTTTGATAACTTTAGCACCCCTAAACACAGGTTACAGGCTTGCTCAGGGTGTGTTCGGCTATCCAGTTGATGCTTTATCCATTTTGTGACCTCAGAGCCGATACTGCCTGCCCGGTTTAAGAAGCGCCCCGGATTCCATTCATGGTGTTTCTCATGACGTTTCGGCATATGTTGAGGTTCTGTGGTTGCTCCTGGTCGATGCTTACGGATATGGTGGCAAATGGCTTTACCCCGGAAGTAAACGCCTGGCTGCTTGTCACTGACGTGTAGCTCAACTTTTTCACCAACGAGGTGATGAGGGACAGAGTAATTATGACGGTCATATTTGATGTGGTAGTCGATACCAACTTTAGCGGATTTAATGTCAACATAGTGATAAGGCAGTTTGGGCAGAGGTGCTAACGCAGGTTTATCTAGTAGTCCATTCAAAAGCAAATAATGGCCTGATAGTTTATCCTAACAGTTCCTGAACACAACGAATACAGGAGCTGTTATGAGGATTAAATACCATGTCCGTTTGAGTAATGAAGAGCGTTCAATGCTTGAAGCTTTGATAAAGCAGAAGAAACCACGTG
>CBDAVB010000003.1:0-338215 GCA_965200795.1 Parashewanella sp.
ACTCTTTCATGATAACGCTCGAATAAAATAAAAATATGAACTGAAAGTACTATTTTATGATACACCGCAAAGTTTTTATAAATTTCCTGAGTTAAAAACTTTTAAGCGACTACTTACTCTCCTCTCAGTTAAAAGATGGCATCAGGATTAAACCGTCTTGACTCCACAGGGAGTGGTGCGACCGGCAAAGCGGAGCGCCGCGTTCAAAGTTATCAAGATAAAGGTAAAGAACAAAAACTCGTCCGATTGGGACACCGTTCTAACGAAAGCTACGTCCCCGAAAAGGCCGGCGCTGCCCGAGCGAAACATTTTCATCAAGGCTATAGACGTATTGAATCGCAAGGAGCACAGTATTCTCATCGTTCAATGCAAAGCAGAGACGGCTTTCAATGGTCAACACGCACTTCATTTGAAGAGTTCAATGCCTTCACACGCTCATTTCTTCAGCCTTCTGAACAAAGAGCGGTATATCGGGATTTCCTCGGTTACGATATAAAGAGAATATTAAGTCGTCATAGTTCGGATTATGGCAACCGCAATGTACTGAAGGTGTTAAATTCCAACATAAAAAAAGCAGATGACAATGGCTCCCCCGTTATTGTCGAGTGCCTTATCCGATATGCGTTGCATGCGGGTATTCCTGTTGATGTTCCTATTTTAAGTGCCTGCGTCACAGCCTATGGCAATGCGGCCCGCCACGATGCCGGGCTTTACTGGATACAAAAAGCAGAAGACGCGGCGGCTTTGTTCGGTACGTTAAAGCTGGCACAAAACGTCACCACCTTGAGTGCTCTTATTACGGCCTATGGTAACGCGGCCCGCCACGATGCCGGGCTTTACTGGATACAAAAAGCAGAAGACGCGGCGGCCTTGTTCGGTACGTTAAAGCTGGCACAAAACGTCACCACCTTGAGTGCTCTTATTACGGCCTATGGTAACGCGGCCCGCCATGATGCCGGGCTTTACTGGATAAAAAAAGCAGAAGACGTGGTGGCCTTGTTCGGTACGTTAAAGCTGACACAAAACGTCACCACCTTGAATGCTCGTATTACGGCCTATGGTAACGCGGCCCGCCACGATGCCGGGCTTTACTGGATAAAAAAAGCAGAAGACGTGGTGGCCTTGTTCGGTACGTTAAAGCTGGCACAAAACGTCACCACCTTGAGTGCTCTTATTACGGCCTATGGTAACGCGGCCCGCCATGATGCCGGGCTTTACTGGATAAAAAAAGCAGAAGACGTGGTGGCCTTGTTCGGTACGTTAAAGCTGACACAAAACGTCACCACCTTGAATGCTCGTATTACGGCCTATGGTAACGCGGCCCGCCACGACGCCGGGCTTTACTGGATAAAAAAAGCAGAAGACGCGGCGGCCTTGTTCGAGACGTTAAAACTGACGCAAAACGTCACCACCTTGAATGCTCGTATTACGGCCTATGGTAACGCGGCCCGCCATGATGCCGGGCTTTACTGGATAAAAAAAGCAGAAGCCGCGGCGGCCTTATTCGAGACGTTAAAGCTGGCACAAAACGTCACCACCTTGAGTGCTCTTATTACGGCCTATGGTAATGCGGCCCGCCACGATGCCGGGCTTTACTGGATAAAAAAAGCAGAGGACGTGGTGGCCTTGTTCGAGAAGTTAAAACTGACGCAAAACGTCACCACCTTGAATGCTCGTATTACGGCCTATGGTAACGCGGCCCGCCACGATGCCGGGCTTTACTGGATAAAAAAAGCAGAAGACGCGGCGGCCTTGTTCGGTACGTTAAAGCTGACACAAGACGTCACCACCCTGGAAGCGCTGATAAGCGCTTATGCTAATGTCGCCTTATTTTGTTCAATAAAAGATACAGCGGAAAAATACCAGTCTCGTGCTTTTTCCCTTTTAGACAACCTTGTGGAGAAGAAGGTCTTATGCGGTACCCTTGGCATACAAGAAGGTGAATCAAAGCCTAACTGTTTGACAATTGATTTTCATCACAGCGCATTAACGGGAAAAGCGGGTATCACGAAAATCAGCGAGATTATCACCACGGACGTGGCCGTCGCTGTTTTAATGAAGCACCTGAATAGTACAAAAGACCAAAAAAATATTAACATGCTTAGGTTAATTACGGGGTATCGGCATGGCATTCATTACCGCGCGGCTTTTGAGGTGGTGCTCCGGAGGCAAAGTCGGGTTGCTCGATATGAGACAGATACTTCAAATCAAGGGTTGATGACAGTTTGGTTATCTTCAGTTAGTGAGTGATTGGATTGAATAATATCAAATGATGGCTTTTTTCTAATCCGGCGCGGCCCATTTAGAGCAGTCCATCTAAATGGTTTTTGTCCGAAAATGAGACAGCCGTTTTAAAAATGTGTATCAGTTTATCGGAGGGTTCTATCGGATACAGACTCACTTTAAGTGAGCAACATAGCATAGCTCGATAAAATCACTTAAAGTGAGCGGCGTGCTTTCGAGAATCGGTTAATGTGAGCAATCGCATTTTTATAAAATCATTTATTGTGAGCGGAAATTAGCTGATAAACGCGGGCAAACCGATTTATAAGTGCAAGCAACTACACCTGGCCGCTTGAAATAGATTGTTTAAACCTTCCATCCGAGCATTCGTATACGTGGATGACCAGCGCCGTAAAATTCTCTCCGCATGCCTTTGAACCGTTTCAGGCGCTTTTCGGACTGGTTCTGACATTTCTATGTTACCCAACTGTTTCTTAGCGAAATTAATGAGATACGTCAGCCTCCAACGGGCGGCGTGAGCGGTTTCAGCTTGACGTATCCGACGGAGTTGTTCCTTAATTCGCCAAGCTGTTGCTGTATTCAGGTCGCTGGACTCTAGCTCTGCAAGTGCTTCTTTTTGTTTCTCAGTAAGTGAGCCGTCTGCATTTTTCAGTACTGCCCGGCGCAGGCTCTTTGGATGCGGTTGGGTTTTTCTCTCCGCTTTACGTACTTCATCAACCGCTTTAGTGAACAGTCGCACAACATGGAACCAATCAAGCGTTACGTTAGCGTCCGGGAACTCTTCCTCTGCTGCTGACAGGAAAGCTCTTGACATATCACACACGACTTCAGGTACATTATCGGCTTTGCCTTGATGCTCTGTAAGAAAAGACTTAAATCGCTTAACGGTTTCCTTACCTTTTCCGGGCGCAGCGAACACAGCAGGCTTGTCTTTCTTGTCCAGGCCAATGAAAACAGTAACGATGCTCTGTAAGAATAGTTGCGGCCGCGTTTAGCCGCCGTTTCATCGAGTCCAATCGCTTTAAGCTTCCTCGTTCAGCTTCAATTTCGAGAACAAGTTCATTCGGTGAGCTTGACATATCAAGGTGTTGATTAACCAGCTTCCAAGGTTCCTGAATTCCAAGACCGAGCATCAAAACTTGAGTACCATCCATGCTATTTAGTCGGCCATGAAAAACATCTAACATTCTGATCGCTAATAAAATATAGCTATTTAATGCATTCAATTTCGACCAGAAATGATATAGTTAACCTACGGTTTCTGGTCGTTTTGGGTGCTAAAAGTGCTCAAAGAAAGTCCGTCAAATTTACCTCACGACAGTCTGTTTAATATCACAGACCAACTTCTGCAAACTCACCCTTTACTCATTTTAGCTAATGCCTTTGATTGGCGAGCGTTGGAAGAAGAGTTCAAGCCGTTATACAAAAAATTGGCTCTTCGTCGTTTCATATGGATTTGAGTAGATCTGATACAGGGCTAGCAATCATAAAAATCATGGTAATAAATGTTCCTGTATTACGATACCCTCTGGCTCGTGCTCTAGCCGCTTGAAATAGACTATTTAAACCTTCCATACGAGCATTCGTATAAGTGGATGACCAGCGCTGTAAAATTCTCTCTGCATGCCTTTCCACAGTTGCAAGTGCTTTTCGAACGGGTTCTAACATCTCAATATCACCCAACTGCTCTTTTGCAAAATTAATGAAATACGTCAGCCTCCAGCGTGCAGCATGAGCGGTTTCAGCTTGACGTATCCACCTAAGTTGTTCCTTAATCCGCCAAGCTGTTGCTGTATTCAGGTCGCTGGATTCTAGCTCTGCAAGTGCTTCTTTTTGTTTCCCAGTAAATGAGCCATCTGCATTTTTTAGTACTGCCCAGCGCAGGCTCTTTGGATGCGGTTGGATTTTTCTCTCCGTTTTACGTACTTCATCAACCGCTTTAGTAAACAGTTGCACAACATGGAACCAATCAACCGTTACGTTAGCATCCGGGAACTCTTCCTCTGTTGCTGACAGAAAGGCTCTTGACATATCACACACGACTTCAAGTACATTATCTGCTTTGCCTTGATGCTCTGTCAGAAAGGACTTAAATCGCTTAACGGTTTCCTTACCTTTTCCGGGCGTAGCGAACACAACAGGCTTGTCTTTCTTGTCCATATCAATGAAAACAGTAACATAGTTGTGGCCACGTTTAGCCGCCGTTTCATCGAATCCAATAGCTTTAAGTGCTGACAAGTCCATCAATGCTAATGCCTTGCTGACGTAGTGTTTGATGATGCGCCAAATACGTTTGTCACGAATTCCAACATATTCAGCACATGCCTTAACCGGCATTTCACGAGCCAGTACCAATACAGATTGTTCGAACAATAACGTGAATTTACTACCCGCTCTCGCCCAAGGGACATTGACACGCTTAACGCCATGCTCAGCACATCGAGTTCTCGGGACGTTTGCTTTGATATAACAGTGATGCTGAAAGAAATTGAGATGACGCCAAGTCAGCGATTTAAAGTCATGTGCCGGACAAGCTTTTGAGCAAGTCGGGCAGGGATACAAGCTTCCTCGTTCAGCTTCAATTTCGAGAACAAGTTCATTAGGTGAGGCTAATATATCCAGGTGTTGGTTAACCAACTTCCAAGGCGCTTCTATACCAAGGCCGAGCATCAAAACTTGATTTCCATCCATGTATTTACTTCCAACTCTTGACTGCAAAACTGGGTTTATTATCTCAGAAATAAATCCATTAAATCCACACTAAATGACGAAGAGCCTATATTTGCTGTGATAAGGCGGGTAGTAAACATTGTGAATCCTCAGTCTCGATTTTTCACTAAACTGCCTTAATCTGAAAAGATACTGAGTCCGGCATCCGCTATTCTCTGGGCCATTATCCGAAAAAATAACCAGTTCCTCGACCTCCGGGTGTTCGTCTTTAATTAAATCCCACCACCACTCTAAAACGTCACAAATGAAGTCACTGGTTTTACTTGAGTTACCGTAAAGCACATGAAGCTGGTCGTTGTCCAGGTTCAGTATTCCGAACGGGATAAGTTTATCTTTTACATCCATATCGTGATCTAAAGCTTGCACCGCATCAATCTCTCCGGATTGACCGTGTCGAGAAAATTCACCCAAATTAACCGTGGCTTTGCAATCTATACTTATATTATACGGATAACTTTTTTATTCCCTGCCGTTTCTTTGTTGATTTTATTTACATTTTTAAAGATGGCGTCTGTTTGAGGAATTTTTTTGTGGCCTGGTTTTTTGAACTCGTTTCAGTTTGTAACCTAGTCGATTCAAAATGTCATTAATCGTTCTTTCTTTTGGTAACTCTTCACAGTCCCAGCCTTTTTCCTCAATCAGCTTTTTACGAACACCTTTAGCTGTAATTCGAGTGTAAGCAAATGAATTTTTAAATTTGGGATCAGCTTGTGACTCTGGATCGACTAACGCCCGAATATCTACCTCCGGCTGAGGATTATTCTCCTCACTTCTATGCTTTCCTTCATAATGCCCGAAGCATTCAAACCCGGTTTCCAGCTCATGAAGCCCGGGTTCTGCAGCTTTTATCCCCCAGCCAAATCTGTTTCCGTTAATCTGGGACTACTCCCGCAACAGAAGGTTTTAGACACTTCAGCCATAAAGGCTCTTTTTTCCATTCCGTGAAGTTTATTTGAGGCAAGTTTGATTATCCGTCTGGACTCGCTAGAAATGTATATTGAAGTAGACATCCGGCAGCAACATAAACGATTCTAAGGACTCAACTATACTATTGCGGTAAAATTTAAATAGTAACGTCCCTTATTAGATGTCATAGCAGATATTATCTGCGAGCATATCGTTGGTAATCGCCCGGGGAGAAAAGAACCGAGAGCAAAGAAAAGGCGACCGAAACCGACACCAAGATTGCAACACTCAAGAAAACAAGCACGTAGGCTTAAGATGTATCAGAAGTAATTCTTAAGTTAGTGCCATTGCGTTTTAATCGCATTCACTGATAAGTAGCTGACCATAAGTTTTCTGACATTTTTTGATGCCCGTCTTTACCGCGCTACAGCGTTGCGACATAGCTACGGCTATGTTCCCTGCGTCGCGCCTTGTATCGCACCAAATCTGAGCGCCAAAATTGCGAACAAACTTATCGTCGGTTACTTAGTCGGTCATGAAAAACATCTAACATTCTGATCGCTAATAAAATATAGCTATTTGATACATTCAATTTCGACCAGAAATGATATAGTTAACCTATGGTTTCTGGTCGTTTTGGGTGCTAAAAATGCTCAAAGAAAGCCCGTCAAATTTACCTCATGCCAGTCTGTTTAATATCACAGACCAACTTCTGCAAACTCACCCTTTACTCATTTTAGCTAATGCCTTTGATTGGCGAGCGTTGGAAGAAGAGTTCAAGCCGTTATACAAAAAATTAGGCCGTAAAGCGAAGCCAATTCGGTTGATGTGCGGTTTGCTAATACTCAAGCAGCTCTACAAACTCAGCGATGAAGCCTTGGTCGAACAATGGCTGATGAACGTGTATTTTCAAGTGTTTTGTGGTGAGACAGAGTTTCAAACAGCACGCCCTTGTGATGCCAGTGAACTCAGTGTTTTTCGTAAGCGCATCGGTGAAAAAGGCTGTGAAAAAATCTTTGCATTATCTGTGGCTTTACACGGTGACAAAGCTGAAGATGACACCGTGTACGTTGATACAACCGTCCAAGAAAAAGCCATTACTTATCAGACAGATAGCAAGCTTGCCATCAAGGTGGTTAACCGACTCAATAAACTTGCCAAAGTATTTGGGATCAAACAAAGGCGTACTTATGTCAAAGAAGTCAAACAGCTACGCATTGACTGCCGAGGCTTTAGACATGCCAAAAATCGAAGCAAAGCCAGAAGAGCGTTAAAAAGGTTGCGTGTTATCGCAGGCAAGCTTTTAAGGGAGCTACAACGCAAACTTCCACAAGATGTCCTTGATTTACAAAAAGAGAATTTTACTAATTATGAAAAAGCCATTACACAGCAACGTAAAGACAAGAACAAGATTTACAGCCTTCATGAACCCGATGTTTACTGCGTAGGGAAAGGCAAAGACCATAAGCCATACGAGTATGGTAAAAAGGCTTCTGTCGTGCTCACAGAGCAGAGTCAATTAATCATTGGTGTAACCAGTCATGACAAACATGAACAGGACTCAAAATTGCTTAAGCCTGCACTTGACCATGCCCATAAACACCGAAAGAGTAAAATCACTACAGCCGTTGTAGATAAAGGCTATAAAGGATGTATGCAGTATGTTGACCAAGAAGTTGTTATCCCTAGTCGGCCATTAAAACGGGACTCGCAAGCAAAGAGAAAACGCAAAAGTGAACTCTGTAAAAAACGGGCGACAATTGAACCAGTAATCGGGCATTTGAAGAGTGATTTTAGGCTGTGTAAGAACTGGTTAAAGGGCAGTGTTGGCGACTCAATAAACCTTCTAATGGCTGCGTGTGCCTGGAACCTGAGAAAGTGGTTAGCCATTTTCTTTTTGCTCGAAAAAGATGGTGAGTTTTGGCTATTTTGTAGTGAAATTGATGCGAAATATAAGAAATGTTGCTTTTGGGTACGGCTCTGAATTTTGCGTAAATCAGATGCCGTACATTTTAAATCTTGAAGTTATGTTTTTCAGTACCGACTACTTATGTCAGGGAAAATCTGAACATGGATTTTCCCTCCCGTATTTTTAAACGCGTTTTTAAATCTTGTAATATGAAAGTCCTTTTCTTAAACCTCATCTGAAAAAGTGCAAATAACCCTCAATTACAAACAGATTTATGAGATCATTAAAAAAAGCACCTGCGATAGGGATAACCAAAAACGCTTTTCTGGAGAGCCCGTGGTGGGCTACAACTGAGTTCATGATTGTCACCGCGGTGGGCGTTGAGCCTAATCCAAAGCCGCATTGCCCGCCGAGAATCACTGCGGCGTCGTAGTCAGAACCCATAAACCTGAATGTTATCCAATAAGCGAAAGCGGCCATCATCAGGGTTTGTAAAGTTAAAATTATCAGCAAAGGCAAAGCCAGGCCAAATATCTTCCATAATTGCAGATTAACCAGCGCCATAGCCAGAAAAAGTGACAGGCTGATCTCAGATGCGAAACCCATTGATTGTTCGGTAAATTTATAGTTTTTCGTTAGCTCCAGAACGCTGGTGATGATAATGCCGATGAATAAGGCAAAAACAAATTTAGGTAAATTCAGCCAGTCAATATTAAGACCGCTGATGTAATCTTTTGCCAGTGAGGCGCCGGCTACACAAAGCGATAACAGAAAAACTGAATAAAAAACGCTGTTAGGGCATACTTCCTGTTTAAAGGTTTCAATATCTTCATCTGTTTCCTTGTCATCGGGTTTTAGGTTCAGACTTTTAATGCGTTTATGAGCTAAAGGTCCGCCGATGACGCCTCCCGTCACCAGACCGAAAGTTGCGGCGGCTAAACCTAATTCTAATGTATCAACACCATAGCGTTGCTGAAATACTTCTGCCCAGGCGACAGCGGTACCGTGACCGCCGGACAGGGTAATTGACCCCGCTACTAATCCGAAAATGGGATCTATTCCCAGGAACTTAGCTAAGGCTACGCCTAATCCATCTTGCAAAATTAAAAAAACGCTTGTGAGCAGAAGAAACAGGCCAATACTTTTACCGCCCGCAATCAGCTTTTTGAAGTTGGCGTTCAAGCCGACTGAAGCGAAAAACATTAACATAAAAGTTTCCTGTAAAGGAACATCCATCGTGATGTTGAAATTAAAAACATGGAGAAGAGCGATAATCGCCGCGGCGACAATGCCGCCGGTGATGGCTGACGGAATGTTGTACCGATCCAGAAATTGTATTTTATTATTAAGCCGCTGCCCTAAAATAAGGCAAAAGAGTACGACAGCGAATGAAATAATAGGATTTACAACAATATCATGTGACATAAAACTCCCCCCTGTTGATTGGCTTTATTCTGAGCCGGTAATTTGTATTAAGGCTCTGTCAAGGGTGGGATAATTAAATTCAAAGCCACTGTCAATAAGCTTTTGCGGAATGACATATTGTCCTTCTGTAAGTAACGAGCTCATTTCTCCCAGAGCAAGTCTGAGCATAATAGCCGGTACAGGTATTAAAGCCGGGCGTTTCAAGTTGCGAGCAAGTGTCCGGCTGAATTCTTTATTGCTGACAGGATTCGGAGCCGTGGCATTGAAAATGCCATTACACTTAGGTTCATTCATTAAAAATTGAATAATCTGTATCAAATCCCTTAAATGGATCCAGCTCATTCCCTGGCGGCCGTCAGCGATAGGCCCGCCGAGTCCGAGCTTAAACGCCGGAAGCATTCTGGCTAACGCGCCGCCGTCGGCGTCCAGAACGACTCCGATTCTGATGATACATACTCGTGTCGATTCAGACCGCGCCAGCAGAGCCAGCCGTTCCCATTCCTGACAAAGCTGATGCGTAAATTCGTTGTGGGGTCTGGCGGTTTCATCAACAGGCGTTGGTGACTGAGCGCCGTAATATCCTACGGCCGACGCGCTGATAAAGCAAGCGGGGGGATTTTTTCCGTTATTTATTAATTCGGATAATTCAGACGTTATATCCCAGCGGCTTTGACAAAGCTCCTGCTTTTGCGTCTCCGTCCAGCGCTTTTGCGCGATAGGTTCACCCGCCAGGTTTATGACGGCATCAAAATGATCCAGGTTATCGAATTCATTCAGGCTGATGATGATACGGGGGATCTCACCTAAAATCGAAATTGCTTTTTCTTTGTCACGGCTTAAAACCGTGACTTTGTGCTGAGTGGTAAGCAATGTAACCAGTTGACGGCCAACAAAACCTGTCCCGCCTGTTATCAGAATTTTCATAACTTTAATCCCGCAGTAATTTAAAGCCGTTGTTTTGTCATCAAATTATAGCCGGCTTTTTGTTTTTGCATCCTTCAGCAGACAAAGATAATATCTATTCCTGCTGATAAGCAACTATTTAACCCGGAAAAGCAGTCGGACGCGTTCTTAAACTCAGATGAAATCGCCGCTAGCAAGGCCTGAATGACAGTGAGTAGTTGTTCCGCGGGCTGTTATTCATAATGTGGCCAGCGGTAATTTCAGCCGGTATGCGGGGCGTCAGGTATTCAAATGAATCTATGCGTCTGCTTTTTCTTGTTGAACATTATGCGGTTATTACGCTTTTATGCGTCCGCCTGCTTTTCAGGTTCAATGTATTTGATATTGCGTTTTAACTTTCAAGGAAGTCATTCATGCCCCGGTTCGATCAAAATACCGCCGCTGTAAAAAGCTTTGTCATTTTAGCTTGCCTGGTGATTGTGCTTGCCGGTATCAAAGCCGCAAGCTCAGTTGTTGTTCCGTTTGTTTTATCAATATTTATCGCCGTAATCTGTAATCCCGCGATCAACCGGATGACCCGCTGCAAAGTGCCCAAGTGGTTGGCCGTTACCGCTTTAGTTGTGTTTATTGTCATGATGGGAATGTGGTTGGCGAGTATTGTAGGCAGCTCAGTGAATGAATTCTCTAATCAATTGCCTCAGTATCGTGATCAGCTCATTCAGCGCTTCAGCTGGGTGATTGATAAGCTGCAAGATTTTAATATTCAGATTTCCAAACAGCAGGTACTGAATTACTTCGATCCGGGTGTCGCTCTGTCGATGACCACGAATATGTTATCTGGTGTCGGCAATGTCATGGCCAATGTATTTCTGATTATTTTAACCGTTGTTTTTATGTTATTTGAGGCGGAGTCATTTCCGAAAAAACTGCACTTTGCTTTGGATGATCCCGAAATGCGTATTAGGCAAATTGATAAGTTTTTGCACTCTGTTAATCAGTATATGGTCATTAAAACCCTGGTAAGTCTCGGGACGGGTTTAATTGTCGGAATAGGTCTGTCCGTTATCGGAGTGGATTATGCGCTGCTATGGGGCGTTGTGGCTTTCTTATTTAACTATATACCAAATATCGGTTCCATTATCGCGGCAATTCCGGCGGTTTCGCTGGCATTAATTCAGCTCGGTCCGACCGCGGCCGGCGGCACCGCGGTCTTGTATATCGCGACTAATATGGTGATGGGCAATATCATCGAACCAAGGTTTATGGGTAAAGGGCTCGGACTATCGACTTTGGTGGTGTTCTTATCACTGATCTTCTGGGGCTGGTTACTGGGTTCGGTCGGAATGTTACTTTCCGTGCCTTTGACTATGATTGTCAAAATCGCACTGGAATCCAGTAAAAGCGGAGGATGGCTGGCATACTTACTTGCCGATGACGTTACTGATAAGCCGGTTGGGGCAGCGGTAGCGGACAAGGCTGATAGCGTAAGTAGCTGACGATAAGTTTCTTCGGAATTTTAGTGCTCAGATTTGGCGCAATACAAGGCGCGGCGCAGTGAGCATGGCCGTAGCTATGTAACCAACGCCGTAGCGCGGTAAAGGCGGGCGTCAAAAAATGTTAGAAAACCTATGGTCAGCTACTTATAATGCCCGCGTTTATAATAAGTTGATGAAAATAAAAATGCAGGCTTTTCTTGATGTCATTTCCGGCATGGAGCTCACCACTGATGCCGGCCGTATTTTTCATGGTCGCGGCGGCCGTTTCCCTCAATGTGAACACCTTTGTTTAGACTGGTTTTCACCGGTTCTGCTTCTTACCGGCTTTAAAGAATTAACCGGAACTGAGTTTTCACAGACTACCGGCGCAATCAAAAACCGCTGGCGGCAACTCAGTGATAAGCCTTTAAATTTAGTCTTTCAATTTCGCTCAGGTTCAGGCTCTGAGACACGGATTCTGGAAGGTTCGGTTCCTGAAACTCATGTGGTTTCTGAAAACGGCGCCAAGTTTCATATCCATTTACTGCGAGGTCAGAATCACGGTCTGTTTTTAGATATGGCCAACGGCCGTAAATGGGTCAATGAGCATGCTCAGGGCAGGAAGGTATTAAATTTATTTGCTTATACTTGCGGTTTTTCTGTCGCGGCTCTTTTAGGCGGAGCCGAAAAGACGGTCAACATTGATATGAGCAAAGGGGCTTTATCAATCGGTAAGCAAAATCATTACTTGAATAACATTAACGGTAACGCGAGCTTTCTTAGTCATGATATTTTCAGATCCTGGGGGAAACTCAAAAGGAGCGGCCCTTATGACATGATCATCGCGGATCCGCCGAGTAATCAGAAAGGTTCGTTTATCGCGGCTAAAGACTATGCTCGTTTACTTAAGCGGTTACCTGAGCTGATGGCCGCGGATTGTGAGCTTTTATTGTGCCTGAACGCCCCTGAGCTGAGCGAGAGTTTCTTAACCGGGCAGGTGTCTGAAATTGTCCCGCGACTGAGTTTTGTATCCCGGTTAGCGAATCCTGAGGTATTTATGGATATTGACGCTGATAAATCATTAAAGGTACTGCATTACAAAAATTCTGAAAGTCTTTCAGATTGACTGTCAGGTTTAAGCGTAAACGGCGCGTCAATCAGGATTGAGCTGAAAATCAAAACATACATTTCTGAAAGTTTTTCGTAACTCCGGCGTGTGTTTTTGGTAACATGCGACCGCACACTAACGTGCAAGTAAGGTAAATGTCTCAATCAGGACAGGTCATTTTAAGACGATGACCATAAAGAAAAGAAGACATGCCTCTTGACCCCGCATAAAAAATATTTCGGAGTGAGTTATGGAACCGCATGATTATGAAAGCGCTTATTATCAGGTTAAAGACGAAGTAATTGACTCTCTGCCAATTCAGGCTGACGATGAAATCGCCTTTGACTGAAATCAACAAAAAATAATAAAAATGCCTGAAGAAAAACCACTGATTTAACCGGTGGTTTTTCTTTTCTGTTAAATTAGTTACAACTCTCTATGCCGATGTCCGCCGGCGCGCCGAGGCGTTCAGGTGCTTGATAGTAGACATAACAAGTCAGCTCTTTAATGCTCGGCTTTTGCGATCCGGGATTGTTAATGTTGTCTTTAAACGCAAATAAGTATTTGTTATCTCCGCCAGTAAACTTTGTTCCGGCGTAAGTAATTTCATCGCCGGTGTCTAAGTCGTTCATTAACCCCAGAATGGTGACGCCATTTTGCGGATATCCGTACATATAGTTGCAGCCTGAGCGGCAAAAAGGTTTAAGCGCCTGAGGAAACCCCGGCGAGTTGCGGTTTAAACTTTTGTTCAGGTCGGCTCCTGACATTAAGAACTGCATTCTGGCCATCTTAACCGCTGATTTAATTGAACCTGAGACACTTTTTAACGTCGCGTTTCTGGCGTCAGTTTGCAGGTTAATAAATTTAGGTGCCGCTATAACAGATAAAATGCCGAGCAGTACGATGACGGTGACCAGCTCAATAAGAGTAAAACCTTGAGATCTCATTGCTAAATTCTGTGTGCCTTATTTTATTTAAAAAAGGTGCGAATACCGCGTATTCACACCCTGACTGAGCTAATGAAAATTAAGCGACAACGAGCACTTTACAAGTGTTAGTGCCGCCTATCGTCTCCATTGCGTCGCCTTTAGTCATAAGAACCATATCACCGGCTTTCAGGTAGCCGGCTGTTTTCAGTTCTTCTAAAGCGTTTTTAGCCAGCTGATCGGCGGCATGTTTGGTTGAATCAAATTCAACCGGCATAACACCGCGGTATAACGCCATTTTCGCTAAAGATTGCTGATGACGGGATAAACCGAAGATTGGTAACCCGGAGCTGATGCGTGACATAAGCTTAACGGTTTCACCGGACTCCGTTAGCGCGATGATCGCTTTGATAGCCTTAAGGTGATTTGCCGCATACATGGTAGAAAGCGCAATCGTTTCTTCAACACCATTAAATGTCTCATCTAAACGATGCTTAGAAACGCGAATGCTCGGATGCTCTTCAGCGCCTAAACATACGTTACCCATAGCCGTTACCGTTTCTTCAGGATAGTCACCCGCAGCCGTTTCCGCTGATAGCATTACCGCGTCAGTACCATCAAGCACGGCGTTCGCCACGTCCATAACTTCCGCGCGGGTCGGCATCGGGCTGCTGATCATTGATTCCATCATTTGCGTAGCGGTAATCACAACCTTGTTCAGCTGGCGGGAACGCTGGATCAGTTTTTTCTGAACCGCGACCAGTGCCGCGTCACCGATTTCAACACCCAAGTCACCACGGGCGACCATAACAACGTCAGAAGCTTTGATTACATCGTCCATCGCGGCTTCGGTCGCGACCGCTTCAGCGCGCTCCACTTTAGCAACGATCATCGGCTCGTGGCCGGCTTCTTTAGCCAGACCGCGCGCATAGTTAAGATCAGCGCCTGTGCGCGGGAAAGAAACCGCCAGGTAATCAACTTTGATTTTAGCCGCGGTAATGATGTCAGCTTTATCTTTATCCGTTAACGCGGCGGCAGAAAGCCCCCCGCCTTGCTTATTGATACCTTTGTTGTTTGAAAGCGGACCGGCGACCGTAACCGTCGTGTGAACTTTCCGGCCTTCGACTTTCTCCACCCGAAGCTGAACGCGACCGTCATCAAGCATCAGAATATCACCGACGCTCACGTCATCAGGCAGTTGCTTGTAATCGATACCAACTTGATTCTCATCACCAAGACCTTTTTCAAGCTCAGCGTCAAGAATGAATGCCTTACCCTGATCCAGCTGAACTTTCTTGTTGTCTTTGAAAGTTGAAACACGGATTTTAGGACCTTGTAAGTCACCTAAGATAGCAACATGCTTACCTAATTCTTTAGCAATGTCTCTGACTTGAGCCGCCCGCTCCTGGTGATCTTCCGGTGAACCGTGAGAGAAGTTTAAGCGAACAACGTTAGCGCCTTTCGCGATGATTTTACGTAGGTTATCATCGCGGTCAGTGGCCGGGCCGAGAGTGGTAACGATCTTAGTTCTGCGGAACATGGGATACTCCGAATTGTATCTATTTATGAATTCTTTATCTGAGCTGTATTTTATCAGAGAAAAAAATGATATGTAGGAAAGTTACACCAAAATGAGATGCGGCAAACAGTAAATTTTGTGATGAACAGCTGATTTCTGAGAGGAAGTCGGCGAGATGCTCAAAAATGATCTCGCCGCAGCCGTAAGAGAAAGGAGAGTCAATTACAAAATAGTATCTTTCGTAGTTCTTGATTCTTTTAGAACTTCTTTTACGCGCTGCAGATTTTCCCTGAATCTCGGACCGCGGCGTAGCATAAAGCCGGTAGCGAGCACGTCAATGATCACAAGCTGCGCTAAGCGTGAAGCCATAGGTAAGAAAACGTCAGTATCTTCAGGAACTTCCATGGTTACCGCTAACGTACATTCTTCACAAAGCGGGGAGTTACGGGCGGTAAGGCCGATTACCGCCGCGCCGTTGTCACGGGCCAGCTTAGCAATTTCGATAAGTGACTTTGTGCGGCCGGTATGAGATATCAAAACAACAACATCCCCCTCATTACAGTTAATACAGCTCATACGTTGCATTAACACATCATCAAAGCACATAACGGGTACATTAAAGCGGAAGAACTTGTTTTGAGCGTCATGGGCAACAGAAGAGGACGCGCCCAGACCAAAAAACGAAATTGTTTTAGCTTGTGTCAGCATATCGACGGCTTTATTCACAGCGCCGATATCTAAGCTTTGTCTTGCCGTATCCAGTGAAGCCATTGATGACTCGAAAATTTTTGTGGTATAAGAATCAGCTGAGTCATCTTCTTCTACATGCCGGCTTACATAAGGCGTACCATTAGCGAGACTTTGTGCGAGATGTAATTTAAAATCCGGAAATCCCTTTGTATCCAGCCTGCGGCAGAAACGATTCACGGTGGGTTCACTCACGTCGGCCATTTTAGCGAGCGTGGCAATACTTGAATGGATTGCAGTTTGAGGAGAGGCAAGTATAACTTCAGCTACTTTGCGCTCGGATTTACTAAAATGTATGAGGCTTTTTTGAACCTTTTCTAGAGTGTTCATAGGCGTGTGTCCGCTCTAATTGATGATTGTAATTTTATTTTTGGTTTTGTGCCTGATTGATCAAACATCGCATTGAATCAAACCAAGATGCAGGGTGTCACTTTTTACGTCAGTTTTGAAAAGTTTATTATATCTACAGTAAGTTAACTACAAAAAGAATAACAGATTTGTACTGCAGATAGCCACAACATAAAAATGACAAATTTGCATTTTACTGGTGCATTTAACAAATTCTGTTGTTATATTACAACAAAATTTTTTGATCTCGGCCGAAATATCAATCTGAGGTCACAGATAAGACACATTTATCATTTAAAATGAATGAGTCCCGGATCCCTGAGCAGCTGCCGGTAAGTTTTCTGAAAATTAAGGGGTTCAGGTTTAGTGCTATACAAGGCGTTACAAAAGGCGCATAGTTCTGATTGTGTGACTGGAGCTAAAACACGGGAGTGCGCCGGAACCGGACGCCGGAATTATGGTCAGCTACTTTTAAATAGGAGCGATGTTCGCAATGGGCAAAAAAGCATCAGAAATCAAAGCATGTGATTTTGTTTTATTCGGTACTAAAGGTGACTTGGCAAGAAGAAAATTATTGCCGTCATTATATCAACTCGATAAAGCCGGATTTCTTTCCTCAGAAACTCGCGTTATTGGTGTCGCGAAAGATGATTTCTCGCGGCAGCAATTTCATGAGCTGGTTACAACAGCGTTAAACACCTTTGTTAAAGAAGAGCTGTGTGATGAAACGCTTAAGCGTTTTGTTGAGCGCTGCCATTATATAGGCACAAACTTCGCCGAAGACGAGGGGTACTCAAAATTCCATGATTTGCTGGATTCAAGTCGGCGCGTTCTGGTGAACTATTTTGCGACGCCGCCCGCGATCTTCGGTGATATTTGCCGCTGCTTAAAACATCAGAACCTCATTACCCCTGAAACACGAGTCGTATTAGAAAAGCCGGTTGGTCACGATTTAGAATCATCTCAGGTGATCAACAATCAGGTTTCCGCTTATTTTGATGAATCACAAGTTTACCGAATCGATCATTACCTGGGTAAAGAAACGGTTCAAAACCTGATAGCGCTTCGCTTTGCTAATTCGCTGTTTGCCTCCAAGTGGGACAACCGCACGATTGACCATGTTCAGATTACCGTAGCGGAGGAGGTGGGTATTGAAGGCCGCTGGGGTTACTTCGATAAAGCCGGTCAGATGCGCGATATGATCCAGAACCATCTGCTGCAAGTGTTAACTTTAGTCGCGATGGATCCGCCGCTGAACCTGGACGCCGACAGTATCCGGGACGAAAAAGTTAAGGTACTGAAATCTCTGCGTCCGATAAACGAAAATAACGTCTTCGAAAATACCGTTCGCGGTCAGTACAGCACTGGTTTCTTAAACGGTAAGGCGGTTCCGGGATATCTTGACGAGGAAGGCGCGAACACCGCCTCAAACACTGAAACTTTTGTCGCGCTTCGGGTGGATATTGATAACTGGCGCTGGGCGGGCGTGCCTTTCTATTTACGCAGCGGTAAGCGTATGCCGTTCAAGAGTTCTGAAATTGTGGTTTATTTTAAAAATCCGCCGCATAATTTATATCGTTCAAGTTACCGCAACCTGCCGCCGAATAAACTGACTATACGTCTGCAGCCCCATGAGGGCGTGGAAATTCAGATGATAAATAAAGTGCCGGGTTTGCAGCAAAAACAAAGATTACAGACGACCAAGCTGGATTTGAGTTTTTCTGACACCTTCAAAAATGAACGCATCGCTGACGCTTATGAACGTCTTTTACTGGAAGCTATGTCAGGCGAACAGGCGTTGTTTGTCCGCCGGGACGAGGTTGAGCAGGCCTGGAGCTGGGTTGACGGTATTATCGAGGCCTGGGAGGACAGCGGTGAAAAGCCGAAACCTTACCCGGCGGGCTCATGGGGGCCCGTAGCTTCAGTGGCATTAATCAGTAAAGACGGTCGTTCCTGGGATGAATAGGTAAATACGATGAAAGAAACCGTTTTTAAATCTTTTGATGACGCGGCGCAACTCGCTGAAAAATTGGCGGAAAACATTGCCGGTCTGCTTCAAGAGGGCATCGACGCGAGAGGCGAGGCGGGTTTAGTCGTTTCCGGCGGCTCAACACCGGTGCGGCTGTTTAAGTTACTGAGCCAGAAACAAATCGACTGGTCAGATGTTTATATCACGCTTGCCGACGAGCGTTGGGTGGATACTGATTCAGACGCGTCGAACGAAGCTCTGGTTAACAAGCATCTTTTGCGGCACCGGGCGGCATCAGCTAAGTTCACGGGATTGAAGAATAGGTTCACTGCCGCGAAAGACGGTGTGAACATGACGGCCGGGAGATTAGATCATTTCCCTGAACGCTTTGACGTTGTGATTCTTGGTATGGGCAATGACGGCCATACCTGCTCCTGGTTCCCGTGCGCGAAAAAAGCGGAATTAGATTACGCGCTGACGACTCAGGCGCCGGTTGCCGCGGTAACACCGACTTCAGCGCCTCATGAGCGAATTACGCTGACTCAGTCGAGAATTTTATCCGCCCGGCAAATCTTCGTGCATTTAGTCGGAGAACAAAAGCTGACGGTTTATCGTCAGGCATTAGAAAACAATGACATTTATGCAATGCCGATACGCGCGGTTTTAAGTCAAAACAAAACCCCCGTAGATGTGTATTGGAGTGCCTAAGGAGGCAAAATGCATTCAGTAGTTCAGTCTGTCACCGACAGGATCATCGGGCGCGGTAAAGAAACTCGCGCCCGCTATCTTGCGGCATTGAAGGATGCGAAATCACAAGGTGTGCACCGCAGTTCTTTGAGCTGCGGTAACTTAGCTCACGGATTCGCGGCATGTAAGCCGGATGATAAAAATGCGCTGAGACATTTTAATAAAGCCAATATCGGTATTGTCACCGCATTTAACGACATGCTTTCCGCGCATCAGCCTTATGAGAAATATCCGGATGTGTTGAAAAAAGCTTGTCAGGAAGTGGGCAGTGTAGCTCAGGTCGCGGGCGGCGTGCCGGCTATGTGTGACGGCGTGACTCAAGGTCAGCCGGGCATGGAGCTGAGCCTGTTAAGCCGTGAGATTATTGCCATGGCATCGGCCGTCGGGCTTTCTCATAACATGTTTGACGGTGCCTTGTTACTGGGCATTTGTGACAAAATCGTACCGGGTTTGCTCATCGGCGCGCTGAGTTTCGGTCATTTGCCTATGCTGTTTGTCCCGGCGGGTCCGATGAAATCGGGCATTCCGAATAAAGAAAAAGCCAAGATCCGCCAGCGGTTCGCTCAAGGCCTTATCGGTCGTGAAGAGCTGTTAGAAGCGGAATCGGCTGCTTACCACAGCGCGGGGACCTGTACGTTTTACGGTACCGCAAACTCTAACCAGCTGATGCTCGAAGTCATGGGATTACAGTTACCCGGTTCTTCGTTCGTTAACCCGGATGACCCGTTACGTGAGGCCTTAAACAAAAAAGCCGCTCAGCAGGTTTGCCGTTTAACTGAAAGCAGCGGTCAGTACACACCGATCGGTGAAGTGGTTAACGAAAAGTCCGTCGTCAACGGTATCGTTGCCCTGTTAGCTACAGGCGGTTCAACAAACTTAACCATGCACATCGTGGCGGCGGCGAGAGCGGCCGGCATTATCGTAAACTGGGATGATTTCTCCGAGCTTTCTGACGTGGTTCCTTTACTTGCCCGTGTTTATCCGAACGGACACGCGGATATTAACCATTTCCACGCCGCCGGCGGAATGGCTTACTTAATCCGGGAGCTCCTTGATAACGGTTTACTGCACGAAGACGTGGCGACAGTGGCGGGTCAGGGGTTACGCGCTTATACCAGAGAACCGAAGATTCTTGACGGCGAGCTGACCTGGGTTGACGGCCCGGCTGAAAGTTTAGATAAAGAGGTGCTGACCTCGGCGGCGGAAGCATTTCAGCCTGACGGCGGCTTAAAGTTAATGAAAGGTAACTTAGGCCGCGCGGTAATTAAGGTTTCGGCGGTACAAGAGCGCAATCGTGTTGTTGAGGCGCCCGCGATTGTGATTAACGATCAAAACAAACTGAAACAGATTTTTGACGCCGGCGGTTTGGACAGGGACTGCGTTGTCGTGGTTAAAGGTCAGGGGCCTAAAGCCAACGGTATGCCTGAGCTTCACAAACTGACGCCGCTGCTGGGCGCTTTGCAGGATAAAGGCTATAAAGTGGCTCTGTTAACTGACGGCCGTATGTCCGGCGCGTCCGGTAAGGTTCCCGCCGCGATTCACTTAACACCTGAAGCCATTGACGGCGGCCTGATCGGTAAAATTCAAGACGGTGATTTAGTCCGGGTGAACGGGGTGACGGGTGAGCTTAGCTTACTTGTCGATGAAACTGAGCTTGCGGGACGCGCCGCTGAAAAAATTGATTTAAGACCGTCACGCTACGGAATGGGGCGTGAATTATTCGCAGCGCTGAGATCTAACTTCAGCAGCCCGGAAACCGGCGCGCGAAGCACTCAGGCTATCGATGAGCATTATTGATAATTAAGGAAGCGACAATGATTAAACAAAATAACTGGTCAGTTCAGCCCGCGGATGTTTTTAAACGCAGCCCGGTTGTACCTGTTATGGTTATCAATAAAATCGAGCACGCCGTACCGCTGGCGAGAGCTTTGGTCGCGGGCGGCATTAAAGTACTTGAAGTCACATTGAGAACGGATTGCGCGTTAGAGGCCATTACAAAAATCAAAGCTGAGGTGCCGGAGGCGATTGTCGGCGCCGGAACGGTTTTGAACGAAGCGGGGCTTGAGCAAGCCGTTAACGCCGGTTCTGAGTTTATTATTACTCCGGGCGCGACCACGCGCTTACTTGAGGCGGCGATGAGAGGGGATGTGCCGCTGATCCCGGGCGCGGCGACTATCTCTGAGGTAATGGCGGGTATGGACTTGGGTTACACTCACTTTAAGTTTTTCCCCGCCGAGGCTTCCGGCGGCGTTAAAGCGTTAAAAGCGTTTTCAGGTCCGCTTTGCGGTATTCGTTTCTGCCCGACAGGCGGCATTACGCCCGGCTCTTACAAAGATTATCTGGCGCTGCCCAATGTTGACTGTATCGGCGGCAGTTGGGTCGCGCCCACGGACGCGATGGAGTCAGGTGACTGGGAGCGAATCACTCAGCTCTGTAAAGACGCTGCAGAAGGTATTTAATCCCGCCCGCTTTTCGATATGAGCCGCCGCATTATAAGCAGCGGCTTTTTTATTGGTAAGGAATATTATGCTGACCAAATTTAATCTTGAGGATGCGGCGCAAATCTTTGTCGGCGCGTTCGCGCTGGGCGCGCCCGTTTCTTTTTCTGAGGAAGCGTGGCGGTTAGCTGAGACTCTGCCGGCGGTTAACTTCGCGCTGCTCATTGGTTTGTCACTTTTCTTTTTAGGCTTGTATGCCTATGAAAGTATGTTTGACAGACAAATCGCGGCCAGAAAAATCAGCTTTATCCTGCGAGTCAGTATTTGTTATTTAATTACGCTGATTGTTATCGCGTTAGTGTTGCTGTGTTTGAATAAATTGCCGCTGTTAAGTGAGCCGTTAATTGCGGTTAAACGTATACTGATTGTCAGTATGCCGGCTTCAATGGGAGCCATTGTGGTGGATAGCTTTGATAAAGAGTAAGGAACGTCAGATAATGCGGTTAAATCACTTTGAAAAGCGGGTTGTGAGTCATCCTCTCAGATTTTGGGTGCAGGACAAAATCGAGTTACCTTTTTTATTAAAGATGTTTTCTGAAAAGCCGGATGAGGTCGGACACGCTCTGGAAATCGGCTGCGGCTTCGGTAACGGTGTCTCCCTGATCAAAACACACTTTGCGGCAAAGCAAATTACGGCAATCGATTATGACCCGGAAATGGTTAAAGCTACCCGGTCACGCTATGAAGACGCAAGCTGGCTGGCCGTCGCCAATGCCGACGGCTCATGCCTGCCTTTCGAAACCGCCGCTTTTGATATGGTGTTCAATTTTGCCGTGTTTCACCATATCCCCGACTGGCAGCGGGCGGTGAAAGAAGTGTATCGGGTTTTAAAGCCTGACGGCTATTTTCTGATTGAGGATTTGTACCGGGCCGCGATTTGTAATCCGATATCAAGAAGGCTGTTCGAACACCCGCGATTTAACCGTTTTAATCATAATGAATTACTCAGTCAGCTCGCGCGGGCAGGCTTTAATGTCGAAAAGCAATATAACTTGCTGAACTTAGCCGGGAGCATCCTTGCCCGGAAATGATTCGACTTCAGGGTAACTGGTACCTGAAAATATCATCATCATCATTAAGGTAACCTGATGTGTGATTAATTTTTGGTAGGCATGACCATACCTTAGAATGTTTGGTTCTAAAAAATCCTATCTGAAGGATACGATCATGCCTGTCGAAGATTTTATCATTTATGTTTACTGTTTAGTTGATGATTTTTACCAGAGAGAAATAACCACTCCCTTAAGAACCCGTGGTAGAGCTCCTAAACTCACTGATTCTGAAGTAATTACAATGGAAATTGTTGGGGAATGGACTGGGCATCACACAGATAAAGGAATTTGGGAGTATTTCAAAGGGTATTGGTTACCCTTGTTTCCCGATTTACCTGCTCGTTCACAGTTTGCCAGACAAGCAAGTAACCTTTGGAAAGTGAAGCAATTATTTCATCAGTACTTATGTCATCAACTCAGAGCAGATACTTGTGATGTTCATTTAATTGATGGGTTTCCCATTGAGTTTTGTAAACTTACTCGTGTCAGAAAATGTAAAAGTTTTAAGGGATATGCAAGTTATGGCTACTGCGCCTCTAAGGATATGAAGTATTACGGATTTCATGGTCACCTTCTTGTAGATGAAAGAGGTATCCCTGTGGAATTGACTTTAACCGCCGCAAATGTTGATGAACGTGATGCCGCCTATGAAATCATCAATAATATCAAAGGACTTTTAATTGGTGATAAAGGGCTTATTAGACCAATACTCAATAACGACTGCTCTGAAGCTGATATTGACTTACAAACTCCATTACGGAAAAACATGAAAGATAATCGTCCTAAGTGGGCGGTTAAACAACTAATGAATGTTCGAAGAAGGGTTGAAACAACCATAGGGCAACTTGTTAAATATTTTGATATTGAACATGTTAACTGTCGAGACTTATGGCACTTAACCAGTCGAATGGGAAGAAAGGTATTAAGCTTAACCATTGGGGCTTACTTCAATATCGAGTTTGGCAGAGATGCAATGAAATTTGAGGAGATGTTGGCAATCTAATTACGCTACTGAACTTGCAACCCCCGTCATTCCCGCATGTTGTAAGCGGGAATCCAGTGCCTTTTTGCTCGGAAAAAGAAAAAGACGCTGGATTCCTGCCTTCGCAGGAATGACGAAACAAACAATTTCAATGAGTTATAAAATCACACATTAGATTAAGGTATAAATTATTGCTGAATTCCATTATCTTCATGGTGTTTTTTGAAACCAGTCCGTCATTTAACGCCGTCCAGTGACTTTGCGGATCAGAAATCGGTTTGGTGTAAACGCCGAATTTCGGAATTGTCACGTAAATTTGTCCCGCGTGCACTAACACATCGCTTATGGCCGGGGACGGATCCTCCAGGCTGAAAGGTAAGCCGGAACTGATATTGCGCCAGTGATCCGAAGTCAGATTCCGCTGATATATTCCGGTTCCGGCGCTGAACAATACATTTGAACTTTTATCAAAAGCCAGGTGTCTGATATCCTCCTGAGGCGGTATTTCCTGGCTGAAGTCCTGCCATGTCAGCCCGCTATCTAAACTGCGACTCACTCCTTCGTAGCCTATGGCGGCGTAAACGGCTTCTCCGTCGGTATTGATAAACTGATGCGGCCATTGCCGTGTACCGTAGACGTAATCAGCGGATTTATCATCATCAGATATCAGGATGCCGTTTTTCAAATCGTTGATACCCAGCAGAGTGTTATTCCCGATATGACCGATTGATCGTATGCCGAAGAACCCGCCAGGGTTTATCGACTCGTTTAAGCATTTGTCAGGTAAATCAGGCAAAATGAGCTCAAAAGTCTTACCGCCGTCAGAGCTTTTTGTAACGCCGCAGTATTGAAAACCGGCATATAACGAATTGTTGCTCTGTGAGTATGAAAGCTGATAACCGACTCCGTAATTACCATAATTACCGGGTATCTTATACCAGTCCGCTCCGTTTTTAGTGAGTTTGTATAACCCTGAGAATGCCTGCACATAAGCCGCATCGGGCGTGGACAGCATCGGTGCCCGAACGGAGCTTGGTATGCCGTCTAACCGCGTCCACTGTGATGTTTCCGGTGAGTACATTTTTACGCTTCCGCCCCATTCAACATCTAAAAGATTACCGTTAAAGACGGACAGGATCGGATAGGCTTTTTCTTGTTTAAGGATCAGTCGCCAGTCCGTACCGTTTTTTGTCATCCAGATGCCTTTTTCAGAAGACAAGTACATGCGCTGATTTTCGTCAACAGTAAAAGGAATAGAGAAATATAAAAAAGGAAACGGCGTGATTTTCAGGTTAAGTTTACTGACCTGCCAGTTTTCGCCGTCTTTGCTTTTTAAAACGGCGTTTCCGTCAGCCGTTCTGGCAAAGCTGTAAAAAGTATCACCGACGACGACCGTCGCTGAATTTTGATAGTTGTTTTTATCAGGAGCATCGGATTTACGCCATGTTTCACCCTGATCGGTACTGAAAAAAATTCCTTTGGGTTTTCCGTAACTGCCGGAGAAAGGCGTCATCCCCGTGGTCGCAATGAGTATATTGTTATCGTTTGCTTTGATATCGGTAAACTCAGTGTCATTATCATCGTTCATTCCATTCGGCAGCTGAGCTTGTCTGAAGGTCTGACCCTGATTATCTGAGTAGTAAATTCTGCCTGAGGCGGAAACGACTAACCGGCCGCTGATGACTTCCATGGCGGGGCATTCATCTTCGAATTTTCGCTGATTTTTGTCACCGTGATACAAAGGCGTGATGATACTGAAGTCATTATCCGTTTTGTAAAGCGCTGTGGGTGAACGGTAATAAGAGGCGGATTTACCCAGATAAATCAGATGATTTTTGTTATCAATAGCGATATCGCAAACATTAAGTGAATCTTTGTTTCGTACCTGCCGCCAGCCTGAGGCCGGATCTGAGCTTATCAGGGTTCTCGGGTGTGAATCGAAGCGATTGTCTAGCTGGCCGACGTAAATTTTTCCGTCGTTAATCACCACTTTTACCGGCGTACCGCCGTAACCGACCTGCACTTGTTTCCAGGCGCCGGCACCGGCCGCGGAAGATGAGACTAATATTGTTGTCAGTATATAAGGTCTCAGGAAAAATATCTTTTGAGTAAACCGGGATTGCTTTCGGGTCGCGGGATTTCGGGTTGTGAGAATAGTCATGAGTGAATTTTAAATGATTACCGTGAGAACCCGTACATTAACCAATGAGCTTACGGTTACCAAATAGCTAAGCGATATAGCTTAGCTATTTTCGGTTAACGCCCCGGCTTTGTGTATCCGCGGGCCGTTCGCCGGCTTAGTAACAACGGATTCAGCCGGCAATCGATACAAACGCGGTTTTTCTTTCCTTTGCCGCCTGATTCAAAACGTCACCTGTCATACCCGCGAAAGCGGGAAAAGAGATAACGACAGTTGTGTATGCCGTTCATCCGGCGACTTTCGCGAGATTAACCCAAGGCGCCGGTGTGACGTTTGCGCAGCCGCCGCGAACCTTTCCGCCGCGTCTCTTATTTGTTATGTAAAAACTCTTACAAAACTACAAATATGACTTCTGCATGTCGGGCACTCGCTTTTGCGTTTTTGCCATATATCTATACAAGTATAACAGTAATGTGCGTGCGCGCAGGGTAATAAGACTACTAACTGATGATTTTTATCATCAAATTTATTTAAACAAATCTGACAGTTTTTTAATTTTTCGCTATCTGAAGACTTTATGTTATTTGTCGCGGGCATTTGCGGTTTTGAGTTTTCCGCGTTTTCAGTGTTAGGTTCGGCGGTTTTTTCCGCTTTCGGCTTAATATCCACGGTTAGGGTATGCCGCGTCTCTTTCGGTGACGCCGGCAGGGGTTCGGCCGATATCTGGTAATCATTGTCTTCAGACTTTGGCGGAGATTGATGGAAATCGCTGACCGGAGCATATTTGTCTTGTAAGCAGTTAACGCAATAATCCTGCCCGAAAACTCCTGAAGTGAGCTGACTTGCTAATACCGGGGATTTAGTGAGTCCTAATTTCACTTTCTGATTTTTATAATCAAGAGTAAAAATGGTCTGAGCGCACATGTCACAGTCAATTTTATCCTCCGATAAGCCGGTTATTCCTAAAGATTCGGCGCGTTCCGCTATTGTTGTAAGTGTAAAACCGGACGTCAGTCGAGCGGGTATATCTCGGTTACGTTTTAATGTGTTCAGCGTTTGTTCGGCGTCTGTTGTGAAACAACTTTCAAACATGCGAATACGCTCAAACATTGTCAGACTGCCCTGCTCGTGTTTACGGTAAAATAAAAACTGATCACATAAGACATCACCGATACGGGCTAATAAGCCGGTTACGCAATCGCACTGATCACCGGCTTTGCCGGTTGCCATTTTCACCCAGTTGTTTAAGTTTTCCTCCGGTACCAATCGATTTGAACGGAGAATTTTGATGCCTTCATACTGCCGTGCGAAAAACCAGGCTAATCGGCTGGTTACCCGCCATCGACTTAAGGTTACCTCGACACCGTCAAGTTCAAAATTCTTTATAGCGGTACTTGGCAAATCTTGCTGGCCGGCCGGCAGCTCGACACTTTTATAAAAATCAGTTTCAGTAACGTAAGAGTAAACCAGTAAATTGATCAGCAGTGTCTCGCTATCGTCATCAAGCGCGCGTTTCACAGTCATTATCAAGTCTAGATATTGCTTTAACGGATTACCGTCCGGCAGGTCGTAAGCGACCCTTTTTAATGCGGAGATTGTAAGTTTTGCCTCTCTCAAATGGCGATCTGACTTTGACTGGCTGTGAAGGTAGGAGGATAACGGTTTGTCTTGCGATGAAGGTTCTGTTGTTGTGAATCGGCGGCCGGATAATGCCGGATTAAAGCTTTTTGCGCCGCGGGGTTCAGCCGTGACAGGTTTTTCATTTTTCCGGGCAGAAACCTTATTCTGAGCACACGCCAGGCACACGTCATATTGATGATCTTTACAATGAAACATGTAGATTTGTCTGTATAGGGGATCAACTTTTTTTAAAGTAGTATCGAAACTAAATGCGGTTTTATTGCAGCTTTCACAGTTAACGGACATCTTTCTTGCGCTCTGATATGCGAATAAATATTCGGTCGTAATATCAGCGGCATAGGCCAATTTAAATGAAGTACAGTCCTGATTATCACACCTAACATTATGTCCGTATCGACTCGCGAGACTTTCGTAAGTGCCGTCTTCTTCTGACTCGATGCCGAGCTGATACATCATATTGCTGTGGTAATTTATGTATACGAGGGCATTCGGCGTGTCTTGTATGAGTCGTAAAAGCAGTATTTTAGGCTGACTAAGGTAATGTTCTAATTCAGTTTGTTTAATCGGAAATAAAGATGTCGCGGCAAATAAAATAGACTGCTGAGCACGTTTATCGTCAGCCGTACTTTCTAAGTTGGTCAGTAAACTTATGATGGAAGCATTATTGTCAATAAAGTCTTCATTTTTAAGATGCTTATACACACCAATAACCCCGACGAATGATCGCAGTATTTGGTTAATAGCTGGTTTTTGCGCTGAACTGAAGCCGGAATTTTCCAGTTTAACTAGTAGCTCACTAATATCGTTAACCGGCGTGTTAACGTATTTTAAAAATGCGATAATCTCAAACTGACAAAGTTTGTCTGTACCGCGGGCACTCATCAATCCGGTCAGTTGTTCTAACCGATTATACTCAGTAAAGATAGGATGTCGCCGCAGATCATTGATTGTATATATTTGTCGTATCGCCAGTTGATGAAAGTCCTTACAATTGCGCTCATCATAAAAATTATTACCGCGAACGGGATGTTGTGATACAGAAGAGCCGGCAAATGCTGCGGACTGATATCTGACTTGTGCTGAAGAAGTCCTGCCAAACGGGTAGCTGCGGAGATTTTCCTCTGGCGGCCGGTTCATTTGACCTGATGAGCCGCAGGGCGGCACCTTAAGATAAAATCGACTGAGTTGCTTAGGGTGCGATTCATAAGGATGTGTATTTCCGGCAGCGGGGTATCCGTGAAGGGTTCTCGGCGCCGCAGCTGAAGTATGAAAATTACTCGCATGGTTAAGGCTGTATCCTTGCGACGGTGATTGAATTGTCCTGTAACGGGGAATTGCGGTCTTTTTAAAGCTTACGGATTGTTGTCTGCCGTCAAAAGTTATATATCTGGAGACTTCCTCGATTTTAGAAGGAATACACCATTTTAACCCTTCAGTGCCTGACCTGTAACGGCTATAAGTATGACCAAAATGATCAGTCCATTGTGTCCAGCTTTCTCTCCTTGAAAAATCTTCACTTATGCGTTGCGGGTCTTCAGGCATATTTTGGCCGTAAGAGGGAAGGCTTTGACGGGAGCCTTGTACGTGAAAATGATTTTGAAATGCCATAAACTAAACTACCCGAATAAAATGAACGGATGTAATCGGTTCAGAAAAAGATTTACCAACTATAAAATATTTTTCACGGTTATTAAAATCTGAACAAATGAAAAAGCGGAATTTTATTATTAAATTTTGTTCATTATCAGGAGGGTCGTAAGCATCTGACTGTAAGTTTTTCGATAATACTGACGTTCAGGTCAGGTGCTCTTACTCGTTAATAGCGGCGGTGTTTCAGGCAAGAGTAACGCCGCGGAGTACTTAAGACGGGCGTCAGAAAATCGGAAAAACTTACAGTCAGTTACTTATCAGTTAATTGTCCGGCGTTTTATGCCGGGTCGTGTTTCTGACGGTGATGAGAAACGCCCCCGCAATCGGGCAATGCCGGGGCGATGTCTTGAGTTCTTTATTAAGTCACCGACTTACTTACAGTTGGATACTCAGAGCACGCCGCGGCGCATTTGATCGCGCTCAATGGACTGGAATAGCGCGGTAAAGTTACCCTCACCAAACCCTAAGTTGTTTTTACGCTGGATGATTTCGATAAAGATAGGGCCGAACAGATTCTTAGTGAATATTTGCAGTAAATAACCGTTTTCGTCTCCGTCACACAAAATCTGGTGATGTCTGATACGGTCACGATCCTCGGTGATTTGCGGCAGCTTTTCAAAAATGGTGTCGTAATACTCCGGAATGATATCCAGAGTTTTGATTGAGGAACCCTCCATCGCGTCCAGTGACGCGACAATATCGCGACTGGTGAAGGCTAAGTGCTGAACACCCGGGCCGTGATATTCTTTTAAGTATTCGTCAATCTGGTTTTTGTCGTCGTTTTTACCTTCGTTGATCGGAATACAGAAACTGCCGTCCGGAGAGCGCAGAGCGTATGACGTTAAACCGGTTTGCATACCGTTAATATCAAAGTAGCGAACTTCGGTAAAACCGAAAATATTTTTATAGAAGTCTGACCATTTTTCCATTGTGCCCTGGTAGACGTTATTGGTGAGGTGGTCGACATCCAGAAAGCCTTTTTCCTGAACCAGCTCAGGCTGCTCCAGAGCGATAAAATCATTGTTATAGATATTATTTTCTTCACCAAACACGTCAATGAAGTAAATTAAGCTGTCACCGATGCCGTAAATCGCCGGATATTCGAGATCTTTAACTGCGTCGCCGGCGGCTCTGGCGCCACGCTCTACCGCTGTTTTAAAAGCGAAATCAGCGTCTTCAACCCGCCAGCCCATAGAGCTGATTGCCGGGCCGTGGGTTTTGGCGAACTCAGCCGAAAAACCTTTCTTTTCTTTATTCAGAAGAAAATTGATGTTGTTTTGCCTGTAATAAAGAATGTCTTTACTCTTATGTTTTTTAAGCATCGAGAAACCGAAATCAATAAAAACCCGGTGCATAAAATCAGTGTCTGGAGTGGCGTATTCGGTAAATTCAATGCCCATCAGTCCCAGTGGATTTTGTTCGCTAGCCATAATGTTTTCCTCAGTTAAATTGCGTAAGGTTCGTCCTTAGAATTTTTTTACTCTTCTATCCAGGAACGGTTGTAATCCGCGCTCATACATCGCTGAACATGCTCCGTAAGTTTTAACGGCGCGAAAGTGTCGACCATAACGGCATACTCGCGGGTGTCTTTTTTCCCCACAGACGCCTCAGTCTTGCCCGGCTGCGGGCCGTGCGGAACACCTTTCTGGTGCAGGGTTAAATAACCCGCGCCAATGCCTGTGCGGCTCATAAAGTCCCCGTCCACGTAGTACAGAACTTCATCACTGTCGATATTGCTGTGATAGTAAGGCGCGGGGATCGCTTTCGGGTGGAAGTCATAAAGACGGGGCACGAAATTACAAACCACAAAGTCGCGCGCCTTAAACACCAGATGCTCTGAAGGCGGTAAATGAATCTTTCCGACTTTAGGGGCGTATTCAGTGATATTGAAAGCCCAGGGGTAAACAAACCCGTCCCAGCCGACAAGATCAAACGGATGCCATTGCAGAGTAGTGACCTGATATTTATCACCGAATTTACAAACGAGATCAAAGCCGCCTTTCTCCACGACGGCTTGCTGCAGCCGCGGAGTACGTATATCACGCTCACAGTAAGGCGCTGACTCCAGTAACTGGCCGTACTCATTGCGGAAGTGCTTGGGAATTTCAATCATTGAGAATGATTCAATCACGAATAAACGCACATTGTCGTATTCAGTAAATTTCAGCTGATAAGTGGTGCCGCGGGGAATAACGAGGTAATCCCACTTCTTGACCGCCAATGTACCGTATTCACTGTAAAGCGTACCCTCACCCTCATGAACAAAAATGACTTCGTCAGCGTAAGAGTTACGGTAAAACGCTTCGGTATCCCCGGTCACTTTCGCGGTATACATCGCCACATCGGTATTAAAAAAGATTTTATTGCGAGCGCTGAAAAAATTACCGGCCTTATCGGCTTCCTTTGAGTCGAGCTTGTAGTTCTGGATCAGTGAGTCTTCCCAGCCTGATCCGTGATCAACATGATAAGGCGCTACCGCTAACGCTTTGGTCGGCATATTATGGTGGTATTTGTTGGAATAAATATTTGAAAAGCCATGGGTGGAGAACAGCTCTTCCCGGTATAACTCACCGTTGTCTTTTTCAAAAGTGATATGACGTTTCGGGGGTATTTCACCTTGTTTTACGTAAAACGGCATTGGTAAAGTCCTTACTGTAAAAATGTGATCTGTTTGGCAATTTAATTGTATATTCAAACAAAAAAAAGAATAATAATTAGCTTAACTTAATCAAAAAATCTGATTGTTTATTTCGGGTACATGATGAAAATTGATATTGAAGCCTTCAGGGTAATGCAAATTTTAGTCGAAGAGGGGAGTTTTTCTAAAGCGGCCGAGAGACTCCATAAAGCTCAATCCGCCGTGAGTTACCAAATAAAAAAGCTTGAGCAGCATCTTGGGGTGCAGCTGTTTAACCGGGAGCAGTATCGCGCGAAGTTAACCCCTCAAGGTGACGTGATTTTGAAAGAAGGTCAAAGACTGCTCGAGCAATTTTCCAGTATTGAGCGTCTGGCGACTCGCTTCAGTGAAGAATGGGAGCCGAAATTAGAGTTAGTGATTGACGGCGCCCTGCCGATGCGGCCGGTGATGAACGCGCTAAAAAAACTCGCGGATCATGATATTCCGACGAAAATACAATTGAATGTGGAATTCTTAGGAGGCGTGCAGCATCGGTTTGAAACGGATAAAGCGGATTTGATGTTAGTAAAGGATTATAAAACGGGTCCGCAGCTTTCCGCGGTTCCGCTGCCTGATATCACCAATATACTGGTCACCTCTGAGCACCATCAACTCGCCGGCAGAAAGCAGGTAAGTCTGGCGGAGCTTCAGCAGTTTGTAGAGCTGACCATTGAAGATTCATCTCCGGCGCGACATCACCGTGATGAAATGCAATTTCAGGGGGATAAGGTCTTTTATCTCTCTGACTTTATTATGAAGCGTGAGGCTTTGCTCAAAGGTTTGGGGTTTGGCTGGCTTCCTGACTTTCTGGTAAAAGATAAACTTGATGAAGGCGAGTTAGTTGAGGTGGATTTTGCCGTCGGCAGCCGTTATACCTTTACGCCGCAGTTAGTTTCTACTCAGACTCGCCCGTTAGGGCGGGCGGGGCAATTATTCACCGATTTCATTTTAGAGGAATTTACACGGACGGATGAAATTTATACTATCTGAAACGAGGTTTAACTCTGTCCCGGTTTTTTTATGAGTCCTTATGTATATGCTATCCCGATTTTTATGCTATCAATCGGGATAGAAGTTATCGCTTCGGTCATACGGAAAAAGGATTATTATCGTTTGAACGACGCAATTAATAGTTTGAGCGCGGGGATGATTTATGTAACCAGTTCACAAATTATTAATTTAGGTATCTATGCTTGTATTTTTCATAATTTTTCGTTCTTTTCGTTAGACATCGGAAACTTGTGGGTCTGGGTTGCCGCATTTGTACTGAAAGACTTCTTTTTTTACTGGTGTCACAGGCTTAGCCATGCAATCAATATCCTCTGGGCATGCCACTCAGTTCATCACCAGAGTGAGGAGTACAATTTATCAACCGCTTTGAGACAGTCGAGTACCGGTTTTTTATTAGAATGGATTTTCTATATCCCGATGGCTTTACTCGGCATCCCGCCGCTGATTTACGTAGTGGTGAGTCTGGCCGATTTATTTTATCAGTTTTGGATTCATACACGTCATATCGGTAAATTAGGCTGGTTTGACCGAAATTTCTCATCACCGTCTAATCACAGGGTTCACCATGCCAAAAACAGAAGGTATCTGGATAAAAATTTCGGCGGCGTGTTCATGTGGTGGGACCGGATATTCGGCACTTTCGAAAATGAAGATGATGACTATGAAACGATAAAATACGGCACTCTGAAACCGTTAAGAAGCTGGAACCCGATATGGGCCAACCTGCACCTGTATGTTTTTATGCTGAAGGACGCGCTGAAAACAAAACAGCTTTTTGACAAAGTTACCCTCTGGTTTAAAAGCACCGGATACCGGCCGGGTGATATCGCGCGACCTATGAAGATGCCTGATATATTCAAATATCAGAACTATGATCCGAAAATCGGTAAAGCCAACAAAATTTATATTGTTATCCAGTTTGCTTTGTTACTATTTATAACAAATGTACTCGTCGGGCTATACAAAATCATCCCCTATTGGCAGAGTGTGTACTGGCTTATCTTGCTGTGCGTTAACCTCGTTTTTATCGGCCGGATGCTGGAGTCAGAGTACCGGATATTAAGATATGAAGCCGCGAGGTTAGGCGTTTCGTTAATGGGTGTATTTTTCGCTGCGTTGACCTGGCCGCGGTTATCAGACTCTTTATGGGAAGCGATGAGTGTCTGGGCCGTGTTGTCTTTCATATCGCTCGCAATTATCAAAAACAAAGGAATGAAACTAAAGGAAACACACTAATGAATCGTAAATGTCATGAAGTTGATTATGAAATTAAAGGACACGATATGCAGCTGGTTGAGGTTGAACTCGACCCGCGGGAAACGGTAGTCGCGGAAGCCGGCGCCATGACCTACATGGAGCAAGACATTCTGTTTGAGGCAAAAATGGGTGACGGTTCAGATCCTGACAGCGGCTTTTTCGGTAAAATGTTCAGCGCGGGTAAACGTATGCTCTCGGGTGAAAGTGTATTCATGACGCATTTTACTAACCAGGGTCATCAAAAACGCAGAGTCGCGTTCGCGGCACCGTATCCCGGTACAATTCTCGCTATCGACTTAGCGCAAATCGGTGGTGAGCTGATTTGTCAGAAAGACAGTTTTCTCGCCGCGGCATTGGGGACTCAAATCAGTACAAGTTTTAACCGCCGCTTAGGCGCGGGCTTTTTCGGCGGTGAAGGGTTTATT
The DNA here is from genome assembly GCA_965200795.1 of Parashewanella sp. Taxonomy (GTDB): domain Bacteria; phylum Pseudomonadota; class Gammaproteobacteria; order Enterobacterales; family Shewanellaceae; genus Parashewanella. The sequence goes on from CBDAVB010000003.1 coordinate 34,290, forward strand.
CTTCAGAATCTTCAAGGTGACGGCATGGCGTTTATTCATGCCGGCGGCACCCTGATCCGCAAACAGCTTAACGGCGAAACTTTACGGGTTGATACAGGCTGTATCGCGGCATTTACAGCCGGAATTGATTACGACATTCAAAAAGCCGGTTCTATGAAATCTATGCTGTTCGGCGGTGAAGGTCTGTTTTTAGCCACCTTATCCGGTCACGGTAGTGTTTGGCTGCAAAGTTTGCCTTTCTCCAGAATGGCCGACAGAATCATCGCCAGCGCACCATCCTCCGGCGGAGGCGATAAAGGTGAAGGTTCTGTTTTAGGCGGTATTGGCCGTATGATTGACGGTCGCTAAATGAGGCTATAGTCTACGCATAATTTTTTAGCGATTTGATAAATAATAACAATTATGAAACTGACCCGATCACACTTTATGCTCATTGGCCCGGTCGTCTCCTGGGCTTTTTACCGGCTGCTTTCTTTTTCAGGAATGGATTTCGCTCCCGCGGTGACCGCGGCGATTACTTCGCTGACGGTTATCTGGTGGGTTACGGAAGCTTTACCTATTCCCGCGGCGTCATTGGTTCCGTTCGCGCTGCTTCCTTTATTCGGCATTATTGATCATAAGACTGTGGCCGCTTCATTGGGGAGTCACGTTATTTTATTGCTTATGGCGGCGTTTATGCTGTCCAAAGCACTGGAAAAGAGCGGCGCTCACCGGCGGCTTGCGGTGTATATGGTGAATTTTATCGGAGTCTCCGGTGCGAAACGCTTAGTCCTGGGCTTTATGTTTGCTACCGCTTTTTTGAGTATGTGGATTTCAAATACTGCTTCCGTACTCATCATGTTGCCTATCGCCACGGCGATTCTGAGCCGAATTGATAACCCTGAATTAGCCGTCGCCTTGGTTCTGGGTATCGCCTACGGTGCCAGTACAGGAGGAATAGCGACACCTATCGGTACTCCGCCGAATGTTATTTTTATGGGGGTCTATGAGCAATACACAGGTAAAAACTTCGAGTTTGTAGAATGGATGAAGGTAGGCCTGCCCATCGTAATTATCGCAATTCCGCTGATGGCGCTCTGGCTGACCCGAAATGTCACGCTTAACGAAAAAATTTCGTTACCCGTTCAGGGGAAATGGCGCGGTGAGGAGATCAGAACGCTGGTTATTTTCGCGATTACGGTTTTAGCCTGGGTGACTCGCCACGCGCCGTTTGGTGGTTGGGCTGAATTATTTCAAATAGATTCAGCCGGGGACAGCACCGTTGCCTTGGCGGCTGTTGTACTGATGTTTATTGTACCTGACGGTAAAGGCGGAAGAATTCTTGACTGGGAGACGGCGCTTGAGATCCCCTGGGGAATGTTGCTGCTTTTCGCCGGTGGTATAGCGTTGGCAAAAGGTATGTCGCAATCCGGTCTCAGCGAAATGCTGGGCGATTGGTTGTCGACGAAAAATACTATCCCGTTACTCGCGCTGATGGTGCTGATTTGTATTGTTATTGTTTACCTTACTGAAATTACAAGTAACACTGCTACGGCAACCTTGCTGATGCCTGTTTTGGCTGTCGCGGCAGCCGGTATTGGTGTTAAACCGGAACTATTGATGATTCCGGCTGCGATGGTGGCAAGTTGCGCTTATATGCTTCCTGTCGCTACGGCGCCTAACGCTATTGTTTACGGAACCGGTAAAATTGAAATTCAGCAGATGATGAAAGAGGGGGCTTTGCTCAGCCTGATGATGGCAATTCTAATCTCAGTGGTTTGCTATTTCATTCTTCATCAGGACGATAAGTTGTTTCCTTAGGGATGTAAGTAGCTGACCATAAGTTTTCTAACATTTTTTATGCCCGTCTTTACCGCACTACGGCGAAGGCCGGAGTATTCGTTTCGCCCGCCATACACGACGGTCGTTATTTCATTTCCCGCCTTCGCGGCTATGACAAATGAAGGGCTGATATTTTAAATTGGTCTCTTTTGAACCGCGTTAATTAAATTTAATCTTACCAAAATGAAAACAACATCTGAAAATGTTAGTTTATAAAAACAAAATAAATGACCGAATCCATTCTATTTCAGTCGCTTGCCAAAACCTTAGCTTAGTGCCTACGGGGGGGAACATGTCTTTACAGAGAGGTTATTACTCCAATAATCCGGGGAATATAAACCCGGAACAACAATATCGGAGGGTTGATACTTTTACAGGGCAGGCGCAAGTTCGCCTTCCCCCGCAAACGCATCCTTATCAATACCAGCCTAACCTTAATCAAGGATTAAATCGAAATCAGGGCGACTTTCATAACTATAATAATCCGGGGCAATATCCCGGAAGACAAGAAATACCCGCTCATGAACATCAATGTTATTCTGCCTTGCCTGACCGAGACCCCGCAGGGCAAAACAATAGTCCACGGGCGCCGGTGCAATATCATCACGCTGCCCGCGGCTGTGACGCAAATAAATATCCAAATGATAATTATCCGGCAGAGTTACCCGAATTCGAACGGCAATTAGCTGAATTAGAAAAATGGATCGATTACCGGATTATCAATTCCGCAAAAAAAATGGCGCGATTCAGAGTAACTATTCCTGTAAACCAGACATCGCCAGATCCTATTCTTTATTATCAATCAGTGTTACGGACTTTTAATTCTATAGTTGAAAAGCTTAAAAATTATGATGATGCGCTGCTAGATTGTTTAGAGGCATTATACGAGGCAATTGATACCGGGTATTTAGAAAGTTTTGATACTACCGGATATCTAGTCATTGAAATGCAAGATAAAGTTTCCGGGAATTCTCTTTCGCTCAGAGTCCGGGAATATCTCTCAACGATATTTTATAATAAACTCGCAAACAAGACGCTTTCGCAGCAAACCCTGGCTTTTACTTCATCAAAGTTACCTTTTCAGCCGACCGTCGGGCAACAAGGGGCGGATTATAATCAAGGTGAAGAATTTGCCTTAGGACAAATAACAGAACGTTTAAATTGGATTTGTAATACAAAATTAAACAGGACTGCCTTACAAGAGGGTATCACTGAGTTACTGTTTGATGTTTGTACGAATTTGAAACATGACGTAAGCCTGAACGAAGTAATTCTTATGGCCGAAAAAATTCAAAAGTTAAATAACAGCGATGAAGTGATAAATGAGGTGCTCGAGGACTTTTGCGCAAATATGAAATCACATATGGCAATGGCTTTTTTCACAAAAGCTCAGGCCGGTACTGTTGATCGGTCTACTCCGCGACCTCAAAAGCGACAAGTCGCGCCTATGGCCGCTAAATCGCCTGCTCCGGCCTGTAATCCAAGCGAACAAATGCGACTTATCAACTCGCAACTGATCGCAGCGATTCTTGACGACGACATTGAACGCAGCTTTCATTATTTAGCGGCGGTATTAGCTGAAATAAGAGGTTGTAATGAGTTAAAAAAATTAACCATGTTCACAGAGGAAGTGCTGAATTCATTGCATCAGACTCAGTACGGCGCAAAAGCGAAAACCGCGCTTTTTAAAGAAATCGCTATTCGGGATGTCCGGCAAACTCACTTGAAAAGCACAATTACTTTAATAAATCAAATTAAGTCAGAGCTTAGGAAACGCATTTTAGTTTTAACAAGATGCTATGTTATTAAAGTTCAGAACCGCGGACACGAAGCCGAGGAAAATGCCGCGGTAATTTACTTTGAAAAATGCAGAAAAGAGGCGGTTGACTATTGTAATAAACAAAAATATCTTATGGACGTTGTAGTTAAAAATAAATTTAATTTCTTTTTTGATTGGATTGAAAATGGCGTCGGCGGTGCTTATGTAATCGATCACGAGTCTTCTATACCCGGACCGAAATTGCAGATTATTGACTTAGAAGAGAGGTGGTTAAGTGCGTTGATTTACGAAGCTTTCTATACAGGATTGTCAATTGTCCCAGGTATGTCTAAGCCGGCGGGAAAGGTGAAACGTCCCGCTTTTCAGTTAACCGCCTTGGAATCTCTCAGAAGAACACGACCGTTCGCCAATGCCGAAGAGGTGGAAATTAATGACCTTGAAAGGCAGGTGATCGAAGTGAAAAAGCAGTACCTCACACCGGAAGACGGCCTGCCTGTGAGAGTTTTCTCAACATTAAACGGAATTATTGAAGCGTATTTTGATCAGACGAGAAAATTTACCGATGAAAACCGGTCAGAAAAAGTTAACGATGATGATTTAAGTATTTGCCGGCCCGCGACTTTTATCTGGCAAGGTGCGCCAATCGTTTTATATAGGAATGTTTCTGACGCTAATATAGTATTCATGTTTGACAGAAGCAAAGTACAACCTTTGTTTATATACAAAGAAAATGCATTTACTGACGCTTTCTGCAACAAGCATAAAGCGGAGGATGTAAATAAAGCCGCGAATGACCGTCAGGCGAGGGGCAGAATTAAAAGATTAAAGGACATTTCGTCACTTAATTTTAAAATGGAGGAGCTTACAGAGAGGTTTAACCCGAAAGAAAACAAATCGGCTAATAAAACAAGCGGTCATTATGACGTAAAAAGTTCCAGGTGGATCAAACCGCAGAAAGTCAAATCAAGAAATCCTCAGAGACAACTAAAATTTCCGGGTTGCTTAAATCACAATGAAGTCGTTTTAGCGCCTATTCCTCCGCATCATATAACCGGTACGGTACATGTCATTAGCCCGTCCGAGCTTGAACCTGCAGGTAACTTGTCCATATTTAAGCACTTATTTAGTTTCTTAGATAAACATAAACAAGCGGAACTTAAATTACAAGGATATATTCCTGACGGAAAAATACTGTATAGCGTATATAGCCCTTATCATGCCCGATTGATGGAAGTGGGCTATCTTAAAGATATGCTGCTGCCTGAAATAATGCCTGATAATTCAAATGCACTGACCAGAAAGTTAACGGGAATATGTAACTACTTAAGAGTGAATCGTCACACGCAGGTAGAACACCTGCTTATAAGAACTCCGCTTAAACTCCAGGTTCATTTTTTATTATCATTGGAGCAAACCTATTTTGATAACACAGAGGAATTCGCTAATTTCCTGTGGGATAAGATTTACTCAAAACCTCTCATATTATCAACACCTTCTGACTTATCTTCTGGTATCCAGCAGATTATTGATCATTTTTACTATTTGCCGTGCTCAAAGCAAGAGACTCTGATGTGTTTAAATAAAAACTGCCAGCCTTACGATCTTCCTGATAAAAGAAAACCTGAAAGCGGGGCTGTTTGCGCCGTTTTCTGTGAATCATTATGTCAGTTATTAGAAACACAAGGCGTCTTATTCAGCCCGCAAGAGAAGCAAGTACTTATTTATACCGTGGTTCTTTTACACGCCGCTCGTAGCTTGGCTATGAGTCATGTAGATGCACATACGGCCTGGGAAATCATGCTTAGAGGCCGTTTCAGCGGAGAAATCATGCACCATTTCGGGTCAATATTCGCTAATTTAGATGCCTGTAAAATCTATCGTGATCAAAGGCTGCAAATGATCTCTGATATTATACAAATGAGTATACAGTTACCTTTTATTTGGTGTAAGGGATCAAAAACTACGGAAATTCGCGATGACTTATTAAATGATGAAATAATGAATGCGTTACGGTGCCCGAAATATCTGACAGAAAATGAAGTATGTAAATCTTTATTTCATGAAAGCATGCACGGAATGATTGATTTGATGGAAACACTTGGCTTTGAATTAGTAAAAGATGTTAGAAGCCGGGGATTTTACAGTAGTCGCTTTAGTAATCTGGTTGCGTTTGATCAAAAATACAGAGTTGATAGAATCGAAAAAATAAGACGAGTCGGGGGGCTTTGGGAGAACTGTAAAAATCAGCTTAAGGAAAATGCCGCACGACAATTATGTTATTATTCCGGTATTAAAACGACTACGTTTACTCAATTAAAAAGCATCAGGTTCGAAGACTCTTATAACACTCTCGATTACCTGTGTATCAGCAGTAAGGATCCCGGGTATCAGGAGTCTTTAAAACCTATGATTGATCTGATTCGAGAAACCGGTGTTCCAAAGCCTGTTACCAGTATAACCCATGAGGAAAGTGAATTTATAAACAGCGGAGGCGAACATGCTCACGCTGAATATAATAAATATGTTAACCAGTCTATTTTCTTAGCCTCGACCGAATCTTATTCAAAATCACTCAAACGGCAAGCTGAGATTGAAAAAAACAATCGCTTAAAATATCCGCAAGGAACTACTCCCTCATATTAGACTGTTCGGAGTTTACATTGCCCCCGTGATATCCGGCCTGTCATTGATCAGGTGAGCGCACGCTCCGTCAATAACACCACCGGCTACCGGATAACCCGCTCCGGGGCAGAACCACAAGTACCCGACTATAATTGTTTACTTTTCTGACGCCCGTCTTAAGCACTTTACAGCGTTACTTTCGCTTGAAAGACTTGCGGGTATTACCGCGCAAGATCCTTCTTGAGCACTTAACCTGAGCGCCACAGCACAGGCTGCTGCGAAAGCAGCGCCGATGCGCAACGGCGCGGAAGATAGAGGCGGATCTCTCGAAGTCGTCTTACAGGAGAAGGCTTCAAATCACCTTAAGCGGCGAAGGTAAAGAGCCTTGGTCGTGAGCGTTAAGGAAAAGGCTGGATCTGACTCTGTCAGGAGTGTTAAGGAGATGAACGGTTATTGTTCTTCATAGTTTCTGACCGTTCATCAGCGTTTCGATTTCTTCAATCGTTCTAGGCACATGTTTAGATAAATTTTCACAGCCGTCATCAGTCACTAAAATATCATCTTCAATTCGAATGCCTATGCCCCGGTATCGCTCCGGTGCTTCAGTACAATCTTCCGGCACATAAATTCCGGGTTCTATTGTGAATACCATATTAGGCTCAAGTTGTCTCCATTTGCCGTCAAAATCATGATAAGGGCCGACATCATGCACATCCATCCCAAGCCAATGACCGGTTTTATGGACGGTATATTTTTTATAAGCTTCGGTTTGCATTGCCTCATCAAATTCCAGATTTAACAAACTAAGATCAATTAAGCCCTTACATAAAACTTCCATACAGGTTTCGTAGAGGCTGTTCCAGGGTGTGCCGGGTCTGACTTTGGATATCGCCGCATCTAAGGCTGAAAGTACGAGTTGATATATATCTGCCTGAGCCTCAGTGAATTTACCGTTAATAGGGTAACTTCTGGTGATGTCGCAAGCATACATCTTATATTCTGCTCCGGCATCGATGAGCAGCATCTGTGATTTTTTTAATTGAGCGTTGTTGTCTTCATAATGAAGGCACATGGCGTTATTACCACCGGCGACAATATTCGGATAGGCTACTTCCGTACAACCAAATTGAGATATAGACTTCATGAACTGAGCGGAAAGCTCAGCCTCATTACTCGCTGAAGAACAAAGTTTCATTACATCTGTATGCGCCCGGGTTGAGGCCTTAACAGCGTGTCTGATTAATTCTAATTCAGATTCGGATTTTACCACTCGCATAGGATGCAGGTATTTCGCTAAAGACGTAAGCGTTCTGTATTGTTTAATGACATCAAAAGCACAAGTTAATCGCTGCTTATTTAATAACGATAATATATCCGCAGAAACACGATTTAATTCGTCGCTCAGGAAAATGTGCTCAAAGCCATCAAGTTCAGTTTCTAAGACTTTGTAAAAATCCTCTGTTACAAAAGCTTCATCAGCCTGGTGGATATCTTTCGCTCCGGCAATACCTGCTCGTTTACCGAAACTTACTTCTTGGCAGGTATCATTCGGACGGCAGAATAAGATGAAGCGTGACTTACCGTCCGTATCTTTTGACAGCAAAGCAAAAGCATCTGGCTCACAAAAGCCAGTCAGGTAGAAAAAGTCATTATCTTGCCTGAAGTGATACTTAATGTTCTTGCTTCTCACTTTTTGCTGGTAACCAACAAGAATGATCAGGCTGCTTTCGGGTAACTGAGATAAAAGTGCATTCCTTCTTTTTTGAAATTGGTTATTCATTGCTTCTTATTCCGTTTAATCATCTGTTCCGGGTACTTATTTGTATACATTATTCTTTTTAGCAAAAAGAAGGAAGCACAAAAAACGATAAGTGCATTTGAATAGAAGAAATGAAATAATAAAGACGTTTATATTGTCCTTTTCGGAGTTCCAATTGAGTAAAGCTGTATTTCTTGACCGTGACGGTGTGATTAATGTTGATCATGGTTATGTCCATAAAGTTGATGACTTCGAATATATCGAAGGCGTGTTTCAAGCCTGTCGTGAACTAAAGCGATTGGGCTATAAATTAGTCGTGGTTACTAATCAGTCCGGCATTGCCCGCGGAATTTATAGCGAAGATGATTTCCATGCACTAACAGAATGGATGGACTGGAACTTTGCCGATAAAGGCGTGGAGCTCGATGGCATTTATTATTGTCCGCATCATCCGCAAAAAGGAACAGATGAGTACAAGCAGGATTGTGAATGCCGTAAACCGAAATCAGGAATGTTAAAAAGTGCGGCTCGATTTTTAAAAATTGATTTCTCTGAATCCGTAATGGTCGGAGATAAACATGACGATATGCTGGCCGCTTTGAATGTCGATATTCCTACAAGAGTAATTGTCAGAACCGGAAAAGGTGAAGTCAGCTCTTCCGCGGCAACAAATGTAATAAATAGTATTGCTGATTTACCAGACCTGTTGAAAAAATGATAAAAAATTAGAGAAAGTTTTAGCGTCTTCAGTCGTAAGCAGCTGAAGATAAGTTTCTTCGGAAGTTACGGCTTAACATTGCCGATATCAAGGCATGAATTGCAGCTGGTTCTCACCTGCGAAATTCGTAACGCGGCTAGCGGCGATTTCAGCCGGTATATGAACGCTCAGCATTCACCCGATAGATGAAGTTAAGTAGTCGGTACTGAAAAACATAACTTCAAGATTTAAAATGTACGGCATCTGATTTACGCAAAATTCAGAGCCGTACCCAAAAGCAACATTTCTTATATTTCGCATCAATTTCACTACAAAATAGCCAAAACTCACCATCTTTTTCGAGCAAAAAGAAAATGGCTAACCACTTTCTCAGGTTCCAGGCACACGCAGCCATTAGAAGGTTTATTGAGTCGCCAACACTGCCTTTTAACCAGTTCTTACACAGCCTAAAATCACTCTTCAAATGCCCGATTACAGGCTCAATAGTTGCCCGTTTTTTACAGAGTTCACTTTTACGTTTTCTCTTAGCTTTCGAGTCCCGTTTTAATGGTCGATTTGGGATAACAACTTCTTGGTCAACATACTGCTTACACCCTTTATAGCCTTTATCTACAACGGCTGTAGTGATTTTACTCTTACGGTGTTTATGGGCATGGTCAAGTGCAGGCTTAAGCAATTTTGAGTCGTGTTCATGTTTGTCATGACTGGTTACACCAATGATTAATTGACTCTGCTCTGTGAGCACGACAGAAGCCTTTTTACCATACTCGTATGGCTTATGGTCTTTGCCTTTCCCTACGCAGTAAACATCGGGTTCATGAAGGCTGTAAATCTTGTTCTTGTCTTTACGTTGCTGTGTAATGGCTTTTTCATAATTGGAAAAATTCTCTTTTTGTAAATCAAGGACATCTTGTGGAAGTTTGCGTTGTAGCTCCCTTAAAAGCTTACCTGCGATAACACGTAACCTTTTTAACGCTCTTCTGGCTTTGCTTCGATTTTTGGCATGTCTAAAGCTTCGACAGTCAATGCGTAGCTGTTTGACTTCTTTGACATAAGTACGTCTTTGCTTGATCCCAAATACTTTGGCTAGTTTATTGAGTCGGTTAACCACCTTGATGGCAAGCTTGCTATCTGTCGGATAAGTAATGGCTTTTTCTTGGACGGTTGTATCAACGTACACGGTGTCATCTTCAGCTTTGTCACCGTGTAAAGCCACAGATAATGCAAAGATTTTTTCACAGCCTTTTTCACCGATGCGCTTACGAAAAACACTGAGTTCACTGGCATCACAAGGGCGTGCTGTTTGAAACTCTGTCTCACCACAAAACACTTGAAAATACACGTTCATCAGCCACTCATCGACCAAGGCTTCATCGCTGAGTTTGTAAAGTTGCTTGAGTATTAGCAAACCGCACATCAACCGAATTGGCTTCGCTTTACGGCCTAATTTTTTGTATAACGGCTTGAACTCTTCTTCCAACGCTCGCCAATCAAAGGCATTAGCTAAAATGAGTAAAGGGTGAGTTTGCAGAAGTTGGTCTGTGATATTAAACAGACTGTCGTGAGGTAAATTTGACGGGCTTTCTTTGAGCATTTTTAGCACCCAAAACGACCAGAAACCATAGGTTAACTATATCATTTCTGGTCGAAATTTAATGCATTAAATAGCTATATTTTATTAGCGATCAGAATGTTAGATGTTTTTCATGGCCGACTAGTTAAAGTTTGCACTTAACTTCAAATGGTTTAACTTGCTTTATGCCCTCAGCTGATTTATTCAGGTTTAAGCATTGGTTTACCTGAAGATTAAAACTATTGGTGCTTTTTAAATAAATCCGTAATTACCGTTGCCATCGCATTTACCCCCGTCTTAATCGCTAAAGGATAATCAGGCGCAAATTCAGCTGAATGCAAAGTAGGTAAAGTATCACCGGAATTGATGCTTGCATCATAAGCCGCGGGTTTAACGCCGCCGAGCCAGAACAAAGTTATCGGTCTCTTTTCCGGAGTGAGACCATAACGAGCAAAATCTTCACCGACCATAGATGGTTCAGTCTTAACGACATTGTATTCACCCAGCGCCTTAATCAAGCTTGTTTTAACCTCTCGGGTCTGCTTTGGATTATTGTACAGCGCCGGTGCGGTTTCATTTTTATAAACCGTTACGCTTGGTAAAAGGTCACCTTTTAAACCGGCGCTTATCGCCGTGCCTCTCGAAATGCGCCTGATGGCTTCAATTTGATGCTTTCTTACTTCAGGTTTATAAGATCTGACGGTTAACTTTAAAAGCACTTTATCACCGATGACATTACGCTTAGATCCTCCCTGAATGGCCCCTACCGTAATCACGCTGGCGTCTAAAGGATTAATCTCACGGCTGGTAATGGTTTGTAACGCCAGAATAATTCTTGCCGCAACTACTATTGGGTCGATAGTTTTATTCGGATAGGCTCCGTGACCGCTGACACCCTTTACTTCGATATCAACCGAATCGACATTAGCCATAATATATCCTGATGATATGCCGACTTTACCCGCTGGTAAATTAGCGTGAGTATGTAAAGCGACAATATGATCAGGTAATGAAAACCTGGTAAACAGGCCTTGATACAGAAGCGCATTTGCCCCGCCGCCGACTTCTTCCGCCGGCTGTGCGACCATCATCAGCGTACCCTTCCATTTGTCTTTATTCCGCGCCAGGTAAGTTGCGGTACCCAGAAAAGTCGTCATATGAATATCATGACCGCAAGCGTGCATGACTCCGACTTTGTTGCCGTCTTTATCTATTGCCGTCACTTTGGACGCATAGGTCTTACCCGTCGCTTCGGTAACCGGTAGCGCATCGGTATCCGTTCGATACATCACCGTAGAGCCATCACCATTTTTTAAAATGCCTACCACACCAAACCCTCCGATAGGGCTGGTTACGTGAAAGCCTAATTTCTGTAATCTTTTGGCAATATACTCACCGGTATGCTTCTCGTGATACGAAAGCTCGGGATGCTGATGCAGGTAAAGATAAGTTTTTTTGAGATCCGGCATTTGAGCGTCGACCTGAGACTCCAGATCATCGTTTTGAGCAAAAGTCGTTAATGTAAATAAAAACGATACGGTAAAAATTAAAAACTTAAGTGAAAAATGGTGTTTCATTTCCGCCTCCCTGGCGTTTATAGAATTCGGTCAATACATCTAAATCTAGTAATGACCAGCTATGATTTAAACGTGTTAAAAATATAAGTTCAGAATCGAGAACTTAAAAATTTATTTACAGACACAAAAAAATATTATTGCAATGGTACTTACTTAAGCATTAATCTTTTTCACTTTTCTGACGCCCATCTTAAGCGCTCTACGGCGTTACTCTTGCTTGAAAGACTGCCGGTATAACCGCGTGAGAGCGCCTTGCAGAGAACTTAATCTGAACGCCAAAATGTCAAAAAACTTATAGTCAGGTACTTATATTGATTGTTATCCTAACCATTTTTTAGACAAGTCTTCATTCTCCAGGTGAAGCGAGACAGTATCCTGTGTTGCCGGTTTAATTTCTAAAATTCCTGTCATCAGCTCATCCCGTCTAAACCAGTGCAAGGTAACGCTTTGCCCTATTTCAAAATGCTGCAATTGTTTATCGACGTCACCGGTCACTTGCAGGTTATCTATGGCGATAAGTTTATCCCCGGCACTCAGGCCGGCCAGATGTGCGGCGCTGTCATTTATAACGGCGGTTATCGCCGCGGCGGAATTTTCGGTTTTATAACGCGCGCCGAAATCTATGGTGTTTCCGGTCGCTTTTCCGCCGCCGGTATCGCTTGAACCCTCGCTGCTTCTTACTTCAAGTTTTACTCCGAATTCCTCGAGCAAAACCGCGACCGGAATATCATCGGTACAGTTCAGATATTTAAAAATATCATCGCAGTTCCTGCCCAGAATACTCTCAACAATCTGCTGGTGGCTAGTTTCCAGTGTGCCGAGGTTTTTACTTCCGAAATCCCGCCAGAGAGTACGCATTACGTTATCGATAGATTTTTGATTATTGGTTTCTTTTCTGATGGTAAGATCCAGATATAGAGCGAATATCGCGCCTTTGGTGTAGTAACTGACAACCGCATTAGCGGCATTTTCATCTTGCTTATAAAACGTTGTCCAAGCGTTAAAACTTGAGGCTTGCAGTGTTTGTTTAAAACGGCCTGAGCCACGATAAACGCGGGTAAAGGTTTCGCTCAGCATTTTCAGATAATCCTGTTTTGAGACTGTGCCGGCAAGATAAGTGACTAAATCGTCATAGTAAGACGTGATGCCTTCATAAGCCCACAATTGCTTAGTGTAACTTTCCTGGTCAAGCTGATAAGGCGTAAACTCAACAGGCTTAATGCGCTTGATATTCCAGTTATGAAAATACTCATGGCTGCAAAGAGACAGATAGGATTTATAGCCCTTAGTGAGTTGTTTCATGCCGTTTAGCGGCAAATCAACGCGGGAGCACATCAACGCCGTTGAGGCTCTGTGCTCCAGACCGCCAAAGCCGTTGCCTAAAACGGTGGTTAAAAACAGATAACGGTCAAAGATTTTTTCCGCGCCAAACAGATTTAACTGGTACTGGCAGATCTTCTTAAGATCGGCCGCTAACCTATCTAAATCGCAATAATGCTTACCGGTTAACACGATATCATGGGGGATACCGTTTGCTTCAAAGGTATACGATGTAAAGTTACCCATTTCAACCGGGTGGTCAATAAGCTCATCATAGTTACCGGCGGAAAAAGAGCCGAATTCAAAATGCTCACCTGATTTGCGGGTCATTGCCGTGGCAAGCCGCCAATCGGCAAGAGCTTGATCCCGGGGTTTCTCAATGGTTACTGAATGCGCCTCGTGTTCACGATTTTTAACGGCTAAGAAAACACTGCTGCCGTTGAAAAAACCATGCGTAGTATCTAAATGCGCGCCGCGGACACTTAAGTCCCAGGCGTAAACCCGGTAACGGATGTTAAGTTGTTCAGCATCTTGTCCGGCAATCCATGTTTGCTTATCGGTCTGAGTCAGCGCAACAGGGGAATTGTTAGCGTCGAAGGCGTTAATACCGATGATATTCCGGCAAAAGTCTCTCACCATATAACTGCCGGGCAGCCAACTTGGTAACCAGAAGGCTTGACCTTGCTTAACTGAATCTACGGCCATTTCAACCGAAAATAGATGCGCTTTGGGATCTGAAGGGAAAATCTGATAGTGGATCATGGGCTTGCCCGGTGTAATTTTTTATATAATTAATTATACCTGTCAAACTTAAATTTGCGCGTTTTCAGATATATTTCGTATTAAATTGTATTATCGCCGGAATTATAATCAAGCTCATATGGAGGTAGAACTTGTTTTGAGCGATAATATCCGGTGATTCCATTTTCTGATACCGGAACCCCGCATCATGGCTGAAGAAACTATATTTAGTAAGATTATTCGACGTGAAATTCCATCTGATATTGTTTATCAAGATGATTTAGTCACTGCGTTCAGAGATATCACTCCTAAAGCGCCAACTCACATTCTCATTATTCCAAACCATTTAATACCAACGGTTAATGACATTACTCAAGCTGATGAAGCGGCTCTTGGCAGAATGATGTCCGTGGCCGCTAAATTAGCTAAGCAGGAAGGTATTGAAGAGGACGGTTATCGCTTAATCATTAATTGCAATGAACATGGCGGACAAGAAGTGTTCCATATTCATATGCATTTAGTCGGCGGCAGAAAACTCGGCCCGATGCTGTCTAAGGGATATAAGTAAAAATAATGAACAGCAGACCTCCGGTGAATCCTGAGTTTTTTCCGTTAACTGATTTAGCGAAGCGATTTGTTAATCAGCTGACTCAATGCCGGCGTTTAAAAATCTCAGTGCATGAAGCCAGCGAACATCATGTGCTGATGGAATTACCTTATAGCGAGCGGCATATCGGTTATCCTGATACCGGTGTGATTCACGGCGGTGTTATCACGACTTTGATGGATACGGCTTGTGGCTGCGCAACGATTTGTGCCATCAAAGACAAATTCGACTCGCTGGAAATCTCGCCGACATTGGATTTGCGCGTTGACTACATGAAGTCCGCTAAGCCGGGGCGTTCGGTATTTGTTCTTGCTGAGTGTTATCGATTAACCTCAAGTATTGCCTTTACCCGTGCAATCGCTTACCAGGATAGTATCGATGATCCGATAGCTCACGCGGTCGGTTCATTTATGCGAATTAGTCCTGAGATGATCGGCGAAGAGTTCAGACAGGCGTTATTAGGTGAAGGCGAGGGGCCTCAGTTTAAAAAGCTGAGCCCGGAAAATCAGTCAGATGAAGCGGCTGAGCCCGTTAAGTTTCCGCTGCCGTTAGACGTTAAGAGCATGATTCAAAAGGCATCAGAAACTAACGATTACAGCCATATTCTTGTTCACGTGCCTTATGTTAAGCACATAGGTATGGAAGTTGAGCGTTTTGGTTATGAATTGGTTTTCCGTTTGCCCGCGAATGATAACAACATCGGTAATCCCGTTTTACCGGCTATTCACGGTGGTGTAATCGCCGGTTTTATGGAAATGTCGGCAATTGTGCAATTAATGGTGTTTATGCATACTGAAAAGGTGCCGAAAATTGTCGATTTCTCAATTGACTACCTGCGTGCCGGTTATCATAAAGATACCTTTGTTGAATGTCAGATTACCCGTCAGGGCAGACGTGTGGCCAATGTGAACATCAGCTGCTGGCAGAGTAGTCGCAAGCAGCTTATCGCTACTGCCCGAGCCCATTTCTTAATCGAATAGTGTTTTACCCGGTCAAGACGAAACAAGGGAAGGGGCTAAACGAAACATAACAACGGCAGTTCCGCACGTCCGGTTCTGAGAGGAGCCGGTCAGAGTAATCCGGCCGTTCTGCTTGACCTGCCGTCTCACCCTGCTCGATGTGTGTATTACAAATTGAGTTTTACCCCAGACCTTTTGTCGCTGACTTCATTTGAATCAATTCAATTTTATAGCCGTCAGGATCTTCCACGAACGCAATCTCAGTGCTACCGCCAAGTACGGGGCCCGGTTGACGAGTTACCTTACCGCCAGCAGCTTCAATGTTTTTACACTGCTGATAAATATCTTCCGAGCCGATAGCAAGGTGACCAAATCCGGTACCTAAATCATAATGATCGGTATCCCAATTGTATGTTAGCTCGATAACAGCTTGACCTGTCGACTCATCGCCGTAGCCGACAAATGCAAGTGTATATTTATACTCTTTATTTTCTGATGTCCTCAGTAAATTCATGCCCAATACTTTAGTATAAAACTCAATGCTTGTTTCTAAATTTCCGACACGAATCATTGTATGCAATAGCTGAGACATAAATGACGCTCCTATTCTCGTCTTAGTTTTTAGTACTATAAACTTTTTAAGATAGTTAATGGAACCGTATTTTGTCATAGACATAAGTACCCGACGATAAGTTTTTTCACTTTTCTGACGCCCGTCTTAAGCACTCTACGGCGTTACTCTTGCCTGAGAGACTGCTGGTATTTCTGCGCAAGAGCGCCTTGCAGAGCACTTAACCTGAACTCCAAAAATATCGAAAAACTTATAGCCGGGTATTTATGATTAAAGCGGGAATTTTTAACCGGTGAGCATTTATTTGTTTGAGTAAGAATTTAAAGGGTTACTTACAATGATTATTATGTTACAACATAACAAAAGCGGTGTAAGATACGCAAACACACTTAAAAGCAACAGACGAAAAGAGTGCTCAATCAAAGCAGTGCCGGAGAAAGCAGTGCCGGAGAAAGCAGTGCCGGAAACTGATTATATTAATCTAGGGCAGCTAGTTTACTTTAGATAACCTCTTAACAATTTGCGTGATAAAACGTGAACATATCCGAGACGCAAAACTGCAAATGTTAAGTCCGCCGGATCTGATGCAAATGACAGGGTTTCTTGGGAAGAGCGGTGAGCGCTTTTGATGAGAATCGCAGATTGATAGCAAAAGTTATTACCTGAAATTCAGCGGCAATGGATTGGTTCGGACTGGGAGAATATGGATATTGCCTAAAAACAGGTGGAAAAACAGGATTAGCTGATGAAATATTCCAGCGTGATTTCATGGTGATTATAAATTAATGTTGAGGTAAAGAGTACTACTATGTTAAATACATCAGATTTATTACCGGTTACCGTTCTTTCTGGTTTCCTGGGTGCGGGTAAAACTACCGTATTGAATCATATTCTTAACAACCGTGAGGGTCTCAAGGTGGCTGTGATTGTTAATGATATGAGTGAAATCAATATTGACGCCGCTACCGTCAAAAATGAGGTAAGTCTTAATCGCTCTGAAGAAAAGTTAGTTGAGATGAGCAACGGCTGTATTTGCTGTACGTTAAGAGAAGACTTATTAGAAGAAGTGAATCGTTTAGCTAAGGCCGGTAAGTACGAATATTTAGTCATTGAGTCTACGGGGATTTCTGAGCCGTTACCTGTCGCCGAAACTTTTACCTTTGAAGATGAAGATGGCGTGAGCCTTTCCGATGTCGCTGAGCTGGATACCATGGTAACCGTTGTTGATGCGGTTAATTTCTTAAAAGATTATGATCAGGCAAAGTCATTACAAGAGGTCGGCGAAAGCCTGGGCGACGAAGATGAAAGAAGTGTCGCTGATTTACTCATTGAACAGGTTGAGTTTGCCGATGTGCTGTTAATCAGTAAAACCGATCTGGTATCTGAAAAAGAGCTGAGTCGTCTTAAAAGTATTTTACGCACGTTAAATACCGAGGCTGAACAAATTCCGATAACCAATGGCAATGCGCCTTTAAATCGGGTGCTAAACACCCATAAATTCAGTTTTGAGAAGGCACAGCAAGCTCCCGGCTGGCTTAAAGAGCTGCGCGGCGAACATGTCCCGGAAAGTGAGGAGTATGGAATCAGTAGTTTTACTTTTTGCGCCAGACGGCCATTCCATCCTCAAAAATTCTATGATTTTTTGCATAGTGACGATATCGCCGGTAAGCTGATTCGTTCCAAGGGGTTCTTTTGGTTAGCGACTAAACCGCAGTTCGCGGGAATTTGGAATCAAGCTGGCGGCATAGCCAGATATGATGTCGCCGGGCTGTTCTGGCATGCGGTTCCCCGTGACCAGTGGCCTGAAGAACATGTCGCGACGATTCATGAACAGTGGGTAGAGCCATTCGGTGATATGCGTCAGGAGCTGGTGTTTATCGGGCAGGATTTAGATAAACAAGATATAACGGATCGTTTGAATGACTGTTTGCTCACTGAAGACGAGCTTTTGCAAGGTAAAGACGCATGGGCAAAACTGCCGGATCCTTTCCCGTCCTGGGAGCATTAAGGAAACCGCCCGAAATAACTTCCTTGTTTTGCTGTCGTTTATTCTTGGCTTATACAAGGCGGAGAAAGCGTGGTGCAGTCTCACTACCGGCGTTCAACACTGTCGTTATTTCGTTCAGAGTGACTAAACGTCATTCTTCTTGTCTTGATATCGGCAATGTCCCTAACAAATCGGGAAGTTATTTAGGGACAGTTTCTGAGTGAAATCATATCTCTGTCTTGTCTTTATATTCACACAGATCTTCAATAATACAACTGCCGCAACGGGGCTTTCTCGCTATGCAGGTGTAACGGCCATGCAAAATGAACCAGTGATGAACGTCGACTTTAAATTCCGCCGGCACCACTTTCAGCATTTTTTGTTCGACTTGATCGACATTCTTACCCGGCGCGAAACGCGAGCGGTTGGCGAGCCTGAAAATATGAGTATCAACAGCTATGGTCGGCCAGCCGAACGCTGTATTTAACACTACATTCGCTGTCTTTCGTCCGACCCCCGGCAGAGCTTCTAGCGCCTCTCTGTTTTCAGGCACTTCACCATTGTGCTTATCAAGCAAAATCTTACAAGCGTTAATCACATTAACGGCCTTGTTGTTATAAAGGCCGATGGTTTTTATATACTCTTTTAAGCCGTCGGTTCCCAAGTCGTAAATGGCCTGAGCCGTGTTCGCTGCCGGAAATAACTTATCTGTCGCTTTATTTACCGATACGTCTGTAGCCTGAGCTGACAGTGTTACCGCGACTAACAGCTCAAACGGGCTGGAAAAGTTTAATTCAGTCTCAGGTTTAGGGTTGTTTTCCCTGAACCTCTCAAGGATTTGGCGGCGTTTTTGATTATTCATTTTCTACCCGGCTTTAGTTATTCTGGCTCTGATCACTTCTTTCACCTGCGGCGCCGGTTTGCGTTCCTCAAGTTTTTTATCGATCACATTTTTAGCGGCGATTAATAATCCCATACCAATGAACGCGCCCGGCGGCAACATAGCAAGTAAAAATGATGTATCGAAGTGGAAAATATGAATAGTTAAGTTTTTAGCCCAATCGCCGAGAAGTAGATCGGCGCCTGAAAATAAAGTGCCCTGACTTAAAATTTCACGAACGCCGCCCAGAACCGCGAGCACGAGAGTAAAACCCAGTCCCGTCATCAAGCCGTCAAATACGGATTTAGCCACATTATTGCGTGACGCGAACGCTTCCGCTCGCCCGATAATCACACAGTTAGTTACAATCAGAGGTAAGAAAATACCCAGTGACAAATACAAACCATAAGCGTAAGCGTTAATCAATAACTGCACGGCGGTAACCAGGGCGGCAATGATCATAACGAATACCGGAATACGGATTTCTTTAGGTACAAATTCACGTACTAAAGACACCAGGAAATTTGAAGAGATTAAAACCACCATGGTAGCAATACCTAATCCTAACGCGTTGGTCAAGGTGGATGTTACGGCAAGGAGCGGGCACAGCCCGAGCAGCTGAACTAAGCCCGGGTTATTTTTCCATAATCCCTGAACAGCGATTTCTTTTAAATCAGCCATTATGCGCCTCACAAGGTTGTGACTGACGGACGATAAAGTCAAAATTAGCTTTAATGAAAGTCAGTGTCTTATACACGGCTTTTACATAAGCTCTGGGCGTGATGGTAGCTCCGGTAAATTGATCAAATTCACCGCCGTCTTTTTTAACTTTCCATTGTTTCTTTGAAGTATTGTCAAGAGATTTACCGGCAAAGCTATTTACCCAGTCAGATTTGGATAGTTCAATTTTATCGCCTAAGCCGGGGGTCTCGTTTTGCTCTAAGGTTCTTACGCTCAGGACTCTGCCTGACTTATCGGCGGCGACAATGAGTTTAATATTGCCGTTATAGCCATCCGGAGCGACGGATTCAATCGCAATCGCAGTCGCCCGCTTATCTTTATAGGCGACAAAAGCGGATACGGCTTCAGGTGTGCCTAACGCTTCTTGATTGACGATTAACCGGCAGCTTTTTACTAAATTATTATCGTGCAATCGCTGAGGCACAATCTGCCGCAGAACTTTAAGGCGCTGCAGTTGTTTTTGCTCAGTAATTTTATCTTCAGTAACCGTGTTAACCACTGAAACCGCCGCGGTACATAACATGGCGAAAATCGCTAGGATAATGCCGTTTTTTAAAACTGGATTCTTCATTATTTCACCTTACATCAAGCTTCTGTGACCGTAACTGCGAGGTCTGATGTAATAATCAATCAGAGGCGCGGCAAGGTTAGCCAGTAACACCGCAAACGCGAAAGCGTCCGGGTAGCCGCCGTAACCGCGAATGACGAACACACAGGCGCCGATGATAAAACCAAACAATAAACGGCCTTTATTGCTGGCGGCCGCCGTTACCGGATCGGTCGCGATAAAGAATGCCGCGAGCATGGTAGCGCCTGAAAACAGCTGATTAACCGGCGAAATATGAGTGTCCGGCTCAAGCAAAAAGCCAAAGCTGGTGAAGATGAATAAGGTAGCGATTATGCTTACCGGAATGTGCCAACGAATCAGCTTTAACTTAAGCATCGCAAAGCCGCCGAGCAAATAGCCCGCATTGATCCAAAACCAGCCTATGCCGTGATGACCATCAAACGCGGATTCTTTAAGAATTTCAGTGGAAGTCATTTTCATTAACAGGCCGGTTTTATAACTATCCAGCGGCGTAGCCATAGAAACACCGTCAATGGTTTGTTTCCAGTGATCGGCGGTATATCGGGTCAAGCCGAAAATGGCTTGCAAGCTATCGCTAAAGCCTGGCGGATAAGCGGCAATTTCAGACGGAGCGGTCCAGCTGGTCATCTGAAGCGGAAAAGACACCAGCAGCAAAACGTACGCCGCCATCGCCGGATTGAAAATGTTATTTCCTAAACCGCCGTACAGTTGTTTAACAATTACAACGGCAAAGGCGGTTCCGATAACAATCATCCACCACGGCGCCATTGACGGAATCGCTATTGCGAGCAAGACAGCAGTGACAACCGCGCTGTAATCAGATAGCGCGTAACTGATACTTTTGTTACGTGCTTTCATGATGAGCGCTTCAGATGTCAGGGCAACGGCTACCGCTAAGATGATTTGGATGAAAGTACCCCAGCCAAAAAAGTAAAGCTGCGCGGCGATTCCCGGCAGTAAACATAACAGTAAGCGCCGCATAACTTTATGGGTTTGCAGACTACTGTTGATATGCGGTGATGAGGCGATTTTAAATGCCATAATGGGTTATTGCTCCTCTGCGGCAAGCTTTTTCGCCTTAGCCTTGGCTACAGCGGCCGCGATTCTTGCTTTCTTTTGTTCTTCGGCTGATAACGCTCGCGATGATTCTGAGTCAGAGTCATTTGATTGTTCAACAAGCTCAGTTTGTGTTTCTGCCCGTTGAGCTTGTTTCTTAGCCTCAGCTCTTTCTATGGCCGCCTTTATATTAGCTTTTTTGTCATCATCAGCAACTGAAGCGGCTGACTCTGTCGCTGTTTCATTAGCTTGAGTCGTTTGTCCTTGAGCTTTAGCGAGTTTTTTAGCTTTTGCACGCGCGACCGCTGCCGCAATCTGAGCCTTCTTATCTTTAGCTCCAGTTTCAGCCGTTTGTGAAGCTTCAGCGTTATCAGCTTGTTCAGCCGCGGCCGCTTTTTTAGCTTTAGCTCGTGCTACGGCTGCCGCGACTTGTGATTGCTTATCACCGGCGGGATCGGAAGCGTCATCAGCGGCTTTTTTCGCTTTCACCCTGGCCAATGCCGCCGCAACCGCATCTTTATCACCGGATGACATATTCGCCTTACGGCGCTCAGCGGCTTTTCTGGCTTTTTCCTCGCGCTCACGTTTTTGTTTTTCCAGACGTTCTAAGCGTGCGTCAAAGCGTTTTTTGGCTTGTTCCGCTGCCATCTTCTCCTGCTGTTGTTTTCGGATCGCGGACTTGGCCACTCGGTAGTATTCAACAAGAGGAATATCAGACGGGCAAACATAGCTACAACAGCCGCATTCAATACAATCTCTGAGGTTGTAGCTGGCGGCTTTATCGTATTCCCCGGCTTTGGCGTGCCAGAAGAGTTGTTGCGGTAACAGGCCCGCGGGGCAGGCTGCCGCGCACTCACCGCAGCGAATACACGCAAGCTCTTCGGCGTCTTTGCTGAATTCAGTTACGCTCGGGGCGATGATGCAGTTTGAGCCTTTTAAAATCGGCGCGTTCAGATCGGCCTGCATATGCCCCATCATCGGGCCGCCGACAATCAGTTTTAAATTGCGTTTATCTTTAACGCCGACGGATTCTAATAAGTGATTAATCGGTGTTCCGATCGGAACCCAGTAATTACCCGGTTTTTCAACATTTTCACCGGTGACGGTAACCACTCGCTCAATCAGTGGTTTCTGCCGCTCGACGGCTTGTGCGATGGCCATTGAGGTTCCGACATTGTGAACCACGATACCTAACTGAGCCGGAATGCCGCCTGAAGGCACTTCCTTCCCCGTGAGGATTTGTATTAACTGCTTTTCACCACCGGAAGGGTATTTGGCCGGTACCACGGTGACTCTGGCCTTACTCGCCAGCGAACCATACTTAGCCAACGCTTTTGACATGGCCTGAGCGGCTTCCGGTTTGTTATCCTCAACGGCAATAATAAACCTGAGCGGATCAAGCAGTTTATCGATATGGATCATACCCTTAATGATGTCTTCGGCATGTTCCCGCATTAATCTGTCATCGGAGGTAATGTAAGGCTCGCATTCGATACCGTTAATGATCACCAGCTCAATATCACTGACCGGATTAAGTTTGATATGACTGGGGAAGGCGGCACCCCCCATGCCCGCGATACCGGACTCCCGAATTCGAGTCAGCATTTGCTCACTGCTTAAGGCATCAGTTTCATCGGCAGAAAATGGCAGCCATTCATCTTGACCGTCAGCCTCAAGTACAACACTTAAAACGGGAAGCGCTGAAGGGTGATTACTGGCTCGTGGTTCGACAGCTTTAATAATGCCTGATGTCGGAGCATGCGCGGGTAAGTGACCGTTTCCTTCAGTTAATGGTTCACCCTTTAAAACACGCTCACCGACCTGGTGTTTAAGTATACAATTTTGTCCGGCGGTCGGAACGGGGATAATAAATTCTTCAGCGAGCGGAAGCCTGTCAATATTCGTTTTATTAGACAGGTGCTTGTTATCAAGCGGATGAATACCGCCTGAGTATGGCCACAGAGCTCCTTGATCAATTTGCTCCAATAAAGTTAACACTGACGTTCCTCTTCCAGCAACATAACGGGAATCGCATTTAGCTTCCAATCCCAGTTTGTCATGTTTTGTTCTACAGGGATCATATCGATGCAATCAACAGGGCATGGCTCAACGCATAGGTCGCAACCCGTGCAGTCTTTAGTGATCACGGTATGCATTAACTTGCCGGCACCGATGATAGCATCAACAGGACAAGCCTGAATACACTTAGTACAGCCGATACATTCATCTTCCCGAATATACGCCACTTTTTTAACGCGGGATTCTTCACTGACATTCAAAGGCTCAGGATCAACACCCATAATATCAGCCAGTTTTTCCATTGTGGCCGTGCCGCCGGGAGGACATTTGTTGATTTTCTCACCATTAGAAATGGCTTCAGCATACGGGCGGCAACCAGGATAGCCGCATTGTCCGCACTGAGTCTGCGGTAATGTTGACTCTAACTGCTCAACAATCGGATTGCCCTCAACTTTGAATTTTTCAGAGGCATAACCTAATAAAAATCCGAAAATCAGGGCGATAACGGTTAAGACGATAATTGCGGTAAAAATATCGATAAACATTATTTAACCAGCCCCGTGAATCCCATAAAGGCAAGTGACATTAAACCGGCGGTGATCATGGCAATCGCGCCACCTTTAAACGGAGCCGGAACGTCAGCGGCTGCCAGCCGCTCGCGCATCGCGGAAAATAAAACTAAAACAACTGAAAAACCTACCGCGGCGCCGAAGCCGTAAACCGCCGATTCGAGAAAGTTATGTTTTTCATTGATGTTTAACAGTGCTACGCCTAAAACAGCGCAGTTAGTGGTAATCAGCGGTAAATAAATGCCTAAAGCGCGATACAGTGAAGCGCTGGTTCTCTGGACTGCCATTTCGGTAAATTGAACCACAACAGCGATCACCAAAATAAAACTAATGGTTCTCAGGTAGGTAAGATCAAACGGAATAAGTACGTACACATTAACCAGGTAACTCAAGACAGAAGCCAGAGTTAAAACAAAAGTGGTTGCCATCGACATTCCGACGGCGGATTCAAGCTTGCCTGAAACTCCCATAAACGGGCATAAGCCAAGGAATTTAACCAGAACAAAATTATTTACCAGAACTGTGCTAATCAACAGCAGCAGATATTCAGTCATTGCAAATCATAACAAATGAGTCTTACCGGCTATTATCGGCTTTTCTTATGATTTAAACAATATCTTGACATAAATCCGCAGTCTATATTGCTGTATTTCTGCTCAAAATCTTACCCGGCAGAATTAAGCCGCTTCAGTCAGCTTAGGTAACGCGTTACAGAAACCTTAAGTCGTAACTAAAAGTTGCTCTGATTTCGTTTTTCTGTCTGATTTGCGGCAAAAACTGCGGCATTGATGCGTTCAGCTAAATCTAAGGGACGTGGCAGAATTAACTATACAAGCTATACCAGCTATTTCGTCTTTGATTTATCGGCAAAAAGTCGCTGGATATCTGCCTTCGCAGGAATGACACATGAAGCCCGAAAATTTATCTTGGTACATCTGGATCTGGAACCGCGGCTACCTTTATGGTAATTCCTATCGGCTCGGAAAGTGTACACGGAACTTCAAGTACATACTGGGTATGGATGATGACGCCGTTTCCAGTAAAAAACTGTTTTAAAATGTCATCAGATTCTTTTTTTACATTATAGAAGGCTTTATCTTGCATCCCGTCTGAGTTCATAAGTCCGTTAGCAACACTGGCTCCAGCTAAAGCAGCTAAAACTGCGCCGAAAGGTCCTCCCGCTGAACCTATAAGAGCAAACGTCCCGATTGCAAAAGACTTAACTGCTTTTGAAGCAGGTGTTGATCTGCCATAATCACTCGGGTCAATACCATTAGCTTGATAGCTGTCATTTATTCCTGAAGTTAATTTAACAACTTTATATTCATTAAAGTTTGTCTGAAGAAAGTATTTGTTTGTTCGGTTATAAAGATTAGCTAGTTGTTTATCTCTTATATAAAGAGCTACTTTCTTTACTTCATAGGACTCCTCCTCTGATTCAGTCGCCTCCTTATAGTTTTCATCATATTGTTTGTGGATTTCATTAAAATTTAATCCAGATGAATTAGTTAAAGTAACATGCGTACTCATTGTAGTAACCCTCAAGTTTTTTTATTCGTAACTAAAGTATCAATAGATTTATGTAAGATTAAATTAAATATGTTTAATCTAATTCTTGCGCAGAGTAGTCTGTTGTCATAAGTTAAACCTTTACATCTACTTAAGGGACGTTGCGATTTAAATTGTAAACATCTGGCGAACACCGTCTAGCGCTTGGCGAAATTCCAAGGCATTAACGGCTCCAGGTCGGTAGGATTTTTTACGAGTTCTTCAAACAAGAAAATGATGTAGTCATAAACATTCACGCCATTGGCTTTTGCGGTTTCCACCAAGCTGTAAAGCATTGCGCTGGCGTTAGCACCACGCTCCGTTTGTGAGAACATCCAATTTTTGCGTCCGATAACATAAACTTTATTGGCTCGCTCAGCTCGGTTGTTGTCAATATTCAATCTGCCATCCTCAAGGTAGCGCACCAGCTTATCCCATTGATTCAGGCAATACCTGACCGCCTTACCGGGTGCGGATTTCGGCAAGGTCTGGTTGACGGCTTTATCCAGCCATTTCTTAAAGGCTTCGAGTATTGGCTTAGACTGCTGCTGCCTGACTCGATATTTCTCAGCCGCTGATTTACCTTTGAGCCTCGATTCAATCGCGTACAGTTTTTGGATATAACTCAGCCCCTGATCCGCTTTGCCTGTTTTCCCTTCCGGCTGTATTTTTATTGCCTTCACAAAACCACGGCGGCCGTGTGACCAGCACCCTACAAGCTTGGCTTGGGTCTTCTCATAAGCCTGATAACCATCGACTTGAAGATAGCCTTTGAATCCGTCTAAAAAGTCCGCGGTACACCGGGCCTTGCGGCTGTCATGATAGTCAAATAACACGATGTGCGGCGGACTGTTTTCGTGAGTATTTTCCGGCGGTGAATCCGCGCCACAGCAGTAAACCCACATGTAACAGTTCGTTTTATCGGCACTGTTGACCGTGTGCGTGGTCTCATCGGCAAAAATGTGGTCTTGTTTCAGTAAGATCCGGTGCCGGTAGCCGATAATCGGTTTGCAAAAATCACCGCATTTGAGCATCCGTTCACTCATGGTTTTATGGCTGAGCTCAATATCAAGCTGCTTCAGCATCATTGACTGGCGATAAAGCGGTAAACTGAACTGGTATTTATTGGTAATGATAAAGCTGAGCAAGCTCGGGGTGGCGATGCCTTTGTCTATCACACACCCGGGCATTTTTTGCTGCTTGATGTGGTTTTCGGTGCCGTGCTGTTCGCAGTGTGAGCAGGCATATTTAGGGCGGACGTGCTCGATGACTTTCAGCTGAGCCGGGATGATTTCCAGTTTTTCGCTGATATCCTCGCCTATTTTATGAAGCTCGTGTCCGCGACAGTCGCGGTGCTTGTCATCGACATCATGGATAACCGTTTCTCTCGGCAGGTTTTTGGATAAGGGTTGGCGTTTTGGTTTCCTACGCTCATAAGTGATGGTTTGAGTTTCATCGTTATCCCCGTTATCGCCGGTTTCATCGGGATCTAAAAGGGCTTCCGCTTCGTTAAATAAGGGCTCTTCGTCGTTTCATATGGATTTGAGTAGATCTGATACAGGGCTAGCAATCATAAAAATCATGGTAATAAATGTTCCTGTATTACGATACCCTCTGGCTCGTGCTCTAGCCGCTTGAAATAGACTATTTAAACCTTCCATACGAGCATTCGTATAAGTGGATGACCAGCGCTGTAAAATTCTCTCTGCATGCCTTTCCACAGTTGCAAGTGCTTTTCGAACGGGTTCTAACATCTCAATATCACCCAACTGCTCTTTTGCAAAATTAATGAAATACGTCAGCCTCCAGCGTGCAGCATGAGCGGTTTCAGCTTGACGTATCCACCTAAGTTGTTCCTTAATCCGCCAAGCTGTTGCTGTATTCAGGTCGCTGGATTCTAGCTCTGCAAGTGCTTCTTTTTGTTTCTCAGTAAATGAGCCATCTGCATTTTTTAGTACTGCCCAGCGCAGGCTCTTTGGATGCGGTTGGATTTTTCTCTCCGTTTTACGTACTTCATCAACCGCTTTAGTAAACAGTTGCACAACATGGAACCAATCAACCGTTACGTTAGCATCCGGGAACTCTTCCTCTGTTGCTGACAGAAAGGCTCTTGACATATCACACACGACTTCAAGTACATTATCTGCTTTGCCTTGATGCTCTGTCAGAAAGGACTTAAATCGCTTAACGGTTTCCTTACCTTTTCCGGGCGTAGCGAACACAACAGGCTTGTCTTTCTTGTCCATATCAATGAAAACAGTAACATAGTTGTGGCCACGTTTAGCCGCCGTTTCATCGAATCCAATAGCTTTAAGTGCTGACAAGTCCATCAATGCTAATGCCTTGCTGACGTAGTGTTTGATGATGCGCCAAATACGTTTGTCACGAATTCCAACATATTCAGCACATGCCTTAACCGGCATTTCACGAGCCAGTACCAATACAGATTGTTCGAACAATAACGTGAATTTACTACCCGCTCTCGCCCAAGGGACATTGACACGCTTAACGCCATGCTCAGCACATCGAGTTCTCGGGACGTTTGCTTTGATATAACAGTGATGCTGAAAGAAATTGAGATGACGCCAAGTCAGCGATTTAAAGTCATGTGCCGGACAAGCTTTTGAGCAAGTCGGGCAGGGATACAAGCTTCCTCGTTCAGCTTCAATTTCGAGAACAAGTTCATTAGGTGAGGCTAATATATCCAGGTGTTGGTTAACCAACTTCCAAGGCGCTTCTATACCAAGGCCGAGCATCAAAACTTGATTTCCATCCATGTATTTACTTCCAACTCTTGACTGCAAAACTGGGTTTATTATCTCAGAAATAAATCCATTAAATCCACACTAAACGACGAAGAGCCTAAATAAGTCACCTTGCTGCGGGCATTGCTCTGAGCCGCGACCAAAC
This sequence comes from Parashewanella sp., assembly GCA_965200795.1. Classification (GTDB taxonomy): domain Bacteria; phylum Pseudomonadota; class Gammaproteobacteria; order Enterobacterales; family Shewanellaceae; genus Parashewanella. The sequence goes on from CBDAVB010000003.1 coordinate 62,637, forward strand.
TTATCGTGCTTCATTAAGCGCAACTGCTCCCGGAAATTGGCTAAAGCTTCCTTAAGCTCAGCGAATTTTGGTCTTTTTCTTTGAGTTGATTATCCTTGACGGTGAGCTCAGTATCTTTTTGGGTTAACCGCTCCGCATCCGCTTCGATTTTGCGGCGAAGTTGCTTAATCAGCTTGAGTCTTTCCGGCACCATTCTGCGCTCCGCGAGTAATTGGGCTTGCAGCTCGGCGACGGTATCAGGAAGTGGCACATCAACAAACATTTTCATGAGTTCAGCTCCTTAACCAGCGTTGTCCTGAGTCACTTTTTTTTGGGATTTTTCGACACGGACAAAAGCGGAAGGCTGAGCCTGTTGGTGTACCGTTGAAAACTGGTGCAATCGGTAATGTTGAAGGTAGAAATCTCTGGCACGGATGTTTTGCTGCGCGCAAAACTCAGACACAGATAACCCCGAAGCGTGTTGAGCTTCAATGAGCCGCGGCCAGTCATCAGAATGTGGAAAATGCATTATTAAACTCCGAATTATTAGGACGGAGCAATAATGGCAAGGAAAAATTAAACAGAAAATACGCAGTTTAGCAGATGCTTACAATTTTACCGCAATAGTAATAGTATAGTTGAGTCCTTAGAATCGTTTATGTTGCTGCCGGATGTCTACTTCAATATACATTTCTAGCGAGTCCGGACGGATAATCAAACTTGCCTCAAATAAACTTCACGGAATGGAAAAAAGAGTCTTTATGGCTGAAGTGTCTAAAACCTTCTGTTGCGGGAGTAGTCCCAGATTAACGGAAACAGAGTCTGGCTGGGGGATAAAAGCTGCAGAACCCGGGCTTCATGAGCTGGAAACCGGGTTTGAATGCTCCGGGCATTATGAAGGAAAGCACAGAAGTGAGGAGAATAATCCTCAGCCGGAGGCGGATATTCGGGCGTTAGTCGATCCGGAGTCACAAGCTTATCCAAAATTTAAAAATTCATTTGCTTATACTCGAATTACAGCCAAAGGTGTTCGCAAAAAGCTGATTGAGGAAAAAGGCTGGGACTGTGAAGATTTACCAAAAGAAAGAAGGATTAATGATATGTTGAATCGACTTGGCCGCAAACCGCAGCGGGTTCAAAAAACCAGGCCTCAAAAAAATTCCCCAAACAGACGCCATCTTTAAAAATTTAAATAAAATCAACAAAGAAACGGCAGGAAATAAAAAAGTTATCCGTATTAGTATAGATTGCAAAGCCACGGTTAATCCGGAGGGATTAATGCGGTGCAAGCTTAAGATCACGACATGGATGTAAAAGATTTATTCCGTTCGCAATACTGAACCTGGAAAACGACCGACTTCATGTGCTTTACGGTAACTCAAGTAAAACCGGCGACTTCATTTGTGACGCTTTAGAGTGGTGGTGGGATTTAATTAAAGACGAACATCCAGAGGCAGAGGAGCTGGTTATTTTTTCAGATAACGGATCGGAAAATAGCGGATGCCGGACTCAGTATCTTTTTAGATTAAGGCAGTTCAGTGAAAAATCGAGACCGGGGATTCGCAATATTTATTATCCGCCTTATCACAGCAAATATAACCCTATTGAACGAGTATGGTCATCGTTAGAAAAGCATTGGAATGGTACATTACTGAGTTCAGTGGATACTGTTCCGGAGCGGACGAAAACAATGACTTGGAAGGCTATGACTCCGGTTGTCAATTTAATCGATAAGGTTTACTCAAAAGGAGTCAGGCTAACAAAAAGTGAAAAAGAAGATGTCGAAGATAAAATCATCTGAAATAGTGAGTTACCTAAGTGAGATCTGCTTATTATGCCAGAGGGAGTACTAGGTGCCCGACAAGGCGCCCGCGGTAATACCGGCAGTTTTTCAAGCAAGAGTAACACTGTAGCGTGCTTAAGACGGGCGTCAGAACAGTGAAAAACTTATAGTCGGGTACTTACCGTCAATTTAACAAAGGACTTGTTGTCCGCGTCGGTTTCAATTTAGTGAAACGGCCTTCGGACTTGATGGGTTTTCTTTGGTGGATAAAAAAAAGACCGAAATAAATGATATGCTGATAAATGGCTCCCCAGACTGGACTCGAACCAGTGACATACGGATTAACAGTCCGCCGTTCTACCAACTGAACTACAGGGGAATCGATTATGATGCTGAAAAAGCGCTGGCTCCCCAGACTGGACTCGAACCAGTGACATACGGATTAACAGTCCGCCGTTCTACCAACTGAACTACAGGGGAATCGTTTTTCTTTAACATCTTGTTCTTACGAGTTGTAAATTGGCTCCCCAGACTGGACTCGAACCAGTGACATACGGATTAACAGTCCGCCGTTCTACCAACTGAACTACAGGGGAAAGGAATCAACATCTCGTTAAGAACGGAGCGCATCTTAAAACGGACTTGACAGCGAGTCAACTCAGGTTTTAAAAAAAAGTGTAATTAAGCTGTTAAGTGGTTATCTAATCGTCATTATGCTCAATAAATAAAAAAGGCAGCTGGTTATTCAGCTGCCTTTGAAAAATCTGAATAAGGTCAGAAATTCGCGCTTCTGGGGGCGCGGGGGAACGGCATCACGTCACGAATGTTTGAAACACCAGTGACATAAGAAACTAAACGCTCAAAACCCAGACCGAAACCAGAGTGAGGTACAGTGCCGTAACGACGTAGATCGCGGTACCACCAGTAATCTTCTTTATTCAGATCCATTTCTTCAAGACGCGCGTCTAGTACATCCAGACGCTCTTCACGTTGAGCGCCGCCGATGATTTCGCCAATGCCCGGCGCTAATACATCCATTGCGGCAACGGTTTTACCATCATCGTTCAGACGCATATAGAATGCTTTAATATCTTTCGGATAGTTCTTAACAACGACAGGTGCTTTAAAATGTTCCTCAGCTAAGTAACGCTCATGCTCTGAACTTAAATCGATACCCCATTCAACTTTGAACTCAAAAACTTTGCCGCAGTTTTGAAGGATCTCAATAGCGTCAGTATAGTCAACTTGTGCAAAATCAGAGTTAACGAAAGCTTCAAGACGTTCAATTGCTGTTTTCTCTACACGTTGAGCAAAGAACTCAAGGTCATCACGGCATTCAGTTAGTGCGGCATTGAAAGCGTATTTCAACATTTGCTCTGCCAGATCCGCAACATCATCAAGATCAGCAAAAGCGACCTCAGGCTCAACCATCCAGAATTCAGCCAGATGACGGCTGGTGTTTGAATTTTCCGCTCGGAATGCCGGGCCGAAGGTATAAACCTTAGAAAGCGCACAGGCGTATGTTTCAGCGTTTAACTGGCCTGATACCGTTAAGAAAGATTCTTTACCGAAGAAATCTTTGTCGTAATCCACCTCACCTTTATCAGTCAGAGGGATATTTTGCATATCTAACGTAGATACACGGAACATTTCACCCGCACCTTCGCAGTCTGACGCTGTGATAAGGGGCGTAGAGACCCACAGAAATCCCTGCTCATGATAAAAACGGTGAATGGCTTGTGACAGACAGTTACGAACACGCATTACTGCGCCGATGATGTTGGTTCTCGGGCGAAGGTGAGCCAGTTCACGTAAATGTTCAATCGAGTGGCGTTTCGCGGCCATCGGGTAAGTATCGGGATCATCCACCCAGCCCGCAACTTCAACGTCAGTAACCTGAAGTTCAAACTTTTGACCTTTGCCCGGAGATTCTGCTACTTCTCCCGTCATCACTACTGAGCAACCAGCGGTCAGGCGTAAAACTTCATCCTGGTAATTATTCAGAGAATTCGGAACAACGCCTTGGATAGGGTCAAAGCAAGAGCCGTCATAAACGGCCAGAAAAGAGATCCCCGCTTTGGAATCACGACGGGTCCTTACCCAGCCCCGCACCGAGACGGTAGAACCCACGGAATACTCCCCTTTAAAAACAGAGGCGATGCTTACGATAGTCATTGTTGCTTGATTCTCCGATAAAGCAATACATAAAAACAGAGCGCTTATATTACCTTTTATAGTTTGAGAAACAAGGGTAAATCTTTTGTAAGGAACTGTCCCGAAATAACTTCCCGATTTGTTACTGCTTAAAATTGCCAATATCAAGGCATGAAGAATGAAGTTTAGTCATTCTAAATGATTGATGAGTAACGCAGAGAGTGGCAATTTTAAGCGTAACCCTTTGGTCTGTGTTTATTTTTGGCTTCTACGGCGTTGTCGAAAGCTTATGTAGAAACGAAGTAACGACAGTTTTGTATGTCGGTAATGACTACACCTCGCTTTCTCCGCCTTGTATAAGCCAAAAATAAACGACAGCAAAAACAGGGAAGTTATTTTGGGACAGTTCCTAACGTTATTAAGTACCCGCGCAGATGTAATCGAATAAATCTGACGTTCAGTTCAGGCGCTGTAAAAGGCGCGCCTGCGCGGTAATACGGAAGTTTTTAAAGCAGGAGCTTAGCGGCAGAGCGCTTAAAAAGAACATCAAAAAAATGATTTTATTCAAACGGGTACTTACTAAACAAGAGTGTTTTGACTCAGGTGAATTGCTTTTAACGTCAGCGATACCATAAATTTTTGCGGGTTTAGTGTTGAAGGACTTTACCTGTTGTGCATTAATATGAATATGCGGTAATCAGATTACAAGCTAAATTGTCCCCTGTTAAATAGCTGAATTGTGTTCTTTTAATTACCCGTGCAAATAAAACCGAATAGTTTTACCGATATTCAAAACGGTCGTTATTTCATTCGCGTCAAGTTCAAGTCAACTGGCGTTTCAAAACCGTCTCGTAAACTAATTCGGCACTCTTTTAAGCGAGAGGAAAGCATAAGCGAGAGGAAAGCTGCGGAGCGTCAGAAAAAGAATGCCAGAAATAGGGCTTTATTCGCATGAGTACTTACGTTTATTGCGCTATGCGCTTGATCTAAATCCCGCTTGCAGAATCGAGGTATAACTTATGTTAAAAGCAGCCGATACATCAGCCCCTGAACAAACAGAATCGCTAAAAGAGCTGGTTGATAGAAACTCAACACGGCTACCCTTGAAAATATCATTTAATATAAGCGGGACATTAAATAACTGGGAAAGCCGAGAAATAACCTATATTGCCAGTAAGCCACTCACAACTTTTGACGTTCCGGTTGTAGTAGATTTTTTTAGCAATAAATGCGATTATCAATTTCATCTGTTAAAAGTCAGCAAGTTAAAAAAAAATGTCTGGCAATTTAAAGGAACCAATTCACCTTTGCCAATGTATGAACATGTTGAATCAGAACTGAAAAGTATAGCAGGAAAACTGAACTCTGAAAACGCTGATGTTTTAATAAAATATATACTTACCCAGTCAAAGTTAATTGATAAAGCTCATTTTGAAAGTATTTTAAAATTAGGTTATAACTTAAAGTTGGCGATAACTGATAAAATGACAAAGGCTAAATCTATAACTTATTTTTACCAGCCTGAAGGAAAAGATAAAATAGTGCATTATAGAAATTATGTGCCATGTATCATTGAGAATGTTAATTTAGACACCGAACAAGAAATTAAACTATTTGAAGAGGTTAAGTGTAAGATAGAAAATCACGCTACAGAAAAACAACAACGACTTTACAAAGTTAATGATCAACTAAATAAAATATTTCCTCCTGAATGCAGGCAGCATAAGCTATACCCGAAAATTTGTGATAAAAGTTTAATGGGCTTTGAGGGTACGGCCATTAATTTTTTTATTAAATATCTTTATGAGCAATCGGAAATAATTGAATGTTTAATACATCAACTGCCGCCCTCAGCCATAAATGAAGCATTAAATTATGTAGTAGCTGACACAGAGGGTTTAGAAACAATATTAACCATTCTGTTAGATGAGTTTAGCCCAAAACCTTGCTCCACATCTAAGGTTCATAATACTCCAGATGATTCACAAAGTGTTTTATTTAAGTCCATAAAATTAGGAAAAGCATCGTATCTCGCTATTATTCTTGAACACTTATCTTTGACAGAGTTTGAGCTAAATGCGGCTTTCAATTACTTTATTTCAAATGCCGATGAAAATGATGATGTAGATATGTTAGTTAAATTATTAGCAAAAGGCGCTAATCCAAATTTTAAGGCGGAAAGAGAAAAGGGGAATAGTAATACTATTTTTATGAGAGCACTTTTTCATAAAAAACACATGTGTATTGAATATATGTTAAATAATTGTCCGGTCAATTTGTCAATTAGAAATAAGAATGGTGATACGGCTATTCATTTAGCGTTGAAATGTTATACATCAAAAGAAAAGTTAGTAAAAGCGGATTTTAAGTCAGTAAAAGCGAATTTTGAGTTATTGTTAAGCAAAATCTCTGATAAAGAGAGCCTTATTTCTGCATTGAATAAAGATAAAAAAAGCGCTCTAACTATATCATGTTCAGTTCGAGGTTGCTGGATTGATGAGGCGATTTTGTCTGAACTTGATGGTTATTTTAATGAATCTCACGTAACCCCTACCCCTTTTCATGTTAGGGAATTGTTTTTATTCTTAAATGAAGCTCTTCGGCTCTCTCCATGTTCTCACATAAAAAAATTGTATGAATTTAATGTTATAAGAAAAATCCCTTTTATTCTTAGTGTTGATGACCAAAAGGTTAAGTTTAAAAGTGGTGCTGAATTATTTAAATCCAGTTCAGATATTGAATTAGGGGAATTGGTAAAAACTGATGGTAAGATAATTTGTTTAACCGAGAGTCTTGCGGAAAAAAGTAAATTTGAGAGATACTTTGCAATGCAGGATGTTATTCTGGAATGTGATAACATTGATTTTGTTTGTGAGTTTATGCGCTATCAAACTCAACCACAAAATTATGGAGTAGAGCTAAATATGCTTCGTAAAAAAAACCCTGATTCTATTGCTTATCAGCTTAAAGAGTCAGAGTTTTTAAAAAAACAACATGAATATATCCAAAAAAATAAGGATAATGAAAAGCTAAAAGAGATATTAAACGCAGAAAAAACTGACTCAGATCAAAAAGGAAATGATGATGAGTTTTCTGACTGAGTAATTGTAAAGGAAATAAAGAAATTTAACTTTGAAAAAACTTAGGGCCGCCTACAAATAATGCACATGTGCGGCGCTTCCTGCTTCAATAAATTTTGTTCATCAGTACATCAATAATTGAAGCTGTTATTCCCCAAATGTATTCGCCTTGGCTGTGAAGCACTAACACCTCATATTCAGTACCTTTTTGTGATGTTTTAATGGCCGAGCGATTATCGGGCTTAGCAAATTCTGTGACATTGACACTGAAACAGCGGCTGACTTCATTCGGATCGAGCTTTAATTCGCTTACGTCATCAACAAACGCGATGACAGGAAAGACTTTGAACCCGGTATAAGTATGCTGAGTCGGCAGAAGGCCTAAAATTTCAATCAATTCTGAGCCGATACCGATTTCTTCGTGTGTTTCCCGCAGGGCGGTATCGATATGGTTTTTATCTTCTTTAATCACTTTGCCCCCGGGAAAGCAGACTTGACCGGGATGATGTTTTAAATGAAACGGGCGCTGAGTAAACAGCAAGTGCACTTCGCCATTGACTTCATGAGCCGGGATAAGCACCGCGGATTCCCGATACGTTTTATGCCTGGCGATGTGTTCGGGAACGCAAAAGCGATCGGCATGCTCAGGTTGCGGGCTTAATAACAATCGCCTTAAGAATTCCTGTTTATTCATTTTCGTTAGTTTTCTAAAATAGGAAGAATTTTACATACCTTATCATACGTTTCCTGATATTCAGCGTTGACATTCGAGTCAGCGACCACGCCGCCGCCGGCCCAGCAATAAACGCGGTTTTTTTCTGTTAACAGAGTTCGAATGGTAATGCTGGTATCCATTTTTCCGTCCTGGCTAATATAACCGATTGAACCGCAGTAAATGCTGCGCCGGCTCGGCTCTAACTCCTCAATGATTTCCATAGCGCGGATTTTGGGTGCGCCGGTGATTGAACCGCCGGGAAAGGTCGCGTTAAGTAAATCGGTAGCGCCAAGATCGCCCCGTAAGGTCGCGGTTACGGTACTCACTAAATGATGAACCGCCGGAAAGCTCTCAATATCGAATAGCTTGGGTACGTTAACTGTCCCCGCTTTTGCCACACGCCCTAAATCGTTGCGCAGCAAGTCGGTGATCATTAAGTTCTCAGCTCTGTCTTTAGTCGAGTTTTTTAGTTGAACAGCCGACTGCTTATCTTCAATCGGATTGGCACTTCTCGGTAACGTGCCTTTAATGGGCTTAGTCTGCACTTGACCATCTTCCAGTCGCAGAAAACGCTCCGGTGAGATAGACAAAATAGCATGATCAGGTAAACGTAAAAACGCGGAAAACGGCGCTTTATTCTGACGGCGTAATTTGAGGTAAGCTTGCCATTCGTCCCCCTTGTACTCCGCGCAAAATCGTTGGGTAAGATTGATTTGATAGCAGTCGCCGCTCAATAAGTAGGAATGAACTTTAGCAAACTTTTGAGCATATTCCGCTTTCATGATTTGAGCTGACCAGAAACCCATTAATTCGAATGCCTGTGAACTTGCCGGGTGGCTTTCAAGATCAGATAGAATCTGTTGTTGACGTTGCTCAATATAATTTTCATCGTCTGAATAACAGACTAATGACCAAGATTGATTTTTATAACTGAAAATTAACGCCCAATCATAAAAGCCGACGTTCATCTCGTTCAGGTTCAGATCATCAGATGCTATTACCGGCAGCTTTTCAATTCTTCGCCCTAAGTCATAACTGAAGCTGCCTAACGCTCCGCCTGAAAAGGGGAGTTCGCAATCTAGTTTTGCCGCAAACAAGGCCTGCTGATAGCGTTTTAACACATCAAATGGATTTTTCGGGGAGCAATGCGCAGGTAAATTTTCGGCTATTTCCGCATTTCGCGGCTCAAAAAAAGTTTGCTCGCCTTTAGTGGTTAATGTTGCTAACGGGTCAAAACTGATGATGTCGTAATTAGCGTCAGTATGTTCAGCGTTTGCGGAGTCTAATAAAACAGCCCACGGTTTACCCGAAAAATAAGAAAAAACTTCTTCCGTGGTTAATGTGATGTCAATTTGTCGGACAGAAAGGCAGTTTGGCTTCCGTGTAACCATTTACAGACCCTATATTTTGTAATGCGATATGGTTCAGAGAATCGGAAAATAGTATCATAAAAACCTGAAAGCAAAATCATTCTATAATGATAAAAATCATAAATGCATTGGAGCGCGTCTAATATGACATCAAACACACTAGATGCTGGTCAGACAGTAATCAAACAAGCGGACTTTATTGAAAGTATCGCTGATGCCCTGCAGTATATTTCATATTACCATCCAAAAGATTTCGTTGACGCGATGTCTCAAGCCTATGAGCGGGAACAAAGCGCCGCGGCAAAAGACGCTATCGCACAAATTCTGATTAACTCTCGCATGTCCGCTGAAGGTAAACGTCCTTTATGCCAGGACACGGGGATTGTGACCAGTTTTGTCAAAATCGGTATGAATGTTCGTTTTGATAACACCGATATGACGGTTCAGCAAATGGTAGACGAAGGCGTCCGTCGTGCCTATATCAACCCGGATAACCCGTTACGCGCGTCAATTGTTGCCGACCCGGCCGGTGCCCGGAAAAATACACGGGACAACACGCCGTCAGTCGTTCACGTTGAGATGGTGCCGGGTGATCATATTGAGGTCGCGGTGGCCGCTAAAGGCGGCGGTTCTGAAAACAAAGCAAAAATGGCGATGTTAAACCCGTCTGATGATATCGCCGCCTGGGTAGAGAAAACATTACCGACCATGGGCGCGGGCTGGTGCCCGCCGGGTATGCTGGGCATAGGCATCGGTGGTACGACCGAAAAAGCGGCGGTAATGGCTAAAGAAGCACTGATGGAAAGTGTCGATATCCATGAGCTGATGCGGTGCGGCGCTGAAACTACCGAAGAAAAATTACGTTTAGATATCTTTAACCGTTCTAATAACTTAGGTATCGGCGCGCAGGGTCTGGGCGGCTTAACCACGGTTTTAGACGTGAAAATCAAAACCGCTCCGACTCATGCCGCTTCTAAACCTGTGGTGATGATCCCGAACTGCGCCGCGACTCGCCACGTTCATTTCCGCCTTGACGGCACAGGCCCCGCTGAACTGGCGGCTCCGAAGCTGGAGGACTGGCCGGAGATCACTCGTCAGGCGGGTAAAGAAGTTAAACGTGTTGATCTAAACACGATAACCCAGGAAGAAGTGGAAACCTGGAAGAGCGGCGAAACTTTACTGTTAAGCGGAAAAATGCTTACAGGTCGTGACGCGGCGCATAAACGTATTCAAGGATTAATTGAGTCCGGCGATGGGCTGCCTGAAGACGTGGATTTTAACGGCAAGTTTATCTACTACGTCGGTCCCGTTGATCCTGTCGGTGACGAAGTTGTCGGCCCCGCCGGTCCTACAACAGCTACACGTATGGATAAATTTACCGACCTGATGCTTGAGAAAGCGGGCATTATGGGAATGATTGGTAAAGCGGAGCGCGGCCGCGCAACCGTAGAATCAATTAAGAAGCATAAGTCAGTTTATCTGATGGCTGTTGGCGGCGCGGCATACCTAGTTTCAAAAGCGATTAAGAAATCGCGGGTGGTGGCTTTTGAAGATTTAGGCATGGAGGCGATTTACGAATTTGACGTAAAAGACATGCCGGTGACGGTAGCTGTTGATTCCGACGGTGTGAACGCCCATGAAACCGGCCCCGCGGAGTGGAAAATTAAAATCGCCAATGCCGGTTAATTAAGCAAAGTTAAATAAAACGCTCAAGTCTTCTTGCTTGAGCGTTTTTGTTTCGATAAGTTATGCGTCTACGCACAAGTTTACTCGTCAAAATTGTGACGCTGAAAATCGGCTTTTACTTAATAAGACACAAGAATTTCTAAACTACTAAGCTAAACAACACATGAAAAAATTAACAATAACAAGCGCCGCTATCGCATTAGCACTAGGTCTCAGCGCAACCGTTTCTGCTGAAACAAGCAGTGATGCTAAACCGTTCAACGTCAGTGACTTAACGCACATGAATAAGCTTCACAGCGCAGCCGTTTCTCCGGATGGCAGCCAGGTGATTTACGCGGTTAAACATCGTTATCAAGATGGCTCAACTTCATCAAATTTATATGCTTTAAATTTGAATGACGCTCAAGCCGGGCCGTTTCAGCTGACTCATGATAAAGGTACAGAGCACTCAGTTCAATTCGCGGCTGACGGTAAGTCAATTTACTTCCTTGCGGCGCGTAATGGTTCTGCCCAGCTTTACAATCTGCCTCTTACCGGTGGTGAAGCTTCACAAGTTTCTGATCTGCCTTTAGGTATTGACGACTACAAGCTTTCCGCTGATACCGGTCAGGTAGCGTTGAGCATTCGTGTTTTCCCTGAGTGTGAAACCCTCAAATGTTCAAAACAAAAGTTTGAGAAAGAGGCGAACAAAAAAACAACGGGTCGTGTATACGATCAGCTGATGATCCGTCACTGGGATACCTGGTTTGATCATGCTCGTAACCACATTTTTGTCGGTTCACTTGAAAACGGCAAATTAGGCAAAGCTACTGACGTTACTCAAGGTTTAGACACAGAAACGCCTCCGAAGCCTTTTTCAGGTATGGAAGAAGTGACGTTTACGCCTGACGGTAAGTCAATTGTTTACACCGCAAAAGCGCCGGGTAAAGACCAAGCGTGGACGACAAACTACGATTTATGGCAAGTGCCGGTAACCGGCGGTGAAGCGAAAAACCTGACAGAAGAAAATAAAGCCTGGGATTCGCACCCGGTATTTTCCGCTGACGGTCGCTATATGGCTTATTTGGCTATGACCCGCCCGGGTTTTGAAGCTGACCGTTTCCGTATCATGCTTCGTGACACAGTAACCGGCCAGACAAAAGAAGTAGCGCCGTTGTGGGATCGCAGCCCGGGCTCTTTAATGTTTGGTGACGATAACCAAACTTTATACGCCACCGCGCAAGACTTGGGTCAGGTGACACTATTTGAAGTCAATACCCAGTTCGGCGATGTGCGTCCGATTTATAACAAGGGTTATAACAGCTTTGTCGCGGTAGAAAACGGTAAAGCGATTTTTAATCATAAAAGCCTTTCTGAGCCGGGTGATTTATACAGCATCAACTTAAATGGTGAAGGTTACACGCGGTTAACCCATGTAAATGCTGAAAAGCTGAAACACATCAAATTTGGTGAGTACGAGCAATTCACGTTTAAAGGCTGGAATAACGAAGACGTTTACGGTTATTGGATCAAACCCGCGAACTTTGAAGAAGGTAAAAAGTATCCTGTCGCTTTCTTAGTTCACGGCGGTCCGCAAGGTTCATTCGGTAACGGCTTCAGCGGTCGTTGGAATGCGCAGTTATGGGCCGGCGCAGGTTACGGTGTAGTTATGGTGGATTTCCACGGCTCAACGGGTTACGGCCAAAAGTTCACTGACTCAATCACCAGAGACTGGGGCGGTAAGCCGCTTGAAGATCTGAAAAAAGGTCTGGCGGCGGTAGGACAGCAACAAGACTGGTTAGACACCAAGAATGCCTGTGCATTGGGCGGTTCTTACGGTGGCTATATGATGAACTGGATTGAAGGCAACTGGAGCGACGGCTTCAAGTGTCTGGTAAATCACGCGGGTTTGTTTGATATGCGTTCCATGTACTATGTGACTGAAGAACTTTGGTTCCCTGAGTATGAGTTCGGCGGCCAGTACAAAGACAACAAAGCGCTTTATGAGAAGTTTAACCCGGTTAACTATGTGGAAAACTGGAAAACACCGATGCTCGTCATTCACGGTGAGAAAGACTTCCGTGTCCCTTACGGTCAGGGTTTAGCGACATTCAGTTTTTTACAACGTAACAACATTCCTTCTGAGTTACTGATCTTCCCGGATGAAAACCACTGGATTCTTAATCAAGACAACCTGGAGCAATGGTACGCTAATGTATTGCGCTGGTTAGACCGTTGGACTGAGAAGTAATCCAGATTCGTTACTTTCAATCGAAAAAGAAGCTTCGGCTTCTTTTTTGTGTTTATAACGAAAATAACGAAGTGATTCCGGTTTTAATCCGCCTGAAACAGCTGCTTTTATTGGTATTTCTGGTTTTCGGCACCCTTACGCTTGGCCCCGGGCTGAAATAACGCGGGCACTTGACTTGTGCGGACAGTGCGGTATTACCGGGAAAGCCGAAGCGTCCTTTGCTGTACAGGCCGCGGCCCGAAAGTAAGTGCCCGACAATAAGTTTTACGATATTCCGGCGTTCAGGTTGCGTGCTCGGCAAGGCGCTCTTGCGCGGTAATACCGGCGGTCTCTCAAGCAAGAGTAACGCCGCAGTATGCTTAAAACGGGCGTCAGAAAAGTGAAAAAACTTATAGTTGGATACTTAGTCGGTCATGAAAAACATCTAACATTCTGATCGATAATAAAATATAGCTATTTGATACATTCAATTTCGACCAGAAATGATATAGTTAACCTATGGTTTCTGGTCGTTTTGGGTGCTAAAAATGCTCAAAGAAAGCCCGTCAAATTTACCTCATGCCAGTCTGTTTAATATCACAGACCAACTTCTGCAAACTCACCCTTTACTCATTTTAGCTAATGCCTTTGATTGGCGAGCGTTGGAAGAAGAGTTCAAGCCGTTATACAAAAAATTAGGCCGTAAAGCGAAGCCAATTCGGTTGATGTGCGGTTTGCTAATACTCAAACAACTTTACAAACTCAGCGATGAAGCCTTGGTCGATGAGTGGCTGATGAACGTGTATTTTCAAGTGTTTTGTGGTGAGACAGAGTTTCAAACAGCACGCCCTTGTGATGCCAGTGAACTCAGTGTTTTTCGTAAGCGCATCGGTGAAAAAGGCTGTGAAAAAATCTTTGCATTATCTGTGGCTTTACACGGTGACAAAGCTGAAGATGACACCGTGTACGTTGATACAACCGTCCAAGAAAAAGCCATTACTTATCCGACAGATAGCAAGCTTGCCATCAAGGTGGTTAACCGACTCAATAAACTAGCCAAAGTATTTGGGATCAAGCAAAGACGTACTTATGTCAAAGAAGTCAAACAGCTACGCATTGACTGTCGAAGCTTTAGACATGCCAAAAATCGAAGCAAAGCCAGAAGAGCGTTAAAAAGGTTACGTGTTATCGCAGGTAAGCTTTTAAGGGAGCTACAACGCAAACTTCCACAAGATGTCCTTGATTTACAAAAAGAGAATTTTTCCAATTATGAAAAAGCTATTACACAGCAACGTAAAGACAAGAACAAGATTTACAGCCTTCATGAACCCGATGTTTACTGCGTAGGGAAAGGCAAAGACCATAAGCCATACGAGTATGGTAAAAAGGCTTCTGTCGTGCTCACAGAGCAGAGTCAATTAATCATTGGTGTAACCAGTCATGACGAGCATGAACACGACTCAAAATTGCTTAGACCTGCACTTGACCATGCCCATAAACACCGAAAGAGTAAAATCACTACAGCCGTTGTAGATAAAGGCTATAAAGGGTGTAAGCAGTATGTTGACCAAGAAGTTGTTATCCCTAGCCGGCCATTAAAACGGGACTCGCAAGCAAAGAGAAAACGCAAAAGTGAACTCTGTAAAAAACGGGCAACAATTGAACCAGTAATCGGGCATTTGAAGAGTGATTTTAGGCTGTGTAAGAACTGGTTAAAGGGCAGTGTTGGCGACTCAATAAACCTTCTAATGGCTGCGTGTGCCTGGAACTTGAGAAAGTGGTTAGCCATTTTCTTTTTGCTCGAAAAAGATGGTGAGTTTTGACTATTTTGTAGTGAAATTGATGCGAAATATAAGAAATGTTGCTTTTGGGTACGGTTCTGAATTTTGCGTAAATCAGATGCCGTACATTTTAAATCTTGAAGTTATGTTTTTCAGTACCGACTACTTACTATGCCCGTTCTTCCTTTGATCAGTTTTATTCACTCAGATAATCGGCGCTCTATAAATCTTGCTTTTGTTGGCGCGATTTTTGAGTAAGGAAACCACGTGCTAGTTGTTTGTGGCGGATTTATCGGCATCCGTCCTGATCTTAAAAATATTTAATTTACCAAAATCAATAAGTTTTGCTAATATACTGTATAAACAAACAGTATTGTGATGATATGAGAATTATACCTATTTTTGCCCAAGCCGGAGTGACAGGATTTGAGTCTCCGGCGGCTGAGTATTCACAGTTAGCGTTAAGCTTAGATGAGCTGCTCGTCGAGCATCCTAATGCCACTTTTATCGGTATGGCAAGGGGTGACAGTATGCAAGGTGTGGGGATCTTTGATAATGATATTTTGATTGTCGACAGGCACGTGATACCGCAGCACTTAGATGTGATTGTGGCCAATTTCAACGGTGAGTTTGTCTGCAAAATCATTGATAAGTACCAACGTCAGTTACTATCTGCCAACGATAAATATCAAGAAGTCGCCATTAACCCTCATGATACCTTTTGCGTTGAGGGTGTTGTAGCTCGTTCAATCCGCTGTCATCGGCCAAGCGCAATACTGAGGCATGGTTAATCATGTTCGCGCTTGTTGATGCTAATAGCTTTTATTGTTCCGCTGAAGCGGTGTTTAGGCCTGACTGGCGAGATAAGCCTATTATTGTGTTAAGTAATAACGATGGTTGTATTGTAGCCGCCAACAGCCGAGCTAAAGAACTTGGTATCAAAAAATTCATTCCTTATTTCCAAGCCAGAGCTTTGTGTCAGCGCAAGGGCGTGATTGTTTGTTCGTCTAACTATGAGCTTTATGCGGATCTGTCCGCAAAGTTAATGCAAATTATCGGGCGGTTCGCACCCGAGCAACATATCTACTCGATTGATGAAGCTTTTCTGTCACTGCAAAAAAGCCAGCTTTCAATATCCGGCTTAGAAACCCACGGAAGACTAATCAGAAAAACAGTCTGGAAAGAAACTCGACTCCCTGTCTGCGTTGGTATGGGCGCAACATTAACCTTGGCTAAACTCGCTAATCACCATGCGAAGAAACACAGGCAGGCTCAAGGAGTTTACGTTTTAGACGGTAAGCAGAAAATTACAGCGGTATTGAAGTCCACCGCAATTGATGATGTATGGGGAATAGGGCGAAAGCTTGCGGCCAAATTAAAATTAATGAAAGTCTTTACGGCTTATGACTTAGCGATAATGCCCGCAAAGTTAGCGAGAAAGCAGTTTAGCGTTGAAGTTGAACGTACCATTTACGAATTAAACGGGGTTGTGTGTAAACAGTGGGATAATGTCAGAGCCGATAAAAAACAGATATATTCGACTCGAAGCACCGGGCAAAGAATTACTAAGCTCAATGAGCTGCGACAAGCGCTGAGTAAGCATGTTGGTATTGCGGCTGCAAAAGCGAGAGCACAAAATTCCGGCTGTAAAAATGTTTTGGTGTTCGCGAGTAGCTCGATCCATGATAATACTCCTCGCTATTTCAAGAAGTTGGTTAAATTTAGCCACTTTACTAACTGTACGGCTCAGATTGGTGCCGCAGTCTCGAAAATTGTGCCGGAATTATTTAGGGAGGGAGTGCATTACTATAAGATTGGAATCGGGTTGTTAGATTTAGCGGATATGAAATGCCGGCAATTAGATCTGTTTGATAAACCCGATGATAATCCGAAACTGATGAAAGCCATTGACGGCCTGAATCATAGATACGGTCGAGATACCGTGTTTATGTCGGCGCAAGGTACGCAGGTGAAGTGGGCGATGAGACGCGCGTTCTTAACGCCGCGGTACACTACTGATTGGAAAAATATTCCTGAAATTCGATGTTAATTGTTATCAAAGGCTGAAGTATATAAGTAGCTGACCATAAGTTTTCTAACATTTTTTGATGCCCATCTTTACCGCACCACGGCGTTGCAACTTCGGTTACATAGCTACGGCTATGCTCCCTGCGTTGCGCCTTGTATTGCGCCAAATCTGAGCACCAAAATTCCGAAGAAACTTATCGTCAGCTACTTAACTGTTACTCTGTTGGTATTAAATACTTACTTTGATCTAAGATTATAAAGCGGCAACAATAAGTACCCGACTATAAGTTTTTCGATATTTTCGGCGCTGAGGTTAAGTGCTCGACAAGGCGCTTTTGCGCAGTAATACCGGCAAGCAAGAGTAACGCTGTAGAGTGCTTAAGACGGGCGTCAGAAAAATGAAAAAACTTATAGTCGGGTACTTAGGCTAGAGAAATATCCAAATTTGTTTAGAATGACGTAAAAAATCCCAATCAAAAGGATGATATGCAGAATAAACCTAAATCATGGACTGAGCTGCCAAACGGAGAGGCTGTAAAAGTAATTGTAGAGCAGGGGCTGCAACCCATGCTCAGTCAGGCTTTCGGATATCATTTATTAAAAATTGGACGATTATCAGCAGAAATTGATACTTGCTCATCACCGATCCCAAATCAATTCTCTTTGAGTGATAAACCTCTTGCCCATGCCTTATGTGAGTATACGCATTTACCCGTAGAAACAAGTTCGGTTGACTCAATTGTTTGTTCATTGCTGCTGGAGTATGAAGCCAACCCATTTCGGATATTAAGGGAAATTAACCGTATTCAGGTGTCTGGTGGTCATTTATTTATAGTTGGCTGCAATCCGCTGAGTTTATTAAGTTTAGGTAAAGCCATTCCTAACAAGAAAAATAAATACCCGTGGAACGGACGTTTTTTCACATCACATCGTGTAAGGGACTGGCTCGAAGTTTTGGGTTATCAGGTCGTAGAAGAAAAGAGGGAAGTTTATCATCCGTTGATGGGGAAATATTCTGATTACAGTTTATGGCAAAATGCTCTGGCGACATGGACGCCGCAAATCGGCTCGTTTTATATCATTAATGCCAAAAAGGTTGAATGTCCGTTAACGCCTTCTAAAGCCTGGAAAAGGAAAAGGGTACCCAATTGGGCACCCGCGCCGACAGCAGGAAGAGTGCCAAGATCGAAAAACTAACCCTGATAACCTTCATCAACATCTGTCGGTGAAGCCTCGGCCTCGGTTCTCGCTAATTCATCGCAGCGCTCATTTTCAGGATGACCGGAATGTCCCTTTACCCATTGCCAGTCGATATTATGTTTTTGAGCCGCGGCATCCAATCGTTTCCATAAATCAACATTTTTGACCGGCGTTTTATTTGATGTCATCCAATTTTTCTTTTTCCAGCCGTGGATCCATTGGGTAATGCCTTGGCGCATGTATTGACTATCACTGGTCAAAACGATGTCGCATTTCTCTTTGAGTGACTCTAAAGCCAGAATGGGCGCCAGTAACTCCATTCTGTTATTCGTGGTTAAAACAAAACCACCGCTTAATTCTTTGCGATGCTGTTTATAGGTCATCACGACACCATAACCGCCCGGACCGGGATTTCCCAGACAAGAACCGTCCGTGCAGATATGAATTTGTTTCAGTTCTTCCATCAAATTGCTACCATATTCATTAGTTAATAATGAGTATACAAATTTGGTATAACAAATCCTATGAATATTGTTTCCAAAGCGACACGCCAGATTATTCTTGATACAGAAACCACGGGTATGAACCAGTCCGGTGGTCCGGTTTATATCGGCCACCGGATTATTGAAATCGGTTGTGTCGAAGTAGTGAATCGCAGACTGACGAGCCGCCACTTTCACGAATACATCAACCCCGGACAATTAATTGATGAGGGAGCCGTAAAGGTTCACGGTATTACCGACGAATTTATCGCGGATAAGCCGGGGTTTCATGACATCGCTAAAGACTTTATTGATTTCATCGATGGCGCCGAAATTGTGGCGCATAACGCCCCCTTCGATATTTCGTTTATGGATCATGAGTTTTCACTGCTTAATCCAAAAGGCCCCGTAACCGCGGATATTTGCTCGATTGTTGATTCGCTGGAGGTCGCGAAGTTCTTGCATCCGGGGCAGAAAAATAACTTAGACGCGTTATGTAAGCGTTATTTTATCGATAACTCTCGCAGAACGCTTCACGGCGCTTTACTTGATGCTGAAATTCTGGCTGACGTATATTTGCTCATGACGGGCGGGCAAACCAAGTTTAATTTATCCACGGATTCGCAGGGGCAAGAAAAGGGCGGCATCATTCGTCTTGCGCGCAACAGAGAAAGTCTTAAAGTCATTTCCGCTGATGCCGATGAATTACTAAAGCATGAGGAAAGACTCGACTTAGTTGCGAAAGCGGGAAAGTGCGTCTGGAGAGACTAAACTTGAAAAAACATTTTTATCGTTTGTCGGCTCTTATAACGGTTGTTGGGATCATTAGCGCCGCACAGGCAAAATTCGCTCGTTTTGATACGGCGGAAGAGCTTGAAAATCGATTTCGAATTGATCATATGGTCTCGCATGTCACGTTATTTATTCAAAGAGAATACGGCTCGCCTCCGGCGATAATCGTACTGCCTGACGGAAGAAAATGGTATTCAACTCGCCATCCCGAGAATGTAAGGTGGATGGATGGCATGACAGGGGATATTGTCCGCATCCCCGAGCCTATGGCGGGGCCTTGGCAGTTGCTTGGCCGGATTGTACCCGGCTCGAAACTTGAAAAAGTCAGTGACATTCGAATTGAAGTTCAGCCACTGCCGCAACCTTTGTATCAAGGCGAAACCATTAAGGTAACAGCGAGCTTAAAAGGTGACGATAAAGTCATGAAAATACCCGGGCTTGATCTATTAATGGACTGGAGCGCTACGGTTACCAGCGCGCGGAAACCAGATCAGGAAAACTTTGCGTCAGGTTATAAGCGATTAGGTAACTATCACGATAACGGAAAGTTGTCGGATGAAATTCCGGGTGACGGGATTTTCACCAGTAACTTTGATTTAGATTTGCCGTGGGGTGATTATACATTTTCAGTTAAAGCCGGAAACGAGGTATTCAGCAGAGAATATTCTTTTCCTGTTAAGTTAGAGCCCAGTCCGATTAAGGTAAATTTAATATCTCCGCCGGAGGAGTCAGGGTTACCTTATCGTTTAGAAATCCATGCTGACGAAAAGCGTATCAGGTTAGCGCAAACCCATGTTGAGTATAACTTGTCGGGACCTGACGGCTTTCAGGATAAATTGCTTTTAGATAATGTTTTCAATGAAGATGAGCGCATTGAGTTACCAAAAATTAAGGATTTTGGTAACTACACCCTGACAGGTAAAGCGGTAACCACGACAAACTCAGGCAGAGAAATCATTATCGGGTTACCCAAAGCCTCATTTAATATTGTTGAGCCGCCGCGGAAAGGCCCGTCAGAAGCTGAAATAGCGTTGGCTGATCTGCAAAAAGCAAAAGCAAAAGAGGAAAGTGCGAAATCAACGATTCTTATGACAGCCGTTATTGTTAATGTGATTATCCTCCTTGCGGGAATTGCCGGATTCATTTACCGGCGTAAACGAAAGATAATGAAAGAAGCGCTGAAGGCGGCTCAAATGAATGTGCTGAATGAAGCGATGAATGATTCTTTGAACGATCAGCCGTTAACTATGGATGATATCGATCTGACATTGCCGGAAGAGAATAAAAATCAATCACTACTATAAAATGTGTTTAAAACTTGTCTGATTGGTCGTCGTCTCCGTTTTTACGCGGCTTAGGTATTTGCGGCTGAACTGACCTTAATTGACCGGAACCGGGGAATTGCCGGTTGAATCATGAACGCAGGCAGACAGGGATGGTTCTTTATTAGAATCAGAAGAATGAAAATTTTACGCGGTGTCGAATCAATATCATTGTGCTTTGCGGGCGGCTGAAAAGGTCTGCCCGCCGAGCTAATGCTTGCCGGGATGATATCGCCTGAGGTAATTGGTTTAGTAACGAATATTTCTGAATCATCTATTTAAATAAAATCATATAGTTATAATAGTTCAGACTTCTCCGGCAGTGAGAATTGTTTACTTTTCTACAACGTTCTTAACTTAAGACAACGGCACTTACAAATAGCTGACTCTAAATCTAAAAAGGATAATCTCTTGATTTAAAATGCAATGGTTGAGATTCAGTCGGATAGGCGACATCCGGTAACAGGTGCCTATCCGACCAATGCGATTTTTAGACGAAAATATTATGAATAAAGGTAAAAATATTATGAATAATTCACTACTTCTCAGATATCAAAAGTAGTTATGATGGATTGATTTTTTGATTTTTTGATTTTTTGATTTTTTGATTTTTTGATTTTTTGATTTTTTGATTTTTTGATTTTTATTGAGGGGGGTTCATATGGCAATTCAAGCAAATCACCAGCCTGTGACTCAAGAAAGTTGGTCTTCGTATATTTGGCGGGCAGTAAAACAAGCTACACCAGCAGCATTATTGGGATTTAGTATTAGCGCTAATCCTATTGGAGCTTCAATTAGTGCCGGAACAGCTTTAGCTCTGTTTTTTGCTACAGAAAATAGAATAGTCAGAGACAGTAATTTACTCAAGGTTGTAAAACACAGCTCTTATATGTTAATTCCTGCAGCTGTAGCACGCAATTTACCCGGTACTCCAGACTGTTTAGCTAGCAAAGTTCCGGTAGGTGAGAGGGACTGTTTGGGCGTGGATAGTTTAAGTGCGGTATCTTCTTATGTAGCATTTAAAAGTATAGACGAGTTAGTAAACTGTAATGAAGCTGTCAAGTATGTTCTTGCTACTACTGCAAGCGTTGTCAGCTTAGCTTATTCTAGGTTTTTGGAACTGTTAGTTTATGAAACGAATATGACCGGTATAGCATGTAAAGTAGTGGGTGACGGAGAGATTGATATGTCTCAGTGTGCTATTATCGTGACTAGGGGAACTCGCAGTTCATAAGATACCAATTTAAATTTCAGCACATCATTTGTCATACCTGCGAAAGCAGATATAAAGCGACTTTTGCAAAATTAACCAAAGAAACCGGACTCCAGCTTTCGCTGGAGTGACGGCATATTTGGTATGAACTCTTCTGCGACGTCCCTAGTACTCCCTGCGAAGCAGCAGGGAGGTGAATACTTTGAGTGCGTAGAGTGTGGTTATACCAATAACGCTGACATTGTTGGTGCGTTAAATATTTTAGAGCGTGGACAACGCTTGTTAGCCTTTGGAGAGTCGGCATTAGCCGCTTGATGAATCAGGAACCTGTGCTTTAAGTGATTTTAGTACGCCCTGTAATGGGAATCCCTCACCGAATTTAGATGGGAGGATGTTAATGGGTTTAAAAACGTGACGCACGCCTCAGAGCCTGGATGTCACACTTCTTCAGATAGCTCCTGCTGACAAGTCAGGCAGGAGTTTATACATTTCTCAACATGAAGATAATTTTTAAAAGTATTTGGTAACCATACATATATTTAGTCGGTCATGAAAAACATCTAACATTCTGATCGCTAATAAAATATAGCTATTTGATACATTCAATTTCGACCAGAAATGATATAGTTAACCTATGGTTTCTGGTCGTTTTGGGTGCTAAAAATGCTCAAAGAAAGCCCGTCAAATTTACCTCATGCCAGTCTGTTTAATATCACAGACCAACTTCTGCAAACTCACCCTTTACTCATTTTAGCTAATGCCTTTGATTGGCGAGCGTTGGAAGAAGAGTTCAAGCCGTTATACAAAAAATTAGGTCGTAAAGCTAAGCCAATTAGGTTGATGTGCGGTTTGCTAATACTCAAGCAGCTCTACAAACTCAGCGATGAAGCCTTGGTCGATGAGTGGCTGATGAACGTGTATTTTCAAGTGTTTTGTGGTGAGACAGAGTTTCAAACAGCACGCCCTTGTGATGCCAGTGAACTCAGTGTTTTTCGTAAGCGCATCGGTGAAAAAGGCTGTGAAAAAATCTTTGCATTATCTGTGGCTTTACACGGTGACAAAGCCGAAGATGACACCGTGTACGTTGATACAACCGTCCAAGAAAAAGCCATTACTTATCCGACAGATAGCAAACTTGCCATCAAGGTGGTTAACCGACTCAATAAACTTGCCAAAGTATTTGGGATCAAACAAAGGCGTACTTATGTCAAAGAAGTCA
Organism: Parashewanella sp.; assembly: GCA_965200795.1. Lineage (GTDB taxonomy): Bacteria > Pseudomonadota > Gammaproteobacteria > Enterobacterales > Shewanellaceae > Parashewanella. Next base: position 85,650 of record CBDAVB010000003.1, read on the forward strand.
AACAGCTACGCATTGACTGTCGAAGCTTTAGACATGCCAAAAATCGAAGCAAAGCCAGAAGAGCGTTAAAAAGGTTACGTGTTATCGCAGGTAAGCTTTTAAGGGAGCTACAACGCAAACTTCCACAAGATGTCCTTGATTTACAAAAAGAGAATTTTACTAATTATGAAAAAGCCATTACACAGCAACGTAAAGATAAAAATAAGATTTACAGTCTTCATGAACCCGATGTTTACTGCGTAGGGAAAGGCAAAGACCATAAGCCATACGAGTATGGTAAAAAGGCTTCTGTCGTGCTCACAGAGCAGAGTCAATTAATCATCGGTGTCGCCAGTCATGACAAACATGAACACGACTCAAAATTGCTTAAGCCTGCACTTGACCATGCCCATAAACACCGAAAGAGTAAAATCACTACAGCCGTTGTAGATAAAGGCTATAAAGGGTGTAAGCAGTATGTTGACCAAGAAGTTGTTATCCCTAGCCGGCCATTAAAACGGGACTCGCAAGCAAAGAGAAAACGCAAAAGTGAACTCTGTAAAAAACGGGCAACAATTGAACCAGTAATCGGGCATTTGAAGAGTGATTTTAGGCTGTGTAAGAACTGGTTAAAGGGCAGTGTTGGCGACTCAATAAACCTTCTAATGGCTGCGTGTGCCTGGAACTTGAGAAAGTGGTTAGCCATTTTCTTTTTGCTCGAAAAAGATGGTGAGTTTTGACTATTTTGTAGTGAAATTGATGCGAAATATAAGAAATGTTGCTTTTGGGTACGGCTCTGAATTTTGCGTAAATCAGATGCCGTACATTTTAAATCTTGAAGTTATGTTTTTCAGTACCGACTATTTAACATTCAGATTACACAAAATAATTTGAAGTGTGACCCAAAATGAAGCATACTCTCCGCTCGCAAAATTTCACTTTAAATTGGCATGGACGAATTTTCTTTTTCACAACACCAACGGCTTTATTTTATTGATTTTAGGCTGATGTTCGTCGGCAGTTTTTCAAGATCTGAAGTTGTTCAGCATTTTAAACTTGGGTTATCTGCTGCGACTCGTGATATTAACCTCTATAAAGAGCTTGCTAGTCAGAATTTGAGATACGATAACGCTGATAAAAGATACTTCAAAACAGCTGATTTCAAACCATTATTTTCACATGACAAAGAAAGCGTATTGACGCGGTTATCGAGCGCTCAATCTGATCAAACCAATATAATTTACGGAATCGATCTGCCTTTCGAGGCACCAAGTCAACTGGTAATTCCAGATGTAAACCTATTGGCAGTTTTAACGCAGGCCACATTGAACAACAAAGCAGTAGATATAGAATATGTGTCCTTAAGCAGCGATCAGCGTCAGCGGACTATCGTGCCCCATTCAATTGTTGATAACGGTTTACGCTGGCACGCGCGGGCTTTTGATTTTGATTCAAATGAATTTAAAGATTTCGTAATAACAAGAGTAATTAATGCCCGCTTGAGTGATAAAGAAATTACAAAAGTCCAGAAAGTAGAGTCTGATCAACAATGGAATCAACAAGTCGTATTAGAATTAATTCCTCATCCTAATAACATTACTTATCCGCAAGCTATCGAGCTTGATTACGGGATGACAGATGGCGTGCTAAGACTTGAAACAAGAGCAGCATTAACGGGGTACATCTTACGGCGTTGGAATGTAGATTGCTCAGAAAGTGCTTCAAATAGATCTCCTGAACATCAATTGTGGCTTCGTAATCGCAAGCAGCTCTCTGCAATAACAAACATATATCTAACCTCAGGCTATAAAGTTTTAAACCCAAACCAAACAGTTAAACAGGAGCCGTACGTTGACTGAATATAAGAAATTTTTAGGTGATTTAATTGGTGGTAGCTTAATGATCACAGAGGCTCAGCTAGTTGCAGAGCTACTTCTTACTCAGCCAACAAAAGAGCAGTGGAATGAAGCAATTGTAGATAAAAATATTCTCCAAAAGCGCTCTCCGGCTTCTGCGAAACGTAATGCTTCGACGATAAAAAAACGTATCGAACACTTAGGTGAAAAGTTTCTCACTCATTTAGTCAATGCTAATCACGAAGAAGCATCACAACTGATGATGGCAGCAACCTTAATTAATTCTCCTTTATTAGCTGATTTTATGCGCACGGTGGTTACGGACGCCAAACGTATGTATCGAGAAAGTATCGACATGAAAGACTGGGAATATTTTTGGGAAGATAAATGCCGAATTTACCCGGAGTTTGCGGAAATGTCTGAAACATCTAAATACAAGATTTCACAGGTTGCGTTTAAGGTGATGACTGACGGCGGTTTTCTTGAGAATACTAAAAGCAAAGTGCTGACAAATATTTATATCGCTCCGGATGTTCGCGGTTTACTGGTTGAAATGGGCAAAGACGATATCATTCAAGCGATGGAGAACTACTGATGCTTAAACTGCAACAGCGTTTGGATAAAATCCAAGAACGTTTGGAAAGTGAAGAGTTTTTAAAAAATAAGCAACTGGGTGGTGAATTAGGTTTTTACATTTTTGACTATAAGCCTGAGCATGAAATAGCAGTACGTGAACATATACAGTTACTTGAAAGAAAGCTATCTAACCGTGAATACAAATTTGCGAGCATCAACTTATTTGAGATGTTGATCAAATTACTTGATAAAGAAGACATTCTTGATAAGACCTTTGAAATGGAACAAAAACGAAGCGCTCGTTTCTTCTTCAAAGCTTTAAAAGGCACGTTCGAGCAGAACCGAGTCGCTGAATTTATCGTTAATGAAGCAGATATCGAAAACTGTGATTTTATTTTACTTCACGGCATGGGCAGTGTATGGCCAATGGTTCGTGGTCACGGTCTGCTTAATGCCCTACACGCCAAAGTGGGCGAAGTGCCAACCGTTATGTTTTACCCGGGTGAATATGATGGCGCGGCACTTAAACCCTTTGGTCGAATCGAATCCAACAATTATTACCGAGCTTTTAAACTGGCATAACGAACATCGTTTTGAGTATTAAAGCTGCATAAAAATTAAATTAGCCAGGAATTATAATGAAGTTACAACAGCTATTTCATAAAGACATTTCCCGCCCGATTAACGGTGTTGTAAAAGCAGATCAAGTCGGTAATGAAACCGTTTTCGTAGAGCTCGATGAATACGTTATCACCAAAGAACTTAAAGAGCATATTGAGCAGTTTTTTAAATACTACATGCCATCAGTTGATAATCCTAAAAAAGCATCAGCAACAGGTAAGTCAGGCATTTGGGTATCCGGTTTCTTTGGCTCAGGTAAGTCGCACTTCATCAAGATCATGTCTTATCTGTTAAAAAATGCAGAAACCAGCCATGACGGTGAAACCAAAAAAGCCATAGAGTTTTTTGAAGAAAAGCTTGAAGATGAGCACTTTTTATTGGGCGATATGCGTCGTGCTATCGCAAAACAAAATAATGTAATTTTGTTCAATATCGATAGCCGTGCGGATACTGACGATAAAGAAGATGCCATTCTTAAAGTTTTTCTTAAAGTATTCAATGAGTACTTAGGTTACTCGGGCGACCATCCTCAGTTAGCGAATCTAGAAAGAACCTTTGATCAGCAAGGGAAGCTAGAAGATTTTCATCACAAATTTGAAGAGGTTTCAGGCAAAAACTGGAAGGAAGTTAGACACAATTACTATCACCATCTTGATCAGGTGATTCAGGCGTTTTCATATGTCACAGGTCAAAGCGAAGAATCAAGCGAAATAGCCATTGAACAGCTTGAAGAGACTTTTAGTTTAGATATTCAAAACTTCTGTAAATGGGTTAAGCAATATCTCGATGGCAGCCCAGAGCGTCGCATCAGTTTCTTTGTTGATGAAATCGGTCAGTTTATCGGGCAGAACACTCAAATGATGCTCAAACTTCAAACCATTACAGAAAACCTGGGTACAATTTGTGAAGGTCGAGCATGGGTTGTGGTGACCTCGCAAGAAGATATCGATGCAGTATTGGGTAAAATGCAGGAAGGCTCGAAGAAATTTGACTTCTCGCGGATTCAACAGCGTTTTGACCGTATTTCACTGTCAAGCTCAAACGTAAACGAAGTCATTGAAAAGCGTCTGCTCGACAAAACAGAGTCAGCTCAAGAGTCACTGACAGCCTTATATAACGACAAAGGCGATATCATTCGCAGCCAGCTTAGTTTTGAAAATACCAGCAAAGCTGAATTCTCGAATTTTACTGATGCAAACAATTTTGCTTCAAGCTACCCGTTCGCACCATATCAGTACAATTTGGTTCAAAAGGTCTTTTCTGGTATCAGTCAGGCCGGTGCGGCAGGTACGCACTTAGCCAAAGGTGAGCGTTCGTTAATTGAGGCGTTCCAGACCGCGACCAATCAATTTGTTAATGATGAAACAGGGCGTTTAATTCCGCTTTACAGCTTTTATCCATCTATTAAAAAATTCTTAGATACCGCTGTTGTGCGTGATATTAATCAAGCGGCGGAGAAAAACGCTATTACAGGTTTTTCTGTAAGAGTGTTAGAAACATTGTTCATGATCCGCTATGTCGATGAAATGAAATCAACCATCGATAATATTGTCACTCTCTGTATTTCTGAAGTCGATCAAGACAAGAGACAACTGCGAATCGATATTACTGAAAGCCTGGACGCACTCGAAAACAACTTGTTGATTGCCCGTCAAGGCGATGAGTACATCTTCCTGACCAACGAAGAAAAAGAAATCGAAAAAGAGATCCAAAATACTGAGATTGAAACGTCAGATGAAACCGCTGAGTTAAGCAAAATTGTATTTGATGAAATTCTGCGTAGCAGCAAAACTTATCGTTACCCTGAAAATAAACAAGATTTTCCAGCATCCCGTTTCTGTAACGGGCAGCCATTCGAAAAGGGCTCAATGGATAACGATTTATGCTTAAAAATCATATCGCCAATCGATGCAAGTTATGACGATATGAGTGATGCGCAATGTGGTAATGAGTCGTCAGATTCCATTCTGATTAAGCTGCAGGATAAGCCTCGTTTATTCGATGAGTTACGTACCTATATCCGTACCGCGAAATATACCAAACGTAATGCGGGTCGTGATGCCGACATGGAATTGCTGATCCGAGCCAAAGCCGCTGAGAACAGTACTCGCCGCAAGCAGATTGTAACTGAACTGGAAGAAGCCATTAAAGAGTCAGACTTTTACTTACTGGGGCATAATTACAAAGCAAAAGGCGCAACGCCGTCAGCAATTATTGATAATGCGTATCGTCAAGTGATTGAAGATACCTTTAATAAACTTAAATTTGTTCAATCTTATAATGGTGATATTCGTCAGCAAATTCAGCACACGTTAGCGGTGGATGACTTAAGTCAGCTGAACATTGACCTAACGGATGTTGAAGCCAGCCCTCGTGCCATTTCTGAACTAGAAAGACATATCTCTATTTGCGATGAATATGGCAGACCGCTTACTGCCGGTGATTTAGTGAAAAAATTCTCCCGCAGGCCATTTGGGTGGAATGACAACGAGATCATCCTGATGATTGCTCGCCTGGCCGCTGCCAATAAAATCACTTTGCAAGCGAACCAGCAAGATGTGCCGTTAAGAAATGCTTTTGAGCACCTTGATAAAATCGCGAAACGAGCGAACTTGCGTATTCGCCGCATTATGCAGCAGTCAGAAGCGAATCTTAAAAAAGCGGTCAGACTTTATAAAGACGTATTCCACAAAAATGCACCCGCGTCTGAAAAAGAGCTACATGAACAGGCATTGCGGCATATTAAAGGTATGCTCGCTAAATTACAGTCGTTTAAAGCTAAATCCACTACGGGTAAGTTTCCGGGTAAAACTGAAATTGAAGACGGCATTCAGCGTTTATCAGCCTTAACAGAGCAGCAAGGCAGCTATAAATTCATTGACGAATTTTTACGTCAGGGCTCTGAGTTAGCGGATTTTGAAGAAGATTACGAAGAGCTTGAAGTTTTTTACGACAAACAATTTGCTACATGGCAAAGTTTAGCTCATGCGCTAAATGTCGAATTTGCTAAAAACCTTCACTTGCTTAAAACATCTGATGAGGCAAATACGGCGCTTGAAAAACTACAAACCATTTATGATGCCGAGCGTCCTTACGACAAGATCCGCCAAGTACAGGGACTTATTGAAACGGTTCAATCAGTCAATAGTGAACTGTTAGCTAGCCAACGTAAATTTGTTGCGAGCAAACTTGAAACCGCAATGGCTGACGTGCAGCAACACATTACAGAAGCAAAAGCGCCAGATAACATCAGTAACCAAGCGTTACGTCCGCTGCAACTTTCGCTTAAGCATTTAGAGCAGCTGACAAGTATTGCTGAGATCAATCAAGAGTTAAGTAATTCTTCACATCTAGTCGAACAAGCTGACGAAATTATCAATGCCTTTATTGAGCAGCAGCATAAGCAAGCTATTGAAGCTGAAAAGCGTAAACAAACTGAAAAAACATCTGATACCAGTGCTAGTAATACATCGACAGGCTACAGCGCAACAACAACTACAGGCGCAGAGCCTGAAAAAGTTGCTGAGCCAGTCATAATAACTAAAGCTAAAAAAGTGGTTACGGTAAACACTAGCGAAATATACCAAGAGTTAAATAAAACCACTTACCTTGAAACACAAAAGGAATTGGATGATTACCTTGATGCTCTCAAACAAGAGCTATCAGGACTGATTGCCACTAACCATAAGGTACGGATTAAATAATGGCATTACCTATCGACATTCACGCTCTCCTAAAGGGGAGCATTATCGAAACTGAGCGTATCGAATTTAAAACAGGATGGAATCCTGAAGTTATCGTGCGTTCGATTTGTGCTTTTGCTAACGACTTAAACAACGTTGGTGGAGGTTACATCGTAGTGGGTGTTGAAGAACAAGACGGTGTGGCAGTGATGCCACCCGTTGGGCTTGCCGCAAATAAAATCGATGCCATTCAAAAAGAGCTGTTGCAGATATGTCATTATATTCAGCCTGACTACTTCCCAGTTGTTCATCCGGAGAGAATCGCTGATCGCTATATTCTCATTATCTGGTGTCCTCCCGGTCAATATCGACCGTACAAAGCACCAAAAACCTTGGGTAAGAAAGATCAAATCAATAAGCCCTATTATATTCGTCGTATGTCATCAACGGTTGAAGCCAAAGACAGTGATTTACTGCGGTTAATGGAATTTGCTGGTCGCACGCCTTTTGATAACCAAATTAACTATCATGCGAGCATCAACGACATCAGCATGTTACACATTAGCAACTTTTTAAGTGCCATTAACAGTGAGTTGCTGAGCGATGTACCTACCATGCCTAAAGCGGATCTATTCAGGCAAATGCGTATCGCAGCAGGCGCAGAGGAAAACTTTCACCCGTTAAATATTGGGCTACTTATGTTTGCCGATAAACCCCATGAGTTTTTCAGGGGGGCACGAATAGAGCTAGTACAATATTTTGATGGCATTGGTGATAAATTCCAAGAAACCTATTTTGAAGGCCCAGTTTGGCTACAGCTCAAAGAAGCGCTAGCTTACATAAAAAGCCAAGTGCTCAAAGAGCAAGTGCTAAAAAAAGACGATAAAGCTGAAGCAGAGCGCTGCTTTAATTACCCATTTCCAGCCATTGAAGAAGCCTTAGCCAATGCGGTATTTCATAAAGGCTACGACAAACAAAATCCAATAGAAGTATCCATTCGCCCTGACCGAATTGAAATATCGAATTTTCCGGGGCCATTACCGCCAGTTAATCAAGCCATGCTAAAACAGCAAAGGATAGTATCAAGAGACACCAGAAACGCTAGACTAGGCGACTTTTTAAAAGATCTGGACTTAACCGAAGGCAGGGGCACTGGTATTCGTAAGATCCGAAGTCAAATGCAACGCAATGGTTCACCTGCACCGAATTTTATTACCGATGAAAACAATGTGTTTTTTATTGCAGAGTTGTTATTACACCCAGCTTTTGAACAGAACACCGACCCTGACTTTAAGCAAGTGACCGACCAAGTCACCGACCAAGTCACCGACCAAGTCAAAACCGTCTTGTCTTGCTTGCAACATGCTCCGCTTAGTAGGGAAGAATGTATGGAAAAACTCGGCTTAAAGCACAGACAAAGTTTCAGAGAAAGCTACATAACACCAGCCCTTGAACAAGGGTTGATAGCAATGACCATTCCAGAAAAACCGCAAAGCCGCTTGCAAAAATATCGCATCACACCTCAAGGGCGAGCTGTATTAACCCAATTAAAAGATGAAAAATAATGAACACTAATAAACTAAAAGCTTATGCGCCTAAAGCTCGAGTTGCTTTTATGGCGGCTGTTGAAAAACGAGCGGCAACCTTAGGTTTATATGAAGACAGCATCGCTGATATGACGGTTGACGGCGACAGCGCTGTTATCGAGGGGCGAGTGTTTACCCGTAAACAAGGTCAGCAACGTAATCAGTTGGTCAGGCGTATAAAAGACTTAGGCACGCATAATGACAAGCTGGCGCTAAAAGACGGCTTTAAGCAGTTTATTAATGAAATCGCCTTTACATGGTTTAACCGCTTAACCGCCATTCGTTATATGGAGGTGAATGAATACCTAGATCATAGTTTCCGGGTATTAACCAAAGCCGAAGGTGCAGAGTTTGGCGAAGGTTTTGAGATTTTAGGCTCCGCGGCCGATGTCGCAGAGGACTTAGGTTTAAACAAAACCGAAATCGTCGATATGCTGCTTGACGGCAATAAAGAAGAAGAACTGTATCGAGCAATCTTATTAGGGCAATGTCATCAATTAAGCCAAGCAATGCCGCTTGTTTTTGGTAAAGAAGGGTTTGAAAAACTGGATGATGCCACAGAGCTGCTGTTGCCGGACAACCTCACCAAAACCGACTCGATATTAAAAGACTTGGTGAACGACATACCAGAAGACAACTGGCAACAAATTGAAGTTATTGGCTGGTTGTATCAGTTCTACATTTCAGAGCACAAAGATGCGGTGATTGGTAAAGTCGTCAAGCGTGAAGATATTCCCGCCGCTACCCAGCTATTTACCCCAAACTGGATTGTAAAATATCTCGTCCAGAACTCATTAGGGCGTCAGTGGTTAGCTACCTATCCAGATTCTGAACTGCAAGACAAAATGGAATACTACATCACGCCTGCACAGCAGAGTGATGAGGTAATTGAGCAGTTAAAAGCCATTACCCCAAGTAGTATTGATCCTGAGCAAATCAAAGTGCTTGATCCTGCATGTGGCTCAGGTCATATCTTGGTAGAAGTGTATGAAGTATTGCGTGAAATTTACATTGAGCGCGGCTATCGAACTCGTGAAATTCCGCAATTAATTCTTACCAAAAACATTTACGGTTTGGACATTGATGATCGTGCGGCGCAAATGGCCGCCTTTGCGGTAATGATGAAAGCCCGTGAAGACGACAGCCGTATTTTCAGCAGAGATATCAAACTTAACATTCACTCGATGCAGTCCAGTGAACATCTTAATATTGATAAACTCTGGGATGATTTAAACCTAGAAGGCAAACATAAAACTGGCGATGTAGAGGACCTATTCGGCTCTCCGTCTTCTGTCACACCAGCGCAGGCTGGTGTCCAGCGCCTTTCAAAAAATTCAAACGTCTTCACTCAATACTATGAGCTGCTAAAAATACTCAAAACCGCCTTTATCCAAGCCAAAGATTTAGGCTCTCTTATTAATGTTAGCACCGAGCTTGATGCCAAAGTTTCACACATACTAAGAGATATTGCAGCCAAAGAACGTGAGCTAGCCAAGCTGGATAAAAGCATTAAAAAAGCCGAAGGAGACCTTAAGCTCATCAATCAACTTGAAGATGAAAAACAGCAATTAGAAGCTGAACTTTTCACCCTTGAAGGCGAAAGCCAGTTTTACCAGCAGCTAACCAATAACTATTTTGATTTGATAGCCAGCCTTCAATCCATCTTAGTGGAAAAGCAGCAAGCGACTGATGCAGCCGCAAAAGAGGCTGCAAGCATACTGTTACCTTTTGTTGAACAAGCCATTATTTTAGCGACTAAATATGATGTTGCCGTTGCCAACCCGCCTTATATGGGTTCAAAAGGCATGAATGCAGCGTTAAAAGATTTTGCTAAAGTTCATTATCCGAATTCAAAGTCGGATTTATTTGCCATATTTATGGAGCGAGTATTTAAGTTCCTTAACGAGGCAGGCTATAACGCCCAAGTAAATATGCAGTCTTGGATGTTCCTCTCCAGCTTTGAAAAAATGCGTGAATCATTGCTCGACACCAAAACCTTCATCACTATGGCGCATCTTGGCGCTCGTGCTTTTGGGCAAATTTCAGGTGAAGTAGTGCAAACTACAGCTTGGGTATTAAACAAAAAGCATGTCGATGGTTTCCAACCGTCTTTTCTTCGGTTGATTCAGGGTAATGAGGAAGAAAAAAAACAAGCGCTTTTAGCGAAACAAAACTTGTTTAATGAAACGCAGCAAGACGACTTCAAAAAAATTCCAGGAAGTCCTATTGCGTATTGGGTTTCGAGGGGGCTTAGAAATAAATTTATTGGTGAGTCTATTGGTACGAATACGGTGTCTGATGGACAAACAAAAACAGGAGACAACGATAAATATTTACGTCAATTTTGGGAAGTTAATTTCTCAAAAATAGGAATTTCAAAAAAGTGGGTTAAACATCCCAAAGGAGGTTCTTTTCGAAAATGGTATGGAAATGTTGATTGGGTCATAGATTGGTCTGAAACTGCAAGAAATCATTATAGAAAAGATCGAGTGGCAAGGATTCTTCCGGAATATTTATGGGATAAGAAAGGTTTTTGCTGGACACTTATTACGTCAGGAGAGCAATCTTTTCGGTTCGTTGATAAAGATGAAATATTTAACTTAGCAGCTCCAACTTTATTTCCAAAAAATCAAGAAGAGACATATTTCTTTTTAGCGATAGCAAATTCCCCTGTTGGTACATTTATAGCTAAGATAATAAACCCTACACTGAACATGAATGTAGGTGAGATTCAGAGTATTCCAGTTATTAGAAATGAAGTACAACAATTAACGAGTTTATCTAAAGATTTGACAGAGTTATCAAAGAGCGACTGGGATTCATTTGAAGGGTCATTAGATTTTAAAGAATCTCCTTTAGTCAATGAAAATCTTTTTACGATCGCAGGTAGTTATTCTCGTTATTATGAGCGTAACATTAAAGATGTTAATTTATGCAGAGAAAAAGAAGAGTTACTTAATCAAATTATTTTATCTGAGTATGACTTAGATAATGAGCTTGAAAGTGAAGTTCATATTCAGAATATATCCTTACTTAGAAATCCTGCTTATAGATATGCCAGTGATAGTAGTGTCCAAGAAGGATTTCAATCGGATACACTCTCTGAGCTTGTTAGCTACTCCATTGGCAACATGATGGGACGCTACTCCTTAGACCGTGAAGGCTTAGTCTACGCCCATTCAGGCAATAACGGCTTTAAAGAGCTTGTTGCTGACGGTGCTTATAAAACCTTCCCAGCCGATGATGATGGTATTGTGCCATTAGCCGATGAAGAATGGTTATTTGATGACGATGCCACCACTCGCTTTAAAGAATTTGTTAAAACCGTATGGGGCGATGAACATTTACAAGAAAACCTCGATTTTGTCGCTGAAAGCTTATGTTTAGATGCCATAAAGCCCCTTTCTTCTAAAAAAGGGCAGGGCGAAAGCTCAATGGCGACCATTCGCCGTTATTTCTCCACCCAGTTTTACAAAGATCATTTAAAAACCTACAAAAAACGCCCGATTTACTGGCTGTTCAGCAGCGGTAAAGAAAAAGCCTTTGAGTGTTTAGTATATCTGCACCGCTATAACGAAGGCACGCTATCACGTATGCGTACCGAATACGTCACCCCGCTGATGGGTAAACTCGAAAGCCGCAAAGGGATTTTAGAGGACTCACAAGCCACTGCCAGCAACGCAGAAAAACGAGCCATAGATAAAGAGCTAAAATCTATCGACAAAAAGCAAACTGAACTAGCCGCGTTTGACGAGGAACTCAAACACCTCGCAGAAATGAAAATCAGCCTCAACCTCGACGACGGCGTAAAAGTCAATTACGGCAAATTCGGCAACCTCCTCGCCGACGTAAAAGCCATCCACGGTAAAAAGCCAGAGGGTGTGAAGTAGCTTTGGAAAAAAAGTTAACCATATCTAAGCATCAGAAAAAGAGTTTAAAAGTGATTTTAGACTCTTTGCCTGATTACGAAAAAATCAAAGGTGCCGAGTCATTTTTACTTGGATATATTGCGTTTGAGTCATTAGTAAGGAAAGTTTGGCATTTCTATCGAAGTTCAAAATCAAATAAAGGTAGCAGTGAAACACATGCTCCTTTGCCATTACCATCAGTAAAAAGTACATTTTCTGCATACAATATTAAAGTTTCTGATGCTGTGATTACTGCTATTCTCAGTTCTGATATGAAGAAGCGAGGTTCAATGAGTGCTAGAAACTTAAGGAATGGTTTGGTGCATCAATGGAAAGAGAATGATCGACTAGAAGTCATAGAAAGGTATGATGAGCTAATGAGTTACCTCAAAAAAGTCATTGCAGCTATAAAAGTAATAATGAAATGAATACACAGCAAATCACCAGCGGGCTATTAGCCAAGTTTGAAAAGAGTCGCCTTGTTTTTTGGCAAGATACTGATAATGAGTTTAATGAGCTTATTGAGACGTTAATACTTGATACCGTCTATGATGAAACTCAGATTATTCAATTAGATGGCTTATCTCATTTCGAAGTTAAATATCGTATTGAGTTACTAGAACCCGAAACGGCATTTTTACTTTATAGCAATAAAGCGCCTGATGAGCCGACCCGCGATCTTTTATACGATATCAGGCTTTATGCCGAAGAGTTTTATGCTGATAGCAGCTCGATAATTTTGAATGAAATCTGCATGAACATGGAGTATCGACCTGTTATCGCAAAGTACAAGTCTTTCTTTGCGAATAAACAGCGTGTAAACCGCTTAAAGAAAGTACTGCCTCGTTCGGCCTCTGAAAAAGAATTAGAGTTGGCGTTGATAGCGTCGGTACTTAAAGTCGATACACCAACGTTTATTACGATACTGCAAGCGTTATTAGCTCGTCTAGCGGACGACTTTGACTCAGATGAATTACTATCAGAGCTTAATAAATTTAGCTTAGCCGAAGCATTTTGGCGTTTTGCTTATGATGAGCTGGGTTATATCGTCGAAACCATTGATACAGACAACCCGCAGCAACCGAGCTTGCAAGATTTTGCGGTTAAACTTTTATTTACCGAGTGTTATCAGTCGCTGATTAATAGCGGCTGTACCAACTCAGATGAAGTGACTGGACGCTTTAGTACTCATCTTCTGCCTATGCCTACTCAAGAGCAGTTAGAAGCCGGATACAGCGCTGAACGTGTTGGTATCAACTCTGGCAGAAGAGCGCAGGTAGTAAGTTTTGTGGCCCAGTGGCGTGAAAGCAGAACCTCGCAAGACAAATATAATTACCTTGCAAGTCGAATTGAGACTGATTATGAAATAGCAAATAAGCTGCTATTGGTTAATGAACCTGAAAAGCTTAGGTTAGTTCAGACATTTGAATTTGCTGATAAGCAAATCTCCATTCTCCTTGCGAAGAATATTGCAGCGTTTAGCCAAGAAACGCTAAATGATTTAATTGCTCACCGTTTAACCACTCATTGGTGTCATGTAAAACCAGAGTTTGTTGATACTAAGTATCAGCATGTGTATTTGGCGCTTAAGGCGGCAAAACAATTCTATTCATTAAAAGCTAAGTTTATTGATGGTTTTGATTTTGAGTCTGCTAAAGCACTTTATCGTGCTTATGAAACCGATTTATTTTTGTTTGATACGGCTTATAGAAACTTTAGTAAGCATGCGAGTCATGTTGCTCAACAGGGTTCTGATATTCTTAAAAAATTCAAGTTAGTTGAAGATATTGAGGATTTATACGTTAATTGGTATTTGCATGATCTTGCCATCGCATGGGGGAACCATGTAGATAATGAAAGTTTACTGGACTCATGGCGCCTTAATGGTATTCATAACCAATACGACTTTTATCGTAATGAAGTGGAGCAGGTTTTACAGTCTCGTCAAATTAAGCGGGTATTTGTAATCATCAGCGACGCACTTCGTTATGAAGTTGCACATGAGATTCACGAGCAAATTAATAAAGAAAAGCGCATTCGTTCAGAAATCAAATCTCAGCTTGGTGTTGTGCCTGGTTACACTCAATTGGGTATGGCGTCTTTACTTCCGTATAATGAACTGACTGCGCATGTGGGTAAGGATATCAAATATAAGGCTGATGGTTTAAGTGTTCACGGCCTTGATAAACGCAATGCGATTTTACAAAAGCATCGAGGTATGGCGGTAAAAGCTTCAGATGTTTTAAATTGGACTAATGAAGAAGGGCGTAAAGCTGTTGCCGATGCTCAGGTTGTATATATTTATCATGATCAAATAGATGCTATTGGCGATAAAGCCGCTACGGAAAATCAAACCTTCGATGCTTGTGCTGATGGTATTGAGCAGGTAAGGCTATTAGTCGAACGTATCATTAACAAGCTCAACGGCAACCGCATTCTGGTTACCGCTGATCACGGCTTTATATTTAAGTCGAGTGATGTTGTTGAGTCCGATAAAACCAGTTTATCAGTAAAACCGCAAGGCGCTGTTGAGGCTAAAAAGCGTTATTTGATTGGTCAGCAGCTACCGGAAGATAGTTTTTACTGGAAGGGCAATATGGCGGTTACGGCTAATTTATCGGAAAACGGCGACCAAGCTGAGTTTATCGTACCTCGCGGCTCGAATCGTTTTAATTTTGCGGGCGGTGCGAAATTTATTCATGGCGGCATTATGCCGCAAGAAATATGCGTACCTGTGCTGCGGATTGAGCATTTAAAGACAATAAAGCAGAAAACGAGAGCCAAAGCTAAAGTTGGTGTCGTGCCTTTAAGTAATGGATTACGTTTAGTAACGCTTAGTGAAAAAATTGAATTCTTGCAAACCAACCCGGTTGGGGCTGATTTCAAGGAGCGTAACTTGAATATTTGGATTGAAGATCCACAAGGTGTTGTTGTATCGAATAAAACTCAGATAATGTTTGATTTTTCTGCCGCAAGCGGTGATGAACGTAAGCGCAGCACGATATTAAGCTTGAATGGCACAGGTTTTGACAGAAAAACAGAATACAAACTGATTATGTGGGATGTGGAGCAAGGTGATAAATATGCTGCCCATTCTGTAACCATCGACTTAGCCATCCAAGATGATTTTGATGATCTTTTTTAATGGGCCGCTTTTAGCGGGAAAGTGTTATGACTGACGAGACAAACGATAACAAAACAACTGAAGTTCATCACTATCATCATTTTGAAAGTGCTGAAGGTAATGAGCAAAATACTCAAGAAGGTGAATTCGCTTCATTTTCTCAGGAGGAGCAAGTGAAGCAAGAAATCAAGGACGTTAAAGACGTCGCCCTTGATGACATTATGACTTCTGAGTTCAAAGGACGTGTAGTCAGAAAAGATTTAACCAAGCAACTTAAAGAAGGGGCAAATGTTCCGGTTTATGTTCTTGAGTATTTACTTGGTATGTATTGCTCAGCTACTGATGATGAGCTTATTGATGCGGGAATGACACGTGTTAAGAAGATTTTGACGGATAACTATGTTCGTCCTGATGAAGCTGAAAAAGTTAAGTCTTTAATTCGTGAGCGTGGCACTCACAAAGTTATTGACAAGCTTTCAGTTAAGTTAAATCAGAAGAAAGACGTTTATGAAGCTAGCCTTTCAAATTTAGGTATTAAAGATGCGGTGATCCCAGCAAATATCATTAAAGACAATGAAAAATTGCTGACGGGTGGTATTTGGGGCATTGTGACGTTGAGCTATTTTTTTGAAGAGGGACAAAGAACCTCACCGTTTTCGGTCGTTACGCTTAAAGCGATTCAAATACCGTCGATGAATATGCAAGAGGTATATGACGCCAGACGAGCTTTCTCAATGGATCAATGGCTGGACTTATTGCTGCGTTCTATTGGGATGGAGCCTGCTAATCTAGAGCAACGTACCAAGTGGCACCTTGTCGCCAGAATGATCCCTTTTGTTGAAAATAACTACAACGTCTGTGAACTTGGGCCACGTGGCACGGGTAAGTCACACGTTTACAAGGAGTGCTCGCCTAACTCTTTGTTAGTTTCAGGCGGTCAAACAACCGTTGCTAACCTTTTTTATAATATGTCTTCCCGCCAAGTCGGTTTGGTGGGCATGTGGGACGTGGTCGCATTCGATGAAGTGGCTGGAATTCGCTTTAAAGATAAAGACGGCATTCAGATCATGAAAGACTATATGGCTTCAGGGTCATTCAGTCGTGGCCGTGATTCAATTGAGGCAAAAGCATCAATGGTTTTTGTGGGCAACATTGACCAACCCGTTGAAACTTTGGTTAAAACCAGTCATCTTCTTGCTCCGTTTCCACCTGAAATGATTGATTCAGCTTACTTTGACCGCTTCCATGCTTATATTCCCGGTTGGGAAATCCCGAAAATGCGCCCTGAGTTCTTTACAGATCGTTTTGGGTTAATAACGGACTACCTTGCTGAATACATGCGAGATATCCGTAAACAGACGTTCTCTGATGCGATTGACAAGTTCTTTAAGCTAGGGAATAACTTAAATCAACGTGATGTGATTGGTGTTAGACGTACAACCTCAGGTTTATTAAAGCTGCTATTTCCAAATGGTGAATATGGCAAAGAAGACGTTAGAGTTTGTTTAACTTATGCCTTAGAAACTCGTCGCCGAGTAAAAGAGCAGCTCAAAAAAATTGGTGGTATGGAGTTCTTTGATGTGAACTTCTCATACATTGATAATGAGTCACTGGAAGAGTTTTTTGTAAATGTACCGGAGCAAGGCGGCTCAAACTTAATCCCGGCTGGTCAACAAAACGCTGGTGTTGTGCATATCGTTAGTAAAGGCGCTGCTGGTAAGTTAGGAGTATTCCGTTTAGAAACTCAAAAAACAGCGGGTACGGGAAAGCATAGAGCTTCAGGGTTTGGTAGCGACACTCATGCAAAAGAGCAAGTTCGAATCGGCTTTGATTACTTTAGAGGAAACTTAAGTCGTATCAACGCTTCCGCTAAATTTTCAGACTTTGAATTTAATCTGCATTGTGTTGACTTACAACATTCTGGTTGTACGCAAACCGCAAGTTTGTCATCTCTTATTGCTTTCAGTTCTGTATTGCTTGGGAAGCCTATACAGGAACAAATGGTGATTTTAGGTGATATGTCACTAGGTGGCGTAGTAAGCCCTGTAACGGACTTAGCAGGCTGTATGCAAGTGGCACTTGAAGCTGGCGCTAAGAAGGTGTTACTGCCAATGTCATCTGCCAGTGACATTCCAACTGTACCTCAAGAAACTTTCACTAAGTTCCAAGTTAGCTTTTATAGTGATCCGATTGACGGGGTTTATAAGGCGTTGGGAGTTGGGTAGTTGTGACGTGGTCTGATGGATATGACCACGTCATCCAAAACGACCAGAAAACTTGGGTTTGCTATATCGTTATACTCCCTAACCGGCAAAAGGCAAAAAGCGAGTTACAAACATCACACATTACGCCGTACAAAGATGAACGGATATTCGCCTTTACCCTTGCAATCTGAGATAAAACCGGATATTGTCCGGCGGCAGTATCAGTTCAGAGAGCTTAAAATGAATTCTTATAAATCCCGGGCGATAAGTTCGTGTTAGCAGGCTTATCATCGTCTTCCTCAGACTGTACGCGGCTCTCTTCCGCAAGCGGCGATGACTACCGGAGCGGCGTGCGGGAGCGGAAAAATATTTTCTGTTAATCACTTACAGCCGTCTGAACATTGTTCATAAGATTATGACAGCGGCAAAACCGGAGGGAGCGGGAGTTGTAAGACAAATACTCGAGCAGGTTATCGTCGGGAACAAGCTTACGCCTCCTTCAGACTCACTGACATTAGACATTGACGGTATAACTTACCGGGTTTGTGTCAAAGAAAATAATGGTTATTTTTCCGCGCGGTTAACAACTGAGCAAAGATCCCCGACCCGGCGAAGATTAAGATTAGCTCCATACGACATTAAAATTAAAGAACACCAAACAGGCGGCCGGCTTTTATCGGATATACTGAATATCCACCGGCACGCGGCTGACGGAAATAAAAACGTTTTAACAGAATTAATATCAAAAAACATCAATCCCGACATCAAAGACGCGGACGGTTCCACCCCGCTGATACTCGCCGCCGCCAACGGTCATACCGAAATCGTGGATCGCCTCCTGCAATTCGGCGCCGACGTTAACGCCGCTGATCTCATCGGCCGCACCCCGTTAATGCATGCCATAATCAA
Source organism: Parashewanella sp. (assembly GCA_965200795.1). Taxonomy (GTDB): domain Bacteria; phylum Pseudomonadota; class Gammaproteobacteria; order Enterobacterales; family Shewanellaceae; genus Parashewanella. The sequence goes on from CBDAVB010000003.1 coordinate 104,096, forward strand.
AGGTCAGACTAAAATCGTGGAACTCATCCTCAAAAAAAGCAAAAGCGGCATTGACCTTAACTCCGCTGACAGCAACGGCCTCACCCCGTTAATCGGCGCCGCCGCCTTTGGTAAGACCGAAATCGTAGAACTCCTCCTGCAAAGCGGCGCCGACGTTAACGCCCGTAAAAACAGATGCGACTACATGTTAAGAGTCGCGGCCTTATACGGTCAGATCGAAACCGTAGACCTTCTCCTGCGAAACGGCGCCGACATTTGCATATTCTCGCCTAACGTGATCAAAAATTCCTGCCCATCGTGATCGCATATTCTTGCCTAACTGTGATCAATAATTCTTGCTTTATCGTGAACAAATTTCGTCCAAAACAGGAATCAGCGATCACGATGCAAGAATTGGTGATCACGACCCACAAGAACAACTTCAGAGCATTGTTTCTTTAACTACCATTTTCTATTTAAACCAAATGGATAATGGTAATGGCAACTAAGAGATTAACAGTGCGAAATATAAGAGAAATTTTACGGCTCGGTCTTGGTGCCCAGCTGACACTACGTCAAATACATAGCAGCACAAAGTCGAGTGTTGGAGCTGTTCAGAAAGTTCTTTTCAAAGCAAAAGCATTAAAATTGAGCTGGCCTTTACCACCAGAGCTGGATGATTCAACTCTGGAAAAGCTTTTTTATTCAAAGCCTGAATCGACTCAACATATAAAATGCCCATCAACCGACTGGGCTGAAATCCATTTAGAGCTCAAGAAAAAAGGGGTCACTAAACAACTGTTATGGGAAGAGCATGTACAGCAAAATAAAGATTGTTACTACAGCTATTCTCGATTTTGCTATCACTATTCAACGTGGAAGAAGAAACAGCAACGCTCGATGAGGCAAGTTCACAAAGCGGGTGACAAACTATTCGTCGACTACGCTGGCCAAACGGTACCTATCGTCTGTGCCTCAACAGGTGAAGTAAAAACAGCTCAAATTTTTGTCGCTGTGCTTGGTGCTTCAAATTACACCTATGTTGAAACTACCCATACACAATCATTACCAGACTGGTTAGAAAGTCATGTCAGGGCTTTTGAGTTCTTTGGCGGTGTTCCGAAAATCGTGATACCCGATAATCTTAAATCTGGTGTCAGCAAGGCTTGTCGATACGATCCTGAACTCAATCCCGCTTATCAACAATTGGCTGCGCATTACAATGTGGCTGTTATCCCCGCCAGACCTTACAAACCCAAAGATAAATCAAAAGCTGAAGTCGGTGTGCAAATCATTGAACGCTGGATATTAGCTAAGCTCAGACATCAAACCTTCTTCTCGCTTGGTGAGCTTAATCGGTGCATTAAAGCCTTACTAAAAGAAGTGAATCAAAAGCCCTTTAAGCAACTAGATGGTTGCAGACAAAGTTTATTTGAAAGCTTGGATAAACCGGCGTTAGCACCACTTCCCAAGCTTCCTTACCATTATGTTGACATCAAATCCGCTAAAATTGGCATCGACTATCACGTCAAATATGATCGCCACAATTACTCCGTTCCTCATCATCTTGTTGGTGAAAAAGTTGAGCTACACGTAAGTGACAAGCGGCTAGGCGTTTACTTCAAAGGTAAAGCCATTTGTCACCACATCCGTAAGCATCGACCGGGGGCAACAACTGAACCTCAACATATGCCAAAGCGCCATGAGAAACACCATCAATGGAACCCTGGTCGCTTTTTAAACTGGGCAAGCAGTATCGGCTCAGAGGTGACAAAATGGATCAAGCATCAACTTGATAGCCGAGCACACCCAGAGCAAGCCTATAACTTGTGCTTAGGTGTATTAAATCTCTCTAAAACCTACTCAAACGAACGCCTGAACAACGCTTGTGCTATCGCCAACAAACATAAGCTTTATCGATACCGAGAAATCAGCAATATCCTCAAAAGTAACCAAGACAAGCTGGCTAACAGTAAGCAGCAAAGCTTCGACTTACCTCAACACCACGAAAATGTTCGTGGCTCAAAAGCCTTTCACTAAGGAGTGATTATGATGATCGAGCCTTTAATCGCACAACTACGTCAGCTGAAATTATCAGGCATGGCACAAGCGTTAACCAGCCAGCAAGAACAATTAGGTCATTACGGTGATTTATCGTTCGAAGAACGGTTGCAATATATCGTTGAAAGAGAATCTCTTTACCGAGATAACCGGAAGCAGCAACGACTGCTACGCAGTGCCAAACTCAAATTAAGCGCAACGGCCTCAGAAATCGATTACCAGCATCCAAGAGGACTGAAACGCAGTCAGATGGCCGGACTTATCCAGTGTGAATGGATAAGCAAAGGACAAAACACTTTGCTCACAGGGCCATGTGGTTGCGGTAAAACCTATTTGGCTTGTGCACTCGGACACAGTGCTTGTCTTAAAGGTTACAGCGTTCGCTACTACAGGCTATCACGATTACTACTGACACTTTCACAGGCAAAAGCTGATGGCACATATCAGAGGCTGTTAAAAACCTTAGCCGCAACCAATTTACTTATCATCGATGACTGGGGACTAGAGCCGCTTACAGCGGCTAACCGTAGTGACTTAATGGAAATCATGGACGACCGACACGAAACAAACTCAACCATCATGATAAGCCAATTACCAACTGAGCAGTGGCATCAAGCTATCGGAGATAACACACTAGCTGACGCCATTTTAGATCGGTTAATGCATAACGCTCACCGACTGAAATTAAAGGGTGAATCCATGCGAAAAAAAGAGGAAATCTTGACTGATGGTGATCAAATAGACTAGAAATGCATGTAGGTTGATGCTCTGAAGTGACAAGTGATCACGATGGGCAGGAATCAGCGATCATATCCGCAGGAATACGCAACATTAACGCCCGTAGATACAGCGGCCGCACTCCTTTACACCTCGCCGCCGACCGCGGTCATATCAAAACCGTAGACCTTCTCCTGCGAAACGGCGCCGACATTAACGCCCGCGACAACGGTAACTGGACCTCGTTAATGAGCGCCGCCTGCGGCCATAGCGAAATCTCGGAACGCCTCCTGCAAAACGGCGCCGCCATTGACGCCGCTGACAACACCGGTCGCACCTCGTTAATAAACGCCGCTACCAAAGGTCATACCGAAATCGTGAGACTGCTGCTGGATTACGGCGCTAATCCAGATAAGCTCGGAGAAATAGGTAGCGCGCTAACGTGCACTATTCGCAAGCTGATAACAAGTAAAGAAGAGAACAGAGCGAGACTCATAAGAGTAATGGAGTTACTGTTAACGTACGGAGCGGATATAACCGGAAAATGGGAAGATGAACCAAATCCCGGAACCGGATTGACAATTAAAGATAAAATTTTCCGATTAAGTAAAGATTATGATCTCGGTGGTGTTCTTAAGGCCATCAATCTCGCACCTCGCTTCCCTCGTTGTAAGACATTAAAAATGCAGGCCAAGAGGACAATTATTAATGCTATAAAAGCAAATGAAGAAAATAAGCCGCTGTCTGAAGCGCTGAAGGATCTCCCTCTTCCTGCCTGTATGAAGGAAATGCTCTTGAAAAAGTAGGCAGTGCGATCTCGCTCATTTACGGACGAGATAGTTCAGCAACGCTCACTAACGCGCAAAACTCTACGACTACGAACTGGTGCTGCCGTACTGACAATCCCGGAGATGCTGATGAAAAAGAAAGCGGCAAATGGGCTGATGCTTCTCACTTCTGCTGTCAACGCTCAACGCTTATGTCACGGGTGATTTCGGTCCGCGACAGAGAAGCGGACATGCAAAGCTGCCTGCAAGATAAGCAAGCCCGATGAGCGTTTTGTGCGGGTAATGCATAATGGAAAAATAGGCTAAAAAGATCTTCCCTGAACTTAATTGAGATAAACGCTCAATCACCATTTTTAGCACCCATGCGCTGTTCATTTTTGAAGTTAATTTCAAGGCTGATATTTGAGTTTGACGCCACTGTAGCGTTATCGTCTGACTCAGTAAACCGGGGTTGGCGCCGCCTGATAATTTTTAACCTGGCGCCACTTTTTAAATCGCGGGCCGGTGACAGCAAGGTTTTTATAAATTTTGGGCTGCCGGGTAATCATCAGCAGCGAAACCGCTTGCCGACGGAGTGTTATACCGTGACTGGCTCACCTCGTTTTTCCCAGATCTGATTTAAGCTGTGAATGTCTTTGCGGGTACTTTCAATTACGCTTATTGTTTTATGTATGAGCTCAGTTCGATCTCTCCTCCTTTGTTGTTGCTGCTGGGATACTTCAGCTTGAGTTTTTGACATTTGACCCAGCATATCTAAAGCCATTTTCCTGTTTCGAATGCACTTATCAATTAAGTTCATATAATTCATAAACATATAAAGAAGACGGTTGACTTCCTCGCATTGGACTCGAATCATTAGTAGTGAATTTTGTTTTTCTGAATCAGAAGTAATGGATATGGCTATGGGAATCTCTAAAAAATTTGCAATATAAGGAAGGTAGAGCTCAGCTAACTGATGTACTTCTTCGCATATTTTGTATGATTGCTCAATGATTTTCATCATTGAATTATAAGAGGCAGGGTTTATAGTATAAGTCTGATTATTAATTGCCTGAGTTTGCATTGTTATGAAATATTGTATCTTATGCGTCTGAGAACAGGCTTTTTGTAAGACCGGTTTCAAAAGTCTTATCGAAGATTCAGTTAACCCGCTTGTTATTCTCTGTGATAACTCAGGTCGTTCAGACCCGACCCTGATATTACAAATATCAAAAGTTGAAATGGCTTGTTTCGGTTCATATAATATCAGCCTCTCAGCCTGGTATAACAGTCGTCTGGCTTCAGACGTGGTCTGGTTTTCTTGTCTTGTTTCATCTTTTTGTCCGGTATTTTTAAGGTCGCCGTTATCTTCTGGCGATAAGTGATGAGCGCTAAATTTATTTTCAGTTTCGAGTTTTGTTTTTTTTCTGTGTTTCGTTTTTTTCGTTTTGTTCTGTCTTGCTGGCTGTTGAGATAAACAAGCTGAATCTTGGTTATCGGCAGAAGACGCTAACGGCGCTTCTTCCGCGCCGGGGGGGCGGTATAACAAAAGTTTTTGGCTTTCTTCGATAACAGAAATAAGCTTTTTAAGCGGGAAATGTAAATTCGGGTTGAGCTTAATATGCTGGTGCCAGTGATAAGCAAGATCCCCTTGTAAGCAAAATTTCGCGATAAGTTGTAAAATATTTTTACTTTCAGTCCAGTGTTCAGCTTTTATGTCAGGTGAGTGTAATCTTTTAAGATGCTTGTCAAAAAGACTGTACGCATAACCAATGCAAATGTCTGCGCAATAGTTGTAATCGTTTAGCTGAGGAGTGAAGGATAACTCATTTAACTTACCGGCCCATGTTAGTTCTGATATATTTTCATCATAAAACGGCTCTAAAATTTGTAATACTTGCAGCTCTTCATGTGTTAACGTTTTTCTTATGTGATTTTTCCGGGACAGCATAATCTGATAACAATCTCGCGGCGAGCCGTTTTTCATTCTGCAATTCATAGCCGCTAAAAGTCTTCCCCATCTGATGCAGCGTTTCAAATAGTTGTCTTCGTTACCCTCAGGTTTCAGTTTAATCGTCAATTGACAAAATAGAGCGGCATACCAATTAAGCACTGATAAACAAGTAGCGTTAACGTTTTGCCAGATTCCTTTTTGTTCTGTACTATCAAGTTTTATGTCTATTATATATTGATGGCAATGGCCGAAAATAATATTCACTGACCAGTTATCGATAAAAGTGTCCAGCTCGTTAAAGATTGTATCTAATTTTTTTTTCCAACCTGTTTCTTCGTCGTCGCGGATAAAACATTCAAATGTCTTGTATGTCTCTTTCATTCTATCAGGTGCCTGATACCTGTGGTACTCTCCTATTCTTATTTTAAGTCGGTTTATATTTTCATGATAAATGATTAAGGTATATAGTGTTTTTAACTCTGCCGGCAACATGAAAACCAGGCTTCTGATAAGATACCAGTGATGCGGATGTAACTTCATAAATTGATGGTAATTCTCTAAAGTTTGCAGGCTCTTCTCTCTGACTCCTGTTTCGATTTCTTTTTCCTCTTCAATTGCAAGTTTAATTATTCCGGCGCTTTCTGAAGCATGCTCTGACAGTTTCTTCAGCTCAAAGAATTCAGAATTTTCCTGTTTCATTAAAGCTGTTTTTGCCCGCATTTTATTACCTATTAATACGGATGTTTTCCAGCAGGGTAAAGTTGAAATTCCCAGAAGAAAAAAATCGTTCGTAACTACTTCAGGCGTCATTTTAATTTGTGTTTTATTTTTTGTGATCGTCTTTTTCTCGGCTTGATCATCATTTCTGTGCCATTTTTTGATCCATACAGGTAACGTTTGAACCACTGAATCTGAATAAGGTGTTGGCGGAGCGTCTTTGTATTCTTGATGCTGTATTTTCTGGTTAAGTTTTTGAGTGGTTAAGGCAAGATCGGAAGTTTGTTCTGGGTAAGTATTTAAGTGATTAATAATTTGCTGATTATTCAGATATAGAAGATTTTTAATGGCTACGGTTACTTCGGGCAAGGAATCAAATTTTTTAATGACTATGTCTGTAATAATCTTGAGTATCAAGATTAAGTTAAAGTTTTGTTTTGAATCGAATTCCTTGATTAAGGTGTTGGTTTTAAATAACAAATGAGTCAGATCGTTTAAGTTGCTTTGTTCATTAAGTTCGCTTTGAAAAAAACAAAAATAAGTTAATCTTTCTATAAAATATATAATTACTGTTGTGGTTATTTTTTTTGAAGATAAAATCTTAATATCTAACAAACGCAATGAGTTCAGGAATTCTGAAGGGCTGCTATTGAGACTAAGTGTGTCTTGTTCGTAAATGTCAGCCTGAGTATGATTGCTGAAATTAAGAGTAAGGTTATTAATATATTTTAATAAGTTATTTATATATTCAGATGGTTCCAGTGCGTCAGCGTCAACGTCAGTGATGAGAAAAGCATTCTTTAAAAAAATATTCGATAAAAACAGGGTGTTAATGATGAATTCATTCAGCGTTGACTCAGGGTGCGGGGCTTTGGCAGTATTTTGTGATGCGTCTTGTGATATCTTATTAACTTGTGTGTTACCTGAAAATTCTTCAACCAGAGTCCTGCTGATGTTAAAATGATTAATAATGATTGCCGGGCAATAAGTGACGGTCTTTATCAGATATAAATGCATAAGCTTATAGTTTAATTCCAATTCCTTAACTTTTCGCTCATCTTCATCAGACTGATTCATTAACCATCGTGATTCATCACTATAGTGATTCAGGTAATTTATGTAATTCACTTTTAAATCGATAAGATTACGGTAAACTTTTAAAGCCGCATTATTTTTATAGCAAACTGCCGTGAAATCAGCGCATATATTTTGAGCCTGCACCCACAAATCCACGAGCTCTCGTCGCATCCAAATACCGGGAACAAGGTTTTCGGGAATTAAGTTTAGCGTAGGGATTAATGTATCACACCAATCCTCCTCTGATGATTCTGATTGGCTAAGTGTACTCGTGTCCTCGCGGCTTGCTTCCAAAGTAGATTCACTGGTGGCGGATGCTTTTAAATTGACGTCTTCATTCCTTTTTTGTTGCCGCGCTTCCGCTTGAGCCTCATTTCCGTCTTCAGCCTTAGGAACAATAAGGTTCTCGGTTAAATTAATAAGCTCATACATTAAAACGTGTCAGTAAATTTTATCTGTAATAAGCGGCTAGTGTGCACAGGGTTAAGACTTTCAGCAAGTCTTTTTGTTCGCTTACGCACCGGATTTCTGTAATGATACTACCCGGAATATCAGGGCGCCGCCGCCCGATACTGAAAGTTATTTTATAAGGTTGAAAATAAACCGGGAATGACTGAAATACTCGTTCTGACTCACACTTAAATCCGTAACAATTCTTAATGCGGAAAATGCAGAAGTTGAATCATCCGGATTTAATTTTTTTAGCTTGCGGATAAATAAAAATAAGGAGCTGTCCCGAAATAACTTCCTGATTTTCAGGGCTTAACATTGCCGATATCAAGGCACGAAGTAACGACAGCGGTAATGACTGAACCTCGCTTTCTTCGCCCTGTAGTATAAGCCGAAAATAAACGACAGCAAAACAGGGAGGTTATCTGGGGACAGTTCCTGCATTATCTTGACTACCGAGTTCTATACCTAGTGCTGAGAGTACTTTATCCATAGAATGTGACCTGAAAGGATTTGCTTTTCCGGCCGGGGTTAATAACTCTAACTTTCCTTCAGCCTGTGGTATGCGCGGTAACGTTTGAACTTCATGTAGTGCCTCACCTTCCAAATCGTAAGTCGTAACAGGCTTTGGGGCATCGTTTTTTAACTGATAAGCCGCTATGGTTTTTGTCTCCGTCAATTCTTTGCGAATTGTTTCTTCAGATACCCCTGCCGCGTCAAAAGTATAACCTGTCCTTCCCGTGACCATGCAAGCGGCGCACGCTAATCCTCCGCCTAAAGAGTGCCCCGTAAATATCAGCTTTTCCTTCTGCAAAAGTTCATGAGCGGTTTCTGCCAACTTCATTGCTTTAGTGTATTTGGGGGTTTTTATACCAACAGCTTGCTCCATATCCGTTTCCCAGTCATCTAAGTCTTTTGTGCCCCGGAAAGCGAGAATATATGTTCTCGTTGTATTGTCATAAAATAATCTGAAATGAACATCAGCGTTACGAACATCTTCTAAAAACCGCTCTAATTCCTGAGGATCCCCTTCGAAAGTGTTAAGCTCTTTTATATCTAACTCACTTAATTGCCCCTAATTACATCCTGACGCATGAGAATAAGCTAACTTAGACGCGACAGCGCGGCAGGCGACTAATGGAGAGCATCTTAGTTTCGATGCCTTGATATCGCTTCTGACTAGATTCGCAGACGGCGCTTTTGACCTGTTGAGCAGCAGTGTCAGCCTGGATTGAATTTGACGGGATAAATGCCCCTGATAACCTATGAAATAGAAAAACCGCACCATTTATCAAACCGAAAAACACGATAACCTGAATCAGTTTTGATAACTTTGTATTGCTTTGTCTTAGTCGTACCATGACCGGAATTATGTACACTGAAAGTCACTACTTGTTCACTTTCTCCGGCATCTGTTAACTCATCAAGCTTGCTTTGACGGCAAGACGTGATTGTTTTCGCATTATGATCCCAGACTATATCTGCCTGATTATACGTCAGATGTGATTAACCATTTACTAATTGACTATTCATATAATCTATACCGCTGCTGCTGACAAGAAAAACCTTTGCACTTGAACTGAACGCCAAAATTATTGATTACATTTGCGGCGTATACTGAGTTTAAAGACTATGAAAACCACTTAAGGGATCTCGCAGTTAAGAATTTACCATTCTGGCATGATAAGTAGATCCCACTTAGGTAATTCACTATTTCGGATGATTTTATCTTCGACATCTTCTTTTTCACTTTTTGTTAGCTTGACTCCTTTTGAGTAAACCTTATCAATTAAATTGACAACTGGAGTCATAGCCTTCCAAGTCATTGTTTTCGTCCACTCCAGAACAGTATTCACTGAATTCAGTAATGTACCATTCCAATGCTTTTCTAAAGATGACCAAACCCGCTCAATTGGGTTATATTTGCTGTGATAAGGTGGGTAGTAAACGTTGTGAATCCTCAGTTTCGATCTTTCACTAAACTGTTTTAATCTAAAAAGATACTGAGTCCGGCATCCACTATTTTCTGGGCCATTATCTGAAAAAATAACCAGCTCCTCTACCTCTGGATGTTCGTCTTTAACTAAATTCCACCACCACTCTAAAGCGTCACAAATGAAGTCGCTGGTTTTACTTGAGTTACCATAAAACACATGAAGCTGGTCGTTTTCCAGGTTCAGTATTCCGAACGGGATAAGCTTATCTTTTACATCCATGTCGTGATCTAAAGCTTGCACCGCATCAATCCCTCCGGATTGACCGTGTCGAGAAAATTCACCCAAATTAACCGTGGCTTTGCAATCTATACTTATACGGATAACTTTTTTATTCCCTGCTGTTTCTTTTTTAATTTTATTTACATTTTTAAAGATGGCGTCTGTTTCAGGAATTTTTTTTGTGGCCTGGTTTTTTGAACTCGCTTCAGTTTGTAACCGAGTCGATTCAAAATGTCATTAATCGTTCTTTCTTTTGGTAACTCTTCACAGTCCCAGCCTTTTTCCTCAATCAGCTTTTTACGAACACCTTTAGCTGTAATTCGAGTGTAAGCAAATGAATTTTTGAATTTTGGATCAGCTTGTGACTCTGGATCGACTAACGCCCGAATATCTACCTCCAGCTGAGGATTATTCTCCTCACTTCTATGCTTTCCTTCATAATGCCCAAAGCATTCAAACCCGGTTTCCAGCTCATGAAGCCCGAGTTCTACAGCTTTTCTCCCCCAGCCAAACTCCGTTTCCGTTAATCTAGGACTCCCACAGCAGAACGTTTTAGACACTTCAGCCATAAAGACTCTTTTTTCCATTCCGTGAAGTTTATTTGAGGCAAGTTTGATTATCCGTTTGGACTCGCTAGAAATGTAAATTGAAGTAGACATCTGGCAGCAACATAAACGATTTTAAGAACTCAACTATACTATTGCGGTAAAATTTAAATCGCAACGTCCCTAATTTGTTAATTATCAATACTAACATTTCAATTTTAATAAGAGCCGAATGAACGGCAATTCAACAGTTAATTTTAATCAATGCCGCGTACAGTTTTTTTCTTATTCAAATCAATGGACATCAATACAGGTCTTTAGTGAAATCGACTTTGCCATCAAGCTTCTCAGGGCGGCCGACACCTGATGAACCGATATTTGCTCAACTGACTGATTCTTTAAAGTTATCCTGCTCACTTTAAGTGATTCTATAACTAACCGGCTAAAGCGAGCATCAAACAAGTTAATATCAGACGGCTGACTCGTGTTTCTGTACAGAAGCGAGTTACGGTTTTATCAGTTTCAGCAGATTGAACTATAAAAGATATGAAAAAATAATATCCTGGCTAACCCCGCCGTTACTTGCTCAGGCAAGCAGGGTAGCGAAACGGTAATCACACCCTCATTGTGTTTATCGACTTCATATTCGGTAACCTGTTGGTGTCTGTTGAGTATTTTCTCAATGGTATTCTGGTAGCTGGCTCCCGTGTCTGTACTTTGTAATTAATCTTAATCTGTTAATTGCGCCTCCCTTATTAATTTATGATGAGCAAATTAAATATTGTTAATTTAATATCTGAGGAGTGAACATATTTTCTTTGCGTTTCCGGGGGCTCCTGTCAGGACGGGAGCGCGAAAGTGAATGAGGATCATATTTTTTAGGGGGTGACCTAAAACTGAGGCAACTGCTATTTTATGAAACCTTTAATAAAATCAATTGTCTGAAATGATCTGATCCCTGAAAAACATATGTTAAACTTATGCTTATGATTTAGTATCTTAATTCAATTAGAAACTGTCCCGGAATAACTTCCCGGTTTGTTAATGTTTGCGGTCACATCATCTTTTTATCAGAAGAACTCGCCAAACTCCCGCCGGTCTTGAACCGCTGATGCCCCGGAATTTCGCCGGGCGTCAGGGCGGCTTTTCCCCGGATGTTTACGGAAAAGTTATCCGGGAGAAGAAAATCAGCATTGTTGACCATATATGGCTAGCAGAAACTTGTCAGGCCAGCGAATCGCTCTTTTATGTCTAAAAGACGTGTTTTATCATCTTCTATTTGTTTTGCTTTAATTTTATAGTATTGTTGATAATCTCCAGCATTAATAAATTTGAGTTCTTCTAAGTGTTCTTGATTAATTTCTTTAAGTACAGTTAACGAATTTTCAATATCACTTATGTATTTCTCGTATAATACTAACTCTTCATTTGCATTTTTCGCCGTTTCGGCTATCTGACCTTTGATATGTTCAATTAAAGCTAATTTATCCAGCCTTCCTTTTTCGTTAAAGTTTAAATTGTTATCGATTTGTGAAATATTGTTCTTGCAAATGTCACGATCTTTTTCGGCAACCGCAAGTTTTTCTCTCAGCGCATGAATTTCTTGCTCTTTAGCGTTCAAGTTGGCAGTCTGTAGAATTTTCTGATATACCAATTTATTTTGTTCATTATAATTTGGTTGTACATCTCCTTCTTGCTTTTTAAGTTTATCATGTAACACCGTAAGAGCGGCTTTATCGGTCTCTAACCGACTGAGAAATTGTTTTATTGCATCACTATTTGATTGTATTAGATCTCTCTTTGATTGCCACTTAAGGCTGGTCAGAAGCAAATTCAGATCCTTTATATGCTCATCCTTATCAGTTTCATCCTCCTTGAACTTCTTTGAGTTATCCGGCTCATCCCCGGCTTTCGCTCTTTTTTGCGGGGCACGATGAGCTTGATGATCAGGACATTCATCGTCACGTTTACCCTTTACATGATTACCATTTATATGATCACGATTTATATGATTACCGCTGTCTGTTTTTGAGCTATCCGGATCCCCGGCTTTCGCGCTTTTTTGCGGCGCACGATGAGCTTGATAATCAGGACATTCATCGTCACGTTTACCCTTTACATGATTATCATTTACATTATTACCGGTGTCTGCTCCATCATTAATTTTGTTATGAATTGTTTTGGTTTTGGTGGAGGGCTTTGCGAAAGCACAGTTATATTTTAAACTCCCTGAAGCTGCCTGGACATATAACGATGAGCTTACAGCGCTCGGCCTACCGCAAGAAGTTAAGTGATCATTTGCATTCGTACCGGCTCCGTTTAACACCGGAGAAGAACTGCTTATTTTAGTTTCCATAAAATACTCTCCTAAAAACGCTCTAATCCATAGTGATATAGTGAATGCGCTACAGGAAACGTCAAATTAAGCTTTGTTAATCGTCAGGGTATCTAATGGCGTTTATTTTAAAATTCGGAAGCGGGATCAGGAAACGAAAGACCAGAAAGACTAACAGCAGGAAATCTCAGCTTTTATCACCTGTATTAACCTGAGTTGAGATGTGAATTAAAAAATTGTCATAATTTCAGTTTCTTATTTAGTTATGGTGGTTTTTTAACGCTGGCAGCTGAATTTTTGACTCAACCTGAAATTTATTGGTTTTTATTTTCTGTACGGCTGGCCGTTCAGGTTTATGCTAAAGCAAAATTAAGGGATTTTGTGGTTCAAATAAAACTTGTTTCAATTTTAGCACTTCATTTGTCAGAATGCGGGAAATGGAATAACGACAGTTTTGTATGCCGGTCATCCGGAGACTTTTATCCAGATTAACCTAAGTCACCGGACTCCTGCTTTCGCAGGAGTGACGACGGAACCGGTATACATACTTCTGCCGCATCCCTAAGTAACTAATCAACGTTAAGGATGTCCGGCCATATCCCGTCAAACACATAAAAAACGTTAAATCGCTCTAGTTTAAATTTTTCTATTATTACAGCAGATTCTATCAAGATGGTAATCTCATTTAACGCTCTGGCAATAAATGAAAGAATCATCTCTGACGCGCCTCTTTGCCAGTTAAACTCAAAACCGGCACCATCAAAAAGTATCAGTTTATCAGTAACAACGGCGTTCTCCGTCTTAGAGTCCATCGCTAAAACAAAAGTGTGCCCTTGATATTCAATAAAACCGCCTTTATCAACGCCCGTATGAAGAATCACAACAGCAGCGCCTTTCGGTACGGATAAAAAAAAGCCCGATAAGCAGCTGGTCATTGACTTTATATGATTAAAATCGGCTCCCTCTTGCGCGACATTTTCTTTGTATAATTTCATTTCTCTGGTCAAAATTTCATAAAGGTATTTCTGAGCAAGATCGTATTTTTTTTCTGCCGTACAAGCGATATAATCAACATTCGCCATGTAGCGCCGATGTACTTTTGCCGCGTTGTCACAATCAAAACCCCCGGCCGCTGATTCAAAATAACACCGTAACCATTCAACCGTCGCCCCGAAGCAGATAGGCTCCGTAATCGAGAAGTTAGTAACCAGCCTTGCCTTACTAATGGATCTCGCCCTGCTCAGGCATTCTTCTTTATCTATCGTTTTATCTTCACTGGCGCGGATGTATTTTCGCAGGAAGTTTTCTTGCATCTTTTGATAACTTGTGAATGTATGCCCTGATTGATTCGCAATAATCATAAATATTCTGCTCCTGTTTCAGCACGCTTAACCTATGAATAATTTTTCAGGGCGTTATTAAAATAATATTAAAAACAATGCCCTGTCTTTTTTGCCCGGCAAAACTTAACCTCCGGGTTTCTAAAATGTGAACAAAAATTAAGTAACAATTCATTGTTGTTTTCTGTAAAGTCAAGCTAAGTCCGATTCATAAAGGAGGCGGTAAAATGATTTCAGCTACCGGAGGTTCAGCTCTGAACGCGCTTAATAAATGGTCACGGATTACTGATGCCGGTCAATATAAAACAGCCACAGTAAAAATTAAAGGTTTCAGCATCTGGAATCATACATATAAAATTACATATGACAAAGAAACTCATGAGCTTTCCGTTCAAAGACAAAAATGGTTTGGTTCCGGCTGGAGAGACGCCGTTAAACTTAATACCCCCGCTAAAAAAAACTGGACGAGCCGATGGATTGCCAAAACAGTATTTACGCACACAAATTTCATGACAGATGATGAAAAAGTCAACTTTCTGAAGGGTGTCGGTAAAAATTTACGATCCAAACTCCTTAAGGCGATGCCTGATGAGTGCGGTGATGTTCCGGATGCGGGCTATCAGCCTCCTGGTGATGATGCCCGTTTAAGTCATCGGGCGAGCGGAATAAGTGCAACATTAAACCTGAGAACATCTTCGGGCCGGGTCGCCGCGTCAGCGGACAACTCAGCCGTTACCCGGGTTAACACGGATAAGCCAAAAGAAAGTATAATTAAAACAACAGCATCCGGCCAGAATGGCGGTGTAACTGAACCGGTTAATCAGTCTCTTTCTGATGCGGCAATTACTGTTAGAGATAATACCTGTGAAGATCATTCTGTCATCCGCGCTAAAAAACCTTCTGTCATCCGTGATAAAAAAGTAAGTTTTAACGCACGTGTTGAGGTAAAAGACATAAACCGAAATACAAATGAATTTATTAGTAGTAACGAAAATCGATATGAGAACCTGGCTGAGGAAAAAAACACACGATGTAGAGTTAAGAATAAGCTGTTAATTCGGCCGGATAAAGACTATTCATCCGAACAGAAAGACCGCATAAATTCTAATTGGGCGGATTGGGATCTTAATGACGCCTTGTCTTGCTTTAGGATGCTTACAGAAGGACAAGATTTAAAAACCGCGGAATATCTCAATAAGGTACAGAAAGAATTATGGAAAATGGGTTTTACCATAGAATATGACAGAGAGACACTGATCCTTACCGGGATCCGTTCTATAGGGTTTTCGCCCGCAAGAGACGGTAATGGTTGGACTCCGAATATTGAAAAATTGCCAGAAAAAGCACAGATCAACGGGGAAACCTTAACAGTACGGTACGATACAAACCAAATAAGGATTTCACTTTTCTGACGCCAATTAGAATGCAGCTGCCCCGGAATAATTTCCCTTGTCGTTTATTTTCGCCTGTACAAGGCGGAAAAAGCGCACGTAGTGATTGATACAAAACCGTCGCTTCATTCAGAATGACTAAACTTCATTCTTCGTGCCTTGATATCGGCAATGTTTAGCGGTAAACAAAATCGGGAACATTTCGCGACAGTTTCCTCCCGTCCTCCCGGGTTAATGTTTGCTCAATGCCGCGGCCGCCATAAGTAACTTACGGTTTTTAGAGTCAGATATAAGGGTTTTCCAAAAAATCTTCCCGTCTTTAGTTATGAAAAAAGTCGTGGGTGTCACTTTTACACCATAAGCTTTAGCCGCCGACTCACCGTTGACCAGTGTCGGAAAGTCAATTCCTCTGTCGGTCAGTACTTTTTGCGGATCAGCGCCTTTATCTTCTTTAAAAGAAATACCGATAACCCGGATTTTGTGATTTCCGTTCGCGTCTTTGAATTTATTGTAAATTTTATTCAGACCGGGCTGTAATTTCTCACAGTACGGACACCATGTCGCCCAAAACTGGATGATTAACGGTTTACCACGATAATCCTTGAGTGTATGAACTTTCCCCGCCGCATCCTTCAGGGAGAAATCAGGCGCCGGTTTTAAGACTTCAGAGGCCGCGGCGTTTAAGCAAATTAGCATTAAAGCGGATGCAAAAAAGCATTTAATCAGGTTTTTCATGTCACTACTTCAATAATTGTTGCCGGTTAACTTAGGTTTCTAATATCTCAGACTTTTTCCGGTTTGTTCGGAACGAAATAATATAAGTTATTCAATAAGCTGATATCAGAAACGAAAAGTTAAGTAACCGGCGATAAGTCTTTACCACTGCGGCGAAGGCCGGAGTGACCGCCTGGCCGGTGCGCTCTCTTCTGCCGCGCTCCTTATTGACAGTAACAATTTCTGTGAATTTGATTAGCCGTTTAACGTTCAGGTTCAGCTTCAGGCATTTTGCGCTCCGTGACTTTACTGATCAGCTCCTTACGGGAAATTCGCTGACCAAACAAGGTTTCTAAGTTGCGTTCGAAAGAGCGGCTTTGTTCATTGACGATGAAGCGCTCAAAAAATAAACGCAGTTTGTTTTCTTTTTGCGCGTATTGCAGTAAATAGTCCGCCAGATCACGCTGCCATCGTTCAGCGTAATAATCCGGACCCTGGTCTATCATGCCTGAGAAACCCAGCAGGTAATTATCAAGTTCTTTAAATTGCCTCAAGTCCGGGGTTAAATCCGCGAACCGGGCGCTGGTTGTTAATTCCCGGTCTTTGCCGTAAAAGTCCAAAGCGATTTTCGCTCTTAAAAGACTCAGCCGCTCAAGGTATTTCCCGGCTGCTTTGTTCGCTGGTGATGCTTCCGCTTTTATCGTTTTCTGGGTCAGGAGATCAGCTAACCAAAATTGAGCGACGGATTGATGATCATTATCGCTGATAAAATCATTGGTCAGATAATTTTCGGATGATTTAAGAAAAACCGAAAGCACACCGGCTAGCTGACTGATAAGTTGTTTTTTTTGTTTTACGGACGTCAGTTGTTTGTTTAAAAATAACCCGGCTTGTCCGAATTGGTATCCAAGTACGGGAAATCTGATTATTTCAGCCGCCTGTCTGCCTTTTTGTTGATAAATCAGATTAATATCACCGAGAAGATGATGTTTATACCACAATCTGACAACTTGGTTGTCGATATAATCATAACGAACACCAAAACAACTTAATTGAGATAATGCCCTGAGTAGCACAGAGCTGCCTTGTTCTTTGACGGTATTCTCCGGCGCTTTTTTTATTTTTTTTAACTGGTAGCCGATGTTCCAGGGAAGAGGGACTAAGCGGCTGAATTTTCCGTTCAGGTATCGCAGTACGAGGTCAGGCGAATTTAAGTAATTATTCGCCAGAGCAAAGCGGGTATAATCGGCGTAGCCGTGATTTTTAGCCTGCTCCCGGCGAATGCCCCGTATCTCATTCAATGCTTTTTTTATGTAGGGGCGGTCATAGTATCTTGCCCATACCGCTTTGCGGCATGCCTCATCAGGCTGGTTAAGCAGGTATCCGGCAACTGAAATATCTTCGCCGTTACCGAATGTATGCTCGCCGTTCAGATAACACCGGGTATTTACGTTAATCGTGTCAGCTCTTGGCGCGAGATTACCGCGGAAAATCGCTTCCATGGTTCTTAATTTCGTAAGTTGCTCTCGCGCAAGCATTCGCTGCTCGGAAATCCGCAATTGCTGAGCTAATTTCTTAAATCGTATTTCGGGAGATGTTTTTAACTCCTGAATGAAGCTGTCCGCTGTTTGTGAGATAAGGAAGTTCCTCCAGACTTTTGACAGATTCATCTGGCAGCGGACAAGCTGCTCAGTGGTCGCGGAGTCTAACGGAAATCGGCGCAGGTAATTTAAACTGTCACTGATGTTATGGATTGTCAGACTCTGCAGCTCAAACCGGCGCTGTTTCGCGGCTAAGTCACGCGAACCTGAAAGCTCTATCGCTGATACGTTTTCACATTGATCGTAAAGTATGCCGGCCAGCGAGTAGGCGTGAGCATTTAACGACAGCAGTAAGAAAAACGAGCCGAAAAGATATTTTGCCATTACAAGTGATATCGCGGTAAAAAACGCTAGGGTATATTGAAAAACAGACAGTTAAAAGCATAGGGTGTAAATTTTTATCGCGGAACGTTACACCCCGCGAATAAATAAAAATTATTTCCGGTCGTGATCCGGCTCATTTTTGGTGGCGATAATGGCCGCTCTCACCGGGGCGGGGTAACCCTCAATCGTTCTCGTAATGTCATTAGGATCGAGATAATCAACCAGGGATTCATTTCTCATCCAGTCGGTTCTTCTCTGCTCAGCCAGTGAGGTGGTATCAACATCAACACAGCGAACATCGATAAAGTCACACTTTTCTAACCATCCGGTTAACGCCTTTACAGACGGAAGGAACCAGACATTGTTCATCTTGGCGTAGCGATTTTCCGGTACGATTACCGTGTTTTCATCACCTTCGACAACTAAGGTTTCCAGTACCAGTTCGCCGCCCGTACGCAATTGATCTCTTAATTGGAAAATATGGTCGATGGGAGAACGACGATGATAAAGCACGCCCATAGAAAATACGGTATCAAAGGCATCAAGCGGCGGTAATTCTTCGATGCCTAACGGTAATAAATGAATCGGCAGGACAGGGCGGTTTGTCAGACGTTTGATCGCCTCAAACTGACATAAAAACAAGCTTGACGGATCAATGCCGACCACGCGTTTAGCCTTCTCACCGAGCATACGCCACATGTGGTAACCGCTGCCGCAGCCGACGTCTAAAACGGTACGATTTTTTAACGGCGTGATATGAGGACTGACCCGATCCCATTTCCAGTCACTGCGCCATTCGGTATCAATATGAATGCCGTGAACATCAAACGGGCCTTTTCTCCAAGGGTGGAAAAGCCGCAGTAAGTTTTCTAATTTTTCTTTTTCACCCTCTGATAACTGCTCACCGGTGCCGATGGTGACGCTGTTTTTGAAATCGATTGTGTCAGGCGCCGGGTAATTGAGCTTTTTTAATATTTTTTCCCATTTAGGTAAATTACCGTGCTTATGACAGCGCTGCCAGTCGCCTAAAACTGACGGAACGGTCTCTAACCAGTGATTAAGATTAGAGTCAGCAATCTGCTGATAAAAAGAGGTAAAAGAAATCATTTAATCGCTACCATTGACGCAAAGTTGAGACACTGGAACCACAAATCAGCCTGTGAGAAACCGCATGCATTCAGACGCGCTATGTGCGCCTCAGCGGTTTCCGTAAGCATCACATCTTCTAAAGCGGTTCGCTTTTGGCTGATTTCTAATTCACTGTAGCCGTTAGCTCTTTTGAAATCGAGGTGCAGTTCGTCAAGCAAATGGTGAATTGCGGGTTTGCCGAAGTTAAGTTTTTCTGACAATACCAGTACACCGCCGCGGACAAGTCCTTTATAGATTTTAGTCAGCAGCTGCTTTCTGGCGCGGGGCTCTAAAAACTGCAGTGTGAAGTTTAAAACCACCACCGAAGCGTCGGTAATTTCTATGTCATTAATATCCGCGCAGACTAAGTCAACAGGAACATTACTCCGATAGGCGTTAATGTGTTCCCGGCAGCGTCGGATCATTGACTCACTGTTATCCACGGCGATGATTCTCACATTGTCAGCGGTAATTGTCCGGCGCATGCTGATTGTCGCGTTACCCAGAGAGCATCCTAAATCATAGAGACGGGTATTTTCTTGCGCGCGCTTGGCCGCAATATCACCGATTGTCGAAATAATTTGCTCATAATTAGGGATTGAGCGGCGAATCATGTCATCAAATACACCGGCTACATTGCTGTCAAACTTAAACTTATCGATGTTAGAGCGGGGACGCGCGTAGATTTTATCCTTAGAGTGAGCCATAGATAAAAAATTAATAAAATATAAATCACTATTTTATCGGACTGATAAGGATTCCGGCAAGCACAAGGGCTGGTATTCTGGATGAAAATCTTGTCTAATACATTTTTACAACATTTATTTCACATGTGATTGCGCGCTTAAAGGAACGGCCTTGAAGACATTTATCCGGTTATTATCCCTGTGTTGTACCTTGTTAGCATCAGCTTACTGCTATTCAGGTCAATCTCCTCTGATTATCGCTGTCGGCAAGGACAGTTTTCCGTTTCAGTATAAAAATGACATGGGTAAGGCCGACGGGTACCTCGTCGACTTATGGAAGGCATGGAGCGACTCAACAGGCCAGCCGGTAAAATTTGTTGTGACAACCTGGCCTCAGAGCCTTGAGCTGGTGAAAACAGGAAAAGCCGATATACACGCGGGTATGGCAAAAACACCCTCCAGAACTTCGGATTTTATTTTCAGTGAGCCGTTAGTTGAGGCCGCGACGTATTTATACGTTCACCGTTTAGCCGATCATGTTCAAGCCGCAAATGATCTTAAGGGGTATACCATCGGAGTCGTGAGAGACTCCGCCCATAACTCATTTATTTCTAAAGTGATATCTGATGCGAGTTATCGTGAATTTTCCTCCAGGGCTGAATTACTCGACGCGGCGGCTGATGGTGAGATTTTAATATTCGCCGGATTAGACGGCTATTTAAGAGAACGCTCAAGACAGGATGACATAGAAAGTCTCTTTTCGTTCGAGAACAGAATTAAAATCTCAGAGGCCGCGCTTCAGCCGGCGGTGAACAAATCTAGTGTGTCCTTAAAAAAAATGATTGATGAAGGTTTTCAACGTTTGTCTCAGGAAACACAACAGCGGATTAAACACAGTTGGTTAGGATTCGGCAAGCATTTAAGCGGTATAAGCGTGGCGTTGCCAAATAACAATGAACCTTTCTCTGATGTTGGCGCTAACGCGATTCCGCATGGGTTTTACATCGATCTTTGGCGGGCATGGTCACAATCCGCTGACACCGACGTGAATTTTATTTTTTATGACGGAGAATCAGGACTTGAAGCCCTGAAAGAAGGTGATATAGAGGTTGTTATTGGTCACTTCGAATTCTCAGCTGATGATAAGCTGGCGAATGCTTGGAAGATCAATCAGGTAAAACATCGTTTGTTCTTGCGTAAAAAGAAAGCGCCGCCTTCTGAGAATACAGAAAATCTTCTTATCGGCGCGATTTCAGGATCAGGTTACCTCAGTAAGATTAAACAGCGACTGCCGTCAGCGGAACTCAGGCTGTTTGATAACGCGGATAACATGCTCCAAGCCTGTACTGACGGAAAACTTGACGGTTTTATCGCCCCTGCCGCTTCGGCTCAGCACAGGCTGGTGGTAAAAGATATCTGGTCAGCGTTTTATCAAATTCCGGATATTGAGTTCATCGAGCCAATTTATGCCGTTATTCAGAAAGAAAACCCGGGCTTGCAAAGAAAGCTGGTCGAAGGATTTAACCAGCTGGCTTACAGCAAGTTGGCGGATATCGAAAAAAAATGGGTGTTGAATCCGGCGGATAGGGTTCATCTGATTTCTGATACCATTCTCAGCTTATCCGCTGATCAGATTGACTACCTGGATAAGCTGCCGGAACTTAAGCTGGGCTATTTAAAAAACTGGAAACCAGTCGAGTTCCGGGACAGCGAAGGTAATTTTAACGGTATTAATTATGAAGTTATTGAACACATTCGTGAACATTTAAAACTCAGGTTTAAAGCGGTAGCCTATGATAACTGGCCCGCTTTACTCAATGCCTTAAAAAACGGCGATGTTGATATTGCGGGCAGTGTCGCGAAATCTAATCTTCGTGAAAAGGATATCGTATTTACCAGAGCCTACTGGCCGACTTCCTGGGCCATTGTATCGCGATTTGAACACGCGGGACTGTTCAGTTTAAACCAGCTGTTAACTTTAAAAATTGCGGTCGTAAAAGGTTACGATGTCAAAGATAAACTTATCGCTAAGTCGCCTTCTGTAAAGATATTAGAAGTGGATGACACCAAAACAGGCGTCGAGGCGGTCGTCGACGGAAACGCGGATGTTTTTATCAATAAATTAATTACGTTAGCTTCATTGGTAAAAAATGAAGGTTATCACGACTTAAATTTGTCGCTTTTACCTGAAATCTCAACACAGCAGAGTCACTTCGGCGTTAATCCTGAATACAAAGAGTTAGTGCCGCTATTGAATATAGCGATAACTCAGTTAGATCAAAGTAAAAAACAGGAGATCTATTTGCGTTGGATTCCTGACGCGAATTTAAGTGAGCATTACAGGTATCGCCGCTGGTTTTCATACATGACAGGTATTCTGGCTATCGTGCTGCTGAGTTTTATCACTTATTGGCAAATGAACAGAAAGGTTCAAAAAGAACGTGTTAAGCGTCATCGAGTGGAAGAAAGAATTCAATATCTGAATACTCATGATAACTTAACGGGTTTACTTAACCGCAGACTGCTTGATGACAGATTAACCAGCGCGGTTTTAACCCACAGCCGCGAGCAGACTCGCTTTGCGGTGATGTTCATCGGTTTGGATAACTTTAAATTAGTCAATGAAATCAAAGGTTATCAAAGCGGGGATAAATTGCTGATAGGTGTCGCCAACGCCCTGGCCGGAACGATAAGAAGGTCGGATACCTTAGCAAGGTTCGGCAATGATGAATTTGTGCTTGTGCTTAACCGGGCGCAAGAATTTGACGCCGTATGTCAAGTGGCTGAGAATGCGCTGGCGGCGCTAAACCGAGTCATGGAGGCGCAGGTTCCTGATATCCACGTAACCGCAAGTATCGGTATCGCATTTTATCCGATGGACGCGGATAACCCGATTGAACTTCTCAGGCAAGCTGACAAGTTGATGCGCGTAGCGAAAGAAAATCCGGAAAGCAGCTATATGACAAGCTAAGATCAAAAGCTTGCATCGCACAATCCCCGCGAACTTGATTGAACATTGGCCGGCCGGTCCGATATTTACTTTGGTTAGCGGCATTATTTCACTATAATGACTGACTTTGTCAGGGCACGCCCTTCAGTATCAGTTCATTTCAAAGGATAAAAATTAGATGCGCAGTCATTATTGTGGGAACGTGAATATCGCTCACGTCGGTCAAGAAGTAACCCTGGTAGGTTGGGTCAACCGCAGCCGCGATCTTGGCGGCGTCGTATTCTTAGACTTAAGGGATCGTGAAGGCTTAATTCAGGTTGTTTATGATCCCGATTTACCGCAAGTTTTTGATGCGGCAAGTAGCCTTCGCGCCGAGTTCTGCGTTCAGGTTAAAGGTCTTGTTCGTGCCCGCCCTGACAGCCAGGTTAACAAAGGCATGAAAACAGGTGAGATCGAAGTTCTCGGTAAAGAGCTGACCATTATCAATAAAGCCGCTCCGTTGCCGTTAAGCATGGACGATCATCAAAATAACAGCGAAGAAGCGCGGCTTAAGTACCGTTATTTAGATCTTCGCCGCCCGGAAATGACTGAGCGTTTAATTTTCCGCTCTAAAGTCACCGGCGCCGTGCGTCGTTTCCTGGATGAAAATGGCTTCTTAGATATTGAAACCCCGATCCTCACTAAGGCTACGCCGGAAGGCGCCCGTGATTACCTTGTTCCCAGCCGTACTTATAAAGGCCGGTTCTTCGCGTTGCCTCAGTCTCCGCAGATCTTCAAGCAGTTACTTATGATGTCAGGTTTCGACCGTTATTATCAGATCGTAAAATGTTTCCGTGATGAAGATTTACGCGCCGATCGTCAGCCTGAATTTACTCAAATCGATATCGAGACTTCTTTTATGTCATCCGGGCAAGTAATGGCGAAAACGGAAGACATGGTTCGTAAGCTTTTTTCAGAACTTCTTAACGTCGATTTAGGCGAGTTTCCCCGCATGAGCTACGAAGAAGCGATGCGTCGATTTGGTTCTGATAAGCCTGACCTGCGCAATCCGCTTGAATTGGTTGATATCGCGGATCTAGTTAAAGACGTCGAATTTGCCGTGTTTAAAGTTCCGGCGAATGATCCGCAAGGTCGTGTAACGGCACTTCGTATTCCGGCGGGGGCTAAATTATCCCGTAAGCAAATTGATGAGTACGCTAAATACGTTGGTATCTACGGCGCTAAAGGTCTGGCGTGGATGAAAGTGAATGACCCGGATGCGGGAGCGGAGGGGATTCAATCGCCGATTCTTAAGTTTTTATCTGAAGATATTGTTCAAGCCGTCGTTGAGCGCACTCTGGCCCGGGCCGGCGACATCATTCTATTTGGCGCCGGCAACACAACCACAGTGGCTGAAGCGATGGGCGCGCTTCGTTTGAAAGCGGGTGAAGATTTTGATTTGCTTCAAGGTGAGTGGAAACCGCTCTGGGTCGTTGATTTCCCGATGTTTGAAAAACACAACGGCAGTCTTCACGCCGTTCACCATCCGTTTACCGCTCCGCGCGGCATTACCGCGGAGCAGTTAGAGGCGGATCCAGCCAGTCAGGTATCTGACGCTTATGATATGGTGCTTAACGGCTGTGAACTCGGCGGCGGTTCAGTGCGGATTCATGACGCTGAAATGCAGGCCGCGGTATTCCGGATTCTCGGTATTTCTGATGAAGAAGCGAAAGAAAAATTCGGATTCTTACTCGAAGCGTTACGCTACGGTACGCCTCCGCACGCGGGTTTAGCATTTGGTCTTGACCGTATCGTCATGTTAATGACCGGCGCTCAATCGATTCGCGATGTAATGGCGTTCCCGAAAACGACCACAGCGGCTTGCCCGTTAACCGATGCTCCGGGCTTTGCTAACCCTGAACAATTGAAAGAACTCGGTATTGAAACCCTTGCCAAAGAAACCGGAGCAGAGTAAAGCTGACTTCATTTCATTAAATACCGGGGTCTTTGCCTCGGTGTTTTTTTAATGGATTAAGCTAAGTTAAAATTTATAAAAATTCCGTCAGGAGGTTTGTATGGCCGGACATAGTAAATGGGCTAACATTCGGCACCGTAAAGCGGCGCAGGATGCGAAGCGAGGAAAAATCTTCACTAAGCTGATTCGTGAGTTGACAGTCGCGGCGAGAGAAAGCGGCTCGGATCCCGATTCTAATCCTCGTTTACGCTCCGCGATGGATAAAGCGCTCGGCGCTAACATGACTCGCGATACCATGGAGCGCGCCATCAAACGCGGCGCCGGTGAGCTTGAAGGGCAGCGACTGGAAGTCATCTTTTATGAAGGTTACGGCCCGGGCGGTACGGCGGTAATGGTGGAAACCATGACGGATAACCGTAATCGTACCGTGACCGGCGTTCGTCACGCATTTAATAAGTCCGGCGGTAATCTGGGCACGGACGGCTCGGTATCTTATTTGTTTACTGAACAAGGTATTATTTCATTTGCGCCGGGCGCTGATGAAGACGCGTTAATGGACGCCGCGCTTGAGGCCGGCGCGGAAGATGTGGTTACCCGTGATGATTCAAGTATCGATGTTATTACAACGCCCGCGGATTTCTATGATATTAAAGATGCGCTGAAAGCAGCCGGTTTTGAGGCCGCTCATGATGAAATCGCGCAAACCGCCTCGACAAAAGCCGAATTAGACGCGGACACGGCGGCAAAATTTATCCGCTTAATTGATATGCTTGAAGAACATGATGATGTGCAGGAAGTCTATCATAATGCTGAAATCGCAGATGAAATCATGGAACAATTAGGTTAAATCAGTTAATAAGGCAAGGTATGCCAGTTATTTTAGGCGTCGATCCGGGCTCTCGGATTACAGGTTACGGAGTTATAGAGTGCGCCGGCCGGCGACAGACATATTTAGGTAGCGGATGTATTCGCACCGGCGGTGACGATTTATCACAACGACTGAAAATCATTTTTGACGGTTTGTCAGAAGTTATCAGGCAATACCAGCCCGGACAATTTGCCGTTGAACGCGTTTTTATGGCTAAAAATGCCGATTCAGCTCTTAAGCTCGGGCAAGCGAGAGGCGCCGCGATTGTTGCCGCTACTCATTCTGATTTACCCGTCGCGGAATATTCCGCCACGCAAATTAAAAATGCCGTGGTCGGAACCGGGCGGGCAAAAAAAGAGCAGGTTCAGCACATGGTACAGCATCTTTTGAAGCTGCCCGCCGCGCCGCAGGCCGACGCGGCGGATGCGTTAGGCGTCGCTTTATGCCATTATCACACAATACAGAGTCTGGCTGCGATGTCAGGGCAGGCAAAATCAAGAACATACGGAAGATATAAATGATAGCCAGAATTGCGGGAACCTTAATTGAAAAACAAGCGCCTGAAATTTTAATTGACGTGCAAGGAGTGGGTTATGAGCTTCAGGTTCCTTTAACCTGCTTTTATGAGCTGCCTGAGCTGAATGAAAACGTAGCGTTATTTACCCACTTTGTCGTGCGTGAAGACGCGCAGCTTTTGTACGGCTTTACCACTAAGCAGGAACGCGCTTTATTTCGTCTTCTGATTAAAACCAATGGCGTCGGCCCTAAGTTGGCTCTGACGATTCTTTCGGGCATGACGGCGTCTGAATTTGTCGCCTGTGTCGAGCGTGATGACGTCGCGACTCTGGTCAAACTTCCGGGGGTGGGTAAGAAAACCGCCGAGCGTTTACTGGTTGAGATGCGTGATAAGCTTAAGAGTTTGATGGAAGCTTCTCAGTGCGGTGAGCGAGAGTTTGTGCTTAAAGCCGATTACGCGGAAGTTAATACTGCTGAGGAAGACGCTGTCGCCGCCTTACTGGCGCTTGGTTACAAGCCCGCGCAAGCCGGTAAAGCCGTCACCGCCGTTTATCGGGACGGTGTTGACTCACAGACCCTGATTAAGGCCGCTTTAAAGTCAATGCTTTAATTGTTAAGTTAAGGACAAAAGAAAATGATTGAAGCCGATCGATTAATAACCCCGCGGACAGAGCCGAAGGAAGAAGCGATAGACCGCGCTATGCGGCCAAAAATGCTGGCGGATTACACCGGTCAGGATGATATCTGTGATCAGCTGCAAGTTTTTATTCAGGCCGCTAAAAAGCGAAAAGAAGCCCTTGATCATATACTGATTTACGGCCCGCCGGGTTTAGGTAAAACTACCTTAGCCATTATCGCGGCTAATGAGATGGGCGTAAATATTAAATCAACGTCAGGTCCGGTTTTAGAAAAGGCGGGTGATTTAGCCGCCTTGTTAACTAACCTTGAACAGGGCGATGTGTTGTTTATCGACGAGATCCATCGTTTAAGTCCCGTGGTTGAAGAAGTGCTCTATCCGGCGATGGAAGACTACCAGCTTGATATTATGATAGGTGAGGGGCCGGCGGCGCGTTCGATTAAACTGGATTTGCCGCCGTTTACCCTTGTCGGAGCCACAACCAGAGCGGGGGCTTTAACCTCACCGTTACGCGCCCGTTTTGGTATTCCGCTTCGTCTGGAGTTTTATAACAACCGGGATCTTGCGACCATCGTAGCGAGAAGCGCGGGTGTTATGGGACTGGATATCGAACCGGAAGGGGCGCTTGAAATCGCCAAACGTTCCCGCGGCACGCCGCGTATCGCTAACCGTTTATTGCGTCGTGTGCGGGACTACGCCGAAGTGAGGCATGACGGCCGTATCACTCAGTCAACATCATCAACAGCGCTGGATTCACTTGATGTTGATAGTGAAGGTTTTGATTACATGGACAGAAAACTGCTGCTGGCCATTATCGAGAAATTTGACGGTGGCCCGGTCGGATTAGATAACCTTGCCGCCGCAATCGGTGAGGAGCGTGAAACCATCGAAGATGTGTTAGAGCCTTTCTTGATTCAGCAGGGTTTTATCCAGCGTACCCACCGCGGACGTATCGCGACTCAGAGAGCCTACCGTCATTTTAATTTTAAAATATCTGAGTGATTTTATATTCACAAGCAGCTTTTAAAGCTGCTTTTAGGCAGAACTGTTAGAAACTGTCCCAAACACCTTCCCTGTTTTGCTGTCGTTTATTTTCGGCTTATAAGTCGCGGAAAGCGAGGTGTTGTAGTCATGACCGACATACAAACTGTCGTGACTTCGTTCAGAGTGACTGAACTTCATTCTTCGTGCCTTGATATTGGCAATGTTAAGCAGTAACAAATCGGTAAGTTATTTCGGAACAGTTTCTAATACTAATCCGCGTTCAAATGTGATCCGCTCAGAGTTATGTTATCGGTCAAAATACAAGTGAAATTGATGAAGGCATAGCGGTTCCACGCCGAGACAATTTTGTGATTGAGCTCGGCCGCCGACAAACTCCCCCTTGCTCTGAAGCCTTTAGCGCTTGCTGAGCGATCACTATTGATTGTCGGCCGGTATAATGCTTAGCGTCAAAAAGTCACTGGTGTGACATTAAATAGCTTTTCATCGCAACTACAAAAACCGGCCTACTGCTTAGGCGCCCAATTATTCCATTTATCGTTCGCCGATTGATGCAACGTAAAACTCGCGTCATTTCGCAACCGGTTACCGGCATTCGTTTTATCTCTGGTGACGACAGCAATACCGCCAATCAGAACATTTTCTAATGAACCCGTATCAACCTTAATGCCTGAGAAAAGCCCCGCGTCAACTTTAATCCCTGAACGCTCCCAGAACCGACTTGAGGTGTTCACATATCTAGCGAACTTATTTTCAATGCAGGCTTGGATCTCAACTTTATCGCCGGCCGGAGTTAACTGAAAAGCTTCGACTTTTCCAATCGGAATTCCGCGATAAAAGATCCGGGTCGCCGTGGTGACTGAGCCTAACTCCGATTTGGTTAATACCAGGTTTATCGAGTCTTTCGCGACATCGGAAAACGGCTTTTGTTCCAGCGTGCCTTTAAATACCGAGGTATGTTTTCTGCTCACACCGGGTAAAACGTTAACGTACGGACCGGTTAATAACGTTTCCGGAGCTTTAATACCCGCGAGCGAAACCTGCGCGTCAACAATTGAGTATCGCGAGTCGCTTCTGGTGAAGTATTCAGCGTAACGGTTTTCTAAATAAGCGGTTGCCGTCAGCGTGTCTAAATCCTGATTGAGTTTTACACGGGTCACTTTTCCGACTTCATAGCCTTGATATTTAATGGCTGAATTAGCTTTTAAACCTGATTTAGCGGAAAACGTTATGCTGATAGGTTTCGCCTGAATGAGCGCAAGCCGCTTTGAGTCAAAAAGCAGGGTGTTCGGCTCAGATAAGGGTTTATCTAAGAGCCCTAAGTTGATGCTGCTTTTTAACAGTCCCTCCAGCGGAGCGATATCAACTTTAATTCCGGAAAGGCTCGCGTCAACACTGGCGGCTTGATTACGCCAGAAAACACTTCTGTTATTAAGCAGCTTCTGATACTTATTGTTAATCAGCAGATCAATTTTAAATCGGTCGGCTCGCGCTAACCAGCTGACCGACGCCACCTGCCCGATCCTCATGTTCTTGTAGAAAACGGCGGCGCCGGTTTCCAGCCCGTAACCACTGGTCGAAGCTAATTGATACTTGACTGAGTTTTCGGCGATAAGCTTTTGCGCGGCGATATCCTTTGACTTAAACAAACTCATTGTTGTCGAGGGGGCCCGGCTGGATTTGTTACCGACTAACGCTATCGCGCCGCTCAGGGCGCCGGCTAAGTCACCGGTTTTTACCGAGACCCCGGTTAAGCCGGCATTGATATCAAGAGCCGGTACAGGTACAAAATAATTATCATCATTGATCAGCGACCTGAACTCGGGTGAAATTTCAGCGTTCATGATCACCTGAGAAAGATCTTTTGTTAACTGAACGTCTTTAATTTCACCAATCTTAATATTGAGGTATTTGATTTGCGAGCCGCTTTTGAAACCGTAGTTTTCAGCGCCGCTGATCGTGAATTTGTAGCCCGGCTTTGCGGCGGTCTCAGGAGCGTCGTTGAGCAATTTAAAAGAAGTGTTCACTTTTCCCTGTCCCGGTAAAAAGTTAATCACTGAACCTGTAATCAAACGAGACGCGTGCCTGATGCCGTCTAAGCCCAAATGCGCGCCTTCAGTCCAAAACTTTGAACCAACTGTCAGCAGCTTAGCGTATTTTCTGAAAATTTCAGCTTTAATTTCAACCTGCCTGCCCTTTAATGCGGTATCTGTAACTTTGCCTATCTTCAGGCCGCGATACTGAATTGAGGCGCCGACACTTACAAAATCCAGAGTATCGGCGGCGAGCGTGATATTTGTTCCGCCGTTTGCTTCGGCCTCAGAATCGAATAAGGTGTATGTCTCACCCGATCGGGCCGGCTTATCACCTTTCGGTGAGTCAAAGTTGATTCCGCCCGCGATAATAGACGCTAAACTTTCAGCCTGTACTTTCACGCCGGAAAGTGAAGCGTGAAATTTTACGCCGGACGCATTCCAGAAACGGCTGTTTTCTTTCACTAAATAGGCGTATTGCTTTTGAATGAAAACACTTATAGCTACCAGATCTGATTGGTCAAGTCTGAAACTTACGACATTTCCGACCGGGATCTGACGATAGAAAATATGAGAGCCGATATCTATAGAACCGAGTTTCTCGGCATATAAAGTTAACAGCATACCCTCACTCGCCGGCATGATCGGCGGCGCTTCCAGGCTGGCCTCAAATTTTAACTTTCTGGCACCGTCACCCGGTTTAATGGCGATATAATTACCTGAGAATAGGGTATCTAAGCCTTCAATCTTGGTGATACTCGCTTTCGGGCTGACCAGCCAGAATTGCGTGTTTTCGTTTAAGAAGGGCTCACCGCGGTAGTTCATATTGACAGTAACAACCACGCCTTGCAATGAGTTGTCGATTTCAATGTCAGTAACTTTACCTACATTAACCCCCTGGTATTTAACGAGGGTTTTACCGATTTCAATACCTGTAGCATTAGGAAAATGAATGGTGATCTCGACACCCGCATCCTTAATTCCTTTGACTAATAACCACAATCCCAAAATGAGGGCGACAGCGGGTAAAAGCCATATCGGTGAGAAAAGCTTCTTTTTAACAATCTTAGGTGTTTCGCTTTGAATCATGTTCCGTTTCCAGTTTGTCCCACAACAAACGCGTATCCAGCACTTTGGCGGCCAGCTGAGTGAATAAAATTACCAGGGCAAATGGCGTGGCCGCCGGCCCCGCGCGGGCGTCAAGCAGTTGCCCCATATTCACTAAAGCAACGGTTAAAGAAATCACGCATAGATCCAGCATAGACCAGCGTCCGATCCATTCAATGACATGAAAGCCTTTCATAAGAACTCTTTTTGAAAGGGGCAGGTTAAAGCTGATGGCTGAAAGGTAAGTGATTAAGCCTAAAATTTTCAGCCAGGGCACGAGGATACTCGCGATAAACAAAATAACGGCGATCGGGAACATGCCGGAATCGATGGTGTGCAGGATCCCTGAAAAAATAGTGTCCTCAGACTCCGCGCCTTGTTTTGTGATAATGCTGATAGGGTAATAGTTGGCGGGAATCAACATGATTGCGGCGGTAATCAGCAGTGCCCAGGCTTTCTGCAGACTTGAGTGATCACGGTTTCTCAAAGGCGTACCGCATCTGTCGCATTCAACAAGTCCGATATCACAAACTTTTTTACAGGTGTGGCAAATGACCAGATTAAGGTCGCGTCCTTGAATGTATTGTCTGGATTTAGTCATGCAGCTGACTCCACATATGCTCGATGTCGTATTCGCGCTGCAGGAAAATCATTGCGATAAATAGCATGGCGTAGCAAAAAGAACCGACTCCGAAGGTAACGTCAGCGAAATCACCGAGATTAAAATACGTCACTAAGATACTGATGACATAGATTTCAGGCATTGAAAATTGGTTTATAAAACCGTGTTGTTTCAATAAAAGTTTTAATATGTTGCGGTAAACACGATTACGGATCCCGAACTTCAGAATCAGTGTCTGAACTAAAACCGATAAAATAAACAAAAGAGGCGCGATAATCGCTGCCGAAATCACAGCGGCTCCGACAACATAGTAACCCTGCTCTATTACGGTTAAAGCGCCATCAAATACAGTGGAAGATCTAATACTGCCTAAAAAGCGTAATTCTAAAATCGGAAAATAATTAGCGGGTATAAACAAGAGAAGGGCGGTAACGCAAAGCGCTAAGATACCACTGACGGTGCAAAAAGGGGCGTGATATAGCTCGGTATGACAACGAGGGCACAACGCTCTTACATTTGAGGGTAGTGCCCGCTTAGATACCGCCACATCACAAGAGTGGCAAAGTATAACGGCCTCATGATCTGTACTGGAGCTTTTTTCCACCAATTCACATCCGTCCGGGAAAAGTTTTTTATAAATTCTAGCAACTAATCGGATGAAGATCGATTTTTAAAATAATTTAAAACCTAAATGCGTTTCAATTATATAAAGGAATTACAGATTAAATTTAGTTTATGAACATCCGTCTGCCGGCCGTGATATTGCTCAGTCTGTTGTTTTTACATTTATTATTCTTAATGATTAATGAAAAGAATCCCGCTGCTGATAAAATTATACTATGTAAGTCAGTCAGGTAAGGAGTTCTTCTATGATTTCAGTCAAGTTTTCAACTTGCGAATCTGATAGTGTGGTTATTGATGATAGCGAAATTGTCAAATCTAAAACCGTGGAGGACGCTACCGGAGGCATTGACGAACCGGATGATGGTTTTGTAATTATTGAGACACCGGCTTCTTACGGAGCGGCGAAATTTCATCATGACGGAGCCTCTTCACCCGCGGCTGGTAAAAAGCCTGAATACGCAGTTTCAGCGGCAGGTAGACAGAAACATCTGCTTGATGTCTTTTCGGATCATGACATATTAACGTTCGCTGATCTTGCTTATAACAGCTATTACGAAAATGAATATGTAAGTTATAACAGCTATTGCAAAAATGAATATATAAAACGAAGCGGTTCCGGTTATCTAAAAGTGGAATTTAACGCTGACAGGTCTACGAGCACCGGACTGAAATTTATAGATATCCCGCAAATCAAATCAAAATCGGATTTCACTTACCTCATTTTCTTCAATACTGACAGTAAAAAGTACGTCGTGTCATTCGGGGGTACTACTAACATGCAAGGCGCCACAGCAAGTGTGAAACATTTCATAGGAATGAATTCAATGCCTTATGATAATGCAATGAAACTGGTATCCGAACTAACCACTAAGGCCGGCACTGATAATGTCATTTGTGTAGGACATTCTCTAGGGGGCGGATTATCCATCGCCGCGGCCAAATTAACGGGTTGTTATTCGGTTACTTTTAATCCGCCGGATGTGAATAATTCCGTAATTGATAACTATGTAAGAAAACACGGATTAGTGGCAAGGGCACGTGATCAAAACAACCGGGCGTTAACTTTCGCCGTAACCGCGGATCCTCTTACGGTTTTTAATCGAAAAACAACTAAAAAGGAATACGGCACAACGCTTACTATACCGGCAGAAAAGTCAGGTATTTCACTTGAATGTCACAAAATTCAATATATCAGAGACGTTCTGCCGGATTATCTGAAAAATTTAAGAGCCTTAAGAGCCGCGGATAAGACTCCGCAAATGAAATTTCAAAGCAAAAATAATCCTCATTGTCGGATGAGTTATTAAAATAACTCATCAACGAATCTTTGCGCGCGGCCGGTATAATTAGCCGGAGTCATTTTCTTCAGTTCGGTTTTGGCTTCATCCGGTAACTCAAGACCGTCAATGAAGCTTGCTAACTGCTCACCGTCAATACGTTTACCGCGGGTTAACTCTTTGAGCTTCTCATATGGCTTTTCAATACCGTAACGGCGCATAACCGTTTGCACGGGTTCCGCGAGCACTTCCCAGTTCTGGTCAAGCTCATTACGTAAGCGCTCCTCGTTAACCTGAAGTTTGCTGACGCCTTTTAAGCTCGCCTGATAAGCGATAACGGAATGGGCGATACCGACGCCTAAGTTTCTTAATACCGTTGAGTCAGTCAGGTCACGCTGCCAGCGGGATACAGGCAGTTTAGCGGCTAAGTGCCGCATTAAGGCGTTAGCGATACCTAAGTTACCCTCTGAGTTTTCGAAATCAATCGGGTTAACTTTATGCGGCATGGTCGAAGAGCCGATCTCGCCGGCGACGGTACGTTGTTTAAAGTGACCCAGCGCGATGTAACCCCAGATATCACGATCAAAATCAATCAGGATGGTATTGAAGCGCGCGACGGCGTCAAATAACTCAGCGATATAATCGTGTGGCTCAATCTGAGTCGTGTAAGCGTTCCACTCAAGCCCCAGGCCGGTAACAAACTTTTCAGAAAGCTCGTGCCAGTTAATGTCCGGATACGCGCAAAGATGAGCATTATAGTTACCGACCGCGCCGTTAATTTTACCCATTAACTCAATGGCTTTGATTTGTTTCAACTGACGTTCCATACGAACGACAACGTTAGCCATTTCTTTACCTAAAGTCGAAGGTGAAGCGGGCTGGCCGTGAGTCCGTGACATTAACGGAACGCCGCGGGTTTCCTGAGCTAACCCTTTAATCGCGGCGATGACTTTTTCGCAGCAGGGAACGACGATTTGCTCCCTCGCTTCTTTGAGCATCAGCCCGTGCGAAAGATTATTGATATCTTCAGAAGTACAGGCGAAATGAACGAATTCACTGATGGCGTTTAATTCAGCGTTATCCGCGAACCGCTCTTTGATGAAGTACTCAACGGCTTTTACGTCATGGTTGGTGGTACGCTCAATTTCTTTAACCCGTAAGGCATGTTCAGCGGTAAAGTTATCCTTAATACTGTCTAACAGAGCAGCCGCCTCTGAACTTAGCGCGGGTACTTCTTCGATACCGTCACAATCGGCCAGTAGCTTTAACCAGTTAATTTCAACTTGAACACGATACTTCGTAAGACCGAACTCGCTGAAAATCTCTCTGAGATCTGAAGTTTTATTACCATAACGACCGTCTACGGGAGAGATAGCGGTTAGCGCGGAAAGTTCCATTATAAGCTCCTTGATGAACTTTTATTTTTAGCAGGGTATTTAAGATGCAAACCATAATTTTAAAAAAATTATCGCCGGCTGCTTACCTTTTTGTTTATAAATTTTTTAAGTTGTATCTTGCTGCTTCAACGAGTTTTCTACGTCGAAACACTAATTCTCTTCGTTTACCGCCAAGCTGACGCCACAGAACGGCGCTGCGGATCGCCGCGAGTAAAAAAGCCCGGACCCGCTCCTGGGTTCTGGTCTGGTTGATGATGTCAGGTTTGCCCGCCACCATAATTCTCGGGCCTAAATTGCTGATAAGATCGACATAGATATCGGCCAGATTTTTAATCATCCGCTCATCTGTGATATCAAAGTGAACAAGCTGACGATCCAGTCGGCTGATACGATCCGCCATTTCTGACATATTGCCTGACTTAACTAACTTACGCTCAAGTGATAATATAGCGACTAAGTAACG
This sequence comes from Parashewanella sp., assembly GCA_965200795.1. Lineage (GTDB taxonomy): Bacteria > Pseudomonadota > Gammaproteobacteria > Enterobacterales > Shewanellaceae > Parashewanella. The sequence goes on from CBDAVB010000003.1 coordinate 139,548, forward strand.
GGTGATTTCGATGTCTTTGTTACCGGAATCGTCAAGTTGCTGAAAAGTCAGTTTATAACCATTTTCAAGCACTGATTTTTCAGGGTAGACATCTTCAATGTTGCCGGGATTGGTCACGGTAATGCTATTGAGGCACGCCTTAGCGGCCTCTTTGTCCAATTCGCCGGTGCGAGCCGCTTTCTGTACCAGTGAAAGCGCGTTCAGTATTCCCGCGAGCGCCATGGCTTTTTGCTGTTGCTGTTGATCCATGAGCTAGTCCCTAATCAACTCATCGATAATTCCGCCGCCGAGACAAACCTCGCCATCATAAAAAACGGCGGACTGTCCGGGAGTTACCGCCGCCACAGGCTCATCAAAAATGACGCGAATGGTTTCGTCGTCAACGTAATTGATACAGCAAGCCACGTCAGACTGACGGTAACGAGTTTTTACGGTGATTTTTGAGCCGTTCCGCGGACCTTTTCTGTCAACCCAGTGCAGCTGATTTACTTTCATGCCGGATGACATCAGGCGAGGGTGGTTACCGCCTTGAGCGATAATAAGCACGTTTCGCTTCAGATCCTTATCAACGACGTACCACGGATCATCACTGCTGTTTTTCAGGCCGCCGATGCCTAAACCTTTTCGCTGACCTAAAGTGTGGTACATCAGACCCTGGTGTTGAGCGATTACGTCACCATCCGCGGTTTCAATATCGCCGGGTTGAGCGGGTAGGTAGTTGGCCAGGAAATCAGTAAATTTGCGTTCACCGATAAAGCAGATACCGGTACTGTCTTTTTTCGAAGCGGTGACCAGCCCTTGCTCCTGAGCGATCTTTCTTACCTCCGTTTTTTCCAGTTCACCTAACGGGAATAAACTGCGGGCCACTTGCTGATGACTTAAAGTGTATAAGAAATAACTCTGGTCTTTGTTTCTGTCGGCACCACGTAACATTTGTGTTGTGTCGTCAATATCCCCGCGACGGACATAGTGTCCCATGGCAATGTAATCAGCGTCTAAAATATCATCCGCGAAGTCTAAAAACGCCTTAAACTTAATTTCTTTGTTGCACATGATATCCGGATTCGGAGTACGTCCCGCCTTGTATTCGGCAAGGAAGTATTCAAATACGTTGTCCCAGTATTCAGAGGCAAAGTTTACCGTGTGCAGTTTGACTCCTAACTTATCACATACGGCCTGAGCGTCTTTTAAGTCTTCCGCCGCCGCGCAATATTCGTCGGTATCATCCTCTTCCCAGTTTTTCATGAAAAGACCTTCAACCTGGTAACCTTGCTGAAGAAGCAAATAAGCGGAAACAGAAGAGTCCACACCGCCGGACATGCCGACGATGACTTTTTTATCATGATTCGCGGAATTTTCAGATGTCATAAATACTTAAAACCAAATTTAGAAACAGTAATGCTGAAAGCAGATTCAATATGTCATCCCTGAGGGCAGGTTCGACAAAAAGAAACGCCGAGTTTTAATCGGCGCCGTATTCTATCACGGCTTAACTATTCGGGCTATGAGACAAGTTTATAAAAGATCGTCAGATAAACATTTTAACGGCGTGCTGTTGCCTGCAAAATAATCTTTAAAAGTTTTTATGATCAACGGGCTTCGCAGCTGGGACTCGAGTGCCTGGATCTCGTCAAATGTCATCCAGTGAGCGGCCGCGATTTTGGGGTCTCCGGGTTTGGTCACCGGCGGATCAATAGTCATACCGTACTGGTTGACGATGCAGTGAAAGGTAAATCTCAGAAACTGTAAGCTTTCAGCGGCTTGGTATTGATCAATGCTGGTGAGAGACAAAGCCTTAGTGGCGATACCTGTCTCTTCCATAATTTCTCGCTCACAAGCTTTGACTAAACCTTCAAACTCTTCCAGATGTCCCGCGGGCTGGTTATAAACGGTCTGCCCGCCGACAATTTCTTCAACCATAAGTAATTTGTCATTCCACGCGACAATTCCTGCGACTGTAATATTGGGTTTGAAACGTTCAGTCATTGATTTACCTCTGTGCTTACAGTGTTGACGTTAACTCGGCATACCGGCCGGGCTCGATTCGTTTAGCGTTATGATCTAACGTGTATTTCCCTATACTATAGCGTATCAACCTTAACGTAGGGTAACCGATGTGTGCGGTCATTCTTCTGACCTGACGGTTTCGGCCTTCGCATACCGAGATTTCTAACCATTGTGTCGGTTTATTTTTACGCTCTCTGATCGGCGGCACTCTTTCCCAGACCTCGGGCTCACCGATGAATGTGACTTTTGCCGGAAGTGTCATGCCGTCCCTTAACTCAACACCATTTCTGAGTTTATCTAAATCTGATTCTGCCGGAACACCCTCTACCTGAACCCAGTAAGTTTTGTATGTTTTTTTATTTGGCCGGGTCAGTTCAGCTTGAAGCTTACCGTCGTTAGTCAGTAATAATAAGCCTTCACTATCACGGTCTAAACGACCGGCGGCATATACACCTTTGACAGGAATGTAATCTCTGAGCGTTTTACGTCCGTCATCATCAGAAAACTGGCAGAGCACATCAAAAGGTTTGTTGAACAAAATCAGCTTTCTGTCTTCCGGGGAAATGGTTTTTTTCTGTTGTTTGTTAAATCTTGAGGTGTTGTGTCTGACAGATGAACGCATAGTCATATTCCGCTGGCGTTTTACTCTATTTTTGGGCTCTTCGTCGTTTCATATGGATTTGAGTAGATCTGATACAGGGCTAGCAATCATAAAAATGTAGTGTTTAGAAATCTGTGTCATTTCGGTAAAATGTCAAAAACAGGAATGACATAATGACTCAAAATTTCGATTTCAATAAAGCTTTAGAACAACTTCAATCAGGTAAAGGTTTAACTGGTGCGGATGGTGTTCTCACCCCTTTAATCAAACAACTAACAGAAGCAGCGCTTAAAGCAGAACTTGATCAACATTTAGACTCAGATCTTGAGCCCAATCGAAGAAATGGTTTTAGTAAAAAAACCGTTAAATCTTCAGTTGGCGAATTTGAGTTAGAAACGCCAAGAGACAGAGCCGGCAACTTTGAGCCTCAGCTTGTCAAAAAAAATCAAACTAAGCTCTCTGATGAAATTGATCGTAAGATTTTGTCAATGTTTTCAATGGGTATGAGTTATCGTGATATCAAATCTCATGTGGCTGATTTGTATGGTTTAGAGCTTTCAGAAGCCAGTTTGACGGCTGTGACCGATCAGCTTATTCCTCAGCTCAAAGAATGGCAGCAACGCAGTTTAGACGAGGTCTATCCAATTATTTGGCTGGATGCGATTCACTATAAAGTCAAAGACAATGGTCGCTATGTCAGTAAGGCTATTTACACGATTCTAGGCGTTAATCTCGAAGGTAAGAAAGAGTTACTTGGCCTGTATCTTTCAGAGTCAGAAGGTGCTAATTATTGGCTTTCGGTACTGACCGATCTTCATAATCGTGGTGTTAAGGATATCTTAATTGCTTGTGTTGACGGGTTAAACGGTTTTCCTGAAGCTATTGCCAGCATTTACCCGGAGACAGAAGTTCAGCTTTGCGTAATTCATCAGGTACGCAACTCAATGAAGTATGTGGCATCTAAGCATCAAAAGGCGTTTATGGCTGATTTAAAGCCGGTTTACAGAGCGACAAGTAAATCGGCTGCTGAAACGGCTTTAGATGAGCTGGAAAACAAATGGGGTAGCCAGTATCCAATCGTTATCGACTCTTGGCGCAGAAAGTGGGAGAACTTGTCCGTTTACTTCAAATATCCAGAATATGTACGTCGAGTGATTTACACGACCAATGCGATTGAAGCCGTACATCGCCAGTTTAGGAAACTCACCAAAACAAAAGGGGCATTTCCAAATGAAAACAGCTTGCTAAAATTGCTTTATGCGGGAATATTGAATGCCTCTAAAAAGTGGACAATGCCAGTCCAAAATTGGAGGCTAGCATTGTCACAATTTGCAATCCATTTTGAAGGCAGATTGGATAACGTATTAGAAATTTAGAATTTAGGCTGACACAGAATTTTGAACGCCCTCCATAAAAATCATGGTAATAAATGTTCCTGTATTACGATACCCTCTGGCTCGTGCTCTAGCCGCTTGAAATAGACTATTTAAACCTTCCATACGAGCATTCGTATAAGTGGATGACCAGCGCTGTAAAATTCTCTCTGCATGCCTTTCCACAGTTGCAAGTGCTTTTCGAACGGGTTCTAACATCTCAATATCACCCAACTGCTCTTTTGCAAAATTAATGAAATACGTCAGCCTCCAGCGTGCAGCATGAGCGGTTTCAGCTTGACGTATCCACCTAAGTTGTTCCTTAATCCGCCAAGCTGTTGCTGTATTCAGGTCGCTGGATTCTAGCTCTGCAAGTGCTTCTTTTTGTTTCTCAGTAAATGAGCCATCTGCATTTTTTAGTACTGCCCAGCGCAGGCTCTTTGGATGCGGTTGGATTTTTCTCTCCGTTTTACGTACTTCATCAACCGCTTTAGTAAACAGTTGCACAACATGGAACCAATCAACCGTTACGTTAGCATCCGGGAACTCTTCCTCTGTTGCTGACAGAAAGGCTCTTGACATATCACACACGACTTCAAGTACATTATCTGCTTTGCCTTGATGCTCTGTCAGAAAGGACTTAAATCGCTTAACGGTTTCCTTACCTTTTCCGGGCGTAGCGAACACAACAGGCTTGTCTTTCTTGTCCATATCAATGAAAACAGTAACATAGTTGTGGCCACGTTTAGCCGCCGTTTCATCGAATCCAATAGCTTTAAGTGCTGACAAGTCCATCAATGCTAATGCCTTGCTGACGTAGTGTTTGATGATGCGCCAAATACGTTTGTCACGAATTCCAACATATTCAGCACATGCCTTAACCGGCATTTCACGAGCCAGTACCAATACAGATTGTTCGAACAATAACGTGAATTTACTACCCGCTCTCGCCCAAGGGACATTGACACGCTTAACGCCATGCTCAGCACATCGAGTTCTCGGGACGTTTGCTTTGATATAACAGTGATGCTGAAAGAAATTGAGATGACGCCAAGTCAGCGATTTAAAGTCATGTGCCGGACAAGCTTTTGAGCAAGTCGGGCAGGGATACAAGCTTCCTCGTTCAGCTTCAATTTCGAGAACAAGTTCATTAGGTGAGGCTGATATATCCAGGTGTTGGTTAACCAACTTCCAAGGCGCTTCTATACCAAGACCGAGCATCAAAACTTGATTTCCATCCATGTATTTACTTCCAACTCTTGACTGCAAAACTGGGTTTATTATCTCAGAAATAAATCCATTAAATCCACACTAAACGACGAAGAGCCTATTTTTGAAACTATTTTCCGACAAAAGATATCCGCTATATTCTGAATTGTTTGCATATGTTGACAGTTTACTAAGCTTCGCCGTTTATGTGAATTTGTAATGAATTAACAATTTCATTTATGATGCGGATCCGAATCGGCCGGATGTGTCAATTTTAACTACCTTTTGATACACATCACCCTTTAAAATAATAAACATTCATCCATATCTATTTAGAACCAGGACGAGAAATGAAAGATAAAACTCCAGCAATTATCTATACCGAAACAGATGAAGCCCCGGCGTTAGCGACGTATTCTCTGTTACCAATCATCAAGCGTTTTACTCGCGCGGCGGATGTTAATGTTGAAACCCGTGACATTTCTTTGTCTGGTCGTGTTATTGCGTCTTTCCCTGAGTATTTGACTGAAGAGCAGCGTATTTCTGACGCGTTAGCCGAATTAGGTGAAATGGCGAAAACACCTGACGCGAATATCATCAAACTGCCTAACATCAGTGCCTCAATTCCGCAGTTAAAAGCTTGTATAACAGAGCTTCAGGCTAAGGGTTACAAACTGCCTGACTACCCTGATGAGCCTAAGAGCGATGAAGAAGCCGCGGTTAAAGCGGCTTATGACAAAGTAAAAGGCAGTGCGGTAAACCCGGTACTGCGTGAGGGTAACTCTGATCGCCGCGCGCCGAACGCGGTAAAAAATTACGCTAAGAAAAACCCGCACTCAATGGGCGCCTGGTCCGCGGATTCCAAGTCTCATGTCGCTCATATGGCTGAGGGTGACTACTTCAGCACAGAACAATCAGTTACTGTCGCTAATGAAACTGCCGCGGATATCATTCTGACCCGTAATGACGGCTCTGAGCATACTCTTAAATCAGGTATCAAGTTACTTGCCGGTGAAGTGATTGATTCCGCGGTAATGAGCCAAAAAGCGCTGGTAAGCTTCTTTGAGTCTGAAATTGAAAAAGCAAAACAAGAAGACGTATTACTTTCACTGCACCTTAAAGCGACCATGATGAAAGTATCAGATCCAATCTTCTTTGGTCATGCGGTTAAAGCTTTCTACAAGCCTGTATTTGAAAAGTTCGCCGCCGAATTTGACGAGCTGGGTATTGACGCCGGCAACGGTTTCGGAGACGTAATCGCTAAGATTCAAGTCCTGCCGGCCGCCAAGCAGGCCGAAATCAATGCTGAAATCGAAAAGGTTTACGAGATGCGTCCGCCGCTTGCAATGGTTGATTCAGACAAGGGCATCACTAACCTTCACGTACCAAGTGACATCATCATTGACGCTTCTATGCCGGCGGCGATTCGCGCCGGCGGCCGGATGTGGGGACCGGACAGTAAGCAAAAAGATACCAAATACATGATCCCGGATCGCAGCTATGCCGGTGTTTACGATGAAACGGTGAAATTCTGTATCGAAAATGGCGCGTTTGATCCCGCGACTATGGGTACGGTTCCTAATGTCGGCCTGATGGCTCAAAAGGCTGAAGAATACGGCAGCCATGATAAAACATTTGAAATTGCTGACTCCGGTGTTGTCACTGTGGTTGACGCTGAAGGAAACACGCTGATGACTCAAAACGTTGAGCGGGGCGATATCTTCAGAATGTGTCAGGTTAAAGACGCTCCGGTTCGTGACTGGGTTAAGTTAGCCGTAAACCGTGCTCGTTTAACTGACACGCCGGCGGTGTTCTGGTTAGATAAAAACCGTGCTCACGACGCGCGGTTAATCGCTAAGGTAGAGGAATATCTGAAAGAACATGATACAAACGGCCTTGAGCTGCATATCATGTCTCCAAAAGAAGCGACTCGTTTCTCTCTGACCCGTATTAAAGAGGGTAAAGATACGATTTCTGTCACGGGCAACGTATTACGTGATTACCTGACTGACTTATTCCCGATCCTTGAATTAGGCACCAGCGCGAAAATGCTGTCTATCGTTCCGTTAATGAACGGCGGCGGTCTTTTCGAAACCGGCGCGGGTGGAAGCGCGCCCAAGCACGTTCAGCAAGTAGAGAAAGAAGGGCACTTACGCTGGGATTCATTAGGTGAGTTTTTGGCTTTAGGTGCTTCTCTTGAGCATTTAAGTCAAAACACAGGTAACGCTAAGGCGATGGTGCTGGCAAAAGCACTTGATGAGGCCATAGGTCAGTTCTTGGACAATAACAAGTCGCCTTCACGTAAAGCGGGTCAGCTTGATAACCGCGGCAGTCATTTTTATCTGGCAATGTACTGGGCACAAGCGCTTAAAGCACAAACAGAAGATGCGGAACTGGCCGCAACCTTTACTGAGTTAGCGGACAAGATGACCGCGAATGAAGACAAAATTATCGCTGAGCTGAACGGCGCTCAAGGTACGGCTGTAGATCTGGGCGGTTATTATCGCCCGAATGCGGCTAAGGCAAGTGCCGCGATGCGTCCAAGCGCGACATTAAACGGTTTAATCGGCTGAGGTCTTTCAAAAGCGCAATAAAAAAGGCAGGTCAATTCTGCCTTTTTTTATTCTTTTATCCGCCGTTCAACCGCTTTATTTTATCGCAACCGATAAAAGCCGGAGTTATTATTATTTTACGGGTGTGATGGCTGAAGCATGCATGCCCTTCGGGCCTTGCTCAACTTGGTACTCAACAGGTTGTCCAGCCTTAAGAGTTCTGTATCCGTCCATATCTATGGTCGAATAATGCGCAAAAATATCTTCTCCGCCTTCATCAGGGCATATAAAGCCAAACCCTTTGGCGTTGTTGAACCACTTTACAGTTCCGCTTGCCATACTTCCACTTCCTTCTGTTGTCTACTTCTCGGTATGATAGTAAAAACTAAAAGAACATAAACTTGTTTACGTTCGGCCACCAGAATGTGATGATATTTATAGGATGTCAAGATAAATTTAACAAAAAAACAACATTTAATTTGCGATAATGACAAGTCATTACCGAATATAGTAAATTTGACAGTAATGTCAGTAAGAGGTTTTACCGCTAATGAGTAAATTGGGCAGCACAGAAATTGTAGAAGAGGATGTCTTAACAGAACTTTCCCCTCCTTCAATGTATCAGGTGATTTTGAATAACGATGATTACACGCCGATGGACTTTGTTGTCGATGTGTTAGAAGTGTTTTTTAATAAAAATGAACAAGAAGCCACCGATATCATGTTGACGATTCATCATCAGGGAAAAGGTGTTTGTGGTACGTATCCTTTTGATATTGCAGAGACAAAAGTAATCCAAGTGAACCAGTTTTCTCGGGATAACGAACATCCTTTGCTTTGTACGCTAGAGAAAATATGAAAATATATTACCCTAAGAGTATCGGGTTATTTTTTTGGGGGTGCCTATGCTGAACAAAGATTTAGAAATAACATTGAATTCAGCTTTTCAGCAAGCTAAAGATTCTCGGCACGAATATATGACAGTCGAGCATCTGCTGCTTGCGCTTTTGGACAACCCGTCCGCTCAAGAAGCATTGTTATCCTGCGGCGCTGACATTAACAGGCTTCGTGACGAGGTTAGCCGTTTTATCGAACAAACTACGCCATTGATCACCGATAACGTTAAGGAAAAAGAAACTCAGCCGACACTCGGGTTTCAGCGGGTTCTTCAGCGTGCGGTATTCCATGTTCAATCTTCAGGAAGAAATGAAGTCACCGGCGCCAATGTTCTGGTGGCGATTTTTAGCGAACAAGAGTCACAAGCTGTTTATCTGTTAAGACGCTGCGATGTTACTCGTTTAGATGTCGTGAATTTCATTTCTCATGGTGTTACGAAAACAGATAATGAATCTGAATCTATTAGTTTTGAATCAACAGAGACAGATACAGAATCTGAACAAGAAAACAGTGCTCTTGCCCAATACACAACGAATTTAAACAAGCTTGCGGAGCGGGGCAATATCGACCCGCTCATCGGTCGTGATAATGAGATTGAACGAACGATACAAACCCTTTGCCGACGACGAAAAAACAATCCTTTACTGGTCGGTGAGGCGGGGGTGGGTAAAACCGCAATTGCTGAAGGTTTAGCTTACCGAATACACCAAAAAGAAGTACCTAAGGTGATGGAGGACGCGACTGTCTATTCATTAGATATGGGCGCGTTATTAGCGGGCACAAAGTACCGGGGGGATTTCGAAAAACGTTTTAAGAGTTTGTTAAAAGAACTGACCAATGATAAGCACGCTATTTTGTTCATTGATGAAATTCACACCATCATCGGTGCCGGAGCGGCGTCCGGTGGTGTAATGGATGCCTCCAACCTGCTCAAACCGTTACTTTCGAGCGGTAACTTACGTTGCATGGGTTCGACAACTTTCCAGGAATTCCAGAGTATTTTTGACAAAGACAAAGCTTTAGCGAGACGCTTCCAAAAAATCGATATCAACGAGCCAAGTGTCGCTGAAACCACTTTGATCCTGAAAGGCCTTAAGTCGAAGTATGAAGAGCACCACCGTGTCCGCTACACCCAGGAAGCATTGAGCACGGCCGCCAAGCTTTCCGCTAAACACATTAATGACCGTCATTTACCAGACAAAGCCATTGATGTAATCGATGAAGCGGGGGCGAGAATGGCGATGCAGCCACAGAGAAAACGTAACAAGACCATCGGCAAATTCGAGATTGAAGAGATCATTGCCAAGATTGCTCGTATTCCTGAGAAGACCGTGACCGCCTCTGATAAGGATTTGCTTAAGAACCTGGAACGTAATCTTAAGATGGTGGTGTTCGGGCAAAATAAAGCGATTGAGAGCTTAAGTTCAGCGATCAGATTGTCACGCAGCGGCTTAGGACAAGAGCAAAAACCCGTCGGCAGCTTCTTGTTCGCCGGTCCGACAGGTGTCGGTAAAACTGAGGTTACCAGCCAGCTTGCCAATTGTTTAGGTCTGAAGCTGGTTCGATTTGATATGTCCGAATACATGGAAGCTCATGCTGTCGCGCGCTTAATAGGCGCTCCTCCGGGGTATGTAGGCTATGAACAAGGCGGCTTGTTAACGGATGCCGTGATTAAACAACCGCATTGTGTCGTATTGCTTGATGAAATCGAAAAAGCACATCCCGATGTCTACAATCTGCTTTTGCAGGTTATGGATCACGGTACACTGACTGATAATAATGGTCGTAAAGCTGACTTCAGAAATGTCACTTTGGTTATGACAACTAACGCCGGCGTTCAGGAAACGATGAAAAAATCAATTGGCTTCCAGCAGCAGGATCGCAGTGAAGACGCAATGGATGAAATTAATCGTATTTTCACACCAGAGTTCCGTAACCGACTTGACAGCATTATCTGGTTTAACCATCTCGATATGACAGTGATTGCAAAAGTCGTCGATAAGTTCCTGGTCGAGTTACAGGCGCAGCTTGATGAAAAACGAGTTGTGCTGACGGTGACAGATGAAGCGAGAACGTTATTAGCTGAAAAAGGCTACGACAAAAACATGGGAGCAAGACCTATGTCTCGAGTGGTTACAGAGTTGATTAAGCGACCTCTGGCTGATGAAATTTTATTCGGCGCTTTAGAATCCGGCGGTAAAGCCACTATCGACGCTAAAGAAGGTGAGATTGTTATCTGTACAAAGTTCTCAGCTAAAGCAGTGAACTAAGCAAAGCTTGAACACACAAGAACCCGGCATTTACCACCGGGTTTCTGGTTTTTAGGTAATATATTTAGCGCGCGCGGAAGACGATACGTCCCTTAGTTAAATCGTAAGGAGTCAATTGCACTGTGACTTTGTCACCGGTAAGAATGCGAATATAGTTTTTACGCATTTTTCCGGAAATATGCGCAATGACAACGTGACCGTTCTCAAGCTCTACACGAAACATAGTGTTTGGCAAAGTCTCAAGGATTGTGCCTTGCATCTCAATGTTGTCTTCTTTCGCCATTAATTTATTATCCCATAACCTTCAAATATAAAAATTGCGCGTATCATGCCCCAAATCGGCCAGGCTGTAAAGAGTCGGTACAAAAAACCACAAGATTAATTGTGTGTTTTCCATCCTTGATCCGTCAATACCTCATAAGGGCGATACAATTTTTTATAGTTCATTTTTCGGCATTCATCAATCTGATAACCAAGATACAAGTACTGCTTATTAAGCCGCTTGGCGAGTTCGATTTGTGCCAGAATCATATAACTGCCTAATGAAAATTTAGCGTATTCATTATCGAAGAAGCTGTAGATTGCGCTCAGAGAATCGGTGATCACATCTGAAACCGCAACACCGATGAGCTTTTGGTTGTCATAGATTTCAATAAAAGAATCCGGCAACCAAGAGCATAAAATAAATTGTTCATACTGTTGCCTGTCTGCCGGATACATCGGTCCGTCAGAGTGACGGTCCTGAATGTACTTTTTATAAAGCTCGAAGTATTCAGGCTTATCTTTATCAGATTGCTGCCATCGAAAATTGGCGTTTTGTTTTAATGTTCTTTTTTGTCGTTTAGAAACTTTAAACTGTTCAACCGCAATACGAATCGGTTTACATTCGGCGCATGCCGGGCAGTGGGGTTTGTAGATTGCACTGCCGTTTCTTCTGAAACCAAGGCTAAGCAGTCTTTCATAAAGCGGTATATCAATTTCATAATCGGTTAGCGTCAGCAGCTGCTCCTGTTTACCCGCCAGATAACTGCAGTCAAAAGGGTGAGTTAACCCAAAATAGATTAAATCTTCTGTTACCGCCGGCTTATTGGTCATAGATTTCCCCCTGGCGAATGACTCTCGGCACCCAGCAATTCTTTTTGGCGTTTTGTGTTTTATAGGTGTTAAGCAGTGTTAAAAATTCTTCACGGCGAATGCTTTGCGCGCCTAAACTTGCAAGATGAGGATTCATCATTTGAGTGTCAATTAAAGCGTAGTCAAATTCCAGCATTAAGTCTTGTAAATAATACATGGCAACCTTCGACGCATTCGTTGCCAGGTGAAACATAGATTCACCGCAAAACACTTTGCCGACGGCAATGCCGTAAAGTCCGCCGATTAATGTGTCCTCATTCCAGACTTCTAACGAGTGCGCCTGCCCTGAAAGGTGTAATTGGTGATAGGCCTGTTGAATATCAGAGGTAATCCAGGTGGCGTCCTGCCTGGCTCTGGGTGCGGCGCAATGTTCAATTACCGATAAAAAGTCTCGGTTAACGGTAATTTTCCATTGAGATTTTTTAGTGAACTTTTTAAGGCTCTTACTGACATGCAATTCGCCGGGGATGATGATTGCTCTTGGGTCGGGTGACCACCAAAGAATCGGATCCCTTTCTTCAAACCACGGAAAAATACCGCTGTTATAAGCGGTTAACAGACGTTGCGGTGAAAGATCGCCTCCGACAGCGAGAAGCCCGTTAGGCTCTTCCAGCGCCAAACTCGGATGAGGAAAGTTTTTATCTGAATCAGTCAGAAAAGTTAACGAACGCATATTTTTAGGGTAATGTAGTTGATAACAATAAAGTATAGGAAAAATGAATATGTTAGAACCTAAACACATCAGTTTTATGTTACTGTTCCTTTTCTCAGCTTTTGCCTTTGCTTCCGGGCCTTATAACAGAAATACAGCTCAGCCGGTTGAAAAAGTCGTCTACGGCGATATTACCTCATTAAGAAACATTACTCAGCAAGAAATCATAAAGGATAAGAATCGGGGCTGGAAAACCTTTGGCGGCGCTTTGCTCGGCGGGGTGATAGGTAATCAGTTCGGTAAAGGCAGCGGTCGTGATATCGCAACCATTTTTGGCGCCATAGCTGGCGGCGGTATTGCTAATCAGCAAAACAGTCAACCCAGATACAGAGAATATAAGCTGATTGAATTAATGATCAAACAAGATGATGGTCAGTCAGTGATGGTGGTTCAAGATCTTGACCCCGGCATGCCGTTTAAAGCGGGTGATAGGGTCAGAGTGGTTTATCTGAAAAATAGTGTGCGAGTGGATATTGCGATGTAGTGGTTTTAGCTTTCTATGAGGTCAGATACTAAAAAGGAAATATTATGGATGATTTACTTATTAGTTTAATTGTGAGTACGATATCTGGTGCAGTTCTGATTGTGCCGGGAATTTTAGTTGCCGTTAAAAAAATATCAGCTCATCAACGGAGTAGATATGTCTGCTTTAAGTGAACCTGAAAAGTCCGGTGATTTTATAGGTAATAGCGTTATCATTTCCGGGCCGCTCATGGCTCTGTCCGGTACTCTTTTGTACATACGACTTATTGATATTACAATCTTTGTATTGTTCATGATCGCTTCAGGATTTATTCCGCTGCCTGCGTTCTTCTATGCTAAATCAAAGTTTTCTAAGAAAGGTGAGCACAGGCATCATGATAAGCAAAAGAATGTGGTGAAATAAAACCTGATGACCCGACGGACACCAATAAAAACGCCAGCGTTTATCCGGCGTACCGGAATCAAACTTAATTTAATTAAACTCGATGCTGCAGTTTTTAGAGCTTGATAAAAAATTGATTTAGCTATAGGTCAAACTACTGCTGCGACTCCATGCTAAGGCATCCGAAGCATAATCAGCATCACAACAGCAGTCTGAAGTGTTAGAGTGAACTCAGAGCTTATACTCGTCAAGCAGTTCATTATGTTTATTCGTAGCCTTTCAATTGTTACTCAATTTTTTGATGCATTAAATGTTTCGTTATCCTTGATTAAACCCTCATTAAAATTAACAAGAACTCAAAAAATAGTACTTAGGAGCGATGATCACTGGAGTTATCATGACTGAGGCTTTGAACTGGGCAGCTTTTGAACGGAGAAGTTTAGGCGTTTTCAAGTCAACGGGCTTATGCTGGATATTCTACAAAGCTAAAATCCCTTGGCAGTACCTACTTCAAGCGAGTATTTGCAATATATTCAAACATTATCAATTAACAAACGGCCATTTAGATATTGATGATACCCATAAACACCGAGCTAAAAAAACGACTTGTATTGCAGGTGCACATAAAATCAAAGACAAACCGACAGGTGGGTATATCAATGGGCAAGAGCTGATATTCATGATACTTGTCACCGATACGGTAACCTTTCCAGTTGGGTTTAGGTTTTATACCCCCGATCCGAATCTCGCCATTTGGAGCAAACGGGATAAAGAGCTGCAACGACAAGGTATCGCTAAAAAAGAGCGACCACAAAGACCCATGCCTGACCATGTTAACTATCCGACTAAACAAGCGCTTGCACTAGAAATGCTAAGAGAATTTACCACCGCCTTTCCAAACTTTAAAATCAAGAGCGTATTAGCCGATGCATTATATGGGACTGCTGATTTCATGGATAAAGCTGAAGAAATCACTCATCACGCTCAAATAGTCAGTCAATTAAGAACAAATCAACGAGTGAGCAGCAAGAACTCAAAAGCACGAGTTGATACCTATTTTAATCGTCAAAAAGGTGTTGAACTTCAACTGTCTATTCGCGGTGGTGAAGAGAAGAAAGTCACCATGATGGCTGCGAGGCTATATGTTAATGCGCATAGTAAACGGAGATTTGTTGTGGCGCTAAAATATGAAGGAGAAGAAGAATATCGTTACTTGATCGCTAGCAATATGTCATGGCATCACCATGATATAGCAAGACTTTATACATTAAGGTGGTTAGTAGAGGTTTTTATCCAAGATTGGAAAGCTCATTGCGGTTGGAACAAGTTGAGCAAACAGCAAGGTGTCGATGGTTCGGAGCATGGCCTGATCTTAAGCCTTCTGTGCGAGCATTTACTGTTGCAACATCCTGAGCAGTCTGTCCGGCTTAAAAACAAACACCCTGGGATGCCTGTGGGTTGCCTAATTGAACGCCTAAAAGTTGAAGCGCTTGTTGCTACGATTCAAGAAGTGGTATGTGCCAATGATCCAAATGCAGCATTAGAGAGCTTAATTACGGCACTCCATGATTCCTTACCAGAACGAGACTCTAGCAGGCATATGGCAGGTAGAGATTTAGGTCGTCAGGAAGAAATTCCTTCATTAAAATCCCATGCAAAAACATTTCAGAATATGGGTTATGCTGCATGATTGTCAATTAAGAAAAACTGCAGCATCGAGTTAAAGCTTAAAACCTCGGGGAGGGAGGGCGTTCAAAATTCTGTGTCAGCCTAAATTCTAAATTTCTAATACGTTATCCAATCTGCCTTCAAAATGGATTGCAAATTGTGACAATGCTAGCCTCCAATTTTGGACTGGCATTGTCCACTTTTTAGAGGCATTCAATATTCCCGCATAAAGCAATTTTAGCAAGCTGTTTTCATTTGGAAATGCCCCTTTTGTTTTGGTGAGTTTCCTAAACTGGCGATGTACGGCTTCAATCGCATTGGTCGTGTAAATCACTCGACGTACATATTCTGGATATTTGAAGTAAACGGACAAGTTCTCCCACTTTCTGCGCCAAGAGTCGATAACGATTGGATACTGGCTACCCCATTTGTTTTCCAGCTCATCTAAAGCCGTTTCAGCAGCCGATTTACTTGTCGCTCTGTAAACCGGCTTTAAATCAGCCATAAACGCCTTTTGATGCTTAGATGCCACATACTTCATTGAGTTGCGTACCTGATGAATTACGCAAAGCTGAACTTCTGTCTCCGGGTAAATGCTGGCAATAGCTTCAGGAAAACCGTTTAACCCGTCAACACAAGCAATTAAGATATCCTTAACACCACGATTATGAAGATCGGTCAGTACCGAAAGCCAATAATTAGCACCTTCTGACTCTGAAAGATACAGGCCAAGTAACTCTTTCTTACCTTCGAGATTAACGCCTAGAATCGTGTAAATAGCCTTACTGACATAGCGACCATTGTCTTTGACTTTATAGTGAATCGCATCCAGCCAAATAATTGGATAGACCTCGTCTAAACTGCGTTGCTGCCATTCTTTGAGCTGAGGAATAAGCTGATCGGTCACAGCCGTCAAACTGGCTTCTGAAAGCTCTAAACCATACAAATCAGCCACATGAGATTTGATATCACGATAACTCATACCCATTGAAAACATTGACAAAATCTTACGATCAATTTCATCAGAGAGCTTAGTTTGATTTTTTTTGACAAGCTGAGGCTCAAAGTTGCCGGCTCTGTCTCTTGGCGTTTCTAACTCAAATTCGCCAACTGAAGATTTAACGGTTTTTTTACTAAAACCATTTCTTCGATTGGGCTCAAGATCTGAGTCTAAATGTTGATCAAGTTCTGCTTTAAGCGCTGCTTCTGTTAGTTGTTTGATTAAAGGGGTGAGAACACCATCCGCACCAGTTAAACCTTTACCTGATTGAAGTTGTTCTAAAGCTTTATTGAAATCGAAATTTTGAGTCATTATGTCATTCCTGTTTTTGACATTTTACCGAAATGACACAGATTTCTAAACACTACCCGGGGAGGAGTCACAGTTCCACCGATAGAAGTCAGGTAGTTTAACCAGTACTCTTTTGGTAGCATACCACCTGATTTAGCTTCAGCTTTTTTCTTTGCCGCTTTTTTTGCTTTAGGCTTAGCTTCTGTTTTTACTTCTTCTTTGCTTTCAGCTGAATCTGAACCGAATGATTCTAACATCGCTTCAAGATCTGAAAATCTTAAAGACTTACCGTCATCAATCTTGTACCAACTACCTTTCTGTTCGATAGAAACATCACGACCTTCGTGTTGCTTAATTACAGCAGTTAAGGCTGCGATTGTTTCTTCTTTGCTCAGTTTTGGCATGAATATGACCTATTTATTATTTATATGTTTCAAAAAAACTATATGAATTTTAGTCCTATATCAGCCTAAAAGTCCAATTTTAGTCATTAAGGTTCGCTTGAATGTATAAAATTCACCGTTTTTGCGTGTTAACATAAAATATGTTTGCTCTGAATCCGAGAGAGAAAATGAAAAGAGAAGCGTTATTAAATTATTTAGATGACTATTTAATGGTCTCTAAATACCGGGACTACGCACCTAATGGTTTGCAGGTGGAAGGTCAAAGTGAAATCCGAAAAATCGTTACGGGAGTGACCGCGTCACAAGCTTTGATAAATGCCGCGATCAAAGAGAACGCGGATGCGCTTTTGGTACACCATGGTTATTTTTGGAAAGGTGAGCCGCAACAAATTGTCGGAATGAAACAGCGCCGGATTAAAGCTCTGCTTATCAGTGACATTAATTTGATGGGCTATCACTTGCCGTTGGACGGGCATCCTGAAGTCGGAAACAACGTTCAGCTTGCTGAGAAATTGGGATTGGTTAATGTAAAATGTGTCGAAGGCGTAGAGCAAGATTTAATCTGCCAGGGTGAGCTGCCGCAGCCGTTATCCGCCGCTGAATTCTCAGCTCAAATGTCAGTGGTACTAAACCGTAATCCTCTTCATATCGGTGATAAAACTAAACTCATCTCTACAGTGGCCTGGTGTACCGGCGGTGCTCAGGATTACTTGAATATCGCGGTAACACTCGGTGTCGACGCATTCATCAGCGGCGAAGTTTCGGAGCGTACATTCCATAACGCCGTGGAGCAGAGTATTCACTATTTCGCTGCTGGTCACCATGCCACCGAACGCTACGGTATTGAGGCGTTAGGTGAGCATTTGCAAGAGAAGTTTGGCCTGGAACATAAGTTTATCGATATCGATAACCCGATATAAAAGGAGAGTGTTTTATACCGGTCAGCTTGATTTTCAGTTTTACGTCCTTATATTCGATGTTCGATTATGAATTGTTATAAGGATGTAAAGTGCGAGCCGCGACTCAATACCGGTTAATATATTTTATCTCAATCATCGCGAGTTTCTTTTCAGGAAGCCACTTTTTACCCGAAACTATTGATTCAGACCTTGAACTCGCGATAACTCTGGCGTTCGCGGGTTTGTATTTTGTTTTACTTCCTGTTTTATATTGGGTCGGGATTATTAGAATTGGTCAGCAAAAAACATGGAAAATCTTAATTGCCCTCAGTTTAAGCGCCCTGGTAGCCAGATATACGTTTCCTGATGATTTCGCTCAGTATTTTGATTTTATCGCCTGGATTAGGTATCCGCTTGTCGCTGTACTTCTGATACTGGAGCTTTATGTTACCTATCTTGTTTTCAGAGGCTTGTGGCAAGCCAGAAAAGCTTTGGGTGATCCAAGAGTAACAGCGCTTGAGTTCTATTTTAAGCAACAAGATAAAACAAATAAGCAAGAGAGTGATTCAAGCTCAGTAGTACAAAAGCTAAAAAGCTCTTTTAAAGAATCAAGAAAAGACAGCCAACTTGCTACGACACTGATGTTTTCAACTGAGCCAGCCAGCTGGTATTACGCCGTACCATACTTCAGCCGCAATCATATCCCAAGTTTAGGACGAATTAATTCTACAACGGCGAAGTCTTACCATGTGGTTTTGATGAGCTTTGTCTTAATTTTAGCTGCCTTTTTGAGTTTGAGCTGGCTTGTTGAACGCTATGAATACGTCGCATACTTTGCGGCCGTTGTTTCCGGCTACAGTTTGATTTTTACCATTGGTAATTACCGTGTTGCCAAGCATTATTCAATTTACCGAAAAGGTAACCATTTAATTGTAAGTCAAGGGCTATTCAGCGTCAGTCGTTTTAATATTGATGACATTGCAGAAGTTGAGCGTAGCGAGACAAAACCTGAAAAAGACGAGGTTTCTTTCGGTAAGGGCGAGGGCGACTATGTAAGGTTAAAATTTTCCAAGCCGCAAAATTATTTTGGCATGATGGGACAGTTTACCGAGCAAGTGGAGCAAATTTATCTTGCCGTTGATAATCCCGGCGAACTTATCGCGGCTATAAAAAGCTCAACCAGAAATTAGCTGAGCCGTAAAAACGGGCTTAAATCAAATTAAATCAGCTTTACTTTGCGTCTTCAGGTAAAGTGACGTTCAATTCAAGAACAGACAGATTGTCATCATTCTGCTCCATTTGTACTGAAACCTGATCCTCCGAAATCGTCACGTATTTTTTGATAACCTCAATGATTTCCTGCTTCATCTTCGGCAGGTAATCAGGCCCGCTTCGTTCGCCGCGCTGATGGGCTACGATGATTTGTAACCTGTCTTTAGCAACGGATGCTGAAGTCTGCTTTTTGTTTGACTTAAAATAATCTATCAATGCCATAAGTTAACTTCCGAAAATCCTTTTTAATATTCCTTTTTTCTGTTCCTCGGTGAAACGTAAAGGAACATCCGCGCCTAGTAAACGGTCAACCATATCTTTATAGGCTTCGCCTGCGTCACTCTCTTCATCAAGAATTACCGGGACACCCGCGTTCGACGCTTTTAATACCGCTTGTGATTCAGGAATAACACCGACTAAATCAATAGCCAGAATTTCCCGGACATCTTCAACGCTGAGCATCTCACCGGTATTAACACGTTTTGGTGAGTAGCGAGTCAGCAACAAGTATTCTTTTACGGGTTCCAAACCTTCAACAGCGCGCTTAGACTTACTCTGCAGAATACCTAAAATACGGTCAGAGTCCCTGACAGAGCTGACTTCCGGGTTGGTCGTTACAATAGCGATATCCGCATAGTATTGTGCCATCATAGCACCTTGTTCAATGCCGGCCGGTGAGTCACAAACGATATATTCGAAATTACCGCTCAGATCGTCCAGAACTTTACCCACGCCATCAACGGTCAGCGCGTCTTTATCTCTGGTCTGCGACGCGGGGAGAATGTATAAGCTCTCATTTCTCTTATCTTTAATCAATGCCTGATTGAGATTGGCTTCGCCGTTAATTACGTTGACAAAATCATAGACGACGCGCCTTTCACATCCCATGATCAAATCAAGGTTTCTCAGACCAATATCAAAATCAATCACTACGGTTTTGCGCCCTTTAAGAGCCAGACCTGTTGCTATTGCGGCACTCGATGTTGTTTTCCCTACACCACCTTTGCCCGACGTCACTACAATAACTTGCGCCATAAATTTTGTCCTTTCCTTCTAAAAAGGTAATGATTCTATAATTAAATTTTCCTGTTCTAATCGAATGCAGTTCGCCGCTTGCTCAAGCTGTCGTTGCAAATTATCATTCAACCAATATTGACCGGCGATAGAGACTAATTCAGCTTGGACATTATGTGCGATGATGACGGCGTTTTTATCGCCGGCCGCCCCTGCCATAGCCTTGCCCCGAAGCGTACCATGAATATGAATATTGCCGTCAGCAATGACCTCAGCGCCATTACTCACCGCACCGAAGATCACTAAATCAGCGTCTTTAGCGTAAATCTGCTGGCCTGAGCGAACGGTTTTCTTAATAATTCTCGTTGTCTTAGGCATGGCCGGCGTGTTTACTGTCTTGCCCGTTTTAATGCTGACTAAATTCACTTGCTTAGCTTGCTGTTTTATTTCTTCGTTTGCCTCTGCAATCCCGACAACCACTAAACCTAGTTCTGACAATAATTGCTTTAATTTTGATATATTAAAGTCAGGCTGCGTAATTTGTGAAAGATTGAGTACTAACGGGGCGCCGATGAGAAAATGCGGAGCAAGAGCAATTTTAGTTTCCAGCTCATTTTTAATTTGCTCTAGATTTGCTGTCTTCAAATGAAGCACGGATAGGGTAAAAGATGACCCTTTTAATTCGAAGCTAGAATTCGGCATTCTGAAACAACACCCTTGATTCTGTCTGATTTTCATCAGATATCTGATTATAATTTTAAACGTTCATGTTATAGTGTCGACTTGTATCTGGCAAGCTGTAACTCAGGGATTTGTTAAACAAAATGATCTGCGCTGTATATAAAAGTAGTATCAAGCAAGAAACCTATCTGTTCGTACCAAAAAAAGACAATTTTGACGATGTTCCCGAGCCTTTAATGAAAATGTTCGGCACACCTGCCCTGGTGATGCTATTACCTTTAGAGAAAACTGAAAAATTAGCGATTGCTGTTATTGAAAAAGTTAAGCGAGATCTGGCCGGTAAAGGGTATTACTTACAATTGCCGCTCCCTAAGGAAAATCTTCTTGAACTGCATCGACTTTCATTAGGGTTAGATAAAACAGAAAGTTAGTAACTTTTACTTACTTGCGGATATGATAATTTTCTCAAATAAGGAGCGCGGAGAATTATCAGCGTTTCTGTTCCGCACGGATGAAGGGATTATTTATGACTAAAAAATCATTGTGGTTGTTAACCTTGCTGTGTCTGACTCAGTTTTCACATGCAAAGCCGCAAAGTTTTAATGAGTTTATCAAAGCAATACAACATGAGGCTAATGCCAAAGGCATAAGTAGCGCCACTGTGAGTATTCTTTCTGAGCAATCGAAACCCTTTAAAAAACTGGGCTCAAAGGAGCGGGCCTTAATTGCCGGGGAGCCTGTTTCTTTCGGTGCGTACTTAACTTCAAATATAACCGATGAAACGTTAAATCAGCTTAGCCGATTTCATGAAAGGTACCAAAATCAACTCACTGAAATTGCAAAATATTATAAGGTTCAGCCGAGGTTTGTTTTAGCGGCTTGGGCTGTGATATCTGATGTCGGTCAGTCTTATTCAAATTACCCTGTGCTGTCGATTTACTCATCCAAGGCCTTCAGGGCTGATGATAATGAGACTAAAGAACAGTTATACGCGGCATTAAAAGCAATAGATGAAAATAAACTCAATATTCATGATTTCAGGTCTGATCATCTCGGCAGAATAGGGCAGCTTTCCTTTACTCCGCTTTTGTATCAGCAATACGCTCAAGATTGGGATAAAGACGGTAAGTTTGATATCTGGCGTAACAATCTGGATAGTTTGGCTACTGTGGCTAACTTCCTGAGTAAAAAGGGGTGGAACCGATCACAAACTTGGGGGAGGCAAGTCGCGTTAAAGCAGAAATTCACTCATAAAACCCTTTACGAAAAAGCTCACTCTTTTGTTTTTTGGTCACAAAAGGGAATTACAAAATACAACGGCAGTCAACTGCCGGATAGAAGTGATATTAAAGCGACTTTAGTTCAACCGCTGGCTAAAGACAGTCGTCATTATCTGGTTTATGACAATTTTAAAGTTCTGACTCAATGGCCTGATGTTGATGATAAACGTGCGTTAGCCATTACCTATTTGTCTGAAAAGCTGAAACCTCTTTTCAGGGAAAAATAAATTTTGCTGAGTCGGATACGGAACAAACGCCAGATTTATTGTAGAATTCAGCGTTTTTTATTTTTAGTCTCACAAATTATGTCGTTTTGGAAAGAAAAAAAGTTATCAGAAATGACCGCTCAGGAGTGGGAGTCATTATGTGACGGCTGCGGAAAATGTTGTTTAAACAAAATCATTGATGATGAAACTGGTGAGTTGTTTTACACAGAAGCGGCTTGCAAGCTGCTCGATCATAAAACGGCGGCGTGTAAGAACTACTCCGACCGCACAAGTCTGGTGCCAGAGTGTACGGTTATCACAATTGATAACTTACCTGAGCTGGACTGGCTTCCTGACAGCTGCGCTTACCGGCGTTTATATTCAGGTCAGTCATTACCTGAATGGCACCCTTTAATTGCCGGCGACAAAAAGAAAATGCATAAGCTGGGTATGTCGGTTAAAGGAAAGGTGGTTGATGAGAGAAGTGTGAAGTATTTAGACGACCATATTGTTATTTGGCCGCTTCACAATATTGATTAACCTCAGCATTAAATAAATGAGTTGATATATCCAGGTATACCAACTCATAACCACTTATCTTTTAAACGTTTTTACTGACAGACGCCTGAAAGAACAAAGCAAACGCAGCCAGGAACATGATAAAGACGACAATCATCCATTCCGCCATTGACACACCTAAAAAGCGCCACTGAATTTCTCCGCACAAGCCTGTAGGCTGAAATATTGACGGTAACCACTCATGTAAAGGCATCCAAGAAGGGAATTCAGGTAAGAAAGAGCATGTCGCAAAAGGCGACGGATTACGTTCGATCTGGACCAGTTCTATCGCAATCTTTAACCCCCAGGACGCACTTAACCCCCAAACGACCACGCCAAACGTTCTTAACATGCGAGATTTAGGGTTTGCTAAGCCGATTAAACCGGCAGCAAGTAAACCAAACATAGCTAAGCGTTGGTAGACACACATAACACACGGGTCTAAATGCATAACGTATTGGAAGAACAGAGCACAGCCTTCCAGTGCCAGAGCACCAAGGGCAAGAATTAACCAGGCCAGTCGAGTTTGTGAAAAAGCGATTAAATTTTTCAATTGTAACTCCAGAATTTTAAAAGCCCCAGGTAACACGGGGGCGCTCGACGTCACTATAACAATTTGAAATTTAGATGTTAATGGGTAACTAAAGATGCATCTGAAATTTCTTTTGCACTGTGATGACCGATTAAATGAACATCATAATAGAAGTATCGAGTCAAGTTTTCTAATGCCCCCATTTCAATTGCTGCTACACCAACAAGTGAAAGAACGATTGTGTATGGAAGCGCCATCCAAACCATTCTGCCGTAGGATAATCTGATGAGCGGAGCAAGCGCGGATGTCAGCAGGAACAAGAACGCGGCCTGACCGTTTGGTGTCGCGACTGACGGCAGGTTTGTACCGGTATTGATCGCTACAGCTAATAAATCGAATTGGTCACGGGTGATTTCGCCGTTAATCAGCGCTGTTTTAACTTCGTTAATGTAAACAGTACCAACGAATACGTTATCACTCACCATAGAAAGTAAGCCGTTCGCAATGTAGAAAATGACTAATTGCATGTTGCCTTCAAAACTCAGCGCCCAGTGAATGACCGGAGAAAAAAGGTTTTGATCAATAATCACGCCTACAACCGAGAAGAATACCGCAAGAAGAGCCGTGAAAGGCAATGCCTCTTCAAATGCTTTACCCAGAGCGTGCTCGTCAGTCACACCGTTAAATGCAGTATTGATAATAATAACGGACAGACCAATCAAACCAACTGACGCAAGGTGGAATGCAAGGCCGATGATTAACCAGATACCGACTAAAGCTTGAATTACAAGTTTAACTTTGTCTTTCTGAGTGCGCGTTTTGTCTTCGTACGCCGCATAGTCAGACAGAATTGTATGCACCGCTTGAGGTAATTGAACGCCGTAGCCGAAGACTTTGAATTTCTCAACCAAGAAACAGGTTATCAGGCCGGCAAATAAAACAGGAACCGTAACCGGTGACATTCTTAATGCGAACTCTGCAAATCCCCAGTTGGTCTGTGAAGCGATAATCAGGTTTTGCGGCTCGCCGACCATAGTACAAACACCCCCCAGTGCCGTACCGACCCCTGCGTGAAGTAGCAAGTTACGTAAGAAACCACGGAAGTTTTCAAGCTCTTCATAATTAAGCTGTTGCTGTTCTTCTCGTGTATGATCATGATCATCGTGGAAATTTTTTCCTGACGCTACTTTGTGGTAGATCGAGTAAAAACCAACGGCTACAGCGATAATTACCGCAATTACTGTCAGCGCGTCAAGAAACGCTGATAAGAATGCCGCGCAGGCGCAAAACATTAAAGAAACAACGACTTTTGAACGAACCTTAGTAATGATTTTCGTGAAAGAAAAAAGTAATAGCTGCTTCATGAAGTAAATACCAGCGACCATAAAGATCAGCAGTAACAGAACTTCTAAGTTGGCCTGGATTTCATGAAGTACCTGATAAGGGCTTGTCATGCCTATCGCAACCGCTTCAATGGCGAGTAAGCCTCCAGGCTGAAGCGGATAACACTTCAACGCCATTGCCAGGGTAAAGATAAATTCGACGACTAGTAGCCATCCCGCAACAAACGGATCTACAAAAAAGAAAACTAACGGGTTTATTATCAAGCAAGCTAAAATTGCAATCTTGTACCACTTAGGAGAATTACCTAAGAAGTTATCAATAAACGCCTGACTCATGGTCACAGGCATATGATCCTCACTCATGTAAATATCAATCAATTAATCTAAGGTGATAAAATTAACACCTTAGATTAATTGATAAAGGTTTAAAATAAATGCCGACTTTCGCCAGTCTAGACTAAAGAAACTTCTGGTGTCATCAGGGAAAAAACTTAAATTTTTAAAAATTAGATATCGGCGGCAGAATTTTAGTGACTTATCGAATGAAATGCTATCTCCGTCATAATATCTACACGAAAAAAAGCAGTTTTTTTACGATTACGTTAAATGGGGTTGTGTTAATTTATCCTCTCTCTGGTATGATCTGTTCAATCTCAAACGAATTATTATCGGAAAAATAGGTTGATGATTATCAATGCCAAAGGACCTGCGAGTTTCGCAGAGAAATATATTGTTCGTTCAATTTGGGAAGGTAAATTCCCGTCTGGTTCAATTTTACCTGCGGAGCGTGAACTTTCAGAGTTGATTGGTGTTACGCGTACCACACTAAGAGAAGTGCTTCAAAGACTCGCCAGAGATGGCTGGTTAACCATTCAGCACGGTAAACCTACAAAAGTTAATAATTTCTGGGAAACCTCAGGTCTGAATATTCTTGAGACTATCGCGGATCTTAATCCGGAAGGTTTTCCGACTTTAGTGGATCAACTCCTGTCCGCCCGGACCAACATCAGTACTATTTATTTCCGCGCCGCGGTTCGTACTAATCCAGACGTAGTTTGTGAAGTACTTTCTAAAATTCCGGAGCTTGAAGACACTGCTGAAGCTTATGCTGAATTTGATTATGAACTTCACCACACTTTGGCGTTTTCATGCGGCAACCCGCTTTACGTATTAATTCTTAACGGCTTTAAAGGCTTGTATAGCCGCGTTGGTCGTTATTACTTCTCCAGCCCTGAAGCAAGAAAACTTGCAATGAATTTTTACGTTGAGCTTGAAAAGCTGGGTAAAGTCAAGAACTTCCAGGAAGTGGCTGATTTAATGAGAAAGTATGGTATTGAGAGTGGTCAGGTCTGGTTGTCGATTCGTGAAGACTTGCCGTCAGAAATCGCGCACGAATCCTGATTGAAAATTAACATGCGTTAGATTTCAGCGGGAAATCTAACGCATCAAAGTTTATTGATTAAAATTGTTTTGTTCTAGGTTTATTTTCTGGATATTCCAGCGATAACCCGTTGAATTGTCCTTTAAATTATAGCTCGTTAATTTTAACGGCAACTCTATCTCGGTTTGGGGCAGTTTTATTAAAAAGTTTTTTTCATCATTCATAGCAGGTACGCCTAACATTAAACTGGACTTGTAAAACCTGCACACTCCGTAAAATGGTTTAGAGAGTGTATGACGATAATCATTAAAATGTATATAAGTACCACTACAAGGATAAACTTTATTGTCTATATTTTTGCCTTGATACGTTGCGGCGTATGCATAATTACTGAGTAATAACACGCCCAGAAAAAGCTTCGTTACGACTTTCATTCTTTACCTTTCTACATCAGCTGAACGCAAAAGCAAACTATCATTAAAGCCCTGAATACAGAAGGACGCATTGGTTATTAGTTATCAACATCAGTTATTATTTATTAATATCGTTTTTTTTATTTTCTGAAGAAGCAGGACAAGTTGCGAGGTGCATAATTTCTCCTGTAATTGATTCTTCTTCAATATGAACATCAAAACACCACAACCTATGCAGGTGCTTAATGACTTCTTTATAACTTTCATCCAGTGGTATTGAATTATGCGGAACGTGCCTGACCGTTAACGATCTATCTCCGTTAATATCTACGCTCTGAACTTGTATGTTCGGCTCATTATTTGACAAATTATACTGCTGGGATAACAGATATCTTATTTCCCTGAAACCTGTATCATTATGAATGGCTGAAATTGTGACATGATCTTTATCCGCATCATTTACGACGCTGAATAATTTGAATTCACGTATTATCCTCGGTGATAAATATTGACTGATAAAGCTTTCATCTTTAAAGTTTTTCATGGCAAAATGTAAGGTTTCTAACCAATCACTACCGGCAACATCAGGGAACCAGGTTTTATCTTCCTCAGTCGGGTTCTCACACATACGCTTAATATCGCAAAACATATTAAAACCTAACGCATAGGGGTTAATACCGGTGTAATAAGGACTATCAAATGGCTGCTGTTTGACTACACCTGTGTGACTTTGCAGAAACTCAAGCATAAATCTGTCAGTTACAACGCCCTCATCGTAAAGGTGATTCAGAATGGTGTAATGCCAGAATGTGGCCCAACCTTCATTCATGACCTGGGTCTGCTTTTGAGGATAAAAGTATTGCGCTATCTTTCGTATGATTCTGACGATTTCTCTTTGCCAGCTTTCCAGAAGAGGGGCGTTTTTTTCAATAAAATAAAGGATATTTTCTTGCGGCTCCTCAGGAAAACATTTCTCCTGAACTTGACTGTGCTTTTTATTACTTTGCGGCAGAGTTCTCCATAAGTCGTTAACCTGGCTTTGCAGATACTCTTCACGTTGCTTTTGTCTTGCCTGCTCTTGCTTGAATGATATTTCATTCGGGCGTTTATAGCGATCAACGCCAAAATTCATTAAGGCGTGACAAGAATCCAGTAACTCTTCAACTTTCGCGGTGCCATGTTCTAATTCACATTTGAGAATATAGTTCTTTGCGAAAACTAAATAATCAATAATTGAGCCGGCGTCTGTCCATGTGTTAAATAAATAATTATTTTTGAAAAAGCTGTTGTGACCATAACAGGCATGAGCCATTACTAAGGCTTGCATTGTCACGGTATTTTCTTCCATCAAATAAGCAATACAAGGATCCGAGTTAATTACGATCTCATAGGCCAGCCCCATTTGCCCTCGTCTGTAGCTCTGCTCAGTTTGGATGAATTTTTTGCCAAAAGACCAATGCGTGTAACTTACAGGCATTCCTATAGCGGCATAAGCATCCATCATTTGCTCAGCTGTAATGATTTCGATCTGATTAGGGTAATAATCGAGCTGGTAGTGATCAGCAACTCGCTCTATTTCTTTTTGATACTTCTCTAAAAGTGCAAACGTCCACTCTGGTCCGTCACTTAGCGTCTCACGTTTTGATTTAGTCACAAGATCACCTCAGGTCGTTTGTTTTTTAAACAGCTCGCGGAAAACCGGATAAATATCGTTTTGATTTTTAATGTGCTGCACCGCAATATTTCCAAAGTCTTTTTGAAGTTCCTGGTACTGTTTCCATAATGACTGATGCGCACGCTGTGTAATCTCTATATATGAATAATAACGAACAACGGGCAGAATTTTCTTTGACAGTAAATCGGCGCACTTGCCGCAGTCATCAGCCCAGTTATCGCCGTCGGAAGCTTGCGCCACATAAATGTTCCACTCATTTTCCGGATAGCGTTTTCGCTGTATCTCGTTCATCAGTCTCAGTGCGCTGGATACAATGGTTCCGCCCGTCTCCTGGGAGTAAAAGAACTCATGCTCGTCGACTTCTTTTGCCTGGGTATGATGGCGGATAAACACCACTTCCAGATTTTTATAGGTACGGGTTAAAAACAAATACAGCAAAATATAAAAACGCTTAGCAATATCCTTAGTCGCTTGATCCATCGAACCTGATACATCCATTAAGCAAAACATCACGGCTTGTGAAGAAGGCACCTCGTGCCTCGCGAAATTGTTATAGCGCAAATCGAAAGTATCGATAAAAGGTATTTTCTTAATCCGATATTCAAGTTCTGCGATTTGTGACTTTTTTGCTTCAATCAGATCCGCGTCTGAACCCGGAACATCGAGCAGTTCCTGAAGCTCTGATTTTAGTTTTGCCAGCTGTTTTCTTTTTGCGGCTGTTAACGCGATTCTGCGTGCCAGGGACGTGCGAAGTGAGCGAACGATATTGATGTTTGCGGGCACGCCGTCATTAGTAAAACCCGCGCGATGAATTTGGTGGTTGACAATTTTGCTTAATTGTGTTTTTTGCAAGTTCGGGAGCGCTAAATCCTCAAACAGCAATTCTAAATATTCATCTTTTGATATTTGAAATACAAAATCATCCTTGCCTTCACCTGAGTCAGAAGCATCGCCGTTTCCTGAACCTGAACCCTCATTTCCCCGGGGTTTAGGTATTTTATCACCTTCAACGAATTCTTTATTCCCCGGGTGAATTTGTTTTTTTATACCACCTTTGCCTTGATGAAAAATAGGCTCAGATATATCCTTAGTCGGAATACTGATATTCTCGCCTTTATCAATGTCTGTCACACCTCTTTGCGTAACCGCGTCACTCACAGACTTCTTGATTTGCTGCTTGTAACGCTCAATGAATCTTTGGCGATTGACTGTACTCTTTCCCTTGGCATTAAGTCTGCGGTCTATGAAATTAGCCATAAGCTCTCCGAGATAAAGCTGGAGTGAATGTTATTCACTCCTTTGAGTAGTGAGTCTTAAATTCAGGAAGATTTTCTGACTCTTAAATACCACTCTGAAAGCAGTCTGACTTGCTTTTGGGTGTATCCTTTGTCCATCATTCGATTAACAAAATCATCGTGTTTCTTTTGATCATCGGAGGAGGTTTTGGCATTAAATGAAATCACCGGCAGTAAATCCTCAGTATTAGAGAACATTTTCTTCTCAATTACTGTTCTCAGTTTTTCATAACTTGTCCAGGAAGGGTTATTACCTCCGTGATTGGCTCTGGCACGAAGCACAAAGTTAACTATTTCGTTACGGAAATCTTTTGGATTACTGATACCCGCCGGTTTTTCTATTTTTTCCAGCTCAGTATTTAATGCCGTTCTGTCAAATAACTGGCCTGTTTCCGGATCGCGATATTCCTGATCCTGAATCCAGAAATCCGCGTAAGTAACATACCGGTCAAATATGTTCTGACCGTATTCAGAATAAGACTCAAGGTAGGCGGTTTGGATTTCTTTACCGATAAACTCAACGTATTTCGGAATTAAGTACCCTTTCAGGAATTCCAGGTAGCGCTCGCCGACTTCATTCGGAAACTGTTCTTGTTCGATTTGTTTTTCAAGCACATAGAATAAGTGAACAGGGTTAGCGGCCACCTCAGAGTTATCGAAGTTGAACACTTTTGACAGAATCTTAAATGCGAAACGAGTGGATAAACCTGTCATTCCCTCGTCTACGCCAGCGAAATCCCGGTACTCCTGATAAGACTTAGCTTTAGGATCGGTATCTTTCAAACTTTCGCCGTTGTAAACCCGCATTTTTGAATAAATGGACGAGTTATCAGGCACCTTGATCCTTGATAGCACGGTAAATTTGGCGAGAATATCAAGGGTTGAAGGGGCGCAAGGAGCGTCAGAAAGCTCAGAATTGCTTATGAGTTTATTGTAGATTTTGATTTCTTCTGAGATACGCAAGCAATAAGGCACTTTAACGATATAAACCCGGTCTAAAAACGCCTCATTATTTTTATTATTTTTAAAGCTGGCCCACTCAGATTCATTGGAGTGAGCCAGAATTATCCCGTTATACGGCAGAGCGGAAAGACCTTCGGTACCATTGTAATTTCCCTCCTGGGTGGCTGTAAGTAACGGATGAAGCACTTTTATCGGCGCTTTAAACATTTCCACAAATTCCATGACTCCCTGGTTAGCACGACAAAGCGCGCCGGAGTAGGCGTAGGCGTCCGCGTCATGCTGAGAAAAATGCTCTAATTGTCTGATATCGACTTTACCTACTAATGATGAAATGTCCTGGTTATTCTCATCACCCGGCTCAGTCTTGGCGATACCGATTTGGTCAAGTATCGACGGGTAAACCTTGACTACTTTGAATTTAGAGATATCACCGCCAAATTCATGCAAACGTTTTACCGCCCAAGGTGACATGATGTCTTTAAGGTAACGCTGAGGAATCCCGTATTCCTCGCTGAGGATTTTTCCGTCATCATCAGTATTAAAGAGACAAAACGGATGGTCATTCACGGGGCTGCGAACGCCGTTTGCACTCAGCACATAGATAGGACGTTCTTGCGTCAATGCCTTTAATTTTTCGGCAAGTGACGATTTACCGCCGCCTACAGGCCCTAGCAGATAGAGAATTTGCTTGGATTCCTCTAAACCTTGGGCGGAGTGTTTTAAATACGATACGATTTGTTCTATGGCTTCTTCCATACCATAGAATTCGGAAAAAGCCGGGTAACGGTTGATTCTGCGGTTGGAGAATATTCGGCTCAGTACAGGATCTTTAGAGGTATCGACCACCTCCGGCTCACCAATAGCCATCAGCAATCGTTCTGATGCCGTTGCGTAGGCGCCTTTATCTTCTTTACAAATGTCTAAAAAGTTTTCCAGAGAATATTCTTCATCTAGTTTACATTCATAACGTGACTGATAATGTTCAAAAATACCCATTGTACCCCCTTAAGGTCATCAAAGATGACAAAATCATTCCCTTACAAATTAAAGTCTAGACACAAAACCGCACCTCGCCATAAAAAAGTGAATAAAAACAATAAGGAATAGTTGCAAATGCAAATGTTTCATTGTGAATGTTTCTACAATGTGACAAGTCGTTTGGTACTGGACATGGTTAAATTAATGATTATTCATTATAGCCGGAAAAAGTCTTTCAGATATTGTTTTTAATGCTTAAATAGATAAAATCTGACACTATAAAATTAACAAAAATTTAACTAATATATGAGTACTTTCGATAGAGTACTGATAATATGTAAACAAAAAATGTCTGGTAAGTTAACAATTGATGAACATTCTTTATTTCGACCGTCGCTAAGTGCCACTCCAGTACTCTGGGGCGGCATTTTCAAAATTTAAACTTACAAGTTATTTCGGGGCAGTTCTTCCTTGCCCATTTTCAGGAAATTGCGGGTTAATGCGGACTTTCCTGCCATTCAATGCGTTCGGCCAATTGCTCAAGGTGTGACCGGTGCTCTTGATATTCGATCTCCCGGCATTTGGTATGTACCTTGCGGCTGTCAAATATCGTAGCGGCATTCATACTTTCTTTAAACAAAATTTCGTATCGATTTCTAAGTCGGGGCTCAAGGAAGCAAGATAAGTTATTTTCAGAAAATATGTCCGTTTTTATCAGCAATAATCATAGTGAGCCGCTGATCTGATCATCACTTTTCAAAAAAGTTCCGCAGAAATTATGAAAAGTGCTGAGCGGTTAAATTATGTCCGCACTGTGCGGATATCTAGCCTTAAATATAAAAGTAGTAGTTTAAATTTTCATTGCGTAAAAAAAGTTACTAAAAAATCTTTATAGTTAAATTTAATGAGTATTAAAGAATTCTGATAACATCTTTTTATATTAAATAATCCCTGTAATACAACTGTAATCTTTTAGTCATAAACTTCTGGACGTCAGAAAAGGCCAGTGTTTTCAGTTACCGCGGAAGAAAACACGATAATAAAAAACAGAGGTTTTTAATGGAAAGTCAGGTCCAGCAGCCTGGAAACAATTCACAGTCGCTACTCACAAACAGCGGAACAACACGCAGAGCCATCAAAGATAAGGCTACCCGCATCGGAGTCTCTATCGGTGGCACCATGGTTTTTGTTGCGCTGTTACTCATTTTTTTCTATCTGTTGTATGTCATCAAGCCCGTTTTCGACGGTGCGAGTATCAAACAGTCAACGGTAATTACCGAGCAAAACATTAATCATAATGATTCTGCCTTGATGGTGGGAAGTGATGAGCAAAATCAAGTTTTATACCGGGTTTCTGAATCTGGTTATGTTCAGTTTTATGATGTCAGGACTGGTAATTTGATTTCTAGCTTTAGCCCGAACATTCCTGATGGGGCGGAGGTTGTCAGCAGTTCTGCATCAATGCCGAGTGAACAGATGTTCGCATTAGGTTTAAGTAACGGGCAAGCCTTGGTTATGGCGATTGAATTTGGCGTTTCTTATCCGGATAATGTGCGTACCATTACTCCGGAAGTTGCTTATCCGGCGGGCGAAACTCCCATTGATGTTGACCCGAACGGTTCCGCGCTTAAGCATCTAGCCTTTGCTTTCAATGATGAGAAAATGTCATTTGCCTATTTAACTTCAGCTGATCAATGGCGTATCGAACGCTTAGAAGGCGAAGAAAATATGATGACTGAAAAGATTGAATGGCAAAGTGAAGGGGCTATTATCGAGGATGCTCCCGTTAATGTCGCTAAAGTTTTACTCACTCCGGATCAGCGTCAGTTAATGCTCAAATCTACGGACAAAATTTTTATTTACGACATCAATTACCTTGACGAGTTAAGCTTGCTTCAGGTGCTTAACCTGGAAATTAATGACGCGAAAGTATCTGATGTTGAGTTACTTGCTGGCGCAAGCTCGTTAATTGTTACATACGACAACGGTGTTATTAGCCAATATTTTCAGGTGAACAGCGCTAAGGGACGTTTATATCAGTTGATTCGCGGCTTTGATAATGTTCCGCCCGTTAAGGCAATGGCTACTGAGTTTTACCGGAAAAGTTTTGTTGTTGTAGGCCCTGAAGGTCAGCTTACCTTGTTATATACAACAAGTAACAGAGAGCTTCTTAGTAAGAAGTTTGATATTCCGCGCCCGCAATCTCTTGGTTTTAACCCTCGCTCCAACGGTCTGGTTGTTGAGTCCAATAATAAGCTTCATTTATTCGCGGTCGATAATCCGCATCCTGAGGTTTCATGGAGTGCGTTATGGGAAAAAGTTTGGTATGAAGGCTACCCTGAGCCTGAATATGTTTGGCAGTCTACTTCCGGTTCAGATGATTTCGAGGCGAAACTGAGCCTGATGCCGCTGGCATTCGGTACCATGAAAGCGGCGTTTTACGCCATGTTATTCGCGGTGCCTTTAGCCATTGCCGGAGCGATTTATACCGCTTACTTTATGTCGTCACAGGTCAGAGGTTTTATTAAACCGACCATCGAAATCATGGAAGCGTTACCCACGGTTATTTTGGGGTTCTTAGCGGGTTTATGGTTAGCGCCGCTGATCGAAGAGAACTTACCGGGCATCGTTATTTTGCTGATATTACTGCCGGTATCAATTTTGTTATCCGCGTTTACCTGGAGCAAATTACCGCTTAACTGGAAGCAGCGCCTGCCCGAAATGTACCAGGAGCTGATGCTGATCCCGGTGATCTGTTTCGTGGGCTGGTTATCTCTCGCATTAAGCCCGACCTTTGAAGCGGTCTTCTTCGGCGGTGATACCCGTGCTTTTATCACCAATGAACTTGGTATTACGTTTGACCAGCGTAACGCATTGGTTGTTGGCATAGCCATGGGTTTCGCGGTGATTCCAACCATTTTTTCGATTGCTGAGGACGCCATCTTCTCAGTGCCACGTCATTTATCTAACGGCAGCTTAGCGTTGGGAGCGACCCAATGGCAGACCCTGACAAGAGTGGTTCTGCTAACGGCGAGCCCGGGAATTTTCTCGGCGGTGATGATGGGCTTAGGCCGCGCGGTCGGTGAGACCATGATTGTTCTGATGGCGACAGGTAACACCGCGATTATGGAATGGAGTGTGTTCCAGGGAATGCGTACTCTGGCGGCGAACATTGCGGTAGAAATGCCTGAATCCGCGATTGGCAGCTCGCATTACCGGGTGCTGTTCCTGGCGGCATTTGTGTTGTTTGTGTTTACTTTCTTCTTTAACACCATCGCTGAAGTCGTCAGACAAAGACTGCGTGAAAAATATAGCTCACTATAAGAATTCCAAGGATCAGAAGATGATTTATCTATCAATAACTTTAAATCAGAGCTTAAGAGGTTCACGAAATGGGTAAGTGGTTTAAGTCCGGCTCGCCGTGGATCTGGATGACAGGTGGCGCGGTGAGTCTAAGTTTGATTGCCGTATTAGGTTTACTCTTGCTTATCGCGTGGCGGGGGCTGAGTTACTTCTGGCCTTCTGATATTTATCAGTGGCAATTGAAAGATCAACACGGCAAAGCATCGACCTTAATCGGTGAGATTTATGATCGTGAAGAAGTGCCGGCTGAACGCCTGGAGTCGGCAGGCCATAAATTCGCAAACCATCCGGGAGAGACGGTTACGCGTTATTTAATTAAAACCGGTAACCGTGAGCGTGTCAGTCTGGATTTCCGCTGGATTCTCGCGACTGATATTCAAAGCCGCTCCGCGCCCGAAGGCATTGCTAAATTTGAGCGCAGCAAAAACGGTAATTTTTATGGTTATCCTAAAGCTGTCATCGTTGACGGTAAAAAAGTATCGGGTTCAGATTTAAAGGCCGTGCTTGAGAAGCAAATTGACAGAGCGGGAGAACTTTCTGATAAAGCCCGCTCACTGCAAAAAAGCGAAATTGGTACTATCAATTACCAGTTAGAGAAGTTACGCCTTGAAGCACGGAAACTTGAATTAGAAGGTAAACTCACTGAAGCTAAAAAATCAGAGTTCGCTGATAAGAAAGCACGGCTCAACAAAGACTATAAAGTATTAGAAAAAGAATTTTTTGCCCTGAAAAAGAAAGCGGGGCGTGACTCTGTGTTGGTTCAGGATATGACCGGCGAAACCGTTACGTTGCCGCTTGACTCCGTTTTGGATGTCACATTCGTCAATAGAATGGGCTTTTTTGACAAGACGGGTCACTGGTTTATCAGCGTGGGCAAATTTATCGCTGACGATCCCCGTGAGGCAAACACAGAAGGCGGAGTATTTCCGGCGATTTTCGGCACGGTATTTATGGTATTGCTGATGGCGGTAATTGTCACGCCGTTCGGGGTAATCGCGGCGATTTACTTACATGAATACGCAAAAAAAGGCCCGGTTACCAAAATGATCCGAATTGCGGTTATCAACTTAGCGGGTGTGCCGTCAATTGTTTACGGTGTGTTTGGTTTAGGTTTCTTCGTTTACATGGTCGGCGGCTCAATTGACCGGCTGTTTTACCCGGAAGCGTTACCGTCACCGACATTCGGTTCACCGGGTGTGATCTGGTCAGCGTTAACCCTGGCAATTCTCACTTTGCCTGTGGTTATTGTATCTACGGAAGAGGGGTTAAGTCGTATTCCGAGCTCGGTCAGACAAGGCAGCTTAGCGCTTGGCGCGACTAAGGCTGAAACCTTGTGGCGAATTGTGATTCCGATGGCGAGTCCGGCGATCATGACAGGATTAATTCTCGCTGTTGCCCGCGCCGCCGGTGAAGTCGCTCCGTTAATGCTGGTGGGTGTGGTTAAATTAGCGCCGACATTGCCGATAGATATGAATTTTCCGTTCATTCACTTAGAGCGTAAGTTCATGCACTTAGGTTTCCATATTTATGATGTCGGCTTCCAAAGCCCGAACGTAGAAGCGGCGAGACCTTTAGTTTACGCGACCTCGTTCTTATTAGTGTCAGTTATTGTCGCGCTAAACTTAACGGCGATCAGCGTGCGCAATCACTTACGTGAAAAGTATCGTTCATTAGAACATTAATAGATTAACGAATTTAGAGTGGTTGTAATAACCGCTACTGATAAGAATTACCTGATTTAATTAGGAAAGAAAATGATTTCAATCGACCAAGAAAAACTAAACACGGATGCCGAAGTCATCGATTTAGCGACATTAACCGCAGCGGAAACCGCGCTTGAGATTCGTGATCTTGACTTGCACTATGGTGATAAACAGGCGCTGATTGATGTTTCAATGAAAATCCCTAAAAAGCAAGTCACGGCTTTTATCGGCCCGAGTGGTTGCGGTAAATCAACTTTACTTCGCTGTATAAACCGCATGAATGACTTAGTTGACAATTGTTATATTGACGGTCAGATTCTGCTGGGCGGTCAAAACATTTATGATAAAGCGGTTGATGTGGCGGCTTTGAGACGCAATATAGGAATGGTGTTCCAACGCCCGAATCCGTTTCCGAAATCAATTTATGAAAATGTGGTTTACGGTCTGCGCCTTCAAGGCATTAACAATCGTCGTGTTTTAGATGAGGCCTGTGAGCGTTCATTACGTGGCGCGGCCATCTGGGATGAAGTAAAGGATCGTCTGCATGACAATGCTTTTGGTTTGTCCGGCGGTCAGCAGCAAAGACTTGTTATCGCGAGAGCCATCGCGATTGAACCTGAAGTGCTTCTTCTCGATGAGCCGACATCAGCGCTTGATCCAATCTCAACATTGACCATTGAAGAGCTGATAACTGATCTAAAATCTAAATATACTGTTGTTATCGTTACTCATAACATGCAGCAGGCGGCGCGCGTTTCCGATCAAACGGCATTTATGTATATGGGTGAGTTAATTGAATATGCCGATACCAACACCATATTCACCACACCTAAGCAGAAGAAAACTGAAGATTACATTACAGGCCGTTACGGATAAAAGTTTTAGGAAGTAAACATATGGAAAACATAAGCTTAAATAAACACATTTCCGGTCAGTTTAACGCTGAGCTGGAAGATATCCGTAATCGGGTTCTGGCAATGGGCGGTTTAGTTGAACGTCAGCTTGAGCAGTCACTTGATGCGTTAAGTACATTAGATGCTGAATTAGCACAAAAAATTATTGACGGCGATCATAAAGTCAACGGCATGGAAGTTGCCATTGATGAGGAGTGCACGCGCATCATTGCTAAACGTCAGCCTGCGGCGAGTGATTTGCGTTTAATTATAGCGATTTCTAAAACCATCGCTGATTTAGAGCGTATCGGTGACGCCTGCGTTCGTATCGCAACCGCGGCGCTGGAAAAAAGAAATAAAAATGAACAACCGTTATTGGTGAGCATTGAAAGTATGGGTCGTCATGCGACCCGTACTCTGCACGCGACGCTTGATGCTTTGGCGAGAATGGATGCTGATACGGCTTTTGAGCTGCATAAAGAAGACGCGAAATTAGATAAAGAATATGAGGGGATTATCCGTCAGTTAATGACTTATATGATGGAAGATCCTTAGTCGGTACTGAAAAACATAACTTCAAGATTTAAAATGTACGGCATCTGATTTACGCAAAATTCAGAACCGTACCCAAAAGCAACATTTCTTATATTTCGCATCAATTTCACTACAAAATAGTCAAAACTCACCATCTTTTTCGAGCAAAAAGAAAATGGCTAACCACTTTCTCAAGTTCCAGGCACACGCAGCCATTAGAAGGTTTATTGAGTCGCCAACACTGCCCTTTAACCAGTTCTTACACAGCCTAAAATCACTCTTCAAATGCCCGATTACTGGTTCAATTGTTGCCCGTTTTTTACAGAGTTCACTTTTGCGTTTTCTCTTTGCTTGCGAGTCCCGTTTTAATGGCCGGCTAGGGATAACAACTTCTTGGTCAACATACTGCATACACCCTTTATAGCCTTTATCTACAACGGCTGTAGTGATTTTACTCTTTCGGTGTTTATGGGCATGGTCAAGTGCAGGCTCTAAGCAATTTTGAGTCGTGTTCATGTTTGTCATGACTGGTTACACCAATGATTAATTGACTCTGCTCTGTGAGCACGACAGAAGCCTTTTTACCATACTCGTATGGCTTATGGTCTTTGCCTTTCCCTACGCAGTAAACATCGGGTTCATGAAGACTGTAAATCTTATTTTTATCTTTACGTTGCTGTGTAATGGCTTTTTCATAATTGGAAAAATTCTCTTTTTGTAAATCAAGGACATCTTGTGGAAGTTTGCGTTGTAGCTCCCTTAAAAGCTTACCTGCGATAACACGTAACCTTTTTAACGCTCTTCTGGCTTTGCTTCGATTTTTGGCATGTCTAAAGCTTCGACAGTCAATGCGTAGCTGTTTGACTTCTTTGACATAAGTACGTCTTTGCTTGATCCCAAATACTTTGGCAAGTTTATTGAGTCGGTTAATCACCTTGATGGCAAGCTTGCTATCTGTCGGATAAGTAATGGCTTTTTCTTGGACGGTTGTATCAACGTACACGGTGTCATCTTCAGCTTTGTCACCGTGTAAAGCCACAGATAATGCAAAGATTTTTTCACAGCCTTTTTCACCGATGCGCTTACGAAAAACACTGAGTTCACTGGCATCACAAGGGCGTGCTGTTTGAAACTCTGTCTCACCACAAAACACTTGAAAATACACGTTCATCAGCCACTCATCGACCAAGGCTTCATCGCTGAGTTTGTAAAGTTGCTTGAGTATTAGCAAACCGCACATCAACCGAATTGGCTTCGCTTTACGACCTAATTTTTTGTATAACGGCTTGAACTCTTCTTCCAACGCTCGCCAATCAAAGGCATTAGCTAAAATGAGTAAAGGGTGAGTTTGCAGAAGTTGGTCTGTGATATTAAACAGACTGTCATGAGGTAAATTTGACGGGCTTTCTTTGAGCATTTTTAGCACCCAAAACGACCAGAAACCATAGGTTAACTATATCATTTCTGGTCGAAATTGAATGTATCAAATAGCTATATTTTATTAGAGATCAGAATGTTAGATGTTTTTCATGGCCGACTACTTATCCAACGAAGCGGTAACAAAATCCAAAAAGCTCTTGTCAAAAAACACGGCATCATCTTACTTTAACTCGATGCTGCAGTTTTTCTTAATTGACAATCATGCAGCATAACCCATATTCTGAAATGTTTTTGCATGGGATTTTAATGAAGGAATTTCTTCCTGACGACCTAAATCTCTACCTGCCATATGCCTGCTAGAGTCTCGTTCTGGTAAGGAATCATGGAGTGCCGTAATTAAGCTCTCTAATGCTGCATTTGGATCATTGGCACATACCACTTCTTGAATCGTAGCAACAAGCGCTTCAACTTTTAGGCGTTCAATTAGGCAACCCACAGGCATCCCAGGGTGTTTGTTTTTAAGCCGGACAGATTGCTCAGGATGTTGCAACAGTAAATGCTCGCACAGAAGGCTTAAGATCAGGCCATGCTCCGAACCATCGACACCTTGCTGTTTGCTCAACTTGTTCCAACCGCAATGAGCTTTCCAATCTTGGATAAAAACCTCTACTAACCACCTTAATGTATAAAGTCTTGCTATATCATGGTGATGCCATGACATATTGCTAGCGATCAAGTAACGATATTCTTCTTCTCCTTCATATTTTAGCGCCACAACAAATCTCCGTTTACTATGCGCATTAACATATAGCCTCGCAGCCATCATGGTGACTTTCTTCTCTTCACCACCGCGAATAGACAGTTGAAGTTCAACACCTTTTTGACGATTAAAATAGGTATCAACTCGTGCTTTTGAGTTCTTGCTGCTCACTCGTTGATTTGTTCTTAATTGAGTGACTATTTGAGCGTGATGAGTGATTTCTTCAGCTTTATCCATGAAATCAGCAGTCCCATATAATGCATCGGCTAATACGCTCTTGATTTTAAAGTTTGGAAAGGCGGTGGTAAATTCTCTTAGCATTTCTAGTGCAAGCGCTTGTTTAGTCGGATAGTTAACATGGTCAGGCATGGGTCTTTGTGGTCGCTCTTTTTTAGCGATACCTTGTCGTTGCAGCTCTTTATCCCGTTTGCTCCAAATGGCGAGATTCGGATCGGGGGTATAAAACCTAAACCCAACTGGAAAGGTTACCGTATCGGTGACAAGTACCATGAATATCAGCTCTTGCCCATTGATATACCCACCTGTCGGTTTGTCTTTGATTTTATGTGCACCTGCAATACAAGTCGTTTTTTTAGCTCGGTGTTTATGGGTATCATCAATATCTAAATGGCCGTTTGTTAATTGATAATGTTTGAATATATTGCAAATACTCGCTTGAAGTAGGTACTGCCAAGGGATTTTAGCTTTGTAGAATATCCAGCATAAGCCCGTTGACTTGAAAACGCCTAAACTTCTCCGTTCAAAAGCTGCCCAGTTCAAAGCCTCAGTCATGATAACTCCAGTGATCATCGCTCCTAATACTATTTTTTGAGTTCTTGTTAATTTTAATGAGGGTTTAATCAAGGATAACGAAACATTTAATGCATCAAAAAATTGAGTAACAATTGAAAGGCTACGAATAAACATAATGAACTGCTTGACGAGTATAAGCTTTGAGTTCACTCTAACACTTCAGACTGCTGTTGTGATGCTGATTATGCTTCGGATGCCTTAGCATGGAGTCGCAGCAGTAGTTTGACCTATAGCTAAATCAATTTTTTATCAAGCTCTAAAAACTGCAGCATCGAGTATCACTAAAGAAAATTGGGCAGATATGATTGAGCTTGAGATAACCAAAGAGCAAGAAAATTATGTCGCATTAAATTCTGAGTCCATCGCCGCGTCTAAATTCCATGAAGACTACATCAATCGAGGGATTTATCTTGATGATGAGCCCGTTGGTTTTATTCAGTATTATCCGAATGCGGCAGATGGTAAGCCAAATGAAATCTACATTGATCAGTTAATGATTGATGTAAATCATCAGGGGAAAGGTTATGGAACCGAGGCGGTAAGACAAGTATTAGAGGAAATAAAAGCCATTCCGTACTGCAAGTCTATTTCGATTTGTTATGTCGAAGGTCATGATGTGATGAAAGGCTTGTTTGAGCGATTCGGGTTTCATGTTGTTGAGCAAGATGAATTCAATGAAACTATTATGGCGTGGCATGCGGCCTGATTATTGTCAGTAAGTGTGAAGGTCGAGAATGACCCGGCCTTCCTTGATGAATCTTACAAGGTGCGTTTTGGCGGCAGCGTGACGTTGGCAAAAATTAACCCCGCGACCAGCGACATAAAAATCAGGAAAACCTGTGAGCCTGTTTCGACCTGATTCAGCATGGTCTCACCGGAGATAAGCGTGTTTAAACCGATGTAGGTTTTGCTTCCCGGAACCAAAATCACAATGCCCTGTAACAAAGCGATAGAAGCGGGTGCTTTCATCCAGCGGGCGTAAAGGTTTGAGTATATGCCGACCGCCAGGGCACCGAAGAAAATACCGATGGAATCCCCGATAAAATGACCGCCTAACACCGCGAACGTAAAGGCGGTGATCCCGGCCAGAATTCCCCAGGGCGCGTCTTTGACTCTGGTTTTGAAAATCACAACCAGCGCCAGTGACAGCAAAGGTACCGCGGTCCAGACAGCGCCGTCAGGCAGGGATGAAGACTCGGTTACGGGAATGTCGCCAAAAACGGCGTGACCGGTGGCTAAGCCTAAAAACGCGCCGAAATAGAGCTTAAACAGCTGCATCACGGCATCCATGATCCTTGCCGTGCCGGAGATCAGATCCCGGGAGGCCAGCTCAGCCAGGCCTATGGTCAAGGCTAAGCCGGGAACGAAGACAATGATCCCGGATAAAATCACCACCGGAATATTAATGCCGGAATCATAGGTTGCGACGGCGCAGCAGAGAAAGGCGCAAACTATGGATGACAGCGGTTCAAGCATTTCAGCCATTTTCGCGGAACGCTCGGCGATGAAAACTAAGCCGCCGACCACGAAACCGAGTAAGCCGGACCATAACACGTCGTTCCAGCTGGTATCCATCAGCATCGCAAACGCGCCCGCGGACAGACCGAATGCCGAGAAAGTCAGAATCGGGCCGTAAGGAGCCGGCTTGTCAGCGATTTCATCAATACGTTCTAACGCTTCACTCAGGTTACGCTGACCTGTAATCAGCTCATCGACCAGTTCATCAGTACGCGCTAAAGCGCCTAAGTCTAATTCCCCGGGTTTCACACGTGCCAGATGGTTATACTCCTGCTCGGCGTCATGATGCAGCACGAACGTCATTGACGTCGGTGAGATAACAAAACTGCCCTCCAGCCCTAAGCAGCGGGAGACGTTTACCAAGTGAGCCTCTAAACGGTATGCCGGCGTTCCGAACTTGTGCAGAGCCTTGCCAAGCTTGATGATAAACTTACGTTTAATGCGAAATTCTTGATCGTTCAACGTCAGTGCCTGAAATAATAGTTTACCTTAATTCAACACAATTAAATCAACGGATTGCGCCGTTAAAAAATTGTGCGGATATTAACTTAACCTGCTGGATTCCGGCGAGTAAAAAATCAAAATATGTGACTCTTTTAATTTTTATTTCCGGCGTTTATTTTTCTCTTTAAGTTAAAAGGTTACCGTGTACTTAAACATTACGGTAACCTTAAATCATGACACTTTTATGATTCAGTTACGGCCTTCTTTTCTTTTAATGAGAAGGTTAAGATCAGATAACCGATAACTCCCGAAATCACCGAGCCGATAATGATACCAAAACGCTCGTCAAAGACCCGGTCAACCCCTGTTTCCTCAAAGGCGAGTGAGCCGATAAATAAGCTCATGGTAAAGCCGATACCGCATAACGCCGAGGTGCCGTATAAACTCGCCCAGGTCATATGATTTGGCATTTTAGCCAGCTTCAATTTAATAAACAGCGCACAAATACCAAAAATACCGACCTGCTTACCGACGATTAAGCCTAAGGCGATACCGGTTGATACGGGATGCGTCAGCATATTCAGATCGGCGCCTTTAAGGGAAAGACCGGCATTGGCGAACGCAAAGATAGGCAGAATAAAAAAAGCAACGATTGAGTGAAGATCATGTTCCATGACTTTTAACGGCGACGGCACGGCTTTATCTTTAACATTCAGGGGAATAAATAAGGCTAAAATAACGCCCGCTAATGTCGCGTGTACGCCGGATTTTAAGGTGGCAATCCACATAATAATGCCCGCTAAAATATAGGGGCTCTTTGAGATAATGTTAGCCCGGTTCATGGCCGCCAGCACGGGAATACACAAGGCGACAACAATCAAAGCGGTGACCGATATTTTAGACGTGTAAAACAGCGCGATGATCACTATGGCACCGATATCATCAAAGATGGCC
The DNA here is from genome assembly GCA_965200795.1 of Parashewanella sp. Lineage (GTDB taxonomy): Bacteria > Pseudomonadota > Gammaproteobacteria > Enterobacterales > Shewanellaceae > Parashewanella. Next base: position 183,383 of record CBDAVB010000003.1, read on the forward strand.
AGAGAAGTCAGAAAAACCTTAATTGATGTCGGCACCCGGCTGCCGAGCAAGGCTAATATTCCGAGCGCGAAGGCGATATCCGTCGCGGCCGGAATCGCCCACCCGTTCTCAGCCGTCGGATCGCCGTAGTTAAAATAAAGATAAATCAGCGCCGGAACAGCCATGCCGCCGACGGCACCGACAGCGGGTAAAATAATGCTTTCTTTATTTGAAAGTTCCCCCTCTAAAAGCTCGCGTTTAAGCTCCAGGCCTACCATTAAAAAGAAAACCGCCATTAAACCGTCATTAATCCAGAGCAGCAGCGGTTTAGCCACTTCCAGAATACCGATTTTAATTTCTACGGGGGTATTTAATAATAATTGGTAATAAGGCTCTAACGGAGTGTTGGCTATAACAATGGCTAAGACCGCGGCGAAAATAAGAATAATGCCGCCCGCGGATTCAAGTTTAAAAAAGTCGTTGATAAATGAAGTCTTGCTATTTTCCATCTTATGCAAAGCTCTCCCGAATACACTAATGATAAAACCATACCAAAATGCGCAGGATTTACCACAAAAACCGACATTTTATGTCGGTTATAGGTAATTATTTAAAAACTCAGCGGCTGACTATGAGTTTGGTCGTCACTGCAGCGAAGATAATCGGAGTGCCGCTGATAATTTCAGCATCATAGCCGAACCTGAAAGCTAAGTCCGATAGTGAAAAAGCCCGCGGGCTGGATGCCGCTGTTCCCGGCGCGCCGCCTCCTTTGCGACCGCAAAGCGTGGCGCGGTTATACAAAACCGCCGTTACTCCGTTTGATGACAGCAAGGCCTGAATTGCGGCAAGCAGTGGTTCTTACTCGCGAAATTCGTAACGCGGCCAGCGGCGATTTTAGCAGGCATATGAACGCTCAGCATTCACCAGATGAGTGAAATGGAACGATTAAGTTTTACGTTTAATCTCAACGGATTGAGGTTACTTTGTGCGTTCAGCTGATTAATTCAGGTTCAGGCTGCCGGCTTTGCCGGGCAAACAAAAAAGGCGCTGTCCCGGCGCCTTTTTATTGACAATCCGGCCCGGGTTATTCTAACACCTCGGCTTTGCGATCCCGCCCTAACAATTCTTTAGCGGCATCCGTCGCTGACTTACCTTGATACAAAACCTGATAAAGCTGCTCTGTGATCGGCATTTCCACGCCCAAACGCCTGGCGAGGGTAAAGACTTCTTTAGTATTTCGATAACCTTCAACCACCTGACCGATTTCGTGCTGCGCCTGATCAACGTCTTTGCCCTGACCTAAAGCCAGACCGAAACGACGGTTCCGGGACTGGTTGTCGGTACAGGTCAGGACGAGATCACCCAAACCGGCCATGCCCATAAAGGTGTCCTGCTGAGCCCCTAATGCCGCGCCCAGCCGAGTTAACTCAACCAGGCCGCGGGTAATCAAGGCGGTACGAGCATTGGCTCCGAAACCAATACCGTCAGACATGCCCGCGCCAATCGCGATGACGTTTTTCACCGCGCCGCCTAACTGCAGCCCGATAAAGTCCGGATTAGCGTAAACACGTAAACGTGACGGACAGTGGAGTAAATCCACCAGCTCGCTGACGAAATCATCACACTGGCCGGCAACTGAAATCGCAGTCGGCATACCCGCGGCCAGTTCTTTAGCGAACGTCGGCCCTGAAAGCACGGCTAACGGGATCTCATCCCCGAGAATATCTTTTGCGACGTCTTTAAGTAAACGTCCGCTTTCCGGCTCCAGACCTTTTGTCGCCCAAACAACGCGAGCGTCATCACGCAGCAAGGGTTTCGCCCGCTCAAGCACCAGGCCGAACACATGGCTGGGTACGACGACCAGCACATTACGGCTCGCGGCTAAGGCCGTCTGTAAATCGGACTCTGTGATTAACGGCTCAGGGAAGTCGATACCGGGCAGAAACTGGTTATTGCGGCGCGCGGCCCGCAGGGTTGCCATGTGCTCAGGCTCATGCCCCCACAGCATGGTTTTATGTCCGCCGCGGGCTAAAGAAATGGCAAGGGCGGTGCCATAAGAGCCCGCCCCTAATACCGTTATATCGGCTGTATTATTCATTTGAATTAAGCTGTAGCTTCTTCTGCTTTTTCTTCGGCTTGCTGCTGACGCTGCTGAACGTACTGAGCGAATAGCGCGTCAAAGTTAACCGGCGCGAGGTTAAGCTGCGGGAATGTACCACGACCAACCAGACTGCCCACAGCCTCGCGAGCGTACGGGAAAAGAATGTTCGGACAATATGCGCCCAGAGAGTGAGCAAGTTGCGGCTCAGTCAGGCCGGCGATGCTGAAGATACCCGCTTGCTGAACTTCACACAGGAAGGCGGTTTCTTCACCGATTTTAGCGGTCACAGTCAGAGAAAGAACCACCTCGTATACGTCGTCGGCGAGCTTGTTGCTCTTAGTGTCAAGGTCAAGCTTAACTTCCGGGCTCCATTCTTTCTGGAAAATGCCCGGGCTGTTCGGCGTTTCAAAAGAAAGATCTTTTGTGTACACCCGTTGAATGTTGAACTGTGGCGCCGCTTGTTCTTGGTTTGTTGCTTGTTCAGCCATAATGGTTACCTATCATCAATATATTGTTGCGGCTTTTCTTCGAAAGCCATCTTTAAGGGCTTGTGCTACTAGAGTTTGATCTCCGTACCATCCCGGGTTTGCTGCCCGATAGTCCTGCCGGGTCTCGATCTAACCTGTCTTACAAACTTAACACTTCAGTATTCCTGCCCGTAAATTCTCTTGGATTTTTACGGCCAGCTTCATCACTATACAGTTATGTGACCGATGCCGCACCTTGTATGGCATTAAATCTGCCCGCCGGAATTATCAGCATTATGTTCAGGGACTTATTGTATTCAGCCCTTATCGACCGCAGGATCAGCTTGCCAGTCTTTTATGACACTTTAAGGAGTTCGTCAACCTTTGATTTAAAAACAACGGCTTTAATTGACGCGCCGCAAAGTCAGACCGTCCTGACGTTTCCTTATCTTTTGCCTGTTGAAACCGGTAAATTCGCCGATTTCCATTCCCCCATGCCGCCTTTCAGGTTATGCACGTTTTCAAAGCCTTGCGTGACTAAAAGCTGAGCCGCCTGAGATGAGGTCATGCCAGCGTTACATACCATAATAATTGGGGTATTTTTCAGCTTTTCAAGGGCAACCGCCTGATTATTTTTAATATCAGCCATCGGTACGTGCATGGCGTCAACAATATGGCCTTTACGGAAATCTTCTTTTGAACGCACGTCGATCACTTTCGCATTCTCACGGTTGATCAGCATGGTCAGCTCTTGCGGGTTAACTTGCTTAATTTTTGAGGTCGCCGACTTGAAGGTCATCACCGCGACAGCGACCAATAACCCCAGCCATGCTAAACATAAAACAGGGTGAGCTTGAAAAAACAGAATGTATTCTTGCATGTGTTTGCTTCACTAATTATTTGCGTTATACCGATAGGTAACAAAGTATACCTCCTTTGTGTCTGAATTTGTATGAACGCAAATGAGATCTCAGCCGCTCATTTCTGAAGCCGCGCTTTTGACCTGCCGGTGAATGGAGTACAATAAACTCATATTTTTTTGCAATATAGGTAAGGCCATGACAACTGTAAAGCGCCCGCTGGCACTTTTGATTTTAGACGGTTGGGGTAATCGCGAGGATACCCATATGAACGCTATTTATCATGCTAAAACGCCGGTTTTGGATAGATTAAGCGCTCAGTATGCGACAAGCTTGATTTCCGGCTCAGGAGACGATGTCGGTTTACCGCACGGCCAAATGGGTAACTCGGAAGTCGGTCATATTAACCTGGGATCCGGCCGGATTGTTTACCAGGAATTAACGCGTATCAGCAAAGCCGTCAGGGATGGTGACTTCAGCCAAAATGAGGCGATGTGCGCGGCGATTGATAAAGCCGTCGCGGCGGACGGCGCGGTTCATTTAATGGGACTGTTGTCGGCCGGCGGCGTGCACAGCCATGAGGAACACATTGAAGCGGCATGTAAATTAGCGGTCGAACGCGGCGCCGGAAAAGTGTATCTGCACGCTTTCTTAGACGGTCGTGACACACCGCCACGCAGCGCCATGGACAGCTTAACCCACTTTGACGCGGTATTTGAGCGTTTAGGCGCGGGCCGAACCGCGTCTGTAATCGGTCGTTATTACGCTATGGACCGCGATAATCGCTGGGAGCGTACTGAAAAAGCCTATGACCTTGTGTCTCAGGGTCTTGCCGAGCACCGGTATGACTCAGCCGCCGCCGCGCTCGAAGCGGCTTACGCCCGCGACGAAAACGATGAGTTTGTCGCGGCGTCCCGAATCGGCGGTGAATATAAGTTAAACGACAACGACGCCGTATTGTTCATGAACTTCCGCGCTGACCGCGCCCGCCAGCTCACCCGTAGTTTCACTGATGCCGACTTCAGCGGCTTTAAGCGTAAAATGGCGCCGGAAGTTAACTTTGTTATGTTAACCGGATACGCCGCGGATATTGACGCGCCGGCGGCGTTCCCGAAGACGGATTTAGTGAACACGCTGGGTGAAGCGCTGCAAAATCGCGGCAAAACGCAGTTACGTATTTCTGAGACGGAAAAATACGCTCACGTCACCTTCTTCTTCAACGGCGGTAAAGAGCAGCCGTTTGAAGGTGAGGATCGCATTTTAATTGAGTCGCCCAAAGTCGCCACGTACGATCTGCGGCCGGAAATGAGCTCAGAGGAATTGACGGACAAGCTGGTAACAGCCATTGAGTCCGGCGCTTATGACGTTATCATCTGTAACTATCCCAATGGTGACATGGTGGGTCATACCGGTAACTTCGACGCGGCGGTAAAAGCGTGTGAGGCGGTTGACGCTTGTGTCGGTCGTGTCACTGAAGCGCTCGCTGAAGTCGGCGGAGAATGCTTAATTACGGCCGATCACGGCAACGCCGAGCAAATGGTTAACCGGGAAACGGGTCAGGCACACACGGCGCACACCAGCGAGCTCGTGCCGTTAATTTACTTCGGTCGTAAAGCCAGCATTAAAGCCGGCGGCCGTCTGAGCGATATAGCGCCGACGATGCTGCGGTTAATGGGTGAGGAGATACCGGCGGAAATGACAGGAAAGCCTTTAATAAGCGTTGAAGAATAATTTCCAGCCGATACAATAAAATGCCGTTATTCCTGAAAAGAAGAATAGCGGCGTTTTTTTACCCGTTTTTCGAGGGAAACTGAATTTGATGCGACACTTGTATCGCCATAGCTCAGCCTTGCTTCTGCTCGCCGGTGTTGCGGCGTTTTCCCTTTGCGCGGCGGCCGAAACCATTGCCGAGCGTCAATCCCGGCTTAAGGCAATTCAGGCTCAAATTGACGCTCAGCATTCAGAGCTGAATTCAGCTCGTAAGCAGCGTAATCAGTTACAGGCTCTGCTGAAAAAAGATGATATCGCGATCGGCGACGCGGCGAAAAAGCTCAACCTGAGTCAGGGCAAAAAACGACGACTCTATCAGAGCCTGGCAAAATTAGAAAAAAAGCGCGCTAACTTAAAAAAGCGAAAAGCGTCACAGCAAAAGACCTTAGCCAGACAGCTGGAAAGCGCCTACCTTTCAGGTAATCATGACTATGCGAAAATGCTGCTTAATCAGGAGGATCCCGCCAGTATCGAGCGAATGCTGACCTATTATCAGTACCTTAATAAAGCTCGTATAAATGTTATCGACAAACTCAAAACCACAATCGCGGATTTAAATGGCACTCAGCAAGAGCTGCAAAAACAGGAAACAGAGCTGGAAGACGTCATTAAAATCCAGCGGCGGCAAGCTAAAGCTCTGGAGCAGGAAAAGACGCAGCGCAAACAAACGCTGGCGCAGCTGCAGCGCACGCTTTCAAGCGACAGCGAGCGACTTGAGCAGCTTGAAATCGAGGAAGCCAGTTTAAAGCGGATAATTGAGGATGCCGTTCGTGCCGCGAAAAACCAAACGGCGCTGAACGGTCTCGCCGAATTACGAGGCAGGTTAAGATGGCCGACCAGAGGACGGCTGTTACACCGTTTCGGTCACAGCCGCGGCGGCCAGGTAAACTGGAAAGGCGTGTTAATGAGCGCTCCTGAGGGGCAGACCATCAGATCCATCGCCGCGGGTAAAGTGATTTACGCCGACTGGATAAAAGGCTTTGGTATGGTCATCGTCATCGATCACGGTAAAGGTTATATGAGTCTTTATGGTCATGCGCAAGCCTTATTACATTCAAGCGGCGATCAAATTAAAAAAGGTGAGAGTATCGCTTTAGTCGGACAATCAGGTGGACAGGCGCAACCCGGTCTATACTTTGAAATACGATATAAGGGGAAGGCGTTAAATCCGGCGATTTATTGCAGAGGTTAAGGGAGTTAACCGCGTCCTTCTCCTATGCAACGGAGAGCAGTATGAGTCGATTCGCGCACACCTTTTCTTTAATTTTCGCAGGCCTGTTAACGGGGATTTCAGTTACCTTGATCGCCAAAGAGAATACCCCTGAATTCCCCGGCGATACCCGTTATGATCTGCCGCTGCTGGCTGATGTCATCGACAGTATTGAAAATTACTATATTGAACCCGTTACCCGCGGACAGCTGGTCAGCGCCGCGCTGAAAGGTATTTTCCGGGAGCTGGACGGCTATTCTGATTTCCTTACCCCGACTAAAATCGCCGAGCAGGAAGAGACCAATCAGGGTCAGTACAGAGGCTTTGGTTTTGAGGTTGACGCGAAGAGCAGGCGCATTACCGTGCTCAATGTTTTTGATGATTCCCCGGCGCAGAAAGCCGGTGTTTTACCCGGTGACAAGCTGTTAAAATTGAATCAGTTGCATGTGGAGCAAGACAGCCAGGAAGCCATACTCAGTCAAATTCGGGCGGCGGGTAAAAAAAATACGGCGATCGAGCTCACCTTTGCCCGTGATGACAGCCGGGATTACCGCGTTACCTTATTGCCGGCTCTTATCCGTATCGAGGCCGTTGAGGCTGAGCTGCTGAGCGATAACATCGGCTATCTCAAGCTCAACGGTTTTCAGCATCAAACCCATGACAAGGTATTAGAGGCACTGGCCCGCTGGCATGCCCGGTCTTTAAAAGGGCTGATCATTGATCTGCGCAGTAATCCGGGCGGTTTATTACATCAGGCGATTAAAGTGGCCGATTTATTTATCGATCAGGGCGTGATTGTCTCTACCCAGGGCCGGTTTAAAGAAGCAAACAGTATTTATCATTCGACGCCGATCAGTTTTTTACCTGAAACGCCGATTCTGGTGTTAATTGACCGACACTCAGCTTCAGCGGCGGAAGTTCTGGCCGCGGCGCTGCAGCAAAACCGCAGAGCGAAGCTGATGGGAGAAACCAGTTTCGGTAAGGGCAGTGTTCAGGGAATGATCCCGACCTTAAGCAAAGATAATCGCATTAAGCTGACGATTGCCAGCTACCTTACCCCCGCGGGCGATAACATTCATAAATCAGGCATAAAACCCGACATAAACCTCTCGTCCCCCTCTGGTAAAAAAGCCGATAACGCGCCTATAATCAACGGCAAAGACGCGGAAGAAAATGATCCCGCGATCTCCCGTGCGGTTTTATGGATAAAGGAGCGGAGTTAACCACTGATGAAGTATTTACGTCTGTTACTGCTCGCTCCATTACTATTAATCAGTCGCGCCCAAGCGAGCCAGGTAGCGTTAATTATCGACGATATCGGCTACAAACAAATTGATCATCAGGCGCTTAACCTGCCTTCTCAAGTTACGCTCTCTGTTTTGCCTTTTACGCCATTAGGCCGGCTGATCGCCGGCAAAGCGAACGCTCAGGGCCGCGATATTATGCTGCACATTCCTATGCAGTCACTGCAAGGCAATAATCTCGGTGAGGGCGGTCTGAATAACGCGATGAGTGAAAAAGAACTGAAACAGGTTCTGGAAGCCGCGCTCAGCGGCTTTCCTTATGCCAAAGGACTCAATAATCATATGGGCAGTTTATTAACCCAATTGCCTCAGCCCATGCATTGGATCATGGCGACGCTGGCCAAACATCAGTTATTTTTTATCGACAGCAGTACCACTAAATATACGATCGCCGGAAACATCGCCGCCGAATATCAGGTTCCGCATAGTAAGCGGCATGTATTTCTCGATAATAACCGGGATTTAAAAGCATTAGAACGCCAGTTCCGGTATTTACTGCGAGTGGCTAAGCGACGCTCAAAAACCGTAGCCATCGCTCATCCCCACAAAGAAACACTGACTTTTCTGGCTAACAACCTGTATCGTTTACAAGAATCCGGCATCGAGCTGATACCGGCATCAGAGCTGTTTCATGAGCCGGCGGATAAACAGAAAGTTTCTGCTTCGGCTGAGACTTCAGTCCGGTAACCTTTTCTGAACAACCGGTTACGCCCTCATTAACAAAAATTAGGCTCTTCGTCATTTAGTGTGGATTTAACTAAATTAGTCGGTACTGAAAAACATAACTTCAAGATTTAAAATGTACGGCATCTGATTTACGCAAAATTCAGAGCCGTACCCAAAAGCAACATTTCTTATATTTCGCATCAATTTCACTACAAAATAGCCAAAACTCACCATCTTTTTCGAGCAAAAAGAAAATGGCTAACCACTTTCTCAAGTTCCAGGCACACGCAGCCATTAGAAGGTTTATTGAGTCGCCAACACTGCCTTTTAACCAGTTCTTACAGAGCCTAAAATCACTCTTCAAATGCCCGATTACAGGCTCAATAGTTGCCCGTTTTTTACAGAGTTCACTTTTACGTTTTCTCTTAGCTTTCGAGTCTCGTTTTAATGGCCGGCTAGGGATAACAACTTCTTGGTCAACATACTGCATACACCCTTTATAGCCTTTATCTACAACGGCTGTAGTGATTTTACTCTTTCGGTGTTTATGGGCATGGTCAAGTGCAGGTCTAAGCAATTTTGAGTCGTGTTCATGTTTGTCATGACTGGTTACACCGATGATTAATTGACTCTGCTCTGTGAGCACGACAGAAGCCTTTTTACCATACTCGTATGGCTTATGGTCTTTGCCTTTCCCTACGCAGTAAACATCGGGTTCATGAAGGCTGTAAATCTTGTTCTTGTCTTTACGTTGCTGTGTAATGGCTTTTTCATAATTAGTAAAATTCTCTTTTTGTAAATCAATAAGTTCTTGTGGAAGTTTGCGTTGTAGCTCCCTTAAAAGCTTGCCTGCGATAACACGCAACCTTTTTAACGCTCTTCTGGCTTTGCTTCGATTTTTGGCATGTCTAAAGCCTCGGCAGTCAATGCGTAGCTGTTTGACTTCTTTGACATAAGTACGCCTTTGTTTGATCCCAAATACTTTGGCAAGTTTATTGAGTCGGTTAACCACCTTGATGGCAAGCTTGCTATCTGTCGGATAAGTAATGGCTTTTTCTTGGACGGTTGTATCAACGTACACGGTGTCATCTTCAGCTTTGTCACCGTGTAAAGCCACAGATAATGCAAAGATTTTTTCACAGCCTTTTTCACCGATGCGCTTACGAAAAACACTGAGTTCACTGGCATCACAAGGGCGTGCTGTTTGAAACTCTGTCTCACCACAAAACACTTGAAAATACACGTTCATCAGCCACTCATCGACCAAGGCTTCATCGCTGAGTTTGTAGAGCTGCTTGAGTATTAGCAAACCGCACATCAACCGAATTGGCTTAGCTTTACGGCCTAATTTTTTGTATAACGGCTTGAACTCTTCTTCTAATGCTCGCCAATCAAAGGCATTAGCTAAAATGAGTAAAGGGTGAGTTTGCAGAAGTTGGTCTGTGATATTAAACAGACTGTCGTGAGGTAAATTTGACGGACTTTCTTTGAGCACTTTTAGCACCCAAAACGACCAGAAACCGTAGGTTAACTATATCATTTCTGGTCGAAATTGAATGCATTAAATAGCTATATTTTATTAGCGATCAGAATGTTAGATGTTTTTCATGGCCGACTAAATAGCATGGATGGTACTCAAGTTTTGATGCTCGGTCTTGGAATTCAGGAACCTTGGAAGCTGGTTAATCAACACCTTGATATGTCAAGCTCACCGAATGAACTTGTTCTCGAAATTGAAGCTGAACGAGGAAGCTTAAAGCGATTGGACTCGATGAAACGGCGGCTAAACGCGGCCGCAACTATTCTTACAGAGCATCGTTACTGTTTTCATTGGCCTGGACAAGAAAGACAAGCCTGCTGTGTTCGCTGCGCCCGGAAAAGGTAAGGAAACCGTTAAGCGATTTAAGTCTTTTCTTACAGAGCATCAAGGCAAAGCCGATAATGTACCTGAAGTCGTGTGTGATATGTCAAGAGCTTTCCTGTCAGCAGCAGAGGAAGAGTTCCCGGACGCTAACGTAACGCTTGATTGGTTCCATGTTGTGCGACTGTTCACTAAAGCGGTTGATGAAGTACGTAAAGCGGAGAGAAAAACCCAACCGCATCCAAAGAGCCTGCGCCGGGCAGTACTGAAAAATGCAGACGGCTCACTTACTGAGAAACAAAAAGAAGCACTTGCAGAGCTAGAGTCCAGCGACCTGAATACAGCAACAGCTTGGCGAATTAAGGAACAACTCCGTCGGATACTTCAAGCTGAAACCGCTCACTCCGCCCGTTGGAGGCTGACGTATTTCATTAATTTCGCTAAGAAACAGTTGGGTAACATAGAAATGTCAGAACCAGTCCGAAAAGCGCCTGAAACGGTTCAAAGGCATGCGGAGAGAATTTTACGGCGCTGGTCATCCACGTATACGAATGCTCGGATGGAAGGTTTAAACAATCTATTTCAAGCGGCCAGGTGTAGTTGCTTGCACTTATAAATCGGTTTGCCCGCGTTTATCAGCTAATTTCCGCTCACAATAAATGATTTTATAAAAATGCGATTGCTCACATTAACCGATTCTCGAAAGCACGCCGCTCACTTTAAGTGATTTTATCGAGCTATGCTATGTTGCTCACTTAAAGTGAGTCTGTATCCGATAGAACCCTCCGATAAACTGATACACATTTTTAAAACGGCTGTCTCATTTTCGGACAAAAACCATTTAGATGGACTGCTCTAAATGGGCCGCGCCGGATTAGAAAAAAGCCATCATTTGATATTATTCAATCCAATCACTCACTAACTGAAGATAACCAAACTGTCATCAACCCTTGATTTGAAGTATCTGTCTCATATCGAGCAACCCGACTTTGCCTCCGGAGCACCACCTCAAAAGCCGCGCGGTAATGAATGCCATGCCGATACCCCGTAATTAAGCTAAGCATGTTAATATTTTTTTGGTCTTTTGTACTATTCAGGTGCTTCATTAAAACAGCGACGGCCACGTCCGTGGTGATAATCTCGCTGATTTTCTTGATACCCGCTTTTCCCGTTAATGCGCTGTGATGAAAATCAATTGTCAAACAGTTCGGCTTTGATTCACCTTCTTGTATGCCAAGGGTACCGCATAAGACCTTCTTCTCCACAAGGTTGTCTAAAAGGGCAAAAGCACGAGACTGGTATTTTTCCGCTGTATCTTTTATTGAACAAAATAAGGCGACATTAGCATAAGCGCTTATCAGCGCTTCCAGGGTGGTGACGTCTTGTGTCAGCTTTAACGTACCGAACAAGGCCGCCACGACTTCCACTTTTTTTATCCAGTAAAGCCCGGCATCGTGGCGGGCCGCGTTACCATAGGCCGTAATAAGAGCACTCAAGGTGGTGACGTCTTGTGCCAGCTTTAACGTCTCGAACAAGGCCGCCGCGTCTTCTGCTTTTTTTATCCAGTAAAGCCCGGCATCGTGGCGGGCCGCATTGCCATAGGCTGTGACGCAGGCACTTAAAATAGGAACATCAACAGGAATACCCGCATGCAACGCATATCGGATAAGGCACTCGACAATAACGGGGGAGCCATTGTCATCTGCTTTTTTTATGTTGGAATTTAACACCTTCAGTACATTGCGGTTGCCATAATCCGAACTATGACGACTTAATATTCTCTTTATATCGTAACCGAGGAAATCCCGATATACCGCTCTTTGTTCAGAAGGCTGAAGAAATGAGCGTGTGAAGGCATTGAACTCTTCAAATGAAGTGCGTGTTGACCATTGAAAGCCGTCTCTGCTTTGCATTGAACGATGAGAATACCGTGCTCCTTGCGGTTCAATACGTCTATAGCCTTGATGAAAATGTTTCGCTCGGGCAGCGCCGGCCTTTTCGGGGACGTAGCTTTCGTTAGAACGGTGTCCCAACCGGACGAGTTTTTGTTCTTTACCTTTATCTTGATAACTTTGAACGCGGCGCTCCGCTTTGCCGATCGCACCACTCCCTGTGGAGTCAAGACGGTTTAATCCTGATGCCATCTTTTAACTGAGAGGAGAGTAAGTAGTCGCTTAAAAGTTTTTAACTCAAGAAATTTATAAAAACTTTGCGGTGTATCATAAAATAGTACTTTCAGTTCATATTTTTATTTTATTCGAGCGTTATCATGAAAAGAGTCGTACGCGTTTTTGTTAAGTAATAAAAATTCTCAATAAAACAGACAGCTGAAATCTTTGAGGTGTGCGAAATTACGGTTTCAAAGCGGATTGACGCCTGGTATGAGTAAGGCGTATCAGGCATGTTTGATGACAGACGCTCCGGGCGCCCGGGAATTTATTCTCAAGATGAGGCGTTACTTTTGAAGTCATTCGCAGATGAAGAGCTCACCAACTTAAGAGCGCGCAATCATTAATAATAAATTCAGCAGATAAATCACGCAGCTTAGGCACCGTAAAAAGAACGATAAAAAAATTTTAATTACAGCTACAAGCGAATGAGGCGCTCACTTAAGAAAAAGCGCGATGAAACACATTTTCAGACTACTTACGATGAGTTAGCGAGCTGTGTACAGGCAGAAAAAGAAGGGGAAACAGAACTTTACTACTCCTGAATTCGGATAATTAGTGCTTACGAAACTTATTCTAAACTTAAAAAAGAAGTCATGACAATACCGGACGATTACCGTTCAAAATATGAACTGACTTTTAGTTAGCTACTTATGTTACCGCAATAGTACCGCGCATTTAGATATCGAATAAATGGCTGAAAAGTATTTAATATATTCGAGGCGTTTTTTTCGTTCCTGAGAGCAAACAAATCAGTAAATCACAAGCAAAAAAACGATTTGGAGTAATTAATCCAAGTTGAAACGGGGCAAATATGTGTTAGCCCCATGAAATAACCGTCATCAAAATCGTGAGCAGAAAATGACGGATAAACGCGAGCAAGCGCGCTTATGAAAGCGAGCGGCTACAGCTAGAACACGAGCTGGAGGGTATCGTAATACAGGGACATTTATGACCATGATTTTTATGATTGCCAGCCCGGTATCTGATCTACTCAAATCCATATGAAACGACGAAGAGCCAAAAATTAACTTTCATTGATTGTTACAATCTATTAACACTCGGTCAGGTGTTACACGCGCGGTTAATTTAAGAGAGGGTTAAAACAGCGCTCGCCGGCTTTTTTACCATTTGTCATGCCGGGAATCGGACTGGAAATTGATGCCGCGATACAACAAGCACCACAACCTGAACGATATTACATAACAGAAAGGAGGGTAATGATCGAATGCGTTATTCTGTCATTATCCTCCTTTAATCATTTTATTTAAATCGAATCAGTCACATTGGCTACCAAAAATCGCATTCGCCCAAGCCGGCTGATCAATAAACGGATTACGGTTCTTTTGACGCTCAAAAATACGGGCATTACGACGTTGCTCCCATGCGCTAACAACATCATTATTGTGCCACTCAAGTAAGGTGCATAGATCTCCGAGCTCAGGTTGCCCTGTTGATGTAGTGCCGCTTACCGCTGAGAGATCCGGCGTTGCGGAATTATCATCGCCCTCATAGCGGACGTCCATATACAAGATCATTCGCGCGACGTCACCTTTCACGGAATCCGCGGGTTCAAAACCTTCAGAGTCAGTAAAGTTACCGGGAGCTTCACCTATCTCCGTACCGCCCTCGGCAAAGTCTTTATTGCCTCGTTTAGAGTTAACCGATACGTCTGCTGGTCTTAAATGATGTAAATCGGTATAACCGTGCTGACCGGAGCCCGGAAAGCCGTGACTTTTCGCCCAGACATGCTCGCGGTTCCACGCGTCTTGTGAATCAGACTGACCCGCGCGATTTGATTTAGGCTCGGAGCGCCCTGTGTACAGTAAGATGACATTATTACTGTTGTTCGGATCCGCGTCGGTATAACCCAGCTGCTGCCAAACCTGGCCGTAAGAAAAACGATGATGATCTTTAATGATCGCGTTGAGTCGTGTCTTTAACGCGTTTCCCGTTAAGCCCTCAGTATCTGAATAATAGGTTTCAAAATCATAATCAGGCTCATCTGGCGATGGATCCGGTATGCCTGAATCCAGATCATAATCAAAATTCAATGTCAGATTGCTGAAGCCGTCATAAGCTCTCACTTCAACAAAATAGGTACCAAATTGAACCGGTGAGATGCCGCATGACTCATTGCTGCCGCCGACGTAAGGACGGCAATCGTGAACCTCATCAGTCGGTGCTTTATCAAATTGTACATAAATATCAGCGTCACCATTGTTACCGGAGATACTAAAGCGCAGATTCTCAGCGCCTTGCGGAACATTCGCTTTGTAAGATAATTTACTGCCCGCGGGCGCCGCTAACCGAGTTCTGGCCTCGCCTTTTATCAGTAATGAATCATCATTAACCGGCGGCGGTATAGGTGTTGTTCCGCCACAATCTGCTGATAACCGGCCTGTTCCCGGAGTTCCCGCGACAGCGTTTTTAAACCAATCAGATTGATTCGCCGGCAAGTCATCATTAGCTCGTTCAACGGAAGCATTACGTACATTTAAATTCCAGCCCGGCAGACCGCCTTCCCAGGCGACTTGATCAACAACCTGATGAGCCTTTATAAGCTGAACAAAGTCACCTGAGTTACCAAGCGATAAATTTAAGGGAGAATTATCCGCGTCGGCAGAAAACAGCGAGTAAAATCCGCCCGCATCAGCGGCAATCGTATAGTATTCACCGGCATCTAAGCTGCCGACTAACGATAAGCTCCTGCTATTATCTCTGATGGAGTAATCAGACAAATCAATAGCCTGACAAGAATTATTAAACAGCTCGACAAATTCCTCTTGTGAATCATTGTTTGGCGCGTCATAAAGCACCTCTGAAATCAGCAAGTCAGCCTGAGTATTGAACGAGACCCCGATGATCGCCGCAGCCAAACACGCACGTTTCATAACCATCATTATTACCTTTATTTTATTAGTTTTGTGTATAACAAATGTCAATTAATTAACCATTTGTTAATTAGATGATACAAGGTTATATAAATAAATAGTTTGACTTACGCTTAAAAATACAGAAGACGTTCAGATCGATTAGTTTTAAGCAATTAACATTTAGAATAGACAGATATAAGCCGCGATCAGGACAGAGGCAACTCAGAGTTAAGGGAACCCGCGGTTCAAAAGGTACCAACCTTAATTTCAGCACCGCATTTGTCATACCTGCGAAAGCAGGAAATGAAATAACGACAATTAAGTCTGCCGGTCATCCGGTGACTTTTGTATAATTAACCAAAGTCTCCGGAGCCTTCGCCTGAGAGTGACGGCATAGCCGGTACAAACGCTTCTTCTGCGTCGTCCCTGACTCATTGATCATTTATATCAGGGATTAAGCCCTAAGATTGCCATCCCTTTCAATTGACTGATTTTACTACATTTTCCAATACTCCATCCACTATTATGGGATAAATCTCCGGTTACATTACAAACAGAAAAATTATAAGGAGTGCCGGCAAAACTGATCCTGAATTTTATCAAATCGTCTTTGTCCGTGTGATATTTTAGAGTTTCCTGACCATCAATCCAAGGCATATGCTTTAACAAGCTTTCTTCATTGCAATACTGAATCGTTTGGTTTTCGCTGTTTCTGGCCAAATAAAAAGGTTTGCTTAAATCCGGTTGAAAATACGGGTTTTGAGATTGAATTGAACATTGAGGTAAAAAGTTCGCGTTCCCGGCAAAGACAGATCCTGACATCATTAATAAACATACAGCAATAAAATTCTTCATAGCTTTATCTATAGTGTTGAAAAGGAAGTACAATTATTAATCAAAATTAGCCATAATAAAAATTAACTTTTCTTCATGTTCTTACTTAATCTTGTAAGGTATGTAATTAGTCGGTACTGAAAAACATAACTTCAAGATTTAAAATGTACGGCATCTGATTTACGCAAAATTCAGATCCGTACCCAAAAGCAACATTTCTTATATTTCGCATCAATTTCACTACAAAATAGCCAAAACTCACCATCTTTTTCGAGCAAAAAGAAAATGGCTAACCACTTTCTCAAGTTCCAGGCACACGCAGCCATTAGAAGGTTTATTGAGTCGCCAACACTGCCTTTTAACCAGTTCTTACAGAGCCTAAAATCACTCTTCAAATGCCCGATTACAGGCTCAATAGTTGCCCGTTTTTTACAGAGTTCACTTTTACGTTTTCTCTTAGCTTTCGAGTCCCGTTTTAATGGTCGATTTGGGATAACAACTTCTTGGTCAACATACTGCTTACACCCTTTATAGCCTTTATCTACAACGGCTGTAGTGATTTTACTCTTTCGGTGTTTATGGGCATGGTCAAGTGCAGGCTTAAGCAATTTTGAGTCGTGTTCATGCTCGTCATGACTGGCGACACCGATGATTAATTGACTCTGCTCTGTGAGCACGACAGAAGCCTTCTTACCATACTCGTAAGGCTTGTGGTCTTTGCCTTTCCCTACGCAGTAAACATCGGGTTCATGAAGGCTGTAAATCTTGTTCTTGTCTTTACGTTGCTGTGTAATAGCTTTTTCATAATTGGAAAAATTCTCTTTTTTTAAATCAAGGACATCTTGTGGAAGTTTGCGTTGTAGCTCCCTTAAAAGCTTACCTGCGATAACACGTAACCTTTTTAACGCTCTTCTGGCTTTGCTTCGATTTTTGGCATGTCTAAAGCTTCGGCAGTCAATGCGTAGCTGTTTGACTTCTTTGACATAAGTACGTCTTTGCTTGATCCCAAATACTTTGGCTAGTTTATTGACTCGATTAATCACCTTGATGGCAAGCTTGCTATCTGTCGGATAAGTAATACGGGTACATTCATAACAATGATTTTTATGATTGCCAGTCCTGTATCAGAACTGCTTAAATCCATATGAAACGACGAGGAGCCGTTAAACTGCAAACCGGGGAGTTTGTCAGCGAGAATTTAACACCTGATGAACTTTGTTTGTTACTGCTCTCAAATTTAGCGTCCGTTAATAAAATCGCGTTAAATATCGAGCTGTTACAGCAAATAAAAAACAGTATAAAAAACAGCGGCACTTTTAAAAATAAACGTAATATTTTTCAGCCTACGGCCATGATAACGCAAAACAATGCTCAGTCATTAATAAAAGCGGAGCAGAGCCTACTGTGGGGACACCCGTTTCATCCGGCACCTAAGAGCAGAAGCGGCGTATTGCAAGACGCTCTTTTAGATTGCTCACCTGAAATGAGAACAATAGTTCAGCCGTTTTGGTTCAGGATAAGAACATCTCTGATTGAAACCATGACATTCGCTGAACCGTCATTTGTCTTAAACCAGCAAAGTGAAAAAGACTTTTCATATTATTCATGTCACCCGTGGGAAAGTGATTTAATCATCTCACAACCCGTTTTTCAAAAGGCGGTACAAGAAGGGGATATTGAGATTGTCGGGAACTCTGGGGAAGCATTCTACCCGACGTCATCGGTGAGGACGCTTTATCAGGCTTCAAAAAATCAATTCGTAAAATACTCAATACATGTAAGGCTGACCAACTGCATCAGAAAAAATTCAATATACGAATTAAAAACGGCGGTTGTTCTTACTGAGCTGCTTAAAGCTCTCCGGGAATCAACGTCAAGTGATATTCAGAGACTGGAACTGATGACGGAAGAGTGCGCGACAAGCGTTGATTTCTTTTTGCGCGTACATTTACGATAAAGACTCGCTGCGGCGGCATGTCGAAAACATTGTTCATGCGTTACCTGAAAATGCGCAAATGTTTTACGCGGTTAAGGCTAACCCTGAACAGCAGGTGTTATCGGTATTATCACAATATGTAGACGGTTTCTAGGTTGCTTCCGGCGGGGAATTTAATCACGTTTTTAAGCAGGGATATCAACTGCCTATAACATTCGGCGTGCCCGGCAAACTGGACTCTGAGCTGGAACGGGCACTTGACGCGAATGTTGAAATGATCCACGTGGAAAGCTTTAAAGAACTTAAGACACTGAGTGAGCTTTGCAAAAAGAAAAGCGTGAAACGCCCGATATTGATCCGCATGAATATCCCGACAGATGACATTGAGCTGAGTAAGCTCGCTATGGGAGGACGGCCTTCTCCGTTTGGCTTTGATACTCATCAGCTCCCTGAAGTGATAGATTATCTGAACACCCCGGAAGTCAGCTCTTTTATATATTTTAAAGGATTTCATTTTCATCTTATGTCACATCAGTGTTCGGCTGACAAGCATCTGAAACTAATGAATTTGTACTTTAAAACAGTTGAAAAATGGAGCCGGATGTTTAATCTCAATATTGAGATAATTAACGCGGGCGGAGGCATAGGTGTTAATTACTCAGAACCCGATAATCAGTTTAACTGGGCGTATTTTACTCAGCAATTGCAAAAACTCATCTCCGAATATCAATATGAGAATAAAACTATTCGTTTTGAGTGCGGACGATTTATCTCCGCTTACATGGGATGCTACGTGGCTGAGATTATTGATTTAAAAGAATCATTCGGTCAGTGGTTCGCGGTTGTTCGCGGCTGAACCCACCACTTCAGGACTCCTGCCGCACAAGCTCACAGTCACCCCTGCTACTTAATCACTAAACCAGAAGTTGACCCCGCAGAAAAACATAATAAAGACAGAGCAAATAATATAGAGGTTAAGATAGTCGGCCAATTATGCACGCCAAAGGATGTGCTTGCGTTTAATAAACATGTTGAGTCAATAACCGTCGGTGACTATGTTGTATTCACTCACACAGGAGCCCGCGGCTGGAATATTTCACATCAGAATTTTCTGACGCACAAACCCCCGGCGTTTATTTATATTTAACCTGAATTAATACACCTTAATATTTACGTGATAAATCCCGCAAAAATATTTTTATATTTCGAGCGGCGATAAGAAAAATATCCCGGATAATTTTTTACCTCTTTAGTGCGTAAAGCCTCGTCCAATCGGGCGGGGATATAAGCACAAGATAGCGAAGCTATCTATTTACATAAATATATAAATCTTGTAAATTGTATGACATGAAGCGAGCATACAAAGAAAGATTTTATCCGACAAAACAGCAAGCTGAGCTACTATCAAAGTCGTTCGGATGCGCTCGCTTTGTCTGGAATAACACGCTTAAGTATCGAACTGACGCTTATTATGAGCGTGGCGAATCTATTGCTCACTCTGTTGTCGAAAAACGCCTTGTGCCACTCAAGAAAGAATTTGAATGGCTGCAAGAAGTTTCAAGCGTTATCTTTCAGCAATGCTTACGTGATCAACAAGAGGCATTTAAAAACTTTTGGGATAAAAGAGCGAAATACCCAAAATTCAAATCAAAGCATGATCACCAATCAATCAGACTGACAAAAGCGGCTTTTAAATACAAAGATGGTCAGCTGTTTATTGCTAAATCAAAAGAGCCACTTAACATTCGTTGGAGTCGTGAGCTATCCAGCGAGCCAAGCTCGATAACAATTTCAAAGGACAAAGCCGATCGCTATTTTGTTTCCATGCTTTGCGAATTTGAGCCTAAACCAATGCTTATCAGTAAAAACACGGTAGGTATTGATTTAGGTTTAACCGATTTATTCATCACAGACAGCGGTGAGAAAGTGAACAATCCTCGCCACACTAAACGCTACGAAAACAAACTGGCCTACATGCAACGTAAACTCGCCAAGAAGAAAAAAGGCAGTAAAAACCGTAATAAGATACGCCAAAAAGTCGCTGGCCTACATGCAAAAATTGCTGATTGCAGACTGGATAACTTGCACAAGTTGTCTCGCAAACTGATTAACGAAAACCAAGTTGTTTGTGTCGAATCGCTGCAAGTGAAGAATATGATTAAGAACCCGAAACTGTCCAAACATATTGCAGATGCAAGCTGGGGCGAGTTTATCAGGCAGTTAGAGTACAAGGCGCAGTGGGCTGGGAGAACGATATCTAAAATTGATAGATGGTTCCCAAGCTCAAAACGCTGTAGTTGCTGTGGGTTCATAAATGAAAAAATGCCGCTTGATATTAGAGATTGGTCATGCCCTGATTGCGGCACTGAACACGATAGAGATATTAACGCGGCAAGGAATATAAAAACCGCTGGACTGGCGGGGATAGTCTCTGGAGCGACTGGATCGGGGATAGCTGTTTAACAACAGCTATCTAGTGAAAGCGTGTCGAACGAGAAAGGTTCTTAGAGTGATTTAAGAACCCTCGCCCTTTAGGGCGGGGAGTGTTAGAGTCTCATTTCAGGGCAACGTGAGCCGGAAAAGATATCAGCTCATTCAGCACGACACTTATTTGGCGGCGTTGCGGATTTCGCAAGTCGAATAACCACCCGCCAAAGCCGCGCCTTGCTGTCAGCAAACGGCGTAACGACGGTCTATTATGCCGGTAATTTTTTCCTCGCCTGAGAACGTATCCGACTGAGTTTTTTAGGATAATGCTCCGGACTTTCGCTCAGAGTATTTTAATTTTTAACAGTTCCGATAATTTTTTTTAGCTTATTGCAGTTTGTTAACACTCAGCTAAAGTTATTTACGATCATAGAGTTATTGCGCTTAAGCGTGTGACATCGAAATTTTATCCGGATATAATCACGCGGGCAGGAAGTTCAGCAGGGACAATAAATGAAATCGACCGAACCTGTTCAGCAGCTTACGTCACCTATTCAGAAAAGTTATAACAGAGCGGTTTTTTATACCTATATAGGTGTCATTGTGATGGCATTATGGGTGGCCTGGGTTGCGTACGGCGAACAAAAACTGCAAGTGATGAACGAGCGTGAGCAGCAAATTGACCGGCACGTGCTTCAGGTCGATTTATTGCTGGAATCCAGTATCCGGGCCATTAAGAGTTTACGGGACGTGGCGGCGGATTATCTTAAACGCGGTGAGCCCGCGCGAAACCAGGTTCTGCCGAGCTATGAAAAGTTCTCCGAAACGGGCAAGGTTTTTACCCTTGAGCCTGAATATTCCAAAACGGGCAGACCGTTTACCAATATGGGGCAAATCACGGGCTTAGGATCACTTAAAAACAGAGATGAGAGTTTTTACCGTGAACTGCAGATGATCTATGAGCTCTCTCTTTCTTTTCCCGTCGCTAAGGATACCGCGCAAAAGACCTCCGCGATTTATTACATCTCCGAACAAAGCATGATGTCGTATTATCCGTGGCCGGCGGATTACCCGCGTTTGCGTGAGGAATTGCTTAATCAGAAACAGTTCCGGTTAGTGGGGCCGGCGATGAACCCGCAGCGCAGCGTATCCTGGCGTCCCGCGTACGTCGATTCAACGAATAAAGGTTTACTGACGACTCTGGAAGTGCCGGTTTACGATAACGATAAATTTATAGGATCGATTAATCTGGATATGACCCTGACGGAACTGTCCAAGCAAATTCGGCTGTATTTTAAAATGCCGGGCACCGTGATTCTGCTGGATCAGAACAATAATGTGCTGTTCCACAATAATATTGACTCAACCGACATGACCCGGGTTTACCATATCAGCCAGCGTATACCCGCCGAGCTGCATTCGTTATCTGAGTCCGACTTATTTGAAGCCCGGGACGGCTTTATCCGCAACGGTTATTACATTCATTCGGTCGCGCTGCATAACGCGCCCTGGCGCCTGCTGTATCTGCAAAGCGTCGACGACATGTTCAGTAACGCCAGAAGTGAGCTGCAGCATACCTTTTTTCTGGTTGTCCTGGCTTTGTCCCTGCTGGTGACCATTGTGCACTGGCAGACTCGACGTTCATTTGTAACGCCGGCGTCGCAGCTGCTGTCTCATCTTGAAGGCTGCTCACAGGATCCGTTACCCGTTCCGGCTAAAACCACACCGGGCTGGATGCCGTGGTTCCAGCTGGTGAGCCGCATTTTTGAGGAGAACCTGCAGTATACGCATCATCTGGCGGAACAAAACAAACGCTTAGATAAGCTGGTGGCGCTGCGAACGGAAAAATTAAAAGAAACCACCGAGCGCCGGGAGCGGGAATACGCCCTGCTGCGCTCTTTGATTGACTCGATTCCCGAAGCCATCATCTTCAAAGATAAAGAAGGCAAATATCTCGGCTGCAACAAAGCCGCCGAGCGGATGCTGGGTTACACTGAAAACGAGCTGATCGGTCAGTCAACGGAAACGATGACGAAACCTGAGCTGGGCGATCGTATCCGAGCCGAGGACGAGCAAATTCTCAAAGACAAAGTACCGCTGCGTTATCAGGAGAAAATCGAGCTCGCGGGTAAATCGGTATTGCTCGATACCTTAAAGCTGCCTTTCTATAATCGCCGGGGCGAGTTACTGGGTTTGATTGCGGTGTGGCGTGACGTTACCCATGAATATGAAAGCGCTGAGCAGCTGCGTTTGTCGGAAGAACGTTATCACCTGGCGATGGACGCGGTGGAAGACGGTTTATGGGATTGGTACTTAGATTCAGAGCAGATTATCTGCAATCCGGCTTACTACACCATGCTGGGTTATCAGCCGAATGAGTTTCCGGCGCTGCTGTCGACCATTGATGACATGATCCATCCGGATGACAGGCAGCGAGTTCAGGAATACCGCGGCCGGTATCTCGCCGAGCCGGATTCTGTTTACGAAATTGAATTCAGAATGCTGGGCAAAAACGGCGATTACTGCTGGCTGCTTTCCCGCGGCCGGGTGGTGGAGTTCACCGGGGGCGGGGCGCCGAAACGTATGCTGGGTACTCACAAAGACATTACCCGGCAGAAGATCAATGAAGTCGCGCTGCTGGAGGCCAAGCAGGACGCCGAGTCGGCCAACTTATATAAAAGTGAGTTCCTGGCTAATATGAGCCATGAGATCCGCACGCCGATGAACGCCATCATCGGTATGTTAGAGCTGGCGCGGCGTACCGCGCTTACCGAGCAGCAACAAGATTACCTGATGAAAGCGGGATTCTCGGCGCAGTCCTTATTACGCATTATCAATGATATTCTGGACTTCTCGAAAATCGAGGCCGGTAAGCTTGAGCTGGAAAAAGTGCCGTTCGCGCTGGATAAGGTGCTGGATCACGCGCTTGATTTAAATGTGCTTAAAGCGCAGGAAAAAGACGTTGAAATGTTGCTGTACGCCCCGGTGACCGCGGGCTTAACCTTAAAAGGTGATCCGCTGCGTTTAGGGCAGGTGCTGATCAACCTGTTATCTAACGCGGTGAAATTTACCCAAAGCGGAGAGATTGAGCTGGGCTGTGAAGACGTCGGCGAACGCGACCATCGTATTAGCCTGCAATTCTGGGTACGTGATACGGGTATTGGTATCGACAAGGAAAAACAAGCGAAACTGTTTGACGCCTTTGCCCAGGCCGACGGTTCAACCACCCGTAAATACGGCGGTACGGGATTAGGCTTGTCGATCAGCCAGCACCTTGTTTCCATGATGGGCGGCAAACTGCAGGTTCAAAGTGAGCCGCGTGCCGGCAGTACCTTCAGCTTTACTCTGAGTTTTGAGATCGCCGAAGAAGCCAGGACCGCGCCGCTGGTAGTGCCGCCGAAACTTAATGATTTAAAAACGCTGGTGGTGGATGACAATCCGACGGCGCTGCAAATATACTCGACCATCATGCGTGACTTCCATTTTGAGGTGAATACCGCTGAAAGCGGCGTAGAAGCGCTGTATAAACTGACCGAGTCACCGGTTGATCTGCTGCTGATGGACTGGATGATGCCGGGAATGAATGGCGGACAGGTGATCTCTGAGCTTGAAACTATGGTTTGCGAAGGCCGGATCGAAAAAATGCCGAAGATCATCATGATGACGGCGTACGCGTCCGAGCCGGTGCAAGGTGAGGTTGACGAGTCCAAAGTGTCGGCGTTTTTACAGAAACCGTTTAAAGCTTCTGCCTTATTCGATGAGGTTATCGCCGCTTTTGCCGGTGTACCGGCCGCGGCCGCCGATGATAAAGCTGACGAACCAGCCGCCGGTGAGCGTAAAGCCAGGATTTTGCTGGTTGAGGATAACCTGATTAACCAGCAGGTGGCATCCGAGTTACTTAAAAGCGCGGGCTACCGGGTTGAGGTGGCGGACAACGGCCAAATCGCCGTTGACATGATTGCCGAAAGTGACTACTCGGCGGTGTTAATGGACATACAAATGCCGGTGATGGACGGACTGACGGCGGCGAAAAAACTCAGGGAAACCTATTCCCGGGAAACGTTGCCGATTATCGCGATGACGGCTCACGCGATGTCCGGTGACAGAGAAAAAAGCTTGTCTGCCGGCATGAACGCGCACATTACCAAACCGATTGTTTTAACGGAATTATTTGAGACCCTGGAGCAGTGGGTGAGTTAACTATTGCCTCTTAGCTCAGTTCTGGGCATGATAAGGCGGCAAAACCGTAAGTGTATACAATAACAAGGAGATAGGATGAAATCCTACGCTGCCGCTTTTTCCGTTTTATTGCCGGCGCTTTCAGCGACCGGTGTTCCTGCCCGCGCGGCGCAAGATTCCATAGATGCCGTGATTCACTCAAGCCAGCGGCATCAGGGGTTTATTAACCTGTTTTACGACGATAAGCAGGGCGGCCTGTACATGGAAGTGAAGCGGTTAAATAAGCCGTTTTTACTGGTTACCAGCCTGCCGCACGGCGTAGGCTCAAATGATATCGGTCTTGACCGGGGACAGCTCGGTGAAACCAGAATGGTGCAGTTTGAACGCTTCGGCCCCTATCTGGTGCTTAAACAGCTTAATACCGATTATCGGGCCGATACCTCAAATATCGCTGAGCAAAGAGCCGTAAAAGAAGCCTTCGCCGAGTCGGTGTTATGGCGCGGCAAAATTCAGTCCGGCGGTAAGCAGATTGTAAAACTCAATGACTTAGTGCTCAGGGATCTACACGGTATAGAAGCCAGATTATTAGCCGCTGAACAGGGCAGTTATAAGCTTAATCATGAACTTTCGCTGGTATTGCCCCAAGGCGTTAAATCCTTTGAAAAAAATGCCGATGTTGATGTGCTGCTGACCTACAATACCGGCAAAGCCGGTGAATATGCTCGGAACGTGACTCCCGACGCGAACAGCATTACCATCCGCAAGCGTTTTTCGTTTGTTGAACTGCCTGATGACGGCTATCAGCCGCGTGACTACCATCCCGTCAGCGGTTTCTTCGCGCGACGCTTTATGGATTACGCGCGGCCGGTAAATCAAAATATCGTACGGCGCTACCTCGTGCGTCACCGCTTACGGAAAAAGGTGCCGGGCAGCGCGCCGAGTGCGGTGATCAAGCCGATCACTTATTATCTCGATCCCGGAGTGCCGGAGCCGATCCGCTCGGCGTTACTTGAGGGCGCCCGCTGGTGGGGGCAGGCCTTTACTGACGCCGGTTTCATTAACGGTTTTCAGGTTAAATTATTACCCGAAGGCGCCGATCCGCAAGACATTCGTTACAACATGATCCAATGGGTGCATCGCGCCACCCGCGGCTGGTCCTACGGCTCTGTGATCACCGATCCGAGAACGGGAGAAATTCTGAAAGGTCACGTGACTCTGGGCAGTTTACGGGTCAGGCAGGATTACCTTATCGCCAAAGGCCTGACCGCCGGCTGGAAAGACAGAGCGGCCGCGGATAAAGCCTCAATGGATTTAGCGCTGGCCCGCATTCGCCAGTTATCCGCTCACGAAGTCGGCCATACGCTCGGCATTGAGCATAACTTCGCCGCGTCCAGCCGTGACAACGACTCGGTGATGGATTACCCGCATCCTTATATTTCGCTCAAAGACGGTAAGATTGATATTTCCGTGCCTTACGGTACCGGCGTCGGAGCCTGGGATAAATGGGTCGTTAATTTCGGCTACGGTGAATACGATGAAGGCCGGTCACCGCAAGCCGTTCAGCGGCGACAAATCGCGGACGCGCGAAAGCGGGGGATGCGTTATATCGGTGAGGCGGATTCCCGCTCGGCCGACGCCGGACACGTATACGCCAGCTTATGGGATAACGGCGAAAACGCCGTTGACGAGCTGGCGCGTATTCAAAAAGTGCGTCGTGCGGCGATTGATAATTTTAATAGTAACGCCCTGACCGGGGGGGCGGTAAAAAGCGAATTAACCGACGCTTTCGTGCCGATCTACCTGATGAATCGTTATCAAATCGAAGCGGCCGCTAAATGGATCGGCGGTGTTGATTATCGCACTGAAAATGACGGCCGCTGGAATTTCGTGTCAGCAAAGCGGCAGCGACAAGCATTGAACGTATTGCTATCCGCGCTGGAGCCGGAGCAGCTCTCGGTGCCGGCAGCATTACTGCGTGAGTTCACGCCAAAATCCGGCGATTACGGCACTACCCGGGAAAGCTTCGCCTCTGCGTTAGGCGCAATTGCCGATGAGACAGGAATGGCAGAAGTATTGAGTCGCCATGTCGTGCGGCAATTATTGCAACCGGCAAGGTTAAATCGAGTCAGTCAGGCGGCGACTAAGCAAAGCAAGTCATTGTCTGTCGCAAATGTTATTGATCGATTAGCTAAGGTAACTCTGCTGAAAAAACGCCATACCGAAAAAACCCAAGCCATCTGGATGCGCGCTAATGCCGTAGTAATTGATGGATTGCTCGCGGCGCTGCATAACCCGAAAGCCTCACCGGAAGTGAAAAGCATCATCGCCGCTAAACTTGACTGCTTAGAAAGTAAATTGAAAAATCGGGCGAAACGGGCCGATGACGCGCAAGCGGCGCATTTCTCCTGGTTAGCCGGGGGCATTGATAAGGGCTTGGACAACGCCGAATATCGATTGATCAGCCAGCCTTTGCTATGCCGCCGGGTTCTCCGATTTAAGTCCTGCGGAGCCTTGTGAGCAGGTTCCTATAATTTGATTATAGGAACCTGCCGCGTTCAAACCCTTACCCCTCTCGATAGCGTATAACACGTAAAATTCATCAAAAGGTTTGTTCCGGGAAGCGCAAATAACAACCCTTTTTCATCGGCAGGTCTATCTTAAAAAAACTGAAAACTCATAACATCGAGATTAGACAAATGGTTAAGCTATAGTTTTGACTTGTTTTTTTCATTGGTATTTTATTCAGCAACCGTAAAGCTAGTGTGATTTATAAAGGAATAGTGGTAGTTGAGTTTGAAAGAGGTGGTTATGGCTGAATTAAAGGCAGGTTCAGGTTCAGTGAGATCATTTGTAAACGTCGCTGGTGATTTAGATGACCGGTCAGTGAATGATAGGAGCGCGGCTCAAAGTGAAACTGCGGACTCTTTTACAAATTACAAGGTAAAAGTTACAGAATATAAGAAGAAAATCTCACCAAATCACGTTATAGTACGAAATGATTCGCTGTATGAAATAATGACCGAGTTTCACAAACAAAGTGAGAGTGGGAGTTTCCAGAAATTAACAAAAGTAATTATTTTACCTTCTGATAATAAGCCTGCAATTTTTGATAGGATCGTTAAATTCGGTAAGGTTGGTGGTAATGAGTTAAAGGGAGGACTCTTTGGGGATATTAAAGAGCCTGAACGAGATGGAGATGAACCTCCGATAGCCAAAGTTATGCCGGAACAGTTACAAGCTCTTGAGACCAAAATCGGAGCGGTTAAATTAAAATCTCTTGTTGACAAGGGGGAAATTGTAACCGAAAAACTTGAAGTGACTAAAAGTGAGCCTGAACATCTAAAGCAGATTGTATCTGAGTCTGAAACCGTAATGAGTGTAGTTTCTGCTTCCGTTTCTGAAACTGAAAAACCGCGGCGCCTTGCTTCCAATGTTGAACGAGATGGAGATGAACCTCCGATAGCCAAAGTTATGCCGGAACAGTTACAAGCTCTTGAGACCAAAATCGGAGCGGTTAAATTAAAATCTCTTGTTGACAAGGGGGAAATTGTAACCGAAAAACTTGAAGTGACTAAAATTGAGCTTGAACATCTAAAGCGGATTGTATCTGACTCTGAAACCGTAATGAGTGTAGTTTCCGCTTCCGTTTCTGAAACTGAAAAACCGCGGCGC
The DNA here is from genome assembly GCA_965200795.1 of Parashewanella sp. GTDB lineage: Bacteria > Pseudomonadota > Gammaproteobacteria > Enterobacterales > Shewanellaceae > Parashewanella. Next base: position 211,693 of record CBDAVB010000003.1, read on the forward strand.
CTTGCTTCCAATGTTGAACGAGATGGAGATGAACCTCCGATAGCCAAAGTTATGCCGGAACAGTTACAAGCTCTTGAGACCAAAATCGGAGCGGTTAAATTAAAATCTCTTGTTGACAAGGGGGAAATTGTAACCGAAAAACTTGAAGTGACTAAAAGTGAGCCTGAACATCTAAAGCAGATTGTATCTGAGTCTGAAACCGTAATGAGTGTAGTTTCCGCTTCCGTTTCTGAAACTGAAGAAACTGAACAACTGCGGCGCCTTGCTTTCAATGTTGAGACTGATATGGGGTATAAAAGAAAAGGTAGCGTTATTTTTCTGAGGAGTGACAGGTTGTATCAATTAGCCAGTGAGATAAAAAAGATCACTTACTTATATTTCGAATGTTCGCGGGGATCTTCTGCATCAGTTGAAGATGAAACTGAAACTGATAGTTCAGAACCGACAAGAGCTTACTTAGAGTTAAAGCATGTATCTTTTATCGAACGTGATAATTCCTTTCTTTAATCTCATTAGTGCGTAAAGTCTCGCCCGATCGGGCGGGGATATAAGCACAAGATAGCGAAGCTTTCTAGTACTCCGTCCAACTGCATTTGATGTTTTCAGTGGTTCGTAAAGCGGTCATATGCAAGGCAGATTTGTGCGGGCGTAGCTATTCTACGTCAATCAAATCTAACGCAGCCAGATGGCCGCTTTACGAATCACCCTCCGGGCTCAAGGCAGAACGCCCATTTCTTCGTTGCAGTGACTTGAAATACTCCAGTATATCTTCGCCACCGCACCTTGAACTGGACGTTCTGCCTTGAGCTGAAGCTAACAAATGCAACTGGACGGAGTACTAGTTCACGGGAATATTTAAATAGTCGGTCATGAAAAACATCTAACATTCTGATCGCTAATAAAATATAGCTATTTGATACATTCAATTTCGACCAGAAATGATATAGTTAACCTATGGTTTCTGGTCGTTTTGGGTGCTAAAAATGCTCAAAGAAAGCCCGTCAAATTTACCTCATGCCAGTCTGTTTAATATCACAGACCAACTTCTGCAAACTCACCCTTTACTCATTTTAGCTAATGCCTTTGATTGGCGAGCGTTGGAAGAAGAGTTCAAGCCGTTATACAAAAAATTAGGCCGTAAAGCGAAGCCAATTCGGTTGATGTGCGGTTTGCTAATACTCAAGCAACTTTACAAACTCAGCGATGAAGCCTTGGTCGATGAGTGGCTGATGAACGTGTATTTTCAAGTGTTTTGTGGTGAGACAGAGTTTCAAACAGCATGCCCTTGTGATGCCAGTGAACTCAGTGTTTTTCGTAAGCGCATCGGTGAAAAAGGCTGTGAAAAAATCTTTGCATTATCTGTGGCGCTACACGGTGACAAAGCCGAAGATGATACCGTGTACGTTGATACAACAGTCCAAGAAAAAGCCATTACTTATCCGACAGATAGCAAACTTGCCATCAAGGTGGTTAACCGACTCAATAAACTAGCCAAAGTATTTGGGATCAAGCAAAGACGTACTTATGTCAAAGAAGTCAAACAGCTACGCATTGACTGTCGAAGCTTTAGACATGCCAAAAATCGAAGCAAAGCCAGAAGAGCGTTAAAAAGGTTACGTGTTATCGCAGGTAAGCTTTTAAGGGAGCTACAACGCAAACTTCCACAAGATGTCCTTGATTTACAAAAAGAGAATTTTTCCGATTATGAAAAAGCCATTACACAGCAACGTAAAGACAAGAACAAGATTTACAGCCTTCATGAACCCGATGTTTACTGCGTAGGGAAAGGCAAAGACCATAAGCCATACGAGTATGGTAAAAAGGCTTCTGTCGTGCTCACAGAGCAGAGTCAATTAATCATCGGTGTCGCCAGTCATGACGAGCATGAACACGACTCAAAATTGCTTAGACCTGCACTTGACCATGCCCCCATAAACACCGAAAGAGTAAAATCACTACAGCCGTTGTAGATAAAGGCTATAAAGGGTGTATGCAGTATGTTGACCAAGAAGTTGTTATCCCTAGTCGGCCATTAAAACGGGACTCGCAAGCTAAGAGAAAACGCAAAAGTGAACTCTGTAAAAAACGGGCAACAATTGAACCAGTAATCGGGCATTTGAAGAGTGATTTTAGGCTGTGTAAGAACTGTTTAAAGGGCAGTGTTGGCGACTCAATAAACCTTCTAATGGCTGCGTGTGCCTGGAACTTGAGAAAGTGGTTAGCCATTTTCTTTTTGCTCGAAAAAGATGGTGAGTTTTGACTATTTTGTAGTGAAATTGATGCGAAATATAAGAAATGTTGCTTTTGGGTACGGTTCTGAATTTTGCGTAAATCAGATGCCGTACATTTTAAATCTTGAAGTTATGTTTTTCAGTACCGACTAAATACTGTAAATGACATACATATCACAGCCGGCTCAAATGAAGAGATAACATATCAAAACAGCGTAACTCTTTTGTTTTACAAGGTGATAAGTTATGTGAGAGTGTTAACTCTGAAGCTAAAAAATCCGGACTGTATAAGTAGCTGACCATAAGTTTTCTAACATTTTTTGATGCCCATCTTTACCGCACTACGGCGTTGCAACTTCGTTTACATAGCTACGGCTATGCTCCCTGCGTTGCGCCTTGTATCGCGCCAAATCTGAGCACCAAAATTCCTAAGAAACTTATCGTCAGCTACTTATGTGTATTTTGGGTATTCAGAAAATGATGAGGCCGCGGCTTCAATTAAGAAGTCATCCCCTTTTCAACATGCCTTTGAGTTAGAGCTCAATGTGACACTTTTTTTCGAAAATAAAGATGCCGCCGCCCCTTATTTATAATTTTCCCTGGTAACTCAAAGTGTTATACCCGCCTCGACAGCATAAAACAGGCTATACCCGTCAAAAGGTTTGTTACCGGTAACGCCAGCAGCAAGCCTTCCACCCCCGCGGTAATCGCCCCTAAGTACGCCAGTGGTAACATGAGTAAGAATAAACGGCTGACGTTGATGATAAGTGAGCTGAGCGGCTTGTGATAAGCGTTTAATACATTGGCCAATACAATGACGATACCTAACGGACCGTAGGCCGCGGGCAGCACCATGATGTAAAAACTTAACCATCTGAGCACTTGCGGGTCGGAGCTGAACAGCCCGGAAATCGGATCCGCTAACAGGAACAGCGGAATATAAAGCAGGGTCTGAAAGACCAGTACAAACCTGACGGCGAGTTTTACCGCTTGCTTGGCTCGTACAGGTTGCCCGGCGCCTAAGTTTTGCGCCACAAAGGGCTGCAGACTGGACGATAACGCCGTCACCGCAATTAACGCCAAGGATTCAATTCGGATACCCGCGCCGAAAGCGGCGACGGCGGCATGATCAAATCTGGCCGTCATCGCCATCAGCAGGGTATTGGCTAACGGGTTTATTAAATTCATTACCGCCGCCGGGCGCGCTATGTGAGCCAGTGTTGACCAGTTTTGTCGAATGCGACTCCAGCAAAATTCGGTGATAGCCAGCAGACGTTTGGAAACAATCAGTACATAGCCGGAAAACGTAAAGGCAACTAACCAGGCAATCAGCGTCGCTACGGCGGCGCCCTGAATGCCCAGTTCCGGAAACGGCCCTGAACCGAAAATCAGCAGCGGATCTAAAATCACATTGATGACCGAGCTCAGCGCCATGATTAAGGCGGGGGAGTGAGTATCGCCGGTGGCCCGAATGCCCTGATTGGCCACCATCATCACCACTAAGATCGGAGCGCCTAAATACCAGACATGCAGATAATCTCTGATAAGAGCGATATTGCTGTCAGTCGCGCCTAAAAGCGCGAATAACGGCTCCGTGGTTACAAAACCGAGTAAAGATAAGGCGACAATCACCGAAAAGCACAGCACTAAAGCATCGTGCAGAAAGACTCTGGCTCGGGCGATGTCACCCGCGCCGACTAAGCGGCCTAAATTCGCTGAAACGCCGGAACCGATACCAACGGCGATACTGGAAACAATCAAGGTTACCGGAAAAGTAAAACTGATCGCCGCCAGCGCGTCGGTGCCGAGTTTACTGATAAAAAAAGTATCAATTAAGTTATAGCTGAGAACCGTAAAAATGCCGGCTAAGTTAGGCAAGCTCATTTTAAACAGCACCTGAGCGATAGGCGCGGTCAGCAATCCGTGTTTATCTCTCATAAAAACGTAGTTCAAAGCCTCAAAAATCACAAAGCGGTCCATACCCGCGCCGGCAGGTTTCCAGAGACTTCTGGTTTAACCGATGAAAGGCGCCGGAAACCAGCCTTCGCGGATGTTACGCAAGCGTATAGGTATTTACCTGATTTTAGCAAAACACAGTCCGGATGGCAGGCAAGAAGTTGAAGACCGGATAAGAAATTCATTTTTTTTCGATTGCACACTTGGAATTTGCTTAATCGACCACATATCACAAACTACTGACGGCGAAAGCCGGTAATAAACGAAACAATTGTAAGCCTAAACATCACAGGCAGTAACTCGTTAGGAGACTCAATAAATGAACATTCGTCCATTACATGATCGCGTAATCGTAGAGCCGCTTGAAGTTGAATCAAAGTCAGCGGGCGGTATCGTGTTAACCGGTAGCGCCGCGGAAAAATCTTCCCGCGGTAAAATACTGGCTAAAGGTAAAGGTCGTATTTTAGAAAACGGAAGCGTACAAGCGCTTGAAGTTGAAGTTGGTGATACGGTTATTTTCAACGAAGGTTACGGCGTTAAGAAAGAAAAGATCGACGGGAAGGAAGTATTGATTATGTCAGAGTCTGACATTCTGGCAATTGTTGCTGAGTAATTGGCATCTTTAAACCCAATTTAAGTATCGAACAGATTGAGAGGATATATAAACATGGCTGCAAAAGAAGTCTTATTTGGTAATAACGGTCGCACTAAAATGCTTAAAGGCGTTAACATCCTGGCGAACGCCGTTAAAGTTACTTTAGGCCCGAAAGGTCGTAATGTTGTTTTAGATAAAAGCTTTGGTGCACCGCTTATCACTAAAGACGGTGTGTCCGTGGCAAAAGAAATCGAACTGAAAGACAAGTTCGAAAACATGGGCGCGCAAATGGTTAAAGAAGTTGCATCTAAAGCCAATGATGCAGCGGGTGACGGTACGACTACCGCAACGGTTCTGGCACAAGCTATCGTGAAGGAGGGTTTAAAAGCGGTAGCGGCGGGCATGAACCCGATGGATCTTAAGCGTGGTATTGATAAAGCGGTGAAAGCGGCCGTTATTGAATTAAAAGAATTATCTGAAGAGTGCAGCGACTCAAAAGCGATCGCTCAGGTGGGCACTATCTCCGCGAACACTGACGAGACAGTGGGTGAAATCATCGCTAACGCCATGGAGCGTGTAGGCAAAGAAGGCGTTATCACTGTTGAAGAAGGTCAGGCACTCGAAAACGAACTTGACGTCGTGGAAGGTATGCAGTTTGACCGCGGTTACCTGTCTCCGTACTTCGTAAACAAGCAAGAAACCGGCAGCGTGGAGCTGGAGTCGCCGTTCATCCTGCTGGTTGACAAGAAGGTTTCTAACATCCGTGAATTGCTGCCGCTGCTCGAAGGTCTGGCTAAAACGGGTAAGCCGCTGCTTATCATCGCGGAGGACGTTGAAGGTGAGGCGCTGGCAACATTAGTTGTCAACAACATGCGTGGTATCGTTAAAGTCGCGGCGGTTAAAGCGCCTGGTTTCGGTGACCGCCGTAAAGCCATGCTGCAAGATATCGCTATCCTGACCGGCGGTACGGTTATCGCCGAAGAAGTAGGCTTGGAGCTTGAAAAAGCGACTCTGGAAGACCTGGGTACGGCTAAGCGTGTGGTTATCACTAAAGATACTACGACTATTATTGACGGTACGGGTAAAGAAGAGCAAATTAACGCTCGTGTCGCGCAAATCAAGCAACAGGTTGAAGAGTCAACTTCTGACTATGACAAAGAAAAACTGCAAGAGCGTATGGCCAAACTTGCCGGCGGTGTTGCCGTAATTAAGGTCGGCGCCGCGACTGAAATCGAGATGAAAGAGAAGAAAGCCTTGGTTGAAGACGCGCTTCACGCGACTCGCGCCGCCGTTGAGGAAGGCGTGGTATCCGGTGGCGGCGTTGCTCTGATTCGCGTGGCGTCTAAGATCGGTGACATCGAGGTGGCTAACGAAGACCAAAAGCACGGTATTGAAATCGCCCTGCGTGCCATGGAAGCGCCGTTACGTCAAATCGCGACCAACGCTGGTGAGGAAGCTTCAGTTGTGGCCAACAACGTGAAAAACGGCACGGGTAACTATGGTTACAACGCCGGTAATGACACCTACGGTGACATGCTGGAAATGGGTATTCTTGACCCGACAAAAGTGACTCGCAGCGCATTGCAATTCGCGTCTTCAATCGCAGGTCTGATGATCACGACTGAAGCAATGGTAGCGGAAGAGGAGCAAGAAGCCCCTGCCGCCGCGCCTGATATGGGCGGCATGGGCGGCATGGGCGGTATGGGCGGCATGATGTAGTGCGACGAGAGTCGTGTAGGTAGATAGCCGAGCGGGCTACGTCCAGAGTAATCACTAACATAGTGTTTACTCTCCCTCCCGCCGAAATAGCATATGACAAAACCCGATGTTCGGGCAATACCCGCCCGAACTATCGGTATCCATATGGAGTCTGATGTTTAGGTACGGGTGTAAGCCTGTATCTCCCGCAATATGCGAATTGATACACGTTGAAGTAACTTTTCTATGAAGGTTGCGAGGTAACGAGAATATTTGTGTCTAGGAACTGTCCCGAAATAACTTTCCGATTTGTTACTGCTTAACATTGCCAATATCAAGGCACGAAGAATGAAGTTTAGTTATTCTAAATGAATGATGAGTAACTCAGAGAGTAACAATGTTAAGCGTAACCCTTTGGGCTGTGTTTATTTTTGCGTTCTTTGAATAAAGCGTTACGGCGTTGTCGAAAGCTTATATAGAAACGAAGTAACGACAGTTTTGTATGTCGGTAATGACTACACCTCGCTTTCTGTGCCTTGTATAAACCAAAAATAAGCCACAGCAAAACAGGGAAGTTATTTCGGGACAGTTCCCTAAGTACTACAAAACGACTCCTTCCGCACTATATTTTTACAATAATTTTAATTTATCCTTTTGATTAAAAAGGATCTTTTTTGGGATCGTTGTCGTTATAAAAGATCTGCACCCAATCATTATTGCAAACGACGGTTTGTTGATAGGCAACGGAAAACGGTTCAATACTATGACAATCCCGACCGCTCAGAAAATGCCGGAGCTGCGATTGGCCGGATAGCTTGCAACGTTGGGGAAGGTAAGGGCTGTGAAATGAAGATATGGCGTGATGGTTCGCATATTTATACCATCGGAAAACGCAAGAAAGACCCGAAAACCCCGGCTTTCTTGATTACTTGATTATTATTACGCTCTGGCTCTTTATAGCGACAAGTACAAAAATTAAAAATGGGCTTTAGGTTTTATACTGAAAGCACACAGGTTAATTTAATTTTTAAAAAATTCACATACCCTGAACATAAAAAGTAGATTTAACTTTCTTAATACTTCTTGAAGATTGCCCGTTAAGTCATTCGAAAATCACTTGTGTCAGCAGGATTAATAAAACTAATTAATATAATATGTTACCTGATTTTTCACCTCATGAAATTAAATATAACTCGCATGCGATTCCCGTCATCTCTCCAAGAGCGGAGCTTCCCGCACGTGGGAAAAGAGTGTTTAGCGGTCAGAAACAGCCCCGCTTATATTCACAACCTCTTGACAGCATAAAAAGCGAGCGGTCTTGCTTGTGTCCAGAACCTGATAATAGCAAAAAAAGTAAACGGCCTTTTTCAACCGGCACTGAACCAGCTCTGCCTCCGCATCCTTTTTCAAAAACGGGAGAGGATTGCAGATTACCATCATTCGGATTATCCGCTACCGAAAATGAATATTGTCAAGCAAGTGCGGCCGGAGATTCATCTTCAGATGAAGGCGAGATCCGGAGTGAGACAATTGCCGGCATTTTTTACGTCCGTACGGTAATTATGCCAAGATAAAGCGAAACCTCAATTGATGCGGAGGCAATGGTCAAAATTTTAGTGGAAGGGATTAAGTAAGCCTTTTGGAGATAGAATTGGTAAGTTAAATCAACCCTTTGTACAAGAAACGGAAAGAATAAGAATTCTTCCGCTCAGCCCCTTTCAGGGCGGAAAGGGTGCCGGCAAATGTTGAGTTACCGGAACGGAAGAAATAGACACTCCCCCGAAGTGTAGCGAATTTAATACTTGTTGATAGAATATTCGCATCGGTTTATTTTTGAGCGCTGCCGGTCGCTTTAAAGGATAGGCAAAAATTCCCGGAAGAAGGGATAAAAATACCAATACGTATTCAATAGTGAACGCTCAGCAACAGGTAAAGGCTTTCAGAGCAAGACGCAAGTTTGAAGTACTACCCGGGGTTATGCGATAACTTGTAACCCATCTGCGGAAGTCTTTAGCCCTGCTCTTAGGATGATTGTCAGCGGTTAAACTCCGCGGCGGGATTGTGTTGACGTAGAATCAATCACTATGTTATCCGGTTCCGCCGGTATTTTGACAGCTGACGCCGATCTGAGCCGGGCATATTTGAATAGAGACCGGTATCAGCTCTGAGAAATCAACAGGACATACATAAAATGAAAAACATAAAAAGGATAGTCGCGCTTAGCTGCTTTATGGTATGCGGTGTACTTAGCTTCGCGGGGAAAGCTGTTTCGTCAGAACCGGTCGAAAGGCTGGTTATTCTGGGGGATAGCCTCTCTGATGACGGGGGCGATAACTCAACCTGGTATTTACTAAAAACCTTAAATGGCCGCACTGGTGATGAAGGCGTTGACAGAATCCGGCCTTGGGTCAGAGGCTGGCTTTCAGAACGTGTCCCGGGCTACGGTTGGTTTTGTGACTGGCGCTATATCCCTTGCCGAACAGTCGAGAGAAATACCTTAAAAGCCGCAATCAGTTTGTTAAGCAATACCGGTGCAATACCAATAGCTCCCGCGCCACATTACGCAAATGGCCGCTGGAGTAATGGTCCGGTCTGGCCTGAATACTTAGCGGGCAAAATGGGCATTTCTGTTACCGATAACAACCGATATCGCAATGTTTCTCATGCGGGTGGCTGGTCTTTGTGTATCGGCGATAAAACGCTCGGCATTAAAGATTTAACCGGTGATTTAACGACCGTAGCGATGACTATGATCAACGGCAGTTTGATTCCTCCGTGTTTAAAATTAATCGCTAAAGGTTATAACTACCGATACGGCAATTACGAAGCGAATGATCTGGTGATTGTTTTCTTTGGCGGTAATGATTACCTGAACCGTTATCAGGATCCGTCAAGAGTAGTTGAAGCACAAGCTGAGGTTATTGAGGAGGCGATTGAAAAAGGAGCTAAACATGTGGCGTGGATGAACATGCCGGATATTGCTCAAACGCCGAGATATTTAACCGGTTCAGGACAGAGTGCCGCTCAGGAAACGTCTAATCTTATTAACTTGCACAATATCCTGCAGCAAATGACCTATTTATCTTTAGAAAATAAGTATGCCTCGGAAGGTGTTAATCTGATTCATATTGATACGAACGGCATGTTTAAAGATTTTATTGAGAATTCAACAGAGAACGGGCTGTATGTTGTCGATCAGCCTTGTTCAACACTGCCAACTCCGGGGCTTGATGATGTTGAAATGATCCAGGCCAACCCGAGCTTTAATGCTCTGAATGACATGACTGAAGCCAATGGTGGTGTTTGTGAGAATCAAGATGAGTATGCGTTTTGGGACGGGGTACACCCGACTACGGCAACACATAAAATTCTTTCGGGCAAAGCTTGTGAGATTTTGAATGAAAATGGCTATCAGTGTAATAACTGAATAAACTACCCCGCAGCAAGCTGTCTTCGCTCAGACTTTCGCAAAGCGAAAGCGGGGTATTAACATTACCTCTTCTGATTACAAACCGCAGCGAGCTGCGGGGGGTTGAACCCTAAGCGATTAAATCAATTCGCTAATTTGATTAGATTTTTGTTTAATAATCCGCTCCCGGAGGCTCCGGTTAACATTTCTGCAACTAGACATGCTCATTTTACAATACAAAACATGATTAATTTTTGATCATGTAATATAGAAAAATTCTAAATTTTATGTACTTTATGAGTTAGCTCGTAAAAGAAAATGGTTTAACTGATTTGATAGCATCAACAAAAAAGCCGGCTGAAACTAAACTTGACTATTCAAGCGGCTCAATCTCAAAGCCCCCCATAAACCAAACGATATTTAATGAGAGAACTTATCGGGTTAATCCGAATCCGACAGAAGATCCAGTTATTAATGGTTTTATTGAAACCGATGATAATCAATTCAATATCTTGAAAAATTACGGTAAGACCGATTATCACATAAGTTTCCTGGATATATTCCTGCAGGAGCAAAAAAAAAGAGACATAAACCTTATTTCAGCCGCTGAAAAAGGCGATGCTGGTGAGGTAAAACGCCTTCTCCAATCAGGTGCCAATATCAATTTCATGAATGATCACGACTTCACAGCCCTCATTTCAGCCGCCAATAACGGCCATACCGATGCAGTCGTACTCCTGCTCCAAGAGGGCGCTGATGTCAATTTCAAGAACACCGCCGGCTTCACAGCACTCCACTCAGCCGCCAGGCACGGCCATATTGGCGTAGTCATATTCCTGATCCAAGCGGGCGCTGACGTCAATGCCGCGGACGGAGACGGCTTGACACCGTTAACCTTAGCGACTAGTAACGGCCATAACGCTGTAGTCATACTCCTTCTCCTAAAGACCGACATCCATTACAAGAACAAAAGCCCCTTCACACCGTTAACCCCAGCCGTTATTAACGGCCATACCGAAACAGCAGAACTCCTGCTCGAAAAAGACGCCGACATGAATATCAGGACCGAAGAAAACTTCTCACCGTTAACCTCAGCCGCTTTTGAGGGTCATACCGAAACAGTAAAACACCTGCTCGAAAAGGGCGCCAAGGTCGACCTTAAAAATAATCACGGCAACACCGCCCTTATCTTAGCCGCTTATAAAGGTTATACCAAAATAGTAAAACTCCTGCTCAACGCGAACGCCGGTGTCGATATTAGAAATAATCTCCGCTTCACGGCGCTCCACTCAGCCGCTAATAAAGGTCATACCGAAATAGTAGAACTCCTGATCCAAGCGGGCGCCGACGTCAACGCCATGGACAAAGCAGACTTCACCGCGCTCACCTCATCCTCTAAGCACGGCCATACCGATATAGTAAAACTTCTGCTCGTAAAAGGCGCCGACGTCAATCTTAAAAGTGATCAAGGCTACACAGCGCTCCACGCAGCCGCTAGAAACGGCCATACCGAAATAGTAGAACTCCTGCTCAAAAAGGGTGCCAATACCCTTATTATGAACAATCGCGGCTACACAGCGTACCAATCAGCCGCTAATAACGGCCATAAGGAAATCGCAAAAATCATCCGGGATTCGAAAACCCGTTCAGAGACCCTCTTTACACCCGGTACAAGGAAAGTCCTTCTTCCTTTTCTCCCGGGCGGACAACATTACCAATTTCAATAATGTTGTTTCGAAGAAAGAGAAACACCAAAATAAACCCGTCTCCCGTTTAAGGCGATCTTGCCGCTAGCGGGTTTAGTATCACTGAAACAGTTTGTATAGTTTTCAGCTTAAATCTTGGTCAGTACTCAGGGGAAGAGGTTGATTGGTTCCGTGTTGTGCAACTGTTCACTAAAGCGGTTGATGAAGTACGTAAAACGGAGAGAAAAATCCAACCGCATCCAAAGAGCCTGCGCCGGGCAGTACTAAAAAATGCAGACGGCTCACTTACAGAGAAACAAAAAGAAGCACTTGCAGAGCTAGAAACCAGTGACTTAAACACAGCAAAGGCTTGGCGAATTAAGGAGCAACTCCGTCGGATACGTCAAGCTGAAACCGCTCATGCCGCCCGTTGGAGGCTGACGTATTTCTTTAATTTCGCTAAGAAACAGTTGGGTAACATAGAAATGTCAGAACCAGTCCGAAAAGCGCTCGAAACGGTTGAAAGGCATGCAGAGAGAATTTTACGGCGCTGGTCATCCACTTATACGAATGCTCCTATGGAAGGTTTAGACCTACTATTTCAAGCGGCTAGAGCACGAGCCAGAGGATATCGTAATACAGGAACATTTATGACCGTGATTTTTATGATTGCAAGCCCTGTATCAGATCTACTCAAATCCATATGAAACGACGAAGAGCCAGTTTAACCTTACCCGTTAATTTAACCTTACCAAGCAGGCTCACTCTTGTTACTTCTAAAATTATATAACTTTGCTCGCTGATCAGCTGAAACTTTATCCACTTAAAGGTTGAGAAAAGCTTTGACTTTCCCTGAATGTAGTCAGGTTCGAGCAATTCAATTTGCTGGCCGGGTATTACAATTTCTCTTATATAGCAGTTAACTAAAGGCTCTATACCGCTAATAACGTCAACTGTCCAGATAGCTTCTCTTTTTTCAGTTGAATACCCGGCCTCTGTCTGAGGCTGAAGATCCTGAATTAAAACGCTCATAACAATTACCTCCGAAAGCGGAGATCAATCCTTAATCAACCTTATTCTTCTTAATAACTAATAAGTACCTGGCTATAAGTTTTTTCTGACGCCCGTTTTAAGCACTCTACGGCGTTACTCTTGCTTGAAAGACTGCCGGTATTACTGCGCAAGAGCGCCTTGCGGAGCACTTAATCTGAACGCCAAAAATATCGAAAAACTTATCGTCAGATACTTATGTACCGTGTAACAGCAATACCGATTACACTTATTAACGCGGAAAAAACAAAAGGAGCTGACAGATTAAAGCGGCTCACAGCTAAACTGGCGCAAATCCCGGCGGTTAATCCCGCTAACTTGCCGCTGGTATCAAACCAGCCGAAAACTTTTCCCGCCTTCGATGATTCCGCGTTCTTACTTATCCGAAGATGAATTCCGCCGTAGCAGAACAGCATCGCGATACTTAACGAAACTCTGGCCGCGACAACCAGTTTAAATCAGTCGCAAAGACATGTAACAATGCTGACGACATCAGCGCTAAAAAGCCTATATAAAGCATATGAGCCGCAGATAACGTCAGCTCTTTTAAACGGTATGCAAAACATAAGTAAATGAAATGGGGGAGCCAGAACAAAATACCGATTAAAAAGTCAGACTCAATATGTAAACGGTGCATCAAAGGTAAAAAGTAAGGAAACGTTTGTACCAAAGCGAGGCAATAGCAGAAGTTGATTAATAAAATTGGCCACAGGTATTTCTGCTCTTTTAAAGCGGATGCCGCTGTTTCATCAGAATGTGTAATTTTATCCGGCTTTTCATCGAGCAGCTTCAGACTGATAATAAAAGCCGATAAAGGCAATAATGAAAGGTAAATGATCAAAGCCGGCGCGGGGACGTAAATAAGCAAAGCGCCGATTACAGCGGGAGCGGCGATCAGTCCGGCACGCGCTGAACTTTGCGTTAAATTCAGCGCCGCCGTTAAGTCTTTTCCTGCTAATCTTTCACCGAGATAAGCATTTGAGGCGGCCAGGCAGCCGCCGCTTAACCCTTGAATCAGCAATCCCGCGATGAATAGATAGATTAAAGAAGCAAAGCCGCAGGTTAAAAAACCCGCGACGAGTCCCAGTTGCGCTCTCAGTAATGAACGCTTCTTTCCGAAACGATCCGCGAAATGCCCCCGTAGCGGAGCGCTGAACCCAGCGCGGGCAGAACGTATAAAACCCCGACCCAGGATATCGGAGAGCTGACTGAATAATACTTAATAAATTCAAGCATAAATAACGGCATTCCAAGTGCGGTAAAAGCACTTAAAAAAATGGCAGAGCAGAACAACAAAGATAATTCGGTTTGAGTCTTTTGCCCGGGATAAATCAACTAACTCGGCCATGACAGACTCCTGAAAAAATTCTTTCCGGTATAGCCGTAACATTTATTGATATCACTGATATTTAATGATGACTTGTCCTCTAAGCATCCCGCGCGAAGCATATATTTAACAGGATAGAATTCTTGCTCCAATAAATATATTTTAGCTGATATGGTATTAATTCCCTGCTCATCAAGCTCTTTGAGTTTACTTAACAGAAGAGTCTTGAGCTGAATTATCAAATCATGTTTCTTTTTCTCGTTACCATCAGCAATCACCTCAATAATCGGAATCACATTTAAATGCAGCGTGATCGTAATGAACATTTCTGATAACGCTCGCTCACCGACGACTATACGGTCATCACGGAGCTGATTTTCATGCAGCTTATTACCAAATTTAACTAAAAACGGTGACAGCTTATCAAAGTTAATCCGTCCTGAATCATTATCTTTTAACAAGAAGCTGAGGCTGTTGCCGCTAAATACAATTAAAAGATTTTGCTGATGAGCCTCTAAACAAATCCCGTACTTCAGCCAGAGTACCAAATTAAACTTAAGCAAAGTGTCAGGATAACTCGTAAGCCATCTGTTGATATCGCCGGCAAAATATTTTTCTACTAACGCGAGAAGGTAATCTTTACTGGCGGCTAACGCGGCCACTCTTTTAATATATATATATAAAATTTTGTTTCAATTACTGTGTGAGTGAGTGAAACCCCGATAAATATACATTTTAATCAAATAAAACTAGATTTTACACTTATTCCGTTTCAAATAGACTGATACTTCAAGCTCATACTACTGGTAACTTTAATATATAAAACAAAATGAAACAAATATATTTTTTACATTACTGTTGAACATCAATAAAAATGAAACGTTTTAATATTATTGAAATAGTATAGCTTCACCGCCTAAAGCAAATTTTTCTTTCAGATGGAAGATTCCTCAGCTAACTGACCAATAAGCTGCGCAAAATATGATCGCATAGTAAATTCGCACCCACTCGAGACAAAGATTTTATTTACAAACAAAAAACCTATAAGTAACATTGCCGTTCGCAAAAATTTGCGATTAATGGAAATAAATATTTAAAGGATGATGTAAATGAAAAAACAATTTTTAGGATTATGTGCTTTAGGAGTTTCTGCTTTAATTTCAAACTCGGCTGAAGCAGGCAGAATATATGATTTACCTAAAAATTGTAAATACGGAAAAAGTGAACGCTTTGATTATGAAGGACAGGAGTTATCGAACGGAATTCAGAGCGGTTACAACATATATAACGATCCTAACTGGGAATATAATCAAGAAGAAGCCTCGGATTGGGGAAACATTTTTAAAGCTGTAGTAGAGTTTGTTGATAGTTATGACTACTTACGTGTTGAATCTCCAAAATTTGTTCTACAGGGAAAGAGCTTCAGAGCTAAAGGGAACTTAGGGACGTTGCGATTTAAATTTTACCGCAATAGTATAGTTGAGTTCTTAAAATCGTTTATGTTGCTGCCAGATGTCTACTTCAATTTACATTTCTAGCGAGTCCAAACGGATAATCAAACTTGCCTCAAATAAACTTCACGGAATGGAAAAAAGAGTCTTTATGGCTGAAGTGTCTAAAACGTTCTGCTGTGGGAGTCTTTATGGCTAGATTAACGGAAACGGAGTTTGGCTGGGGGAGAAAAGCTGTAGAACTCGGGCTTCATGAGCTGGAAACCGGGTTTGAATGCTTTGGGCATTATGAAGGAAAGCATAGAAGTGAGGAGAATAATCCTCAGCTGGAGGTAGATATTCGGGCGTTAGTCGATCCAGAGTCACAAGCTGATCCAAAATTCAAAAATTCATTTGCTTACACTCGAATTACAGCTAAAGGTGTTCGTAAAAAGCTGATTGAGGAAAAAGGCTGGGATTCAGAAGAGTTACCAAAAGAAAGAACGATTAATGACATTTTGAATCGACTCGGTTACAAACTGAAGCGAGTTCAAAAAACCAGGCCACAAAAAAAATTCCTGAAACAGACGCCATCTTTAAAAATGTAAATAAAATTAAAAAAGAAACAGCAGGGAATAAAAAAGTTATCCGTATAAGTATAGATTGCAAAGCCACGGTTAATTTGGGTGAATTTTCTCGACACGGTCAATCCGGAGGGATTGATGCGGTGCAAGCTTTAGATCACGACATGGATGTAAAAGATAAGCTTATCCCGTTCGGAATACTGAACCTGGAAAACGACCAGCTTCATGTGTTTTATGGTAACTCAAGTAAAACCAGCGACTTCATTTGTGACGCTTTAGAGTGGTGGTGGAATTTAGTTAAAGACGAACATCCAGAGGTAGAGGAGCTGGTTATTTTTTCAGATAATGGCCCAGAAAATAGTGGATGCCGGACTCAGTATCTTTTTAGATTAAAACAGTTTAGTGAAAGATCGAAACTGAGGATTCACAACGTTTACTACCCACCTTATCACAGCAAATATAACCCAATTGAGCGGGTTTGGTCATCTTTAGAAAAGCATTGGAATGGTACATTACTGAATTCAGTGAATACTGTTCTGGAGCGGACGAAAACAATGACTTGGAAGGCTATGACTCCAGTTGTCAATTTAATTGATAAGGTTTACTCAAAAGGAGTCAAGCTAACAAAAAAGTGAAAAAGAAGATGTCGAAGATAAAATCATCCGAAATAGTGAATTACCTAAGTGGGATCTACTTATCATGCCAGAATGGTAAATTCTTAACTGCGAGATCCCTTATTCGACGTTTTCTCCTACGTAAAATTTCATAACTCCGAGTTTGGTTATGTTGGTAGAGATAAATCCAGTATTGAAGCTAACGCATATAAGAGTATGAAGTTCGATCATACCCATGGAGCTGGACTAGTATGGGTTACAGATGGCGATCTCTGTTCTGCCGAAATGGTCTGGGTTCAAAAAGAGCCTAAAGTAGAATTAGTTTCTCTAAGATATGGACAAGCGAGAGTAAAATATACTGCCGATAGTTTTTCTAAAGCCGCAAAAGACTCAAATACAAAAGTTTCGATCACTTTATCTGGCTACGCTGAAGAAGGAAGCAAAATCGAGCACTACAGACAGCAATTTAGTGCTAGAACAGGCGTTGCTACTTTAAACTTCGCTAGTGATTATACAGGCACTAATTTCCATGTTTTCGCCACCATTAATGATGGAACCTACTCTAAGAGAGTCTTTTTAGGAAAAGTAACGGGCGGAATATAGTGGACCCCACTGTCAAGACAGTAAATCAACAAATTTAAGTTAAGTCCTGGCAGTGGTTTAAAGCCCTCATGCAAAGTGAATTGCCTGAGGAGTTTTATAACTCAACGACTGGTGTAATCGCTCAGTGTTGTAAAACTCAAAGTACTCATCCAGTCCTGTATAAAGCTCCGGAACAGTTTGAAATTCATGCGTATACAGCCATTCATGCTTGACGGAGCGCCACAGTCTCTCGACAAAAATGTTATCCAGCGCTCGCCCTTTTCCGTCCATGCTAATGCGTATTTCCCTTTCCTGAAGAGGTGCCAGAAAATCATTGCTGGTAAACTGGCAACCTTGGTCAGTGTTGAATATATCAGGCTCACCTCGTTCCAAAGCACGATCTAGCGCATGAATACAGAAATCAGCATCCAGTGTGTTCGATAGCTCCCAGCTGACTACGTAACGACTGTACCAGTCAATGATGGCAACCAGATACATAAACCCATGAGGCATCGGACAGTAAGTAATATCAGTACTCCACACCTGATTAGGTCTCACGATATTAACGCCGTTCAACAAATATGGGTAGACCTTATGCTCCTTGTTTCTCAGGCTCGTGCCTGGCTTTGGTCCGACAGCCTGTATGCCCATCAGTCTCATAAGTCGCTGTATACGCTTCCTGTTGACCGGAAAACCCTGTTCATTCAGCCATGCAGTTATCTTACGACTGCCGTAAAACGGTGTACGTGTATACTGCTCATCGATGAGCCTCATCAGATCCAGGTTTTCAGGACTTTCCAGAGCTGGAGAAACTTGGTAATACCAGCTTGACCTGTTTAACCCGATCAGCTCACATTGACGCTGAATACTGATCTTCGAGTGACCCGGATCTATGCATCCCCGTTTGTCATCAATGGACATTGCCAGATTTTTTTGGAGAAACTTGGTAATACCAGCTTGACCTTCAACCAGTCCAGCTCCATTTTAAGCCGTCCGATCTCCTGATACAGTGGTGCTGTGAGCGCATCTGGATCTACCTCTGGTCGTATCCTGCCGAAGACCTCTGGAACCCCTTGGAGTAGCTGTCGCTTCCACTGGCTAACCTGAACGGCTGCAACTTCATGTTCGCTTGCCAGCTGGTTTATGGTCTTGTCCCCCTTGTAGGCCTCCAGTGCTACTTGAGCCTTAAATTCGGGCTTATGTCGTTTTCTTTTTGCTGCCATGATTCCCTCCTAAAG
Organism: Parashewanella sp.; assembly: GCA_965200795.1. Taxonomy (GTDB): domain Bacteria; phylum Pseudomonadota; class Gammaproteobacteria; order Enterobacterales; family Shewanellaceae; genus Parashewanella. The sequence goes on from CBDAVB010000003.1 coordinate 230,092, forward strand.
GGTTATCTTACAGCCAGAAAACTTAACTTAGCTACCTGTCCAGTTTATGGGGTCCATCATAGAACAAATCCTCATAGACCATGTCCATCGTGTGAAATCGACATTTAACCGCTATTTAATAACCTTTTTGGGGATTACAAACTTGTTCTCCCCTTCAAATAAACAAGGTCAAGTTTCTGGTAATTGTGAATCTGAACATTCTAATTTCTGCCAACGACGATTTGACTTGACTGTAAAAATATTGGAAAAATAAATGAAAAAATCAATAGTGAAAAGTTTAGTAATTGCTAGTATTTTTGTTTCTACCACTTCTATAGCCGCAATGGACAACGAAGGTTTTTACCTTGGAGGGAATATTGGTTCAGCCAATTTAGAAACTGGCGGTTTCGATAAGTCAAAATTTGGGGCCGGCATCTATGGTGGTTACAACTTTTCAAAAACTTGGGGCATCGAATCAACTATTTTCGCTTCATCAAATTTAGCTGATGAGGGGACAATTACTGCCTCAGCACTTACTTTAGCACCGACTTTACGTTACAACCTTAGTAAAAATGCTTCCGTATTTGTGAAAGCTGGAGTTGCTAGAGGAGTAGCCTCTGTAAAGCTTAATGGCTCTGATAGAGATTTCTCTGGTAATGGGTTTGTCTGGGGTATAGGTGCAGATTATTCCATGACAGATAATCTAGATTTACGCTTATCCTACGAAACTGTAAGTGCAGACTTGGAATATAACAGAATTTCAGCAACTAAGTCTGACGCTGATATTTCATTTTTAGGATTGGGTGTTCACTACAAATTCTAATTTAGAATCTTCTGTATTGCTAAGGCTGCAATCATAGCGAATAATATTCATAATATGCTGGCATATCATGCTGTTGCCAGCATTTATTTTGAAAACATCAATCCTAATTTATTGATAATAAATTCAGTTTATCAATGCCTTAACAACTCTAATAAGTAACTTCGACGACAAAAACGCTTACTTGGAGCTTGAATAATACTCATTAAGTCCTCTTTACTTCCAACAAGATGAATTTCGCTTTCAGCTCTTGTGACTGCTGTATATAACCAAGCTCTATCAACAATCCTGCTTTTATTCAAGGCGACGATTACACGAGGAAATTGCGAACCTTGAGCTTTATGTAGTGTTATAGCGTAACCAAGTTCCATACAGTCTAGGAGTGATTGAGTTATATCAATTTTTTCTCCTGTATCTAACGTGACTTCACCATAGTTTTCATCACATTGATCGACACTTGTTAAAGTTCCTAATGTTCCGTTCTGAATATTTTTTTCATAATGATTTTGAGTAAAAAGTATTACATCACCTAACTTAAGACTTAAAAATAACCTTTCTCCGTATATCTCAAATTCAAGTAACTTACTATCATTATTTACGGCCTCTTGAACTAACTTATTTATTTGGGATACAAGAGCTTTCGTAGGAGCCATAACACGACTATCATCTGGTAACTGTTGGAAAAGCTCACAACACACTTTTGCAATATCAGCCTGATGTGTTTCATGGAAGTGAATAGCACCAGTTGTCAGATGTTCAGGTACTACACCTTGATTTATGTAACCATTCACCAAGCCACTCTTGTTTTTTGTGAGGCAAGTCAATTGATCTGATATTGTTGCTTGATTGATCGTTTCATGGTGCTTTTATGTACACATGAAAAAGAAAAAACTCTACGAAAAAAATGCGCCCCAACCCTCAAATTTATTAGAAGCTAATTTGCTCATTAAGGAGTTATGGCAAAAGCTTCGGGATTATGAGGATAAGTTAAAGCAGTCTTCTCGAAACTCATCAAAATCACCCTCTTCGGACACTCCTGAGGCGAAGGCCGAGCGAAAAAAGCTCAAACGCCTCGTAGTCGAAATAAGATTGGCGCTCAGCCAGGCCATACGGGGCACAGAAGACCACTAGCTGAACTTGGTGATAACGATAAGATAATTGAGTGCAAACCACAGGCTTGCTGCTCTGTCTGTCAGCACGAAATAAAAATCAATACTCGCTGTAGCCGTCGCCATCAGGTATTTGAACTACCAAAAATGCCTTTTGAGATCACCGAATATCAAATCTTTCACGGTCAATGCCAACACTGTAATGCAGTGTATAAAGGGGAATTACCTGAAACGGCTCCCAAAGGGCAAATTGGTGCTCGCTTGATGAGTCATATTGCTGTATTGGCAGGTAAATATCATCTTAGCGTTTCTCAAACTCGTCAATTATTGCTGGATCAATATGGCGACACTTTCTCTACTGGGGCAATATCAGAGGCTCAAGGAAAAGTAAGTTCGATGCTTACGCCTATACATCAAAGCCTTAAAGAGCATATACATAAAGCGCTTTACGTTCATTGTGATGAAACGTCTCACTCTCGCAATGATGAACAAGGCACACGTTGGTGCTGGCTTATATCTTCACAAGATGCCGTATTTCAGACCATTCGCTACTCAAGAAGCCAAGAAAGCGCAAAACACATACTTGGTGATTGCAAAGATAATATTGTGATCACCGATCAATACGCTGCATACAACTTTATCAACCCAGAAAAACATCAGCTCTGTCTGGCTCACGTTCAAAGAAATCTTCAGCAAATGGCTGATTTTTCAGGAGGTGGCTTAACGGCTCTGATTGGTTCCAAATTAGTTTTACTACTGAAAACGGTTTTTAGAACTCAACATAGATTTGAGCAAGATGAATTGAGCGAACGACTCTGGCTGAGGCGAATGCAGAGACTAAAAAGAAGTTTTACTACCCTGCTTGAAAAAGGAGCTTCTACGCCATCAGCTCGTTATTCAGGTCGTTGTGAGCATTTATTGAAGCATGAAACAGGATTATGGGTATTCGTTACTCATAAAGGAACACCTTTAACCAATAATGAAGCGGAAAGGTGCATTAGAGGAACTGTTATCATGCGAAAAAACTGTTTCGGTACTAGTTCAGATAGAGGGGATAAGTTCCGCTCTCGGGTGCTGTCTGTAGTTGAAACCTGCAAAAAAAGAGGCAAATCGGTACTGGATACCATCACTAAAATTGAGGGCGTTCAAAATTCTGTGTCAGCCTAAATTCTAAATTTCTAATACGTTATCCAATCTGCCTTCAAAATGGATTGCAAATTGTGACAATGCTAGCCTCCAATTTTGGACTGGCATTGTCCACTTTTTAGAGGCATTCAATATGCCCGCATAAAGCAATTTTAGCAAGCTGTTTTCATTTGGAAATGCCCCTTTTGTTTTGGTGAGTTTCCTAAACTGGCGATGTACGGCTTCAATCGCATTGGTCGTGTAAATCACTCGACGTACATATTCTGGATATTTGAAGTAAACGGACAAGTTCTCCCACTTTCTGCGCCAAGAGTCGATAACGATTGGATACTGGCTACCCCATTTGTTTTCCAGCTCATCTAAAGCCGTTTCAGCAGCCGATTTACTTGTCGCTCTGTAAACAAACCGGCTTTAAATCAGCCATAAACGCCTTTTGATGCTTAGATGCCACATACTTCATTGAGTTGCGTACCTGATGAATTACGCAAAGCTGAACTTCTGTCTCCGGGTAAATGCTGGCAATAGCTTCAGGAAAACCGTTTAACCCGTCAACACAAGCAATTAAGATATCCTTAACACCACGATTATGAAGATCGGTCAGTACCGAAAGCCAATAATTAGCACCTTCTGACTCTGAAAGATACAGGCCAAGTAACTCTTTCTTACCTTCGAGATTAACGCCTAGAATCGTGTAAATAGCCTTACTGACATAGCGACCATTGTCTTTGACTTTATAGTGAATCGCATCCAGCCAAATAATTGGATAGACCTCGTCTAAACTGCGTTGCTGCCATTCTTTGAGCTGAGGAATAAGCTGATCGGTCACAGCCGTCAAACTGGCTTCTGAAAGCTCTAAACCATACAAATCAGCCACATGAGATTTGATATCACGATAACTCATACCCATTGAAAACATTGACAAAATCTTACGATCAATTTCATCAGAGAGCTTAGTTTGATTTTTTTTGACAAGCTGAGGCTCAAAGTTGCCGGCTCTGTCTCTTGGCGTTTCTAACTCAAATTCGCCAACTGAAGATTTAACGGTTTTTTTACTAAAACCATTTCTTCGATTGGGCTCAAGATCTGAGTCTAAATGTTGATCAAGTTCTGCTTTAAGCGCTGCTTCTGTTAGTTGTTTGATTAAAGGGGTGAGAACACCATCCGCACCAGTTAAACCTTTACCTGATTGAAGTTGTTCTAAAGCTTTATTGAAATCGAAATTTTGAGTCATTATGTCATTCCTGTTTTTGACATTTTACCGAAATGACACAGATTTCTAAACACTACCCTGAAATTGTTACCGCTGTAACAGAAAGAAAACCTTACCCAGACGTGTTCAACCTCACCAGCGTTTAGTCAATACCACGCTGGTGAATGGTTACTGATTTATCAGTTCAGAATATTCAGGAATACCAGTTGATTCATCTTGCCTTTTAACTATATCTAATCGTGTATTAGCGATCGCTTGTGATTCAACGATATCTGACAAGACCTTACCGCAACCTATCGGTGGTAACTGATCTGGATCGCCAGTAAAAATAATTCTAACTGAAGGGTGACAATGGGTTACTAAACGATACATTGTCGGCAGGTCAACCATACTGGCCTCGTCAATAACCAGTAGGTGCTTTTCTTCCTCACTTTTCATATCTATCGGCTCACACCTTAAGAACCTAGCGATCGTTAACGTTGCAAAACCTATAGACTCATGTAAACGCATTGCAGCTCGCCCACTGAGTGCGATCGCATGTATCTCAAATCCCATTTGGTGATAAGCTCTGAGAACCGCCCTCAACACCGTAGTCTTTCCTGTCCCTGCACCACCCGTGATACAACTGACAGCGTTACCAAGGCAAGTCATTACCGCCTCTGTTTGTTTCTTTGTTAATTCATATGCTAATTCTTTGATAGCAATGCAATATGCCGAGTTTGTGAACTCATCATAAAGTTGAGACTGTTTTGCTAGTGCTCTTAGACGTTTGGCTACCACATTTTCCATCAATAGCTGCGCTGTTGGGTGATAATGCCCTGTCTCTGGATTTAGTAGGTATTGTGCTTTGTCGTGTCCGGCTCTGAACGATTGCGTTACCAATTCTTTGTCCTTCAGCAAGTTAGTCAGAAAAGGGCGTAGATCCTCTTGCTTTGCGTATGTATGCCCTTTATCTATTTCCTTTCTTATAGCCACTTCAAGAGCTGCACTTAACCGATAGTGATTATGACTTGCTAGTGTATGCTTAAAATTGGTATTGAGTATCATCTCCTCGACTTCTTCAAAGGACATTCCAAACCCAATCAGCGCATATGGGTTCTGCTGAATCGCTGAAATAGAAGTTTCGCAATGATGTTTTAGTAAGCGCTGCTGAATGCTCGAAGGAATTTTATAGTTAGACATCTAATTACAATATGCCAGATTTTTATACTTTGCATAACCAGTAAATAGCGCTTTAATAGAAGCGTCACTTAGAACACCCCTAAGCTTATTTCTTGTTTCTGGGGTATTGCTTCTTAAGGTAGCGTGAAAATTTTTGCCTAGTAACTCCCACAACGCTCTCGCCTTACTTTCACCAATGCCTGTAAATTCATTTTCATTTGCGATAAATTGAATTAGTTGCTCTCCTGTTTCAGGAAGCGTGCACTCAATATACTCTGGCGACTCATAAATATGTTGCTGCATCAGGTAATCCCCATTATTCATTTCTTTTATTTGGCGATTACCTTTAACAGACCAGTATTGACCTACGGTTGGTTTAACAGGGATGGAGTCTGGTTTTATTTTTATAGTAACGAAATACTTTCCACTGTTGATTTTATATGAGTTTTTTGCAAGAGGTACTCCACTAAAGACTGTCAATTTGGATGAGCTGTACGGGATACTGGTTACACGTACTTGCTCTTGGTGCAAAGCAACATTCATCTCGGTAGAAATCCCATTTCAACTAACGTTTCAGACAACTCTCCAAAGCGTTCAAGTTTATTTTCTAATTCTTTGATCTTTGCTTTTAATTCAATATTTTCAACATCTAAAGCTGACACTCTTCTTGACTCAAGCAACTTACGGTTTGCTGTATTATCATATTGTTTTGGTTTGTCACATCTTTTTTAGCAGATTCGGTCAGTGGTGGCAGCACACCTCTATCACGTAAATGATCTTCAAGATTGGCTAACGCTTCTTTCAATGCTGGGTTCTGATTCAGTGCAGATTTTCCACAACCAATAGCTTTTGCTACCTCTCTGCGATTTAGCTGCCCCCTGAATACGATCTGTTTAAAATCATCCTCTTCCTGCGTCGCTTTCCAAACCTCGAAAGCGTGCAGATTATGCTGTGCTTTTTGTTGTCCGTTAGCCATTTTTCTTCTTCCTTCCTATTGCTCCAAGGAGGGGAGATTTTTCCTCAAATTTTACAGGATCAATATTCTCACGCCTTGCTACGACTGCTGCATAAGCTAATCTTTCTCTCTCTCGTGATAATTGACTTTCCAATTCTTGAACTTTTCTTTTTAATTTTTCAATTTCAACGTCCTTCGTTGATTCTTTAGATACATTATGATCATAAACTGCATTCCCATCTTTATATGTGCGAACAAGTTTTTTCACGCGATTGAACTCGTCGCGAAACTCCAGATTTCTCCAGAGTGTTGGCTTAGAAGGCTTTACTCTACTAGTAATGAAATCCCATCCAAATTCCTCCGCAGGCAATAGCTGCCTTTCAAACTGACTTAATATTTTAAATGCCGCTTCAAACTCTTCTTTAGTGATTGCCATTATTCATTTCCTCCGCACTGAAACGGACAATCATCAGGGTAAGAGCCATCCTTTTTAAATGGCATAAAGTCTTGAATCTTATCTAATTGAGTATCATTAAGTATGATTTCTGCGTTATCCAGTATCGATGTCGTATTTCTCAGAATTACCATATGGTGCTCGATATGCATCTTAGCGGCTTCAATCCCTTTCTCGTATATTTCGAATAGCCTCGATAGCTCTAGAGATGATCTATCACGCTCAGCGATGATCTTTTCTCTATGTGAAGGATCATGCAAATCGTATATGTAATGCTTACATCCCTTACCTTCGTTCCCATTTAGACATTTTAAGTTGAATTCACAAGGTTTGAGGTATAAGGCTCTTGTGCAATAACCTAACGGACTATATTGAATTGATTGAAGTGTCGAAGTTAAATGTTCTGGTAAACTATTGGCAGGAATTTCTTTTTCTTTCCAACCTCTTAATTTATCAGGTATATCACCTAAAAAGCGTTCTGAATCGTTTAACATGGCATCGGCTACAATTTTGGCTCGTTCACGCCCTGTATTATGATCATAATTATCACCTTGACCTGTCGTTCGTCCCATCCACTTGTTCACAACAAGTTCAGCCAATCCAGCTCTAAACAAACTCGTAGTTTGCCAATGTCTTCCCTTGTGACTTTGCCAACTCTCAGCGATATGATCATCCACTTCTACACCGTAACGACCAAAAGCGCTTTTCAATCTGTCATTACCTACAAAGAAAAGTATAACACCGAAATATCCTAGAATTTGAGGTAAGTGATCGTAATAAACTCCACCTCTCATTCCTGCACGAAGAAATAAATGCTCTGACGGTTTTTGGCGAATTACAAAGGACGCAGAACTAACCTCTACGTCATTAACTTCATACTCATGAATAGATTCTTCGATCAATTGTCGCTCAACATCTAAATTCATGCGCTCATAGTCAGCCCTAAAGTAGCTCTTCACTTTATCGATATTTGCTAAATAACCTTTTACCTTATTAAATTCTCTATTTCCTTTATATTTGACATAGAAACATAACTTTTCGGCACCACAAAAATCTTTCCGACCAGCTTTACTCGAACTCTTTTGGTTAAATAATTCAGGTAAAATATCTTCAAGTTCTTTAAGTGGAATTTGCTTTTTATAATCATAACCACCGAGTGTATAAGCTCTTATGACCTCTATCGCATCCTTGCGACTAATAACTTTTACAGTCGGTACATTGTGATATGTACCATCACCTGCAAAAGTAAACGTATTAAAGTTACCATTTAGACGAACTACCTTTTCTCGGACTAAAGTATCTTTTGATGCTCTAGTGCTACCAGTTAAGTAGCGATTAAGCAATCGAAGTAACTCTAACTCTGTAACATATGTAGCCCTCATTGCCACGATTTCATCAATACGCTTTGTAATCGTATGAGCAGTAACATAATGCTTATGCTTTCGTGAGCCTATCGACTCACTAATAATCTCTAGCCCCTGATTCTTATAATATTTGAGTATAGAATCCGATTCTGCCGCTTCTGATGATACAGGTAAAACATTAGCTAACTCTTTAAGCTCAAATCGCTCATCGCTACTAATTGTTCTTTTTAATTTCCACAGTTTTTGAGCGTCAAACTTTTTTGACAATAACAGTTCATCTAACTTTTGCATTTTTTCTTCAAATAAAGACTCCTTTTCTTGAACATAAATATCAAACCTTTCGTCGATAAAGCTCAATGTGCCTTGCTGCTCAAATTGAATTGCTGCGTCTCTATAACTTTTGGTGAGCTTGTGTATTTCATCTATTGCATCTTTAAATGGTTTGCGCCATATTGTTGGAACATACCTCGCCATTGGCGCAGAGCCTTTTTCAGTCCAGACAAGACAAAACAACTCCCCATCCATTTCAATTAACGGATTGAACGGCAAACGCAATACTTCTCCAAGCCTTAACCCTAAACCATACTGAAACACTTGGGTTAAGATACATAATTTATCATTAATAGCTTTTGCACTTCCGTCAAACCCATCATCCACAGCCCACTTTAAGGGATCTCGCAGTTAAGAATTTACCATTCTGGCATGATAAGTAGATCCCACTTAGGTAATTCACTATTTCGGATGATTTTATCTTCGACATCTTCTTTTTCACTTTTTGTTAGCTTGACTCCTTTTGAGTAAACCTTATCAATTAAATTGACAACTGGAGTCATAGCCTTCCAAGTCATTGTTTTCGTCCACTCCAGAACAGTATTCACTGAATTCAGTAATGTACCATTCCAATGCTTTTCTAAAGATGACCAAACCCGCTCAATTGGGTTATATTTGCTGTGATAAGGTGGGTAGTAAACGTTGTGAATCCTCAGTTTCGATCTTTCACTAAACTGTTTTAATCTAAAAAGATACTGAGTCCGGCATCCACTATTTTCTGGGCCATTATCTGAAAAAATAACCAGCTCCTCTACCTCTGGATGTTCGTCTTTAACTAAATTCCACCACCACTCTAAAGCGTCACAAATGAAGTCGCTGGTTTTACTTGAGTTACCATAAAACACATGAAGCTGGTCGTTTTCCAAGTTCAGTATTCCGAACGGGATAAGCTTATCTTTTACATCCATGTCGTGATCTAAAGCTTGCACCGCATCAATCCCTCTGGATTGACCGTGTCGAGAAAATTCACCCAAATTAACCGTGGCTTTGCAATCTATACTTATACGGATAACTTTTTTATTCCCTGCTGTTTCTTTTTTAATTTTATTTACATTTTTAAAGATGGCGTCTGTTTCAGGAATTTTTTTTGTGGCCTGGTTTTTTGAACTCGCTTCAGTTTGTAACCGAGTCGATTCAAAATGTCATTAATCGTTCTTTCTTTTGGTAACTCTTCACAGTCCCAGCCTTTTTCCTCAATCAGCTTTTTACGAACACCTTTAGCTGTAATTCGAGTGTAAGCAAATGAATTTTTGAATTTTGGATCAGCTTGTGACTCTGGATCGACTAACGCCCGAATATCTACCTCCAGCTGAGGATTATTCTCCTCACTTCTATGCTTTCCTTCATAATGCCCAAAGCATTCAAACCCGGTTTCCAGCTCATGAAGCCCGAGTTCTACAGCTTTTCTCCCCCAGCCAAACTCCGTTTCCGTTAATCTAGGACTCCCACAGCAGAACGTTTTAGACACTTCAGCCATAAAGACTCTTTTTTCCATTCCGTGAAGTTTATTTGAGGCAAGTTTGATTATCCGTTTGGACTCGCTAGAAATGTAAATTGAAGTAGACATCTGGCAGCAACATAAACGATTTTAAGAACTCAACTATACTATTGCGGTAAAATTTAAATCGCAACGTCCCTAAAGAAATAACCGCTTTGACAAGCTCTGGAAAAGGCATCTTTTCATTTTTTGCTAGCACTCTCCCAAACTCGTCGATGTTACCTAATGCTTTACGTATATTCAGTGTATCAACATGTGTATTTAATAATTGGTTGTCATTAAGGTAATTTATTATTCTATTTAAGCTCACACCGTTCGTAGCAGGCTCACGGTATCTTTCTCTCAAATAGACTATGACGGAATCATATGTATCCTGCTTAATATCTGATAGTTGTTCAAATCCCATTTCAGCCCATATTTTAATTGGCTCAAGTGAACGTTTTACATGAGAAAAAGAGTAAGGCTCTGCACGTAATCTTTGATGCCAAAGCATATTCACCAAGTAAACTTTACTTAAGATAATTAATTCCTTAGGTAACTCTCCTCCACCAAGCATCTGAAACTTAATTTTTTGGCTGGATTTTAAATATGACCAAATAACATCATCCCAACTACAATAAATAATCAATGGTAACGATTGAAAACGCTCTTTGGCTTGTTGCTCTAGCTCAGATAAACTCTCTGTACTACTATCTCGCTTTAGCCTAATAAGGTTAATTACATCACTCATCAACACTTCCTTTATTTATATTGACTACTTCTACTCCTTCGGCATAGGCTATAGCAGCCTCACAACCAGTTATGGCTTCATCAAGTTGTTTAGATAATGAGGTTGGTGCACTATTAGCAAGAACCTGTTTTCGGTCTTTGAGTGAAATTAATGCGTTATTATGTGAAGACTTTTCTTTATTAGGACAGAATTTGTCGCAGGAATAACAGGCCACCGCAGGTTCTAAATAACAAGCCGCTTCTTTTTGACACTTCCCGATTACCGTTAACGCATGAAGTTCAATAATTTCTTTGCCATAAATATTACCATTCAAATCTTCCTCACGATTCCATGCTGCCGTAAAGTGCTGCTGTTCCGTTCTCCTAATCGTTGCATTTTCAAGTAGCTCCCACATTTCGTGGGTATATCGAAAATAATGTTTAACACAAAGTGTTGAGCTATGATCTAATAAATCTGCAACTTCTTCCTCAGTCATACCTTCGATCACAGCGTTGGAACTAACAGAGTATCTAAAACGATAAGGAGTAAGGTGAAATGGTTTTCCCGTTCTTGGAGATAGAGGGAGATAATTGACAATCGATCTCATCATACGGTGCCAAAAAATCTTTGGGCTAATGTGGTGGCCGTTTGATTTTTTGCCTGCGGTTTCATAATGTTCTTCGTTTGGCACAGAATAATACCCATCAGAAAATGCAACATTTTCGCCAAACTTTTTCCGTGTTTTATGATCAATGCCTTTCTATAAAACAAAGGAGGTTCTGTTAAATAAAGCTCACCATAACTTTTATGATTATTAGCGATAACTCTTTTAATTAGTCGGTCATGAAAAACATCTAACATTCTGATCGCTAATAAAATATAGCTATTTGATACATTCAATTTCGACCAGAAATGATATAGTTAACCTATGGTTTCTGGTCGTTTTGGGTGCTAAAAATGCTCAAAGAAAGCCCGTCAAATTTACCTCACGACAGTCTGTTTGATATCACAGAACAGCTTCTGCAAACTCACCCTTTACTCATTTTAGCTAATGCCTTTGATTGGCGAGCGTTGGAAGAAGAGTTCAAGCCGTTATACAAAAAATTAGGCCGTAAAGCGAAGCCAATTCGGTTGATGTGCGGTTTGCTAATACTCGATGCTGCAGTTTTTCTTAGAGGGCGTTCAAAATTCTGTGTCAGCCTAAATTCTAAATTTCTAATACGTTATCCAATCTGCCTTCAAAATGGATTGCAAATTGTGACAATGCTAGCCTCCAATTTTGGACTGGCATTGTCCACTTTTTAGAGGCATTCAATATTCCCGCATAAAGCAATTTTAGCAAGCTGTTTTCATTTGGAAATGCCCCTTTTGTTTTGGTGAGTTTCCTAAACTGGCGATGTACGGCTTCAATCGCATTGGTCGTGTAAATCACTCGACGTACATATTCTGGATATTTGAAGTAAACGGACAAGTTCTCCCACTTTCTGCGCCAAGAGTCGATAACGATTGGATACTGGCTACCCCATTTGTTTTCCAGCTCATCTAAAGCCGTTTCAGCAGCCGATTTACTTGTCGCTCTGTAAACCGGCTTTAAATCAGCCATAAACGCCTTTTGATGCTTAGATGCCACATACTTCATTGAGTTGCGTACCTGATGAATTACGCAAAGCTGAACTTCTGTCTCCGGGTAAATGCTGGCAATAGCTTCAGGAAAACCGTTTAACCCGTCAACACAAGCAATTAAGATATCCTTAACACCACGATTATGAAGATCGGTCAGTACCGAAAGCCAATAATTAGCACCTTCTGACTCTGAAAGATACAGGCCAAGTAACTCTTTCTTACCTTCGAGATTAACGCCTAGAATCGTGTAAATAGCCTTACTGACATAGCGACCATTGTCTTTGACTTTATAGTGAATCGCATCCAGCCAAATAATTGGATAGACCTCGTCTAAACTGCGTTGCTGCCATTCTTTGAGCTGAGGAATAAGCTGATCGGTCACAGCCGTCAAACTGGCTTCTGAAAGCTCTAAACCATACAAATCAGCCACATGAGATTTGATATCACGATAACTCATACCCATTGAAAACATTGACAAAATCTTACGATCAATTTCATCAGAGAGCTTAGTTTGATTTTTTTTGACAAGCTGAGGCTCAAAGTTGCCGGCTCTGTCTCTTGGCGTTTCTAACTCAAATTCGCCAACTGAAGATTTAACGGTTTTTTTACTAAAACCATTTCTTCGATTGGGCTCAAGATCTGAGTCTAAATGTTGATCAAGTTCTGCTTTAAGCGCTGCTTCTGTTAGTTGTTTGATTAAAGGGGTGAGAACACCATCCGCACCAGTTAAACCTTTACCTGATTGAAGTTGTTCTAAAGCTTTATTGAAATCGAAATTTTGAGTCATTATGTCATTCCTGTTTTTGACATTTTACCGAAATGACACAGATTTCTAAACACTACCTTTTCTTAATTGACAATCATGCAGCATAACCCATATTCTGAAACGTTTTTGCATGGGATTTTAATGAAGGAATTTCTTCCTGACGACCTAAATCTCTACCTGCCATATGCCTGCTAGAGTCTCGTTCTGGTAAGGAATCATGGAGTGCCGTAATTAAGCTCTCTAATGCTGCATTTGGATCATTGGCACATACCACTTCTTGAATCGTAGCAACAAGCGCTTCAACTTTTAGGCGTTCAATTAGGCAACCCACAGGCATCCCAGGGTGTTTGTTTTTAAGCCGGACAGACTGCTCAGGATGTTGCAACAGTAAATGCTCGCACAGAAGGCTTAAGATCAGGCCATGCTCCGAACCATCGACACCTTGCTGTTTGCTCAACTTGTTCCAACCGCAATGAGCTTTCCAATCTTGGATAAAAACCTCTACTAACCACCTTAATGTATAAAGTCTTGCTATATCATGGTGATGCCATGACATATTGCTAGCGATCAAGTAACGATATTCTTCTTCTCCTTCATATTTTAGCGCCACAACAAATCTCCGTTTACTATGCGCATTAACATATAGCCTCGCAGCCATCATGGTGACTTTATTCTCTTCACCACCGCGAATAGACAGTTGAAGTTCAACACCTTTTTGACGATTAAAATAGGTATCAACTCGTGCTTTTGAGTTCTTGCTGCTCACTCGTTGATTTGTTCTTAATTGACTGACTATTTGAGCGTGATGAGTGATTTCTTCAGCTTTATCCATGAAATCAGCAGTCCCATATAATGCATCGGCTAATACGCTCTTGATTTTAAAGTTTGGAAAGGCGGTGGTAAATTCTCTTAGCATTTCTAGTGCAAGCGCTTGTTTAGTCGGATAGTTAACATGGTCAGGCATGGGTCTTTGTGGTCGCTCTTTTTTAGCGATACCTTGTCGTTGCAGCTCTTTATCCCGTTTGCTCCAAATGGCGAGATTCGGATCGGGGGTATAAAACCTAAACCCAACTGGAAAGGTTACCGTATCGGTGACAAGTACCATGAATATCAGCTCTTGCCCATTGATATACCCACCTGTCGGTTTGTCTTTGATTTTATGTGCACCTGCAATACAAGTCGTTTTTTTAGCTCGGTGTTTATGGGTATCATCAATATCTAAATGGCCGTTTGTTAATTGATAATGTTTGAATATATTGCAAATACTCGCTTGAAGTAGGTACTGCCAAGGGATTTTAGCTTTGTAGAATATCCAGCATAAGCCCGTTGACTTGAAAACGCCTAAACTTCTCCGTTCAAAAGCTGCCCAGTTCAAAGCCTCAGTCATGATAACTCCAGTGATCATCGCTCCTAATACTATTTTTTGAGTTCTTGTTAATTTTAATGAGGGTTTAATCAAGGATAACGAAACATTTAATGCATCAAAAAATTGAGTAACAATTGAAAGGCTACGAATAAACATAATGAACTGCTTGACGAGTATAAGCTTTGAGTTCACTCTAACACTTCAGACTGCTGTTGTGATGCTGATTATGCTTCGGATGCCTTAGCATGGAGTCGCAGCAGTAGTTTGACCTATAGCTAAATCAATTTTTTATCAAGCTCTAAAAACTGCAGCATCGAGTAATACTCAAGCAACTTTACAAACTCAGCGATGAAGCCTTGGTCGATGAGTGGCTGATGAACGTGTATTTTCAAGTGTTTTGTGGTGAGACAGAGTTTCAAACAGCACGCCCTTGTGATGCCAGTGAACTCAGTGTTTTTCGTAAGCGCATCGGTGAAAAAGGCTGTGAAAAAATCTTTGCATTATCTGTGGCTTTACACGGTGACAAAGCTGAAGATGACACCGTGTACGTTGATACAACCGTCCAAGAAAAAGCCATTACTTATCCGACAGATAGCAAGCTTGCCATCAAGGTGGTTAACCGACTCAATAAACTAGCCAAAGTATTTGGGATCAAGCAAAGACGTACTTATGTCAAAGAAGTCAAACAGCTACGCATTGACTGTCGAAGCTTTAGACATGCCAAAAATCGAAGCAAAGCCAGAAGAGCGTTAAAAAGGTTACGTGTTATCGCAGGTAAGCTTTTAAGGGAGCTACAACGCAAACTTCCACAAGATGTCCTTGATTTACAAAAAGAGAATTTTTCCAATTATGAAAAAGTCATTACACAGCAACGTAAAGACAAGAACAAGATTTACAGCCTTCATGAACCCGATGTTTACTGCGTAGGGAAAGGCAAAGACCATAAGCCATACGAGTATGGTAAAAAGGCTTCTGTCGTGCTCACAGAGCAGAGTCAATTAATCATTGGTGTAACCCAGTCATGACAAACATGAACACGACTCAAAATTGCTTAGACCTGCACTTGACCATGCCCATAAACACCGAAAGAGTAAAATCACTACAGCCGTTGTAGATAAAGGCTATAAAGGGTGTATGCAGTATGTTGACCAAGAAGTTGTTATCCCTAGCCGGCCATTAAAACGGGACTCGCAAGCAAAGAGAAAACGCAAAAGTGAACTCTGTAAAAAACGGGCAACAATTGAACAAGTAATCGGGCATTTGAAGAGTGATTTTAGGCTGTGTAAGAACTGGTTAAAGGGCAGTGTTGGCGACTCAATAAACCTTCTAATGGCTGCGTGTGCCTGGAACTTGAGAAAGTGGTTAGCCATTTTCTTTTTGCTCGAAAAAGATGGTGAGTTTTGGCTATTTTGTAGTGAAATTGATGCGAAATATAAGAAATGCTGCTTTTGGGTACGGTTCTGAATTTTGCGTAAATCAGATGCCGTACATTTTAAATCTTGAAGTTATGTTTTTCAGTACCGACTAATTAGTTCAGCTAATTCTTCATCAAGAATTCGTTTAGTAAAGTCTTCACGCCTAAATTGTGCCCCTTTCTGCTTTATTCTTGGGATGTTTAGATAGCACAACCCTAAATCGACATCTTCGATAAAGTCCACCTCTTTGAGCAGCGACAACTCTATCGGTCTTAGACCAAACTGTATACAAAGAGCGAGTATCAATCTATCAGCAATAAAAATGTCTTCATTTTTCAATGCTTC
The DNA here is from genome assembly GCA_965200795.1 of Parashewanella sp. GTDB lineage: Bacteria > Pseudomonadota > Gammaproteobacteria > Enterobacterales > Shewanellaceae > Parashewanella. Next base: position 246,342 of record CBDAVB010000003.1, read on the forward strand.
GTTTAGTACACGCAATTCTTCACGAGTAAAAGGCACTAACTCTTAATCCATAGTAAATAGTGCCAAGTATGAATTTTTATTCGAGGTGTACCCCTCAAGCCTTAATACATCTTCTGCTTTATCAAAGGATAACCCTTCATATTCATTGAGGAGCAAATACCGAACTAATGATTTGATTGGTGAAACAAACACTGTAGGTTTTTCAGTAACAGTAGCATCAACCGCCTCATCAAAAGTTGCTCCTTTTGCGAGTTTTGTTGCAATACTGCGGATAGCATCGTGATAACTCTTAATTGTAGACGGTAAATATCGAGGTAGTAAGTATGTATAATAACCTTTTAAATGATCTTTAATCCCACTTTCTAGAGTGTTAATTTCATCAAAATAGAAATTGAGAACAACACTCGTATCATCTGGCAATTTAACAACATTGTTAAACTCGCCCGTCTCATCAAATAATTCAACCTTATAGCCTAATCTATTCTCAAATGTTCTCTCTATAGGAGATAACAGATAGGAGATAACAGAGACTTCTCGAAGTTAACAACACTGTTACTTATATTCATTGGCTAGTCATCCATTGTTCAAATTCAGCATCTAGCACTGCAACTTCTTCTTTTGCTTTAGCTTCTGCGTAATCTGTTGGGTTTAGAATTTTACTCTGAATGATTTGGTGTATTTGCCCAACTTCACGTTGTATAGAGCCTTTAGGATAACGATTTACCATATCACTGCCTCGTTTCCACCCTCCTGCGTATTCTTGTATCGGAGCTTTATTTAACTTCTTACTTAACGCAGATTCGCCAATATTCATCAAGTTCAGTGCATCATTAAGCACATCATGGAATGTATTTCGAAGTCGATGAGGAGATAATTTACCCTCAAATTCTGGATGCTTTTTTATTAACTCTTTTAGTATTGCGTTTGGCGTTTGGACGCTAAGTGGCTTGCCATCCTGACTTGAAAGAAACATATATAGGACTTACGCATTGACAGAGTGTTTTGAAATTTGATATCGGGTAAAATGATCATTTTCAGGGATGGAAGTGAGAAAAACTACTCGCCCAACGACAGCCAGATGTACTCTTCCGCAATACATGGGATTTTTGATAAGTGAGCCAAAATCATCAACATGCACAAGATTGGCAGAAGTGACGGGTATCTCTCACGATAGCGTTAACCGCTTTCTTCACCGTGAAGATTATCAACCGAAAGACTTATTTGATGAGGCCGCTCCAGACCTATGTCTTGTTGGTGGTACTTTGAGTGTTGATGATAGCGTACTTGATAAACCTTACAGCCATCACGTAGAACTGGTGAGTCATTTTTGGTCAGGGAAACACCATCGAGCAGTCAAAGGGATTAACCTCGTAACCCTTTATTACACCGACATGACTGGTCGCCATATGCCCGTCAATTACAGGATATGCGATAAATCCGAAGGCAAGACTAAAAATGACTATTTTCGTGAAATGCTGGCAGAAGTACTGGATTGGGGACTCAAGCCAAAGTTTGTAACGGGAGACTCTTGGTACAGCTGCGTCAGGAATCTGAAGACGATTAAAAACCATCAGACAGGATTCATGTTTGCTGTCGAGAAAAACAGAACAGTATCGCAGGAAAAAGGCCAATGGCTGCAAATTCAGCACCTTGACGTTCCTTGTGACGGTTTGGAGGTTTGGCTTAAAGATTTTGGCAAGGTCAGGTTGTTTAGAACGACGCTAAAAGACCAGCATCGCTACTACGTGGTTTACTTGCCAGAGGAAGAGCCTTTTCAGCATGATGACTTTAAAGCCATTCATGATCAACACTGGCAAATAGAACAATATCACAGAGCAATCAAGCAAGTCTGTCATATTGAGCATTTTCAAGTGCGTAGTGAGCGACCTGTACGAAATCACATCTTCTCAAGCATTTTGAGTTTTGTTTATCTACAAAAAATGCAGATAGCGCAAGAGTTCACCAATATTATTTATCAGCACCAACGTGAACTGTTTAAAGATGTTGTTGGTGCTTTCATTGAACATTTTGCGAAAGGCAAAGAGCAACTCCTACCAAAATTGCACAGTACCATCAATGCGTAAGTCCTAATATACATGCTTTCATTCGCACCTTTAAACTGAGTTCGCCAATGAGATATATAGTGCTCAAATATGCTTGCCATCATATCGTTCAACTCAACTTCCCTACCTAATGTTTTGACTGATGGAGCTTCACTTCTTGGGTAGTCAATGTCACCTGATTTTAATATTTCAAAAAATTTTCGGCGTCCAGATAGTGAAAAGTGATTGAGCTTGAATAAAAGAGACTCACCTTTACGATTTCCACCTAATACCATAGTCAACAAGAGGGTATAGTTTCGCCAACGGACTTTTTCGGACTTCCAAGGATTCATTTCGTTTTCTAGCAACGGATTAATGATATTAAAAAATTTATTTCTAAGCTCTGGAGATAAGCCTTCTTTGTTCGGAGTAGCAGAAGTATATGGTGACTTTAAATACAGCTTAAAACCTTCTTTCATTGCGGTAAATTGCATTTTTGCGGCTTTTAAGTTGTCTAAGCTATTTTTTGTTCGATTCTGGTAAAATAACCATAGCCATTTGATGAATGCCCAACTGACTCTCATTCTCTGTTCATAATGCCCACTACCTACCTGCTCTCCAGTATTAATTTCAGCTGAGCAAAATGCAGAATATGATTCAATTAATCCCATTGAAAGCGGTGATTGTGAAGAAACAAGTTTATGAACATCTATATTATTACCAATACATAAAGTGCAAAACACTTATATATCATGTGTTTGATATAGTGTCGGTGGGGCATTGGTGGGACACTTTGAGAAAAAAGCCCAGATGAAAATAAATCATGTGAATATTTTATCTATGAGCTATTCCAAACAATCGCTAGATATTTAGCTTCGTAATATGTGGAGCTTTGGCCATTATGTGTGGAGTTCGAGTTGTTATATGTGGAGCTCTTGTTTCAAGGTTGACATATAAACAACTCAAACTTCAAATTTAGAGAGTACAAGTATAGTAGGGTAGCGGAAACGAGTAATAACAGTAATCTGTTTATCTTTTCTTAGCTAATATCTTGATACTAAAAGAATCTTATTTTGTTAAACGATCACCATTAGTCTGTAATTCACTGTAATTAACACGTAATTTGTTCAGCTTATCTGCTTACAAATTGCTTCCATACATCAAACGTATTTTTTGTTATTCCTAAACCGATAATGGCTCCGCTGTGCAGTTGTTTTAAGTCATTCTCGGTCATCACAATAAATTTATCAGGCGATTCAATATTATTTTCGATACAAAATTGCTTTAAAAAATCTTCTATCGCTTTCCCTTGTAATTGTTGGCGAATGACTTCACCCATTGCTTGTTTGCGTTCGTTTCTATACTGAATACGATAAGTGTCTATTTCCCCAAGTGATGCTTTTACTACTTCATATTGCTGACAAGATCTTGAATATGCCCATTCAAACAATTCCAATGCGGGTTGGACATTATTCTTTTCATAAAAATAGAGTAGGGCTTTAAAGTAATCTTCGTTTGGGACATCAATAAAACTTAAAGGACACAAGTTGTCCTTAATGAAAGCAATATTACAAGCCAGCCGTGCGGTGCGTTTGTTGACATCTTCAAAGGCTTGTAAATAGGATAAATGCAGCAATAGAAAGAAGCTTTGCTCAAACGGATCAACAATCTGCTGGGCTTTTCTAAGTAAAATATCAAGAAATTCTCGTAATTGATGAGGGTTATTCAGTGGCAGATAAGCACACTTTCCTGGCTCTTCGTCGTTTCATATGGATTTGAGTAGATCTGATACAGGGCTAGCAATCATAAAAATCATGGTAATAAATGTTCCTGTATTACGATACCCTCTGGCTCGTGCTCTAGCCGCTTGAAATAGACTATTTAAACCTTCCATACGAGCATTCGTATAAGTGGATGACCAGCGCTGTAAAATTCTCTCTGCATGCCTTTCCACAGTTGCAAGTGCTTTTCGAACGGGTTCTAAGGGAGCTCGCAGTTAAGAATTTACCATTCTGGCATGATAAGTAGATCCCACTTAGGTAATTCACTATTTCGGATGATTTTATCTTCGACATCTTCTTTTTCACTTTTTGTTAGCTTGACTCCTTTTGAGTAAACCTTATCAATTAAATTGACAACTGGAGTCATAGCCTTCCAAGTCATTGTTTTCGTCCACTCCAGAACAGTATTCACTGAATTCAGTAATGTACCATTCCAATGCTTTTCTAAAGATGACCAAACCCGCTCAATTGGGTTATATTTGCTGTGATAAGGTGGGTAGTAAACGTTGTGAATCCTCAGTTTCGATCTTTCACTAAACTGTTTTAATCTAAAAAGATACTGAGTCCGGCATCCACTATTTTCTGGGCCATTATCTGAAAAAATAACCAGCTCCTCTACCTCTGGATGTTCGTCTTTAACTAAATTCCACCACCACTCTAAAGCGTCACAAATGAAGTCGCTGGTTTTACTTGAGTTACCATAAAACACATGAAGCTGGTCGTTTTCCAGGTTCAGTATTCCGAACGGGATAAGTTATCTTTTACATCCATGTCGTGATCTAAAGCTTGCACCGCATCAATCCCTCTGGATTGACCGTGTCGAGAAAATTCACCCAAATTAACCGTGGCTTTGCAATCTATACTTATACGGATAACTTTTTTATTCCCTGCTGTTTCTTTTTTAATTTTATTTACATTTTTAAAGATGGCGTCTGTTTCAGGAATTTTTTTTGTGGCCTGGTTTTTTGAACTCGCTTCAGTTTGTAACCGAGTCGATTCAAAATGTCATTAATCGTTCTTTCTTTTGGTAACTCTTCACAGTCCCAGCCTTTTTCCTCAATCAGCTTTTTACGAACACCTTTAGCTGTAATTCGAGTGTAAGCAAATGAATTTTTGAATTTTGGATCAGCTTGTGACTCTGGATCGACTAACGCCCGAATATCTACCTCCAGCTGAGGATTATTCTCCTCACTTCTATGCTTTCCTTCATAATGCCCAAAGCATTCAAACCCGGTTTCCAGCTCATGAAGCCCGAGTTCTACAGCTTTTCTCCCCCAGCCAAACTCCGTTTCCGTTAATCTAGTAGTCCATTCAAAAGCAAATAATGGCCTGATAGTTTATCCTAACAGTTCCTGAACACAACGAATACAGGAGCTGTTATGAGGATTAAATACCATGTCCGTTTGAGTAATGAAGAGCGTTCAATGCTTGAAGCTTTGATAAAGCAGAAGAAACCACGTGTTGCTCAACATAAGAAACGACACGCCCAAATTTTACTTGCTATTGATGAGAATAATTCGCCACTGACCAATCAACAGATTGCTAAGGCGCTAAACATCTCACCACTTGCAGTAACGAGCCTCAGAAAGCGTTTTGTCGAGGAAGGATTAGAAGTCGCTGTTAATAGCAAACACAGCCATCAAGGCCGCAGACGCATAATGGATGGTGAAGCCGAAGCACACCTAATTGCGCTGACCTGCTCTGCGCCTCCGGAAGGACGTTGCCGTTGGACATTAAATCTTCTTAGAGACAAGATGATTGAACTCAAATATGTCGATAGCATATCGAGAACCTCTGTTCATTATGCGTTAAAAAAAATGAACTTAAACCCTGGCTTAAAGAAGAGTGGTGTATACCTGAAGAGGAAAACGCTGCCTTCGTGAGCGCTATGGAAGATATACCCGTGATCATTCAAGATGCGATTTTTTCAAACAAAGGCTTGCAATTTTCTGTAATGAGATCATCATAGCAACATGATTGAAATATCCTTAACCAAAGAAGAAAAACATTCTCTGGAATCACGACATAAATCGTCAAGTGATAGCCGTGAATGTGACCGAATTAAAGTTGTTCTGTTACGTTCAGAAGGCTGGTCTTATTCTTTAATTGCTCAAGCGTTACGGATAGATAAAACAACAGTCAAACGTCATTTTGATGACTATCAATCTCAAGAAAAACTGAAACCCGAAAATGGCGGTTCAGTCAGTCGGCTCACTCCAGAGCAAACCGAGTTTTTGATAGCCCATTTAACAAAATTCACTTTCGCTCATACACATCAAATTGTGAGTTATATTGATGAAACCTTTGGTGTGAAATTTACGGTTGCAGGGTTAAACAAATGGCTGCATCGCAATGGCTTCAGTTACAAAAAGCCTAAGGGTGTTCCCCATAAATTTGATGAGCAAAAGCAAGCCGAATTTAAAGAAAAATACGAGACATTAAAGGCCGAAAAGCCTGATAATGAGCCAATTGTATTTATGGACGCTGTCCATCCTACCATGGCAACAAAGCTGTCTTACGGTTGGATAAAAAGAGGTGAAGATAAGCTGATTAACACCACAGGCAGCCGTACTCGCTTGAATATTATTGGTGGCATTCAGCTGGGGAAGTTGGCTGAAACTGTGACAGCCCAATATGAGTGCGTCAACCAAGAATCTGTTGTGGATTTTTTAGTAAAACTGAAAGCTCAACATTCTAAAGCTGAGCGTATTCACCTCATCTTAGATGGTGCTGCTTATCACCGAGCAGGCAGCGTAAAAGAAAAAGCAAAGGAGCTGAAAATCGAGCTTCATTACTTACCACCATACAGTCCGAATTTAAACCCAATTGAGCGGCTCTGGAAAGTAATGAATGAGCATGTGAGAAATAATGAATATTTTGCTTCAGCCAAAGAATTCCGAAAACGGATAAATCATTTTTTCGATGTCAAACTTCCAGAAATCGCGGATACTTTAACGAGTAGGATTACTGACAACTTTCAAACGCTCACATCTGCAACTTGAATTTGCTTGGGTATATATTAGAACTCTATAAACTTCCTTACGATCCCAAGCGTCCTTTAGTATGCCTTGATGAAACCAGCAAACAACAAGTTAAAGAAGTTCGCAACCCGTTACCTTTAGTTTCAGGTTATCCGGAGCGATACGATACGGAATATGAGCGTAACGGTGTCAGCAACCTGTTCATGATATTTGAGCCTTTAGCGGGCTGGCGGCATGTTGAGGTCACAGAGCACAGAACAGCCGTTGATTGGGCTCATCAGGTAAAAGCCTTAGTAGACGGGCGTTATAAGGATGCTGAGACAATTGTGTTGGTTGAGGATAACCTGAATACTCATACCCCGGCTTCATTTTATAAGGCCTTCGAACCAGAAGAAGCTCGTAGGCTGATCAATAAAATCGAATTTCATTACACGCCAAAACACGGAAGCTGGTTGGATATGGCTGAAATTGAATTAAGTATCTTGAGCAGACAATGCTTAAACCGAAGAATACCGGATCAGGAAACACTAAATTGTGAAGTTGAAGCCTGGGTCACCCAACGCAATGAGTCCAAGGCTAAGATGATTTGGCAGTTCACAACTGAGGAGGCACGTATCAAGTTAAAGAAGCTTTATCCCGTCCTTCCAGGGTACAGTTAGCCTTTTAACAGAATTAAACTGATTAACGAAATCCTGTTACACTTTCGTTAATCAAAATGAAAAAAGCTAGAGTCCTACTGGCTTGCCAAAGGGTGGGAGGAAGCATTTTGTTCAGAAATTACAGACTTATTAATTAGTTGTGAATAAAAGTTGTATAAGAGTTTAAAACAATAAAAATCAATACAAGATTTTTAGCTCTCCTATGACTAAGGCTTAGCAAAAGAGCTTGAAGTATTGAATTCAAATGGACGGAGTACTAGTGCCCATCCATAAACAGGCTTTTTTCAAATTTATCGTATTGGCGGCTATTTAATTTAGAGTATTTTGAAAAAGGGAAATCAGCCTAGTCACCTAAAAGTTGAATTAAGGTTTATTTTTTGAGTTATTTTTGTAATAACAGTTTCAATGAACCACACCAACCCCTCAGCTTCGCCGATTAATTAAAAAATCAACCGCGTCAGCGGTTTCAGGCTGTGGATATTCTCGCTAATGTCACTAAATTGTAAGCCACAGCGGATGACCAAACATAAGCCTTAAACATTTCCAGTCCTTTCCAAAAGCACCGTGCCAGCCTGCAGCGTCGCTTAAGACAGGATATGTTCCCTTCGATCCCCGCCCGAAACTTGGTTAATCTTTTATAAACCCGCCGGCTTTTCGTCATTTCCTCGACCTTTAATCCTTTCTTTTTATTAAAGTCGACGTCTTTAACGCCCGTTTCTTTCGCCCGCTTCAGGTTTTCCCGGCTGGCATAACCGCCATCCGCCGCCGCTTGACGAGGCACGCGGCCATAAATTTGTTTTTGCCGCTCTGTCATCGGGCACAGTTTCTCACTGTCAGCAGTTTCGACCACAACATCTAACACTAATCCACTTTTTCCGGTCGTGAAATTTAACTTATGTCCGAACCGGGTGTCTCTTGAGTCTTTGATAATAATATCTGTGCGCGCCTCAAAGATACTCACCACCTTTTCTGTCGCCGGCACTTTCTCACCGTCAAATACCCGGCGTCGGGTCTGAGAAATCACTTTTTCTGTCATTTCTACCCAATGCCCCAGCTCGGTTACCAGTCCGTCCGCAGCGAAACCCGGGCTGATATCGCCGGCTTGCTGAATCTATCTCTGAGCGTCTCGCATTGTCGTTTGAGTCACGGATACCAGTTTTCTGTACAGTATGGTTTTGTTTTTGCCGCGGCAGCAGTCAATGTCTCTTGCCGGCCTTTTCGCGCCGCGGCAATGATTACAGAATCGCGTTAAGCCTTGCGGCACTTCTTCTTGCGATTTCACCATGACCCGGGAAAGCGTGCGAACACAATCCCAGAGTAATGAGCTGTCAGACGGCGGATGAATATGACTTTCAGTCACTGTGCTGTCGATTCGGACGGCCCGGCCTTTCTCAATGCCTTCCGATGCGCGCGCCCGGAGCAACACTTTGTTAATCGCTTCCCATGTTTCCGCGTCAATTGATGATATCGTATGCTGCAAGGCGGAAACCGAAGGGTTGATATGAGTTCGGGTAACGCTCTGATAACTGTATGAATCTGAAATACAGAAGCTCAACTCTTCAAAGGCTCTGACACATCTATAGAAAAGTGAGTCGAATAACGTCTCACTCAGATCACAGAATTACTTCAGAGATATTTGCATATATTAAGTGGAACGGGCTGGTTCAACAACCAGATAAGGCGCAGGCTGCGCTACGCCTATCCTTATTTGTTATGATGGCATAAGGGACGTGGCGGAAGAAAGTATACCGATTCTGCCGTCCCTCCCGCGAAAGCCGGAGCCCGGTGTTAATCCGGATAAACGTCTGCGGATGACCGGCATACATAACTGTCGTATTTTATTTCCCGTGTCCGCAGGTAGACAAATCAGGCGTTGAAATTTAAATGGGCTTGAATTCAGGTTACTTGAATTCAGGTTTGATAATTTAAAGGGCAGTTGAGTTACTGTCCTTCATAGTTTCTTTGTCAGCGGCTGAGGTACGGTGAATTTTCCCGTGAAATAACGGGTAGAAATCCGTTGCAATCTCAGCGCTGTCGTGGTCTGATGGAGCCTTCGGAGTTATTTCATCCGCCCAGGGGTTTTTATGAAATGCTTACTCCCGGTTTATGACGGTTTGCTCTCAATTGGTTTGTCACTGATGATAGTTGTTTTTAGTGAGAGTTAATCAATGTCTACCCCTCCATCAGCCGCAACTCCTGATATCCGCGCTGTCTGGCAATGCACAGACCAGAGCGGAGTCCGCGTTGACAGCGATAAGCCGGGAAATCCCCTGTTAGTTACCGCTGCCGGAGCTTTTGCCGTGGCGTTATCAGATCCTCAGCGGGCGCGTGATTTTGCGCAAAAACATGAATGTGATGAAGCTTTGTCTCTCTCAAGGGAAAGAGCTTTCGCTTTAACCGGGACTGATTACTCGTTTAAATTAAAGGGAGTCAAAAAGAAGGGTAAAGAAAGTTCCCGGGACGATAAGCGCCGACAGTCCAGATCAGAGTTCGCGGTTGAAGGAGCTCTCACAGAGAGATTAAATACCCGGGCTCAGTCTATGTTAGATCAAACAATAACAAACTCAACCGTGGCGGAAGCTGTTATAAAAAATCAATTGTCCGCGCTGATTACTCAAGCCGGTAACGCTGAGACTCCTGAGCAAATAAACCGGTTATGCGTCGGTTATTGTATTTTGTGTTATCAGTATTATGTTGATGTTTGCGTTAAGGACAAAAATCTGTCTGCCGGAATAAAATCCTGTTTCAGGGCCGGGTTATGTGAACTTATCGCAATGTACCGGAGTTTATCCTGTAATCCCGCCCGCGCCGGCACTTGTAATAATTGGACTCAGCAATTAATTGAATGCATGCGTGCGGTTAAGCAGTCAGAGGAAACGTTAGAGCAGGGGATCGCACAAGCCGGCCATACATTTATGACTTCAGCTTTTAGTGACATTATTCAGGGAGGTATGCAAGGTACAAATGTTAAGCAATGTCTGCAATCGAATGCTGACTTGCTGTCGCATTTCAGCGGGCTTGACACCGGTGATAAAACCAACTTTTCCCGCTGGTTTGCCGAGTATATTTTTGGCTTGTCCAGTTCAAAGGCGCAAATTGAAGTCGCAAACGCTGAGGCAAAATTGCAAGAACTGAGCTTACGCACCGGCACACAGAAGAGACAGGGAGCAATTGATAAACACAATTTAACAATAAAGTTACACTCAGAAGAAGCCGAGCTGTTAGCGGATGCCGAGGCTGCCGGGAGACTGCAGACGATGGCGGGTTTTAACTCTTCTGTGATTGAATCTCAGCTTTGGTTTGATTGGCGGCAAATGGCAAAGTTACTTATTTTGGTTTGTAAAGACAGAACAAGGCTTGATAGTGAGGGTAAAGGACAGCGGGTAAACTTGGTTCAGGAACTCAAAAGTGAGTATCTGAAAATCAGTTCGGGCGTTAAAAGAGGGGGGTTAAAACAAGAGCCGGATTCAAAATCAGAAACTGATTTTAACAGAATGTATTTTAAGCTGTTGCTGGAAACCTTTCCTATCAGCGTTTTTGATCAATGCGTCGCGGGGCGATTTGATTTGATTTCGCCTCAGTTCTTTGAGTCTGCCGACGCATTCGGGGATATTATTCATTACTGCATTTTACATGCTCATGTAACGCCCGCGGAACACAGGGGATCAATCGTAGAGGCTTGTAAGACTTTGCGCTACTTCGGGGGTAATGTTAATCCGAAAGCCGCCGCGGTAAAAAAGCTCATATCAGTTGCTCAATCCCCCTTCAGCCAGTCGTTTCTGTCCGAGCTGTACCAGCAGCAACATGTTCCCTTGTTTGTAAAGCTGGTCACAAGTTATCCGAAACTACTCAGCGCTGAAGAGCTGCGGGCAATATATGAGACCTGTTCTGATTTTTTGGTAAAAAATATTGACGCCAGACTATTGATGAATGATTTGCTGTTTGAATGCAATATAAATGTAAAACCTATGTCGCTGTTCTCGTTAGGCGAACAGACGTTCAAAGCTATCCGTGAGATGTTCAAAGGTATTCATGAATTGATTTTGAGACGGCATTACCTTTGCTTAACGGCTAACAGTTTTACCACCGGAGATAATGCGGACGCGGGCGTAAAACTCAAAGATCCGGTCTTTTGTGATTTTGACTTCTCCAGCCATGACGCGCAGTTTTTAGCCGCTTTAAATATCTGTCTCGGGTTTGTGGGCGCATTTTTAGAAATCGACGGCTTTGAGTCGGAAGAAAAAGAAGATTATAACCTTAAGTTGCGCAATGAGCTTTATATATTGCAACACCGGCTGACAGCTATCGGTCAGAAACACTTAATTAACACACAACCTTTTCTCAAAGAAGGAAAGGTTTTCGGAGCTCAGTTTTTCGTCCGGCCGAAAACGAGGAGAATGGTTGTTAATACGGATGTTTTCCAGAAAAGAGGCGGAAAGTGGCTCTTTGAGCGGGATAACCTTATGAATCCGAAATGCCCCCCGGCTAAACCCTGAGCTTAACTTGATGAATCAAAACGTGCTGTCGCGAACTCAGGAAACTGTCCCGGAATAACCGCCCGATTCGTCACCGCTTAACAGTGCCGGTATCAAGGCGCGGAAAATAACTCAACTTATCTTTATAATCTCCGCAATTGCAGTTGCGCCCGCTCACGGGCAGGAAAAGGGTTTTTTAAAGAATGAAATCAAGGATAGGACGCTGGCAAGGCGCGGGATTAATGGCTACCACATTGCTGGGCACAGGTGTGTTTATTTTACCGCAAATGACGGTGGACGTAGCCGGTAAAGGCGCTCTGTGGGCCTGGCTGGCGCTGACGATAACCATTATTCCCGTGTCGCTGATTTTCGGTAAGCTCGCCAGTGTTCACCCGCACGCGGCCGGTCCGGCGTACTTTACTGAAAAAGCTTTCGGTCGTACTTTAGGGCATACCGTCGGGCTGATTTTCTTATTCGTGGTGCCGGTCGGTTCTCCGGCGGCAATTTTGATAACCTTTCAATTTGTTGATGCTTTATTCCCCGTCTCCGGACTGAGGCGGTTATTTTCAGAGCTCGTTTTGATTTCAGGGCTGTTTATTATAGGGCGTCAGGGTCTGCGGGTATCGGCGAAGGTGCAGTTCGGGCTGACGCTCGCCGTTGTGACCATTGTCGGAATCTTGTTTGGCGCGCTTACCTCAAACCCCGATCAGTTTATCAGTTTAGAAACGCATCCGGCGCCGGAAATATCATTGATGTTAGCGGCCGCGGGCATGGCGTTTTGGAGCTTTCTGGGTGTTGAAGCTATGACTCACCTGGCTGATGACTTTAAACGGCCTGAAAAAGACCTGTTACCGGCAATGATGATCGGTGTGGTACTGGTCGGCCTTGTTTATATCGCCTGCGCTTTGTTGTTATTACTGGTGTCAACGGAAGAAAATCTGGCGATGGCCGGCGTGTTTAATCAGTTACTGGGCGGGCACGGTCAGCAGATTATCGGTATTTTAGGGATCGCCAGCGGCTTAGCGACCGTTAATGTTTACTGTGCCAGCGCGGCACGTTTAACCCGCAGCTTCAGTCAGGAAGGCATTTTGCCGGCCTGGTTTGAACAGGTGAATCAGCATAAAGTGCCTGAACGAGCGTTAGGTGTGATTTTGCTGTTAACGGCCGCGGTGTTAATCCTCACCTATGTATTTGAGCAGGATCTTGAGCGGCTGATCTCATGGAGTAACGGCGTGTTCGTTATCATTTATTTAATGGCGATGCTGTCAGCGGTAAAACTGCTGAGCCGCAAGTACTTACCTTGGGTGATTGTCGGTTGCGGTTTCTGTATTGCGACGGGGTTCGCTTTGGGCGCGGATATGGCTTACGCCTTATTGCTGACGGCGGCGGTAATGCCGTTTTTATGGTGGCAAAGACATTACCTGTATCGTAAAGCGACACAGATAAACGGCTGACGATAAGTTTTCCGTCACTCCGGCGAAAGCCGGAGATGATGTTACAGATACAAGCCGGCGACTCAGGTTAACGCGTGTCCGGAAATAACCTTCCGATGTGTTACCGTTTTTATTGCCGCCCTCAAGGCGCGAGGAGTATCATTCAGTCACCCCTAAAAGCGGTTAAGTGACTGCACTTAATACTTGACGCTCATAAACCGGCTGCAATCACCGCCGGCGGTGTTAAAAGTAAAAATCAAATATAACAAATGGTTACTGTTGTTCAAGCCTGACTGTCAGCGATTTTTCCGCGTTTAAGAGCGCCATCGACTGAGCTGTTTAGGATTACGGGACGGTTCTTAGTTTGTCAGTTTTAAGTTTCTCAGTTGATAGCATGCGCCGGATTTATGATGACGCGTAGTTCCGGGGACCGCATCAACCGGAACTGATAGATAACAACTGATTAAACTTTACCAGTTTGCCGGCCGGGTCACGGATAAGTCATTGAAAGACGCAGTGCAAAAGTGATGAATTTTGGGTATCCTTAGCGGTCTAATTTCTTAAGTCACATGAGCGCCGGGAATTTCATGTCTTTGTCAGCAATTTTAACTGAAGCATTTCACTTCTTTAAAAACCACATTCGCCAACTGGCTGTGCTACTCATGCCGTTATTATTATTACAAGTCGGTATTCAGCTATGGCTCAGCGCCGAATTCACGAAAATGGATATCGAAAAGCCGTTATTCAGTACGCCGCATTTTGTTGCCATGATGGTATTGCTTTTGATCTTTTCGCTGCTGATCGCGGTACTGACGTTATTTTTAGAAGTACGCTCTCAGGGTCATGAGCCGTCATCCGGTCAGCTGCTCAAAGCCAGTGTCAGCTTTGTTCCGCCGTTATTGCTCGCGGGCGTATTTTCGGCGTTAGCGATTTTAGCGCCTGTTATGCTGTTCGCGGCGTTCGGCCCGTTATGGCTGATCGGCTTTGCGATCAGTTTTTATGTGTTCGCACGTTTAACCTACGTGAATTTTATGGTGGTTTCCGAGCGTTTAACACCGCTTGAAGCCATTAAAGCCAGTTTTAGAATGAGCGGCCCGATTGTATTAAAAACCATTGCTATCATCAGCTTATACATTCCGCTTTCGCTGGTCGGCGGTACCTTGTCACAGCTGGCCGCGCCAGCGGGTCTGCCGTTGCAGCTTATTGTTGAGACACTGGTAGCCTTTATCGGTTTGTTTGTTAATATCGCCTTATTTCGCTTATACATGCTGAATCGAAATAAATCTCAGGTTAGCTGATAATTAAATTTAAACTCAGGAGCAGAACATGCAAAACTTTGAACTTTATAATCCTACACGGATTTGCTTTGGAAAAGGACAAATTGAGCAGTTAGACATCTTAATACCGGCGGAAGCTAAGGTGATGATTCTATTGGGCGGCGGCAGCGCTCGCGCGACAGGCACGCTTGATGAGGTCAAAGCCGCGCTGAAACGGCGCGAGACGGTTGAGTTCAACGGTATTGAGCCGAATCCCACATACGAAACCCTGATGCGGGCGGTCGCCGCGGTGAAAGCCGAGAATGTCGATTTTCTGCTGGCCGTCGGCGGCGGCAGTGTGATTGACGGCACTAAGTTTGTCGCGGCGGCGGCACTCTTTGACGGTGATCCCTGGGACATCATGACCAGCTTCGGCGCTAAAGTAAAGGCGGCGATACCATTCGGTACCGTACTCACTCTGCCCGCGACAGGATCCGAAATGAACCGGGGCAGTGTTGTGACTCGTAAGTCAATAAAATCCAAACTGGCGTTTATGAGTAATCACACTTATCCGCAATTTTCGGTATTAGATCCGACTAAAACCTATACCCTGCCGCAACGTCAAATCGCTAACGGCGTGGTCGACGCGTTTGTTCATACCACTGAGCAGTATCTGACTTATCCCGTTAACGCCGCTGTGCAAGACAGATACGCTGAAGGCCTGTTGCAAACCTTGATCGAGCAGGGTCCCAAGGCCATGGCGAACCCCGAGGATTACGAAACTCGCGCTAATATCATGTGGGCGGCGACTTCAGCGTTAAACGGCACGATCGGCGCCGGCGTTCCTCAGGACTGGGCCACGCACATGATAGGTCATGAGCTTACCGCGCTTCATGATATTGACCACGCCCGTACACTGGCTATCGTGCTTCCTTCACTTTTGCGCCATACTAAAACCACTAAGCGTGAGAAATTACTGCAATATTCAGAGCGTGTCTGGGGGCTGAAAGAAGGCTCTGATGAGGAGAGAATCGATGTCGCGATCGATAAAACGCAGGAATTTTTTGAAAGTTTAGGCATAAGAACTCGTCTTAAAGATTACGATATCGGTGAGTCTGATCTGGATGCGCTGGTCAAACAGCTTGAAAAGCACGGTATGGCGGCATTAGGTGAGCGTCAGAATATTGATTTAGACGCGAGCCGCCAAATTCTGCAAGGGGCGCTTTAAGCTCGTTAAGGAGGAATGATGCGCGGAGGATGCGGTGTTATTTTGTTCGCTGCGGCGCTGGGACTGAGTTTCAGTACCGTAGCGGCCGTTTATAAGTGGGTTGATGAAAACGGTAAGACGCATTATTCCGATACACCCCGGGACGGCGCGCGGGTGATCACGCCGAGACCGAACACTGAAAACGCCGTCAGGTTTTCAGCGCCTCCGGCGGCTGAAGCTGACAGACAAGAGCAAACCGCTGACAAAATCCGTGTTCGGATCCTTTCTCCGCTCGATCAGCAGACCTTGCGCGACAACAGCGGTAACTTCAAGGTTACCGCGAGCGTAACGCCGGGTAAGGCAAACATTAAGTACGTGTTACTTATTGACGGCCGGGCGTACGGGCAGCCGCAAAAAAACGGCGTATTCAACCCGCAAGGTGTTGATCGCGGCGCTCATCGGTTACAAGTGCGGGCTGTTGACGGTCAAAATACCGTTTTAGCCTCCAGCCGTGAAATCACCGTCTACCTTCATCGTTTTTCTAACCGCTTCAATAAGTAGAGGTATTGCGGTTTAAGCGTGTTTCATGCAAACTTGAGCCGCCCCGGAACGGTGTGCTTGCGTTAATAAGTACCCGACGAAGTAACTGACGATAAGTTTCTTCGGAATTTCGGTACTCGGATTTGGCGCGATACAAGGCGCGGCGCAGGGAGCCTAGCCGCAGCTAAGTAACCGGAGTCGCAAAGCCGTAGCGCGGTAAAGACGGGCATTAAAAAATGTCAGAAAACTTATGGTAAGCTACTTAAGTTTTCTCGCTTTTCTGACGCCCGTCTTAAGCACTGTGCGGCGTTACTCTTGACTGAAAGACCGCCGGTATTACCTTGCGAGAGCGCCCCGCGGAGCACTTAATCTGAACGCCGCAAATATCGAAACTTACAGCCAGGTACTTAATCAGAGTTTATTATCAGAGTTTATGAACCCACAACAGCTTATTTCAAATATGTCGACAGCCGTATTGCTGGTTGATGATGATCTTACGGTTCGTTTTGCTAACCCGGCCGCCGCCCAGCTGTTTAATTTAGGAATATCTAAGCTTAGCGGCGCTCAATTTACCGGTAACCTGCTGGCCTTTGAAACCGATACCTCACGGCTGAGCGAGTCGATTCAACAAGGTAAACAGCTGACGGTGAGCAATACGCTGCTGGCAACCTTAGACGGAGTCGAACGCACGGTGGATTTAACCTTATCACCATCTGGCGGCGGTTTAGGCATCATCGAACTCAGGGTTATCGATCAGCAAAAGCAGATTGAGCGGCAGCTAAATCAGGACGCTCAGCAGCAGGCGGCATGTTTCATGGCGCGCAATCTCGCCCATGAGATTAAAAATCCGCTGGGCGGCCTCAGAGGGGCGGCGCAGTTACTGGCTAAGCAGGCGCAGGGCGCCGAGTATCAGGAATTTACCCGCATGATCATCGAGCAGGCTGACAGATTGAAAAGCCTGGTTGATAAATTACTCGGGCCGCAAAAAACCGCGCCCCGTGAATCGCGTAATATTCATCAGGTCGCCGAAAAAGTGCTTAAGCTGGTTGAGGTCACCTTACCGCAAAGTGTTACGCTCAAGCGCGATTATGATCCGTCATTACCGGAAGTCACCATGGACGCGGCGCAAATCCAGCAGGCTTTGCTGAATCTGCTGCAAAATGCGGTGCAGGCGATAGCCGGCGGTCACGGTTGCATTACTCTGAGAACGCGTACGCGGCGTCAGTTCACCACCGGCGGTAAACGCTTCAGAACGGCAATCGAGTTGTCCGTGACCGATGACGGCCCCGGGGTTCCGGCCGAGCTGAAAGAAACGCTGTTTTATCCTATGGTGACAGGCCGGGCCGGGGGCACCGGGCTGGGATTATCCATCGCTCACAATATTGCCCGCTCACATCAAGGACGGATTGACTGCGAGTCCGCGCCGGGCAATACCGTTTTTTCATTAACCTTACCGATAACAGAGTGACAACTCAATGACGGCAAAAGAACAAGTCTGGATCGCGGATGATGACAGCGCGATTCGCTGGGTGATTGAAAAGTCCCTCGCTTGCGCTGAGATCAGCTGCAGCAGTTTCGCCTCAGGCGATCGTTTATGGCAGGCGCTGGAAGTCGAGCGGCCGCGGGTCATTTTGTCCGATGTCAGAATGCCGGGCACCGGCGGCATCAGTTTGTTAGCGCGGATTCAGCGCCGCTTTCCTGAGGTTCCGGTCATCATAATGACGGCGCATTCTGATCTGGATAGCGCGGTGACCGCCTATCAGGCCGGCGCGTCTGAGTACCTCCCGAAACCCTTTGATGTCGATGAGCTCATCGCCCTGGTTAAGCGGGCTCTGGCTCTGGGTGAATCTCAGAACCCGGCTGAAAAGTCAGAGCCCGATACCGCCGCGCCGGAAATTATCGGAGCGGCGCCGCCATGCAGGAGGTATTCCGCGCCATCGGCCGCTTATCCCGTTCATCCATGAGCGTATTGATCCGCGGCCGGTCCGGCACCGGAAAGGAGCTGGTGGCGAGGGCGCTGCATAAGCACAGCCCCAGAGCGGGAAAACCCTTTGTCGCCCTTAACATGGCGGCGATCCCGGGAGAGTTGATTGAAGCTGAGCTGTTTGGTCACGAAAAAGGGGCTTTTACGGGCGCGGCTTACAGTCGTAAAGGCTGGTTTGAGCAAGCCTCAGGCGGCACGCTGTTTTTAGATGAAATCGGGGATATGCCCCTTGAAGTGCAGACCCGGCTGCTGCGGGTTTTGGCCGAAGGCAGTTTTTATCGGGTGGGAGGCGGTAAGATGGTGAGAGCGGATGTCAGGATCATCGCCGCGACCCATCAAAACCTGGAGGAAAAAGCCCGGCTCGGCGAGTTTCGTGAAGACTTATTTCATCGTTTAAACGTCATTCAAATTCAGCTGCCGGCTTTGAGTGAGCGCCGGGAAGATATTCCGGCGCTGACCGCTCATTTTCTTAAGCTCGCCGCCAATGAGCTCGGCGCGGAGGCTAAAATCGTCACTCGACCCGCGATGCGGTATTTAACGGAATTTGAATGGCCGGGCAATGTCAGGCAGCTCGAGAACGTTTGCCGCTGGCTTACCGTGATGGCCGCCAGCCGTGAGGTCTTGGTTTCGGATTTACCGCCGGAGGTGCGACATCGGGCATCGGGCCGGGTGTCAGAGGATGAATCATCCTGGCGCCGGGCTTTGCGGCAGTGCCTGAAATCTCAGTTAAATGCCGGCGAGCATAATCTGATGAACAGTACCCTGAATGACGTGGAGCAGATATTGATCAGTGAGGCGCTGACATTCACCGGAGGCCGTAAACAGGACGCGGCTAAGGTACTGGGATGCGGACGCAATACGCTTACCCGCAAGCTGAAACAAAGCAATCTCAGTTAACCCGGTGCCAATGGCTCAGTTTTGGCTGATGCATGATAACCAGTAATGCCGCAGGTACGACAAAGCAGGCTAAAGCAATCGCGTCCGGCGCTGAGAGGGATGTCTGCTGAATCAGGCCGCAAATGAGGGCCGCGCCGCTCATCTGAATAAAACCCAGCAAAGCGGTGGCGGTACCGGCCCGGCCGCCAAAAGCCGCTAACGCCATACTGGTGGCCGGCCCCAGCAATAACGCAAAGCCGCAGCACAGAAGAATCATCGGCGTCATAAAGGCGTATTCCGGCCCGATCAGGTCTGACAAAGCCGGCTTCTGTAACAGCTCGGTCAGCAGCGCCGTTGTTAAAAACAGGCTGAAAGCTAACTTAACGGTAACATGGCCGCCCAGTTTTTTATTGATCGCCGGCGCGGTAAAACAAGCGATGATATTAATTAACGCATTAAAACCAAAAAGGAGGCTAAAGCTTAATTCAGAAATACCGAGATGACCGATTAACCATACCGGTGAGTAAGACACATAACATAAAATAGCGGCCATGGCGCTCATGCAGCTGACGGCATAAAACAAAAAATGCGCTTCTTTAAGCACGGGTAAAAAACGCTGCGGATGATACAACCTGCCGTGACTGACGGTTTCTTCAGGTTTGGTTTCTGAGAATCGTAACGATACGGTGATTAATATAACCACGGCAAACACGGTCATGAGGATAAAGTTTGAGCGCCAGCCAAATTGCATCGCCAGTAAACCGCCTAAACTCGGCGCTAAGGCCGGGATCACACAAATCGCCCCGTTGAGATAACTGTAAATTCTGGCGCTTTGCCTGGACGTAAAACAATCTCTTACCGCGCTAAACGCCACAACCGACGTTGAGCAAGCGGCCAGCCCTTGTAAAACTCTGGCCAGCAGTAAAAGGTGAAATTCAAAAGCCGCGGCGGCTAGCAGGCTGCTCAAGCCGTAAAGAAACACGCCGAATAAGGCCACAGGTTTGCGACCGAAGCGATCCGCCAAAGGACCGATTAAAATCTGCCCCAGACCCATCGCGAATAAGAAGACCGCTAACGTGGACTGGATCTGGCTGTCGGTAATTGAGAACTCCCGCGCCATTACCGGCATCGAAGGTAAATAAATATCAATGGCTAACGGGCTCAGCAATACCAGAAGCATTAAAACAGGCAGCGAGGTTTCGCGCATATCTTTCCTTAGAAAACAGCAGTGCGAAACAAAAACTTGTCCGCGAGTGAGATTAAAATAAGTTATACAGGGTTAAAAGAGGCTATTCTCTGGTTTATCCTGTTAAAAGAGCGGGCTATTCTAGCGAAAAATCCACGTGAGTGAAATTAAAATTTCTGAGCCGGACGACGAATTACGGCGGCTGCTTAAAAACATATCCGCCTGTCAGATTTGCGCCGGCGTGTTACCCCATGAGCCGAGACCGGTACTGGAGGTCAGCCGCCGGGCCCGTATTTTAATCGCGGGTCAGGCGCCGGGACGCAAAGTCCATGAAACAGGTATTCCTTTTAATGACGCCAGCGGCAGACGCCTGCGAGAATGGCTGGGCGTGACTGATCGGCAGTTTTATGACCCGGACTTATTCGCCGTCATTGCGATGGGCTTTTGTTTTCCCGGTACCGGTAAACAAGGGGATTTACCGCCCAGACCGGAATGCGCCGCGCGCTGGCGGGCACAATTACTGCGTTTACTGCCCGGTATCGAACTGACGGTTGTGATCGGGCGATACGCTCAAAGCTATCATTTTAACGATAAGAAAATGTCCGTGACCGAACGCGTCAGAAACTGGCGGCATTATTGGCCGAACCGGATTCCGCTGCCGCATCCGAGCCCGAGAAACCGCCTCTGGCTGACGCGCAATCCCTGGTTTGAATCTGAGTTAGTACCTGAGATGCGACGGCAAATTCAAAAACATTTACCGCACGCGGGAACCCGATAAGAATTTCGTTACAATTTTTTCGCTGATTTGCTCCGTTACGGCGCTGATTCTTTGACTTATCCGGTTCAAATTCGCCGGGAAAACGGTATATTAACAGGCGTTAATCGGCAAACGGCCGCGTCAGTGAAGGGAAATTTCATGAATCAAGAGACCTCAAAAATTTTAGTCGTTGATGACGATATGCGCTTAAGAGCGCTGTTGGAGCGCTATCTTGTTGAACAGGGGTTTCATGTTCGCGGCGCCGCCGGTTCAGAGCAGATGGATCGCTTATTAGAGCGTGAGAATTTTCATCTTATGGTATTGGATTTAATGCTGCCCGGTGAGGACGGATTATCCATCTGCCGCCGTTTACGTCAGCAGAAAAATCAAATCCCGATCGTGATGTTAACCGCCAAGGGGGATGAGGTGGACCGCATTACCGGTCTTGAGCTGGGCGCTGACGATTACCTGCCTAAACCATTCAATCCCAGAGAACTGCTTGCCAGAATTAACGCCGTCATGCGCCGCCGGACTCAGGAAGTGCCGGGGGCGCCGTCTCAGCAAGAAGAAACCATCAGCTTCGGCCGGTTTAAGCTCGAACTCGCCACCCGGGTGATGTATGACAACGACAAGGCTGTCAGCCTGACAAGCGGTGAGTTCGCGGTACTGAAAGTGTTAGTGACTCACCCGAGAGAGCCGTTATCACGGGATAAACTGATGAATCTGGCCCGCGGCCGGGATTATTCAGCGCTGGAGCGCTCCATTGACGTGCAGGTGTCCCGCTTACGCCGCTTGATTGAGCAAGACGCGGCAAATCCGAGGTATATTCAGACCGTCTGGGGACTGGGTTATGTCTTTGTGCCTGACGGCTCCGCGCGGTAGCTTACGTTCTTGAGCGGCAAACCGGGTAAACGGCGCGGCTTATTTCCCCGCAGCGCCTTCAGTCAGACCGTACTCCTGATAGGCAGCCTGCTGCTTATCAATCAGCTGGTGTCATACTGGACGGTAGCCGTGTATTTCATCAAACCCAGCTACGGGCAGATCAACGAGCTCATCGCGCGCCAGGTGAAATTATTGTTTGTTGATGAAATCGAAATCGGCCGCCGGCATTTAACCCTTGTCGACGCGTTAAACGCTAAAGTGCGTGATGACGGCATGCGGGTCTACAGCCGGAAACAGGCTCGTGAAGCGGGCGTGGATGACGCCACTTATTACGGCTTCTGGTCGTCGGAGATGTCGGATTATTTAGGCGGTGACGCTGAAGTCCGGGTGACGCAGGCGCGGCGTCTGCGGATATGGATACGCCCGCCGCAAGCCCCGTCCGTTTGGATAAAGGTCACGTTAAACAGCGGCATTAATGAAGATCTGCTTTCGCCGCTGACGCTTTATTTATTGGTGATCGGCGCTCTGAGTGTTATCGGCGGCTGGATGTTCGCCAGAAAACAAAATAAGCCGTTAAAACGCCTGCAAAAAGCCGCGATTTCAGTATCTAAGGGTCATTTCCCTGAGTCCCTGCCGCCGGAAGGGTCGACCGAGCTGGTGGAGGTGACCAATGCCTTTAACCGCATGTCATCAGGCATGAAGCAGCTTGAGCAGGACCGGGCGCTGCTGATGGCTGGGATTTCACACGACTTGCGCACGCCGCTGACTCGTATCCGCCTGGCCTCGGAAATGATGGTTAAGGAGGATGAATACCTCAAAGAAGGCATCATTAATGATATTGAGGATATGGACGCCATTATCAATCAATTTATCGCTTACATTCGGCAGGATCAGCTGGAGCCGCCGCAGCTGACTTCCGTTAACCGCCTGCTGACGGAAGCGGCCGGCGCCGAAATCCACCGGGGCGTTACCATTGAGCTGGAATTAGGCAATTGCCCTGATATACCGCTTAAGGCCGTATCCGTTAAACGGGTTATCAGCAACTTGGTGGAAAACGCCTGCCGTTACGGCAACGGCTGGATCAAAATTCGTTCCTATTCAAACAAGAACGCCGTGTGTTTTTGTATTGAGGATAACGGGCCCGGTATCGCGCCGGAGCAGATTGAAACCGTATTTCAGCCGTTTATTCAAGGTGACAGCGCCAGAGGCAGCCTTGGTTCCGGCTTAGGCTTAGCCATTATCAAACGGATTGTTGAGGGTCATTCAGGTAAGATCACCCTGTCCAATCGGGAGCGGGGCGGATTAGTCGCCCGAGTCGAGTTACCGAAAGAATAAAAGCAATTAATTTGTCAGATTCAACAGAAATGGACGTTGTTATAAAAACCATTCAAATCATCGTCATCGTTACTATGACGGCCGCGCTTTTTTATCAAGGCCGGTTAAGAAAGCAATCATTGAAGCGGCTTGATTATGTGAAAACACACCCTAAGTTACCGGAAAGCCGGCAGTATGTCCCGATGAGCGGCCGGAAACCTTAAAACGGGCATTTTCAGAAACCGAGACCTTGTTTAATAAATTTTCCGTTTGCAGATAGCCCAATTTTTTGCTGTTAATGTTAAACGGCTCAGATACCGTAAAACTTATAGCCGGGTACTTAACTCCGTATCTTTTTATGTGTTCATTTAAGTAAAAGTAACACTTAACCTTCAGCTTTGTACTTTTTTATTTTTTTCAGTTACCTACTTTTATTTGCTTAATGTTTTTATGTGGTTAATTGAATTTTCTCCCCGGAACAGCGCGTGTGATTCAAATAAATCTACAGTGGAGCTGCTTTTTAACCTAAACTCAAGAGACGGGTAATTTAACGAAACGGGTGTTAAATGGAAGGTAAAAAGCGTGAGTTAAGTTTGAGGTTCCTTGCTGAGCCGTCGGACGTGAATTTTGGCGGCAAAGTTCATGGCGGCGCGGTAATGAAGTGGATTGATTTAGCCGCTTATGCTTGCGCAGCTCAATGGAGCGGAAAATATTGTATTACGGCTTATGCCGGAGGTATCAGGTTTGTAGAGCCTATTCATGTCGGCAATATGATCGAAGTAAACGCTAAGGTTCTGTATACAGGCAGAACTTCAATGCACATTGGTATAGACGTTCGGGCCGGTGATCCCAAAGAAACAGAAAAATATTTAAAAACCCATTGTCTGATTATTATGGTTGCGGTGAACGGAAACGGAAAGCCCACTCCTGTGCCGGAATGGGAACCTCAAACAGAACGTGATATCCATCTTCGTGAATCTGCGATTCGACTTATGGAAATGCGTAAATGTATTGGCGAGGAAATGGAATCCTTCGTGCATGAAGCTTAAGTCCTGCATTTCCCGGTATTCCGTCCAGTTGCATTTGAGCTTTTCAGCGGTTCGGTCATATGCGAGGCAGATTCGTGCGGTCGCAGCTATTCCGCGTCAATCAAATCTGACGCAGCCGGATGCGCTTTGCGAATCCCCCTCCGGGCTCAGGGCAATCGGACGGAGTACTGGAATAAAGCCGTTGTTGGCGTCCTTAAGCGCAGATAAAATTGCCGGCATAAAAAACTGTCGTTACTCCGTTTCCGATACAAGGCTTGGATAACAGTTAGTAGTTTGTTCTACTGGCTGTTACTAGTGTAGTGCATCAAATTAATCTGTGATATTTAATGCCTTTCTTGCTCTCTCGACTTTTTCCGTAATAACATCGGCTGATTTTGTCCGGACAAAAGGTTCACATCCGTCATTGTGCGCCTCTATATAATTCTAAAGGCAATGGCAAAACAGGTGGTCAAAAAGGTCATTCGGGTACTACGCTCAAACAAATTGATAAGCCTGATATCGTTGAAGTACTGAAACTCGACAAGCGCAAACTTCCCAAAGGAAATTACAAAGAAATTGGCGTTGAAAAGCGTCAGGTCTTTGATATCGAATTCAAAACCATCGTTACAGAGTATCAGGCTCAAATATTAGAAGATGAACAAGGTAATCGCTATACGGCTGAGTTCCCCGGGCAAGTCACACAGTCGGTGCAATACGGTGAAGGCGTTAAAGCTCATGCCGTTTATTTATCACAATATCAGCTCTTGCCTTATGACAGGATCAGAGAATACTTTGCCGACCAGCTTCCGATTAGCTCAGGAACACTGGTTAATTTCAATACTCAAGCGACTAAGCTGGTCAAAGAATCGGGCGCACTTGATGTAATAAAATCCCGGCTTTGCGGCTCATCTGTACTTCATGCCGATGAGACAGGCATGAACGTCAATGGCAGCAAACATTGGCTGCATACAGCCTCTGCGACTCAGTGGACATATTTCACTTGTCATAAGAAAAGAGGTAAGGAAGCGACAGATGCAGCGGGTGTTTTACCGAATTACCAAGGTGTGTTAGTTCACGACCATTGGAAACCTTACTTCAAATATGACTGCTTACACGGGCTTTGTAATTCACACCACGTTAGGGAGCTGGAGTTTGCTTCAGATAAAGAAGACCAGGCTTGGGCGAAGAAGCTTCAGGAGTTGCTTTTTGATATTCACAAAGAAGTTGAAGATTCAGGCGGACGGCTCGGTTATCAGAGAGCTAAGGCCAGGCTCAAAGAGTATCGCCGAATTATAAAAGAAGGTGAAATTGAATGCCCAGCCCCACCAAAAGAAAAAGGAAAACGGGGTCGGGTCAAAAAAAGTAAAAGCAGAAACCTACTGGAACGGCTAAGGGATTACGAGAAAGAGGTTCTGAGGTTTATGATTAATCCTGATGTGCCATTTACCAACAATCTAGCTGAAAATGACATCAGGATGACCAAAGTTCATCAGAAAATATCCGGCTGCTTTAGGAGTATAGAAGGCGCAGAAAACTTCTGTGCTATACGAAGTTATATTTCGAGTTGCAGAAAGCAAGATATAACTGCTTCAACTGCGCTAAACCTGTTATTTAGCGGGCATTTGCCAGATATTTTTGTTCAGTGAGCTGAATAGTTACGCCTAAGTTTTATTCAATCAGTTTTGTTAATGCTATTAGACGTATTATTTATTAGTTAATCTAATGATTTTGTTTCCTATATGCTCAAAATGGAATAAAAACAGTAATATAAATAAATATAATGAGTACCTTTACTTTGTTGCTAAAAAACGAGATAGGTTTTGGTGAAAATCTGCTCGCTTTAAAACTCCATTGAATTGAGAAAGTACTTCTAATTTCTTTGATGAGTTTTGGTTATTTTCAGTATAAAACGATGCCACTAACTGCTTTGTTTTAAGTGCAGTGATCTTAAATGGAACTTCTTTTAATACAACATTGAAAGAAGTTCCTCTCTTATATAACAGTTTTATGTCATTTTTTTTTGTGCTCAAAAGAGCAGAAACTTCATTTAGGCTTACAGCTTTTAGTGAAGGTGTCGGTGTTGCCAAGGCGGGGACTCCTGAGACGACTTTTCCCCATAGTGTACTCCTACCGTTCCGTTCAATCTCCATTTAATTAATCATATTTAATTATTAGTTATTCTAATATCTGGTTTCCTATCGCATACATATAAGTAGGTGTTTCTTCGTAATATTTGTAGCTTTATGTTTTGGTTTAGATAATGTTGTGACATTATAAGCGCAATTTTAACTAGCGAAATGCGCCCATATATGGAAGGTAGACCACTATCACATTCAGAGTTCTATGATGATTTACTCAAAAAGAATTTTGGTAGAAATGATGAATTCAAGTACCGAAATAAGCTGATAATTTTGTTAGCGGGAATAGTTGGCCTGAGAGAGTTAGAGCTAACCTTAGTAACAATCGATACCTTTATTTCTCCTACTGGTGAACTGAAAGAGTTCATAGTGTTACCAGAAACTGTCACTCGTGACGGTTTTGAACGTCCAATCGTTGTTAGCCACTCTGAAGTAAAGCAAGCGCTAGAAGACTATTTTAGCTGGATGCATAAAAATGGCATAAGCCGATATCCACACAAGCATTACTTAGGATTTGATCCTAACGCCCCTCTGCTTGTAAGCGATGATTTAAAACCATTTAAAGTACAGAGTAGAGGGAAGTCAATCAGTCCTTATTCTATGAATAAGAAGCTAAATAGCCTTATTGTTAATTCGGGCTTATGGACTTCTGGAGTTAGAAGAATATCGTTAGTTCGTACCAGTGTTATTGAAGGTTATCGTTCTGGTATGAGTACAAGTGATTTGATGTGTGTCACAGGCTTTGGTGAAGAATCAATAAAGTCTATTTTGACAATGGATTATACGCAGTACAGCCCTGTTTCAGACTGGTTTGAACAACGTAGAAACAGAAAAGCTAAAAGACTGGAATCGTTTAAAAAACGAAGAAAATATATGCTCTGTTTAGATTAACATCCTTGCGGAAAAAGTTTAATATCTTACGGTATATCCATGTTTCTTGAAGGAATAAAGTTTGTTCGATTGGAAAATTAAACTTGGTGTCAGTATATCTTTGTCTTTGTTTTTAGCTTCTATTGTTGCATTCGTTTCTGCTTGGTTTTCTCCTACACCAGAGGATGCCATGACGATGGTGGTTTCAGTGATGAAATATCGGTTTAGCTTACTATTTTTTGTGTTTGCTATATCAATTGGCACCGCCACATGGAAATACTATTCAGGCAAATTGAATAGATTTTATTGGCTCTTCGTCGTTTAGTGTGGATTTAATGGATTTATTTCTGAGATAATAAACCCAGTTTTGCAGTCAAGAGTTGGAAGTAAATACATGGATGGAAATCAAGTTTTGATGCTCGGCCTTGGTATAGAAGCGCCTTGGAAGTTGGTTAACCAACACCTGGATATATCAGCCTCACCTAATGAACTTGTTCTCGAAATTGAAGCTGAACGAGGAAGCTTGTATCCCTGCCCGACTTGCTCAAAAGCTTGTCCGGCACATGACTTTAAATCGCTGACCTGGCGTCATCTCAATTTCTTTCAGCATCACTGTTATATCAAAGCAAACGTCCCGAGAACTCGATGTGCTGAGCATGGCGTTAAGCGTGTCAATGTCCCTTGGGCGAGAGCGGGTAGTAAATTCACGTTATTGTTCG
This sequence comes from Parashewanella sp., assembly GCA_965200795.1. Taxonomy (GTDB): domain Bacteria; phylum Pseudomonadota; class Gammaproteobacteria; order Enterobacterales; family Shewanellaceae; genus Parashewanella. The sequence continues at coordinate 274,470 of CBDAVB010000003.1, forward strand.
AACAATCTGTATTGGTACCGGCTCGTGAAATGCCGGTTAAGGCATGTGCTGAATATGTTGGAATTCGTGACAAACGTATTTGGCGCATCATCAAACACTACGTCAGCAAGGCATTAGCATTGATGGACTTGTCAGCACTTAAAGCTATTGGATTCGATGAAACGGCGGCTAAACGTGGCCACAACTATGTTACTGTTTTCATTGATATGGACAAGAAAGACAAGCCTGTTGTGTTCGCTACGCCCGGAAAAGGTAAGGAAACCGTTAAGCGATTTAAGTCCTTTCTGACAGAGCATCAAGGCAAAGCAGATAATGTACTTGAAGTCGTGTGTGATATGTCAAGAGCCTTTCTGTCAGCAACAGAGGAAGAGTTCCCGGATGCTAACGTAACGGTTGATTGGTTCCATGTTGTGCAACTGTTTACTAAAGCGGTTGATGAAGTACGTAAAACGGAGAGAAAAATCCAACCGCATCCAAAGAGCCTGCGCTGGGCAGTACTAAAAAATGCAGATGGCTCATTTACTGAGAAACAAAAAGAAGCACTTGCAGAGCTAGAATCCAGCGACCTGAATACAGCAACAGCTTGGCGGATTAAGGAACAACTTAGGTGGATACGTCAAGCTGAAACCGCTCATGCTGCACGCTGGAGGCTGACGTATTTCATTAATTTTGCAAAAGAGCAGTTGGGTGATATTGAGATGTTAGAACCCGTTCGAAAAGCACTTGCAACTGTGGAAAGGCATGCAGAGAGAATTTTACAGCGCTGGTCATCCACTTATACGAATGCTCGTATGGAAGGTTTAAATAGTCTATTTCAAGCGGCTAGAGCACGAGCCAGAGGGTATCGTAATACAGGAACATTTATTACCATGATTTTTATGATTGCTAGCCCTGTATCAGATCTACTCAAATCCATATGAAACGACGAAGAGCCAATAATGAATATTTTGCTTCAGCCAAAGAATTCCGAAAACGGATAAATCATTTTTTCGATGTCAAACTTCCAGAAATCGCGGATACTTTAACGAGTAGGATTACTGACAACTTTCAAACGCTCACATCTGCAACTTGAATTTGCTTGGGTATATATTCATTTAGATGCGACGCATAGCTTCAGCCCGAATCAAACAGCGATTCAGGCCTTAGATGAACGCCTCAGTAAAACCAGGCAATCCAAACGGCCGCTGGTGCTCGGCATTAACACCGGAATGCTGGGCAATTACGCTGAAGCAGGGGACAATCAGTATTTACTCCGGGTCGTAGAAAAGCGAAACGGCCGATATTGGTTAAAGGCAAATAACCCGGAATATGCAACGATTCCCGCTACCGCTGAAATGAAAACTTTCGCCAGATTAAAACAGGTGCTGAAATGATCCCGTAAGCGGCCAGTAACCCGGGGTGTTTGTTCTCGGTGAATACACGGCCGTTGAATATTCAGACTCTGTAACTCAGGGATGTTAACGCTGAGATCGAAAACGATATAACTCAATACGAGCTTGGTCTTGGTTATCAATACTCAATGTCGGATAAATCAGATTTATCGGCTGAGTTAGCGTTCGGTAAGTCTGAATTCACCGGTCAGCAAACCATTTCAGGGTTATCAGCTTTTAATATTGGCAATGTGACTGAAATGAAAGCTGATGATGATTTTTATCGTTCAGGCGTTGGCGGCCGCGCTCAAATTTATAACCGGTTTGATTTATGTCGGACATCACCGGTGAGTAAGTCGGAAATGGAATCAGTCGCTGAATCACTCATCATTGATACTCCAACGCTGACAGTTCTTAGTCAAGAGCGCGTTTACTTTTTGTTTGTGCTGAGTGAGCTTTTCTTCGAGCAGTTGGATCATCTCTTTGGTGATGTTGTCGCTTTCCCTGAATTCGATATTGAGCATTTCGGCAATCCGGTTGAGGTTACGGCCTATGGCGGCGAGTTGTCGGTTTGATTCTCTCAAGGCTTGAATTTCGTTATCAGTAAAAACGGGATCACGATGAATATTTGATAACAACGCAGCCCGAACCCAATTGCTTTGATTGAGATAAACGTCAAGTTTGGCTTGCCTGGTGATTCCAGCAAGGTTATCACGGGTTAATCGAATGGTGATGCGATTAGTGCGCACTTCTTTAAATTGAGTATCAATATCTGGGCAGGGAGACACTCGGTTGATCATCATACGCAGCAAATTGGATTGCGTGACACCACGAGAATCACAATAATTTGCCAGTTACTTTTTTCGGAGTCAGTCAAACGGGTTTTTAGCTGTAAAGAAACGCCGCCGCATCGGCACCGGCTGAGTGTCACCTGCTCAGATAAACCCGCCCTGATTAAAATCCACGCTTCGTTAATACTGAAGTTTTTCCGGCCGGTGTTTGTTAATTTTAAGTCACCTCTGTGCTCTGGGTAAAAACTGCGGGCTTTTCGGAGGTGGTCAAGATTGACTTTGTTACCGTTCTCATGGTCGAGCTTTGAATAGACACAAAGCAGCAGCGCCCCTTCAATTTGGGAGCGTTTTGTTTTCAGTATGCTTTCAATATCCGGCAGCTGACCGGACTTGGGAGAAGATTGATGCACTTCTTTGTGTATTTGTCTGACGGTATCCGCGCTTAAGCCGGTTTCCCGGCAGACAATGCCGGTAAGTCAGCGGATAGTCCGGTTTTTATCCGCGCCAGCTGAATATCCTGATCCACCATTACTTCATCCCACGCCCGCCCGGCCTTGTGCTCGCCGCCGGCGCTGATATATTGAACAATTTCCGCGGGATCCGGGAAAAAACGCCCCGCTTCGGGTTTGAAGATTGTGCCCGGTTTTCAGCTTCCTTATTGTTTGCGTTTTCCGGTTGTTCCTGCTTGTTGGCTTGAGTGCTGAAGTTAACGGAATTACTTTTTATGTACTTCTTCCCGCTGCCGATTGGCTAACCAGTTGTGAGCAAGCGGTGTTTTAGCGGGATCACGATACTGAAGACGGTGCCGCTTTTGCTCAGTCCGGCGCTCAATCACTTGCCGGGCTGATAGCGCGTCACTGTTCAGACCACACCGTTCCCGCTCTTGCCGGGCTTTTGCTTTCTTCTCTTTGCGAATTTGTAATTGCCAGAATATTTCAAAGTCTGACGCTGAAGCGCGTTCTTTCTGTGTAACTGTAGTTTGTGCGGGATCAGGAGCGCAGGTATCGCCCTGTTCAGAGCAGAAGGTTAAAAAGCCGGCGGGGAGTTTGTCTTTAAACTGACTGAGCGTTTTTTGAATTTGCTCTCTGGCAACGAAGTTTTCCGGAATGTCTTTCAATATGTGAAATGCGGCTTTGCCTTGATTGAGATTCTCGATGGGAGGTTGAGTTTGGTTAACTCTCTGTTCAAGGTGTCAGAGAGAATAAACAGGTTCAGCGATAACTGGTGAGTAGCAGGGTGAGTGGCAAAAACGAAAAAGCCTGTCACTTTAAAGATAACAGGCTTTTATTTCAACAGCTTAAATTAAGCCATTAGTTCATGCCGTACTTTTTAAGCTTCTTGCGAAGCGTACCACGGTTAATGCCTAGCATGTCCGCAGCGCGAGTTTGATTACCGCGGGTGTGCTGCATGATGATATCAAGAAGCGGAGCTTCTACCTCACATAGAACCATTTCATATACTTCTTGAGCGTCCTGACCTTCTAACTGTTGGAAGAAGTTAGCTACAGCGCGCTTAACTGCGTCACGTAATAATTGCGGCTTGATAGTACCGTTAGCGGTTTCAATTTTACCGACGGTAAGAGGATGAACTTCTGTATTAGTTGTCTGATCAAACATTCGTATTCTGCTCTTTAATAAATCTAATCTAAATCTTCAAAATAGCATTCCACCATGGAATGCTGCTCTGCAGCGGTTTCGAGCCGGTTAAACTCGGCTCGAAACCGGCGCTGCGCTTCCTGGTCGAAGTACCAACCAATGTGCTTTCTGGCGAATCTCACTCCCTTAAACTCACCATATAAGTCGTAAAGTTTGGTTAAATGTTCCAGCATCACTTGCCGTTTTACTTCCTGACTGATTGGAGGAAGTTTTTCTCCGGTTTCTAAGTAGTGCTGAATCTCATTAAAAATCCAGGGGCGTCCTTGCGCACCTCGACCCACCATTAATGCGTCGGCGCCTGTTTTATCCAGCACGTAACGTGCTTTTTCAGGACTTGTGATGTCGCCGTTCGCAACTACTGGGATCGAGACCGACCGTTTAATTGCGCTTATCGTGTCGTATTCGGCATGGCCTTTATACATACACTGCCTTGTTCTCCCGTGAACGGCGAGTGCGGCTATTCCGCAGGCCTCAGCTATTTGGGCAATTTGAACACCGTTTCGGTTTTCAGGAGCCCACCCCGTTCGAATCTTCAGCGTTACCGGCACTTCTACCGCGTTAACCACAGCGTTGAGAATGCGCTCTACAAGTTCAGGGTCTTGCATCAGGGCGCTACCGGCGAGCTTCTTATTCACCTTCTTAGCAGGACAGCCCATATTGATGTCAATGATTTGAGCGCCTTGTTCAACATTGAACTGAGCCGCTCGGGCCATTAACTCCGGGACGCTACCCGCAATCTGCACGGATCGTACGCCTTCCTCGCCTGAGTGCGTCATGCGATGCCGGCTTTTATCAGAATCCCAAACTTCGGGATTCGACGACAGCATCTCACAGACCGCTAAAGCCGCTCCGTGACGTAAGCAAAGGTTTCGAAAAGCCTGATCGGTGACGCCGGCCATTGGCGCCACGATCAGCTGATTTTTCAGTTGATAGGGTCCAATTCGCATTATTTTAGTCACCTTGTGCTTCAAAGGGGCGCTATATTAGCCCTTTTTGACACGCAAGAAAAGGTTAATAAATGACCTGAGCGAAACTTTTTTTCTTGACTTTTGTTTCCTGTGATCTGAGTAACAACAGCATTTACACCGTCTCTTTACAATCTCAGGCTTTCCGGGTCAATAACGTTTCGCTTAAATTGTGAGCAGGCCGGCTATTTACGTATTCCCGTCAAACGACTCCAGTCATCTTTGTGTGCCGGCTCGTCCATATCAAACCATTGACTGTAAAAATTCTTCAGTTCTCCGGCCTGTTCTCTCAGTAAACCGCAAAGCGCTAATTTTCCGCCTGTATTCAGGTGGCCGGCGATTTGCGCCGCCAACTCTTTCAGTGACCCTGCGAGAATATTGGCGACTAAAATATCAGCCTTTAGATTTTCTGGCGTATCTCGCGCAAGATATAAAGAAAGTCTGTCACCGCACGCGTTTCGCTCCGCATTGGCCTTTGATGCTTCAATGGCTTGATAATCAATATCAATTCCTGTCACTGTCCCGGCGCCGAGCTTGAGTGCGGCGACCGCGAGAATACCTGAGCCACAGCCGAAGTCGATGACGTTACATCCGGCTAATTCTAAGCTGTCCAGCCATTCAAGACACAGTGCCGTGGTCGGGTGAGTCCCCGTGCCAAAAGCCAAACCCGGATCAAGGATCACATTGACGGCTTGCGGATCCGGAATTTCACGCCAGCTCGGGCAAATCCACAAACGCTTACCGAATTGAATCGGGAAGAAATTATCCATCCATTCACGCACCCAGTCTTTATCCTCAACTTGCTCGATTTTGTAGTCAAAGTTTTCATCGATATCTGGGTGAGCCTTGAGCATGTCGATAATCGGATTGAGATCCATATCCGCTTCAAACAACGCCGTGACAACGGTGTCATTCCACAGCGGGGTCTCGCCGGGTTTCGGTTCGAAAATCGGTTGGTCTTTACCGTCTTCCATGGTGACGGAGAGCGCTTCATGCTCCATCAGCAAGTCACCTAAAGTTTCAGCGTGTTGATTATCTGAATGGAATACCAGTTGTATCCAAAAAGTCATAATAAAAACATCCGGTTATAAGTTTTTAAAGGGTTTTAGAACGCTATGGAACCCAATTTTACGCCATATTTCTAACAAATGCCGCCATTTTGTCGCCATTTTTAAAGTAGGCTCGCAATTGGGTTTTTGCTTACGGCGTCCTCTATGAGTGGGTGCGAAATGCGCATATCGCATTGTTATTTTTATGTCTGAGTGACCAGGGATATTTTTCAAAACCAAAATGGCTCTTCGTCATTTAGTGTGGATTTAACTAAATTACTCATGTTACGCACTAACAGCTTTTAGAGTTTGAAGTTCTGTAAAGGCTGTTTTTAATGCTTTTATATACAATTTCGCCCTCAATTGAAATTTATTCATTTTCAGTTTTAAAGCTAAGGTTTCAAGCCTAAATGCACTATAAATTGATAAAAATTGATGATTACTTTGTGTTTTAACTGTATGAGCTGGAGAGCGGGTAATTGCCGCATTTGACTTCAGATTTTTATGGAAGAGTTCCACGTTCCATCGTTTTTGATAGACCGCTTGAATGAACTCATCATCACAACTTAAATCACTGCATAACAAGTAAAGCTCGCCTGTACTTCCATCTTTGTTTTTAAAGACTTTCTTGGATAACTGTAACTCAAAATCTACTCCAGATATCCAAACTTTTACAGACTGCTCCTCTTGAAATTTAAGTGTATCAACCCGTTGTGATTTCTTATGTTTCTTATCATCTTCACTCAAAGAAACAAGACGATTAGATTTGCATGCCATGATAAAATCTTTGTGGCATTTGTGTTTGATAAACATCATATTTTCATTTGAACAGAACCAGCTGTCGGCTAGAACATATTTGAATTTAAGTTGGTTTTGGTAACTGATGTGTAAAAGCTCTCTAAAGTCTTCATTTTTAGTTGTTTCAGACATTCTGCGAACTTTCTTAGTCTTCAGATCACAATAGAGAACTGGCTTAGTGATCAACTTGTAAGATACTGGAATTGATACACCTTGGGAGTAGTAAAGACAATTAAGAAGGTTAATCCCCTTAACGGTTCGATTTTTTGTGTGGTCGGAGTGGTATGCGATTAAGTCGCTTTCGTCCGTATAAGGTTTTTCTTCAATCGTATCATCGAAAATAAGAACGGCATCATCTTCTTCGACCTGTCTTACAGTAGATTTAACGATTCCCCAAAGAGTTTTACTGGTGAACTCGTTAGTAGAAAGGAGCCTTGTTACCTGATCATGACTGTAAGCACCATCTAGTAAGTCTGACATCCCTGTTGCTGTTACCTGTCCAAAGCTAGATAGTTGGTAGTCGCTATACAGCTCTAGCAATTCATCGTTCATAACATGATTATGCCACTAATTTTGAGGCGGTGCGTAACATGAGTAAATTATATTTGAGATAATAACCGGAGTTTTTTGTCGCCTTAATACTGGAAGTAAATGGCATGGATGGTACTCAAGTTTTGATGCTCGGTCTTGGAATTCAGGAACCTTGGAAGCTGGTTAATCAACACCTTGATATGTCAAGCTCACCGAATGAACTTGTTCTCGAAATTGAAGCTGAACGAGGAAGCTTAAACTCGATGCTGCAGTTTTTCTTAATTGACAATCATGCAGCATAACCCATATTCTGAAATGTTTTTGCATGGGATTTTAATGAAGGAATTTCTTCCTGACGACCTAAATCTCTACCTGCCATATGCCTGCTAGAGTCTCGTTCTGGTAAGGAATCATGGAGTGCCGTAATTAAGCTCTCTAATGCTGCATTTGGATCATTGGCACATACCACTTCTTGAATCGTAGCAACAAGCGCTTCAACTTTTAGGCGTTCAATTAGGCAACCCACAGGCATCCCAGGGTGTTTGTTTTTAAGCCGGACAGACTGCTCAGGATGTTGCAACAGTAAATGCTCGCACAGAAGGCTTAAGATCAGGCCATGCTCCGAACCATCGACACCTTGCTGTTTGCTCAACTTGTTCCAACCGCAATGAGCTTTCCAATCTTGGATAAAAACCTCTACTAACCACCTTAATGTATAAAGTCTTGCTATATCATGGTGATGCCATGACATATTGCTAGCGATCAAGTAACGATATTCTTCTTCTCCTTCATATTTTAGCGCCACAACAAATCTCCGTTTACTATGCGCATTAACATATAGCCTCGCAGCCATCATGGTGACTTTCTTCTCTTCACCACCGCGAATAGACAGTTGAAGTTCAACACCTTTTTGACGATTAAAATAGGTATCAACTCGTGCTTTTGAGTTCTTGCTGCTCACTCGTTGATTTGTTCTTAATTGACTGACTATTTGAGCGTGATGAGTGATTTCTTCAGCTTTATCCATGAAATCAGCAGTCCCATATAATGCATCGGCTAATACGCTCTTGATTTTAAAGTTTGGAAAGGCGGTGGTAAATTCTCTTAGCATTTCTAGTGCAAGCGCTTGTTTAGTCGGATAGTTAACATGGTCAGGCATGGGTCTTTGTGGTCGCTCTTTTTTAGCGATACCTTGTCGTTGCAGCTCTTTATCCCGTTTGCTCCAAATGGCGAGATTCGGATCGGGGGTATAAAACCTAAACCCAACTGGAAAGGTTACCGTATCGGTGACAAGTACCATGAATATCAGCTCTTGCCCATTGATATACCCACCTGTCGGTTTGTCTTTGATTTTATGTGCACCTGCAATACAAGTCGTTTTTTTAGCTCGGTGTTTATGGGTATCATCAATATCTAAATGGCCGTTTGTTAATTGATAATGTTTGAATATATTGCAAATACTCGCTTGAAGTAGGTACTGCCAAGGGATTTTAGCTTTGTAGAATATCCAGCATAAGCCCGTTGACTTGAAAACGCCTAAACTTCTCCGTTCAAAAGCTGCCCAGTTCAAAGCCTCAGTCATGATAACTCCAGTGATCATCGCTCCTAATACTATTTTTTGAGTTCTTGTTAATTTTAATGAGGGTTTAATCAAGGATAACGAAACATTTAATGCATCAAAAAATTGAGTAACAATTGAAAGGCTACGAATAAACATAATGAACTGCTTGACGAGTATAAGCTTTGAGTTCACTCTAACACTTCAGACTGCTGTTGTGATGCTGATTATGCTTCGGATGCCTTAGCATGGAGTCGCAGCAGTAGTTTGACCTATAGCTAAATCAATTTTTTATCAAGCTCTAAAAACTGCAGCATCGAGTTAAAGCGATTGGACTCGATGAAACGGCGGCTAAACGCGGCCGCAACTATTCTTACAGAGCATCGTTACTGTTTTCATTGGCCTGGCAAGAAAGACAAGCCTGCTGTGTTCGCTGCGCCCGGAAAAGGTAAGGAAACCGTTAAGCGATTTAAGTCTTTTCTTACAGAGCATCAAGGCAAAGCCGATAATGTACCTGAAGTCGTGTGTGATATGTCAAGAGCTTTCCTGTCAGCAGCAGAGGAAGAGTTCCCGGACGCTAACGTAACGCTTGATTGGTTCCATGTTGTGCGACTGTTCACTAAAGCGGTTGATGAAGTACGTAAAGCGGAGAGAAAAACCCAACCGCATCCAAAGAGCCTGCGCCGGGCAGTACTGAAAAATGCAGACGGCTCAACTTACAGAGAAGCAAAAAGAAGCACTTGCAGAGCTAGAGTCCAGCGACCTGAATACAGCAACAGCTTGGCGAATTAAGGAACAACTCCGTCGGATACGTCAAGCTGAAACCGCTCACGCCGCCCGTTGGAGGCTGACGTATTTCATTAATTTCGCTAAGAAACAGTTGGGTAACATAGAAATGTCAGAACCAGTCCGAAAAGCGCCTGAAACGGTTGAAAGGCATGCGGAGAGAATTTTACGGCGCTGGTCATCCACGTATACGAATGCTCGGATGGAAGGTTTAAACAATCTATTTCAAGCGGCCAGGTGTAGTTGCTTGCACTTATAAATCGGTTTGCCCGCGTTTATCCGCTAATTTCCGCTCACAATAAATGATTTTATAAAAATACGATTGCTCACATTAACCGATTCTCGAAAGCACGCCGCTCACTTTAAGTGATTTTGTCGAGCTATGTTGATCACTTAAAGTGAGTCTGTATCCGATAGAACCCCGATAAACTGATACACATTTTTAAAACGGCTGTCTCATTTTCGGACAAAAACCATTTAGATGGACTGCTCTAAATGGGCCGCGCCGGATTAGAAAAAAGCCATCATTTGATATTATTCAATCCAATCACTCACTAACTGAAGATAACCAAACTGTCATCAACCCTTGATTTGAAGTATCTGTCTCATATCGAGCAACCCGACTTTGCCTCCGGAGCACCACCTCAAAAGCCGCGCGGTAATGAATGCCATGCCGATACCCCGTAATTAACCTAAGCATGTTAATATTTTTTTGGTCTTTTGTACTATTCAGGTGCTTCATTAAAACAGCGACGGCCACGTCCGTGGTGATAATCTCGCTGATTTTCGTGATACCCGCTTTTCCCGTTAATGCGCTGTGATGAAAATCAATTGTCAAACAGTTAGGCTTTGATTCACCTTCTTGTATGCCAAGGGTACCGCATAAGACCTTCTTCTCCACAAGGTTGTCTAAAAGGGAAAAAGCACGAGACTGGTATTTTTCCGCTGTATCTTTTATTGAACAAAATAAGGCGACATTAGCATAAGCGCTTATCAATGCTTCCAGGGTGGTGACGTTTTGTGTCAGCTTTAACTTCTCGAACAAGGCCACCACGTCTTCTGCTTTTTTTATCCAGTAAAGCCCGGCATCGTGGCGGGCCGCGTTACCGTAGGCCGTAATACGAGCATTCAAGGTGGTGACGTTTTGCGTCAGTTTTAACTTCTCGAACAAGGCCACCGCGTCCTCTGCTTTTTTTATCCAGTAAAGCCCGGCATCGTGGCGGGCCGCGTTACCATAGGCCGTAATAAGAGCACTCAAGGTGGTGACGTTTTGTGCCAGCTTTAACGTCTCGAACAAGGCCGCCGCGTCTTCTGCTTTTTTTATCCAGTAAAGCCCGGCATCGTGGCGGGCCGCGTTACCGTAGGCCGTAATACGAGCATTCAAGGTGGTGACGTTTTGCGTCAGTTTTAACTTCTCGAACAAGGCCACCGCGTCTTCTGCTTTTTTTATCCAGTAAAGCCCGGCATCGTGGCGGGCCGCGTTACCGTAGGCCGTAATAAGAGCACTCAAGGTGGTGACGTCTTGTGCCAGCTTTAACGTCTCGAACAAGGCCGCCGCGTCTTCTGCTTTTTTTATCCAGTAAAGCCCGGCATCGTGGCGGGCCGCGTTACCATAGGCCGTAATAAGAGCACTCAAGGTGGTGACGTTTTGTGCCAGCTTTAACGTCTCGAACAAGGCCGCCGCGTCCTCTGCTTTTTGTATCCAGTAAAGCCCGGCATCGTGGCGGGCCGCGTTACCATAGGCCGTAATACGAGCATTCAAGGTGGTGACGTCTTGTGTCAGCTTTAACGTACCGAACAAGGCCGCCGCGTCTTCTGCTTTTTTTATCCAGTAAAGCCCGGCATCGTGGCGGGCCGCGTTACCATAGGCCGTAATACGAGCACTCAAGGTGGTGACGTCTTGTGTCAGCTTTAACGTACCGAACAAGGCCACCACGACTTCTACTTTTTGTATCCAGTAAAGCCCGGCATCGTGGCGGGCCGCGTTACCATAGGCCGTAATACGAGCATTCAAGGTGGTGACGTCTTGTGTCAGCTTTAACGTACCGAACAAGGCCGCCGCGTCTTCTGCTTTTTGTATCCAGTAAAGCCCGGCATCGTGGCGGGCCGCGTTACCATAGGCCGTAATACGAGCATTCAAGGTGGTGACGTCTTGTGTCAGCTTTAACGTACCGAACAAGGCCGCCGCGTCTTCCACTTTTTTTATCCAGTAAAGCCCGGCATCGTGGCGGGCCGCGTTACCATAGGCCGTAATACGAGCATTCAAGGTGGTGACGTCTTGTGTCAGCTTTAACGTCTCGAACAAGGCCGCCGCGTCTTCTGCTTTTTGTATCCAGTAAAGCCCGGCATCGTGGCGCGCCGCATTGCCATAGGCTGTGACGCAGGCATTTAAAATAGGAACATCAACAGGAATACCCGCATGCAACGCATATCGGATAAGGCACTCGACAATAACGGGGGAGCCATTGTCATCTGCTTTTTTTATGTTGGAATTTAACACCTTCAGTACATTGCGGTTGCCATAATCCGAACTATGACGACTTAATATTCTCTTTATATCGTAACCGAGGAAATCCCGATATACCGCTCTTTGTTCAGAAGGCTGAAGAAATGAGCGTGTGAAGGCATTGAACTCTTCAAATGAAGTGCGTGTTGACCATTGAAAGCCGTCTCTGCTTTGCATTGAACGATGAGAATACTGTGCTCCCCGCGGTTCAATACGTCTATAGCCTTGATGAAAATGTTTCGCTCGGGCAGCGCCGGCCTTTTCGGGGACGTAGCTCTCATTAGAACGGCGTCCCAACCGGACGAGCTTTTGTTCTTTATCCTTATCTTGATAACTTTGAACGCGGCGCTCCGCTTTGCCGGTCGCACCACTCCCTGTGGAGTCAAGACGGTTTAATCCTGATGCCATCTTTTAACTGAGAGGAGAGTAAGTAGTCGCTTAAAAGTTTTTAACTCAAGAAATTTATAAAAACTTTGCGGTGTATCATAAAATAGTACTTTCAGTTCATATTTTTATTTTATTCGAGCGTTATCATGAAAAGAGTCGTACGCGTTTTTGTTAAGTAATAAAAATTCTCAATAAAACAGACAGCTGAAATCTTTGAGGTGTGCGAAATTACGGTATCAAAGCGGATTGACGCCTGGTATGAGTAAGGCGTATCAGGCATGTTTGATGACAGACGCTCCGGGCGCCCGGGAATTTATTCTCAAGATGAGGCGTTACTTTTGAAGTCATACGCAGATGAAGAGCTCACCAACTTAAGAGCGCGCAATCATTAATAATAAATTCAGCAGATAAATCACGCAGCTTAGGCACCGTAAAAAGAACGATAAAAAAATTTTAATTACAGCTACAAGCGAATGAGGCGCTCACTTAAGAAAAAGCGCGATGAAACACATTTTCAGACTACTTACGATGAGTTAGCGAGCTGTGTACAGGCAGAAAAAGAAGGGAAAACAGAACTTTACTACTCCTGAATTCGGATAATTAGTGCTTACGGAACTTATTCTAAACTTAAAAAAGAAGTCATGACAATACCGGACGATTACCGTTCAAAATATGAACTGACTTTTAGTTAGCTACTTATGTTACCGCAATAGTACCGCGCATTTAGATATCGAATAAATGACTGAAAAGTATTTAATATATTCGAGGCGTTTTTTTCGTTCCTGAGAGCAAACAAATCAGTAAATCACAAGCAAAAAAACGATTTGGAGTAATTAATCCAAGTTGAAACGGGGCAAATATGTGTTAGCCCCATGAAATAACCGTCATCAAAATCGTGAGCAGAAAATGACGGATAAACGCGAGCAAGCGCGCTTATGAAAGCGAGCGGCTACAGCTAGAACACGAGCTGGAGGGTATCGTAATACAGGGACATTTATGACCATGATTTTTATGATTGCCAGCCCGGTGTCTGATCTACTCAAATCCATATGAAACGACGAAGAGCCACCAAAATGCTACCACCATTCATCATAAAGTGACTTGCGAAAGTGTGTCGTAAGACGCGGGTCATTTGTCCTTTTGGTAGTTTGATACCTGCTCGACTTACGGCATAAATATACCCGTGATCATTCAAGATGCGATTTTTTCAAACAAAGGCTTGCAATTTTCTGTAATGAGATCATCATAGCAACATGATTGAAATATCCTTAACCAAAGAAGAAAAACATTCTCTGGAATCACGACATAAATCGTCAAGTGATAGCCGTGAATGTGACCGAATTAAAGTTGTTCTGTTACGTTCAGAAGGCTGGTCTTATTCTTTAATTGCTCAAGCGTTACGGATAGATAAAACAACAGTCAAACGTCATTTTGATGACTATCAATCTCAAGAAAAACTGAAACCCGAAAATGGCGGTTCAGTCAGTCGGCTCACTCCAGAGCAAACCGAGTTTTTGATAGCCCATTTAACAAAATTCACTTTCGCTCATACACATCAAATTGTGAGTTATATTGATGAAACCTTTGGTGTGAAATTTACGGTTGCAGGGTTAAACAAATGGCTGCATCGCAATGGCTTCAGTTACAAAAAGCCTAAGGGTGTTCCCCATAAATTTGATGAGCAAAAGCAAGCCGAATTTAAAGAAAAATACGAGACATTAAAGGCCGAAAAGCCTGATAATGAGCCAATTGTATTTATGGACGCTGTCCATCCTACCATGGCAACAAAGCTGTCTTACGGTTGGATAAAAAGAGGTGAAGATAAGCTGATTAACACCACAGGCAGCCGTACTCGCTTGAATATTATTGGTGGCATTCAGCTGGGGAAGTTGGCTGAAACTGTGACAGCCCAATATGAGCGCGTCAACCAAGAATCTGTTGTGGATTTTTTAGTAAAACTGAAAGCTCAACATTCTAAAGCTGAGCGTATTCACCTCATCTTAGATGGTGCTGCTTATCACCGAGCAGGCAGCGTAAAAGAAAAAGCAAAGGAGCTGAAAATCGAGCTTCATTACTTACCACCATACAGTCCGAATTTAAACCCAATTGAGCGGCTCTGGAAAGTAATGAATGAGCATGTGAGAAATAATGAATATTTTGCTTCAGCCAAAGAATTCCGAAAACGGATAAATCATTTTTTCGATGTCAAACTTCCAGAAATCGCGGATACTTTAACGAGTAGGATTACTGACAACTTTCAAACGCTCACATCTGCAACTTGAATTTGCTTGGGTATAAAAGCATTTTCACAACCATTAAAAAGACAACCACGAACTTTAGCCCACATTTCGCATGGGGATTTAAGTATCCCCTATATTTTCAACTATTAACAAAAAAGAAACATAGTTCTTGTAGTGCTGCCATACGGTTTACCAAATTTCAGGTATGCCAATAGGCTTCTGTCGTGAAGCTAGACTTTTCCTGTCTTAACATTACGCAATGTTGTAAATACGACTCACCTCACTACCAAACAGGGTTAAAATTTTTCTCTTTTCTGGAGTAATACCCGATATCGCTGAACCTTGCCCTTTAATCGTAACGACATGAACAATGCTCATTACTTGAAATATCCACCTCAATGTTGGTGTGAAAGTCGGTTTATTCGTCTGACTAAGGATCGTTTCATTATTTCTTTTCAGTGATTCTCTAAATTGATATTGCCCTGGGTTGTAGACCATTAAGCTGAAGGTCATTATCATCATTAGGGCATTGATGCGCTCTGGTCTTTTTAAAAATAGGTTGTCTAAGTGGAAGGCTGGGTCTTTGATAAGACGAAAGCCTCGCTCAACACCTTGTTGACTCTTGTAGCTATCAAGTACGGCTTTAGGAGACATATCAAAATGATTGGTCGCCAAAACAAATCGACCCACTCGATTTCGGTAGGGGCGCTGCCTGTCCTCTGAAGGTGTGAATGCTGTTTCTATTTGATAGTGAGAAAACTCTTGTTTAGCACCTTTTTTCGGGCGTCCTTTACTCGGGTATTTTTTTATCTCAACCAGCTGGTAACTCACATCGTGGTATTTTACTGTTTTTGCAAATTGTTCAAAGGCTTGCTCTGCATCGGCACGACAAAATAATTCTTTTTTTGCGAGCTTGTCAGCCTCACGTTCAATACGGTCTTTTTCTTCTTGTATTTGGCTTTCTAGTGTTTTTAACTGCTTTTTTGCCGCTTGTTTTGAGTACACCATCAAGTTGCATTGCGTTAACCCTCGCTCGGTATGCCCAAACCATGCACCTTGGTTGTCATCATCTAATTCAATCCAAGAAAATTGGCTTTCATCCGCTTCTCTTAGCTGCTTTATCAAAGTGATGTGGTTGGGGATGCGAGTGATCCAATGATAAAACGCATTTTTGAGTTCATCATTGACATACAGAGCCGAGTCAGCGACAACTGTCGTATCTGGCGCTTGTTTCAACTGCTCTCTAAAAGCCGGCTCTTCGTCGTTTCATATGGATTTGAGTAGATCTGATACAGGGCTAGCAATCATAAAAATCATGGTAATAAATGTTCCTGTATTACGATACCCTCTGGCTCGTGCTCTAGCCGCTTGAAATAGACTATTTAAACCTTCCATACGAGCATTCGTATAAGTGGATGACCAGCGCTGTAAAATTCTCTCTGCATGCCTTTCCACAGTTGCAAGTGCTTTTCGAACGGGTTCTAACATCTCAATATCACCCAACTGCTCTTTTGCAAAATTAATGAAATACGTCAGCCTCCAGCGTGCAGCATGAGCGGTTTCAGCTTGACGTATCCACCTAAGTTGTTCCTTAATCCGCCAAGCTGTTGCTGTATTCAGGTCGCTGGATTCTAGCTCTGCAAGTGCTTCTTTTTGTTTCTCAGTAAATGAGCCATCTGCATTTTTTAGTACTGCCCAGCGCAGGCTCTTTGGATGCGGTTGGATTTTTCTCTCCGTTTTACGTACTTCATCAACCGCTTTAGTAAACAGTTGCACAACATGGAACCAATCAACCGTTACGTTAGCATCCGGGAACTCTTCCTCTGTTGCTGACAGAAAGGCTCTTGACATATCACACACGACTTCAAGTACATTATCTGCTTTGCCTTGATGCTCTGTCAGAAAGGACTTAAATCGCTTAACGGTTTCCTTACCTTTTCCGGGCGTAGCGAACACAACAGGCTTGTCTTTCTTGTCCATATCAATGAAAACAGTAACATAGTTGTGGCCACGTTTAGCCGCCGTTTCATCGAATCCAATAGCTTTAAGTGCTGACAAGTCCATCAATGCTAATGCCTTGCTGACGTAGTGTTTGATGATGCGCCAAATACGTTTGTCACGAATTCCAACATATTCAGCACATGCCTTAACCGGCATTTCACGAGCCAGTACCAATACAGATTGTTCGAACAATAACGTGAATTTACTACCCGCTCTCGCCCAAGGGACATTGACACGCTTAACGCCATGCTCAGCACATCGAGTTCTCGGGACGTTTGCTTTGATATAACAGTGATGCTGAAAGAAATTGAGATGACGCCAAGTCAGCGATTTAAAGTCATGTGCCGGACAAGCTTTTGAGCAAGTCGGGCAGGGATACAAGCTTCCTCGTTCAGCTTCAATTTCGAGAACAAGTTCATTAGGTGAGGCTAATATATCCAGGTGTTGGTTAACCAACTTCCAAGGCGCTTCTATACCAAGGCCGAGCATCAAAACTTGATTTCCATCCATGTATTTACTTCCAACTCTTGACTGCAAAACTGGGTTTATTATCTCAGAAATAAATCCATTAAATCCACACTAAACGACGAAGAGCCTAAAAGCCTTAATGCACGCTAATGTGTTATGAAAATTAGTCTTATCTTGGCTGTTGCCATCTAACGGCTCAAACCATACCGGCATTTGTGCAGAGCCACTGACGGTCAGTGACATCATCATTTGTTTTAAATCTGGGCGATGATCTTTTGAGTAACCATACATAGGCAAAGCAGGTAAGTCATCTTGATTTTTATAGTCAATGTCATACTCACCATGTAAAGAAAAACTGGTGGTATCGAGGTGTAGCACTTGCCTTTCTTCTTGTCCAAAAAAATCGAGATACACCTCATTGGCGATTTCAGCAAATAGTTGCATCACTCCATATTCGTAGCACTTATCTAAAGTTCGTCCTAAAGCATCATCATTGAGATGTTCAGCTTTTACGCCTTTACCTATTAATAGCTCGATAGGTTTTCCAGTAAAGAATTTCGGTGTGAGATAAATTGGATTTTGCGTAAAACCTAACCCATTTAAAATCATGGCTTTTATGCGTTGACCGTGGCTCACATGGGACTGTTGCTGATTAAGAATAGGAAGTCGAGCATCAATGCGCTCAACCAGTTTGAGTTTATCAACCAGTCCGGCGGCTATACCAAGATGGTCTATATTCTGAATTGTTAATTGATCTTCATCCAGCATTTCAAAGTGGGATTTTGCAGAGAATTAGGGCATTCTGCTAAAAAAATCAGAGCTTGTCTGTGATCTTTTAGCTATGTTCTTGTGATCTATTTGCCATAGTTGTTGTGATCTTTATGCCCTAATTAGCTGCAAGTAATTATTGTTAGGCATCAGGAAATTTCAGTGCGAAATGTCGATTTTAGGTAATGAGTTAGCGAGTTCTTGTTCTTGGTTAATGGGAACCGTGCTGTTCTTTTTACTTTTAGTCTTAGTAAAAGTTATTCGGTTATTTATTACCTGAGTTCCTCGCAAACCTTAAGCTTCTGACCAACGGCAACCAGCCGCTAAGCATATTTTAATGACAGGGAGTAAACTTTCATTCGTTGAAGCTTTGCGAGATTTAATTAACTTAGGGATTTCTTCAGGGTAAAGATAGAATAATTCTGTTTTATCTTAGAATACAACAATAACTGACACGCTTTAATCGCTTTTCACTCTTGGTGAGTTGATAGCCGTGCAGTTCGTGCCACTCCTTAATCAGTTCTGAAAGTTTACGATTATCAATTTTCTCACCAAGCTAAGGCTTATTATCAATGCTTTTTAAGGTGTGGAGCTCAAAAGCGTTGGCTTCGCCTTTAGTAAGTATCTAGTCAAATGCTTTTTTCTCAAGAAGTCACTCATAATAAGCGTTTCAGCAAGAAAAATATTCGATTACATTTGACTGAGTACTTAGCAAAACGCTTTCTAACTCGTTTATTCTCGGCCCGGCGGGTAGCACTCACCAAGCCAAGGTTTTTTGCTACCGTCTGTCAGGTTACGAGCTGACATTAGTTTAATTTTTAAATTGACAATACTTCGGACAGTTTTATGAACTGAGTTGAACAACTCGGAATCATGAGCAGGGTTTGCGAGAATATAGTTTGCGAAAAACACCCTGAAAACCACCGCTCATGGATCCAAAAAATATGATGGTAAAGTCGATCTTGATCAAGACTTACATCGATTTGAATATGAGGGGATGTTAGAGGAAAACATTCAAGTCTACAGCGCTGTCGTCCACTCTAAATACTTGATGAAAATCATTTTTGATAAGTTAGATATCGACCCGAGTAACGAAAAAGTATCTCAGGTCATCAGTGAACTTGAAGAGTTCGGGGTTATAGCGGCATAAAACTGTCCGAAGTATTGTATACAGACAGTAAGGCCATACATGCCAGCGTAAACGGGGCTTATCGTGCGTTTGCTGACGCTGAGACACTTAGCGACGTTGCAAAACAGGCCGAGATTAACCCGCAGTTACTCCGCGACAAGCTGTGTTTAGATCAGCCGCATCCAGCTAACGGTAAGTGATTTACTCAGCGTCACCAAGGCGGAGGGTAACCGCTGCATCGTTGACGGCGTGTTGTTAGAGCTTAATTGCGCGGTGTCCATGCCGATCGGCGATTATCAGGACGATGAACAGAATTCGCTGACTGAAAGAGCGTCAGCGCCATGAGGTTGTCAATCGAGTGCAGAGGATCATGGTCGTTCTCGCGTTATTCGCCCACGAAGTCGAAACCCGTTATCAGTTCATCCCGGCCTTATCTGTCGCGTCAGATGCGCTTATGCCGCTGGCGGGCTTATCTTAAGCGAGGAAATGAATATGTCATCAGCGCTATCAAATTCAAAACCAGCGAATGCAGCCATTGAAGTTCATGATTCTTCAGCCGCCCGCGCCGCTATCAATTCAATGCGCCGGAACTTAGGCCGCAGCAGCGCGGCCAGCGTGTATTCAAAGCTGACCGATCAGCAAAAAGCTATGGTGTTGTACGGCGCGAAACTCAGACCGTCGGAGCATATCCGCACCCCGTTTGACCACTTTGATATTGAACAGCGTGAAATGCTGCGCCGCTCAATCATGGCGCTTTGTGATTTAAACGCCCGGTTTTCAAAAATGTGCAGCGGCGCGATTTTGCTGTATGAAATCCCTAAAGTCATTATCGGTGAAAATCAGACCTTTTTAGGAGAGGAGACCCTGCTCAAAGCCGTGGCGCGGAAACTCAGCTGGTGGATTCTCAGGAATGCGTTGGGCTGACGGAACATTTTACTCGTCATCATTCTGAGTTACGGAATGAGGATATCGGTGAGTGTTAGCTCCTTATGCCGCTCTCAAAAACAAAAAAGCCGGTCGTGGTGACTGGCTTTTATGTTAAAGGTTAAATCAATCAGGACTTAGCGCGTTTCATTGCTTCAAAGAATTCATCGTTCGTTTTGGTCATCGCCAATTTATCGATTAAGAACTCCATTGCGCCGACTTCATCCATCGGATTGAGGATCTTACGTAGAATCCACATTTTCTGCAGCTCATCCGGTGTCGTGAGTTTTTCTTCACGACGAGTGCCGGAGCGGTTAAAGTCAATCGCCGGGAATACGCGTTTCTCAGCGGCTTTACGGGAAAGGTGTAACTCTTGGTTACCCGTACCTTTAAATTCCTCGTAAATCACTTCGTCCATCTTGGAACCGGTATCAACCAGCGCCGTCGCGATAATGGTTAAACTGCCGCCGTGCTCGATGTTACGCGCGGCACCGAAGAAACGCTTTGGACGATGCAGGGCGTTGGCGTCCACACCGCCTGTCAGGACTTTACCTGAAGAAGGGATCACGGTGTTGTAAGCACGTGCCAGACGAGTAATCGAATCAAGCAGAATAACGACGTCTTTTTTATGCTCAACCAATCGCTTGGCTTTTTCAATTACCATTTCCGCGACCTGAACGTGGCGGCTTGCCGGCTCATCAAAGGTCGAGGCAATCACCTCACCGTTAACCAGGCGTTTCATTTCAGTCACTTCTTCAGGACGCTCGTCAATCAGAAGTACCATTAAAACCACTTCAGGATTATTGTTGGTGATCGACTGAGCGATGTTTTGAAGCAGTAAGGTTTTACCCGCTTTCGGCGGCGCGACAATCAGACCACGCTGACCTTTACCGATAGGTGAGCATAAGTCCAGGATACGAGCCGTGATATCTTCGGTTGAACCGTTACCACGCTCCATACGGATACGCTCATCAGCGTGCAGCGGTGTTAAGTTCTCGAATAAGATTTTAGTGCGTGAGTTTTCCGGCTTATCAAAGTTAACTTCATTAACTTTTAACAGCGCGAAATAACGCTCACCTTCTTTCGGCGGCCGGATTTTACCGTGAATGGTATCACCGGTACGCATGTTGAAACGACGAATTTGGCTCGGAGAGACATAAATGTCATCAGGCCCCGCAAGGTAAGAACCACCTGCGCTACGTAAGAAGCCGAAACCGTCTTGAAGGATTTCTAACACGCCACCGCCAAAAATGTCTTCGCCACTTTTAGCGTGTGCTTTAAGGATAGAGAAAATAATGTCCTGCTTGCGTGAGCGGCCCATATTTTCAAGGTTCATACTCTCAGCCAGTTCTACTAGCTTGGATATGGGGGTTTCTTTAAGTTCTGATAAATTCATGTTGGGGTCTTGTGTTACACGACTATATGCACTGACGTTTCAGTTTAAATATTGTGTTCCAGATTACTGGTCGTTTCTGATGAAGGTGAATGTAGTTAGATATTCTTTAGTTACAAATTAGCATTAAGACGGACGAAGATCCAGACATTTAGTCGAACTTGGTGCAATTTTTTGCCAATCGCGCCAAGTCCGCTGTAATTCGAAGAGTTATCTCGGTGAAATTACAGTTGAGCGTCGATGAACTCTTTAAGTTGAGTCTTAGACATAGCACCTACTTTAGTCGCGGCCACTTCACCGTTTTTGAACAGAAGCAGAGTAGGAATACCACGTACACCGTATTTCGCCGGTGAAACGTTGTTTTCGTCAACGTTCAGTTTAGCTACGGTTATTTCTCCTTCGTATTCCTCAGCGATATCGTCCAGGATCGGCGCGATCATTTTACATGGACCGCACCACTCTGCCCAGAAGTCAACAAGTACTGCGCCGTCAGCTTTTAATACGTCATTCTCGAAGCTGTCATCGCTCAGGTATACAATTTTTTCGCTCATGATGTTCTCCAGTCAGGTTGCCATTGCTGGTTTGTTAATGGCTTAACCTGTATATTGGGCTGCCCGATTTGTTTTTCAAGTTGGCTGTTACGAATAATTTGTTATGGTTCAAAACCTTCAGGACTTGATTGCTTTTATTCTCATATAAAAAACAACGGCCTGCGGTGTCATTTTTACTATAACGGCAACTAAAACACAGTGTTTTAGTGAAATCTCAGGTAAAGACCGGATTTGTAGTTTTAAATACCCGTTTTACGGAATCGGTATAATTACAAACGATCAAGTATCTTGTTGCAACCCTAACTGGTATGCTTACGCTATGAGCGAAACACATTTATCAAATCAAAAGTTTGCTGATCTTTCATTAGCACCTCAGGTGTTATCAGCATTAGAAGAGAACGGATTCGAATACTGCACTCCTATCCAGGCCTTATCGTTACCTGTTTTACTGCAAAATAAAGACATTGCAGGGCAAGCGCAAACGGGTACCGGCAAAACCATGGCGTTCTTAGTCGCTATCTTTAACCACTTGTTAACCACACCGGCTTCAGAAACGCGGGCGGTTAATCAGCCGCGTGCCATCATCATGGCGCCGACTCGTGAGCTGGCGATTCAAATTGCCAAAGACGCGAAACTACTGGCTAAGCACACTAAATTAAAGGCGGGCGTGGTTTATGGCGGTGAAAGCTACGATAATCAGATGAAGGTACTGGAAAAGGGCGTTGATATCCTTATCGGCACCACAGGCCGTATTATTGATTACGTGCGCCAGGGTGTCGTGAGCTTGAGTTCGATTCAGACGGTAGTATTAGACGAAGCCGACCGTATGTTTGACTTAGGCTTTATCCGTGACATTCGTTTCTTATTCAGACGTATGCCGGATGCCCCGCAGCGTTTAAATATGCTGTTCTCGGCGACACTTTCAATGAAAGTGCAGGAGCTGGCTTACGATTATATGAATGATCCGGTAAAAGTGGAAATCGCGCCGGATGAGAAAACGTCTCGCAACATTCAGGAAGAATTGTTTTACCCGTCAGGTGAGGACAAGATTCCGTTATTGCTGACTTTAATTGAAGAAGACTGGCCGGAAAAAGCCATCATTTTTGCCAATACCAAACACATGTGTGAAAAACTGTGGGCATGGCTTGAGGGTGACGGGCACCGCGCGGGACTGTTAACGGGTGACGTACCGCAGAAAAAGCGTCTGCGTATTCTGGAGAAATTCACTAAGGGTCATTTAGATATTTTGGTCGCAACCGATGTCGCGGCCCGCGGTTTGCATATTTCAGATGTGTCTCACGTGTATAATTTTGACCTGCCGGATGACTGTGAGGATTATGTTCATCGTATCGGCCGTACCGGACGCGCGGGCCGCAAAGGCATGTCAGTCAGCTTTGCTTGTGAAGAGTATGCCTTGAATTTACCGGCAATTGAGCACTACATCGAGCATTCGATTCCGGTAAGCGGGTATGATCGTGAAGCGCTGCTTGATGATATCAGGCCTGTCGCGATTCCTCGCAAGCATCCGCAGCGTAACACCCGTGAGCGTAAAACGGGTAAGCCGGCAAGCGGCGGCAGCGCCGGACGCCCGCCAAGGAATAATCGAAACCGAAGACATTCATGAGCAGAGAATTCGCCGCCATAACATTAGGCTCGAACAGTTTTAATATGCTGGTTGCGACCATGATTGAAGGGAAACCTCAGATGGTTGCCAAGTATAAGCAGAAGGTTCGTTTAGCGACAGGCATAGACGCCAGCGGCAGGTTAAGGCCTGCGGTGATGGAAAAAGGCTTAGCCTGTTTAGCCATGTTCGCTGAGCGGCTCAAGCGTCACGATATCGGTCATGTTAAAATCATCGCTACGGCCGCGTTAAGGCAGGTGTCGAATTCAAGTGAATTTTGTCACAGGGCCATAGCTGTCATTCCGCATCCGATAGAAATCATCTCCGGTGATCGGGAAGCCGAGCTGATTTATCTTGGCATGCTCCATCATACCCGGGGTCAGGGTGAGCGGCGGCATCTGGTGATTGACGTCGGCGGCGCCAGTACCGAGTTTATTGTCGGCGATGGTGAGCAAGTGCTTTATAAGCAAAGCCTGCCGATTGGTTGCGTCAGCTATTTAGCGCCTTATTTTTCTCGCTTTCCGTATCAAAGACGAGACTTTGATCTGCTGAGAAATCAGGTAAAGCAAGTATTAGAGCCGCATATTGAAACCATCACTTCTTTTGGACGCCAAAGCGCGGTCGGCGCTTCGGGCACCATTCGGACGATGATGGAATTACTGCGTTTCCGTGGTCATGACGAGTGTATTACTTTGGATTTTCTTGAGCGGATTAAACAAGAGATCATTGAGCAGACCAATCCAAAACTTACCGGTATTGAAGGCTTGTCAGCGGAACGCGCGCCGACATTACCTGCGGGAGTCGCGATTTTGCTGGCGTTACTTGAGCTGCTGGAGCTCAGATGCATCAAGTTATCCGGCGGCGCCTTACGCGAAGGCGTATTGCAGCTGTTAGCTCAAGATATTCACTAAGTCTTGTTCAAGTGTAGTCTGAGGCCGCTCGGTAACGCGTCCGATTTCTTTACCGTCCCGCATAACGATATAGGTCGGTAAACGAGTGAAGTCATAGTGTTCACTGTGACCTCGCGGATAGGCCTTTTCTCTGTTCACGCCGATATATTCAGCGCTAAGCCTCGGATTATCAGCCGCGTTCAGGATACTCATAAATCGCGGAATATCACGGTGGCAGTCAGGGCACCAAGTGCCGATAATCACTGCGATATGGGTGGTCTGACTGACTTGAGAAAGTTCATCAATGCATCTTGGGTCGGCCTGATATTGACCGTCATAATCAGGGTAGCGGCTAAGCTCTTGGTTCAGCTTTTGAGGCTCTGTTTTTCCGGTTAGCATGAAAATTCCGTAACAGCGGCTTATTTTGCTGCATAATGCCGTGCTTTGTGTGTAAACTCAACTGCAGATGAGTTAATCGCAAGGAAAAACAGCATGGAAAAAGACTTTCCCATTGATATCGCTCAGTGGCTGATGAGCTATGGCGTGAATGGCAGCGCGGCGTCAATTCTGACCGCCGCTGTCATGCTCGCGGTCAGTGTCGTGTTCGTTTGGTTACTGTATTTGGTGGCCAAACGTGTTCTGGTGAAGTTTCTGCATATATTCATTAAACACACCAGAGCAAAGTGGGATGATGTCTTTGTTGACCATCAGGTTTTTGACAAATTAATTGTGATATTACCCGTGTTGGTGCTGTCAGAATTAATGCCTTATGTTCTGTCGGAGCATGCTGTTTCGGCGGCGTTTGTTCAGCGCGCTTTGAACTTGGCGGCCGTGGTGTTAATCGTCCGGTCGATATTCTCCGCCCTGGACGCGGGACACGCGATCGCCGAAGCGGGTCACCTGACTAAGCGTTTACCGGTAAAAAGTTTTGTGCAGCTGGTTAAGTTATTTTTATTTTTCATCGGTGTCATTTTGGCTACCGCCGCCATCACTCAGCAATCTCCTTTCTTTTTTCTCAGCGGCTTAGGTGTCGCCACCGGTTTGATTATGCTTGTGTTTAAAGACACGCTGCTTGGTTTTGTCGCGGGAATTCAGTTAGCGACTAACCGTATGATCAGTGTCGGCGACTGGATTCAAATGGATAAATACGGCGCCGACGGTTCGGTTGTCGAAGTGTCTTTAACCACGGTAAAAGTGAAAAACTGGGATAACACGCTCACCATGATCCCGGCTTACGCTCTGGTCTCAGACTCATTTAAGAACTGGCAGGGGATGTCAGAGTCTGGCGGGAGAAGGATTAAACGCGCGATTAATATCGATATTGACACCGTGCATTTCCTGACCGGTAAAGACAAAGTCCGCTTGATGAAAATCAACCATCTGAAACAATATCTTCCGGACATAGAAGCGCGGATCAGTGCCGACAATGAAAAAGTCGATGATATTGATAATCCCGTTAACGGGCGTCGGATAACCAACTTAGGAACGTTCAGAGCTTACCTGCGAGAGTTTGTTTCCCATCATGACAAAGTGCATAAAGGGATGACGATATTAGTCCGTCAGTTAGCGCCGTCCCAGACAGGTGTGCCGATTGAACTGTATATTTTTACCAATGACACCAACTGGAATCATTACGAGGATATTCAGGCCGATATTTTTGACCATATTTTTGCTATTCTGCCGCAATTCGGGCTAAAGGTATATCAAGCGCCTTCAGGTAATGATGTCCGGCAAATAGGAAAAGTATCATGACAAAAATCGCCGTTTATTCAGGAACATTTGACCCCGTCACCAATGGTCATATGGATTTAATCAAACGTGGCGCCGCTCTGTTCGATAAAGTGGTTATCGGGGTGGCGGAAAGCTCGGCTAAACATCCGATGTTCAGCCTTGATGAGCGCTTGGCCTTGGTCAGGGAAGCCGCTAGAGATTTACCGGATGTCGAAGCGGTCGGTTTCTCTGGTTTGCTGGTGGACTTCGCGAAGCGTTACCGGGCGACGGCTGTACTGCGCGGCGTGCGGACTACGGTGGATTTTGAGTATGAAACGGCGCTGGCCGATATGAACCGGGCGTTAAGCGAAGCGTTTGAGACCGTGCTGCTGACGCCGAAAGCAGAGCTCGCCCACATCTCATCAACCTTAGTCAAAGACGTGGCAAGACATAAAGGTGATATCAGCCGGTTTGTGCCCGCCGGCGTCAATCGGGCCGTGCGGGATAAGCTGGCGTAATCTGTTAACTTTTGAGCTTTTATTTCGGCTGGCAATGCTCGCAAAACACCGTGGTGCGTTGTCCGAGCTTTACTTCAGACAGCGGCGTGCCGCATTCGGTGCAGGGCTGGCTGCCCCGGCCATAAACATGAAGTTTCTGAGCGAAGTAACCCGGTTTGCCATCGGCATTGGTAAAGTCTTTTAACGTGGTGCCGCCTTGCTTAATCGCTAACGCCAGAATTTCTTTAACCGCGTCAACCAGAATGGTAAGCCTGTCATTATCCACTTGACCGGCCGGCGTCCGCGGGTGAATTCGGCTTCTGAATAACGCTTCGTTGGCGTAAATATTACCAACGCCCACAACGATATGATTGTCCATTAAGCACAGCTTAACGGCTTTTTTCTTTTTGCTCAGCGCCCGGGACAATCGCTGAACGTTAAAATCGTCAGTCAGAGGCTCCGGGCCTAATTTCTCAATTAACGGGTGCGACTCAACAGGTAATTCATACCACAGCCATGCCCCGAAGCGGCGGGGGTCATTGAAGCGTAAAATTTGATTATCACCCAGCACCAAATCGACATGGTCGTGTTTTTCAACCGGGGTTCCTTCAGGCAGTACCCGTAAGCTGCCGGACATACCGAGGTGAATGATGGTGGTACCGGCCTGTGTTTCCAGCAGTAAATATTTAGCCCGGCGTTTTACCGCCTCGATTTTCTGACCGACAATGCTTGCGGCGATATCAGGAATCGGCCAGCGTAAACCGCGGTTGCGCACAATCAGCTCAGTCGGGGTTTTATCCAGAATGTGCGGAGAAATCCCCCGGCGGGTAACTTCAACTTCAGGTAATTCAGGCATGATACTATATATTATTTCCAGGCAGATAGTGAGACTCTAGCACAGAGATGTATTTCGCAGTAGATTTGGTATTACTTTACCTGGCGTGAGTAATTGGAATGAGTCCTGACTTCAGCTTTGCCGGCACTTGATACCAATTGTCGTTAGACGTCTTTAATAATCCGTCTTCAGGGAAAAAAGACCAGATTTGTGAGGCGTCACGGTGCTTGATTTTGATTACAAGCTCTTGTGCCGGTTCATGAGTGCCCGGTGCAGAGGTAAGCGGAGAAATTTTAATGTCCTCCCAGGCTGAGACCCACTCGCGGCAGTTCAGCACCATATCGTCACAAACCCATTTCTTATTTTGTCTCGCCATCCAGAGTTTTCCCAGTTGCAGTTGCTCTAATTGCGTCGTTCGATCAAACAGAGGATGAGCGCCGTCAGGCGCTCGGTTGATGAACCGGTTCATGATGGTTAACGCTATGATCATGACAGCGCTGATCAAAATGATGACGTTATTTCTTTGTCTTATTGTCAGAGCCATGATGAATACAGAGTTTGTCCCGGATAATCTCAGTGTAACATTAGTTACACATACTCACTAAATTTCAGCGCCTGGATTGATACCGGCGAAGCCGGCTAAATTGCCGCTGATTTTCCGCTGTGATTGCGCTTTATCACCATAGAAGGCTATTTCGGGACAGTTCCTAATGCGCTTGCTGCCAGTTGTCCCCGAGCCCCGCTTCAGCGAGCAGCGGCACATCTAAATCAGCGGCTTGCGCCATTAATTCACAGACTTTTTGCCGCAATGCTTCTGCCTGAGATCCCTCAACCTCAAAGACCAGCTCATCGTGTACTTGCATTAACATGGTGATTTCGCCCTGAGTCTCAGTTTCTATCCACTGGGAAACGATGATCATGGCTTTTTTGATGATGTCGGCGGCGGTGCCTTGCATGGGCGCGTTGATTGCGGCGCGTTCCGCGGCCTGGCGGCGCATGGCGTTACGGGTTTTGATTTCCGGCAGGTACAAGCGGCGCCCGAATAAGGTTTCGACATAACCTTTTTCAGCCGCGAGCGCTCTGATCTCTTCCATATAACGTTTCACGCCCGGGTAACGGGCAAAGTAGGTGTCGATGTATGTCTGAGCCTCGGCGCGGGGAATATCAAGCTGCTTGGCTAAACCGAACGCTGACATGCCGTAGATCAAACCGAAGTTTACCGCTTTCGCCCGGCGGCGCTGCTCCGGCGTGACGTCGGCAAAATTTACATCAAACACTTCGGCCGCGGTTGCCCGGTGAATATCTTTACCCTGCGCGAAGGCATCGAGTAAACCTTTGTCCCGTGATAAATGCGCCATAATACGCAGCTCAATCTGTGAGTAATCCGCCGCTAAAATGCGTTTGCCCTCCGGTGCGACAAAGGCCTGGCGTATACGGCGGCCTTCTTCGGTCCGGATCGGAATATTCTGCAGGTTTGGTTCGCTGGAGGATAAACGGCCTGTCGCGGCATTGGCCTGATGATAGCTGGTATGCACACGACCGGTTTTGCCGTTCACCATTAAAGGCAGCTTATCGGTATAAGTGCTTTTGAGTTTTGAAAGGCTGCGGTGCTCAAGAATGATTTTCGGCAGCGGGTAATCCAAGGCCAGCTCAACCAGCACGTCTTCAGCGGTCGACGGCGCCCCTTTTGGCGTCTTTTTGATGACCGGATAACCGAGCTTTTCAAAAAACAGCGTTTGTAATTGTTTTGGTGAGCCTAAGTTGAACTTCGCGCCGGCGATGTCGTAAGCCTTTTGTTCAAGCTCATCAATTTTCAGCGCCAGCTCCTGGCTTTGCTGACCTAATAACATACTGTCAATTAACACGCCCCGCCGTTCCATGTCAGATAAAATCGACAGCACCGGCATTTCAATATCAGTGAATACCCCGGCAAGCTGAGGTGATTGTTCAAGTCGGGTCCAGAGGTGCTGATGCAAACGCAAGGTAATGTCGGCGTCTTCCGCGGCGTACGGCGCCGCCTGCTCCAATGTGATCTGGTTAAATGTCAGCTGTTTTGCGCCCTTACCCGCGACGTCCTCAAAGCTGACGGCTTTATGGCCGAGATACTTGAGCGCCATGCCGTCCATGTCATGACGGGATGCGACGGAGTTGAACACGTAAGACTCAAGCATGGTATCGAACGCGATACCCCGAAGTGTGACGCCCGCGTTCGCCAAAACGGCCGTATCGTATTTTAAATTCTGGCCGACTTTTTTGATGCCCGGGTTCTCAAGGATCGGTTTCAGCTCAGCTAACGTATCATCGAAATCCAGTTGCCGCGGCGCGTCGGGATAATCGTGAGCAAGCGGCAGGTAAGCGGCTTTGCCGGCTTCGACCGCAAAAGAAAGTCCGACGAGTTTAGCGTCCATGTATTTGAGGCTGGTGGTTTCGGTATCAAGGCAGATTAGGTCGGCTTGGGTTAATTTTTCTAACCAGTCGTTCAGCTCAGTTTGCGTTAAAATGGTTTGGTATTGCGCTACGATGCTTTTTGCTCCGGCGTCGTCTTGTGTCCCGTTTTCTTGGCTGTGACCGGCGACGCCGGCGCCGGAATCCAGCAGCTCGGCCAGCCAGCGTTTAAATTCCATTTCACCGAAGCATTTAATCAATTCGTCTTTATCCGTGTCCTGACGGATAAGTTGCCGCCAGGTCTGCTTCAGTTCGACATCCAACTTGATGGTCGCCAGATCGTAGGCCAGGCGCAGAGTTTCGGCATTATCCCGAATTTTGCCCGGCATGGATTTAGCGCCGCGGAAAGTAACCTGAGTTACGGCGTCAGGATCCTTTAATAACGCGGCTACGCCGCCGGCTCCTTGAAGCATGGCCGCCGCGGTTTTTTCTCCTACACCCGCTAAACCCGGAATGTTGTCGGATTTATCACCCATTAACGCCAGCAAGTCGATGATTAATTCCGGACCGACACCGAATTTTTCAGTTACTTCAGCCGGCCCCATAACCGTGCCGGTCATGGTATTGATCAAATTGATGTTGTCATCGACCAGCTGAGCCATATCTTTATCGCCGGTACTGATCAGCACGTTGCGGCCTTCTTGACTAGCCTGCGTAGCGATAGTGCCGATCACGTCATCGGCCTCAACGCCCGCGATTGAGATCAGCGGTAACCCCATCGCTTTGATAATGCGGTGCAACGGTTTAATCTGTGCGCGCAAATCATCAGGCATCGCAGGACGATTCGCTTTGTAATCGCTGTACATATCATTTCTGAAGGTTTTGCCCTTAGCGTCAAACACAACAGCGATATGCGAAGGCGAATACTGTTTCAGTAAGCTGCGCAACATATTAACCACACCGTAAACGGCGCCTGTCGCTTCACCGCTGGAGTTCGTTAAATGAGGCGGCGCGTAATAAGCACGGTAAAGATAGGAGGAACCGTCAACAAGGACTAGTGGATTTTCGGCAATTGTCGGCATAAGTTACTAATTGTTTAAAAATAAGGATTGAATGCGAAATAGAATGCCACATACGACGAAATTGAGCTACGAAAATTCATCCTCAGCCTGTGGATAAGTCTGTGGGTTTTAATGAGTGATCCTGTTGAACGATCATTGATCTTAATTGGTGCTTTACTCTAACTTATTGTAAAAATTAGATTTAAATTTGAGTTGAGAAAAAATTAAATCAGTCTGAATAATAAATGAAAAATGTGGATTTTGTTGTGATCATTCTTTTCTTTCTTGAATTGTGATTAAGATCTTGTAGGCTTAGCACATTTAAGAAAGTTAGCATGCTTTTCAGACAAATCAATTAAAAATTAACCAAGGTGTAACATTATGAAAAGAGTTGCCGTATTACTGAGTGGTTGCGGAGTTTTTGACGGAACTGAGATCCACGAATCTGTGCTGACCCTGCTTGCCATCGCCAGAGCGGGTGCTGAATACCAATGTTTCGCTCCGGATGAGGCACAGTTACATGTGATCAATCATCTCAGCGGCGAAGTTGAGGCCGGGCACAGCCGAAATGTACTGGTTGAATCGGCGCGTATCGCCAGAGGAGACATTACTGACATCACTGAACTGGATGTTGATCAATTTGACGCGTTAATCGTACCCGGCGGTTTCGGGGCGGCAAAAAACTTAAGCGACTATGCCGTAAGCGGCGCTGATTGTGAGGTTAAACATCAAGTCATTGAAGCTGTGAATAAATTTAAAACGGCTGATAAGCCTGTTGGTTTTATGTGTATCGCGCCCGTTATGATCCCGAGAATTTACGGGCCTGAGGCCAAAGCGACCATAGGTAATGACAAAGATACGGCGTCTGCTTTTAACCGCATGGGCGGGCAGCATGAGAATGCGGCGGTGGATCAGATAGTCATTGATAAGAAAAACAAAGTGGTCAGTACGCCGGCATACATGCTGGCGAACTCGATTGCGGAAGCCAACGAAGGGATCAGCAAGCTGGTGGCTAAAGTCATTGAAATGGCTTAGTCAGTTTCTGAGTTTTCAGGCTTACGCCGGCAGTCCGCCAGACCTTGAATCAGGCCGACAACAAATCCCGCTAAATGAGCGCCGTTGCCGATGGGGAGCGGCAGTAATCCGCTGAAGCCGAGAACAATCCAGGCTACAGAAATGACGATCAGGGCCGGCGGCATAACGATGCCGTAGCCGGGACGTTTGCGGCTTACCACCCAAACGTAAGCCAAGAGGGCATACACTACACCGGATAAGCCGCCAAAGTTCGGCCCTGACAGCCAGTACTGGACAAGATTAGGTAAGATGCCGCCCGCAATCAGCAGAGTGAGTAAAGGTGTTTTACCGATACGTTGTTCAACTTTGCCGCCGAAATACCACCACCAAAGTAAATTAGATAAAATATGGCTAAGGGAAAAATGGATAAATATCGGTGTGATTAAGCGCCATACTTGCCCTGGGTTATCATGCGGTGTCGCGCCGTAAAATGATAATGCGTCGTAAAGCTGCCGCCCGAAACCCAAATACATCAAGCCGAAGATGGTCACGCAAATGCTAAATACCGCCAGTGACAACGGGCCGCTTTGAGACATAAATTGCCTGATAATAGGTTTACCGGATGAACCGTAGTCAAACTGCTGTTTGGTATCACCAACTTCCCAGGATGCCCGGGTGAATTTAGGATGAAACGGTTGCCGGGCGAACTCTTCAAACGCCGCTTTTACCCGCCCGGTATCAGTGTCGTCGGCAACAAGTACTTCCACTCCCGCCGCGGTAATATTGAGTTGGCATTTCACACCGTTATTTTTCAGGTAATCGTGAAAAGTCCGGGCTACTCGTTCATTTGGGCAAAGGCCGATTAAATGCATTGGTATGGTTATCCACATTGAGCCTGATTAAGGAACTGATCGATCTTTTCCGTGATCGCCGCCTTTAACCAAGGGGCAGTAATCTGTCATATCATTATGGCGGTATTTTGCGGCAGTGACCACACAAGCGTCTAATTTGCTTAATTCATCAGCCTTATAAAGCACATTCGGATCGGCCGGGAAATCACCGGCCCGGACGGATAATACTTTTACTGAGTTTAGTCTTGGCGGCGGCGCACGGCGATGATCAAGGGTGATCAGCGCCGGTGCTCTTTGCGGCTGGCGCTTTATAAACCAGGCACCGATGTCACCGCTGTAAGTGTTATCCCGCTGAAATAGACTTTAGGATGCCCGGCAGCTAAAGTGTCAAAAACAAAAGTTAAATTATCGGATCCGCGTCGCCGGTTTTCCGCCCGGGTTTTCAGGCTGAGTCAGTGATAAAGCCGGGGCATCCTTTAACTGATGCTGAACAGTAATGACGGGCATACTTGTTTTTCAGGCATTCATCGGCGATAAATTGATAAGCCGTATGAGGCGCACCGTAATCTGAACTCAATACCGCCGGCTTACAGGGGCTTGCTGCTGAGCAGTTTACCTCTTGCGGGTAAGTTACGGTGATTGGTATTGGCCGCTGTCGTTGCTCGTCAAATAACACTTGTCGAGCGGCAGCAGCAAAAAAGCCGGACGGCGTTAAGGTCAGGGTGACGGTTTGAATGACAGCTGGCATATTTTTATTAGCATTAACAGGATGACAGTGCTGAATATTAACTGAGTTTGGCGAATACTGACACCAGTAACTTACTCATAATTAACAATTTATGCTTAACATGAGGGTTTAACATGAATTTAGGCTTCTTTAAGCTGCCGTTACTGATTTTATTTTCGACGCTGCTGACGTCACTTGTCGCCCTGTTTCTGATGTTACCTATTCCTTATTTTGCCGTTATCACCTGCTATATTTTAGTGGTGCTCTTTAATGAAGAGATTCACAGCTATTCAATGCAGCGGGTGACGGGGGCTTTTATCGCTTTATTTTTTGTTGAGCTGTTTTTACAGCTGAGTCCGCAGTATGAGAGCGTCAGGCTGGTTTTTTACGCGCTGTTACTGTTGGTATTATTGTATTTTCATATTACTCACGTGCTTCCGCACGCCATGATATTCGCTATTATTCTTATCGGATTTGTAATTGTCTCAGAGCTGACGGTCGGCACTCAGTGGGTGCTGGCTCAGGGCAAGGATTGGGTGTTTCAGGTGGTTATCGGTGCCGCCGCCGCGGTATTTTCCACTTTGCTGTTTAACCTCAGGCGTTTTTCCAGGTCTGCGGTGCTCACTTTATTTTCTAATATGGCGAACTCAGTTAAGACGCTGAGAAAACAGCCCAAGCCTCAATTGGGGTTTAATCGATTAGCGTTTCTGCAGGCGCTGAGATTACTGCTGATCATATTTTTGTTAGTGCTCATTAATCGCGTATTTGACTGGCAGGCTTATTCTGCCGAAGCGGTTATCGCTATCGCTGTTATCGCCACTGAGCTTAATAACGACCACTCAGCGGGGCACAGAAAATTATGGCAACTGATCATCGGCACCGTAATCGGTGTCATTATCGGCAGACTGTTTTCTCATTTTCTCAGCCACACCAACTCACCCTGGCACTGGCTGATCATTTTAGAGCTCAGCTTATTCTTACTGGCCGTATGCGCTCAGTTTTTTAAACGCTATCTTTATCTTATTGTGCAAATAGGAATCGTGCTCATCATTATGCTTGTTACGCCTAACGCGCCAGAGGATTCAGTTCTCGCTCTGCAACGGGCGATAGGGTTTATCGAAGGGGGGCTGCTCAGTTTAGTCGTCATCCTGTTGAGCGACTACATTATCAGGAGGAAAACTATCTCGGATCCTGATGAATGATGACTTCGGCATGTTCAAACTCAGCGGAAATGGCTTTTTCGGTCCTGTCGGCGATGCTGTGCGTTTCCCTCAGACTTAAGTCGCCGTCAAATTCAAGGTGCAGCTGCACAAATACGGTTTTGCCGGACTGACGAGTCCTCAGATCGTGACAGCCCATGACTTTCGGGTTTTGAGTCGCGATAGTGACAATCTTTTGCCGGACATCTTCGCCTAACTCTCTGTCCATTAAATCGTGAATGGAATGGTAGCCGAGATCCATCGCTTGCCAGCCTAAATAAACCGCGATTAATACCGCGAAAAAGCCGTCGGCCCGCCAAAAGCCGTACCGGGCTAAAAACAGCGCCGCTATAACGGCGGCGTTAAGCATAATATCGCTGGCGTAGTGAATTGAATCCGCTTTGATTATCCGGCTGTTAGTGTGTTTGAGCGCCTGCCTTTGCAACAGAACTAAAGCAAGTGTTAACACGATAGCGAATACACTGCTCCAGATACCTATTGTGGTGTTGGTTACTCCCGACGGAGAGGTTAAGCGTTCGCCGCCGTAAAACAACAGTAAAAAAGCCGTTCCGAGAATAAAAGCGGACTGTGCCAAAGCGGCCAGAGGCTCAGCTTTACCGTGACCAAATTTATGCTCATCATCCGCGGGGGTGATTGCGTATCTCAGAGCCATAAAGTTGATGACTGACGCGCCCGCGTCGGCAAAGGAGTCGGCCAGTGAGGCTAACACACTGGCGCTGCCGGAATACAGCCAGGCCAGCAGTTTAGCGATAATAAGGATCAGAGCTACCGTAACGGAGGCTCCGCTGGCGAGTTTTACCCAAAAATCATAATCAGAAGTCCGGTTCATGGCGAAATAAGTAAGTGTCTGATATCCGCTATAGTAAACATTCCTTAAATGTGGTGCCAATAAGCCGTTCGGGATAATTTATCTGTTGTGTCTTTTTTTGTAGTCTGCCTTGAGGTCTTGCGCTTTCGTTTGCTGGGCGGGCGTCAGCAGCTGATATAAATCGTGTCGCAGTTTGATTCTTGCGACAGCGGCATCTAAGCGCTGACGGTTATTTTGTGAGACTAAATCTCTCGCGGCCTGGTCGTCAAATCCGGGGGCTTTGATCAGGATCTGCATGTTGTCGTAATGTTCCTGACGTTCAGCCGCTGATGCTCTATCGCTTCTCATCGACTGTTTGTAAGCTTTGACTAACTCTTTGGCTTGCTGTTTTTGATCGTCGCTTAAATCAATTTTACGCAATAAGCGCATCATCGGAACCTTGTGTCCGCATCGCTCACAGCTGTGACTCTGACCGGCCGTTACTGTCGGCGCGATACAGCTGGCACCGAAAGCGAGTAATATTGCGGTAAGTTTTGCTTTGGCTGAGTTTTTCATCGTCTTGTCCTCGTGAGTGTTAATTCACATAAAAGGTTATAGACTTAAACGTAAGGTTGAGACCGCGTTAAGTAAAAATATGTAAATGTATGATTATCAGTTTAAAGTTATTGTTAAAATGACTGAACAGAAGAAGTAATCCCGGGGTAATCATGAATAAGATATTGCTGATTGATGATGATCATGGCTTAGCTGATTTACTCGCGCAACTGCTGGAACTGGAAGGTTTTAAACTGACGCTCGCTTACGACGGACGGCAGGGGCTTGAAACAGCCGTAACCGGATCTTTCGATTTGATTTTACTTGATGTCATGTTGCCGAAAATGAACGGCTTTGACTTATTAAAGCAGTTACGTCTTAAGAAACAAACTCCTGTTTTAATGCTGACCGCCCGCGGTGATGAAATTGATCGCGTCGTCGGTCTGGAAATCGGTGCCGATGATTATCTCCCGAAACCCTTTAATGACAGAGAATTAGTCGCGAGGGTCAGGGCTATTTTACGTCGCAGTCAGATCACCGCGGCCGAAGAAAGCACTTTATCTGACGATGCCGCACACTCACACTATGAAGACTTAACTTTAGATCCGAGAAGGCAGGAGGCTTACTGTGATGATCAGCTACTTGAGTTAACCGGCAGCGAGTTTGCTCTGCTTTACGAGCTGGTGGACAAAACCGGTGAGATGGTAACTAAAGAAGCGTTAAGTTTGAAAGTATTGGGTAAAAAGCTGATGCCGTTTGATCGCAGTTTAGATATGCATTTATCCAATTTACGTAAGAAATTACCGCAACGAAAAGATCACCGTCCGCGGGTTAAGACGGTGCGCGGTAAAGGTTACATCTGGCTTCCGTAAATCCCGGGCCGGGAGTATTGCTATGGCGAATCGGATATTCATAAAGTTATTACTGGGATTTTGGTTGTGCAGCTCAATCACCCTGGGGGTGGTCGGGATGTTACCTTTACTGGAGCAGCAACATGATCGCTCACCTCTGCCCGGCCACCTGGAGCAAATTCTGAGGAAAACCAGTAAACGTATTCAAAAGCAGCCGCGGTTGCTCAGTAAAATACAATCCAGACGCTGGCAAAACATACGGGATTATCAAGGCCATCCGTTACAACTTTTTTTGGTGGATCAAGAAGGCAATATTCTAAACCGTGTCCGCAACAGCCGCCTGCTCCGGCATTTCATGTTTTTGGTCGAGGAAGAAGGTAAGCCGTTAAAACATCAGTTCCGGAGGCAGTTATTTTTCGGCCCCTACACATTCAGCGTTAATGGTAAGGCGTACAGTTTGTACGGGCAGGTTGATAACCGCCAGCCTAAACCCTGGTTTTTATATTTAGCCGAAAATAAGCTGACTATCCTGTTGCTGGCGATTGTGTTGTCAGGACTGCTGTGCAGTTTACTCGCCTGGCATTTTGGTAAGCCGTTAAAACAGTTAAAGCAAAGCGCTGACAAACTGGCGCGGGGGGATTTAGGCAGCCGCGCTGATCCTAAAACGACGAAACGAGGTGACGAAGTCGGACAATTAGCCAGGGCTTTTAACGGCATGGCAACGGCGATTGAGGACATCGTGAATCAGCAGCAGCAGCTGATCGGTAATGTCTCCCATGAACTGCGCACGCCGCTGACCCGACTGCAGCTGGCGCTGGCGCTGGCTCGCAAAAAAGGGCAGCAAAGCGGCGAAATTGAACGTATCGGATATGAAGCTGAGCAGCTTGAAGAGTTAATCGAGGAGCTGCTTACGCTTTCACGAGCCACCATCAGCCAGTCACAGCTGCGTCAGCAAACCGTGATTACCGAGGCCTTACAACAGGTGATAGATGACGCTCGTTTTGAAGCCGAGCAGCAAAAAAAAGTACTGGATATGAACGTGGAAATTGATCAATTACAAATGTTCGTTTACCCGACGTTACTCTCAAGAGCGGTGGAAAATGTGCTGCGTAACGCTGTCAGATACGCTGAAAACAGAATAACCATTGAAGTGTCAGAAGCCCGGCAGCGGTTGCTGATTAAGATTTGTGATGACGGACCGGGCATACCTGAAAAAGAGCTTCAGGCGATTTTTGAACCGTTTTACCGCCCGGACAGCGCCCGCGACCGCTCCACCGGCGGCTGGGGACTCGGGTTAGCGATAACCGCCGCGGCGATCAAAGCGCACAATGGTGAAATCATCGCTGAAAATATCAAACCGCACGGGCTGAAAATCAGTTTATTGCTGCCGATCTAGAAAGCGCTTTGTGTGAAACCGTCCCGAAAGGGACGGGGCGGAAAAAAGTATACCGACTCTATCGTCACTCCCGCAAAGGCGTTAATCGGGATAAAAGTCTCTGACGGCCGGCATACAACCGCCGTTATTTCATTTCCCGCATCCGCGGGTATGACAAATGAAGTAAAGCGCTGACATTTGAATTGGTATGAACCGCGGCACCCCTGAGGCGGACGTCAAAAAAGGGAAAAACTTATCGCCGGATACTTAATAAAACGGTGTCGGGTCGACTTCCAGCGAGCCTGGTGAAATGCCGCGTTCAATATTTAAATCGACCTTTAATAAATCGACCTTTTCCGCCTGGACATAGCGTTTACGGGTAAGTGAATAAAAGCATTTTACAACCGGATGTAAAACATCTCTGTTCTTGGCTTCCCAGACAATGCCGATACGTCCGTCCGAAAGCTCAACTAACGATCCCGCGGGGTAAACCCCGATACAGCGAATAAAGTCGTAAACCAGCTCTTTATCGAGATGGAACGGCGTTAATCTGAGAAGGATTTTAAATGCGGCCGCGGGGCTCATCGCCTCCTTGTAACAGCGTGTCGCGGTCAGAGCATCGTAAATATCAACAATGCAACTCATGCGACCGTGCATCGGAATCTGCTCACCCTCGAGTCCTCTGGGATAGCCGTTGCCATCCAGTTTTTCATGGTGCATCAGGCAAACATCTTGAGTGATTTGTGAAAGTCCGGGGGTCTGCGCCACGATATCAATGGCGTGGTTCTGGTGCCGTTTCATTTCCGCGAACTCCTCATCAGTCAGTTTACCCGGCTTATGCAGAATCGAATCATCGATATACACCTTACCTATGTCATGCAGCAGGCCGCCGACGGCAAGTTGTCTGAGGATGTCCCTGTCTAACTTTAAATAACGTCCGAAAGTGATCAGCAGAAAGGAGACATTAATCGAATGTTCCAGCAGGTAGGCATCTTTGGTCCGCAATGCGGCGATACACAGCATGGCATCGGAGTCTTGCATTACCGACTCAATCATATTATCCGCCAACGCCTCGAAAGGAGCGACTTCGACCGCTTTGCCTTCAAAGGTCTCCGCGAGTACTTTTTTAATTAAACCTCTGGCCTCGCCGATGAGCTCCTCGGCATCAGCGTGTTTTTGCTCCCGGGATAATAACGCGCTGCCGGTTCTGATTTTATTGTCTTTCCCGGGCTCGGGAGCCGCAAATCCGCAATCGGGAGCCGAGCGGGCGGCATCGACCCAGACACTGGTGATCCTATTGCGTTTTAAGGTCAGAATATCGTCATGACTGCGAATCTGCCCCGCGTTTGAAATAACTACTTTTTGGTTATTACTTTCGATTTTGGTCACGAACATGCCAATGCTGAGTTTTGCCACGGGTAATTTGAATACTTTTGCAGCGTCTTGTGACTGCTCATTCACGGCAGACAACCTCCAAGATAATGATATTCGTTTATTTAAGGATCATATCATCTTTTATGATTTTTTATTCTTTATACAAAGTTAAATGCCGAAATTGTACGTTATTATTCTGTATTATGGCGGGCTGGCAGCGGCGGCATCCCTGTTTAACTCTTCTGTCAGTATTTGATGCTGCGCGGCCGCTTGAGTCATGGTTTTTAACATATTCTGTACGGCTGTAATTCGCGAGATAATAATCAGAAAGTCATGTGAGTACCCAACTAATAAGTTTTTTCACTTTTCTGACGCCCGCCTTAAGCGCTCCGCAGTGTTACTCCTGCCTGAAAGACTGCCGGTATTAACGTGCGAGCGCCTTGTCGGGCACTTAACCTGAGCGCCAGAAATATCGGAAAACTTATAGCCGGGTACTTAGTTAAACATCAGTACCATATCATCGATGTTGAAAATGATGCCGAGAATAGCGCATGTTATCAGCTAAACAAATCCGTTAATGAACAACAGGTCGGCTTTTATTTTCCGCCGGATCTTGTAGAGTAGGGTTCCAACTGTAAATTTCTTTCACAAGGTCGGAGAAATTATGGAACAAAAGCCGGTTGATATGTATTCATCGCTCAGAGCGAATGTCAGTAACCTGGGACAAATTCTGGGTGAAACAATGAGGGCGCATCTTGGTCAGGATTTTCTTGATAAAGTCGAACAAATCCGGGTGCTGGCTAAACAGTCCCGCCGGGGTGACGCGTCGGCGCGCCAGCAGGTGCTGGAGCTGTTGACTGAACTTCCTGACGAAGAGCTGATCCCTTTCGCTAAAGCGTTTAACCAATTTCTTAATCTTGCCAATATGGCTGAGCAGTTCCACAGTATCAGCCGTTATTGCGATGAAAAGGTGTGCGCGCCGGATCCGATGCAACAGTTATTTTCAAAAATGATTGCTCAGGATAAAGACGCTAAAACCCATTTCCTTGAATGCCTTAAGAACATGGAGATTGATTTAGTGCTAACGGCGCATCCGACGGAGATTTCCCGGAGAACGCTTATTCAAAAATACGCTGCCGTGGTGGATTGCCTCGCTGAGCGGGAAAACCCTAAGTTATCAGCCACTGAACAACATCGGGTCACATTAAGGCTCCGGGAGCTTATCGCTCAGATCTGGCATACCAATGAGATCCGCAGTCAAAGGCCGACACCGATAGACGAGGCCAAGTGGGGACTCGCCACCGTCGAGGCATCCCTGTGGCACGCGGTTCCCGATTTTTTAAGGCAATTGAGCGACCAGCTTGAAGCTCATTTTGATGAGCAGTTACCGATCGATCTGGCGCCCGTCCGTTTTTCCAGCTGGATGGGCGGTGACCGTGACGGCAATCCGTTTGTCACGGCTAAGGTGACAAAAGAGGTATTAAACCGCAACCGTAAAGCCGCGGCTGAATTGTATATTGAGGATATCAATGAGCTGGTGGCCGAGTTGTCGATGGAGCAGGCCAGTCCGGAACTCATCGCTTATGTTGACGGCCGGTCAGAACCTTACCGGGTCGTGCTCAGGCAGTTGCGAACCAGGCTTGAGGAAACCATCGCTTATCTGGACGCCAGATTAGAAGGGCATCAGCCGGATCTGGATAAACACACGCTGATCTGGAAAGTGGATGACATCAGAAAACCGCTGATGATGCTGTATAAAAGTTTATACGACAACAGCATGCACCTTATCGCCAACGGCAAGCTGCTGGATACCCTGCGGCGTCTGGCCTGCTTCGGCGTCAATATGCTCAAGCTGGATATCAGACAGGATTCAGGTCGCCACACTCAGGTTGTCGAAGAGCTGCTGGAATACCTTGAGTTAGGCGCTTATCAAAGCTGGAGTGAACAACAAAAACAAGCGTTTTTACTGACTGAGTTACAAAGTAAACGCCCGTTAATTCCGGCTGACTGGCAGCCTTCACCGGATGTGCGAGAGGTTATCGATACCACACGGCTTGTGGCTCAGCAGCCCAAAGAGGCGCTCGGTTCGTACGTGATCTCTATGGCGAGCGATCCGTCGGATGTGCTGGCGGTACTGCTGTTACTGAAAGAAGCCTGTTGTCCCCACCCGATAAGAATCGTGCCGCTGTTTGAAACCTTAGATGACCTCAACGGCGCCGCCGATTGTATTTCCCGGTTGCTGGCCATTGACTGGTATCGCAATTATACCGGCGGCCTGCAAGAGGTGATGATCGGTTACTCTGATTCAGCCAAAGACGCGGGCGTAATGGCCGCGGCATGGGCGCAGTATCAGGCGCAAGAGCAATTGGCGGCGGTGTGTCAGAAGGCTGATGTTAAACTGACATTATTTCACGGACGCGGCGGCTCCATCGGCCGCGGCGGCGGTCCGTTACATCAGGCGATTTTATCTCAGCCGCCGGGCTCCGTAAACGGCCGCATTCGTGTGACCGAGCAAGGCGAGATGATCCGCTTTAAATTCGGGCTGCCCAAGCAGGCGTGTAAGAGTCTGGGGCTGTATACCTCAGCGGTGATTGAAGCGACATTACTGCCGCCGCC
The DNA here is from genome assembly GCA_965200795.1 of Parashewanella sp. GTDB lineage: Bacteria > Pseudomonadota > Gammaproteobacteria > Enterobacterales > Shewanellaceae > Parashewanella. Next base: position 316,709 of record CBDAVB010000003.1, read on the forward strand.
GGTTCCTGAAGCCGGTTGGCGGGAGGCAATGGAAAAATTGTCCGCCGCGTCGGTGAAAACTTATCGGGACTTTGTGCGCGGCGAACCGGACTTTGTCGCTTATTTCAGAAGCTCGACGCCCGAAGTTGAGCTGGGTAAATTGCCGCTTGGCAGCCGCCCCGCAAAACGAAAATCTGACGGCGGCATCGAAAGCCTGCGCGCTATTCCGTGGATTTTCGCCTGGTCGCAAAACCGCTTAATGCTGCCGGCCTGGTTAGGGGCGGGTGAGGCGTTAAGACAGCGGATTGAAGACGGTGACATGCCGGTTCTGCAGCAAATGCTGGCAAAATGGCCGTTTTTCACCACCCGGCTGTCGATGCTGGAGATGGTCTATGCCAAAGCCGAACCTGATATTTCTAAATACTACGAGACCTACCTGACTGATGAAAAACTGCATCACTTAGGGGATAAGCTCAGAGAGCGCTTATACAAAGGCCGGGATATTCTGCTCAGCATCAGCGGCTCTGACGCCTTAATGTCGATGACGCCATGGAGCCGGGAGTCGATTAATCTGCGAAACCCTTACATTGATCCCTTGCATTTCTTACAGGTGGAGATGCTGACCCGCACTCGTAAAAAGGAGCATGCCTCCGTGGATTTAGAATTGGCGTTAATGCTGACCATTGCCGGCGTTGCCGCCGGTATGCGTAATACAGGTTAATAACTCTGATGGCTAAAGGCAGAAGACGCTTTAACGCGCCTTTTTGGTATATAACGGTCAGCTCACCCGCTGATAGGAAGAGTAATCAGCGATCACTGGTTTGTGCTCTAATTTGCGCCTTAACATATCGTAAGCGACGGCGCAGGTGAGTTTTCTCACCAGATTGCGGGAACGTCCCGGAAGCTGCAATCTCTGACTGTCAACGCCGTCACGGCAGGCCAGGGCAAGGGTGACGGTGCCGACGGGTTTATCATCACTGCCGCCGTCAGGGCCGGCGATACCGCTGGTGGCGAGCGCGAAGTCACAATCCAATAACTTTCTTGCCCCTTTCGCCATCGCTTCCGCGGTTTGGACTGAAACGGCGCCGTAGGTTTCAAGCGTTGACTCAGGCACGCCGAGTAACGCCGTCTTCGCTTCATTACTGTAACTTACCACGGAATGTTTTAAGTACGCCGAGCTGCCGGCGAAATCAATGAGCTGACTTGCCAGCATGCCGCCGGTGCATGACTCCGCGACCGCAAGAGTGTGCCGGGTGTTAAGCAGTTTGTAATGAAGTGATTCGGCCAGTGTCGGATAATCTTCGGCAACCACGCTTTGCGCAATCCGCTCCCGTACTCGCGCCGTGAAGTAAGGCAGCGCGGCAATGGCCGCGTCGCCACGGGCAAATAACTTAATTTCAATATGCGGCATTGAGGAGCGGTAGCCGACCGTGACTCCGGCGGGCACCGCAAGAGGCTCGATTAATTGCGCGAGCGCCGATTCACCGGCGCCCAGAGTCAGTAGTTTTTTAAGTTTTACTTTTTCATTTAAGTTGAAGGTTTGCTTAATGAAAGGAATAAACTGCTCACGGATCATTTGCTTAAGCTCAAACGGCACGCCGGGAGTGAAAAACAGCCAGGCGTTATTAAGCCGCACCCGAAAGCCGCAGGCTGTACCGGCCGGGTTATCCACCATAACGGCTGACTCGGGCAGCATGGCTTGTTTAAGGTTGCTTTGCGGCATGACGCGGTTGTTTTTCGCGAACCAGTCACGGATCCGCTGACTCCACTCTTTATTTACAAACAGCGGCTCGCCTTTAGCCAGCGCCATCGCTTGAGCCGACATGTCGTCGGTGGTCGGGCCTAAACCTCCGTTGACGATAATAACGTCAGCATGTCGGCTGCGTTCTTTAAAGGCCTCGACTAAGTCCTCAAGGCGATCACCGACAGTAACGCGCCTTTGCATTTCGATGCCTTGTTCCATGAGCGTATCCGCGACCCACGCTGCGTTGGTGTCGACAATTTGGCCTGATAGCACTTCTTCGCCGGTGCAGATCATTTCCAGTTTCATGGTTTGTCCTTTTGACGGTTTTGAGAAAGCTTATTGGTAACCCGGATATTCAGCGGCGTCGATGAAGACCTTGTCCGTGATCTGCTGATCCGCTGTCATGCCGCCGATACGGATCAAATTTTTGTTGTAAAGTATTAAACCCCGGTGATCCATGGAAGCTTGGGGTAATTTTTTCGGCATCAGCCACTGGTGAGACGCCAAATCAAAGCGATTCATCCATGCCGACGGCCGGCTCGGTTTACCGTTATAACCGATGCCATTGTAATTATAAGGATTGTCACTACCGCCGATAAAGACAATTTGTCCGGTGTGACCGGTATCCGGCACACCAACGGCCGCCATGCGATAGTAACTGATCTCATCGGTATTGGTGGTTTTTGATAACGGGGTAATAAAGTGGGGAATGGCCTGCCACTGAATGCGCAGATGATCACCGGTTTCTATCATGCCGTATAAACACAACGGCGAAGCGGCAAAAGTGCGTTTTTGGTTAGCGAGCGGTTTTACTTTTACGCCGTCACACAAGACTAATTCCCGGCCGACCGCGCCCGCCGCCAGTCCGAATGTCGCCGGAACCGGCATCGGCGTCGCTTGTGCCCAGGTGTCAGTCCGGGTGTCATAGACTTGCACCAGATTGACATTACCGCTTTGATGCCAGCCGCTGAATAAGTAAATATAGCGATCCTGATAGCTGACGGCCGCTGAATCATCAACGGCAACGGGCATATCAGCGATACGTTGATACTGTCTGGTTTTAATATTGAATTTGTAATTATCACGGGTTCTGACTTCGGTATGATCCCGCGCCACCGTATAACCGCCGAAAATATAAGCGTTATCGTTAATTCCGACAGCAATGCCGGCAAGTCGTCCCGCTAACGGCTCAATATGCGGCACCGGCGCAATCACTTGCCATCCGGTTTTTGACGTTAACGGTAACAGCCAGGCTTTATTGTGAGCATCCTGATAGGTTTTGCCTTTCGATAACCCCATAAAGCTCAGTAAATAATCCTGCTCCGCGTCACTCACTTTAGCGACGGCATTGTTTGTAACAGGCTCCGGAAGCGCAGCCAGCGCTTCAGCATTCACTGAACGGCAAAATGAAAAAAGCAAGGACGTTAACAGCAAGCGATAAATTATTGATGGCATAGCTAAATATATAAATATGGCAATGTGAAACACTATAGAAGAGTTTTGTGATGAATGAAACCACCTTCAAGCGAAAGAACGGCTCCGCCGAAGAAGTTATTGAGTAACGGTTCGCAGCCTGTTCTTCCGCTCAGGCTCAGGCTCAGGCAGGCAGACGACAAAAAGCCTGATAACGACATAAAGAACTGTCCCGAATTAACTTGCCAGTTTTGCCGCCGTTTATTTTTGGCTTATACAGGGCACACAAAGCGCGGTGTGGTCATTACCGGCATAAAAAACTGTCGTGTATGGTCTCCTCCGATATTGTATTGCAAGTAAAAAAAATAGGCTCTTCGTCGTTTCATATGGATTTGAGTAGATCTGATACAGGGCTAGCAATCATAAAAATCATGGTAATAAATGTTCCTGTATTACGATACCCTCTGGCTCGTGCTCTAGCCGCTTGAAATAGACTATTTAAACCTTCCATACGAGCATTCGTATAAGTGGATGACCAGCGCTGTAAAATTCTCTCTGCATGCCTTTCCACAGTTGCAAGTGCTTTTCGAACGGGTTCTAACATCTCAATATCACCCAACTGCTCTTTTGCAAAATTAATGAAATACGTCAGCCTCCAGCGTGCAGCATGAGCGGTTTCAGCTTGACGTATCCACCTAAGTTGTTCCTTAATCCGCCAAGCTGTTGCTGTATTCAGGTCGCTGGATTCTAGCTCTGCAAGTGCTTCTTTTTGTTTCTCAGTAAATGAGCCATCTGCATTTTTTAGTACTGCCCAGCGCAGGCTCTTTGGATGCGGTTGGATTTTTCTCTCCGTTTTACGTACTTCATCAACCGCTTTAGTAAACAGTTGCACAACATGGAACCAATCAACCGTTACGTTAGCATCCGGGAACTCTTCCTCTGTTGCTGACAGAAAGGCTCTTGACATATCACACACGACTTCAAGTACATTATCTGCTTTGCCTTGATGCTCTGTCAGAAAGGACTTAAATCGCTTAACGGTTTCCTTACCTTTTCCGGGCGTAGCGAACACAACAGGCTTGTCTTTCTTGTCCATATCAATGAAAACAGTAACATAGTTGTGGCCACGTTTAGCCGCCGTTTCATCGAATCCAATAGCTTTAAGTGCTGACAAGTCCATCAATGCTAATGCCTTGCTGACGTAGTGTTTGATGATGCGCCAAATACGTTTGTCACGAATTCCAACATATTCAGCACATGCCTTAACCGGCATTTCACGAGCCGGTACCAATACAGATTGTTCGAACAATAACGTGAATTTACTACCCGCTCTCGCCCAAGGGACATTGACACGCTTAACGCCATGCTCAGCACATCGAGTTCTCGGGACGTTTGCTTTGATATAACAGTGATGCTGAAAGAAATTGAGATGACGCCAGGTCAGCGATTTAAAGTCATGTGCCGGACAAGCTTTTGAGCAAGTCGGGCAGGGATACAAGCTTCCTCGTTCAGCTTCAATTTCGAGAACAAGTTCATTAGGTGAGGCTGATATATCCAGGTGTTGGTTAACCAACTTCCAAGGCGCTTCTATACCAAGGCCGAGCATCAAAACTTGATTTCCATCCATGTATTTACTTCCAACTCTTGACTGCAAAACTGGGTTTATTATCTCAGAAATAAATCCATTAAATCCACACTAAACGACGAAGAGCCAGAAAATAGCTTTTGACAGGGATAGGTCTGCGTTCGTATATCCGGCTTCATTAGTGAAACTCTTTGAGTTTCGAGCCTTGATGAACTTCGCGCATATCGTCCTAATCGTTACTTCGGGTTCTAAACTCATCGACAGTTTCAGGGTTTCGATATGCCGGTCTTACCGGTTTGTCATCGGTTACTTTTTATTTAGCAACCCTTGGGTTTGATCATTTTGCTTATTAAATTCTAATGTTAATCAAGCGGTATACTCGGCCTGATAATGGCTATCATTTTTGAGTATTGCCCGGCCTATGCGAGCCATTTTGTCTGCAAGGGCAACAGCAGCTTTATTTCGGCCTCTTTTTTCCTCTGGCCTTCGTATCCGGTTGGCCAGAGGAGTGTCTTTGTCAGCATTGGTTCTGATAACCGCTTTTGCCCCCCGGATCAGCAAGCATCTTAGATAGGAATCGCCTCGCTTACTTATTCCGAGGAGCTTGTCTTTACCACCGGAACTATGCTGTCTTGGTACGAGTCCCGCTGACGCTGATACGCAACGGCCATTTTTAAAGTCACTGCCATTACCAACATGTTGGTAAAATGCGCTGGCGGTAATAGATCCAACTTATATGTATGTATTTAATTTTTCAATTCGAAATGTTGCAATGTTACAAACTGACTTTTTATCAGTAGTAGCAAGGAATTAAGTTGTTACAAACGGTGTAACAATGCGTTACATTGCAACTTATTGTCACAAGGAGGTAATGATGACAATTTTAAGAAATGGCTACGGTAAGCATAAACGCAAAGTCGAGATAGCATCATATCAAGGACAGTATGTTGCCCTGATTAGCCTGGGTAAGCGCAAGAGAGCCATTATCAGCTTATCTGATATTGAGTTGCTAAATGATCATTCGTTTTATGCTCATGGGCGCCATGATGGTCAATATGTCGCCCGTTCCAGCCAAACACAGGATTATCTTCACCGTATTCTTATAAATCCAATCAATAAACAAGAAGTTGACCATATCAACGCTGACCCGCTTGATAATACCAGAGGCAACCGTGTTCAATGAGACAGAATAACCTAGCCAAACAGTCTGAACCCATTAGTGGTTATCATGGGATTCACTGCACCAAAGAGCCGATTACAGATGAAGATACTGGTAAATTGTTGAGACACGGCATTTATAAAGCCATTTCACCTACAGGCAGATTAGAGGGAAAGTTTGCTAACCCAAAAGACGCTGCAAAATTAACGGATGAATTGATGGTTGATGAGTATTTCCATCGTGAAAGTGATGCGGAACGCTTTTATCCATTCGCCTTTATAGCTTGGAATGATGAAGATATTCATCCTGATGTATCAGAGGCTGTCAGTGACATGTAAGATTGGCTGTTTGATGAAATTCAGGAGGCAATCTGCGAATCATGCCATTTAATGGACGAAAACAACTGGACTGCGAATGAATATTGCAAATAGTCACCATTTCATAACTGAAAAAGGATGCCGCTGTCTATGACTTGGCATCCTTTTTTGTCTACATCACTGTCCACGCAGCTTTGTAAGGCATTGATTTATAATGAGCTAATTTAGGCTTGCTCGGCTTACATCACGCTGCCCGGCACGCATAATAAACCTTATAAATCATATGGTTGAAAATTATAAAATACATGATACCCCTAGTGACACCCCTACTGTTTTATTTAAATATTTATTTTCAATTAGTTAACTGTAGGCGGCTAAATCACGTTCGCAACTGTATAACTTTAATATTACTTTTTAAAAATAAATCAGCTTTATTTCAATATGTTAAAATCGGCAGTAAATAAGCAGAAAACAATTATATAAACATTATATAAACATATATAAAATTAATATTTTACTTTTATGCCGCCCATATAAGCTCGTTTTTCCTATGTTAACCATCTGTTTTATATAGCTTTGATATAAATTAAGGTGCTAAGTTAATAATGGTACGCTAACCAGAATCTTTAATGACGTTAGTCATGCTATTGATAAATCGATAGACCTTCGCTTCACAATATTGAGGCAATTGAACACTCTATTCAACTCACGAAATGATTCAAATAATTTTGTATTTGCCTCAAACCATGATTAGAATAAAATTAATATTTACCTCAGGAGTGAATTATGTGGAACTGGCAGCAACCCGATTGGCCTCATTTTTTATTGGGATCATGAAGCGACCCATGAGTTGTTATGTGAGGTAAATTTTAATCAAGGTAAGTTGCTAGGACAAATGGGGCGAGCGGATAAACAAGTCACCCTAAATACTTTGCTGGCTAATATCCTTCATTCTGGTGCTATTGAAGGCGAACAGCTCAATGCCAGCTCAATGCCAGCTCAGTGCGCTCTTATCTGGCGAATAAGCTGGGTGTGCAAGAAGCAAAGCCCTATCCAACATCTCCGCAGACTGAAGGCTTGGCCGAGATGATGGTCGATGCCATTGATAACTGGAACCAACCACTCACCTTAGACCGTATATTGCATTGACACTTATTACTTTTCCCAATTGTTCAACCAGTACTTAATCCTATTACTGGTGGCACTCTGCGAGGTGAGATGCCAATGCAAGTGGTGTCTGGCCGATTGGATAACCCGCTATTCACTTTGAAGCGCCGCCAAGAGCCGGACTAGAGTCAGAGCTGGATAAGTTTATTGATTGGTTTAATGCATCGAGGTTGGACGCATCACTCAACCCACTGGTTCGTGCTGCTATTGCCCACTTATGGTTTGCCTTTAAACGACGGCAATGGGCGTATCACTCGCTTACTGACCGATTTAGCCTTAGCCCAGGCTGAAAACCAATCGATACGTTTATATGCCATGTCGGTGAGCATCCTGGAAAAACGCAAAGGCTATTACAACATCTTAGAAAACAGCCAAAAGGGCACGTTGGACATTACGCCTTGGATCAGGTGGTTTTTAGAGACCTTGAATCAAACCCTGCTCGATACGTTAAAAGAGATTGAGCAGACGGTCGCTAAAACCCAGTTTTGGCAACGTGTCGATCAGACCGCTTTGATTCAAGAACAAGTCAAAGTACTGAATCGTTTACTTGATGGTGATTTTGCTGAGGGGATCAGTAGCAGCCAATATCAAAAGGTGGCTAAAGTGAGCCGAGCCACAGCGACTCGGCACCTCGTTTATTTAGTTGAACAGGGCTGCTTGTGCAAAAGTGAAGCAGGGGGAAGAAGCCAGCGCTATAAGGTTGTATTCGCTTAAGGGACGTCGCAGAAGAGTTCATACCAAATATGCCGTCACTCCAGCGAAAGCTGGAGTCCGTTTTCTTTGGTTAATTTTGCAAAAGTCGCTTTATATCTGCTTTCGCAGGTATGACAATTGAAGTGCTGAAATTTAAATTGGTATCTTATGAACTGCCAGATCCCTAAACTTCCTTACGATCCCAAGCGTCCTTTAGTATGCCTTGATGAAACCAGCAAACAACAAGTTAAAGAAGTTCGCAACCCGTTACCTTTAGTTTCAGGTTATCCGGAGCGATACGATACGGAATATGAGCGTAACGGTGTCAGCAACCTGTTCATGATATTTGAGCCTTTAGCGGGCTGGCGGCATGTTGAGGTCACAGAGCACAGAACAGCCGTTGATTGGGCTCATCAAGTAAAAGCCTTAGTAGACGGGCGTTATAAGGATGCTGAGACAATTGTGTTGGTTGAGGATAACCTGAATACTCATACCCCGGCTTCATTTTATAAGGCCTTCGAACCAGAAGAAGCTCGTAGGCTGATCAATAAAATCGAATTTCATTACACGCCAAAACACGGAAGCTGGTTGGATATGGCTGAAATTGAATTAAGTATCTTGAGCAGACAATGCTTAAACCGAAGAATACCGGATCAGGAAACACTAAACTGTGAAGTTGAAGCCTGGGTCACCCAACGCAATGAGTCCAAGGCTAAGATGATTTGGCAGTTCACAACTGAGGAGGCACGTATCAAGTTAAAGAAGCTTTACCCCGTCCTTCCAGGGTACAGTTAGCCTTTTAACAGAATTAAACTGATTAACGAAATCCTGTTACACTTTCGTTAATCAAAATGAAAAAAGCTAGAGTCCTACTGGCTTGCCAAAGGGTGGGAGGAAGCATTTTGTTCAGAAATTACAGACTTATTAATTAGTTGTGAATAAAAGTTGTATAAGAGTTTAAAACAATAAAAATCAATACAAGATTTTTAGCTCTCCTATGACTAAGGCTTAGCAAAAGAGCTTGAAGTATTGAATTCAAATGGACGGAGTACTAGCTGATGGTGAAATGCTTTGAGATCTGATCAAGAGACAGCGCTTAGCCAGCTCGTTTTTAATACGCCTGCAGCCCATATACGGGTATTTCAGGTGTATTTCATCAATGGCTCTTCTCAACCGTAATTCCTCCTCAGAAATACCCGCTCCCCGATAGTAAGCACTTGAACGTGATATCGAAAGAATTTGGCATTGCCGAGTGATGCTCAGCTTGATGGTTTTGTCCGGCTTTCCCTTTCGCCGGGCTCAAACTAATGACCGAGCACCTTGGCTAAAAAATCGTTCTCCATGGTCAATTGACCAATCTTAGCTTGCGGTTTTTCAACATCATCTGACCGCCGGGGTTTCTTGTTACCCCGCTCGAAAAGCAAGGCGGCATTTCCTATGAGTTCTTTCTTCCAATTGGTAATTTGAGTCGGATGTCGGTTAAACTGACTTGCAAGTTCTGATAGCGTTTTATCGCCTTTTGCAGCCGCTAATGCAACTTTCGCTTTGAACTGTGGTGAGTGATTTTTACGTTTCTTACTCATAACTGCCTCCAATTGTATAATTTATGATAACTTTTTTTGGCAGACCGTTCATCTTATTGATTGCCTTAAATTTTGGGGCAGCTCTTCATCTTGAGAATAAATTCCCGGGCGCCCGGAGCGTCTGTCATCAAACAAGCTTGATACGCCTTGCTCATACCAGGCATCAATCCGCTTTGATACCGTAATTTCGCACACCTCAAAGATTTCAGCTGTCTGTTTTATTGAGAATTTTTATTACTTAACAAAAATGCGTACGACTCTTTTCATTATAACGCTCGAATAAAATAAAAATATGAACTGAAAGTACTATTTTATGATACACCGCAAAGTTTTTATAAATTTCTTGAGTTAAAAACTTTTAAGCGACTACTTACTCTCCTCTCAGTTAAAAGATGGCATCAGGATTAAACCGTCTTGACTCCACAGGGAGTGGTGCGACCGGCAAAGCGGAGCGCCGCGTTCAAAGTTATCAAGATAAAGGTAAAGAACAAAAACTCGTCCGGTTGGGACACCGTTCTAACGAAAGCTACGCCCCCGAAAAGGCCGGCGCTGCCCGAGCGAAACATTTTCATCAAGGCTATCGACGTATTGAATCGCAAGGAGCACAGTATTCTCATCGTTCAATGCAAAGCAGAGACGGCTTTCAATGGTCAACACGCACTTCATTTGAAGAGTTCAATGCCTTCACACGCTCATTTCTTCAGCCTTCTGAACAAAGAGAAGTATATCGGGATTTCCTCGGTTACGATATAAAGAGAATATTAAGTCGTCATAGTTCGGATTATGGCAACCGCAATGTACTGAAGGTGTTAAATTCCAACATAAAAAAAGCAGATGACAATGGCTCCCCCGTTATTGTCGAGTGCCTTATCCGATATGCGTTGCATGCGGGTATTCCTGTTGATGTTCCTATTTTAAGTGCCTGCATCACAGCCTATGGCAATGCGGCCCGCCACGATGCCGGGCTTTACTGGATACAAAAAGCAGAAGACGCGGCGGCCTTGTTCGGTACGTTAAAGCTGACACAAAACGTCACCAGCTTGAGTGCTCTTATTACGGCCTACGGTAACGCGGCTCGCCACGATGCCGGGCTTAACTGGATACAAAAAGTAGAAGCCGTGGTGGCCTTGTTCGAGACGTTAAAGCTGACACAAGACGTCACCACCTTGAGTGCTCGTATTACGGCCTATGGTAACGCGGCCCGCCACGATGCCGGGCTTTACTGGATAAAAAAAGCAGAAGTCGCGGCGGCCTTATTCGAGACGTTAAAGCTGACACAAAACGTCACCACCTTGAGTGCTCGTATTACGGCCTATGGTAACGCGGCCCGCCACGATGCCGGGCTTTACTGGATAAAAAAAGCAGAAGCCGCGGCGGCCTTATTCGAGACGTTAAAGCTGACACAAGACGTCACCACCTTGAATGCTCGTATTACGGCCTACGGTAACGCGGCCCGCCACGATGCCGGGCTTTACTGGATAAAAAAAGCAGAAGACGTGGCGGCCTTGTTCGGTACGTTAAAGCTGACACAAGACGTCACCACCTTGAATGCTCTTATTACGGCCTACGGTAATGCGGCCCGCCACGATGCCGGGCTTTACTGGATAAAAAAAGCAGAAGACGCGGCGGCCTTGTTCGAGACGTTAAAGCTGACACAAGACGTCACCACCTTGGAAGCGCTGATAAGCGCCTATGCTAATGTCGCCTTATTTTGTTCAATAAAAGATACAGCGGAAAAATACCAGTCTCGTGCTTTTTCCCTTTTAGACAACCTTGTGGAGAAGAAGGTCTTATGCGGTACCCTTGGCATACAAGAAGGTGAATCAAAGCCGAACTGTTTGACAATTGATTTTCACCGCAGCGCATTAACGGGAAAAGCGGGTATCCTGAAAATTAGCGAGATTATCACCACGGATGTGGCCGTCGCTGTTTTAATGAAGCACCTGAATAGTACAAAAGACCAAAAAAATATTAACATGCTTAGGTTAATTACGGGGTATCGACATGGCATTCATTACCGCGCGGCTTTTGAGGTGGTGCTCCGGAGGCAAAGTCGGGTTGCTCGATATGAGACAGATACTTCAAATCAAGGGTTGATGACAGTTTGGTTATCTTCAGTTAGTGAGTGATTGGATTGGATAATATCAAATGATGGATTTTTTCTAATCCGGCGCAGCCAGTTTAGAACAGTCCATCTAAATGGTTTTTGTCCAAAAATGAGACAGCCATTTTAAAAATGAGTATCAGTTTATACCCGTGATCATTCAAGATGCGATTTTTTCAAACAAAGGCTTGCAATTTTCTGTAATGAGAACATCATAGCAACATGATTGAAATATCCTTAACCAAAGAACAAAGAAGAAAAACATTCTCTGGGATCACGACATAAATCGTCAAGTGATAGCCGTGAATGTGACCGCATTAAAGTTGTTCTGTTACGTTCAGAAGGCTGGTCTTATTCTTTAATTGCTCAAGCGTTACGGATAGATAAAACAACAGTCAAACGTCATTTTGATGACTATCAATCTCAAGAAAAACTGAAACCCGAAAATGGCGGTTCAGTCAGTCGGCTCACTCCAGAGCAAACCGAGTTTTTGATAGCCCATTTAACAAAATTCACTTTCGCTCATACACATCAAATTGTGAGTTATATTGATGAAACCTTTGGTGTGAAATTTACGGTTGCAGGGTTAAACAAATGGCTGCATCGCAATGGCTTCAGTTACAAAAAGCCTAAGGGTGTTCCCCATAAATTTGATGAGCAAAAGCAAGCCGAATTTAAAGAAAAATACGAGACATTAAAGGCCGAAAAGCCTGATAATGAGCCAATTTATTTACGGACGCTGTCCATCCTACCATGGCAACAAAGCTGTCTTACGGTTGGATAAAAAGAGGTGAAGATAAGCTGATTAACACCACAGGCAGCCGTACTCGTTTGAATATTATTGGTGGCATTCAGCTGGGGAAGTCGGCTGAAACTGTGACAGCTCAATATGAGCGCGTCAACCAAGAATCTGTTGTGGATTTTTCAGTAAAACTGAAAGCTCAACATTCTAAAGCTGAGCGTATTCACCTCATCTTAGATGGTGCTGCTTATCACCGAGCAGGCAGCGTAAAAGAAAAAGCAAAGGAGCTGAAAATCGAGCTTCATTACTTACCACCATACAGTCCGAATTTAAACCCAATTGAGCGGCTCTGGAAAGTAATGAATGAGCATGTGAGAAATAATGAATATTTTGCTTCAGCCAAAGAATTCCGAAAACGGATAAATCATTTTTTCGATGTCAAACTTCCAGAAATCGCGGATACTTTAACGAGTAGGATTACTGACAACTTTCAAACGTTCACATCTGCAACTTGAATTTGCTTGGGTATATTTGAATCCAATACACAAAAATCGGCTCGACACTATGGTTAGACAAGATAAAGTATTCTTGGCTGAAATGGTTGAAAAACCCATCGAACAAGAAGCTGAAACAAGAAACTTAACTTAGGGACGTCGCAGAAGAGTTCATACCAAATATGCCGTCACTCCAGGGTAGTGTTTAGAAATCTGTGTCATTTCGGTAAAATGTCAAAAACAGGAATGACATAATGACTCAAAATTTCGATTTCAATAAAGCTTTAGAACAACTTCAATCAGGTAAAGGTTTAACTGGTGCGGATGGTGTTCTCACCCCTTTAATCAAACAACTAACAGAAGCAGCGCTTAAAGCAGAACTTGATCAACATTTAGACTCAGATCTTGAGCCCAATCGAAGAAATGGTTTTAGTAAAAAAACCGTTAAATCTTCAGTTGGCGAATTTGAGTTAGAAACGCCAAGAGACAGAGCCGGCAACTTTGAGCCTCAGCTTGTCAAAAAAAATCAAACTAAGCTCTCTGATGAAATTGATCGTAAGATTTTGTCAATGTTTTCAATGGGTATGAGTTATCGTGATATCAAATCTCATGTGGCTGATTTGTATGGTTTAGAGCTTTCAGAAGCCAGTTTGACGGCTGTGACCGATCAGCTTATTCCTCAGCTCAAAGAATGGCAGCAACGCAGTTTAGACGAGGTCTATCCAATTATTTGGCTGGATGCGATTCACTATAAAGTCAAAGACAATGGTCGCTATGTCAGTAAGGCTATTTACACGATTCTAGGCGTTAATCTCGAAGGTAAGAAAGAGTTACTTGGCCTGTATCTTTCAGAGTCAGAAGGTGCTAATTATTGGCTTTCGGTACTGACCGATCTTCATAATCGTGGTGTTAAGGATATCTTAATTGCTTGTGTTGACGGGTTAAACGGTTTTCCTGAAGCTATTGCCAGCATTTACCCGGAGACAGAAGTTCAGCTTTGCGTAATTCATCAGGTACGCAACTCAATGAAGTATGTGGCATCTAAGCATCAAAAGGCGTTTATGGCTGATTTAAAGCCGGTTTACAGAGCGACAAGTAAATCGGCTGCTGAAACGGCTTTAGATGAGCTGGAAAACAAATGGGGTAGCCAGTATCCAATCGTTATCGACTCTTGGCGCAGAAAGTGGGAGAACTTGTCCGTTTACTTCAAATATCCAGAATATGTACGTCGAGTGATTTACACGACCAATGCGATTGAAGCCGTACATCGCCAGTTTAGGAAACTCACCAAAACAAAAGGGGCATTTCCAAATGAAAACAGCTTGCTAAAATTGCTTTATGCGGGCATATTGAATGCCTCTAAAAAGTGGACAATGCCAGTCCAAAATTGGAGGCTAGCATTGTCACAATTTGCAATCCATTTTGAAGGCAGATTGGATAACGTATTAGAAATTTAGAATTTAGGCTGACACAGAATTTTGAACGCCCTCCACTCCAGCGAAAGCTGGAGTCCGTTTTCTTTGGTTAATTTTGCAAAAGTCGCTTTATATCTGCTTTCGCAGGTATGACAATTGAAGTGCTGAAATTTAAATTGGTATCTTATGAACTGCCAGATCCCTTATAGAGTTCTAATATATCTTCCATAGCGCTCACGAAGGCAGCGTTTTCCTCTTCAGGTATACACCACTCTTCTTTAAGCCAGGGTTTAAGTTCGTTTTTTTTAACGCATAATGAACAGAGGTTCTCGATATGCTATCGACATATTTGAGTTCAATCATCTTGTCTCTAAGAAGATTTAATGTCCAACGGCAACGTCCTTCCGGAGGCGCAGAGCAGGTCAGCGCAATTAGGTGTGCTTCGGCTTCACCATCCATTATGCGTCTGCGGCCTTGATGGCTGTGTTTGCTATTAACAGCGACTTCTAATCCTTCCTCGACAAAACGCTTTCTGAGGCTCGTTACTGCAAGTGGTGAGATGTTTAGCGCCTTAGCAATCTGTTGATTGGTCAGTGGCGAATTATTCTCATCAATAGCAAGTAAAATTTGGGCGTGTCGTTTCTTATGTTGAGCAACACGTGGTTTCTTCTGCTTTATCAAAGCTTCAAGCATTGAACGCTCTTCATTACTCAAACGGACATGGTATTTAATCCTCATAACAGCTCCTGTATTCGTTGTGTTCAGGAACTGTTAGGATAAACTATCAGGCCATTATTTGCTTTTGAATGGACTACTAGTGTAGTGATTTAAATTGATTTGTTAAACAAAGCTTGTTAAAATAACTAATTGATTTAAATTGTTATTATAAAATAACATGCCAGCTCAAATTACTGTTGATTTAACCCCGGAAATCCGTCAGCAACTGGAAAAATTCGTTAGGAGCAGAACCACCTCTGTTCGCCTTGTTCAGCGCTCCAAAATCATCTTACTCGCGGCTGACAATACACCAAACTATAAAATCGCGGAACAGCTCGGGCTCAACATTAATAAGGCCTGGGCATGGAGAAATCGTTTTGTTTCCGAAGGGATAGAAAGCATCAAGAAAGACAGACCCCGCGGTGCTAATCATGGTGGTAAAAATACGCAAAAACAACAAGAGATCCGAGCCCAGATCATCCGAATCACCACCACTGAAAAACCCGGCAACGCCACTCACTGGTCAACACGGACGTTAGCTAGTGCCCATCCATAAACAGGCTTTTTTCAAATTTATCGTATTGGCGGCTATTTAATTTAGAGTATTTTGAAAAAGGGAAATCAGCCTGGTCACCTAAAAGTTGAATTAAGGTTTATTTTTTGAGTTATTTTTGTAATAACAGTTTCAATGAACCACACCAACCCCTCAGCTTCGCCGATTAATTAAAAAATCAACCGCGTCAGCGGTTTCAGGCTGTGGATATTCTCGCTAATGTCACTAAATTGTAAGCCACAGCGGATGACCAAACATAAGCCTTAAACATTTCCAGTCCTTTCCAAAAGCACCGTGCCAGCCTGCAGCGTCGCTTAAGACAGGATATGTTCCCTTCGATCCCCGCCCGAAACTTGGTTAATCTTTTATAAACCCGCCGGCTTTTCGTCATTTCCTCGACCTTTAATCCTTTCTTTTTATTAAAGGCGACGTCTTTAACGCCCGTTTCTTTCGCCCGCTTCAGGTTTTCCCGGCTGGCATAACCGCCATCCGCCGCCGCTTGACGAGGCACGCGGCCATAAATTTGTTTTTGCCGCTCTGTCATCGGGCTCAGTTTCTCACTGTCAGCAGTTTCGACCACGACATCTAACACTAATCCACTTTTTCCGGTCGTGAAATTTAACTTATTACTCGATGCTGCAGTTTTTAGAGCTTGATAAAAAATTGATTTAGCTATAGGTCAAACTACTGCTGCGACTCCATGCTAAGGCATCCGAAGCATAATCAGCATCACAACAGCAGTCTGAAGTGTTAGAGTGAACTCAAAGCTTATACTCGTCAAGCAGTTCATTATGTTTATTCGTAGCCTTTCAATTGTTACTCAATTTTTTGATGCATTAAATGTTTCGTTATCCTTGATTAAACCCTCATTAAAATTAACAAGAACTCAAAAAATAGTATTAGGAGCGATGATCACTGGAGTTATCATGACTGAGGCTTTGAACTGGGCAGCTTTTGAACGGAGAAGTTTAGGCGTTTTCAAGTCAACGGGCTTATGCTGGATATTCTACAAAGCTAAAATCCCTTGGCAGTACCTACTTCAAGCGAGTATTTGCAATATATTCAAACATTATCAATTAACAAACGGCCATTTAGATATTGATGATACCCATAAACACCGAGCTAAAAAAACGACTTGTATTGCAGGTGCACATAAAATCAAAGACAAACCGACAGGTGGGTATATCAATGGGCAAGAGCTGATATTCATGGTACTTGTCACCGATACGGTAACCTTTCCAGTTGGGTTTAGGTTTTATACCCCCGATCCGAATCTCGCCATTTGGAGCAAACGGGATAAAGAGCTGCAACGACAAGGTATCGCTAAAAAAGAGCGACCACAAAGACCCATGCCTGACCATGTTAACTATCCGACTAAACAAGCGCTTGCACTAGAAATGCTAAGAGAATTTACCACCGCCTTTCCAAACTTTAAAATCAAGAGCGTATTAGCCGATGCATTATATGGGACTGCTGATTTCATGGATAAAGCTGAAGAAATCACTCATCACGCTCAAATAGTCAGTCAATTAAGAACAAATCAACGAGTGAGCAGCAAGAACTCAAAAGCACGAGTTGATACCTATTTTAATCGTCAAAAAGGTGTTGAACTTCAACTGTCTATTCGCGGTGGTGAAGAGAAGAAAGTCACCATGATGGCTGCGAGGCTATATGTTAATGCGCATAGTAAACGGAGATTTGTTGTGGCGCTAAAATATGAAGGAGAAGAAGAATATCGTTACTTGATCGCTAGCAATATGTCATGGCATCACCATGATATAGCAAGACTTTATACATTAAGGTGGTTAGTAGAGGTTTTTATCCAAGATTGGAAAGCTCATTGCGGTTGGAACAAGTTGAGCAAACAGCAAGGTGTCGATGGTTCGGAGCATGGCCTGATCTTAAGCCTTCTGTGCGAGCATTTACTGTTGCAACATCCTGAGCAGTCTGTCCGGCTTAAAAACAAACACCCTGGGATGCCTGTGGGTTGCCTAATTGAACGCCTAAAAGTTGAAGCGCTTGTTGCTACGATTCAAGAAGTGGTATGTGCCAATGATCCAAATGCAGCATTAGAGAGCTTAATTACGGCACTCCATGATTCCTTACCAGAACGAGACTCTAGCAGGCATATGGCAGGTAGAGATTTAGGTCGTCAGGAAGAAATTCCTTCATTAAAATCCCATGCAAAAACATTTCAGAATATGGGTTATGCTGCATGATTGTCAATTAAGAAAAACTGCAGCATCGAGTTATAGCTAATTTAGGTGTAGCAACAGCTTATGAATCAGTAAGAAATGAATTAGTTGAATTTTGCAAACAGCAGTATGATCATTTTCCTGCACTTTTCACAACGACTAATGAACAAATTGACAACGTAGATGCGTATTCCTGCGGATATGATCGCTGATTCCTGCCCATCGTGATCACTTGTCACTTCAGAGCATCAACCTACATGCATTTCTAGTCTATTTGATCACCATCAGTCAAGATTTCCTCTTTTTTTCGCATGGATTCACCCTTTAATTTCAGTCGGTGAGCGTTATGCATTAACCGATCTAAAATGGCGTCAGCTAGTGTGTTATCTCCGATAGCTTGATGCCACTGCTCAGTTGGTAATTGGCTTATCATGATGGTTGAGTTTGTTTCGTGTCGGTCGTCCATGATTTCCATTAAGTCACTACGGTTAGCCGCTGTAAGCGGCTCTAGTCCCCAGTCATCGATGATAAGTAAATTGGTTGCGGCTAAGGTTTTTAACAGCCTCTGATATGTGCCATCAGCTTTTGCCTGTGAAAGTGTCAGTAGTAATCGTGATAGCCTGTAGTAGCGAACGCTGTAACCTTTAAGACAAGCACTGTGTCCGAGTGCACAAGCCAAATAGGTTTTACCGCAACCACATGGCCCTGTGAGCAAAGTGTTTTGTCCTTTGCTTATCCATTCACACTGGATAAGTCCGGCCATCTGACTGCGTTTCAGTCCTCTTGGATGCTGGTAATCGATTTCTGAGGCCGTTGCGCTTAATTTGAGTTTGGCACTGCGTAGCAGTCGTTGCTGCTTCCGGTTATCTCGGTAAAGAGATTCTCTTTCAACGATATATTGCAACCGTTCTTCGAACGATAAATCACCGTAATGACCTAATTGTTCTTGCTGGCTGGTTAACGCTTGTGCCATGCCTGATAATTTCAGCTGACGTAGTTGTGCGATTAAAGGCTCGATCATCATAATCACTCCTTAGTGAAAGGCTTTTGAGCCACGAACATTTTCGTGGTGTTGAGGTAAGTCGAAGCTTTGCTGCTTACTGTTAGCCAGCTTGTCTTGGTTACTTTTGAGGATATTGCTGATTTCTCGGTATCGATAAAGCTTATGTTTGTTGGCGATAGCACAAGCGTTGTTCAGGCGTTCGTTTGAGTAGGTTTTAGAGAGATTTAATACACCTAAGCACAAGTTATAGGCTTGCTCTGGGTGTGCTCGGCTATCAAGTTGATGCTTGATCCATTTTGTCACCTCTGAGCCGATACTGCTTGCCCAGTTTAAAAAGCGACCAGGGTTCCATTGATGGTGTTTCTCATGGCGCTTTGGCATATGTTGAGGTTCAGTTGTTGCCCCCGGTCGATGCTTACGGATGTGGTGACAAATGGCTTTACCTTTGAAGTAAACGCCTAGCCGCTTGTCACTTACGTGTAGCTCAACTTTTTCACCAACAAGATGATGAGGAACGGAGTAATTGTGGCGATCATATTTGACGTGATAGTCGATGCCAATTTTAGCGGATTTGATGTCAACATAATGGTAAGGAAGCTTGGGAAGTGGTGCTAACGCCGGTTTATCCAAGCTTTCAAATAAACTTTGTCTGCAACCATCTAGTAGTCCATTCAAAAGCAAATAATGGCCTGATAGTTTATCCTAACAGTTCCTGAACACAACGAATACAGGAGCTGTTATGAGGATTAAATACCATGTCCGTTTGAGTAATGAAGAGCGTTCAATGCTTGAAGCTTTGATAAAGCAGAAGAAACCACGTGTTGCTCAACATAAGAAACGACACGCCCAAATTTTACTTGCTATTGATGAGAATAATTCGCCACTGACCAATCAACAGATTGCTAAGGCGCTAAACATCTCACCACTTGCAGTAACGAGCCTCAGAAAGCGTTTTGTCGAGGAAGGATTAGAAGTCGCTGTTAATAGCAAACACAGCCATCAAGGCCGCAGACGCATAATGGATGGTGAAGCCGAAGCACACCTAATTGCGCTGACCTGCTCTGCGCCTCCGGAAGGACGTTGCCGTTGGACATTAAATCTTCTTAGAGACAAGATGATTGAACTCAAATATGTCGATAGCATATCGAGAACCTCTGTTCATTATGCGTTAAAAAAAATGAACTTAAACCCTGGCTTAAAGAAGAGTGGTGTATACCTGAAGAGGAAAACGCTGCCTTCGTGAGCGCTATGGAAGATATATTAGAACTCTATAAACTTCCTTACGATCCCAAGCGTCCTTTAGTATGCCTTGATGAAACCAGCAAACAACAAGTTAAAGAAGTTCGCAACCCGTTACCTTTAGTTTCAGGTTATCCGGAGCGATACGATACGGAATATGAGCGTAACGGTGTCAGCAACCTGTTCATGATATTTGAGCCTTTAGCGGGCTGGCGGCATGTTGAGGTCACAGAGCACAGAACGGCCGTTGATTGGGCTCATCAAGTAAAAGCCTTAGTAGACGGGCGTTATAAGGATGCTGGGACAATTGTGTTGGTTGAGGATAACCTGAATACTCATACCCCGGCTTCATTTTATAAGGCCTTCGAACCAGAAGAAGCTCGTAGGCTGATCAATAAAATCGAATTTCATTACACGCCAAAACACGGAAGCTGGTTGGATATGGCTGAAATTGAATTAAGTAGTCGGTACTGAAAAACATAACTTCAAGATTTAAAATGTACGGCATCTGATTTACGCAAAATTCAGAACCGTACCCAAAAGCAGCATTTCTTATATTTCGCATCAATTTCACTACAAAATAGCCAAAACTCACCATCTTTTTCGAGCAAAAAGAAAATGGCTAACCACTTTCTCAAGTTCCAGGCACACGCAGCCGTTAGAAGGTTTATTGAGTCGCCAACACTGCCTTTTAACCAGTTCTTAAGAGCCTAAAATCACTCTTCAAATGCCCGATTACTGGTTCAATTGTTGCCCGTTTTTTACAGAGTTCACTTTTGCGTTTTCTCTTTGCTTGCGAGTCCCGTTTTAATGGCCGACTAGGGATAACAACTTCTTGGTCAACATACTGCTTACACCCTTTATAGCCTTTATCTACAACGGCTGTAGTGATTTTACTCTTTCGGTGTTTATGGGCATGGTCAAGTGCAGGCTTAAGCAATTTTGAGTCGTGTTCATGCTCGTCATGACTGGCGACACCGATGATTAATTGACTCTGCTCTGTGAGCACGACAGAAGCCTTTTTACCATACTCGTATGGCTTATGGTCTTTGCCTTTCCCTACGCAGTAAACATCGGGTTCATGAAGGCTGTAAATCTTGTTCTTGTCTTTACGTTGCTGTGTAATGGCTTTTTCATAATTGGAAAAATTCTCTTTTTGTAAATCAAGGACATCTTGTGGAAGTTTGCGTTGTAGCTCCCTTAAAAGCTTACCTGCGATAACACGTAACCTTTTTAACGCTCTTCTGGCTTTGCTTCGATTTTTGGCATGTCTAAAGCTTCGACAGTCAATGCGTAGCTGTTTGACTTCTTTGACATAAGTACGTCTTTGCTTGATCCCAAATACTTTGGCAAGTTTATTGAGTCGGTTAACCACCTTGATGGCAAGCTTGCTATCTGTCGGATA
>CBDAVB010000004.1:0-146748 GCA_965200795.1 Parashewanella sp.
GGCTTTTGAGCTGGTGCTCCGGAGGCAAAGTCGGGTTGCTCGATATGAGACAGATACTTCAAATCAAGGGTTGATGACAGTTTGGTTATCTTCAGTTAGTGAGTGATTGGATTGAATAATATCAAATGATGGGAGGGCGTTCAAAATTCTGTGTCAGCCTAAATTCTAAATTTCTAATACGTTATCCAATCTGCCTTCAAAATGGATTGCAAATTGTGACAATGCTAGCCTCCAATTTTGGACTGGCATTGTCCACTTTTTAGAGGCATTCAATATGCCCGCATAAAGCAATTTTAGCAAGCTGTTTTCATTTGGAAATGCCCCTTTTGTTTTGGTGAGTTTCTTAAACTGGCGATGTACGGCTTCAATCGCATTGGTCGTGTAAATCACTCGACGTACATATTCTGGATATTTGAAGTAAACGGACAAGTTCTCCCACTTTCTGCGCCAAGAGTCGATAACGATTGGATACTGGCTACCCCATTTGTTTTCCAGCTCATCTAAAGCCGTTTCAGCAGCCGATTTACTTGTCGCTCTGTAAACCGGCTTTAAATCAGCCATAAACGCCTTTTGATGCTTAGATGCCACATACTTCATTGAGTTGCGTACCTGATGAATTACGCAAAGCTGAACTTCTGTCTCCGGGTAAATGCTGGCAATAGCTTCAGGAAAACCGTTTAACCCGTCAACACAAGCAATTAAGATATCCTTAACACCACGATTATGAAGATCGGTCAGTACCGAAAGCCAATAATTAGCACCTTCTGACTCTGAAAGATACAGGCCAAGTAACTCTTTCTTACCTTCGAGATTAACGCCTAGAATCGTGTAAATAGCCTTACTGACATAGCGACCATTGTCTTTGACTTTATAGTGAATCGCATCCAGCCAAATAATTGGATAGACCTCGTCTAAACTGCGTTGCTGCCATTCTTTGAGCTGAGGAATAAGCTGATCGGTCACAGCCGTCAAACTGGCTTCTGAAAGCTCTAAACCATACAAATCAGCCACATGAGATTTGATATCACGATAACTCATACCCATTGAAAACATTGACAAAATCTTACGATCAATTTCATCAGAGAGCTTAGTTTGATTTTTTTTGACAAGCTGAGGCTCAAAGTTGCCGGCTCTGTCTCTTGGCGTTTCTAACTCAAATTCGCCAACTGAAGATTTAACGGTTTTTTTACTAAAACCATTTCTTCGATTGGGCTCAAGATCTGAGTCTAAATGTTGATCAAGTTCTGCTTTAAGCGCTGCTTCTGTTAGTTGTTTGATTAAAGGGGTGAGAACACCATCCGCACCAGTTAAACCTTTACCTGATTGAAGTTGTTCTAAAGCTTTATTGAAATCGAAATTTTGAGTCATTATGTCATTCCTGTTTTTGACATTTTACCGAAATGACACAGATTTCTAAACACTACCAATGATGGCTTTTTTCTAATCCGGCGCGGCCCATTTAGAGCAGTCCATCTAAATGGTTTTTGTCCGAAAATGAGACAGCCGTTTTAAAAATGTGTATCAGTTTATCGGAGGGTTCTATCGGATACAGACTCACTTTAAGTGAGCAACATAGCATAGCTCGATAAAATCACTTAAAGTGAGCGGCGTGCTTTCGAGAATCGGTTAATGTGAGCAATCGCATTTTTATAAAATCATTTATTGTGAGCGGAAATTAGCTGATAAACGCGGGCAAACCGATTTATAAGTGCAAGCAACTACACCTGGCCGCTTGAAATAGATTGTTTAAACCTTCCATCCGAGCATTCGTATACGTGGATGACCAGCGCCGTAAAATTCTCTCCGCATGCCTTTGAACCGTTTCAGGCGCTTTTCGGACTGGTTCTGACATTTCTATGTTACCCAACTGTTTCTTAGCGAAATTAATGAGATACGTCAGCCTCCAACGGGCGGCGTGAGCGGTTTCAGCTTGACGTATCCGACGGAGTTGTTCCTTAATTCGCCAAGCTGTTGCTGTATTCAGGTCGCTGGACTCTAGCTCTGCAAGTGCTTCTTTTTGTTTCTCAGTAAGTGAGCCGTCTGCATTTTTCAGTACTGCCCGGCGCAGGCTCTTTGGATGCGGTTGGGTTTTTCTCTCCGCTTTACGTACTTCATCAACCGCTTTAGTGAACAGTCGCACAACATGGAACCAATCAAGCGTTACGTTAGCGTCCGGGAACTCTTCCTCTGCTGCTGACAGGAAAGCTCTTGACATATCACACACGACTTCAGGTACATTATCGGCTTTGCCTTGATGCTCTGTAAGTATAGTGGATCCCACTGTCAAGACAGTAAATCAACAAATTTAAGTTAAGTCCTGGCAGTGGTTTAAAGCCCTCATGCAAAGTGAATTGCCTGAGGAGTTTTATAACTCAACGACTGGTGTAATCGCTCAGTGTTGTAAAACTCAAAGTACTCATCCAGTCCTGTATAAAGCTCCGGAACAGTTTGAAATTCATGCGTATACAGCCATTCATGCTTGACGGAGCGCCACAGTCTCTCGACAAAAATGTTATCCAGCGCTCGCCCTTTTCCGTCCATGCTAATGCGTATTTCCCTTTCCTGAAGAGGTGCCAGAAAATCATTGCTGGTAAACTGGCAACCTTGGTCAGTGTTGAATATATCAGGCTCACCTCGTTCCAAAGCACGATCTAGCGCATGAATACAGAAATCAGCATCCAGTGTGTTCGATAGCTCCCAGCTGACTACGTAACGACTGTACCAGTCAATGATGGCAACCAGATACATAAACCCATGAGGCATCGGACAGTAAGTAATATCAGTACTCCACACCTGATTAGGTCTCACGATATTAACGCCGTTCAACAAATATGGGTAGACCTTATGCTCCTTGTTTCTCAGGCTCGTGCCTGGCTTTGGTCCGACAGCCTGTATGCCCATCAGTCTCATAAGTCGCTGTATACGCTTCCTGTTGACCGGAAAACCCTGTTCATTCAGCCATGCAGTTATCTTACGACTGCCGTAAAACGGTGTACGTGTATACTGCTCATCGATGAGCCTCATCAGATCCAGGTTTTCAGGACTTTCCAGAGCTGGAGAAACTTGGTAATACCAGCTTGACCTGTTTAACCCGATCAGCTCACATTGACGCTGAATACTGATCTTCGAGTGACCCGGATCTATGCATCCCCGTTTGTCATCAATGGACATTGCCAGATTTTTTTTTCAACCAGTCCAGCTCCATTTTAAGCCGTCCGATCTCCTGATACAGTGGTGCTGTGAGCGCATCTGGATCTACCTCTGGTCGTATCCTGCCGAAGACCTCTGGAACCCCTTGGAGTAGCTGTCGCTTCCACTGGCTAACCTGAACGGCTGCAACTTCATGTTCGCTTGCCAGCTGGTTTATGGTCTTGTCCCCCTTGTAGGCCTCCAGTGCTACTTGAGCCTTAAATTCGGGCTTATGTCGTTTTCTTTTTGCTGCCATGATTCCCTCCTAAAGGGTTATCTTACAGCCAGAAAACTTAACTTAGCTACCTGTCCAGTTTATGGGGTCCATCATAAAGAAAAGACTTAAATCGCTTAACGGTTTCCTTACCTTTTCCGGGCGCAGCGAACACAGCAGGCTTGTCTTTCTTGTCCAGGCCAATGAAAACAGTAACGATGCTCTGTAAGAATAGTTGCGGCCGCGTTTAGCCGCCGTTTCATCGAGTCCAATCGCTTTAAGCTTCCTCGTTCAGCTTCAATTTCGAGAACAAGTTCATTCGGTGAGCTTGACATATCAAGGTGTTGATTAACCAGCTTCCAAGGTTCCTGAATTCCAAGACCGAGCATCAAAACTTGAGTACCATCCATGCTATTTACTTCCAGTATTAAGGCGACAAAAAACTCCGGTTATTATCTCAAATATAATTTAGTTAAATCCACACTAAATGACGAAGAGCCATTAAGGAACAACTTAGGTGGATACGTCAAGCTGAAACCGCTCATGCTGCACGCTGGAGGCTGACGTATTTCATTAATTTTGCAAAAGAGCAGTTGGGTGATATTGAGATGTTAGAACCCGTTCGAAAAGCACTTGCAACTGTGGAAAGGCATGCAGAGAGAATTTTACAGCGCTGGTCATCCACTTATACGAATGCTCGTATGGAAGGTTTAAATAGTCTATTTCAAGCGGCTAGAGCACGAGCCAGAGGGTATCGTAATACAGGAACATTTATTACCATGATTTTTATGATTGCTAGCCCTGTATCAGATCTACTCAAATCCATATGAAACGACGAAGAGCCTAAATGATGCAATTGGCAATGAGCCGCGCACAGTCATTCCATTGTTCAACTTGATAATCAGTTACCCCTCTGAACTGGTCGCCGTTCAAATTGCCAATGGCTCTTCGTAGTTGATGATAAGCTTCACCACGGTTTAAGGCTTGTTGTACAAATTGTCGCAAGTCTTTGCTATCAATGTAGTCAAGCAAGTAAATGCACTTAATCAGCCGATCGTACTCACGCAAAGCGGCGAGTGTTTTACCACCTCTTTTGGTATTTGATAGCTTTCTAATGATAACATTTTGCTCTGTAAATTTTCGGCTTAATGAGCACGCTATATGCTGAATTTGTTCCCATTCATCAATAATGAGCTGAAGCTTTATAGGCTGCTTCAACTTTATATCAAGTGAGCCATCAATTTTAACGTCAAATAATTTTTCGAAAGCGTGCTTAAATTTTGCATACCTCGGAGAGAACTGGTACCCAAAGAGATCAAGAATCGCAAAGTTTACATTATTGGTACCGTGATTGTCGGTTGCTAAAGATTTAGGCTGAATATCACTTGTGTTGTTGTAAAGAAGATCAAAAGCATAGTGACCTTCATATTCGTTGGCTGAAATAACTGTTGTTTGCAGTGGTACATGATTGGAGACCAGCGTCATAGCAGAAACACCTTTACCCCTTCTGAAGTATTTCGCTGAGAAGCGGGCTTTAAACGTGTTAATTCTACAAGTGTGTTTTTGTCCGTCAATGCTACCAAATGGGGCGGTTTCGTTTATTGTGTAGTATCGAAAAATATGTAGCTTCGCCAAAGAGTTTGAGATTAGGTCGTTAGCAGACTTTAAAGTTTCAGGTCGAATGTAACTGTCATTGACGTATCTCAGAACACCTAAACTTCTATCTGATGCAGAGGCCAAGCGATGCAAACCATAATTAGCACCGTTCCCGAAGATACAGGCTATGAGATCTTGGCTGCTGGCTTCAGAACTTCTTTTCTTAAGGGATCTCGCAGTTAAGAATTTACCATTCTGGCATGATAAGTAGATCCCACTTAGGTAATTCACTATTTCGGATGATTTTATCTTCGACATCTTCTTTTTCACTTTTTGTTAGCTTGACTCCTTTTGAGTAAACCTTATCAATTAAATTGACAACTGGAGTCATAGCCTTCCAAGTCATTGTTTTCGTCCACTCCGGAACAGTATTCACTGAATTCAGTAATGTACCATTCCAATGCTTTTCTAAAGATGACCAAACCCGCTCAATTGGGTTATATTTGCTGTGATAAGGTGGGTAGTAAACGTTGTGAATCCTCAGTTTCGATCTTTCACTAAACTGTTTTAATCTAAAAAGATACTGAGTCCGGCATCCACTATTTTCTGGGCCATTATCTGAAAAAATAACCAGCTCCTCTACCTCTGGATGTTCGTCTTTAACTAAATTCCACCACCACTCTAAAGCGTCACAAATGAAGTCGCTGGTTTTACTTGAGTTACCATAAAACACATGAAGCTGGTCGTTTTCCAGGTTCAGTATTCCGAACGGGATAAGCTTATCTTTTACATCCATGTCGTGATCTAAAGCTTGCACCGCATCAATCCCTCCGGATTGACCGTGTCGAGAAAATTCACCCAAATTAACCGTGGCTTTGCAATCTATACTTATACGGATAACTTTTTTATTCCCTGCTGTTTCTTTTTTAATTTTATTTACATTTTTAAAGATGGCGTCTGTTTCAGGAATTTTTTTTGTGGCCTGGTTTTTTGAACTCGCTTCAGTTTGTAACCGAGTCGATTCAAAATGTCATTAATCGTTCTTTCTTTTGGTAACTCTTCTGAATCCCAGCCTTTTTCCTCAATCAGCTTTTTACGAACACCTTTAGCTGTAATTCGAGTGTAAGCAAATGAATTTTTGAATTTTGGATCAGCTTGTGACTCTGGATCGACTAACGCCCGAATATCTACCTCCAGCTGAGGATTATTCTCCTCACTTCTATGCTTTCCTTCATAATGCCCAAAGCATTCAAACCCGGTTTCCAGCTCATGAAGCCCGAGTTCTACAGCTTTTCTCCCCCGGCCAAACTCCGTTTCCGTTAATCTAGGACTCCCACAGCAGAACGTTTTAGACACTTCAGCCATAAAGACTCTTTTTTCCATTCCGTGAAGTTTATTTGAGGCAAGTTTGATTATCCGTTTGGACTCGCTAGAAATGTAAATTGAAGTAGACATCTGGCAGCAACATAAACGATTTTAAGAACTCAACTATACTATTGCGGTAAAATTTAAATCGCAACGTCCCTAAGAGCAAGATTTTTAAACGCATCGAGATAACCTGTTTTTCTATTGACGTAATTCATGATATCAATAATCCCCATGTGCTTAGGTTGGCTGTAAACAGGGTTATCAATCGGAGTTTTCCAACGTTTGTTAGCTAAACTCCATGTAAGCCGGTTTGATCGAGGTTGTAACTGTACGAATTCGTTCGCATCTGAGTTTATGTTTGCATTAACTTGCTCAAGTTTCTGACTGAGTTGTAGCTGTAATGCTGAAAGTGTTTCTTCAATAGGCGTTGATAGCTTTTCCAAGCCAGTCTTATCAATGTAATTAGCTTTGTTTTTACTCCATGAGTTAAGCGGGATCAGGTCATCTTCAAGTCTGCGATTACGTTCACTTTCATTAACATAGATGCTGCCACTTTCAATCTGACCAGATACTTTTCGGTAAAGATAGTATTTGAATTTGCTAGGGCTAATTAGTCCTCCTGTACTTATGTTATTGAGGTCTTTATCTTTTACTAGGTCATGATTTATGGTCTTCAGTTTTTTCCCTGATTGAAGCTCTGTTCTGGCTGTTATGATTTGCTGGCTTAGAAGTGAATCTCCATCTTCGCACCTCACATCAATGGCACAAAATAGCATTCTTAAACTGCCTGCTATCTTCCTTGACTGACTCTCCGTGAATTCCCATTGGTAGGTTGTGCGGTTGAATTTACCATTGATTAGATGATCGCTGACAAGACGTATTTCTTCTTGGTTCATCAAACAAAACACTTTTTGTCTCAGTTCACCAAGTGTTAAGGCATCATCAAGCTCTGTATCCGTGAAATAACTAAGGATATCTCCAGCTGACTTTAACTTATCCTGAATAACTTCAACCTCTTTAGCAACTCTGGTTCTAGCATACTCAACTCTCTGCTCGTGATGTTTCCTGACTAAATAATTGAAACAAGATACTAAACGGTCATTCGATTCTCGATATCGGAAAAAAATATAGCAGGATAAATAGAGTAGCCCTTGCCACTTGGAAGTCCTGCGAAGATGAAATACCGAAATGGTTTTCACGATTGAAGAGTAGTACAGCATATTGCCACGGGATATTTCTAGCTCTTTAAGTAGCTGCTTAATTTCAGGATAAATATCCCTTAGTAGCTGCATAGTAGCTATCTCTGATTTAAGTTCTGACTGATTGAAATCCCTAGCCGTTCCTTTTATACCTTATAAGTTACTGAGAAGGCCTTTTTCATTCAGAATATGATCAAGCTTATCCTGAGTGCCTACTGACATTTTCTCAGATAATATCGTTGAAATGCGCTCCCTTTCAGCGGTTAGAGCCGCTGTTACCATATCTTGTATTGTGCTGTATGCAGGTAATGAAATGCGGTTCTGGCTGAGAAAAGCTAAACACTCATCGAATATATATTTAGGCTCGGTGCTAATGGTCGCTACATCAGCTAAACGCTCTGAAAGCTTCTCTGATATTGGCGATTTCAGCTGATAGAAACCTAATGTCGACAGTGCTTTTACCGCCATATTTGACCGAGTTCCTTTAGGAATAACCCAATCGTAGTCAGGCTGATCTAAATCGAAGACTGAACAAACGTAATCCACATCATCAATGACTTCTTTTAACTGGAATTGTGGAATTACAGGTTTAGCTCTGAAATAACCGATCATTATTATCATGTAAATTTTAGTTTCGGCTTTATAAAGCCCATTAACTAAGCTTTGCAGATTTTCATCCAGAGAAAAGTACTCCTCTCTTTCTGCTTGGCTCAGAATCGGTAAATCATACAGCTCTTGGATCTCTTCAGGTGCTAACAGTTTTATTCGCTTTCCTTGGGTATGTGTCATATTTCAAATTCCCTTTGGTTACTTGTCTTTCTACATAAGAGCATTTGCCATCGAGGAGGTAACAGGAGGAATAAATAAAACGAGGGTTTTCTTTACTCTTGTCAACAACCACCTTTTTGTGCCGTAATCATCGCTAATAAAGTAAAATTACTCAGTAAAGAAAACAATGTTAAGATTATTCCTTAACTGATGACTTTCTTTACTTGAAAAAGGCGAAAATCATGTTCATTGGCTATGCGAGAGTTTCCACGGACGATCAAAATCTGAACTTGCAACTCGATGCGCTCAGTAATCAGGGATGTGAGAAAATTTTTGAAGATAGACTGAGTGGTGCTAAGTCTGAACGCACAGGTTTAAAGCAAACCCTTCAATTTGTCAGATCTGGTGACACTATTGTTGTATGGCGCTTAGATCGATTAAGCCGTTCATTAAAAGATTTAATCGATATGATTAACGAACTCGAAAGTCGTAATGTAGGCTTAAAAAGCCTTCAAGAATCAATTGATACAACTAGCAGTTCAGGTAAATTAATCTTTCATATATTTGGGGCACTAGCTGAGTTCGAAAGAAACCTGATTAGAGAAAGGACACAAGCAGGCTTAAAAGCAGCGAGATCAAGAGGTCGTAAAGGTGGCAGACCTAAGGCTCTGAGTGAAGACAAACGAGCTTTAGCAGTGAAGCTGTATGAAGAAAAGAAGCATACTATTGCTCAAATCTGTGAAATGATGAATGTCACAAAGCCAACTCTATACAGCTACATAAAAGCAAAAACAAGCTGAATGGGTGGTAGTGTTTAGAAATCTGTGTCATTTCGGTAAAATGTCAAAAACAGGAATGACATAATGACTCAAAATTTCGATTTCAATAAAGCTTTAGAACAACTTCAATCAGGTAAAGGTTTAACTGGTGCGGATGGTGTTCTCACCCCTTTAATCAAACAACTAACAGAAGCAGCGCTTAAAGCAGAACTTGATCAACATTTAGACTCAGATCTTGAGCCCAATCGAAGAAATGGTTTTAGTAAAAAAACCGTTAAATCTTCAGTTGGCGAATTTGAGTTAGAAACGCCAAGAGACAGAGCCGGCAACTTTGAGCCTCAGCTTGTCAAAAAAAATCAAACTAAGCTCTCTGATGAAATTGATCGTAAGATTTTGTCAATGTTTTCAATGGGTATGAGTTATCGTGATATCAAATCTCATGTGGCTGATTTGTATGGTTTAGAGCTTTCAGAAGCCAGTTTGACGGCTGTGACCGATCAGCTTATTCCTCAGCTCAAAGAATGGCAGCAACGCAGTTTAGACGAGGTCTATCCAATTATTTGGCTGGATGCGATTCACTATAAAGTCAAAGACAATGGTCGCTATGTCAGTAAGGCTATTTACACGATTCTAGGCGTTAATCTCGAAGGTAAGAAAGAGTTACTTGGCCTGTATCTTTCAGAGTCAGAAGGTGCTAATTATTGGCTTTCGGTACTGACCGATCTTCATAATCGTGGTGTTAAGGATATCTTAATTGCTTGTGTTGACGGGTTAAACGGTTTTCCTGAAGCTATTGCCAGCATTTACCCGGAGACAGAAGTTCAGCTTTGCGTAATTCATCAGGTACGCAACTCAATGAAGTATGTGGCATCTAAGCATCAAAAGGCGTTTATGGCTGATTTAAAGCCGGTTTACAGAGCGACAAGTAAATCGGCTGCTGAAACGGCTTTAGATGAGCTGGAAAACAAATGGGGTAGCCAGTATCCAATCGTTATCGACTCTTGGCGCAGAAAGTGGGAGAACTTGTCCGTTTACTTCAAATATCCAGAATATGTACGTCGAGTGATTTACACGACCAATGCGATTGAAGCCGTACATCGCCAGTTTAGGAAACTCACCAAAACAAAAGGGGCATTTCCAAATGAAAACAGCTTGCTAAAATTGCTTTATGCGGGAATATTGAATGCCTCTAAAAAGTGGACAATGCCAGTCCAAAATTGGAGGCTAGCATTGTCACAATTTGCAATCCATTTTGAAGGCAGATTGGATAACGTATTAGAAATTTAGAATTTAGGCTGACACAGAATTTTGAACGCCCTCGAATGGGTAAAGAAAATCACTTCAAATTGACTACCCGACCGCAAGCAACCGAGCTTTTCGCCAATTTGATTTGCCTTCGGCCAACCGTGATTTTCTAGTTAATACTTGGGGGCAAACTCTCAAGATTTCTTGCTTTAAAAGTTAACAAAAATTAATCTTTGTACAAGCCTGTCACTGTACAATTAAAAGAAAGTTGATTCACCATACTGATATTATCTGTGTACTGACCATTCTTAATGAATTCCGTTGATTGCTGACTTCAAAACTTTCACAGGATATCAGACCTTTTATTTTAGGAATGTCATAGATGCATGAAACCCAAGCAAATGAGCATGTTAACCAAACAAGAAGTTCGTTTTTATACAATTTGACATCCCCCAAAAATGACCACAAGCTAATTGCTCAAATTCATATAAAAATACAAAATAACAATTATGTCGTAAAACTTAATTCTCAATATTCTGAGTCGTACTTAAATATCGACCCATTATCAAAATTGTTTTCTGAAAAGTTTCTATCACGAGGAGAGCAGCAGGTTTCAACTTCTCTATCACATGAAGCTTTGGCATGTGAACTGTTGGGACTTAGGCATTCTGTGACTACTTTTTTTGAAAGTAGTCAAGGACAAAAAACAACTTTGAATATACATGAAACTGTAATGGCTGTCTCTTGATCAGATCTCAAAGCATTTCACCATCAGCTAGCATTTCTTTTGCTGTCCGATATCCTACAACATAAGATTGAAGGGTTCTCCAGCCTTCCCAGATTGTTTCCCAACCCGCAATACCCGTACGTTTGGTGTCTGTAAAACCGCCCAGTTTTGCGAGCGATTGATAAGCCCATTTCAAGCTTGGCACATCTTTGCCATTCCAGCCCCTTGGCTTTTTCACCTTCATCAATACCTTCCATTCATCTTCTTCGAATACGGTTTCGCAGCTTTGATTTTCCAGTTCATTAGCCGCTTCGACTAACCCTTTTTTACGTAAATAATACGGGATAGTTATTGCCTCCCTTAATTGCAGCAACCGAACACCGATAAAAGCGAGAATCGATAACGCTCTTTCTAAGTTTTTGGGGTCAGTCATCCTCTGACGCTCGGCACCGGCGCCTGTTTTCCACGCCTTATGAAAATCTTCAATCCGCCACCTTGCGGTATAAATATCAATAACACGCAAGGCCTGCGATAAGGTTCCTACAGGCTCTGTTGTCAGCAACACCCAACGCAACGGCTCTACCTCTTTTTTTGAGGTTTTCTCTTGAGCATAAACCACGTTAACCGGCTTCATCTCACCCTCAGACTTCAGGGTGACCGTCGCCACTTTTACCGTCAATTTGGCTTTTCTGGCTTTTCGATTAACGGGTTTCCCTTTACTGTCTTTCATTCCTTTTTGCGGGATATCTATCGTGTATGACCCCAGCTCTGGCTGGGTTTCAAGATATTCAAATAAGGGTAATTCAGACTCAAGGATCTTTCTGTTATGCTTCGCCCGCACGACAAAACGTTCATTATGGGCTTGCTTATCTTGCAGATAGCTT
This sequence comes from Parashewanella sp., assembly GCA_965200795.1. GTDB lineage: Bacteria > Pseudomonadota > Gammaproteobacteria > Enterobacterales > Shewanellaceae > Parashewanella. Next base: position 11,970 of record CBDAVB010000004.1, read on the forward strand.
TGTATGTCCGCCTCTCTGTCACAGACCGAAATAACCCGGGACATAGTGTCACCTAAGCGTTGGCGGCAAAAGTGCGACGCATCCGCCCATTTTCCGCTTTCTTTTTCATCGGCGTCTGCGGGGTCGTCAGGACGGCACCACCAGTCCTGATGAATAAGCCCAATGGTTTTTGTGGTAAAGGCATCTAACAATAAGGTTGAGTGAATCCACCACCCGCGGGATTTATCTTTGACGCTGCCAAGTTTCCCTAGCTCTGATGCGACCTTATGTTTAAAGCCGGCTGAAGTCGTATCATCCATAGCCAGAATTTCTGTATATGACTTGGCTTGTTCGGCTGTGTAGTCAAAGCCTGAGCAGCGTATCACCTCCGGTGAAACTTTATCGTTACGGATTAACCGATAAGCCCCTTCTTGCTTAGCTTCATCTCCCTGACAGGATGAAGCGATAGACTTCCCACTGCAGCGAGCCATGTCAGCAGCGGTTTCCACTAGTCTTTCAGTTCGTCTGGAATCACCAAGCTTTGCATTTTGAAAGTGGTCTTGCGCCCATTGTTTATGATCAAAAATTGACATTATTCGCTACTCTTTGTGAAGGAATTTCTTGATCAGATCAACGGGTTTTAAAAAAGTTCAATTTAATTTAGATTTGTGTAGAAGAGTCAGCTGTAATGGGGGTTACTATTTATTCATGGAAAAATGAATGGCTCATTCCTCCAGATTCAATTGATTTAAAAGTTGATGCGGAATCAATAACTTCACTAAGGTTCTCCAAGATTATTGGCTTATCAAGTAAGGACATTAGTGAAAGTTTCAATTTGAGAGAATATAAAATTGGGCATGTATTAGGAGCAGGAGCGTTTTCAGAAATTATTTACGCTTATTCGAACAAGAATCATAAAAATTTTGCTATTGAGGTGGTGGATCTATTAAAAAACAAAGATAGATTTGAAAGGAGCAAATTAATTTTTTCTCGATTACAAAGCTCCGACTATACAGTATCACTTTATGAATCTTTTGTATTGCCAGATTCTCAAATTGGTTGTTTGGTGGAAGATATTGCTCAGGCAGATATGATGTATCGAAGAGATTTATTCATGGAGGGAATAAATGACTACCGTATAAGAGTTATAGCAAAACAACTTATAGAAATAATTGTTGATCTGGACAAACATCATGTCCTTCATGATTCAGCTGCACAAGTTGATTTTCTTTATTTTGAAAATTCTGGCAGGATAAAAGTTGGAGCATTAGAACGAGCAACTATAGACAATAGAAGGAAAAACCCACTTAGGGTTGTTTCAAATGTTTTAGATAGTCTTATATGGGACTATGGTCAGAAAAAAGACAGACCCGAATGGCTTTCGAAAGAGATGCATGCTTTTATGAATGAAATAAGATATTCACCAGTTACAGCTGCACACGCCATGAAATTAGATATTTTTAAAGAAATTGGTAACAAACCCAAGTTAATTATTAGCACTCCATAGATAACAATTCCTAATTTAGTGTTCCCAAATCCCATTTTACCGCTAAGCTTTCAGAAGAAAATATATAGAGCTAAGAATCTAAAGCACTTTAAAACATTATTTAGCAATGTGGCGCTGAACTTAGACTACCCACTCGTTATTGAGGAAATGAACTTTTCGGGGAAATGTGCGCAATACCCCAAGTGAGAAAAGCCGTGCAAGTTCTTGAGCAAGCACGATATAAAATGGGTATCGTTGAGTTTGTGAAATGCTTTATTGACCATTGGGCTTATTATCAAACTGGCATGTTTAAGCCTTCGGTATCGATGCCTGATGAATTGACTCCAGTTGCTATGCAGCTGTCCCATATATTGGCTGCGGCCATGAAACGATTTCCCGGTGCAGATGTTATTGGGTGTTTTTTCTCAGAGTCAGGGTATTACAAGAATGGTCTTAACTTTTTCCCAACACCTCCTGAACTTAGCCGGTTAATGTCAGCGTTGGTAAATAATGCACCAGACAATGAGTCCTGTAGTAGTTTCTACGAGCCATGTTGTGGAACTGGGTCGATTGCACTGAGTTGGCTGATTGAAAAGTATGAGAATAAAGGAGTAGGGCATCTGGAGTAGGGGTCTAAAGCCCAACGGTACGAAAACCTATGCTAAGCTTCTTGGTTAAGTGAAATTATTGTTTTCTATCAGTCTGTTAGGTCACTACTTAGCTCAATTTCGATTTCTTCAATACTTGGGAGGCTGGATTTAAGAGTTTCAGGCAAAGTTCGAGTTAATTCATAGTTTGAAACACCAATAGGTGTATCAATACCACGTAATGAATACTCTGCTAGTACACGATCTTTTGTTTGGCAGAGGATCAAACCGATTGTTGGCTGATCGGTAGCATGCTTTAATTGCTCATCGACAACTGAGCAGTAAAAGTTCATTTTACCTGCGTATTCAGGCTTAAAATCACCACGCTTAAGCTCGATGACAACAAATGAACGTAATTTCAAGTGGTAAAAGAGTAGATCGATATAATACTCTTGGCCACTGACTTCCACTGGATATTGACGGCCAACAAAAGAAAATCCTTCCCCAAGCTCGAGTAGAAAACTTTCTAAGTGTTTTAATAGTCCTGTTTCGAGCTCTCTTTCTTTAAATGGTTCAGAGATAGTCAGAAAGTCAAACAAATAGGGATCTTTCAGTGTTTGTTGCACTAACTCTGATTGGGCTATCGGCAAACGTTCTTTGAAATTTGTTACTGAAGAGCCTTGTCGAGCAAAAGCGTTACTTTCAATCATATTGAGCAAAACACTGCGGCTCCATCCTTGCAATAGAGTCTGCTCTGCGTACCAAAATCGTTCGTCCAGATCTTTTATACGCTCAATCAAGAGAGTATTGTGACCCCAAGGCAATTGTGCCACAGCTTGTGGCACTTTCTCAGAGTGGCCAGATTCTGCATATTCACGATAAAATCTGAGCATGCGTTTTAGATTTCGTTCAGAGAACCCCTTCATTTCTGGTAGTTCATTTACAATGTCTTTGGCAAGACGAGGGATAATAGCGGCTCCCCAACCCTGCTGTTTTTGCTGCTTATGTAAGATGCACCCAATGTCCCAGTACATCTCAATCAATTCAGTATTGACCGCTCGAATCGCTTTATATTGGCTATGTTGAATGCGGTCTTTAATATCAGCTAATAAAGTAGAGTAAATTGTCAGTTCTGAGGTCATTATTATGCTTCTTGTTTTAAGATGGTATAAACAGTCGAGCGTCCGATACCAAGCTGTTTGGCTATTTCTGATGCCTGAACACCATTACTTTTTAATTCAACTACATGTTGTCTATTTACGCTCGGCTTACGACCAAACTTGATGCCTTTAGCTTTCGCTTCTATTCGGCCTTCATTTGTTCTTTCTAGAATGCGTTGTCTTTCCGCTTGGGCAACTGCAGCCAGAATAGTGACTACCATTTTTCCCATCGTTCCTTCAGTACTGATCCCATCGTCTAAAAAGCGAATGGCAACACCCAGTTCATCGAACTCTTTTATTAACTGGATCATATCTGCAGTATCACGGCCTAATCGGTCGAGTTTTTTTACTAATATGACATCGCCTTCTTCAACTTTTAAACGAAGTAAACTCAACCCTTCTCTATCAGTATTACTTCCTGTCGTTTTATCTGAAAAAATTCGATTGGATTTTACTCCTTCCGCCTCGAGAGCTTGAATTTGTAAATCCAAAGACTGATGACTGGTCGAAACTCTGGCATATCCAAAAATCCGCATGAATTTTGTCCTTTAAATCGATTAATAGACAAGTTGTCTATTAATGCATGAAAAACGATTTAATGGACATTATATTTAGGGTGGTTTAGGATGTCCATTAACTTATAATATTGTAGACAACAAAATAACGTCTCATGAGTTGTTTCACCATTGACAGGGATATTCAATGGCCATTGACTTTTTAACCGATGAACAAAAAGCCCAATATGGCAAAATCCACGAAGTTCCAAATGAAGCCCAATTAGCACGATATTTTCATCTAGATGAATCTGACAAAGAATTCATATCTGCTCGTCGTGGTGAACACAATCGCTTAGGAATTGCGCTGCAACTAACATCGTTGAGATTTTTAGGAACCTTTACTAAAAATGTGTCAACTTTGCCCTTAGTCGTTAAAAGGTATGTTGCGAAGCAACTTTCAATAAAAAGCGTAAGGGTTCTCAGTAAATATGCCAGCAGGGATATCACCCAGTTTGAACACAAAGGGGCAATCAGAGAGATATACGGTTATCATGAATTCTCTTCTGGTATGTGGGAATTTAGATTAAGTCGACAATTATACACTCGAGCTTGGATCAGTAACGAACGTCCAAGTTTAATGTTTGACTTCGCAACGACATGGCTGATTCAGAATAAGGTTCTTTTACCCGGTGTTTCTACACTGACACGATTAATATCAGCAATACGAGAACGAGCTGCAAACCGTTTATGGTTTCGATTATCTTCACTCCCAACAGAGGAACAAATACAAAAACTAGATGATTTATTACAAGTATCTAATGTGTGATTTTATAACTCATTGAAATTGTTTGTTTCGTCATTCCTGCGAAGGCAGGAATCCAGCGTCTTTTTCTTTTTCCGAGCAAAAAGGCACTGGATTCCCGCTTACAACATGCGGGAATGACGGGGGTTGCAAGTTCAGTAGCGTAATTAGATTGCCAACATCTCCTCAAATTTCATTGCATCTCTGCCAAACTCGATATTGAAGTAAGCCCCAATGGTTAAGCTTAATACCTTTCTTCCCATTCGACTGGTTAAGTGCCATAAGTCTCGACAGTTAACATGTTCAATATCAAAATATTTAACAAGTTGCCCTATGGTTGTTTCAACCCTTCTTCGAACATTCATTAGTTGTTTAACCGCCCACTTAGGACGATTATCTTTCATGTTTTTCCGTAATGGAGTTTGTAAGTCAATATCAGCTTCAGAGCAGTCGTTATTGAGTATTGGTCTAATAAGCCCTTTATCACCAATTAAAAGTCCTTTGATATTATTGATGATTTCATAGGCGGCATCACGTTCATCAACATTTGCGGCGGTTAAAGTCAATTCCACAGGGATACCTCTTTCATCTACAAGAAGGTGACCATGAAATCCGTAATACTTCATATCCTTAGAGGCGCAGTAGCCATAACTTGCATATCCCTTAAAACTTTTACATTTTCTGACACGAGTAAGTTTACAAAACTCAATGGGAAACCCATCAATCAAATGAACATCACAAGTATCTGCTCTGAGTTGATGACATAAGTACTGATGAAATAATTGCTTCACTTTCCAAAGGTTACTTGCTTGTCTGGCAAACTGTGAACGAGCAGGTAAATCGGGAAACAAGGGTAACCAATACCCTTTGAAATACTCCCAAATTCCTTTATCTGTGTGATGCCCAGTCCATTCCCCAACAATTTCCATTGTAATTACTTCAGAATCAGTGAGTTTAGGAGCTCTACCACGGGTTCTTAAGGGAGTGGTTATTTCTCTCTGGTAAAAATCATCAACTAAACAGTAAACATAAATGATAAAATCTTCGACAGGCATGATCGTATCCTTCAGATAGGATTTTTTAGAACCAAACATTCTAAGGTATGGTCATGCCTACCAAAAATTAATCACACATCAGGTTACAAGTGCCAGTTGGAGTAAAATCATCAAAATTAGATCGATTAAGAAAAGAACCCACAACGATTAGCAGCGTATCTTTCAATGTTGCTGTGCAGCGTTATCTAGAATTGAAAGCATACGGAATCCAAAGCTTGGATTTTGCTGGTATCCCTGTAGCTAGTCGGTACTGAAAAACATAACTTCAAGATTTAAAATGTACGGCATCTGATTTACGCAAAATTCAGATCCGTACCCAAAAGCAACATTTCTTATATTTCGCATCAATTTAACTACAAAATAGCCAAAACTCACCATCTTTTTCGAGCAAAAAGAAAATGGCTAACCACTTTCTCAGGTTCCAGGCACACGCAGCCGTTAGAAGGTTTATTGAGTCGCCAACACTGCCCTTTAACCAGTTCTTACACAGCCTAAAATCACTCTTCAAATGCCCGATTACAGGCTCAATTGTTGCCCGTTTTTTACAGAGTTCACTTTTGCGTTTTCTCTTTGCTTGCGAGTCCCGTTTTAATGGCCGGCTAGGGATAACAACTTCTTGGTCAACATACTGCTTACACCCTTTATAGCCTTTATCTACAACGGCTGTAGTGATTTTACTCTTTCGGTGTTTATGGGCATGGTCAAGTGCAGGTCTAAGCAATTTTGAGTCGTGTTCATGCTCGTCATGACTGGCGACACCGATGATTAATTGACTCTGCTCTGTGAGCACGACAGAAGCCTTTTTACCATACTCGTATGGCTTATGGTCTTTGCCTTTCTCTACGCAGTAAACATCGGGTTCATGAAGGCTGTAAATCTTGTTCTTGTCTTTACGTTGCTGTGTAATGGCTTTTTCATAATTGGAAAAATTCTCTTTTTGTAAATCAAGGACATCTTGTGGAAGTTTGCGTTGTAGCTCCCTTAAAAGCTTACCTGCGATAACACGTAACCTTTTTAACGCTCTTCTGGCTTTGCTTCGATTTTTGGCATGTCTAAAGCTTCGACAGTCAATGCGTAGCTGTTTGACTTCTTTGACATAAGTACGTCTTTGCTTGATCCCAAATACTTTGGCTAGTTTATTGACTCGGTTAACCACCTTGATGGCAAGCTTGCTATCTGTCGGATAAGTAATGGCTTTTTCTTGGACGGTTGTATCAACGTACACGGTGTCATCTTCAGCTTTGTCACCGTGTAGCGCCACAGATAATGCAAAGATTTTTTCACAGCCTTTTTCACCGATGCGCTTACGAAAAACACTGAGTTCACTGGCATCACAAGGGCGTGCTGTTTGAAACTCTGTCTCACCACAAAACACTTGAAAATACACGTTCATCAGCCATTGTTCGACCAGAGCTTCATCGCTGAGTTTGTAAAGTTGCTTGAGTATTAGCAAACCGAACATCAACCGAATTGGCTTCGCTTTACGGCCTAATTTTTTGTATAACGGCTTGAACTCTTCTTCCAACGCTCGCCAATCAAAGGCATTAGCTAAAATGAGTAAAGGGTGAGTTTGCAGAAGTTGGTCTGTGATATTAAACAGACTGGCATGAGGTAAATTTGACGGGCTTTCTTTGAGCATTTTTAGCACCCAAAACGACCAGAAACCATAGGTTAACTATATCATTTCTGGTCGAAATTGAATGTATCAAATAGCTATATTTTATTATAGATCAGAATGTTAGATGTTTTTCATGGCCGACTAATTATTCGTTGAGTTATTATAAAGCTCTTGATGCCAGTGAATTCCAGCTGAAAAATAACAAAATAACTAAAGCAGTGAAAAATCTAGCCATGATCATACATCCAATACTATTGGTTCCTTCAAAGTGGATGTTATCAGATTTATTTGGATAATTTCCTTTACTTGTTATTTTCTTGTTGCCCATTCCCACTAAAACTTATAAATCATTTATATTCATATGGTTAAAATTAAAAATGAATTACTTAAAATCAGAGAATCTCAATCATTTTAAGAATCTTCAAGTTGTAATTTGTAGATCTTCGAATACCTTATGCAATATGGTTCCAGATGAAAACTCATTTGAGAGTGTTGAATCAAAAGCAATTCTCATTTCATTGATTGTTTTTTGGTCACCAAAGATAAGATCCAAGATCTTCAGAGTAAATGATTGGCTCTTCGTCGTTTCATATGGATTTGAGTAGATCAGACACCGGGCTGGCAATCATAAAAATCATGGTCATAAATGTCCCTGTATTACGATACCCTCCAGCTCGTGTTCTAGCTGTAGCCGCTCGCTTTCATAAGCGCGCTTGCTCGCGTTTATCCGTCATTTTCTGCTCACGATTTTGATGACGGTTATTTCATGGGGCTAACACATATTTGCCCCGTTTCAACTTGGATTAATTACTCCAAATCGTTTTTTTGCTTGTGATTTACTGATTTGTTTGCTCTCAGGAACGAAAAAAAACGCCTCGAATATATTAAATACTTTTCAGTCATTTATTCGATATCTAAATGCGCGGTACTATTGCGGTAACATAAGTAGCTAACTAAAAGTCAGTTCATATTTTGAACGGTAATCGTCCGGTATTGTCATGACTTCTTTTTTAAGTTTAGAATAAGTTTCGTAAGCACTAATTATCCGAATTCAGGAGTAGTAAAGTTCTGTTTTCCGTTCTTTTTCTGCCTGTACACAGCTCGCTAACTCATCGTAAGTAGTCTGAAAATGTGTTTCATCGCGCTTTTTCTTAAGTGAGCGCCTCATTCGCTTGTAGCTGTAATTAAAATTTTTTTATCGTTCTTTTTACGGTGCCTAAGCTGCGTGATTTATCTGCTGAATTTATTATTAATGATTGCGCGCTCTTAAGTTGGTGAGCTCTTCATCTGCGAATGACTTCAAAAGTAACGCCTCATCTTGAGAATAAATTCCCGGGCGCCCGGAGCGTCTGTCATCAAACATGCCTGATACGCCTTACTCATACCAGGCGTCAATCCGCTTTGAAACCGTAATTTCGCACACCTCAAAGATTTCAGCTGTCTGTTTTATTGAGAATTATTTATTACTTAACAAAAACGCGTACGACTTTATAACGCTCGAATAAAATAAAAATATGAACTGAAAGTACTATTTTATGATACACCGCAAAGTTTTTATAAATTTCTTGAGTTAAAAACTTTTAAGCGACTACTTACTCTCCTCTCAGTTAAAAGATGGCATCAGGATTAAACCGTCTTGACTCCACAGGGGGTGGTGCGACCGGCAAAGCGGAGCGCCGCGTTCAAAGTTATCAAGATAAAGGTAAAGAACAAAAACTCGTCCGGTTGGGACACCGTTCTAACGAAAGCTACGCCCCCGAAAAGGCCGGCGCTGCCCGAGCGAAACATTTTCATCAAGGCTATCGACGTATTGAATCGCAAGGAGCACAGTATTCTCATCGTTCAATGCAAAGCAGAGACGGCTTTCAATGGTCAACACGCACTTCATTTGAAGAGTTCAATGCCTTCACACGCTCATTTCTTCAGCCTTCTGAACAAAGAGCGGTATATCGGGATTTCCTCGGTTACGATATAAAGAGAATATTAAGTCGTCATAGTTCGGATTATGGCAACCGCAATGTACTGAAGGTGTTAAATTCCAACATAAAAAAAGCAGATGACAATGGCTCCCCCGTTATTGTCGAGTGCCTTATCCGATATGCGTTGCATGCGGGTATTCCTGTTGATGTTCCTATTTTAAGTGCCTGCGTCACAGCCTATGGCAATGCGGCCCGCCACGATGCCGGGCTTTACTGGATACAAAAAGCAGAAGTCGTGGTGGCCTTGTTCGGTACGTTAAAGCTGACACAAAACGTCACCACCTTGAGTGCTCGTATTACGGCCTATGGTAACGCGGCCCGCCACGATGCCGGGCTTTACTGGATACAAAAAGCAGAAGTCGTGGTGGCCTTGTTCGGTACGTTAAAGCTGACACAAAACGTCACCACCTTGAATGCTCTTATTACGGCCTATGGTAACGCGGCCCGCCACGATGCCGGGCTTTACTGGATACAAAAAGCAGAAGCCGCGGCGGCCTTATTCGAGACGTTAAAGCTGACACAAGACGTCACCACCTTGAGTGCTCGTATTACGGCCTATGGTAACGCGGCCCGCCACGACGCCGGGCTTTACTGGATAAAAAAAGCAGAAGACGTGGTGGCCTTGTTCGGTACGTTAAAGCTGACACAAGACGTCACCACCTTGAGTGCTCTTATTACGGCCTATGGTAACGCGGCCCGCCACGATGCCGGGCTTTACTGGATAAAAAAAGCAGAGGACGCGGCGGCCTTATTCGAGACGTAAGCTGGCACAAAACGTCACCACCTTGAGTGCTCTTATTACGGCCTATGGTAACGCGGCCCGCCACGATGCCGGGCTTTACTGGATAAAAAAAGCAGAAGACGCGGCGGCCTTGTTCGGTACGTTAAAGCTGACACAAGACGTCACCACCTTGAATGCTCGCATTACGGCCTATGGTAATGCGGCCCGCCACGATGCCGGGCTTTACTGGATAAAAAAAGCAGAAGACGTGGTGGCCTTGTTCGGTACGTTAAAGCTGACACAAAACGTCACCACCTTGAATGCCCGTATTACGGCCTACGGTAACGCGGCCCGCCACGATGCCGGGCTTTACTGGATAAAAAAAGCAGAAGACGCGGCGGCCTTGTTCGAGACGTTAAAGCTGACACAAGACGTCACCACCCTGGAAGCGCTGATAAGCGCTTATGCTAATGTCGCCTTATTTTGTTCAATAAAAGATACAGCGGAAAAATACCAGTCTCGTGCTTTTTCCCTTTTAGACAACCTTGTGGAGAAGAAGGTCTTATGCGGTACCCTTGGCATACAAGAAGGTGAATCAAAGCCGAACTGTTTGACAATTGATTTTCATCACAGCGCATTAACGGGAAAAGCGGGTATCCCGAAAATCAGCGAGATTATCACCACGGACGTGGCCGTCGCTGTTTTAATGAAGCACCTGAATAGTACAAAAGACCAAAAAAATATTAACATGCTTAGGTTAATTACGGGGTATCGGCATGGCATTCATTACCGCGCGGCTTTTGAGCTGGTGCTCCGGAGGCAAAGTCGGGTTGCTCGATATGAGACAGATACTTCAAATCAAGGGTTGATGACAGTTTGGTTATCTTCAGTTAGTGAGTGATTGGATTGAATAATATCAAATGATGGCTTTTTTCTAATCCGGCGCGGCCCATTTAGAGCAGTCCATCTAAATGGTTTTTGTCCGAAAGTGAGACAGCCGTTTTAAAAATGTGTATCAGTTTATCGGAGGGTTCTATCGGATACAGACTCACTTTAAGTGAGCAACATAGCATAGCTCGATAAAATCACTTAAAGTGAGCGGCGTGCTTTCGAGAATCGGTTAATGTGAGCAATCGCATTTTTATAAAATCATTTATTGTGAGCGGAAATTAGCTGATAAACGCGGGCAAACCGATTTATAAGTGCAAGCAACTACACCTGGCCGCTTGAAATAGATTGTTTAAACCTTCCATCCGAGCATTCGTATACGTGGATGACCAGCGCCGTAAAATTCTCTCCGCATGCCTTTGAACCGTTTCAGGCGCTTTTCGGACTGGTTCTGACATTTCTATGTTACCCAACTGTTTCTTAGCGAAATTAATGAGATACGTCAGCCTCCAACGGGCGGCGTGAGCGGTTTCAGCTTGACGTATCCGACGGAGTTGTTCCTTAATTCGCCAAGCTGTTGCTGTATTCAGGTCGCTGGACTCTAGCTCTGCAAGTGCTTCTTTTTGTTTCTCAGTAAGTGAGCCGTCTGCATTTTTCAGTACTGCCCGGCGCAGGCTCTTTGGATGCGGTTGGGTTTTTCTCTCCGCTTTACGTACTTCATCAACCGCTTTAGTGAACAGTCGCACAACATGGAACCAATCAAGCGTTACGTTAGCGTCCGGGAACTCTTCCTCTGCTGCTGACAGGAAAGCTCTTGACATATCACACACGACTTCAGGTACATTATCGGCTTTGCCTTGATGCTCTGTAAGAAAAGACTTAAATCGCTTAACGGTTTCCTTACCTTTTCCGGGCGCAGCGAACACAGCAGGCTTGTCTTTCTTGTCCAGGCCAATGAAAACAGTAACGATGCTCTGTAAGAATAGTTGCGGCCGCGTTTAGCCGCCGTTTCATCGAGTCCAATCGCTTTAAGCTTCCTCGTTCAGCTTCAATTTCGAGAACAAGTTCATTCGGTGAGCTTGACATATCAAGGTGTTGATTAACCAGCTTCCAAGGTTCCTGAATTCCAAGACCGAGCATCAAAACTTGAGTACCATCCATGCTATTTACTTCCAGTATTAAGGCGACAAAAAACTCCGGTTATTATCTCAAATATAATTTAGTTAAATCCACACTAAATGACGAAGAGCCTTCATTTGTCGTCCCCGCGACAGCGGGAAATGAAATAACGACCGGTTTGTACGACAAAATCAAAAAGAATTTTCAGCCGGCGACTTAATCATCTCACGGTTATCAGGTATACGGTCAACGGTTATCGGGTATAAAGTACGGCTCATTCACTATAAATACAGGTTCAGGCCGATTCACCGCGGCCGCGGGCGGCTCAGGGCGCCGTTGCTCCGTCTGAACCGCGGGAGGCGTTGCCCCTCTGTTCGCCGCCGCGCCTTGATGTGCTCGCACCTGAGGCGGTGAAACTGTTAATTGAGCTTTTAGTTTTTTAAAGCATGCGGCGCAATAATCTCTGTCGTCGTCAGGGAAGTTAACTAAAAAAAAGTCATTAAAATTTTCATTCACGCAAACCTGATGACAATCAAAATTGATAAGTATGATTGCTTTTTGGCATCCGTCGCATATTAAGGCCGCATAACAGAGCCTATTTGGATCCGTATTGGATAATTCTCCGCTCGCTATTGCGTCATTATAGGTTTCGCTCACCCGCCGGGCTACGGTGATTACTCTGCTCCGGTACGCTGTACGCTTATTTGCCGAAGCGCTGAAACGGTTAACATTGACTGAGTTTGCTTCATTCAAGCTGTCAGGTATCCTGCCGTCACACGATAAGAAAATAACATTCACGGCCTCAGTGACAAAGTTGAGGATAAATTCAATTTTCCCGGGGTCATCCCGGGAGTTATCTGACATGTTCAAAGCCGCGCTGAGTATGTTCGCCGCGGCGGAATAATCTTTCATGTAAGATCCGTCGTAAACTTTAATATCACTGAGCCAGAGCCGGGTGAGAGATTGAGTGTACAAACGGGGATTATACGCCGCTGATAAAATGACGAGTTGCGGCTCTATCGCGGAAAATAATCGCGTAATTCTGACTATCCCGTTTGACTGATCGACATGGTTTAATACCTCGGCTAAAGGATAATCAGTCACAGCTGAATACAAGCCGGATACTGTGGTTTTGCCGTTAAGTGTAAAATCAGGGAAAACGGCGTTAATCAGGGCAGCGATATTATCTTCTGAAAATTTATCAGGACTGAGACAATAAAAAACAGCACAAACATCCAGGGGAGAAATGTCTTTGCCGAAGTCACGCGTTAATATCCTCAGGATTGAAAAAGTGTCTTTATAAACCGCATCCGCTTCAAGGTGAGATTTTTTAGCGCCGGCAAGCTGACTTCTGTATACGCTCGCGTCACGAATATCGCTGATTACACGCTGGACAGAAATAAAGCCCTCACGTTTTTCAGAATATGCGATAGCTACCTCATAAGTACCGCCATAGTGTTGTTCCAGACCCGTGATAGTTGAGTCGGGATCCGGTTCCGGTCTCAGCGGAATATTTCTTTTTACTAAGACATTCTCAGGATTCGGCGCGAAATCTGATAGTTTAAGGTCATTGAATTCACTAAAATGTATATTATCCGATTCCCGGCACTGATAGCGCGCGGCGTCAGTTTCTGAGAGCCGCGCCTCAGCGTTTCGCGGTACTGACGTATTATCATTATTTTGAACAGACAATCCCTGACTGAATGTAACATTTTGATATGAAACGGGGTTAGCACCGGAAGTTGCCATATTATCACCTCTGAATCTCACTGCTTTAAGGTCACCGGCTGAAGATTTATTCTGATTTTTGTCATACCAGCGCTTATTACGTTTATATCCTTTTATATTTCGCTCCCTGAATATTTAAAAGGAGTGAATTAACAAAATCATGTCTATTACTCAAAATAATAAAAATTAAACTTTGTTAATGCTCACAGAGAACTATGCCGAGCTATACTACCGGAAATAAAAAAACAGCCCGGAGGGTTGCGCTTAACATTGCCGCTATTTTCTATAATAATCAGAATGTTACCAGTATACAAACACTGTCGTTATTTCATTTTCCGCTCGCGGGTACGGCAAATGGAGTATTAAAATGCAATGCGGTATCTTTTGAGCCGCAAGCCCCGCCATGCCGCGTCTTTTTAATGCCGGGCCGGTTTATGCTGACAGCCGGCCGCCCTTTTCACCGGATGACGATTATTTATTAACTGAAGGCATAGGTTATCGTGTTGATTTTTAAGGTAAGATCTATATTTTATGAATATTTTATATAACAAGAACGCTAAAAATTGCACTACCTAATTGCACCGGACTTGGTTCCACTTTACAATATGCGCCTAAAATTCTGATGTGTGGTGTGTCGGTTACTCGCATGCTCCGTCTAATTCTTAACCTAACTAGATTAAAGTTGAATCATGGCTGACTTATCAAAATACAGAAATATTGGTATTTTTGCTCACGTTGATGCGGGTAAAACTACGACCACTGAGCGTATTCTTAAGCTTACCGGTAAAATCCATAAGATTGGTGAGGTTCACGACGGTGAATCTACCACTGACTTCATGGAGCAAGAAGCTGAGCGTGGCATTACCATTCAGTCAGCGGCTGTTACCTGTGAGTGGAACAAGCACCGTTTAAACGTTATTGACACTCCCGGACACGTTGATTTTACGGTTGAAGTATACCGTTCTCTTAAAGTGCTTGACGGCGGTATCGGTGTATTCTGCGGCAGCGGCGGTGTAGAGCCTCAGTCAGAAACTAACTGGCGTTACGCGAACGAGTCTGAAGTTGCCCGTATCATCTTCGTGAATAAGTTAGACCGCATGGGCGCCGACTTCTTGCGGGTTGTTAAGCAGACTAAAGACGTGCTTGCCGCGAACCCGCTGGTCATGGTGTTACCAATCGGTATCGAGGATCAATTCACGGGCGTTGTGGATCTGCTCTCCCGTAAGGCTTACGTCTGGGACGAAACGGGACAGGCTGAAAACTACAGCATCGAAGACATTCCGGCGGACATGGCGGACATGGTTGAAGAATACCGTGAGCAGCTGATCGAGACCGCCGTTGAACAGGACGATGACTTGATGGAAGCTTACATGGAAGGTGAAGAGCCTTCTGTTGAAGACATCAAGCGCTGTATCCGCAAGGGGACCAAGACAATGGCATTCTTCCCGACATACTGCGGCAGCGCGTTCAAGAACAAAGGCATGCAGTTACTTCTGGACGCCGTTGTTGACTACCTGCCCGCGCCGGATGAAGTCGACCCGCAACCTCTGACTGACGAAGAAGGTAACGAGACCGGCGAACACGCCACCGTCTCCGCTGATGAGCCGCTGCGCGCGCTGGCGTTCAAAATCATGGATGACCGTTTCGGCGCGTTAACTTTCGTGCGTATCTACTCCGGCCGCATTAAGAAAGGTGACACCATCCTAAACAGCGCCACAGGTAAAACTGAGCGTGTCGGTCGTATGGTTGAGATGCAAGCCGACGAGCGTAACGAGCTGGATTCGGCGCAAGCCGGTGACATCATCGCTATCGTGGGCATGAAGAACGTTCAGACCGGTCACACTTTAAGTGACCCTAAGCACCCGTGCACGCTTGAAGCTATGGTGTTCCCGGAGCCGGTGATCTCTATCGCCGTCGCGCCTAAAGATAAAGGCGGCAGCGAGAAAATGGGTATCGCGATCGGCAAGATGGTCGCGGAAGATCCTTCTTTCCGCGTTGAGACGGACGAAGACTCAGGTGAAACCATCCTTAAAGGTATGGGAGAGCTTCACTTAGATATTAAAGTGGATATCCTGAAGCGTACTTACGGTGTTGACCTGATCGTCGGCGAGCCGCAGGTGGCCTACCGCGAGACTATCACTCAAGTGGTCGAGGATTCTTACACCCATAAGAAACAGTCCGGCGGTTCCGGTCAGTTCGGTAAGATCGACTATGTTATCCGTCCGGGTGAGCCGAACTCCGGCTTCGCTTTCAGCTCTTCAGTGGTCGGCGGTAACGTACCGAAAGAATTCTGGCCCGCGGTTGAGAAAGGTTTCGCATCTATGATGGAAACGGGTACCGTTGCCGGCTTCCCGGTGCTGGACGTTGAAATGGAGCTGACGGACGGTGCCTACCACGCCGTTGACTCCTCAGCTATCGCGTTCGAAATCGCCGCTAAAGGCGCGTTCCGTCAGTCTATGCCGAAAGCGGGCGCGCAGCTGCTTGAGCCTGTGATGAAAGTTGACGTATTCAGCCCGGAAGACAACGTCGGTGACGTAATCGGTGACCTTAACCGTCGCCGCGGTATGATTAAAGACCAGATGGCCGGCGTAACGGGTGTGCGTATTAAGGCTGACGTGCCGTTATCGGAAATGTTCGGTTACATCGGTTCGCTGCGTACCATGACTTCCGGCCGCGGTCAGTTCTCTATGGAGTTCTCGCACTACGCGCCGTGTCCGGTAAGCGTCGCTGAGAAAGTCATCGCCGAAGTTAAAGAAAGAGATGCGAAGAAGTAATCGCTGACCGAAATTCTTTACTAAAAACCGCCGGCCTCAATGAGTAAAGAGTCCGGCGGTTTTTTATGTCTTATGAAAAAATCACAAAACTATTGAGAAAAAATGAAGAAAGGTTAATCTAACCTTCACCCTGTTCGCTTGAGCCCTGATCCCTGAAATTCTATACTTAATCCACGACATAAATTAAAACGAATGAGGTAAAGTCATGGCAGTAAATTCTGTAGGTTCTGTGAGGCCATCTAGTCCCTTGATGCCGAATCCGCCTGCTTCAGGCACCGGTGCCGCTCAGGACGGCGCCGGCTATGATCCTAACGCTGTTCCGCTCGCCGGTCCGAGAAACCATCAGCCGGACGCGGCGGCTCCGGCGGCGCGGACCGCATCAAACGCGCCCGCTAAGTCCGCGGACGCGGCAAAAGACGCGGATCCGGGCGCGCAGATTGATAACCTCATTAAAGAGTATGACAAAGCCGTAGAGGCCGGGCTGGATACCGCGATCGCGGATTTATTAAGCCGGATTTTGCAGCTCGGAGTTCATGGCGCGCTGCTTTTCCTTGCGGTTGTTCTCACCGCCGCGAGCGGGGGAGCTTTCACTCCGTTTCTTATCTGGGTGGCCGCGAGCACAGCGCTAAATTGTGTTGATACCGGCTGCTCCGTATACAACCTGGCTCAGCGGGCTAAAGGCAATGACGGGTTAACCTATCACGGTGACTCTATCGCGAATTTAACCAAGGCGGTATGTAAGAAATTAGGCATTACCAATGAAGCTAAAATTGATCAGTATACCAATATCGTTTCAACCAGTATCCGCTGTTTAGCCGGCGGTATAACTCTTCCCGCCAACCATTTACACCGGAGCGGCGGCAAGATGATCTACTCGGATTACAGACTTTCGGAGCTGCAGAGACAATTCGCGAAACAGCAG
Organism: Parashewanella sp.; assembly: GCA_965200795.1. Classification (GTDB taxonomy): domain Bacteria; phylum Pseudomonadota; class Gammaproteobacteria; order Enterobacterales; family Shewanellaceae; genus Parashewanella. Next base: position 29,285 of record CBDAVB010000004.1, read on the forward strand.
AAGCAGCAAAGAAAAGAAGAGGATGAAATATTTTCTCTCGATACTGACGGAGCGCGTAAAGCGGCGGCCTTGCCGGGATCAAATCCGAATCCGCAAAGAGCGGCGGCCGGCGATCCGGGCTCTGACCCTGAAAACCGCGGCAATGGCGGTAATCCTCCCGCTTCTGTGTCTTCAGGTGCCGTGCCTCAGCCTCCTCAGCCGGCTCCGGCGCCCGCGTCGGCAGCGGGGATAAACCCGGCGGCAGGAGAGCAGACCGTTGCCGCCGGAACGGGAAATCCCGCTGATAATAACAGTGCGACTGACGCCTCCGTGAGTCAGTCAAAATCATCTCCGGACGCTCTTCAGGCTCAAAGCAAGCAAGATTCTGATAAAACAGGAGATACTCAACCGGCTGAAGCACATGCCGCTGCGGCGTCAGCCACGGGACTTGATTTAAGCACTGATAAAGCCGTGGATTTTATTCGTGAATACAGGAAGATGAGCGAGCAAGAGAATGAAAAAACTGCCGAACATCACCCTTTAACACATCGCCGTGAGGCCGCCGGAAATGTGCGTCCGCGCTCCGGCCGAAGAGCGTCGTCCGTTAGAGTTTAAATTTTCCGCGGTCGTAAATCGTCAGTAAATCGGTGTGATTTGTTTCACCATCAGTTGTAAGCCGGTATTGCCGCGAAATTCATTGACATCCAGGGTGTAAACCACACAAACCCGCCGCACCCGGGTGTCAGGCCATACGTTTAAATCCGCGTTAAAGGCGATAGCGTCGACAAGGCGTCCGCCGTAAACGGTTTCTAATACCAGCTTTAAATGCTTCTCTCCCACTAACCGCTGCTGAACCAGCTTAAACTCGTCGTCAAAACACGGTTCTTCAAACTCCTGCCCCCAGGGGCCGGAAAACTTCAGTAAGTCAGCGACGTCCTGTTCCAGATACTGCGGCTGAAGCTCGCCGTCGGTCCGCAGCTCGCCGGTAAGTAATTCCTCCGTTACCAGTTCGTCAGCTATGGCTTCAAAATGATGTTTAAAGGTATCAAAAGCGCCGGCTTTAACGGACAGTCCCGCCGCCATGGCATGCCCGCCGAATTTGATGATCAGTCCCGGAACCTGAGTGTTGACGCGATCCAGTAAGTCGCGCATATGCACGCCTTTAACCGAGCGCGCCGAGCCCTTGATTTCACCGTTTTCACCCGACGCGAACGCAATCACCGGACGATGGTACTTATCTTTAATTCTCGACGCTAAAATGCCGATAACACCTTGATGCCAGTCATCCCGGTATAACGTCAGCCCTTTCGGCATACCCGCTTCATCAAAGCTGAATTGTTTTAGCATCGTTAAGGCCTCATGCTGCATACCGGCCTCAAGTTCGCGCCGTTCCTGATTCAGGCCGTCAAGCTCCGCGGCCATGCCTCTGGCCTTCATCATGTCATCGCAAAGCAGTAATTCGACGCCCAGAGACATTTCATCCAGACGCCCCGCGGCGTTTAATCGCGGTCCGACCGCGAAACCGAAATCAGAGGCAACGGCTTTTCGCGGGTTACGTCTGGCGATATCCAGCAGCGCGGTGATCCCCGGACGGCATCGGCCCGCCCGGACCCGTTTTAATCCGGCCTCGACCAGAATGCGGTTATTGGCGTCTAAAGGCACGACATCAGCGACCGTGCCAAGGGCGACAATATCCAGCAGGCCGGAGAGGTTCGGCTCCGGAATCGCATTTCGCGTAAACCAGTTACGGGTTTTTAATTCAGCCCTAACCGAGGTCATTAAATAAAACGCCACGCCGACACCGGCCATGGCTTTACTGGCAAAGCGGCAGTCAGTCTGGTTCGGGTTTACGATCGCCGCGGCATCGGGCAGCGTCTCACCGGGGAGGTGGTGATCGGTAACGACAACGGGAATATTAAGCGCGTTGGCGCGCTCAACGCCGGAAATTGACGAAATACCGTTATCAACCGTAATCAATAACTCAGCGCCCTGCCGGTATGCCAGCTCAACAATTTCCGGACTGAGCCCGTAACCGTAGTCGAAGCGGTTGGGGATCAGATAATTGACCTGAGCGGCGCCCATCATTCTGAGCGCCAGCACGCACACCGAGGTCGAGGTCGCGCCGTCAGCGTCAAAGTCACCGATGATATAAACTGAACGCTTAGCCTCAACCGCATCCGCGATAATCTTTGCCGCCTCGGCCTGTCCTTTCATGGTGCCGGGATGAAGCAGGGATTTCAGCTCTAACCGGCACTGCTCGGTTGTCACTCCGCGGCTGGCAAAGATTCGCTTAAGTAACGGGTGAAGCGAATCGGGTAAGTGTGAATCATCAACATGCGGGCGGCGGACAATTTTATAAGGCACAAGTTTCTTCCAGAAAATAAAAAGGCGGCAATTTTGCCGCCTGATAATCATAACCGAGAGCTTAATGATTTTCTATGGTCTGCAGCAGACGCGCGGGAGGCTGATAACCCGGGATCAGCGTACCGTCCTCAAGAATAATCGCCGGAGTGCCGTTAATGCCGAAGCTTTGGCCTAAATGATATTGCTCGGCGATTTTCGCGTCGCACACCCTGTTGGTGACGTCATTGCCCGCTTTTGCGGCGTCCATCGCTTTTAACGGATCCTTAGCGCACCAGATGGACCGCATTTCACTCGCTACGGAAGAAGGCACGCCGGCGCGCGGGAAAGCAAGGTAACGAATGGTTATGCCTTCGTCGTTATATTGCTTCATTTCACTGTGTAACTTCCGGCAGTAGCCGCAGGTGATATCAGTGAATACCGTGACGACATGTTTTTGATTTTTCGCCTTATAAACCAGCATTTCCGGTTCAAACTTTTTCAAAGCTTCAACACGGGGTTTGCCCATTGCCGCTTCCGTCAGGTTTTTAAAACCGTCAGATAAATCAAACATGCTGCCGTTGATCAACTTGGTGCCGTCACCGCTGATGTAAAACACGCCGCGGTCGGTCATGGCAAGGTACAGACCTTTAATCGGTGTGTCCTGCATCGACATTACGTTTAATCCGGCAACGTTAACCAGCTTTTTTTTGATGGCGTCAATATTCGGTTTGGCGGCATCTGCGGCTTGAGCGGTTCCGAATGCTAATAAACAGCATAAGGATAAAATGCGGGAAAGCTTCATCGGGTATCCTAGTTAAGGTTATAAATCTGCCAGTTCTTAAGTAGCTGACCATAAGTCCGCTGACATTTTTTGATGTCCGCCTTCAGCGTATTACAGCTTCTCAACTCTGATTACACTAAGGCTATGCGCCCGGCGCCGCGTCTTGTTGCTCACTGAATCTGAACACCAAAATTCTGAAGAAACTTATCGTCAGCTACTTATACAGACCTGAGTAATTGCTTAAAAGTTACAGCCTAATTCGCATTAAAGCAAATCAGGTTGCTGTGAGTCTGTTTAAGATGAATAAAGTTTAATTAAATCAGCGTTTCGAAAAAAAGCTTAACATCAGACCCGTAAGTACAATCCAAATCGAAATCCAGCACAGCCAGATGACATAACTCAAACCGACTTGCGCCTGTGACCACAGGACGGGCTGAACGGCCAGCAGTAAAACAACGCCGGCGATTCTTAACAGCGTGCTTCTGCCGTTCGCTGACGGCCTGCTAAGCAGCGTCCTGTAATGTTTCTGCTGGCTCAGGGCGAAACAAATAATACCCGGTAAGGAAACGAGTATCGCCGTTAACATGATGTCACCTCATTCAGTGTATTTCCCTTAACCGCCGTTGTCGCCGCCTGATTTCTCTGACTGATGTAGCGGTTTAATATCAAGGCAAGCATGCCCGCGACGACTAAAGCAAACTCAACGGCGGCAAAGGCCAGATTGTTATTGCCGATCGCCGTGAGCAGATAATGCGGCGCTAAAACCAAATCTAATACCGGTAAAGCGAGGCAGGCGACGGCAAAGGTTTTGAGCATCAGCGGCCAGAAGGCGCTCCGGCGCAGGACAGCGGCGAGAATGGCTGACAATCCCCAGCCGGACAGGAAACCGAGCATTTCATATCCGGCTCTGTCCGCCATTGATACCGGCAATAAACGGTTAGCCAGCAATAAGGCTAAAACAGCGACAGGTAAACCGCCGAACACGGCACGGTTACTCCAGTCGATCAAACGCGTCCCCGCATGGCTGACATCACGCTCAATGCGGCTGTTAAGCCATAACACGCTTCCGGTAGCGATCAGCGCGCTGCTGAGGCCGCCTAAAATAAATAAAATAAATCTTAAGCTGTTATCGGCGAATTTCGCCTCATGTAAGCCTAAAAAGACGTAGCTGATTAATTTAGGAATACGGGGCGGTTCGGTCTTATGTAATAACTCGCCAGAGCCGGCGTCGAAGGTAAGGGTTTCGCTTTGACGCGAAAGATCGCTTTTATTGCGATAAAACACCAGATAAGCGTTTTTATCATACGGGTGATAGTAACTCACCCAGCTGACGCCGCGCGGCTCCGGCCACGCCGCGTTAACCTGATCCAGAATCGGGCTGATATCCTGAATCGGCCGCGCCTGAATCCCCGCGGCTTCGCGGCTGAAGCTTTTCGGGCTGATCTCTGAAGATAACTGTCGATAGCCTTTTTCATAATGATAAGTCGCTGACGCAGGCACATATAACGACAAATAAAATAACAGCGCGCTGAAACAGATCACAAAGCAAAACGGAATGGTGACAATACCGATAATCGCATGGGCGTCGGTCATGGCGCGTCTGAGCTTTTGCCAGCGCAATACAAAGAAGTCTTTAAAGAAACGGCGGTGGGTAAAAATGCCGCTGAATACGCCGACCAGCATAATGAACGCCGCGATACCGGTTAAATAACGGCCGCCGTAATTTCGCAGCTCTAACGAATAATGAAAATGAATAAAGAAGCTGCCGCCTAACGTTTCTCTCGGCTCGGCATCGGTAGTTGACAGAGTTTGACGTTGCCCGTCTCTTCTGCCCTGACCGGGATATTGCCAGCGGATCTCGGTTTTCGGATCGCGCTCATTACCTAAGCTGATGTTCCAGCGGCTCGCTCCCCGGGCTTTTTCATTTAAAGCGCTTATGGCTAACGGAATTGGCTCAAGATGTTGTCGCTGAGACAATTTTTCAGGTTGCATCCAAACATTAAGCTCGTCAGCGTAATAGCTCAAAGTACCCGTGACGAAAACGGTAAACAGCAACCAGCTCAATAACAGTCCGCTGTAGGTGTGGAGCCAGATCATTGAGCGTCTGAAGTTCCCTTTCATGACATTATCTCCGCGGGAAAACAACAATATAAACCGAGAAAAGCCATGCTTAACAGCGAGAGATCCCGGACGCAATGAAAGGCTTTCTTACAGGTAAAACACCAGATAAAGGCGGCAAAGGCGAACACGTAACTGCAGATCAGTCCGATAAAAACCGCGTCATGGACACGGCCCGTAAACAGCCATAATGATATCGGGATCATGCCGAAGCTGGCGCTGATACCGACGGCATAACCGCCGAAAATTGCCGTCATAGCGCGTATAAAAACAGGGAAAGAAAATGTCATAGTTTTCATTGTCAGGTAATTGACCATCGACGTAATAAATTGGAGTGTGATTTGGTGATTAAATCAAATTCACTGCTCTTGCCGTTTTGTGCCATCAGGGCTCTGCGGGCACAATCTAAATCATAAAGGATTTCACGTTGACTTGCGTCAGCGACTAAGCTTTCAATCCAGGTTAAGGCAACGACTCTTTCGCCGGATGTGACCGGATTAACCCGGTGTAATGTGGTGCTCGGGTAAACAATGGCGTCACCGGCATTGAGCTTGTATTGCATTTCAATGCCGCCTGAGGTCATCACTAACTCGCCGCCCTGATATTCGTCGGGATCAGACAAAAACAGGGTGCAGGACACATCGGTGCGAACCAGTTCTTCGTTATGCATAATCGCGTCATCGATATGATTACCGTAACCGCCGTTATCGGCCGATTTGCTGACAATAAACGGCATCATTTTTTTCGGGTAGGTCAGTGCCGTGAATTGCGCGTCAGCCGAAAGCGTGCGGGCTAATGCCTGATGTAATTCTTGAGTCAGCGCTTCATTTCCCAGCCACTGCAAGTTGGTTTTTACGCCTTTAGCGTGCCATCCCGCCGTCTTTCTGCCATCTTCAAATTCACCCTGAGCAATCAGATTTCTTAACGCTGTGACCTGCTGAGGCGTGAGTACATTTTTAATCGGTTTAATCATAATTTCGCTTACCGCCGCGTAACGACAAAAGCCGTCTTAATGACGGCTTGTTTGTTTTTTCCATTTTATCAGAAAGTGTACTTCACTCTCATGTTCAGAGCTCTGGGTGAGTTCGGTTGAACCGTAACCCAGTTCGCGCCCGCTTCAGCCCGGTTTTTATCAAGCGCGTTTTTCAATATCAGTGACAGATCCCAGTTACTGATTTTGTAATAAGCGCCTAAGTCCATTTCTGCATAGCCCGGTAAAATATAGTTTCCGTCAAAACGCTCAGAGTTATAATTCAGACCTAAGCTGAAAGATAGCTTGTCATTATATTTAACGTTATTCCAAATCGATCCTGAATGCTTCGGAGCATTGTCCGCCTGCCGGTTTTTATCGTCACCGATGGTGTTGTATGCACGGTTAAAGGCATAGTTGAAATCAGTGCTGAAGTGTTCGTTATAAAAATAAGTAAGACCAAATTCAACACCTTTAGACTCAAAGCTCTTTCCGCTGAGTTGCTCAAGGAAAAATCCATTTTCGTTACGAGTGAATTGAGTGCTGTTTTCACGATCCATTTTATAGGCGGTTAAAGACGCGGCCAGATCACCGTTGAGCATGTCCGCTTTTAAACCTATTTCATAGTTAAAGCCTTCAACCGGAACATAATCAGTCTTTCCCTGACCATATTCAGCGATATATCGAGCACTTACCGGCTCATAAGCCCGGCTGTATGTCGCGAATACATTGATATCATCATTCAGTGCCTGAACAATACCCAAATCCCATAAGGTATCACTGAATGACTTCGAATAAGTATTACCGTTTCTTGTCTCATGCTGTTCTTGTTTTACATAGCCAAGACCTGCCACTAAAGTGGTAGAGTCAGTGACTTTGACTCTGTCTTTAAAATAGATATTAGTGTCTTTTTGGTTTCTGGGATCAAAGCTGACTTCCAGTAATGATGCCGGTACTTCGCCGACAATTTGATTTGAAGGATTTGAAGCCGAAATCCAGTTTTTACCTTTAGCGTCATCGTTACTTTGGAAGTTACGCTCAAATTTAACATCCAAATCACGATAGTTGTAACCAAGTAGAATATGATGTTCCATATCTGATAAGTCTGCGAAACCTTGAACGTTGATATCAAACAGTGAATAACTATCGTCGCCTTTGCTGTATACCCATTTGCGATTAACAAGGTCTTGGCCTGTTTCGTTACCCAGTCCGCTGCTATCAGAAATATATAAATCTAATGCTTCTGACTCCGTGGTGTTGGTGCGCAATTGACCGAATAAACTCCAGTCATCATTAAAATCATGATCAAGTCTTAAGCTGTAGCTTTTAGAAAGATTTTTACCTTTATCTTGTTCGCTGCCGTAGTATTCGCCACGATTCACCGGCTTGCCGTATCTAACAGGATTATCGGCGTCAGCCTTGTCTAATCCGCCGTTAAAGAAGTTTTCAGTGAAAACGCCGTCGGCGTAGCTGCTGCCGCCCGTTAAATCACGATCGCTATATTCAATACGCGGCATGATACTGGTGTTTTCAGATAAGTTGACGGTGAAGGCTAAATCCAGCAAGGTTTCATCAATTTCACGACCGTTTTGGAAGTGATCACCCGATGGCGTGTATTGCGCTAATAAGCGATATAAAAAGGTATTGTCATCATCAATCGCACCCGTGGTGTCGAGATCCAAACTGACTCGGTTGCGGTCAAAGTAGCCGGTATCGTCAGATACATAACCGCGGTTTTTAAGGGCAACGCTGGTTTGCGACATTTCCCGCGGTTTTTTGGTCACTATATTGATGATAGCGCCGCCAACGCCTGAACCATAAAGCAAGGCTTCCGGACCGCGCATAAATACCACTTTCTCAGCATTAAAGGTGTCAGGTGATTTTGAGCCTGTACCGCCTTCACCACCCTGAAGTGAACGCATACCGTCGATCATAATGGTATCGATACTGGTTCTGATACCACGGGCCGTGTATGTGCGATCGGCCGGGCCGTTGCTCCGAATGCCCGCAACATAAGCGAAAGCTTCTTTCACATCTTCGATGGCGCGTCTATCAAGATCGTCAGCCTCTAAAACTGTGATAGAACGACCCACGTCTTTTAAGTCTACATTCATTTTGGTCGCGGTATTGTCATCGAGGTGTAACTTATTCGGACGACGACCCTGAACCTTGATTCGTTCGATATTTTCTTCAGCTTTTGTTTGATTCGCATCATCAGCAATTGCTTGAGGGGCAGCCATAGCCAGTGTCGAAACTAATGCGCTATGCAGCAGTGTTGTTTGACTTAACTTTGGCTTTTTGAATGTACTCATTTATCAATTCCTTGAGAAATATGACGTGTATCACAGTTGTTATTAATGGAGGTGCGAATGATAATGGTTATCAATTAAGGTGTAAATAGTGACGGAGAGATATTTTTTTATTTGAAGTAAATATGCGGGCTTAGAGTAACTAAAGCATACCTTGTGGTTTGAAACACTATATACAGTCACTTTGGCAGTGAAAAAAACTGCAAAGGCTGATAATGAATGAGTGGGACGTTGATTTTTCGCTGAATGATAAATGATTTGGTTACAACGATTTTTATAGCAAAGCTTGCTGTCGGAGATTTCAAATATATGGCGAGCTGGAACAGATAATTTTGAGTTACTTCTCAATATTAAACATTTCAATCTACACCTTCATAAGTTACAGCAAAAGAAATACCCTTCACCAGACATTCTCGCCGCCGCGCCTTGAACCGGACGTTCTGCCTTGAGCTGAAGCTAACAAATGCAATTGGACGGAGTACTAGTAATTTAAAATAGAATAAACATCCCCTTAGATCACCCCCTCGGGTGATGCTGTCGGTGCAATTGCTGCAGTCTGGCTTTTGCTACGTGAGTGTAAATTTGAGTGGTCGATAAATCACTGTGCCCCAGTAATAATTGCACGACCCGCAGATCAGCGCCGTGATTTAACAGGTGGGTCGCGAAAGCGTGCCGTAAAGTGTGCGGTGATAATTCGGCACGGATCCCGGAGATAACGGCATAATGTTTAATCCGGTGCCAAAAGGTTTGTCGTGTCATTTGCTGAGCGCGTCTGGACGGAAATACCGTATCTGACACTTTGCCGTTTAATAACACCGGGCGAACTCTGGCATAGTAAGTTTCCAGTTGCTCAACGGCGAGTTCGCCTAATGGAACTAAACGCTCTTTACCGCCTTTCCCGACAATTCTTACCACGCCCTGGCGAAGGCTTACTTGATCGACAGTCAGTGATACCAGCTCAGTAACACGAAGCCCTGTCGCATACAGTAATTCCAGCATGGCTTTATCGCGGGCTTCAATCACGTCTTCTTCATTAGGCGCGCTCAGCAGGGCATCAACTTCGGTTTCTGTCAGGCTGGCCGGTACTTTTTGTCCGAGTTTCGGAGAGTCAATCAGCGCCGTGGGATTGTCTTGAATTTGTTTTGATACCAGCAAGTAACGGTAAAAGCGTCTTAAGCTGCTGAGCATCCTCGCTTGTGAGGTTTTAGCCCTGTTATTGCCGAAACGATATTCAATAAAGTCCTGAATATCCGGTTTTGAAATATCAATGAGCGAAATACGCCGCCGCTGAGCGAACTTGTCGAAATGCCTTAAGTCAGTCCGATAGGCGGATAAGGTGTTGTCACTCAGACCCTGAACAGACCATAAGTGATCTAAGAATTGATCTAATAGCGGATCAGGCCGGTATTTCGCTTTGCTCACAGCAATAAAATGAAAAGTTATTTGCTGCGAAAATAACATTAATCCGCGACAGGATCGAATTCTATGGTGTTTTCCGGTAACAGCAGACATAAAAACAGGGTAACGAGCATAGGCGTGATCCAGCCGAGCCCGTCGCTGAACAGCGGTAAGCTCTGCAAGATGTGACATTGAATATTAAGAACGTAAAGGAGATTAACCAATACCGTCACACCGGTAACGGCATAATTAGCGGTTACCCGACGGCGGGTTAACGGCGTGACAAGTCCGCAGACGATTAAGGCAACCAGAATCGGATATAAGAAATTCAAAACCGGTACGGTAATTTTAGTGAGTTCGGTCAAGCCGATATTGGCGAGAACAAGGGTAACTAACGTGCTGAAAACCGCGATTTGCCGATAACTGAACCGGGGGAATAGTTCATTAAAGTATTCGCCGTTAGCCGCGATGAAACCGATAGCGGTAGATAAGCAGGCTAAGAAAACCATTAATCCCAGTAAGATTTCACCCGGCTCACCAAAATGCCGTTGCGTGTAGGCCAGTAAAATTTGCGCGCCGCTGAGCTTTTCATGCGTTTGACCGGCGACGGACAGACCTACATAACATAACGCAAAATAGATAAGTGCCGTGAGGACGGGGGCGCTAAACGTGCTGAGCAGGAATGTCTTTCTCATTGTCTTGTCGTTAGTGATTTCGCGTTTACGTAAAGTATCAAAAACGATAATGCCGAACACCGGAATAGTGGCGGCGTCCAGTGTGTTGTAGCCCGTCATGAATCCGTCTATATAAACGTTACTTTGTTTGAGTGCCGGTGAAGGTAAGGACGGAAAATGACTGTAAAATAACGGCAGCGCGAAAACAGCGATTAGAATAAGCAATAAAGGACTGATGATTTTACCCACGCTGGTGATCAGTTGAACGGGCGATAACGACAGCCGGAGCGCTAACGCGAAAAATGCCAGCGTAAAAATAAATAAGCTGAGATGAACCGAAAAGCTTGAGCCGCTGATCAGATGATTCTGAAGGAGCAAAGGTTTTAATCCCATTTCAAAAGACACGATGCCGTTTCGCGGCCCGGCCAGCAAGGGACCTAATAACAGGTATAAGGCGATGATAAAGCCTTTACCAAAACGCCGCGGCCAGAACTTAGTTAAGTCACCTTTGGTAAACGCGAACGCCAGTAAGGCCAGCAAGCAGAGCACTGAGGTTGATGAGACAAAACCAAATACCGAAATAACGTTATCGTAACCATAGTTAAAACCTAACAAAGGAGCGAAAATCAGGTTACCGGCACCAAAGATAAAACCAAAGGTCATACAACCGATAGAAGCGACGTCAGTTAAAGAAAATTCAGTATTTTTCACAAGGTGATATTTATTAGTATACAGACTCTAATTTTAGTTCTGAACCGCTCATACAGAATCATTAATTGCTGTGCTGTCAGCTTAAGTTAAGCTTTGGCTGTATTTCTAAAAATTCGATTCAGTGTATTGAAGCTGAAGACGCGGCCGCTTTAACCCGGAAAAGCTGTTGGCGGCGTGCTTAAACGCGGATAAAATTACCGACATGAAAAGCCGTCGTTACTCCGTTCGCCGGCAGCAAGGCCTGAATAACAGTCAGCGGTTGTTCTCAGACTGTTATCCGTAACGCCGCCGGCGGGAATTGCAGCCGGTTGATGAGCGTCAGGCATTCACCAGATAAGTGAAGTCGCTTAACTGCTTTTCTCATTAAACATGATACAGTCACCGGGCTTTTATGTGTCCGACTGCCTTTTTTGGAGAGTAATTGCCTCCGAATTTTCAACGTGTTTCAGTCAAATCATGGCGTTATGAGTAGCGGTATAAACTAATATTGTAACGAACTATTCGATTTGATTTTAAAGGCGTGTTTCCATCTTGTGATTTTATGGCCGTACGCGGCGTAAAATAAAATGAATAAATAACAGGGTATCATCACCCAGTATGCGAATATCATTTGCTCAGGTTTGTCGCCGAACTGCGCGTAAACGACCGGCATAAGAGCGCCGCCGGCAATGCTCATTGTCAGCATCGCTGAACCGATATTCATGGTTTTTCGACTTAATCCTCTCAATGCCATGGGCCAGATAGCAGGCCACATTACGGCATTAGCTAAGCCGAATAACGCTACCAGAATGATGACATTTGGCACAGCCGGCGCCGCTGTCCAGGAAAAAAAGTGATTCCAGATTGAATGGGAGTGGCCGCTCGAGTGAACTACGAATACGCTGATAATTGTGCCGAGCAAAGCGGAGAAAAAAAGTGATTTTTCCTGGCTGATCCATCGGGGAATTAAAATCACGCCGATAACATAGCCCAACACCATAAAGCTCATGGTATATGAAGTCAGGCTGGAAAAATTTTTGACATTAAGTTCTTTACCCAATACCCCGATGGTATCACCTGAAATGACCTCAGTGCCTACAGCGAAAAAAAGTGCGATAACACCGAGAATCAAATGAGGGTAGTCAAAAGGGTTTTCATTTTTTTTGGGCGGCTTCAGCTCGTCAGTCACGTCTTCATCGGGTTCCGGTAAAGGCGAAAGAATGAGGAGCATAGCGAGAATAAGCAGGATTATCGCCATAATTAAGTAAGGAGTTACAAGTTTGGCGGATAATGAATTTAACGCAATCAATCGCTGAGCGTCAGTCATGTGGGATAACGCGTCCCGGGAGTAGTTGGGCATGTGACCCAGTACTAACGCGGTGAAAACAATAGGTGCGATAACACCGGCTGTCTTATTTATTATTCCCATAATACTGATTCGCACAGCCGCGGTTTCTATTGAGCCGATCAGTACCACGTATGGTGTTGAAGCCGTTTGTTGTATGGTTAATCCGGAACCCAGTACAAACAAGCCGACTAAGAATACCGGATAAGAGCGCATTTGAGCGGCGGGTATGAAAATCAAAGAACCTAACATCATCAATAACAGTCCGACAGCTATGCCGAATTTATAGCCGGTGTGATTTAAAATAAGCGACAGCGGTATTGCCATGACAGTATATGAGATATAAAAACACATGGATATCAGATAGGCCTGAACAGGTTTCAGATTGAAAGCTATCTGAAGAAAAGGGATCAGAGAACCGTTGAGCCAAGTCACAAAGCCAAAGATAAAAAACAGGAAGCCGATGATTAACATTGGTGCAAGGCTGTTTTTCTGAGTATAAACCATAAGTCAGCTCCTCAATCCGGGAGAGCTAACGGCTCAAAGTGCAAGTGCTGCGATGAATTAAGTAGTTCGCTAAAATTCTGTTTGATTTTGTCATACCGGCTCAGGCTGGTATCCGGCGACTTTAATCAGTAAAATCATAAAGGCACCGGACTCCGACTTCGCCGGAGTGACGAAAAAACTTACAGCCAGCTACTCATGTTTTTAGCAGTGAACTTGGCAGAATACTCACCCCAAAATGACACCGCAAACTTCCGTTTTTGAGGACATTTAAAGATACATCCTATCTACACTGCGATAAAATTAAAATATAATCAATATCTTATTGTAATTTGATATGCAATGACACTGATTAAGTACCCAGCTATAAGTTTTTCAGATTTTTTTGACGCCCGGCTTTTTTCGCCGGCAAAGCAACACAAGCAAACATTGCCAGCATAGTCGGGATCAGCCAGGCTAAACCCTGATCGTATAAAGGCATAAAATCAAAAATATGAACTTGATAACCCCCGGCGTTTAAGCCGTCCGCAATACCGAATACTAAGGCCACGGCGACCACAATCTTATGAGAGAGACGCGGGTTATTAAGCTTAGGAGTAATATAGGTAATCGCGACTAACGCAATGGCCACGGGATAAACGCAGATCAGCACCGGAATACTGATTTTGATAAGTTGAGTCAAGCCGGCATTGGCGACCGCGGCACAAACAACACTGAAGAAAATCACTAACTTCTTGTATGAAAACGCAGGTATCAGTTCTTCAAAAAACTCTGAACAAGCTACAATCAAGCCGACGGCTGTTGTCAAGCAAGCCAGTGAAACAACCGCGGAAAGCAGAATCGAACCCATATAACCGAATTGTAAATTAACGTAGTTTGTCAAGATTTGCCCGCCATTCTCAGCCCCTTTCGCCAGGTCACCCGCGCAAGCTCCTAAGAAAAATAGTGAGACGTAAACAAACGCCAGACCGCAGGCCGCGATAAGCGCTGCCCGGATCAGGTAACGGGTTTGTGATTCAGGATCCTCGATGCCTTTTTTCCTGAGGACATCAATAATCAACATACCGAACATCAGAGAGGCTAACGTATCCATAGTGTTATAGCCTTCAATGATCCCTTTTGTCAGCGGTGTGTTTAAATAGTCACCGGCGGGCGTCGACGGCGGCGAACCCTGAAAGAAAATAACCGAAACCGCGAGCACGACTAATAAGGTGATTAACAGAGGCGTTAAGATTTTTCCGACACTATCCAGCAGCTTTCCCGGATACAGAGCGAGAAACATCGCAATGGCGAAAAAGCACAGTGTAGACAGCATCTGAGATAAATTAAGCTCAAGCCCGCCGAGCGTGAACATCCTCGCGGTATCCGTTAAAAAAGGTTTAACGCCGATCTCATAGGCGACAAGGCCCGTTCTCGGCGCGGCAAACGCAGGTCCGATAATAATATAAATTACAACGGCGATAATGGTCGCCGCGACCGGCGGCAGGAATTTCATGACGCTGCCGTTACTTCGGGCAACCGCGATTAAACCTGACAGCGGCAGACCCACTGCCGTGATCAAAAAGCCTACCATGGCCCATGGCATATTTTCACCGGCCAGCATGCCCGCAAAAGGCGGAAAAATCAGATTTCCGGCTCCGAGGAAAAAAGCAAAGGTCATAAAACCTAAGCCGAAGGTATCTCCCGGACCCATTTGTTTGTTGTGCACTTCAGACCTCGTAAATTATTTTTTTTCATTCGGTTATCTGATTACCCTGAACGCCGCTTATTGTTTTGTTACTCCCGGAATATTAATATCGGGTTCTGCTCAGGCCGAACGAAATTGATGTATACCTCTATTGAGCGCAAAATTAAGCGGAAGTTAATCGGTATCAGATTCAGTTGTCTGACTAACTTAAGGGAAAAACATAACTTTGGCTATAGTTCCGGCAAAACAAACCGAAAATTAAATACTTGGTTCAGGTTCAGTTTGAGGTGAACGGATTGAGCTCACGGTTTCGGTTTAAGCCTGCTAAGGCGTTATAATCCGTTCTTTTCTGACCGGTTTACTATTTATTTATGCCATTTAGTTTTAAACAATTTCACATTGATGACAGTCATTGCGGAATGAAAGTCAGCAGCGACGCGGTGCTTCTCGGAGCGTGGGCTCGAGTTTCAGAAGCCGCCAGGATTTTAGATATCGGTACTGGGTGCGGTTTGCTGGCGCTGATGAGCGCGCAGCGAAGCGCCGCCGAAGTTTTCGCCGTTGAATTGGAATCGCGGGCATGCCGGGCGGCAAAGTCTAACTTTGAAATGAGTCCGTGGGCAGAGCGAATCACGATTGTCGAAGATGATATTATTAATTTTGCCGGGCGTCACGTCAGAATATTTGACCATATCATCTGTAATCCGCCTTATTTTCTTACAGGCCCGCAAACCCGTGTACAGCAGCGCGCGAACGCGAGGCATGTCAATACCCTCAGCTTTGAAGCGTTAATTCATGCCGCGGGCACAATGCTGACTGATGACGGTCTCGCAAGTTTGATTTTGCCGGTGGAAGTCAGTGACGCGTTTTTTGCGCTCGTTGATAAAAGCGGTTTGAGTCTGACCCGGGTTCAGCAGGTCATTCCGGTTTCCGGTAAAACGCCGCGCAGAGTTTTATTCTCGCTTTCTAAAACTGAAACAGAAACCGTTCGGTTAACCCCCCTGGTGTTAAGAGATCCGCAAAATCGATATACCGCTGAAGCGGCCGCGCTCACTCAGGATTTTTATCTCAGTCTCTGATTTCTTTCTGAGCTGATTATCTGATAAGTACCCGCTCAAGAGCACTTAACCTGAACTCCGGAAATATTGAAAACTTATAGCCGGGCAGTTACTCAGTTTTGTTGAACGATTTTTTTTGAATGGTGTCACGTTTCAGATAAAAGGACGTCGAAAAGTCCCTTATTCGGGGAGGTTTTCGGCCGTTTGCTGTTTTATATATTTTATTTATAAGATAGATTAATATAGAACAAGGAGCTGAACGCTCAAAAAGTGAGTGATATTTAACAATTCCTTGTTGAAAAATAATCTATTAGGACACTTATAATGAAAAAAGCGTTACTCGCCTCTCTGATTGCTTCTCCGCTCATTTTCGGCTGCATGTCAACCAGTGATAATTCCGGAAATCTTGACAGAGCAGAAGCCGTAAAAGAATTAACAACTGAAATGGACAAGCTCGGTTACGAAAAAGTAACAATACAGCCGGGCATTGATGAGTTTTTGAATATCACCGCCGCGATTGTGAAACGCCAGCGAAATGTTATGGGAGAGTATTACCTTCAGACTGAAAATTATCCTGACGTACAAAGTTTCCTTTACGCTCATAAAGATAAAAAACCGGAGGAGTTAAAAGCCGCGGTCGCTGAGTTTGATGATGAAGCCGCGGATGACTCAGGAAAAATCGGTCCTAAAATCGCCTCCTATAAAAGCGCCAACGAGAAAATTTACGGCGCCAATATGCAACTGGCCGGGGAACTGACCGTTGAGATTGCTAAATCGGCGTTGATTCTTTCCCAATACGGTACTGAGGTGGCTCAGGCGACAGCGTTAAACGCGACCGGCTCGTTTTTGTCATCTTTTTCCGGTGATGACGAGAAAGATCCTAAAAACTTAGGTACAGCTCTTCTGAAAGCCAAAGATCAGTTAGCTCTGGCGATGGAAGCCAATGACATTATCACCGGTGAGCAAAAAATCATTGAAGAAATTGAGAAATTACAGGCTGAACACGAAGCCAAAGGCTAGTGCAGTCAGTGCGTAAATTTACTGCGATATTCTCAATGCTATTTATAGCGGCAAACGCTTTCGCATGGCCGGATTGGGTTATGCGAAAGCCGCGGCTCGATGGTTATATCGTCGGGCTTGGTGTCGCTGATAACCGTGCTGACGCTCGTGAAATAGCGTTAGCTGAAATTGTTACTCAGCTCAGTGTTGACATAAAGGTAAGCCAGTCACAATACAATGAAAAGCGCGGCTCATTTACCACGTCTCATTATAAGCAGCAGATTGACAGCTCCAGCCTGCCTTTTGAGTTAGTTGGCATCGAAGAAATCAAAAGCGCGTCACAGGATCAGCAAGCCGCCGTATTAATGGGCATAAAAAAACAAAGGCTCATTAACTCCTTATATCGACAAGTCTCAAATGTAAACTCACTTGAATTGCCTGACGCAAAAGCTGAAAACCGGTTTATCTTTGCTCTGGAACACAAGTCGGAACTGCTTCGAATAGAGAAGATGACGCGTGTTTTGGAAGTCCTTGACGGTAAAAAGCCTGAACTTCAATCAAGACTGGATGAATTGACACATTCCCATGCAAGAGTTTTAAGGCAAGCTTCATGCCGGATTATCGGCCGATCAGTTCACAAATCGATTGTCGGGGCATTAAATAATGCACTCAGGTGTAATGGCGGTAATACCCTTTGGGTACAACCACAGCTTAACTGGCGTTATTCCGGTCAAAATAATTTAACCTTCGCTCAGGCTAATTTGATTATCAAGTTTACCCGGACCGTCAGCCCGTTTAACACGTTAAAAGAATACGGCTTTGTAGCAACCGCATCAGGTACGTCAAAAAGTATGGCTAGGGATGCTGCGATAAAGCAATTAATTACATTTCTGAACAGACCTGTTCACCAATGGGGCTCTGAACAATAGGAATTTAAATGAAACTCTATAAAAAGCTTTCCCTTTCAGTACTGACTCTGGCCTTATTATCTGGTTGTCAGAGTACCGCGCCTTCTCAAACACAATCGGCTAAGGTATCGAACCGGGCTTCAAACGCGTTAATCGCTAAAAGTGCCTTTGATTTTCGGGATGATGATATCGTTGTCCCCTCTTATTTTGATACGCAAGGCGTTGAAAACTGCACTTTTAATCCGAATACTGAGCGTGACGGCTGCCCGCTGAAAAAACCGATTGTTCGCATGTATTTTGACGTCGCTGATGTTGCCGGTGAAGGCGAGGGGGTTAAGGCGTTAAGAGAGTTTGAAGATCACAACCTGTTAAAAATGCTTGAAAACCAATTCGCCGGTATCAATCGTTTCCGCATTGTCACCCGTGATGATGACACGATTTCAAAAGAGCAAAAAATCTTTTTAGAGCAACAAGGCGCGAAAGCATTAGCTAAGAAAGTCGCGTCTCAGCGGGTATTGCAGCCTGATTTTGTGGTTAAGCTGGATTCTCTCAGAACGTTGAAAAGTGAGGGCAGCATCACCAGCTGGATGGATTATACCCTTGAAATTTCAGCATCAGTAATGAACCCGTTTACTCGTGAAAAATTGTCGCATCCGAACCTCGGCAAAATTCGTGTTAAATCTGAGGATGTGCGTGACCGCTCCGAAATGAAATACATTAAAGCGAGCAATCGCTATGTAAGCGGTTATCGCTACTTTGACCCCGCTCATGTCAATGCCGTAATCAATGACATGGCGTCCCGCGGGATTGATATTTTGCTGACTCGTATGCTGTCAGAAATGCCCGCCACGGCACAAGTTTTAGGAATTAAAGGTAATCAGATCAGCCTTGACAGAGGGCAAAACGCCGGTGTGCTGAAAGACGAAACCATGGTCATCTTCAGTTATGAGGCCGGTTTTGTTGAGCCTATCGGTGTTGCAAGTGTTTCACCTTCAAAAAACAGCGCTAACGGTACGATTATTCGCTGGAAAGACAGCTCTGAAGCCGAAAAAATTGAGAATCAAGCCAAAAAGGGCATTTATCGCCCTTTAAACGGAATGAAAATCTTCGCGGTCTCTGTCGGCGCGCCGAAAGACTTTCTGGAGAATCGTACATGATGAATAAATCCTTACTGGCGTTAGCCTCGGGTTTATCTTTTGTTGTAAGCGCGCAAGTCATTGTACTTGAAGACGGCAGGCTTGAAACTCAAGCCTGCGCCTATGGTAGAGGCGCAACCGCTGTCAGCGGCGCTAAGGCTCAGGCGGCCGCTGAGTTTTCAGCATTTATCCGAGGCAACAAGCATCTGTCAATAACGGCCGGCCGTAATGAACTTCACAACGATGAACAAGATATAAGCCGCTTGTATGAGGCAAGCCGAGAATCGTTACTTCAAGGGCTGCAACAACAAGCGCTCACTATTGATACATCGTCACCACGACTTGAAGGCAATGATACTTGCATTACTGCAAGACTACCTCTGACATCAAACACAAAGTCTGCTGAAATAAACTGGGATGATTCAGTTCAGGATATCAGTGTGACTGTTATTGGTGAAGGTTGGCCGAAGCAGGGGCGAACGGCACTGCAAAATGCTGAACACGATGCATTAAAGCGTGCAATTTCACAGGTTGCTGGAGTGTGGCTTACCCAGAATCACGCGCAGTCATCGCAGACGAGTCTGTTAACAGACAATGATGCCGAGTCGACTCAGATGCGGGAGATTGTCGGTCAGCAGTTGTCTATCCACAGTGAAGGCTTGGTCAAGGAATGGCGAACATTAAATTCAGCTCAGATTAACAATGGTGGTATTCAGCTGACGTTGAATGTCGTTGTAGAGAAAAAACCGTTAATCCAACAAGCTAAACAGCTGCTGAGTCAAATCGGCAACCCGTACGTGAAGGTTAATGCCGCAGAACCACTTAAAACGGTGATCTCAACTTGGTTAAGTGAGCAAGGTATTGAAGTTTCAGATAATTCATCGTTGATGGTAGAAGCAAACAGTAAACTTAGACTAAGCGGCAATAATCAGCGGCTTTATATTCGGGTAAAAGTGAAAGATCAGAATAACATTTATTCCAGCTGGATGAATGATCCGTCACTGATTGCCTTACCTGACGATGCTTCGGTATTGCATGACCTTGTTGAAGTGCATTTTTCCGATGAAACCCAATTAAACGGGCTTTATGCAAGCTTACAAAAAGGGTTTACCAGGGTGGTCGCCCAAGGCGGTTTAGTCAGAGAAATCATTATTCCAAACAGATTAATCAAGCCGCGAGAGCAGCTGGCCGCCGTGTTTAGCACACTCGCCGGTGTCACCGGTGTCGACGTTCATCAGCGGCGCGGCAATACCATTATCCAGTTGCGGTATAAAGGCGGCACGGGCGAACTTGCCCGGGCAGTCCATATGGCGTTAAAAGCGATTGCGGCAAAGCCGTTACCGCAAATTAATATTACCGATAATCACACTCTCAGTTACTTGTAAGGAAACACTATGAAACTACATGTTTTAGGGCTTGCGCTCGGTCTGGCTTTTGGCGTACAGGCCGGTGATGATTTTGATCTCACCGATATGATCCCGGCCAGAGCGAACAGCGAAGTTCAGGGAGCTGAAAATGTGGCCGTAGAAGGTGACGTTATTGTGGCTCCGGCCGGTGATACCAATGTCGCGGTAACGGTCGCTCATCAACAATTGATAGACGATGATGACGATGGCATTAAAATGATCCAGGTCGGCAGCGGTACGGGGATCCTGTCGATTGGCAGTGCCGGTTATACGACTTATAACAATAATAACGCGACGTTACTCTCTAAGCGCGGCGCGTATAATCAGGCTTATTTCATCGCTAAAAAACAGCTGATAGAAAACATGGATGGCGTAGAGCACAAATGCAGTAATTTAGCGAAGGTTAGCGTAGACGCGATTGATACCGGAGTCGAAAGCGTTGCTAATACTCAGAGCAGTATGCAGGAGGCTTGTCAGGAAGCGGTATCCGGTTCATTGGCAGGCTTTGTAACATTTGATGTTAACGATAACATCAAGGATAAAACGGTAAGAGTCAGCCTGATATCTACCCCGAAAACCCGGGCGCAGATTCAAACGAATACCGGTGCGCTGGTCGTAAATACTGATCCGAACAGCATTTTCAAACAAGTTGTAGCAGACATCAAAAGCGGTGTATTACCGCCCGTAGGCGCCAAGGTGCTGACGGACGCTAATACGGGTGAAACGATAGTGATGGGCTACGGCTCGGCCATTATCCGGGACAATAAGAATGCCAGTGTCAAACGCCGGTTAAAGAAAGCGGCGAAATCACAGTCGCAAACCCGTGCCCGCTCAGCATTACTGGCCACTTTGCAAGGAGAAAAACTGTACTGGCAGGGTAAATTTGATGAAAATCAAATGGAGAAAGCGACCCGGTTTAACTATGACGACCCGGATTTAAATGATCCTCAGCAAGTTAAGGTATTAGAGCAAGATCAGAATGAGTTTCTTAATCAGCTTAAAATGAGTGATGAATATGCGACTATTACCGGAGGTAAGCTTCCTGCCGGGGTTAACAGCAAAAGTTTCACCAGTAAAGATGGGCACTGGCAATATACGGTTGCCGTGTACGCTCCAAGCCTGGAAGCCGCTGCCAACAAAGCCAAAGCTGAGACACAAGACAAAATACAGGGTAACGGAAGTTCGGCTCTCAGTGATTCCGGCCGAAAAATCAAAGCCTACGGCGGCAAAAACGACAAAGCCAAAAACTCAAAAGGCGCTTCGGGTCAGGTATCTAAAAAGGGCGATCTCTGATGTTTGCTCACCTGTTACTGGCGGCTTTGGCTGCCGGTTCGGTTAGCTTTGATTCTGATGACACCATAGAAAAGCGCGGTGCTTTTTTTCTCAGCCAGGCGAATGAACAAGGTGCCAGAGTCAAAGCGTTAAAGCCGACGGCAAAAAACTCAAAAGAGCCGGCTTGTCGGCGCGCGTTAACTCTGCCTGAACAAGTACGATTAAAAGCGAGCCTGGAGCAAAAACTTAACCTTAATATCCCTGACGAAGTACATTTTATTGATGCTGAAATTCAAAATTATCAGCAGCGAAAAAAAGGACAATGGCTGATATGCACAGGTGAGGTTACCCTGAAATCCTATGAGAAAAATGAAGCTTTTCTGGCATTAAAGTTAGCTTGGCATTTCGTTAAAAAACAGCAAAAGAATCAGCTTAGAAATGTATTGAGCATTCCTTTGAAACACTCTGAGAGTAAAAACGATGCTTTAGCTTTAATTGCCAGTCAATCACCGGCAAATAAAGGTTTAGCTTATTCGGATAAGCACTTATCACCTGAGTTATTGCGTTTACCTGAATCAATATATGCGGTTGCTAAAATGTGGTTTGAGGCTCAGCGTATCGATCAAGCTTTGTCACTGATTTCAGGTTGTAATACGACAGAGTGTAAACACTTGAAGCTGAAAATTGAAGAGGCTCTTGAGGCGCGAGAAAATGAACAGGCTGACGATTTGGGCCGGTATTTTTAGTGTTAAGGAAGACAGCATGTTGCAAATAAATAAAACTTGTATGATTGCTTTTATGTTGGGATTTTTAGGAGCCCGGTCAGCATCGGCGACCGATGTAGAGTTTGAGGCTTTTTTAAAGCAACAACAAACTGAGTTTACTCAATTTGAACAACAACACCTCAAAGAATTTGAATCGTTTATTGAAGCTTGGAAACAAGCTGAGCAAGCCTATAAAAATCAGATCAGCGAAAAATGGGATACCGTTGAGCTTCCGAGTAAAAAGATTTGGGTAAATTACAGTGATGATCTAAACACCAGAACCAGTATCAATTATGAAACAGGTAAGGTGAAAGTTGAATTTCTAAATCAATCGGAAAAACAAAACAAAGTTGTTGAAGCCAAAGCTGTAATTAAACAGTTAACCGGTCAAACACCAGAGCAGGCTTTACAAAAAGATCCTGTGTTTATTCAAGTGGCAAAAAGCATCTCAACAAAAGTTAAACAACAATCTCAACACAGGGTGAAAGCTCCCATTTTTGCACCCAAGATGATAGCGAAAGTTGTTAGTAAGCCGCCGCGGATCATTAAAAAAGAAAAAGTCACCAGTGTCGAATTCACTTTGCCTAAACAAAACTGCCGGAAAAAGAGGGTGTTTAGAAATTCTGTGTCAGCCTAAATTCTAAATTTCTA
Organism: Parashewanella sp.; assembly: GCA_965200795.1. Lineage (GTDB taxonomy): Bacteria > Pseudomonadota > Gammaproteobacteria > Enterobacterales > Shewanellaceae > Parashewanella. Next base: position 52,274 of record CBDAVB010000004.1, read on the forward strand.
ATACGTTATCCAATCTGCCTTCAAAATGGATTGCAAATTGTGACAATGCTAGCCTCCAATTTTGGACTGGCATTGTCCACTTTTTAGAGGCATTCAATAGCCCGCATAAAGCAATTTTAGCAAGCTGTTTTCATTTGGAAATGCCCCTTTTGTTTTGGTGAGTTTCCTAAACTGGCGATGTACGGCTTCAATCGCATTGGTCGTGTAAATCACTCGACGTACATATTCTGGATATTTGAAGTAAACAGGACAAGTTCTCCCACTTTCTGCGCCAAGAGTCGATAACGATTGGATACTGGCTACCCCATTTGTTTTCCAGCTCATCTAAAGCCGTTTCAGCAGCCGATTTACTTGTCGCTCTGTAAACCGGCTTTAAATCAGCCATAAACGCCTTTTGATGCTTAGATGCCACATACTTCATTGAGTTGCGTACCTGATGAATTACGCAAAGCTGAACTTCTGTCTCCGGGTAAATGCTGGCAATAGCTTCAGGAAAACCGTTTAACCCGTCAACACAAGCAATTAAGATATCCTTAACACCACGATTATGAAGATCGGTCAGTACCGAAAGCCAATAATTAGCACCTTCTGACTCTGAAAGATACAGGCCAAGTAACTCTTTCTTACCTTCGAGATTAACGCCTAGAATCGTGTAAATAGCCTTACTGACATAGCGACCATTGTCTTTGACTTTATAGTGAATCGCATCCAGCCAAATAATTGGATAGACCTCGTCTAAACTGCGTTGCTGCCATTCTTTGAGCTGAGGAATAAGCTGATCGGTCACAGCCGTCAAACTGGCTTCTGAAAGCTCTAAACCATACAAATCAGCCACATGAGATTTGATATCACGATAACTCATACCCATTGAAAACATTGACAAAATCTTACGATCAATTTCATCAGAGAGCTTAGTTTGATTTTTTTTGACAAGCTGAGGCTCAAAGTTGCCGGCTCTGTCTCTTGGCGTTTCTAACTCAAATTCGCCAACTGAAGATTTAACGGTTTTTTTACTAAAACCATTTCTTCGATTGGGCTCAAGATCTGAGTCTAAATGTTGATCAAGTTCTGCTTTAAGCGCTGCTTCTGTTAGTTGTTTGATTAAAGGGGTGAGAACACCATCCGCACCAGTTAAACCTTTACCTGATTGAAGTTGTTCTAAAGCTTTATTGAAATCGAAATTTTGAGTCATTATGTCATTCCTGTTTTTGACATTTTACCGAAATGACACAGATTTCTAAACACTAAAACAAACACTGCCGGAAAAAGCTCAGCCGTTTATGTCACAAGTCAATCAGCAGGCAAAACGTTGGCAAGTTTCTCCCGCGTTAATACTTGCTGTCATACATACAGAATCGAGTTTTAATCCGATGGCCCGCTCAGGTATTCCCGCTTTTGGTTTAATGCAGATTGTGCCGACCTCCGCGGGTAAGGATGTCAGCGCTATGCTACACGGCAAACCCTTGTTGTATTCACCTGAGTATTTATATCAGCCTGAGAATAATATTGAAGCGGGCAGTGCCTATCTGCACATTCTGGAGCAGCGTTACTTCAAAGGCGTTCGTAACGAGACATCGAGGCGATATTTGTGTATCGCGGCATATAATACCGGGGCTGGTAATGTCGCTAAAACTTTAACGGGTACAAAATCATTAAGTCGAGCGGCTATTACCGCTAATTTAATGTCACCACAGCAAGTCCGCCAAAAACTAATGCGTAACCTTCCCGCTGATGAAACTCGAAACTATCTGAGAAAAGTGTTGAGGCGAACGGAAGATTATCAACAATCACTTAAAGGGATCTAATCCATGAAAAAAACACTTTTGCTGACGTCCTTACTGGCACTTGCTGCTTGTAACTCTGCACCGCAAACAGAATCCGCTTCACTTCATAAAGATGACAATATCCCTGGCTGGGTGCTCAACCCAACGGCAGAAGCGGCGCTGGCATCAAGCAGCTGTGTACCTTGGTCAGGCAATTTGTCCGCGGATCGCTCACAAGCGATTTCAGCGGCCAGGGCTGATATTACTCAGCAGATTAACGTTAAAGCCAGCGTGTTAGATAAGCTATACCAACGCAAAATGCAAAGTGAGAACTCAATCAGTACCGGCGGAACGTTTGAGCAGGTAAGCAAACAAGTTGCTCAGCAAAATCTAGTCGGCTCAAAACCCCAAAAGGTGGCGTTCGCAAAAATTGATAATCAAAAGCAACTTTGCGTGTTAGTTACAATGGCCGACCCTAAAAAGGCATTTGAGGATTTAGTCAAAGGCTCAGAAAGGCAGCTCGACCCGACATCGAAAGCGGCTTTGTATGAGGAGTTTAAGGCTCAAAAGGCTATGAAAGAGCTTGAGCAAGAGCTTAAAGCGTATCAGTAAACCGCTCGAAAGGATTTTTACAACAACAAGGAAAGTAAATCATATGAGAGACATATTCTTTTTCGACTCAATGTTAACGCCAAAAATCATTACCTTTGTATATTGGATTATGTTGCTGATTACGATAGTGTCTGGTTTCGGAGCTATGGTAAGCGGCTCAGTTCTTTATGGGTTAGGCATGTTAATCGGTGGTGTAATTGGTACCCGGATTTGGTGTGAGTTGTTGATCGTACTATTCAAAATCCATGAAAATCTGAATAAGATTGCCGGTAAATCAGAATAGTAGCTTTTATATTATCTTATGTAGCGCGGATCTATTTCTGCGCTTTTTCTTTTGTAAAACCTCAAAAATCACTCAGAAAGTGAAACACGCCATTGCAATTAAGCTATAATGCGCCGCCTATTGAGCTGCCCGGAATGAAAATAATGAACTTTGATGAATTTGATTTAGATGCGGACTTGCTGGAATCGCTGGCCGGAATGGAACATAAATCGGCAACCAGTGTTCAGCAACAGGTTATTCCGTCAGCGCTTGAACAAAGAGACATTATGGCGATGGCGCCGACGGGAACCGGTAAAACCGCTTGTTTCTTGTTACCGGCATTGCAGCATTTGATTGACTTTCCGAGACACTTTTCGGGTCAGGCACGTGTATTGATCCTAACGCCAACCCGTGAGCTGGCGAGCCAGATCCGCCGCTACGCTACCCATCTTGCTAATCAGCTTGATTTAGATATCAGCCTCATCACGGGCGGTGTGCCTTACGCGCCGCAAGAAGAAGCGTTAAAAGAAAACATTGATATTCTTGTCGCGACTCCGGGGCGTCTGCTTGAGTACCTGGATAAAGGTCATTTTACCGCTGAAGACGTAGAGCTGCTGATCATTGATGAAGCGGATCGCATGCTGGATATGGGCTTCGCTGACGTGGTGAAAAGCATCGCCCTTGAGGCTCAGGGTCGTAAGCAGAACATGCTGTTCTCCGCGACGTTGGATTCAGGTGGTGTAACTCGTTTCGCCGATGAACTGCTAAACAATCCCGTGTATGTTGATATTGACTCTCCGACACGTAAAGAGAAGGGCAAAATTCATCAGTGGGTGCATTTAGCGGATAACAAAGAGCATAAATTTGCCCTGTTAAACTTCTGGTTACGGCAGGAAGACGTGAAACGCGCCATCGTATTTTGTAAAACCCGCGAAATGGTGGCCGGTCTGGAAGGTCAGCTTCAGCAAGCCGGTATCGCCGCCGCTTTCTTACGCGGTGACATGGAGCAAAAGCAACGCTTTAAAGCGCTGGGTCGCTTCACCAAAGGCGAGGTCAATGTGCTTTTATGCACCGATGTAGCCGCGCGAGGTATCGATATTGAGGGCATTACTCATGTTATCAATTACGATATGCCTCGCGGCGCCGATATTTATGTCCATCGTATCGGCCGTACCGCCCGCGCCGGTGCCAAAGGAACGGCCATTTCTTTAGTTGAAGCTCACGATGTTCGTATTCTGGGTAAGATTGAACGCTACACGGAGCAAAAACTTAAGCGCCGTGTGATTGACGGGTTAAAGCCGCGGCATAAAGAAGCGAAAGCACCGGGCAGGAAAAAAGATAAAGTGAAAATGAAAGCCAGGGCAAAAGCCAGAAAGAAAAAAAAGAAATAATGCTTTGCTGTCAGAGGTCACGTTCGTGGCCTTTTTTATAGTTTATTCGCCGGCGGGACAGTGATTACAGGCTCACAATTTCAATCATCTTCGGGTAGACTTCGGTGCTAGGTAAAAAGTATTAACAATTAAGTGTTTTTTATTAACAAATATTCTGTTAGTTTAGGGGCGATTTTGCCCTGAGAAGGATAACAAGGCCCTATGAGCAGTAGTTCCAAGTTGTGGTTAAGACGTTTGTCACCACTGATGATTTTTATCGTTTCTATTATTGTTTACTTTTTATTAAATCCGAGCAAGCCAGAATTAAAGCAAGATGCGCAAAAGCCGGCGTTACCGCTGATTGATGTCATGAAAGTGAATCCAAAGACTTTAGCATTGATCATTCCGTCTTATGGTGTGGCGCAACCAAAATATAAAACTAAGCTGGTGGCGGAAGTCAGCGGCCGATTGGCCGAGATATCGCCGGTCTTTGTAAGCGGTGGTTTTGTCAGAAAAGGGGATGTTCTTGCCAGAATCGACCCGGCGGATTACCGAGTTGAACTGATTCAAGCTGAAGCGAGACTTGCTCAGGCGCAAGCTTCTTTAGATGAAGAGATTGCCAGAGGTGAAGTCGCAAAAGTCGAGTTCAAAGGCTTTGACAGCGGCACTCCGCCAAGCCTCGGCTTACGTGTGCCGCAACTTCAGCGTGAACGAGCCAATGTTAAAGCCGCGCAGGCCGCGCTTGAAAAAGCTAAACGCAACTTTGAACGCACGGTAATTAAAGCGCCGTTTGACGCGATTGTTAAAGCTCGCAGTGCCGATTTAGGTCAGTACGTTTCTGCCGGCAGCGAGATTGGTCAGTTATTCGATACACGAGTGGCAGAGATCCGTTTACCTGTTTCGACTAATGATTTAGTTCATATCGACAGTGTGATTACGCCAAATATGTCTGTGCTGTTATCAACAAAAAACAATAAAAATAAGCAGCAATGGCTGGGCAAGATCACCCGCGGCGAAGGCGTGATTGATGAAAGCAATCGTATGGCTTATTTGGTGGCGGAAGTTAAAGATCCTTATCTGCGAGATCAGCAGGCAACTACCGCGAACGGGTTACCGTTGCAATTCGGCACCTTTTTAGCCGCGCAAATCAACGGTAAAACCATTGAGCGGTCGGTTAAGTTACCAAGGCACTTAGTCAGAAACGACCTGGTTGCCGTGGTTGCTGATAACAATACCATTGAAATGCGTAACGTCGAGCCGGTTCGGCGTGATGCGGAATTTGTTTATATTCAAGGCAGTTTTAGTGCCGGAGAACGCATCTCGCTGACGCAATTTACCAGCTTGGCTAATGGTCAGGAAGTCGCGGTTTTAGGTAATGCTGATGAGGCGGAATCTGAAGTCGCAAACTCGTCAGATAAGCAAGGCAAGCGAGAAAAAGATAATGGATAAACCCAAAGGAATTATTGCCTGGTTTGCCCGTAATAATGTTGCCGCGAACCTGTTGATGTGGATTTTGATCATCGGTGGTTTATTCAGCGCCAAACTGCTGGACAGAGAAATTTTTCCCTCTTACGAGCTGAATTACCTTAATGTCTCAGTGGCCTATCCGGGCGCCGCTCCGCAGGAGATTGAAGACGGCATCGTCATTAAAATTGAGGAAGCCGTTAAAGACATTTCCGGCATTGAGAAAATCACCGCTTCGGCCGGTGACGGTGTCGGCTCGGTCAGTATTGAGGTGACATCCGGTCATGACGTTCAGGAGGTGCTGGACGAGGTTAAGCTGGCGGTGGATGCGATATCGACCTTTCCTGACAATATCGAGCGGCCGAATATCTCACGGCAAAAGCCGGAAAACAACGTGATCTGGATATCGGTCGCCGGGGATATGACTCAGGCCGATATGAAAGAGTACGCCAAGAAAGTCCGTGACGATTTAGCGAACTTACCCGCGGTCACTAAAGTCAAACTCCGGGGTACGCCCGATTACGAAATCTCGGTTGAAGTCTCCGAGGACAAACTCAGGGAATACGGCTTAAGTTTTGCCGATGTGGCGCGGGCGGTGCGCGGCTCCTCGGTTGACTTACCCGGCGGCTCGATTCGCGCCGTGGACGGCGATATTCTGCTGCGAACTAAAGGTCAGGCCTACACCCAGCAGGATTTTGAAAAAATCGTGGTAGCAACACAAGCTGATGGTAGCCGTATTATGCTGCCGCATGTTGCTCATATTCGCGATGGCTTCCAAGAAGGGTTATTTTACACGCGCTTTGACGCCAAACCCGCCGCGATTATCGAAGTCCTGAGCGTTGACGATCAAAACGCCGAGACCATTGCCGCGCAGGTGAGGCGGTATATCGCAAACGAGCAGGCTAACCTGCCGCAGGCGGTGACATTAGGCTACTGGGGTGATCTGACCCATTATCTCGGCGGCCGTCTGAATATGATGCTTTCCAATATGCTTTACGGCGCTGTTTTGGTGTTCTTGCTGCTGGCTTTCTTCCTCGACCTGAAACTGGCGTTCTGGGTGATGCTCGGGGTACCGGTTTGTTTTCTGGGAACCTTATTGGTGATGCCGTTTGAGCCTTTCAGTCTGACCTTAAATATGGTGACTTTATTCGGTTTCTTATTGGTGCTGGGGATTGTGGTCGATGACGCCATTGTGATCGGTGAAAGTGTTTACGGCGAAATTGAATCGAAAGGGCACTCCGTCACCAATGTGATTAACGGTGTTCATAAGGTCGCGATGCCCGCGACCTTCGGCGTGCTGACCACCATTGTGGCCTTCATTCCGATGCTGATATACATTCCCGGTCAGTTCGGCGTGATTTCGAAATCCATCGCTCTGGTGATCATTCTGTGTCTGGCGTTTTCACTGATTGAGTCAAAATGGATTCTGCCGGCGCATTTAGCGCACATGAAAGTGAGGCAGAAACAGGCGCCGGGCAATGTTTTTACCCGGATCAGGCATAAATTTAATCAGGGCCTGCGGCGTTTCATTGAGCAAACGTACCGACCTTTTATCGGGTGTTGCGTCAGGCATCGTTACAGTGTTCTGGCGACCTTTTCCGGACTGCTGCTGCTGACGTACGGCCTGGTTTCCGGCGGTAAAGTGCGTCAGGTATTCTGGCCTGATATTCCGTCTGACTTTATCAGCGTCACCCTTGAGATGGAAAACGGCACCGCCGAAACCCAAACCCTGAAAGTGGTTCAAGAAATTGAGAACGCGTTATACCGCGCCGGTGATGAGCTTGAGGCTAAGTACGGTCAGCCGGTGCTGCTGCATTCGCAAATCGATATGCATAACCGGACCGACGCCTTTATTTTCGCGGAATTAACCAAAGGTGAGGATCGGGCGGCAACCAGCGATGAAATCGTCGAAGCCTGGCGCAACCAATTACCTGAGTTTGTCGCGGTAAAAACACTGTCGATGAACGGCAGCACCAACGGCGGCGGTGGCGCGGACATCGCCTTCAGGTTAACCGCGACCGATTTAGGCGAGCTGAGCAAAGCGGCTGATGAGCTCAAACAAAAATTAGCCGCTTATCAGGGCGTTTACGGCATCAGCGATAACTTTTCTTCGGGCAGCCAGGAGATCCGTCTGAATATCAGACCGGAAGCGGAATCAATAGGCCTGAGCTTGTCAGATCTCGCCAGCCAGGTGCGTTATGGCTTTTATGGTTTTGAAGCGCAGCGTATTCTTCGCAATAAAGAAGAAGTGAAAGTCATGGTGCGTTATCCGGCCCGTGAGAGAAAGACCATAGGTCATCTGGAAAATATGATGATCCGCACGCCTCAGGGTGACGCGGTGCCGTTCAGCACCGTCGCTGAAATTGAAAAAGGCGAATCGTTTTCATCGATTAATCGGGTTGACGGTCATCGAGCGATCACCGTGCTGGCCAGTGTTGATAAAACACGAGCGGAACCGTCTGAAATTGTCAGTGAAATTCAGCAAGACTTTTTGCCCGTGTTAGCGCGGAAGTATCAACGTATTTCGACCGCTTTAGACGGGGCGAGCCAAGATGAGCAAGAGGCGTTGTTTACCATGCTGCAGGGTGCGTTTTTCGCGTTGTTCAGTATCTACGCGCTGATTGCGATTCCGCTGAAGTCCTACTCTAAGCCGCTGATCATTATGTCAGTCATTCCGTTTGGTATTATCGGCGCGGTTGCCGGGCATCTGATTATCGGTATTCCCCTTAACGTACTGAGTATGTACGGTATTCTGGCGTTGTCCGGCGTGGTAGTGAATGACTCGCTGGTACTGGTGGATTTCATCAATAAAGCCCGGGCGCAAGATCTGCCGGTCACGGATGCCGCCGTTGAGGCGGGATGCGGTCGTTTCCGGGCCATCATTCTGACCTCGCTGACCACCTTTACCGGTCTGGCGCCGATTATGCTGGAAACCAGCTTACAAGCGAAAATTGTTATCCCGATGGCGGTATCATTAGCCTTCGGTATTTTGTTCGCGACGCTGGTGACTCTGATTCTGGTGCCTTCTTTGTACGTGATTTCAGAGGACATCAAAAAGTACTCACTTAAGCTGGTGCGGTGGTGGTGGAAACCGCGGACGGTGTAAGCCGGTCCGGTTACTGGGGGGTAGCGAAGGCTCCCGCTTCTTCGTTGCAGTGACTTGAAATACTCCGGTATATCTTCGCCACTGCGCCTTGAACCGGACGTTCTGCCTTGAGCTGAAGCTAACAAATGCAACTGGACGGAGTACTAGCTGACCATAAGTTTTCTGACATTTTCTGATGCCTGTCTTTAGCGCGTCGCGGCGTTGTAACTTAGCCGCGGCTATGCCCCTGCGTAGCCCCTTGTATCGCACAAAATCTGAGCACCAAAATGCCGGAGAAACTTATCGTCAGCGGCTTATCTTTTTACTTTCAACAGGATTCCGGAAAATAGACTAGGCTAAAAGCAGGTTAAGACAATTTGAGATTGCGACATGCTTACGAGAGTGACGATTTATACTTCTGTGATATTCCTGCTTTTATCCTGTTCGAAACACCGCGACGATCCCGTTGAATATGATTTAGTTATCAGTAATGTTAATGTCATCAATGTTGAGGACGGCAGTGTCAGCGAAAATGTCAATATCGGCGTTACTGACGGCAGGATAACAAGCGTTTCACCTCGCAAAATGACCGGCGAGAATACCATAGAGGGCAACGGGGCTTTTGCTTTGCCGGGATTTATTAACGCTCACGCCCATCTGTTCGGCTCACCCAGAGACTCAGATATTAACAGTCAGCGGCAATTTTTATCTTTCGCTGAAACCGGTATTGCCGAGGCGTTACCGACATTTATCGAAAGAGGCTTTACGACGGTCGTCGACCCCGGCGGGATTACCCCGTATTCAGTTGAAACGCGCGACAGAATAAATACCGAAAAGCTGACGGCTCCGCGGGTGCTTACTGTCGGGAAAATCATAGAAGTCGAAGACGGTTATCTGACAAACTTAATTTGTCAAAACCGAAACTGGTGCAGAGAAAATCATTTTACTGAAATTCATCAGGATACTGATATAGAAACCGCGGTGGCTGAGCTTTATTATCAGGGTGTCGATTTCATTAAGATTATTCATGATTCCGGTTTCCGGATGGAGCCGGGCGCACTTCCCGTCCTGAGTCACGGGGATATCCGCGCTATCGTTAACGCGGCCGATAATCTGGGGCTCCCTGTTTACGCGCATACGACTGAACTGAGTGAATTTATCAGCGGTATCTCACTGGGGATTGACGGTTTTCTGCACGCGCCGGTACCCGTTGACGGCAGTTTTATCCATGACGGTGTTGATTTCGTACAAGTCGCCTCAGAAAATAATATACCGATAATCAGCGGCTATTTTTTCTTAGCGCCGTCGCTCAAAGAACCAAGTGAGCGAGCTCAGTACGCCGCTGAGCTGAAAAATGATTACGCTCCTGAAATCCGCAGACTGATGAACGCCGGATTACCTATTGTTTTCGGCAGTGATTACTTTCCCGGCGTCGAGGATCGTTTACCGCTGGAAATTGAAGCGCTGCAAGCCGTCGGGCTCTCGAATCTTGAAATCATTCAGACGCTGACCTTAAACGCTCAAGCGCTGACGTTTATTGATATGAAGTTAGGCAAAATAGCGCCGGATTATGAAGCTGATATTTTACTTTTTGATGACAATCCCGTTGAACATTTCGAGCGGATTTTTACGCCGAAAGTCGTGGTTAAGTCAGGCGGGGTGTTTATTAAAAATCCGGACCGGCGGTTTGATTTATAACGCCCCGATACCTCGGTTTTTTCCGCATGACTTTTGTGTTTATCCGTTTTTCAGATGGTTAATATCAATCAAGAGTCCTAATCGACACTTTAATTTATAATGTACTAACAGTTATATGATTTAACCTGCTGATTAAGCTGAAAACCGAAACTGCGACTGATAAAAACCGCGGTATTCGTTTTTTGTTAACAAGACGCTGAAACATAACACGCACCCGTGCGGACTGCTGGTCAACAGATTGATAAGCCGTCATCACTATCATAATTAACCACCAGTATTGCGTTAAAGTGGATGATTTCACCTTGCGGAGTGAAAAATTTCTCCAGTATTCTGTCTGACTGCTGTTTTACATTATCAAAGGCCATATTTCTGGCCGTGGTTGATACCGTCGATGAATGAAAAGCTAGCAGAGCTGTACAAGCACCGGAAATTATGCCGTAAGGACCTTCAACAGCGGCTCCTAAAAGCCCGCCGATTAGCCCGGACGTAACCCAGAGAGCAGCAAATTGAGGAGTTATTTTCCCCGAATAGGTCGGATCTATTCCCCAGATCCTGTAGTTTCTGTCGCAGCCTGAAGGTAACGTAAATGTAACGGGCTGCCCGTCGGATTCAGACTTGCCGGAAGCATAGTCTTTGTTTTGATCATTAAACAGCCGGGCTAATTTCTTATCTCGTTTTTCTAAAATTACTTGTCTGCTGTACAGGTCGTCATCCCCCACAACCACCCCATTTAAGCTTGTTTCAAAATCACTGATAATTTCCCGGTACCGGGTCTGACAATCTGACAGAGACCCGTTGACATAACTCGTTGTCATCGTAATAAACCTCAAGGCTGTACATTTGATACTTGAAAGTAGCAGGTGTTTTATGGGAAGTTAAGTTAATTATTGTTCATTTTCGTACACGGCGACCGGCTAAAATGCAAGCCGCGATGAAGGTGATAAAACCTGATATTCACGGCGGTTTAATTTATCGAGCGGTTCTCACCCGCGCGAGCGCGGGACAAAAGCATAAGGGGCGTTGAATGTCCCGCCGACTTTTATAGCGTGCTTATGGTGTTATTGACAAAGGCCACCGGATTACCGGCATACAAGACTGCCGTTATTTCATTTACCGGCATACACGACTGCCGTTATTTCATTTACCGGCATACACGACTGCCGTTATTTCATTTACCGGCATACACGACTGCCGTTATTTCATTTACCGGCATATACGACTGCCGTTATTTCATTTACCGGCCCGCGCCGGTATGACAAAATCAAAAAAAATTTTCTGCCGACGACTCGGATGAGCCGCGTTCCTTTATAGCTTGACGCTAAATCATGTTAAGATAGCGGCAGGTTTATAACAAATCGCAGACTCATGCTTACTCAGGGCTCCATTCCTCAACTCAAATCTTTACTCTTTTCAGCTCAGGGGATCACCTGGTCTCAACAACGTAAACTCGCCCTGGCCAGCCAATTGATCATGCTGCTGCTTGGTATGATTATTTTAATGAATATTTTGATTAACGTGGGTGAGCGCTATTTGCAAAATGACTGGGCCACGCAAAGGTTCGGTGATTTACAGACACTGGGTACGCTGCTGTCGGATAACGTATCGTTTCAGGAATTCCGAACCCGTACTTTCGCTCAAAGTGAGCTTTTAAATCATTATCTTGAAAATCCGACTCGGGCTCAAAAGCAAAAACTGCTGCGGTTATGGACTCATCTGAGCAAAAATATTCCGGATTTACTGGAAATCGCCCTGTTTGACGCAAAAGGTAATATCTCGTTTTCGAGTTCGCCGAATAATATTTTACTCAGGCTGCCTGAGGAAGCGGTAAAAAATACAGGCTCCTACAGCGGCCGGAATGTTTACAGCTCTGAGATTAAATTCGCCCCGATCAACGGCATCATAGAGCCTTACTGGTATCAGGCGTCCCGGGTTGAAAACCCTAAAAGCGGCCGGCGGGGTTTTATGGTCACCTTTACCTCGTTAAATCAAACCATACAGAAAATTAAGCCTGATATCGGCATCCGCGGTTCGGTATTCAGTGTCCTGGATACTCAGGGTACGATTTATACGGGCAGCGATTTTAACAAACTGAAATCAGAGCAGGTACAGGTGGGTGTCGGAGGCAGTTTCGCGCAAGCCTTTCCTGATGTATGGCGTGAAATCGTTCTGACCAAGTTTGGTCAGTTCCATACCTCGGACGCCACTTTCGTGTTTCTGAAAATTGATTTAACCTCTCAGGATAATCCGGATCATGACGATTATTATCTTGTCTCCTTTGCGTCTGATAAAGACATTGTTTCCCGGTTTTCACACTGGGAAATAATGATGCTGGTGAGCGGTGTCATCCTCACGTTACTGGCCGGACTGCTGATTATCATCGGTCACCTCTATAAATTAGAAAAACGTGCCCGCGGCTATAACATTGAGCTGGTGGATCGCTTGTTCAATGACGAACACGGCGTCTTGATCGCCGGTAATAAAGGGCGAGTGGTCGCGGCCAACAAAGCCGCGGCTGAAACGTTAAATATCACCAGAGATAGGCTCATCGAACGCACTTTATCGCGCATCTTTCATTTAGAAATTGATGACTACCGTAAACTTATGGATGAATATGCTTCCAGAGGCACCTGGTCAGGGCGGATGGATCTTCGTCAGTTCGGGGCCGGCGTGGTGGATGTCAGTATGAAATCCGCGCCTGATACTCAGTTTTTAGAGCAGGATTTTGTCATCATCAATCTCAATGATGTCAGCCGGCTGATCCGCACTCAGGAGCGTGAGCATTTATTTAAAAAGCTCGCTGATTCCGCTGTGCCCGTCGCGCTGGTCGACAACAGAGGCGGCCTGATCCGGGTAAACCATCAATTTGATCACTTATTACGTTTGGGCGGTCGTTCAGATAAAACCCTGATTGAGCTTTTCGGCTCGGAAATTGAGCCGCAGTGGAATCAAATTCAGCAGCAGATTTCCCTGAAAGGGTCATGGCAGGGGCATGTGTCTATGCTGGCGGACGGCAGCAGTATCAGCGCGGATATTTTGTTAAACAACTACGCCGCCGATACTGATAATGAACATCTGATATGTACTTTACTGCCGGTAAAACCGGGCCGTGCGGCGGACAGCCGGGAAACTATGCCGTTTCGCAGCGCTGTTCTGGTGAGTTACAGTGACGTTGAGCGTTATTTCAAAAACCTTGATACCGGTAAACGCCTGCATTCGGGCATGATGTTAATGGAGATCACGCCGGAAGGTGTATTCAGTCATATCAGCGATCGCGGTAAGCTTGAGGAACGTCAGCAAAATATTGAAATGCGCTTATTGCTGGAACTGCCGAAAGCCTACCAGTTAGCGCAGTGGCAGCTGGGTAAGCTGATGCTTATTCTGCCCAATACCAGCGCCGATGAGGCGCATCAGTTTGCTTTGGATATGATGAAAAAGCTTGAGGAACACGGACTCGCTGACGGAGTTTGTGTCGGCCTTGCGGTTTATCATGAGGAGCAGACGTTCAGTCAGTTTATGGAAAACGCCGAGGTCGCGCTCAAACGCGCGAAACATAACAGCGAGCATAATATTTGTCAGGCTTATACCCGACCGTCTGAAGCGTATTGATCATCAGGCTTTATTTTTAGCGGCGCTTACTCATTTTTTATACAGTTTCAGTACAAGTTAGATTTGCTAGCGTTAAGCTCTCCTTAACGTTTCGCGACCGGTTAATTATGTCTACGGTACCTGTAATTACTCAGCCAGATTCTTATTATGCGAATTTATTTCATGAAACCGCTGAAAAAATCGCGGTTCCTTCCGCGGTCGGTTTTGCCGCCGGGGGGCCGGCCGGGGCGGCGGCTTCAGCCGGTATCGCATTCGGCCTTTTTTTTATTCAGAAAGCCGCGGAGTTTCTCGCGCCTGATTTAAAGGGGAACCGATACGCGGGTTATGCGTTTGATCTCGCGGGTCTGGGTTTTACGTCGATAAATTCCGCTTATTTCACCAAGGGTAATTGGTTTTGTATTTCAGAAACAGGAGTGTTAAAAACAGGAAATTTTACATTTGATGTCGCTAAATCCGCCTTGAGTTATTTGCTTGGTAAGGGGGCGCAACAAAGCTTAGGTAAACGTATAACTTCAAGCTCTGTGCTTAAGAGAACGGGTGTGAAAACCGTTTTAGCTGCTTCAGGCGTTGTTACCTCTTCCTGCGTGTTTTTCTGTTCTAATGAACTTTACATGATTTATAACTATTCCGGAAAGTACGGTCATGTAGCGCCGTTATGTATGTTGTTGTGACCATAAAACCAAGTTTGAAGCCTGAGACTGCAAGCGCAAGCCGTTGTTGCTGCGGCATAACACCGGCTTTCATAAGCTTAACCGAAAGCCTATTGTCACTTCTGGTCGGTTAACCGGAACTGAACTGAGGAAAAGTCATGATATTTTGTTTACTGTTTTTTGCGGGTTTTAAGGGGGAAATTTGCGGGTCTGAGTTTTGAGATTTTTAAAGTTATTCTTATACAGCGTGTACGGTTTAACTTCAGAAAGAATTCGCGATTTTCTCATTGTGTTATTTATCAGGGGGTAGTTATGTCTTTTAATGCCTCGGCTTATCAATCAGCCGTTTCCGACGCTTATCATTTCTTCACAGAGGCGCTGGATGAATCATTTGTACCGGCGACAGTAGGACTGTTTACCGCCGGGTCGGCCGGTGCCGCGTCATCACTGAGTGTTGCTTTGGGATTATTTTTCTGTAAAAAGACGGCGGAGTATTATTTTCCTGATCTGAGGGGAAACCCCGTTATGGACGCGGGGATTGAAATAGCTAAATTAGGCTCTACCGCTCTGAATTCAGCGGGTTTAATTCGCTCCGATCATTGCGAGTTAAGAGGTAACGTGTTTAAATCCGGTAATTTTATATATGATGTCGGTAAAACGGCGTTCAATTATGCCTCCGCTTTTGTGTCAAGAAAAATGATGACTGATGAAATATTCCTTGTTAGTGACGATCCGGGAATAATTCTCAGATATATGTTTGTGATCCTGTTGGTTAGCCAACCTTCGGTAAAACGTGACAGATTTTTTATAAAGTATTTGTGTAGTTAGTTCTCATAATAAAGCCCGGGCAACCGCCGGGGCTTTCAGATTTCAATTCAGACCAGGTTTACCGCCAAAAATCACAGGCTGTAGTAAAGCTCAAACTCAACCGGGTGAGTCGTGCGGCTGACACGCTCAGCTTCCGCGGTTTTTAACTCAATGTACGACTGAAGGTAATCATCGCTGAATACGCCGCCGGCGGTTAAGAAGTCATGGTCATTGCGAAGAGACTCAAGCGCGTCCTCTAAGGAGGTCGCCACCTGCGGAATACCGGCCGCGACTTCTGCCGGAAGATCATATAAATCCTGATCCATCGCGTCACCCGGGTGGATCTTGTTTTTAATGCCGTCAAGACCCGCCATTAACAGAGCCGAGAACGCTAAATACGGGTTCGCCATCGGATCCGGGAAACGTGTCTCAATACGACGTGCTTTTGGGCTTGGCACTACCGGAATACGAATTGACGCGCTGCGGTTTCGCGCTGAGTAAGCCAGCATAACCGGCGCCTCGAAATGCGGAACCAAACGCTTATAAGAGTTAGTGCTCGGGTTAGTGAAGGCGTTCAGCGCCTTAGCGTGCCTGATGATACCGCCGATGTAATAGAGCGCTAACTCACTCAGACCCGCGTATTGATCACCGGCGAACAGGTTCACGCCGTCTTTGGCTAACGACTGGTGAACGTGCATGCCGCTGCCGTTATCGCCGACCACCGGCTTAGGCATAAAGGTCGCGGTTTTACCGAAAGCATGCGCCGTATTGTGAACAACGTATTTAAGGATCTGGATTTCATCCGCTTTGTTCGTCAGCGTGTTAAAACGAGTGGCGATTTCGTTTTGACCGCACGTCGCCACCTCATGGTGATGCGCTTCCACCACTAAGTCCATTTCTTCCATCAGCAGGCACATCGCGCTGCGAATGTCCTGTGAAGAGTCGACCGGAGCCACCGGAAAATAACCGCCCTTAACGAACGGGCGGTGACCCGTGTTACCGTCTTCATATTCTCTGGCTGAGTTCCAGGCGGCTTCTTTATCATCAATCTTAAAGAAGTTCCCTGACATGTCGTTACCGAAACGTACGTCGTCGAATAAGAAGAATTCCGGCTCGGGACCGATTAACACCGAGTCAGCGATGCCGGTTGAGCGCATGTAGTCTTCGGCGCGCTTGGCGATAGAGCGAGGATCACGGTCATAGCCCTGCATGGTGCTCGGCTCGAGAATATCACAGCGGATCAGCGCCGTCGTCTCATCAGTGAAAGGATCCAGAACAAAGGTAGAGGCGTCCGGCATCAATACCATGTCAGATTCGTTAATGCCTTTCCAGCCGGAGATCGATGAACCGTCAAACATTTTGCCGTCTTCAAAAAAATCTTCGTCAACCTGATGCGCCGGAACGGATACGTGCTGCTCTTTACCCTTAGTGTCGGTAAAGCGCAGGTCAACAAATTTTACGTCTAGCTCTTCTAACTGTTTTAGAACGGATTCAACAGACATTCTTTCTATCTCCAGTGGGTAGAGGATGGATCACCTGGTTATTGTTTCGATTTCATCGCCTGAAACATCATGTTTCGGACAAACAGCTCTGTCAGCTGTCGCGGTCAATTATAGCACGCCTGCTTTCGATGTAGTTCTTAAGGCTAGACTTGTGCCATATATGTAATGCGATGATAAATATAAAAAAGTCGTGTTTGTGCACTAAATTAAACAATGTTTTTGCACCGGCGTGAACCATACAGCGCACTAAACCGGTGCGTTTGCCCGCCGGGAAAGTGAGCGAGTCTCAGAATCTTAGAATTAAAAGGGGGACAGAATTTGGGTTGCGCAAAAAATAATCCTATCGTTCATACTTAAGCTGGAGTAGAATAGCACGCTTTTTGGGACGCTCTGTCAAAATTATGGTGCGTTCGATTTGATTTACTTGATGGTATGAGGCTTATTCAGTGCTAAATAAATTACGTAACATCGCCATTATCGCTCACGTTGACCACGGTAAAACGACTCTGGTTGATAAACTGCTGGCGCAGTCAGGAACCCTTGAAACACGCGGCGAGGCGACTGAGCGGGTGATGGACTCGGACGATCTTGAGAAAGAACGCGGGATCACCATTCTGGCGAAAAATACGGCCATCAAGTGGAATGACTTCCGGATTAATATCGTGGACACGCCCGGACACGCTGACTTCGGCGGCGAAGTAGAACGTGTTCTTTCTATGGTTGACTCCGTATTGCTGCTTGTTGACGCGGTTGACGGCCCTATGCCGCAGACCCGCTTCGTCACTAAGAAAGCCTTCGCTCAGGGTCTTAAGCCTATCGTTGTGATCAACAAGGTTGACCGTCCGGGCGCGCGCCCCGACTGGGTGATGGATCAGGTTTTCGACTTATTCGACAACTTAGGCGCCACGGACGAGCAGTTAGACTTCCCCGTGGTTTACGCCTCGGCGCTGAACGGTTTCGCTACCCTGGATCCGGATGAGCCGAGTGAGGACATGACGCCGCTGTTTGAAGCCATTGTTGACCGTGTGCCGAGTCCGGACGCGGACGCGGAAGGTGATTTCCAGATGCAGATCTCTCAGCTTGACTATAACTCTTATGTGGGCGTTATCGGCGTCGGTCGTATCAAGCGCGGCAGCGTGAAAGTAAACCAGCAGGTGACGGTTGTCAGTGCTGACGGTAAAACCCGTAACGGTAAAGTGGGTCAGGTACTGGGTTACATGGGGCTTGAGCGTCATGAGGTTCAGGAGGCCAACGCCGGTGACATCGTCGCTGTCACCGGACTCGGTGAGCTGGAGATTTCTGACACCCTCTGTCCTCAGGGCGCTCCGGAGGCGCTGCCGGCGTTATCTGTAGATGAGCCGACACTGACTATGACTTTTCAGGTAAACACGTCTCCGTTCGCGGGCAAAGAAGGTAAGTATGTCACTTCACGTAATATTCTTGAGCGTCTGGAGCAGGAATTAGTTCACAACGTGGCGCTGCGTGTCGAAGAAACGGACAGCCCGGATCGTTTCCGTGTGTCGGGCCGGGGTGAGCTTCACTTGTCGATTCTTATCGAAAACATGCGCCGTGAAGGTTACGAGCTGGCCGTGTCCCGCCCGGAAGTCATCGTCAAAGACATTGACGGTGAAAAGTGTGAGCCGTACGAAACGGTAACCGTGGACGTTGAGGAAGATCACCAGGGCGCGGTGATTGAGAAATTAGGTACGCGTAAAGCGGATATGCGCGACATGCTGCCTGACGGTAAAGGCCGTGTCCGTATCGACTTTGTTATTCCGAGCCGCGGCTTAATCGGTTTCCAGACCGAGTTTTTAACCGCGACTTCCGGTACCGGTTTGATTTATCATACGTTTGATCATTACGGTCCGGCGCTTGAGGGTGATATCGGTCAGCGTAACAACGGCGTATTGATCTCAAACGGTACGGGTAAAGCGTTAACATTCGCTCTGTTCGGCCTGCAGGATCGCGGTCGTCTGTTTATCGGACACGGCGTTGAAGTGTATGAGGGTCAGGTCATCGGTATTCACTCACGTTCAAACGACTTAACCGTAAACTGCCTGAAAGGTAAGCAGCTGACTAACATGCGCGCGTCCGGTACGGATGAGGCGCAGGTCCTGACTCCGCCGATCGAGCTGACACTGGAACGCGCGCTTGAGTTTATCGATGATGATGAGCTGGTGGAAGTAACGCCTGAAAGCATCCGTGTTCGCAAGAAGCACCTTACTGAAAACGACCGTAAGCGTGCCGCGAGAGGTATGGCGTAATTCAGTCATAACGGATTGACATAAAAAAAGCCCGAAACTGAGTGTTCGGGCTTTTTTGTATCACAGAGTTAGCGGCTTACTTCATAAAATCAAACGCATCGCCGTAGAGATGATTTTCATTAACATTTAACGCCCGTAACATATCACGGGCGGCGGCGGCCATATCAAAGCGACCGGCGATGTAAATATCAAATGCTGATACGTCGTTATGCTCCCGTCTGATTCGCGCCAGTAAGTTTCCTGTTTTACCCGTCCAGCTATTATCGGCTTCTTCGGCCACGGGAACAAAGGTCAGCCACTCATATCGCCGGTTCCAGCCGTCAGCGATGTTTTTGTAGTACATGGCCCGCGGTGTGCGGCAACCCCAGTAGAACGTCACCGGCGCGGTTTCACCTTTTTCGATTAAGTCTTCGATGATGCTTTTAATGTAAGAGAAACCCGTGCCGCCCGCGGCTAACAGCTTAGGCCGCGGTCTGCCCGCTCTTAAAAACGCGTTACCGGCCGGCGCTTCAATGGTAACGGCGCGGTTATCAGCCAGAGCCCGCCGCATTTTTTCAACAACCTGCATCGGGTAACTTTCAGTCACTGCGGCGCCGACGTGCAGCTCCAGTTCAGAAGCGTGAGGCGCGGACGCGATAGAAAACGGACGTTTGTCAGCGTCTCCCATTACAACCGATAAATACTGACCCGCTTTAAACTCAAACGGAGTTTCAGGCCGCAAAATTACCTGATAAACGGAATCATTAAACGGGGTGATATTTTTTACGTGACAAGAAAGGGTATTCATCTCGCTTCCGTGTTTCCTTGATATTATTTTAATTTTTTAAAGGCGGTTAACCCGGTTAATCGTCAATGCCGAGTCGATCCCAGATGTCATCCACTTTTTGTTTGACCGCGTCATCCATAACGATCGGCGTGCCCCATTCCCGTGAGGTTTCACCTTCCCATTTATTGGTGGCGTCCAGTCCCATTTTCGAGCCGAGCCCGGCGACGGGGGAGGCGAAATCCAGATAATCAATCGGCGTGTTATCCACCATAGTGGTATCACGAGCAGGATCCATTCGAGTGGTGATCGCCCATATCACGTCATTCCAGTCCCGGCAGTTGACATCCTCATCCACGACGATGATGAACTTGGTATACATAAACTGACGTAAGAACGACCAGGCGCCCATCATGATTCGTTTGGCGTGTCCCGGATACTGTTTACGAATCGAAATCACCGCCATTCGGTAGGAGCAGCCTTCCGGCGGCAGATAGAAGTCGATGATCTCCGGATATTGCTTACGCAGAATCGGCACAAAGACTTCATTTAACGCCACGCCCAGCATCGCCGGTTCATCCGGCGGACGGCCGGTGTAGGTGCTGTGGTAAATCGCGTCTTTACGATGGGTGATATGGGTTACGGTAAATACAGGGAACCATTGGGTTTCATTGTAGTAACCCGTGTGATCGCCGTAAGGCCCTTCCTCGGCCATTTCTTCCGGGTCAATATAACCTTCAAGAATGATTTCGCTGGCGGCCGGCACTTCCAGATCACAGCTGACGGCTTTACAGACTTCGGTGCGCTCCTGACGCAGCAGGCCGGCAAAGGCGTATTCACTCATTGAATCCGGCACCGGGGTTACCGCGCCTAAAATCGTCGCCGGATCGCTGCCGAAGGCGACGACTACCGGATATTTCTCACCGGGATGTTGTGCTTTAAAATCTTTAAAATCAAGCGCGCCGCCACGGTGATCGAGCCAGCGCATGATCAGCTTATTTTTACCTAACAGTTGCTGACGATAAATACCGAGGTTTTGCCTTTTTTGCCTCGGTCCTCTGGTGATGGTCAGCCCCCAGGTCATTAACGGCGCGGCGTCACCCGGCCAGCAATGCTGAATCGGCAGTTTCGTCAGATCAACATCATCGCCCCTGATAACCGCATCCTGGCAAGGCGCGGATCTGACGGTTTTAGTCGGCATTTTTAACGCCTGAGAAAATTTAGGGATTTTACTCAGCGCGTCTTTAAAACCCGCCGGCGGCTCCGGCTCTTTCAGAAACGCCAGCAGTTCGCCGACCTCCCGCAGCGCTAAGGGATCTTGTTTGCCCAGCGCCATAGCGACACGTTTCGGCGTACCGAACAGGTTGGCCAGAACAGGCATGCTGTGACCCGCCGGGTTTTCAAACAGCAGCGCCGATCCCTGAGCCCGAAGCACACGATCAGCGATTTCGGTCATTTCCAAATTCGGATCGACTTCATGGCTGATGCGTTTTAACTCGCCGTTCGCTTCAAGATGATCAATAAAACTTCTTAAATCCTTAAAACTCATAAGTTCCCGGGTAAAAGATTTCAGACATGCAGCGAACTATATCATTTTTGCGAATTGTGCGTCATATCAAATTTCGGGACAGTTTCTAAATGAACGACTGTAAACAAGATTAAAGCTGTGTCAGTTATGTTGCTTGAAAAATAGCCGGTAATTATACTGATTTTAACCAAGCCATTTTGTAATTTGGAGGAAATGATGCGCAAGGTTTCATTGTCTCTCGTTAAAAACATCAGCGCATTGGCGCTGCTGGGACTGTCCTGGTCGGTATTGGCCGGTGGTGTTCAGATTACTCAGCAAGACAGGCTGTTTCCCGAGCCTCACGGATCAAGTTTTTCCCGCCGGCATTCTGAGTTAACCGGCTTTCGTCATCATCAGCACTTGAATCACTGGCATGACAGCCGCTGGTGGCGGGCGCATCATCGAGACTATTGGTATCGCCGGCATTGGATTCATCGTCACTGGAACGATCCGTACTGGCGACATCGCTGGCCTTGGTGGTACCGCCACAATTATTGGAATGATTTTGCCGGCGTAGCGATTACCGTCCCTTTGGCGTATGAAGCCGGGCGCTGGCTGTCGAATCAGGCTGATTCTGATCCGGCTCCTGTTATCCGCCAGCAAAGCGTAACTACGGGAACGGACTATGCGACCGGCATTTCCGCATTACCGGCGAACACCAGAACCGTGCTGAAAGACGGCAAAACCTATTATCAGTGGCAGGGTAAAACCTATCGCTATGACTGGAATCAACATGCCTATGTGGTAGTACCTGATTTTGAGGGTAAAAGTGATAAAGAACCGAATAGCGGCCGCTGATTCTGGCGGCAGGCGTAATATCGCCGCAAGCCGATTTACCCGGGCCGTTGGCGCAATTATTGAAGCTCATTATTTTATCTGACGATATGGAAAGTGTTATGATACCCGATAACACGACTGATTACAGGAAACGATTATGACTATTGAATTCAGGCAGACGAATTTGCCAAGTAGTGTGACCGGGTTCGTGCAGGATAATGCTCATCAGCCCGGCATTAAGATTACCGCCAATGATGAAACTTATCAGGTTGAACCCGGTTCGATAAATACTAAGAAACTGAGACTGCATGCCGGTTATTCTCAAGGGAAAAGCGTAACGGATACGGCAGAAGATGAGCCGGCTCACACTGACAAGAGCCGTTCAGTAACCGCTGACGAGGTAACGTCAACAAGCTTTACTGTTCGTTTGACACAGAACACGGATAATCAGGAGTCTTTTGTCATGGCGGAGCCTGCCCGTAATGAGCGGCCGGGTGAATGTTCCGGTCAGGGTTTCTGTCTTAAGCAGCCGGCGAGGATTTGCAGTACAGAGGAACTGAGATCAATTACCAAGCCCGCCGGAAAACCAGTTCGTAATCGTTACAACACGGAGTTTGATTATAATCCCGTAAAATCAGAGCAAGAAACGGGGGGATGTCCGGCAGAGCGGCAGAACGTCGTAAACCTCTCCGTAACCCAGACACTGGCAGAGCGTTTTTTAATTGTCAAAGAAAAGCATCGAAACTCGTGATGACCGTCATTCTGACAGATTTAACTTAAAAAACTCAGTCGGGTCGCTTTACTTAGATTGCTTTATTTCATTTTTATTTACCGAAAAGCAGGAAACGATAATTCACCCGAAGAACGGATCCGCTATAGGTTCACAAGCCGGCTGAGTCGCGGCTCTCTCGGGCGGATAACCGCTAAGAGCCGCGCCGTGCTGTCAGCAGACGGAGTAACGTCAGTTTGTCATGTTGTTGTTATGCCGGTAATTTTTTCCGCGCCTGAGAACCTGTCCGGCTGAGCTTTCAGGATAATCAAAACTATGGCCGGTATTTACCGCCATCGGGATAATATCCTCTCTCGACCCTTTTTCATTTCGCAGGCGTTCGAGGTATTCCCGCCAGAGCTGTTGCCGGTTTAACAGCAGGTGGTGCAATATTTCCCATGAATAAATGCCTGTGTCGTGGCCGTCATCGAAAACCAGCTTTACGCCGTAATGACCCACCGCTTCAATCCTGTCGATATTGACCTGTTTTTTGTTGGTAACTAAAACGGGCGCGCCGTGCCCCTGAACTTCCGCGGACGGAGAATGCACTCTGAGAAACTCACAGCTTAACTCGCCCGCGGTACCGTCATTAAACTCAATCACAAGGATCCGGCTTTTACGTTTGAGATTGACGCGGGTAACTTTCGGGGCCGGCATAAGTGCGAACCTGTGATTTATGAGTGAATTTATTTGCGGGTTTACCGCCGCACCGTCGAAGCGGCGTCCGGTTAATCAAGATAAAGACGCCGGACGCCGGCCTGCGCTGGCATAACATTAATATTACAGCACGAAGCGGCTTAAATCTTCGTCCTGAACAAGGTTATCAAGGTGACCTTTAACATAGGCTTCGTCGATAACTAAGGTTTCGCCTGATTTATCAGAAGCGTCATATGAAATTTCTTCCATTAAACGCTCCATTACCGTGTGCAGACGACGGGCGCCAATGTTCTCGGTGCGTTCGTTAACCTGCCAGGCCGCGTTGGCGATAGCTTCGATGCCGTTTTCAGCAAATTCAATTGTCACGCCTTCGGTCGACATTAACGCCACATACTGCTCGGTCAGCGAAGCGTTTGGCTCAGTTAAAATGCGCTTAAAGTCATCCGCGGACAGGGCGTCCAGTTCAACACGAATAGGCAGGCGACCTTGTAATTCAGGGATCAGATCAGACGGTTTCGCCATCTGGAAAGCGCCTGATGCGATAAACAGAATGTGATCGGTTTTCACCATGCCGTGCTTGGTGTTTACCGTGCAACCCTCAACCAGCGGCAGCAGGTCGCGTTGCACACCCTCGCGAGACACGTCAGGACCGGAAGTGTCGCCGCGTTTACAGATTTTATCGATTTCATCCAGGAATACGATGCCGTGCTGCTCAACCAGCTCGATGGCGGATTCTTTCAGATCATCCTGATTAACTAACTTCGCCGCTTCCTCTTCGGTAAGCTGCTTCATGGCATCTTTGATTTTCAGCTTTTTACGCTTAGATGGTGTTTGTCCCATATTCTGGAATAAACCCTGAAGCTGATTGGTCATTTCCTCCATGCCCGGAGGAGAGATGATTTCGACGCCGACTTGCGGCGCGGCTATATCAATTTCGATTTCTTTATCGCCGAGCTGACCTTCACGTAATTTTTTACGGAAAACCTGACGCGTTGAAGAGTCTTTATTGCTGCCTTGCTCCCAGTCGTCTTTCACCGGAGTCAGCAGCGCGTCAAGCACTCGTTCCTCGGCCGCTTCTTCGGCACGGTGACGAACCTGGCGCATTTGTTGTTCACGGGTCAGCTTGATCGCTGCGTCCGTGAGATCGCGGATGATTTGCTCAACTTCTTTACCCACATAACCCACTTCAGTAAATTTTGTGGCCTCAACTTTAATGAAAGGCGCCTTAGCCAGCTTGGACAAACGGCGGGCAATTTCAGTTTTACCCACACCGGTAGGACCGATCATCAGAATGTTTTTGGGGGTGATTTCCTGGCGCAGGTTGTTATCTAGCTGCATACGACGCCAGCGGTTACGCAGCGCAATCGCCACGGAGCGTTTTGCTTTTTGCTGACCGATGATATGAGCGTCAAGTTCGTGAACAATTTCACGCGGGGTCATCTGAGACATAATCTGGTACCGCTCCGATTAGTAATTTAATTCTTCGATGGTTTTATGCTGGTTAGTGAACACGCAGATATCACCGGCAATAGTCAGTGCTTTTTCAGCGATGTCTTTGGCGTTTAACTGTGTGTTTTCAATTAAGGCCAGCGCCGCCGCCTGGGCGAAGTTACCGCCGGAGCCAATCGCGACTAAATCGTGTTCCGGCTGAACCACATCACCGTTACCTGTGATGATGAGTGAGCTTTCACCGTCGGCCACTACCAGCATCGCCTCAAGCTTGCGTAACATACGATCGGTGCGCCAGTCTTTCGCTAACTCAACCGCGGAGCGTAACAAATGCCCCTGATGCATTTCTAATTTAGCCTCAAAACGCTCAAAAAGAGTAAACGCGTCAGCGGTACCGCCGGCAAAGCCCGCCAGTACTTTTTCATGGTATAAACGGCGGACTTTTCTGGCATTACCTTTCATCACGGTATTGCCTAATGAAACCTGGCCGTCGCCGGCGATCACAACCTGATGGTTGCGACGAACGGATACAATTGTAGTCACAAGGAATTCCTCTTTATTTTTCTGCCAGTCACCCCGGCAGAAACACATAACACTTAAATGAGGATAAAAAAAAGTTTTTCAAGGTTTAGCTCAGATAAATTGCGTATGAGGGTAACAGTGAGTCAGTCGCCGCTTCGCGGTTTCATGTGTTAAAAACGGCTTATCTCGCTGTATTTTCTCAGCCGTTAGCGGCACCTCATATTCCAAAAAGTAATTAAAAATTATTTTTTATTCTTATTTAAGTATAAAAAGACAGGCTAAGCTTGCACATATTCTAACTCTAGGGACGGTAAGATATTGTGCCTGATTGCGTTTTGCACTCCGCGTCGCCGCTGACGGCTGAGCAACTTGAGTCGCTGACCGGGCTGACAGCTGACTTAACACCGATTCAGAAGGCTTGGCTCAGCGGTTATTTTGCAGGTCAGTTAAAATCAGATCTTTCTCTGCCGGCCGATGAAACCGCCGGAGCGGCGCCGGCGGCGGTGATTAAATTACTCTATGGCAGTCAGACCGGTAACGGCAGAATCATCGCCGGGAAAACCGCTGCCCGGTATCAGGCGCGAGGGTTAAATGTTGAATTGGTTTCAATGGCTGATTACTCACCTCGTCAGCTTAAAAGCGAGCGATATCTTGTGCTTATCGTGAGTACACACGGTGAGGGTGACGCGCCCGATGACGCGGCTGAGCTGTATCAGTTCTTACATTCCAAACGAGCGCCCGAACTGACCGAGCTTAGATTTTCAGTGTTAGCTTTAGGTGATTCCAGTTATGAGTTTTTCTGCCGGACGGGAAAAGATTTCAGTAAACGCCTGCTTGAGCTGGGCGCGCGGGAGATAATACCGCTCACCGAATGTGATGTGGATTATGAGGCGACGGCGAGTGAGTGGAGCGACACGCTAGCGCGGGAGCTTGAAAAAACCGTCACTGAAACGGCGCGGGTGCTACCGCTTAATCAATCATCAGTGTCATCGGCTGAACCGGCATTCACCAAAGAAAATCCGTACACGGCGGAGGTGATAGTGAGTCAGAAGGTCACCGGGCGGGACTCGGATAAAGATGTGCGCCATGTGGAAATCGATTTAGCGGACTCAGGCATTACCTATCAACCCGGTGACGCGCTGGGAGTGTGGTTCACCAACCGGGAAGCCCTGGTCGATGAGGTGCTGAGCGTATTGTCACTGAACGGTGATCAGGCCGTCGCCGGTAAAAATCTGAAATCGGTTCTTATTAATGATAAAGAGCTGACTCAGCTCACGCCGGATACCGTTAAAGCCTGGGCTGAATTCGCGGACAGTCAGGATTTAGACGCCCTGATAGCCGATAACGCGCGGCTTCGGGATTACATTACCCGGCATCAGGTGGTTGAGCTGATCACTCAGTATCCGGCAACGGTGACAGCGCGGCAATTGGTCGAGTCGCTGCGTTCGTTAACGCCGAGATTGTATTCTATCGCGTCCAGCCAGGAAGAGGTGGGAGAAGAAGCGCACCTTACCGTCGCTAAAGTGGCTGACGAGCGCGATGACGTGCTTCGCTCAGGCGGCGCCTCCTGTTTTCTGGCCGAGGCTGAGGAGGGGCGGCAAGTGCGGGTTTACGTTGAGCCGAACCTGCGTTTTCGTTTACCCGATGACCCGCGGACTCCGGTGATCATGGTCGGTCCGGGAACCGGTGTCGCGCCGTTCAGAGCCTTTATGCAGCACCGGGCGGCAAAGGGTATTCAGGGCGACAGCTGGCTGTTTTTCGGCAACCCGCGCTTTGAGCAGGACTTCCTGTATCAGACCGAGTGGCTGCAGTATCTGAAAAAAGGCGTGCTAAGTCGTCTGGACGTGGCGTTTTCACGTGATCAGGCCGAAAAAGTCTATGTGCAGCACAAGCTCGCTCAGCACGGCGCTGAAGTATGGCAGTGGTTACAAAACGGCGCTCATCTTTACGTGTGCGGCGACGCTAAGCGCATGGCAAAAGACGTGTCTCAGACGCTGGTCGGCATCGCTGTCGAGCACGGCGGTTTAGACACCGAGCAGGCAGGAGAATATTTAAATGAACTACGCGTCCGAAAACGTTACCAGAGGGATGTTTACTAATGAGTAAGTTAGCCGCCAACGAATACATAAAAAACGACAGTAACTATTTACGGGGCAGCATCAGGCGGGGGCTGGAGTCACAAGTCACGGGCGCGTTCGCGGATGATGATCAGCAGTTGATTAAATTCCACGGTTTTTATCAGCAGGATGACCGGGATTTGCGCCAGGAGCGCCAGCGGCAAAAGCTGGAACCGCTGTACAGCTTCATGCTCAGAGCCCGGGTTCCGGGGGGGATTTGTACGCCTGAGCAGTGGCTGGCGGTAGATAAAATTGCCTCTGAGCTGACAACCTCAAACAGTATTCGTCTGACCACCAGACAAACGTTTCAGTATCACGGAATTCCAAAGTGTAATCTGAAGACGCTGATTCAGGGGCTGGATCGTCAGGCGCTTGATTCCATCGCCGCCTGCGGTGACGTGAACCGTAACGTGATGTGCAATCCCAATCCGGCGCGGTCTGAGCTGCACCGGCAGGCTTATGCCGTCGCTAAAGAGTTGTCTGATCATTTTCTGCCGCGCACCAAAGCTTACGCCGAAATCTGGCTGGATGATGAAAAGCTGCTGAGCGCGGAGGAGGAGACGGCGGAGCCGGTTTACGGCAGAACCTACTTGCCGCGAAAATTTAAAATGGCGGTGGCCGTACCGCCGGAAAATGACGTTGACGTGTATACCAATGATCTCGGTTTTATCGCCGTCGCCGAACAAGGTCAGCTGGCGGGCTTTAACCTTGTCGCCGGCGGCGGCATGGGCTCAACCCACGGTGATCTTAACACCTTCCCGCAGCTGGCGAAAGAATTCGGGTTCGTGAAAACTCAGGATGTGCTCAAGTTTGCCGAAGCTGTGATGACAGTACAGCGAGACTGGGGTAACCGGGTCGATCGCCGCCGCGCCCGTTTTAAATACACTCTGACAGATAAAGGTTTTACGGCGGTTAAAGCTGAAATTGAAGCCCGGACGGGGGTTGCGTTTGAGCCGCCGCGTGAGGCTGAGTTAACGGATCGCGGTGATCGCTATGGCTGGACGCAGGGCTTTGACGGCAAGTGGCACTTAACTCTGTTTATCGAATGCGGCCGGATTAAAGATACTCAGGGTAAACGGCCGCAGACCGGAATGCGAGAAATAGCCAAAATACATAAGGGTGATTTTCGCATGACCGCTAACCAGAACCTGATTGTGGCCGGTGTGGATGAGGCGGATAAAGCAGAGGTTGAAGCCGTTGCCAGAAAACACGGTTTATTAGGTGAGGCGCTGACAGCGAGCCGCGGCCGCTCCATTGCCTGCGTGGCGCTGCCCACCTGCCCGCTGGCGATGGCGGAAGCGGAGCGTTACTTTCCGGAATTTATGGATAAAGTGGACGCTCTGCAGCAAAAACACGGCATTGACGAACGCCCGGTTGTGGTACGTATGACGGGCTGCCCGAACGGCTGCGCCCGTCCGTTCGCGGCTGAGATTGGTTTAGTGGGCCGCGCGCCGGGACGCTACAACTTGTATCTCGGCGGCGATTTTGAAGGTAAGCGTCTGAATAAACTGTACCGTGACAATATTGACGAGACGGCCATCTTTGCCGAGTTAGACCGGTTGTTTGCCCGCTACGCCGCTGAGCGTAACGCCGGTGAGGGTTTTGGTGATTTTACGGTGCGTAAAGGTGTCGTTAAGGCTGTGATTGAAGCGTCGGAGGATTTTCATGATCAGTGAGTTACTCAAGGCGCCGGAAGATGAGCGGCGGCGAGCGTTAGCCGAATATAATCAAAAGCTTGAAGCCATGACGGCGCAACAGAGAATCGCATGGGCGCTTGAGCGTTTGCCGGCCCGGGCCGTGGTGTCATCCAGCTTTGGGATCCAGGCGGCGGTGATGTTACACCTGATGACTCAGGCGCGGCCGCGTATCACGGCGGTACTGACGGACACGGGCTATTTGTTTCCGGAAACTTACCGCTTTATTGATGAGCTCACCGAAAAGTTATCACTTGATGTTAAAACTTACCGTGCCCCTCAGTCAGCGGCCTGGCAGGAGGCCCGGTACGGTAAACTGTGGGAGCAAGGGCAGGACGGGTTAGAGCGGTATAACCGTATGAATAAAGTTGAGCCGATGCGGCGAGCGTTGCGGGAGCTGAGCGCCGGAACCTGGTTCGCGGGCCTGCGGCGAGAGCAGGCCGGAAGCCGCAACCGTCTGGACGTATTGGCGATTCACGGCCATCGTTTTAAAGTGCTGCCGATCATCGATTGGAACAATAAAGACGTGCATGAGTATCTGATGAGTAATGAATTACCGTATCACCCGCTGTGGTATGAAAATTATGTCTCGGTGGGGGATACCCACTCCAGTAAACCGCTGGAACCCGGTATGCCTGAAGAAGAAACCCGCTTTAACGGCATTAAGCGCGAATGCGGTCTGCATTATGAGATTTAGATAGCAGGCGGCTCTGATAAGGCATAGCCGGTAGCGGGCGAAAAATGGTGGTCGGGGTTTTTCCCCCCGTAAAACTCAAAAGGTTAAAATAAAACACACACATTTAGCTGCTTTTTCCGGGTTAAGCGTTCCGGCTTTAAAATAAGGCTTCGTTAACAAGGTAAGCCGTGTAGCCGATATAAATCAGCAGTAAGATTACACCTTCACGGCGACTGACCCTCATACCGGTATAAGCGAACGGCAGCATTAATAACGCCAGCAGCAGCATAACGCCGAAGTCAGCCGGTTCTAATCCGTCAGCGGAGATAGGATGAATCGCCGCGGTAATGCCTAACACCGCCAGAATATTAAACAGGTTTGAGCCGACCACGCTGCCGATGGCGATATCACTCTCACCTTTTAACGCCGCCACGGCCGAGGTGGCGAGCTCAGGCATACTGGTGCCGATGGCGACCACGGTCAGTCCGATGATGACTTCACTCACTCCGAATAAGCGGGCTAAATTTACGGCGCCGTCAACAAAGATAATGCCGCCGCCGATGAGCATGGCGATCCCGGTGATGATCATCAGGACGGATAAAATCGGGTGCTCCTTACCTTGCTCAATTTCTTCTGTCTCACCTGTCTTTTTGGCATCGTAATAGCTGTAACCGAGATAACTGATCAGCAGAGCGACTAATACACCGCCGTCAATAACATCTAACTCCCCGTCCAGTAATAATCCCCAGAACAGAAGCGTTACGGCGATCATCAGCGGAATATCACGCTTAACGATCTGCGATCTGACCTGAATCGGGCGGATCAGAGCGGTGAGTCCTAAAATTAAACCGATATTAGCGATATTTGAGCCGATGACATTACCGATGGCAATCCCGCTTTTACCATCAAGGGCGGCTTGTAAACTGACCGCCAATTCAGGGGCGCTGGTGCCGAAAGCGACAATGGTTAAGCCGATAACAAGGGGAGTAATGCCTAAACGAAGCGCGATCGTGCCGGCGCCGCGAACCAGTGCTTCAGCCCCGAGAGTTAAAATTAAAAGTCCGCCCGCGATGGATAAAAAAATAAGCATGATTTGAGTTTGATATATTGATAGCGATATTTGCGGTAAGGATAAGGGTTTTTCTGTCAAAATGACAGTTTATGTCCGAGCGTCATCAATAAATAACGCTCGGACAATTCACCGGTTTACCGGAATAAATCGCTTTCTTTAGCGTTGTCGATGAAAATATTGCTGTCGTCATTGTCATCGGACGCGTATTCCGTCGGCTCAGTGCCTTTAATGAAATATTCAAAGCGGCTGGTATAGTCGGTTTTATGCGTGAGTTTACCTGTCTCTGTGTCAATCCGGACCGAAATGATCCCCTCCGGCGGCGTATCCGGTTTTTCAGGCACGCCTTTCAGCGCCTGTCTCATGTATTCGTTCCAGGCCGGTCCCGCGGTTTTCGCTCCGGATTCCGCGCCGTAAATTTGTCCTTTACCTTCATTATTATTGTAAGACGTGCGGCCTAACTCACGGGAATGGTCATCAAAACCCACCCAAACCGTGGAGACCAGATCCCGGTTAAACCCGCTGAACCAGGTATCCCTGGATTCATTGGTGGTACCGGTTTTACCCGCCAGGTCGTGGCGTTTTAAGCGCTGAGCCCGCCATGCGGTGCCGTTCCAGCCGGTACCTCTGCGCCAGCTGCCGCCGCCCCAGATGGTGCTTTTTAGCGCGTCACGAATTAAAAAGGCGATTTGCCCAGAGACAATTTGTCTGGCATAACCGTGCGGCCGCTCGTCGTTATCACAGAATGAGGCTTCCTGATTACGGCCGGGTTCGACTTTAACACCTTGCTCTTTTGAGAGCGCGGCGATGGTTTCAGCCCATTTGTCATCGGCTTCTGATCTGGGATCAGGTTTTTCGCAAGCCAGCAGCGGCTCCGCCCGCTCGACAACCCGGTCGTCAGAATCGGTAATTTTGCCGATGAAATACGGCTTAACCAGATAGCCGCCGTTGGCGAACGCACTGAAAGCGGTAACCACTTGTAAAGGTGTCACCGATGGCGAGCCTAAAGCGATGGACTCGTTTTTAGGAAGCTCATCGGCGGAAAAACCGA
Source organism: Parashewanella sp. (assembly GCA_965200795.1). GTDB lineage: Bacteria > Pseudomonadota > Gammaproteobacteria > Enterobacterales > Shewanellaceae > Parashewanella. The sequence goes on from CBDAVB010000004.1 coordinate 84,468, forward strand.
AATCCATCAGACGCTTTCTGGTAGCGGTTAAGCCTGCCATTCGTAATGCTCTTACCGCCATGACATTAACGGAACGAGCTAAACCCACTCTCAATCTGGTCGGGCCGCCGTATACATCCGGTGAGTTCTTAGGGCGCCAGGCGACACCCTGACGAATGTCAGGCTCATTAATCGGCGCGTTGTTGATGAGGGTCGCTAAGGTGTAGCCTTTTTCCAGCGCCGCGGCGTAAATAAAAGGTTTGATGTTGGAACCCAGTTGCCGCCGCGCCTGGGTGACACGGTTATATTGGCTCCGGCTGAACGAATAACCGCCCACTAAGGCTTCGATCGCGCCGTCATGCGGATTAAGGGTGACGATTGCGCTTGATACTTCCGGTATTTGTGCCAGCTGCCATTGTTCATGAACTTTGCGAACCCAGATCTGCCGGCCCGGCTTGACAATTTCGGCGGCCGTTTTGGGTGCCGGACCCTGTTTCGTGTCAGAGATATAGCTTCTCGCCCATTTGATACCGTCCCAGCTGAGCCGTAATCGCTCACCGGATTTAGTCAGTACATCAAGGCCTTGCTCCTCGGTTTTTAATACCGCCGCCGGAATTAAATCCTGAACGTTTTTTATTTTTTTCAGCCGCGCGAGAATTTGCCGGCGAGACCACGGTAAAGCGGCTTCTGAGCCTGAATCCCACAGAATGGCCTGAGGATCCCGGTAACCGTGACGCTTATCATAGGCGTAAACGTTATCTCTTAGCGCGGACTGGGCTTCGAGCTGCAGTTTTGATGAAATCGTGGTGTAGACATTATAGCCGCCGGTATAGGCTTGCTCCTCGCCGAATTTCTGAACCATGTAATCACGTGCCATTTCAGAAATATAAGGCGCGTACAGGTCAATTTCAGCGCCGTGGTAAGAAGCCGTGTTGGGCGCGGCTATCGCTTGCTGATACTGCCGGTCGGAGATGTAACCGACTTCTTTCATTCTCAGCAGCACGATATTACGCCGGGCGATCGCCCGGCGGGCGGAGGTTATCGGATTAAGCGTTGACGGCGCTTTCGGTAAACCGGCGATTACCGCCATTTCCGGCAGCGTCAGTTCATCAACATTTTTGCCGTAATAGACCTGAGCGGCCGCGCCGACACCATAGGCTCGCTGTCCGAGATAAATCCGATTCACATACAGCTCGAGAATTTCATCTTTAGTCAGCAGCTGCTCAATGTGATAAGAAATAAAAATCTCTTTGATTTTCCGGATAATGGTTTTGTCACGGGTTAAGAAGAAGTTTCTGGCCACCTGCATGGTGATGGTACTGGCGCCCTGTTTCTTCTGGCCCGTGGTGATCATCACCGCCGCCGCGCGTAATACGCCGATAGGGTCAATGCCGCCGTGTTCATAAAAACGGGCATCTTCGGTAGCGATAAAGGCTTCCAGTAACGGCCTGGGAATTTCATCCAGCTTTAGCGGGATCCGGCGCTTTTCACCGAACTGAGATATCAGTTTGCCGTCACTGCTGTAAATTCTGAGCGGCGTTTGTAATTGAACGGTTTTCAGCGCGGCTACATCGGGCAGATCAGGAAGCACGTACAAATAAGCGCCGCCGATAGCGGCAACACCCAGCAGACAGAGGCTGATGAATAACATTCCTAACCGCTTTAACCACTTCACTTGTTGTTATGTCCAATTCAATTAATTTCGGCCGGATAGTATAACGATTATTTTACCAAATGTGGATGTGTGAAACTGACGGTCGCTGTAATTTGAATTTAAATTTCAATTATCTGAAGTACAAAGTTATTTTTGCTGGTTTATTAACTGACACAACTAAAAATACCGGTAATTGAATGACATACACATATAATGGTTTGCGCTAAATAATTAAAAAAATACATTAAAAATGCATAACAAAGGTTGAGTTGTTAAGTATAAGGTGCATAATTATTGAACCTTTGTTTTATTTTTTACATATATATATTCGAATTCTGTTAATATAATGCTGAAGTAAATTAATATAGTGATATTGGATTATGCTCGGAAATTTATGGACAAATTCAGCCCCTCAGATGGCAGGGATTGATATCGGCTCGCATGAGATCAAAGCCGTATTACTCAATAAGAGCGCGGACGGATATAAAATTACCCGCCGCATTTCAGTGCCGGTCCGTAAAGGTGCTGTTGTCGATCATGACATTCGTGAGCAAGACGCTGTCGCTGAGGCGTTATCAGTGGTAAAGCGACGCTTACCGAAATCCGTTAAGTATGCCGCCGCCGCGGTATCCGGCTCGGCGGTAATGACTAAAGTGATTTACATGGACGCTTCATTAAATGAAGAGGAAATGGAATCACAGATTGAGATTGAGGCGGATAACTTAATTCCTTATTCACTCGATGAAGTCAGTATCGATTTCGAAACCTTAAACATTAATGCGGCCGATCCGACTAAAGTTGACGTTCTGCTCAGCGCCTGCCGCGCGGAAAACATTGACGCTAAGGTCGATATTTTAGATAAAGTTGAACTCGAAGCCAAAGTCATAGATGTTGAGGGTTATGCGCTAGGCCGCGCTTTTGAGCTTGTTTCCGGGCAGTTACCGCAAGACGCGGCGGATAAAACGGTCGCGATGATTGATATCGGCGCCAATATTTTAACTTTCGCCGCTGTCGAGAAAGGGGAAACGACCTTTATCCGCGAGCAGACTTTCGGCGGCGAGCAATTTACTCAATCTATTCAGTCTGTTTACGGAATGTCCAATGAGGACGCTGAGAAAGCGAAAGTCACCGGTGAATTACCCCGTGATTATATGGAAGTATTATCGCCGTTTCAGACCCAGTTACTGCAGCAAATTAAACGAACGTTACAAATTTACTGTACTTCAAGCGGTAAAGAGAATGCGGATTATATCGTGCTTTCAGGCGGTACGGCCCGGCTGGAAGGCATCGCCAGTGTCATCATGAGTGAACTGGGTATTGAGACGATTATCGCCGATCCTTTTAAAGGTTGTCTGACGGCGGACGATAAAGACAGTGAGCTGCCGCAGGATAACATCAGCAAATATATGGTGGCGTGCGGCCTGGCGTTAAGGAGTTATGCTCAATGGCGAACATAAACTTACTCCCGTGGCGTGAAGAGGCCAGGGAAAAAAGAAAGCGGGATTACACCGGCGTATTAGCCCTGGTGTTTCTGGCTTCCTGTTTAGTGGTTTACGCGGCTCTTGGGTTTATTGATCTTCTTAAAGACGATCAGCGTCAGCGTAACGCTTATCTGACCTCAGAAATTTCACTGCTGGAAAGTCAAATTAAAGAAATTCGCTCAATCACCACACGTAAAAAAGATATTGAACGGCGCACAGACATTATTTTAGGGCTTCAGCAATCGAGAAACCTGCCCACTCATGTGCTTGATGAACTGGTCCGGGTCGTGCCCGCGGGGATTTATTTTTCAGACATTGAAAGACAGCGGGACATGCTTTTCATCGAGGGTTTAAGTGAGTCGAATAACCATGTTACCAACATGATGCGAAGAATTGAGTCTTCAAAATGGCTTGGTGACGCAACGCCTCAGCAAGTGAAAGCGGGTGACAACAGCTCCCGGTTATTACAAAAATTCATTATGCAGGTCAGCATCACGGATGACGCCGGCAAACAAGACAACAAAGAGGTCGCTGAATGAAAGTCGATCTCGAGCAATTTAACGATTTAGATTTTGAAAATATCGGGGCTTGGCCGAAACAGGTTAAAGTCGTGTTTGCCGTTATCCTGGCGGTAGCGGTCTTTATCGGAAGTTACTTTTTTTTTATTTCCGATGAGCTTAGCGCGTTAGAGCGCATGCGGGACAAAGAGCAAGAGTTAAGAGAGGACTTTAAGCTTAAGTACCGGATGGCGGCCAATTTAAAGCTTTACCGGGAGCAGCTTTCAGATATGGAAGGTCAGTTTGCCGAATTGCTGAAAATGCTGCCGTCCAAAAATGAAATGCCGGGCCTGCTCGATGATTTAACCTTTGTGGCGACCGATGCCGGTTTAAAAATTAACAGCCTCGACTGGGAAGAGCCGGTACAAAAAGATTTCTACATTGAGTTACCGATTCAGGTTTCCGTTGTCGGTGATTATCACGAAATCGGCAATATGATAAGTAACGTGGCCAGGTTACCGCGAATCGTAAGCCTGCATGATTTTGTGATCAGCAAGCAGCCGTCCGGTGACTTGAAAATGGATATCTTCGCTAAAACTTACCGATTTAAGGAAAGCGAAGAGACAAATAATAACGACAAGGGGAAAAAGTAATGCGTTTTATCCTGATCCTCCTGTTTATTACCTTTATCAGCGCGTGCGGTAAAGATCGCTCTGACTTAGAGCTGTTTGTGACGACGACTAAGGCGCAGCATGTCTCGCATATTCCGCCGCTGCAGGACGCGCCGAAGTTTGAGCACTACGCTTATCAGGCCGGTTTGATGAGAAGTCCGTTTTTACCGCCGTCCAGAGAACTGACGGAAGAGGTTATCGCCCCCAAAGAGAATTGCTTACAACCGAACTTACAACGCAGAAAAAGCCGCTTAGAAACCTATGCGCTCGATAATTTAAAAATGCGCGGCACCTTGAGCCGGGGCAAAAAACATTGGGCTTTAATTGAAACCAATGACGGTAATGTGTTCAGAGCGGGTAATGAATATTACCTTGGACTGTATCATGGTCGTATTACCAATGTGACTGAGCGGCGCATTGATATTACAGAATTAATCCCGGACGGTTCCGGTTGCTGGACTGAAAGGTTCAGCAGCATGGAACTGACAGGTAAGTAAAGGCAAGGACAGAAGAATAATGGAATTTTCGGTTATCAGGAATCTGAGCTTCACAATGCGCGAGGCGGTGATGTTTTCACTGACGCTTTTGTCATTCATTGTATTTTCGCCGTCAGCTTACGGCGCGAATAAATTACTCGATGTCAAATATCATGCCGTGGTCGATCATCAGCTCGAAGTTGAGTTTATTTTTGAAAATGATATTAGCGTGCCGGTTCTGGACGCCGAAGCGGATCCGTCACAACTGGTAATTCACTTCGCGGACAGTGTCTCTCAGACTAAAAAGTCCGGTTTTAACATCGATAAAGTCGGTGTCAGCGATCTTAAAATGCGTCAAAAGGCGACGACGCTGAATGTGGTGATTGGTTTAGATAAAGTCAGGCCGTATCAGGGCCGGGTCATCGGTAACCGTTACCGTTTAACCATCAATGACGCGGTTCGTCAGCAGTCCGCCGATACCGGCGCTGATTACATCAACAACATAAAAAACATTGACTTCAAGCGTTCTCAGGCCGGCGGCAGTGAGCTTATTGTCGAGCTCGGTAATCGCTCAGTCGCTTTTAACGTAGAGCAAGTCGGCGCCAAGCTGGAGCTGAAGTTTTACAACACTGAAATCCCGGAAGACTTACTTTATATTGTTGATGTCAATGACTTTGATACGCCGGTTAAAAGTTTTGAGACCTTCAGGGATGACCTCACCAGCCGTATTTTAGTCGATGTCGCCGGGGACTACGGTTATACCTACAATCAGGACGGTAATACCTTACGATTATTCGTTGACGAAAAAGAGCCCGAAGTCATTACCGGAGAACAGAAAACCTATAACGGTCGTGTTTTTTCGCTCAATTTCCAGAATATCTCCGTACGCGCCGCTTTGCAGATGATCGCCGACTTTAATCAATTTAATTTGATTGTCAGCGATACCGTTGACGGTGAGGTGACTCTGCGTTTAGATGACGTGCCTTGGGATCAGGCTTTAGAGTTGATCATGCAGACTAAAGGACTGGATAAACGTATTGAAGGTAATATCCTGATGGTGGCACCGGCGGAAGAATTAGCCGTCAGAGAAAGCAATGAGCTGAAGAATAAAAAAGAAGTTGAGGCGCTGGCGCCGCTGTATTCCGAGTATGTGCAAATCAATTACGCCAAGGCCGAAGATATAGCCGAGCTGTTAAAAGGTGAGAATTCAACTCTGCTTTCAAAGCGCGGCTCGGCCGCGGTTGACGCCCGTACCAATACTCTGCTTATTAAAGACACCGCGGAAACCATTGAAAACGTGCACCGTTTGATCAAAATTCTGGATATTCCGATCAAGCAGGTTTTGATTGAGGCTCGTGTGGTGACGGTGCGGGATAACATTGCCGAGGATTTAGGTGTCCGCTGGGGCTTTACTGATCAGCAGGATAGCGACGGAACCTCAGGCACGCTTGAAGGGGCTGACAGTATTTCAAATGGTGAAATACCGTCAATTTCTGACCGGTTAAACGTCAACTTGCCGGCGCCCTCTGAAATTCGCCCGGCGTCAATAGCCTTTAAAGTGGCTGATTTTGCCGACGGCACGATTCTGGATCTGGAATTGAGCGCGCTGGAGGAAGAAGACAAAGCGGAAATCGTAGCGAGCCCGAGGTTATTAACGTCTAACCAAACGAAAGGCTACATTTCTCAGGGGGTGGAAATTCCTTATGTTGAGTCAACTTCAAGCGGCGCGACTTCAGTAACCTTTAAGCCGGCGGTGTTACTGCTTGAGGTGACGCCGCAGATCACGCCGGATAACCGCATTATTCTGGATCTGGTGATTACTCAGGATTCCGCCGGCCAAACGGTAACGACGCCGACGGGTAACGCGGTAGCGATTGATACTCAGCGCATCGGCACACAAGCGCTGGTAAAAAACGGTGAGACGATTGTGCTCGGCGGAATTTATCAGCAGCAGATTATTGATAACGTCAATAAAGTGCCTGTTTTAGGTGACGTGCCTTTCCTTGGGTATCTGTTCAGAAACTCACAGAAGCGCAATGAGCGTCGGGAGTTATTAATTTTCGTCACCCCCAAAATTGTCACTGAAGATTTGTAAAAGTCTATAAATTACATAAAGCTAAGCCGGATAACAGTCTCCGGCTTTGTGTTTTTAGAGTAAACGCCGTGACAAAACTCCGATAAATCCGGTTTTAATCGCTGGGATGACTTGCCATTTGTACAGGGAAACTGAGATAATCCCGAGCCGAGTCTCATTACAAGAGCAAGGTAACATAATAGGTCGATTTTCAACTGTAAATCGATATAGGCAAACACTTCATAAGATTCAGACGTATAAAAAATGGCTGAAAAACGTAATATTTTTCTGATTGGCCCGATGGGCGCTGGTAAAAGCACGATAGGTCGCCATCTGGCACAGATGCTTCATTTAGAATTCCATGATTCCGACCAAGAGATTGAAAAGCGTACAGGCGCCGACATCGCCTGGGTATTTGACGTAGAAGGCGAAGAGGGTTTCCGTAAGCGTGAGACCAAAGTTATTTCTGATTTATCTGAGATGCAAGGTATTGTACTGGCAACCGGCGGCGGATCAATACAAAGCAGAGCGATCCGCAATTACTTATCCGCCCGCGGTTTCGTTGTTTATCTGGAAACCACAATTGATAAGCAAGTCGCGCGTACTCAGCGTGACAAACGTCGTCCGCTTCTGCAGGTTGATGACCCCAGAGAAGTTCTTGAGATTTTAGCTGAGACCCGTAATCCGCTATACGAAGAAATTGCTGACGTTGTTGTTAAAACTGATGATCAAAGCGCTAAAGTTGTCGCTAACCAAATTATTGAGAAATTAGGCTTCTGATTTCGGGATGTTTTAACGTATGCGAACCATTGAGGTAAATTTAGGTAAACGCGGTTATCCGATCTGCATTCATCAAGGCTTTCTTACTGAGCCGTCTACTCCGGATAGCGAGACCTGGTCTCGCTATTTTCATCATAAGCGCTTACTGATTGTCAGTAACGATACCGTCGCGTCATTATATCTTGAGCGGGCTGAGGCATTTTTCTCTGAGGCCTCGCAACTTAAATCGGTGATTCTGCCCGACGGTGAGCAATACAAAACCCTTGAATATCTGAACCGCATTTTTGATAAACTGCTTGAGAATAACTTTAGCCGGGATTGTATTCTCGTGGCGTTAGGCGGCGGCGTTATCGGGGATATGACCGGGTTCGCCGCCGCTTGTTATCAACGTGGCGTTGAGTTTATTCAGGTGCCGACCACGCTGATGGCGCAGGTTGATTCTTCAGTGGGCGGCAAAACGGCGGTTAATCATGCTTTAGGCAAAAACATGCTGGGAGCGTTTCACCAGCCCAAAGCCGTGTTTATTGATACTGAGTTTCTGAGCAGCTTACCCGCCAGAGAATTCAGCGCCGGTATGGCGGAAGTCATCAAATACGGCATTATCCGGGATAAAGATTTTTTTGAGTGGCTGGAAAACAACATTCAGCCTCTTAAATCGCTGGATCCTGACGCTCTGACTTACGCGATTTCCCGCTGCTGTGAGATTAAAGCTGAGGTTGTCGCGCAAGATGAAACCGAGCGCGGATGCCGGGCTTTGCTGAATTTAGGTCATACCTTTGGTCATGCGATAGAAACCGAAATGGGCTACGGTAATTGGTTACATGGTGAGGCTGTCGCCGCGGGAATGATATTAGCGGCGAAAACGGCGCGGCGATTAGGCTGGGTTCAGCCGGAGGATGTCGCGCGCATCGGACGCTTAATTAAGGCATTTGATTTACCGTTAACGAAACCTGAATCTATGTCAGCGGCCACCTTTATCAGGCATATGCGGCGGGATAAGAAAGTGCTGGATCAGCAAATCCGGCTGGTACTGCCGACTCAAATCGGTGAAGCGGTTGTTACCTCACAAGTCAGTCATCAGCAACTGACTGATGTATTGAGCTGAACCTTTTCACCTGAAAATTTAAGTAAGCGGCATGATTGAATCTTTGTTACTTCCGTCTCAGGAGAGCCTGATAGCGCGGCTCGCGCATAACATCCGCTATGCCGGGCAGCTGCAGCTTCTGTGCGGAGAAGCCGGAGCGGGCAAGACATTTTTATTAAGACGGCTTAACCGGAGTCTTGAAGATTCGGCCGTTGTTTTATTGTCTTGCCCGTCACATGCCGATGACGCTGAAATCCGCCGCAAGATTTTACTGCCGCTTCTGTCCGAGCCGGTATTTGATGATGAAATCTCATTAGCCGATTCTTTAACGGCATTTTCGGCATCGCTTCAAAGTCCGGTCACGATTTTAATTGATGACGCGCAGCGGTTATCCCCGGCGTTATGGGCTGAGTTAATCGCTCTGAGCCAAATGATTGTCGCCGGCCGGCAAATCAGCGTCGTCGCCGGCGTTATTCCTGACTTCGAGCGCCAACTTGCTGAATCCCTTCCTGAGTCTTATCAGTCACTGTTAACAACGCTTTATCTTGAGCCTTTGATACAGCAAGATCAAGACGCTCTTTATTACGCCTTACTCAGCCGCAGTGACGGGTTTGAAGCCCGGCAGGTCGCTAAACCGGACTTCAGTGGCAGGACGGTTTATCCGAGGGATATCGTCTCGGTATTTGCCGCGTCGGGTGATGAGCAGGCCGCGAAGGTGATTAAGCCGTCAAATTTAAAAGCTCTGTTACTCGCGCTGCCGGTGATTGCCGCGGTATTGTTGTTAAGCCGGTTTTATCAGACCGGGATTATCAGTGATTTGTCTGAGGATAACAGTGAACATACTGAAACGGCGGAACCGGCGCTGAAATCCGAGTTACAGCTGCCGGTAAAAGACGCGGCGCGGGTATTTAATTCCCCTGAGGATGAAAAATCTGATCCTGTCGTGTCAGAGTCTGAGCCGGAATCAGCTAAACCAAAAGTTTTAACCTCAGAAAACGAAGCTGAGACTGAAGGCGCTGAACCGTTAATTGCGCCGAAAGCCGCTCGGCGGGAAAATCAGCCTGTTCAGTCCGGGGCGCTTAAGCCGCAAGCCCGGTTACGACATCAGTTCACTCAGGAACCGCAAGCTAAAACACAAGCGGCCGGCGGCGCCGAGCGGGAAGCCGTTAGCGCCGAACCGGACATAGCGTCACCATCTTCCAAAATCGCGGTGAAAGCCAAAACGCCGGAAAAGCCAACAGCCGGGTCTCAGCGGCCTGAACCGGAAAACTATACGCTGCAGATTGCCGCGGTCAGTAAAAAGCGTTCATTGAATAAACTGCTGAAACAGCTTAAAGGCCGGGAGGGGGTAAGAGTCGGTAAAAACAATAAGCGCTGGGTGGTGGTGGTCGGCGTTTTTGAGGATTACCGTCAGGCTGAGGCGTATGAGAAAACGCTGCTTCAGCAGACAGCATTGCCTAAGCCCTGGATCCGGCAATGGAAAGCCCTGAACAATGTTGAGCTGCGAAATATCGATAAGATCAGTGAAAATTAATACGTTACATCGTACAATCGGTTTTTATGTGTTTTCTTACTGAATCAGTTCATGAATAAGAAAAAAAGAGCCTTTTTAAAATGGGCCGGCGGCAAATTTAAGCTCGTGGATACGCTAAAAAATTTTTTACCGGAAGGTGATCGATTAGTGGAGCCGTTTGTCGGCGCGGGAAGTGTTTTTCTCAACACCGATTATCCGAAATATCTGCTTTGCGATATCAACCGGGATCTCATTAACCTTTATCAAATCATTCAGAAGCAGCCGGAGATTTATATCAAAGAAACCCGCAAATTATTTTGTGACAAAATGAATGAAAAAGAGGCCTATTACGACATCAGAGCAAAGTTTAACGCCGCTGAGGATCCGACAGAGCGCGGTATCTATTTCCTTTATATGAATCGCCACGGATTTAACGGATTATGCCGTTATAATCGTAAAGGCGGGTTTAACGTGCCGTTCGGTTCATATAAAAAGCCGTATTTTCCTGAAGCTGAATTAAACACTTTCGCTGAAAAATCCCAAGCCGCCGAGTTTAAATGTATTGGTTATGAGAAAGCTTTTGAGGCGGCCCAAAGTGGTGATGTGATTTATTGTGACCCGCCGTACGCGCCCTTATCCACGACGGCGAGTTTTACCACTTATGTGGGAGCGGGCTTTTCACTGGATGATCAGGCGTTGCTGGCGAGAATGTCCAGGCACATCGCCCGTGACAAAAATATTCCCGTAGTGATCAGTAATCATGATATTCCGCTGACGCGTGAGCTTTATCACGGCGCCGTATTAGGACAAATTCAGGTACAGAGAAACATCAGTCAGAACGGCAGCGGGCGGAACAAAGTCGATGAGTTAATCGCGCTTTATGATAAAGATTATCACTTCGAAGACGAGTAGCGGGCTGAAAATGGCGGTCGGGGCTTTTTTCCCTGTAAAGCTCAAACGGGTAAAATAAAAACACACACACTCAGCCCGCTGTTATTATTATTCAGTCGGCGGCTAGGCTGTTTTAATTAAAATGTTGATTAAATTAACAAAATACTTTCACGGCAGTCATGCGTCAGGTTAAATTTTATTAATGATTGCTGCAATCATATCCTTAAGGTCATAAGATTCCCCGGTCTCCTTAATAAATCACAGGTGAACTTTATGGCCGGCGCGATACAAAAAACTTATTCTCAGGTTAATTTTGACATCTCATTTTCTGAACCGCCGCGAGGCGATGAGGAAGTTGAAGATTTGGTTCTTGAAGCAATCACCGGAGAAAGAACTCCAGCAGAGCAGGAATATTTTTTTAAGAGCTTAATCATCAGGGAGTTAACTTTATCAGGTGCTACCCAAACAGATGATGCTGAAGAACATATACAAACCCAGCTTGCCCGGTTATTTTCCGCGAACGGCAAAGACGAATCTCATATGATTATTGAAGGAATTAATGCCCGATCAAAGGTGAAAAACACACCTGCGGAGCCCGGGAACCGAGCGGTACCGTCAGCGCAAAGAGACGTTTATGAAGTGACTCTGGCATATAAAAAAGGTGATACGCGGCACAAAGCAATCCTGGTAAAAAGCGACGCCAGGCTTCGTAATAATTACTTATCTGAAATAACGATAGCAGGAAAAACCTTTCAAGTGTTAGCTAAACCGGTTCAGACAGGACAAGACAATGGCCTACTGCTGATATTCTTTGAGCCGGATTCACCGTACTGTGTATACGGTATGAATGAGACAGCCGCAAAAACAACAAAACCCTGGAGAGCGCGAATTCCGGTTTATCATGAGGTAGCACGACTCAAAGCGGTTCCGGATAAGGCGTTATCCGGGGAGTTTGACAAGCCGGCTTACAAAAACCTGCGTAAATTTAATTACAAAAGCTGGTCGGTGCTTGCACATACGCTGATTGGTGATTATCTGCAAACCTGTCAATGGCGAAGGGTTTTAAAAGAAGATTGTGAGTTAGCCGCTTTACGGCTCGCTGTCAAAAAAGGAAGCATAGAAACGGCTCTGGAAATACTTGAGCATATCGAGAGTATGCCCCCTTTAGATGCGAGCAACCCTCAAAGCGTTCATATGGGCGGTCGTAATATAATGAAATTTTTGCGGTTATATCCGGGTATGATCAGAGACTACAATAAAAAACTCAAGGAAATTAAGAGCGAAGCTATAAAGCTTAAATCCGCGCTCCAAGCAATGCGGCAGGGTAATAAACCGTCATAACAGCTGACCATAAGTTTTCTGGCATTTTTTGATGCCCGGTGTAATGTTATCCGCGCTTAAGTGCGCCCCCAGCGGCTTTTTCTGAATGATCCGCTCAGCTTAAAAATCCGGATTATCGCTGTTTCAACCGCTCAATCTGAGCGTCCTTTTGCCGCCAGATGTCATTTAACCAGGACTGGAACTCGACCCGGTAATTACTGTCATTGGCGTATCTTTTTGCGTCAACCTGAGGAACGGGCAAGGCCTCGATTTTTACAATCACACGTTTTAAGCGACCGCACATCGCATCCAGTGCCACATTATCAGGATTGTCCGGGTAAACCAGTGTCATATTAAGTACATGACTAAAGCGCTCGCCCATCGCCGATAAGGCAAAGGCGATGCCGCCCGCTTTGGGTTTTAACAGGTGTTTAAACGGTGAGTTCTGACGCTGATGTTTTTCTTTCGTGAAACGGCTGCCTTCGGCGTAGTTCATGATTGATGTCGGTAAATGCTTAAACTTCTGGCAGGCTTTACGGGTGGTTTCTAAATCTTTTCCGCGAAGCTTCGGATTCTTTTTGAGTTTAGCCGGGCTGGTCCGGTTCATAAACGGCATGTCTAACGCCCAGCAGCCGAGCCCCATAAACGGGACATACAAGAGTTCTTTTTTTAAGAAGAACTTCAGCATGGGCGCGTGATTACGCAGTACATAAGACTGCGCCGCGATGTCAAAACCGCTGAGGTGATTACAGAAGATAAGATACCAGGCGTTTTTATTTAAGCCCTCTAAGCCCTCAATCCGCCAGTCAATCTTTGATGTTAATTTGAGGATGCCGCCATTCAACTGAACCCACGCGTACATACACGCATTCATTAATTTACTTAATCGCAGGCGAATAACCTTCAACGGAAGCAGGACTTTCAGCAGACCACCGACAATAATGATGACCGCCCAAAAACAGGTATTAATAATAAAAAGAACTGCGCTGATAACAAATAAAAACGGCGCCGGCAGAAAACTTAGCATACTGTAATTAACCTTCCTTTGAATTACGCTTTAACTGAGAAAAAATCTGATCTTTATGTTCCCAGCGATCAGACAACGCTTGTTGAAATGATTGTTTAAATGCTCTGTCATTTATATAATCGCCTTTCAGCTCTGAGCCGATAGGGGTCTGTTCAATGCGGACATGCACGTGATTTACTTGTCCGCTGATATACTGCCAAAAGGTCGGAGTCTGCCGGGGATAATAAATGGTGACATCGACCAGGGTATTCATGAAGTCGCCCATAGCCGCGAGCGTAAACGCCATGCCTCCGGCTTTAGGGCGTAATAAATTCTGAAACGGTGAATTTTGTTTATCGTGTTTTGTCTGAGTAAAGCGGGTGCCTTCGACAAAGTTCATTACACTTACCGGCTTATGTTTAAATTTCTCACAAGCCCTGCGGGTGATTTCGATATCTTTGCCTTTCAGTTTCGGATGTTTCTTTACTTGCGCTGTCGAATAACGACGCATAAACGGAAAATCAAGCGCCCACCAGGCGAGTCCTAAAACCGGAACATAGATCAGTTCTTTTTTAAGGAAAAATTTCAAAAATGGGATCTTACGGTTAAATATTCGTTGCAGAATCAAAATATCCACCCATGACTGATGATTGGCGATAACCATATACCAATCTTGTTTTTTGAATGCTAAATTGCCGGATAAGAGGATTTGAGTCGGATGAAGCGACTTTTCAATTAAGCCGTTAACGCTGATCCAAGCCGAAGCGCAGTCATCAAGCAGTTTTGAAAAAACATTTTTCAATGCGTTTACGGATAATAATTTTAATAAGCTAAAAAATAAGACAGGGAATATCCAGAATAAGGTATTAATTACATAACACAGAAAAACCAGACTACCTCGGATTAACGCCACTTAATTACTCTCAGATTATACAAAAAAGAAACATTTTACCTATATGCGGCATAAGTTCAAAGCAGATTCCTCACTGGTATGAACATTAAAGTTTAATCTTCGTTTTTCTGAATCATTGATATAATTATCTGTGGTGCGTTCGGCTGTTCTGGAGTCCGGACGCTCGCAGGATGAAGTTTCAACAAGATGTTAAGGACACCAAAATGAAATCTGCAGTTCTTCGGTCCGGTCTTATGGCAGCCCTGACTTATTCATTCCCCTCACTCGCTGATCACGCGAACGGAATAGGTTTAAAAGCTGGCGCGACCGGTATCGGTTTAGAGTACTACCGCGGTTTATCCGACAACGTTAATTTTCGGGCCGGCATCAATAATTTTCAGTATGACGATGACTTTACCGAGAGTGATATCACTTATGATGCCGGGCTTGAATTAAGAACGGCCTCAGCGGTATTTGATTACCATCCTTGGAAAGATTCGGGATTCAGGCTCAGCGCCGGCGCCTATTATAACGGCAGTAAAATCAAAGCCGAGGCCAGAGCCGTTGACGGTGAGTATGAATTCAACGGTGAGGTTTACCGTATTGAAGACGTTGGTCAGGCGGACGCCAGGGTTGAGTTCAAAAAGTTTGCCCCTTACATCGGGTTAGGCTGGGCGTCGGCGCCAACCAGTACCTCGAGCTGGGCGTTTACCGCTGAAATAGGAGCGTTTTATCAAAGCACGCCTGAGGCTGAGCTCAATGTGACTTGCGATCCCGCTCTGGACGCTGAGATTTGTTCTCGTTTGCTTGCTGACGTTCAAGCTGAGCAAGACGAATTAGAAGAGGACATCAAAGAATATAAATGGTATCCGGTTATCAGCTTTGGTGTGGTGTATCGTTTTTAATCTCTGAGGGTTTAATACCCGGATCCCCGGGACAGTTTCTAAAGTAAAAAAGCTGACGAGATTGTCAGCTTTCAGTGATGACGGCTCGAATTGAGATCACTCAATATCTAAAGGCTCCGGAGACAGAATGATCCCTGTATTGTCGGCGTAAATATGATCGCCCGGCAAGAAGGTTACCCCGCCGAAGTTAACCGGCAGGTCGGTTTCACCCACTTCATGAGTTTCCGCCCCTATCGGAATGGAGGCGATCGCCTGGATACCGATGTCCAGTTCATCTAACGCGTCCACGTCACGCACGGAGCCGTAAACGACAATGCCTTCCCAATTGTTATTTACCGCCAGCTCCGCGAGGTTCGCGTCTAATAAAGCGCGGCGCAGCGAGCCGCCGCCGTCGACAAGCAGAACCTGGCCGGTACCGTCATGAGACAGCACGCTGGCGATTAAACCGTTATCCTCAAAACATTTTATGGTGACAATGGAGCCGCCGAATGAACTGCATCCACCGTAGTTGCTGAACATAGGCTCGACAACATCAACAACGTCTAAGTACATCTCGCAAAGCTCTGAAGTGTTGTATTCCATAATATTCTCCCGCGGGCACCTGCTTTACTGTGTCTTCTTGTCCCAGTATAAACGCAAATAAGGCTAATGTGCAGAATTACGGAGGCTTAATTGCGCATAAATTTGATTAATCTCAATAAGATTATCCCGTTACATTAAATCCGTGAGTTTTACCGGTAAGAAAGCCTGTAATTTGTGGTTTTAGCTATCATGCGAATTTATAACAAGCAAATAACATCGGACGAATTTTGTCTGCTTACACGCAAAAAAGAGTGTAAATATGACGAATGTCATTTATTTACGTTTTTTTTTTCGAGCTTTGAGCCGGCTTTGTTAGCATAAGCACGATCGGGTTATTAAAATTAACAAGCTCCGGAAAAGATAATGAGCAGCTGAGAGGTGAAAAGATGGAACCATTAAACTACGTAGAAATTCTGGGTTATTTAGCGTCTGTAATGGTGGCGATTTCATTAATGATGAAAGACATCGTTAAACTGCGTATTCTTAACTTTATCGGCTGCGCCTTGTTTTCCGCTTACGGTGCGGCGATTGAAGCATGGCCCGTAGCGGGCATGAACGCATTCATCGCATGTATTAATGTTTACTATTTAGTAAAAATGTACCGTGAGCGTATTGTTGAGGCGGCGACGACTTAAACCTGAAAAACAGTCAGTCGCGTAAAAACCCGATAACCGTGTCATGTTTAATATGAAAAGCAGTCAAGCGATCTCACTTATTTAGTGAATGCCTGACGCTCATAAACCGGCTGAAATTAACGCCGGCGGCGTTACGAATAACAGCCGGCATAACAACCGCTGATGTTATTCAAGCCTTGCTGTCGGTAAACGGAGTGACGACAGTTTTTTATGCCGGTAATTTTATCCGCGTTTAACAACACCGGCTGCCGCTTTTTCCGGGATTATCGAATTAAATACTCTCATATTCACTATCTGATCGAAGCCGCGGCGGGAGAGTGCTGAAGCCGGGCGCCAAAAATATCGAAAAACTTATAATCGGGTACTTATTTCAAAAATTTTTATACTTAACCTCATTACCCCGCGCAGAAAGAAATTAATAGCAAATGTCCTGTAAGAGATACCTAAAACCAGTTCATTATCCTCGGAAAAAAAATCCTCTCTGACGATATGTCCCGCGGCGGGCGCGTTCGGGTATAATTCCGGGCATAAGCGGCCTTTCCTCAGAATATCATGACTGTATGTTTCTGTCTGAGCGTTATCAGCGGTGAGTTCATCGCCGCTAAGCAGAGGCTGTATCGCCGTCCAGTAAAGGATCTCTTTCGCGGCTGAAGTTAACCACCGCTGATAAACGGTTTCAGATAACCCCAGCGCCGACTGTAAAGACGGCGCGGTTTTCGGGGTGAAATACCCCTTAAGAAAGGCTTCGCACGACTGCGCTATAAACTCTTTTGTCCGCTCAACCGCGGCGGTATCTTTATAGTGATAAGTCCCGGATTGCTGAGATCTTAGCCGTGAGCGCAGCAGAATAACGGCGATCAATTGTTCGCAGATAGCGTTGCTGAAAGCCAGTCGTTGTATTACCGGCTCAGGATAGATGCTGTAATTTAAGAAAAAGCTGCTTTCAAAGTAACCGGTGATATTTCCGAATAACTCATAGTCGCTCACATTCCGTAAGCCGTCGTATCCGATATCCGGCCTGTCAGTAACGCTTTGCCGCCATCCGCTGAAATTGCGCGGATACAAAATTTCCTCACATGGCCGGCTCCCCAGAAAGCTGTGTAAAGCAATCCATCGGCTTTTTCCCAGACCACAATCAAATGCCGGCATTGCACCGGTTAACACCACGCCCGCTGAGTCCATCAGCCCTAAATCGCGGCAGGCGGTGAGCAGCCCCCGCTCGGGCCCGGTGAAGGTGTCCTCCTCTTTATCGCCGCGCTGATGCGCATAGCGGGTATAATTTTCAGAAGCCTTATAGCAGAGCAGGTTAACCCGATCCTGAGCGTCTGTTTTGATTTCATCCTCAAGCCGCCAGGTGATTGCCGGCAATTCACTTTTTTTAACGGCGGCGAAACAGACAAAGACCGGTATTCGGCTGTGAAGCGGGATGCGGGCTTTTTCCCGTTGAAGGTACTGATAGATTAATCCTTGCGTGACTAACACCTGCGGGCTTTCATCCTGCCGCTGAAACTTGTAATGATAATACTCTCCGTTGTCATAGATTCTGATTGTCCGGCCTTCCGCGATTGCCGCGGTTTTCCGCTTCATCCTGTTTAATTCCTCCGCCGGACACGGGGGGAAGGCCGTTAAGCGGTTCTGATTGATATAATTATGGAGTCTGATGCCTTCACTGAGTCTCGGCGGAGTATAACCGGCCGCGTGAAAGCAGGAGTCAAGTAATTCATTATGAAAAGGGTCATAAGTTTTGAAATCCAGAGGATTTACGGGCTCGGTGAATCGCATTTGTGAAGTTACGGGCCGGTTCAGCTCCGGCGGAGTATTTATCCAGTCAATCTGCTGCTTTTTGAGTTCATCGGACACGTCTGAGGACGTCAGTACCGCCAGATGGTGGGCGCTGCTCTGATGAGCGCATTGTTTAATGAGTTCCGGCATCAGATGGTCACATTGAGTTTTACAGCGCCTGATAATATCGGGTAGCTGACCGGCCGCCTGCTGCTCTAACGCTAAGTGCAGCTCAATAAGAGTCATAAAAAACGTGTCGGTTATATGAGGGATGATTGCTTTATCACAGCTGTAAGCGAGCCGGTTGTATGCGAGCCGGCATAACCGGTCGTTTTTTATGCGGTCAGGAACGTATTTCAGCGCACCCGCATTACTACCGCAAGCTATGCCGCACAGCCTTAAGGCGTCTTCATCTCTTAACTCATTTAAAGGAATATCGCCTAACAGCCATCCTTGTTTCGATAAACAATCCTCACACAGCGCTAATCCCCGGGGGAGTGTCAGCAGTGCCTTCGGCACAAACTTAAGTGCGCCCGGATCCTGGTGACACGCCGTTTCACAAAACTTCTGACCATGTTGACCTTGTAAGAGTTCCTGCCTTACAAACTCCAGCATTTCACCGCATTTGTTCAGTACCATTCCGGTCAGGAATATTTCTGTATCTTTCGTCAGGTATTCTTTTTTAATGTACCGGTAACTTTTAGCGTTAACTTTACAGGCGTTATAATAAAAGTGTTCATTTGTATCTTTTACGCATTGATCAAGCCGGTCGGGTAATGTTTCTAACGCGTTATCATAAGTTACGGACGCCCTAAAAAAAAGTCCGAGTCCGTCAAGGCCGGTCAGGTATTTTCCCGGTGTAAAAACTATGGCATGGCCGCAAACGTTTATGGCCTCTTCACAGAGCGCCGGGCCGATGTCTCTGTCGTTTAGTATTGTTTTGTTAATAGAATTAAGGCTCCTACTACCATGACGTTCCAGACATTTTCTGAAACAGTCACGGCCGGCGTCACTTTGAAAAAAACTCCGGTCAAAATATGCAAGGCACTTTGCGCTCTGCTCAGTCGCCAGCTTGAGCAACCGCACGCCGAAAGCGCTGTTTTTGAACCTCTCAGGTATGTGCGGGTACGCGAAACCCAGCTTGCTTTGTGACGCGATTTCGCAGAGTGTTCTGCCTTCTTTGCCTCGCAGATACTTTTCAGGCACATCCGCCAGTGCGTCGCCATCTTCTGCGCAGGCGATTTTACAGAGGCGGTAGCCGATTTCCCGGTAACTGTCTTCGTAAAAGAAAAAACCGGGGACGTCAGCTAAGGCCCGACCGTCATCTTCGCAGGCCGCCGTACATATCTGAATTCCTGCTGCTGTTTCAAGCACTTCCACCGGCACTTTTTTAAGTTTAAGACCATGGCGCTGACAAGTAGAAAGGTAAAGTTCCGGCGGAATTAATGACTTCGGTAAAATGTCCAGAATATCTATATGCCAGGGCGGCTCATCTGTTTGCCAGTACCCCAGTTTAGCCATTTTTACGATTATTGATTTCTGCTCATCATTAAATGAGTCAACTTGTGATTCAAACGACGGCCGCACCTCAGGGTGACGTATAATAAAAATACCGAAGTACCTGATCAGAGCGGTAATGTCCTTTGTGGTCAGACTCTTATCATCGATTAATTTCAGCAGACTGTTTGTGATATTTATATCGATATTACCGGGTTTACCGGGCAGACGGAGCTTGTTTACGCTCAGCGGTGACGTCTGATGAGTCTGATGTTCCCGGGCGTGCCCGGCGCGGGAAGCTTCGTCCTGAAAGCCTGACTGAAAACGGGCGTCCTGAGAAGAGCAGGCGAAACGCTTGTTGTTAACTCTGACGGGAATCGGTTTTTCAACGACGGTATACCGGTTTCCGGCCGCATGAAGCAGCGCCGGACTTTCCTCTTGTAAAGCGTCATCCTCCGCGGCGTTTGAAGCCGCGTTTGCCGGCGTTAATTCAGAAATGCGTTCCATATAAAATTTACCCGACGTGTGATTAATTCTGGGAAGGCATGAGCGTATCTTACCCGATGTGTGATTAATTTTGAGAAGGCATGAACATATCTTAGAATGATTGATTCTGGAAATTCTGTCAGAGGATACGCTCATGCCGGCGGAGGATTTCAGGCTCTTCGTCGTTTCATACGGAGTTGAGCGGTTCTGATAGCCGGCAATCATTAATATCATGGTTATGAATGCGCGTGTATTATGATGATACCCTCCTGGCTCGAGTTCTCCACCGTCTGTGCGATGTAATCCGCATTCATATAACCGACACAGCACATTTTCTTTTGCCTTAGATACCAGGGTGGTAAGTTGTGTTTATTTTTGTTCAGTGAGCTCTTCAATGTATTTGACGCTCATGGCATTATGTCAGTTATTGATAACTTTCATAATTGATCACAAAAAGGTTTCTATGTCGAACCATAATCAAAAAAAACCGCTATTTACAGTTAAGCAGGGACAATATTTAGCGTTTATAAATATGTATATAAAGCTGAATAAAATCTCACCGGCGCACACTGATTTTTTAGAGTATTTTCAGGTTACTCCTCCGACGGTAAATCAGATGCTAAAAACACTTGAGGCTAAGGAGTTGATTAGTCGAAAACCCAAAACGGCACGAAGTATAGAACTTATGATTTCAGCCGAATTATTGCCGCCGCTCAAATGAGTTCAACCGATCATTTTTTATGTGTTTAGGTACCAGGCTGAACAGTTAATAATTAGTCGGTCATGAAAAACATCTAACATACTGATCGCTAATAAAATATATCTATTTGATACATTCAATTTCGACCAGAAATGATATAGTTAACCTATGGTTTCTGGTCGTTTTGGGTGCTAAAAATGCTCAAAGAAAGCCCGTCAAATTTACCTCATGCCAGTCTGTTTAATATCACAGACCAACTTCTGCAAACTCACCCTTTACTCATTTTAGCTAATGCCTTTGATTGGCGAGCGTTGGAAGAAGAGTTCAAGCCGTTATACAAAAAATTAGGCCGTAAAGCGAAGCCAATTCGGTTGATGTGCGGTTTGCTAATACTCAAGCAACTTTAAAAACTCAGCGATGAAGCCTTGGTCGATGAGTGGCTGATGAACGTGTATTTTCAAGTGTTTTGTGGTGAGACAGAGTTTCAAACAGCACGCCCTTGTGATGCCAGTGAACTCAGTGTTTTTCGTAAGCGCATCGGTGAAAAAGGCTGTGAAAAAATCTTTGCATTATCTGTGGCTTTACACGGTGACAAAGCCGAAGATGACACCGTGTACGTTGATACAACCGTCCAAGAAAAAGCCATTACTTATCCGACAGATAGCAAGCTTGCCATCAAGGTGGTTAACCGACTCAATAAACTTGCCAAAGTATTTGGGATCAGACAAAGGCGTACTTATGTCAAAGAAATCAAACAGCTACGCATTGACTGTCGCAGCTTTAGACATGCAAAAAATCGAAGCAAAGCAAGAAGAGCGTTAAAAAGGTTGCGTGTTATCGCAGGTAAGCTTTTAAGAGAGTTACAACGCAAACTTCCACAAGAAGTTATTGATTTACAAAAGAGAATTTTACTAATTATGAAAAAGCCATTACACAGCAACGTAAAGACAAGAACAAGATTTACAGCCTTCATGAACCCGATGTTTACTGCGTAGGGAAAGGCAAAGACCATAAGCCATACGAGTATGGTAAAAAGGCTTCTGTCGTGCTCACAGAGCAGAGTCAATTAATCATTGGTGTAACCAGTCATGACGAGCATGAACACGACTCAAAATTGCTTAGACCTGCACTTGACCATGCCCATAAACACCGAAAGAGTAAAATCACTACAGCCGTTGTAGATAAAGGCTATAAAGGGTGTATGCAGTATGTTGACCAAGAAGTTGTTATCCCTAGCCGGCCATTAAAACGGGACTCGCAAGCAAAGAGAAAACGTAAAAGTGAACTCTGTAAAAAACGGGCAGCTATTGAGCCTGTAATCGGGCATTTGAAGAGTGATTTTAGGCTCTGTAAGAACTGGTTAAAAGGCAGTGTTGGCGACTCAATAAACCTTCTAATGGCTGCGTGTGCCTGGAACCTGAGAAAGTGGTTAGCCATTTTCTTTTTGCTCGAAAAAGATGGTGAGTTTTGGCTATTTTGTAGTGAAATTGATGCGAAATATAAGAAATGTTGCTTTTGGGTACGGTTCTGAATTTTGCGTAAATCAGATGCCGTACATTTTAAATCTTGAAGTTATGTTTTTCAGTACCGACTAAATACTCCGGCGGATTGAGATTAAGAACGGTCACAAAAGCCGTACGAGGCGCTTCTGATGACGCCGCGGACACGACAGACAGGCCGGCGGACAAGTTGTTCCTATGCGTCAGGCTCACAAAATCATTCAGGGCGAGGCACAGAGCTTTGACGATTTTTCAATGACATTCCATTACATTGAAAATATTTTCAGACGTCTGAATGTCTTCGATCCCACCTTGATAAGAGTGTATTTTTATTGACTCTTAAATTTCTTATCGTCGTTGCGCCAACATCGTACTACCTTGCTATTTGAGCGTCAGTCTCTTTTCCCAGGCGCGGTAAAATCTCAGCCTTCTGCTTCTCAGTTAAGTATTTTGCCGGCTTGTACTTTTTATGCTTTATAACCGAGGAATTAGCTTCTTTTTTCTGAGGTTAAATATCGTCGTTCTAGAAACCCCGTACTTCCTTGCTATTTGAGCGTCAGTCTCTTTTCCCAGGCGCGGTAAAATCTCAGCCTTCTGCTTCTCAGTTAAGTATTTTGCCTGCTTGTACTTTTTATGCTTTATAGCCGAGGACTTACCTTCTTTTTTTCTGAGGTTAACTATCGTCCTTGTACAAACCCCGTACTCCCTTGCTATTTGAGCGTCAGTATCTTTTCCCAGGTGCGGTGAAATCTCAGCCTTCTGCTTCTCAGTTAAGTATTTTGCCAGCTTGTACTTTTTATGCTTTCGATACGAGGGCACACCTTCTTTTTTTCTGAACCTGTATATCTTGAGACAATCAACGCCGTGCAGCCTTGCTATTTGAGCGTCAGGCATTCTCCCTATAAGCCCTTTAATCTCCCTTAGCCGCCGCTTATCCAGTACCGCTTTATTTTTCCGGCATTTTTTATCCGCGGCGATATTCTGACCTTCGTCCGCAGCGTTATCGTCCTGATGCCGTAATTCAGGACGCGTATGTGAACACTGAGCGCGGTTAACCGGGGCGGATTTATCATCATAACCGTATTTATTATAATAACCATCGTCAAAACATACACGGGGTATCAGATCAATGTTATCCAGCACTGAAAACCGGCAGGAGCCGTCACTTGCGCGCGGCTGATCCGCGGCGATTTTATGACCTCCGTCCCCGGCGTTATCGTCCTGATGCCGTAATTCAGGACGCGTATGTGAATACTGAGCGTGGTTAACCGGGGCGGACTCGGCATCATAGCCATAACCGCCATAAACATATTTACCATAACAACAATCAATAATTTCTCCAGACGCACCATTGCCGGAGTGAAAATATTCATGAAATATCAGATCAATATTATCCGGATTGTCTGACACTGAAAGCTGATAATTACGGCCTCCTAACTGAACGTTTCCGGGAGGACGGCTTGCGGCGGCTCCCGTAGTATCTGATATTCCGGAACTGGCGCTTTCAATTACTGGGTATGGAATCATCATCTCTTATGATGCGTACGTATCTGCAAGGTTTGTGCGAAAAATGAACTCGCCGGCTCTCTGAACATTTCAATCTCTTCAGTAGTGTAGCTCGAAAGAACCTCATTGAGCTCAGGGCGAACGCACGACCAATATATATCGCATTTTTGAGGGTGCGCAGCCTGAGACAGTAATCATAATTCCCCGATTTGAGTACTTCGCCTTATCAAAAGTGTGAAACAGATCTGTTCATGCGTTCTGTCATTGAGCTGTAAAAAGACCCGCAAGCCGGCTGATAATGACTCGGTTTTATCCGAAAATAAGCCAGTGGTAGCTGGTGGCTATTCATAAACATAATTTATTGAATTTAATAGTTTGTTTTGCATTCTTTTTGCGAAAAACCCCATATTCAGAGCGCTTCTTAATGGGTTTTTATATAAATCAACCGGTTATAAATTCAAAAAATAGTGGTGTTTTAACTGAATCCCTTGATGGGTAAGGGATTCAGGGGTTGCGCGTTGGGCCAGCAGGTGAACGTCCTCCGCGGGCTCAGTCGGGCGGGCACCGTTAGCCGATGCGAGGGTGTTCATCGTGAGGCGAAATGCCGACAAAGCAGGTATAGGCGGATGTTTGATGCTGATGGCGCTGGAGAGAAATTGACTAAAGCTTACGCCAGACCCGATCAGTCATAACTTATGTGTCAAGGTAACGGATAATTTGTTTGGAGCGACATATCGGGTTCGAACCGATGACCTATACCTTGGCAAGGTATCGCTCTGCCAACTGAGCTAATGTCGCGCCGCGTTTGATTTCGGCACAATCGGTTTTCAACCGGCCGCCTGTACATTAAAACAAGTTATCGCCGATTCAAAAGTGCGCCGATGGTGATCCCGCGATCAAATGTCTGAATTATTGGAGCGACATATCGGGTTCGAACCGATGACCTATACCTTGGCAAGGTATCGCTCTACCAACTGAGCTAATGTCGCACTCTGACGTTTCCGGAGCATTGGTGTGCCCCCGAAAGATGGAGCAGCATTATAGGGCTATTTCAGAATGACGCAAGCCCTATTTTAATACTTTCTGCCGTTTGGCTAAATTTTAAATACTTTGCCGCGATAATAAACTAATTCAGCGACGGATTCCTGAATATCCAGCAATGCCTGGTGGGTATTGCGCTTTTTGAAGCCTTGCTGAATTTCCGGCTGCCAGCGATTCACCAGTTCTTTAATGGTGCTGACATCGATATTGCGATAATGGAAGTAATCTTCAAGCTCGGGCATATATTTATTCAGAAAGCGGCGATCCTGCCCTACGCTATTACCGCAAATCGGTGATTTACCCGCCGGTACAAAGTCTTTCAAAAACTCGATGGTTTCCTTCGCGGCTTGCTCTTCACTATAGGCGCTGGCCTTAACACGATCCATCAAGCCCGATTGGCCGTGATGCTTTTGGTTCCATTCATCCATCCCGTCCAGCACGTTATCAGTCTGATGAATAGCGATGACCGGCCCCTCACCGATGATGTTAAGCTCCTTATCCGTTACTAAGGTCGCAATTTCAATAATACGATCCGTAGCCGGTTCTAAGCCCGTCATTTCCAAATCAATCCAAATTAAATTGCTGTCATTTAGTGACATCGTCGCTGCTCCAAGCCGGGAAAAGATGATTAATTACGTGTATGATACTTGGTTTTTAGTGAAACCGAAAAATTTCTCAGGAATCTCGTGAGTAAAAAGAAGCCCCTAAGCAAAGGTCAGTTACGACGCATGAAGGTCAATCATCAAAAGCGCCTTCAGCGAAATAAACAAGCCCCGGCCGCGGAAATTGAAAGCGAAAAGCTCGGCCCGGAACAACCCGGCCGGGTGGTGTCCCGCTTTGGCCAGCATGTTGATATTGAAATTGCCGACGGCAGCATTTACCGCTGTAACATTCGCCGCACCATTTCCAGCCTGGTAACCGGCGATGACGTTGTCGTTCGGATTGCCGATGAAACTCAGCAATCACAAATCGCCGGCGTGGTTGAAGCGGTGCAGCCCCGGCGCTCAAGTCTGAGCCGCCCTGATCTGTATGACGGCGTAAAAATCATCGCCGCTAATATTGATCAAATTTTAATTGTCAGCTCGGTGGTGCCGGTGTTCAGCAGTCAGATTATCGACCGCTACTTAGTGGCCGCGGAAGACACCGAAATTCAGCCGGTTATTATACTGAATAAGATTGATTTGCTGGACGCTGAGTTAAAGGAAATCTTACAGGAGTCACTGCGGGTTTATCATGATCTTGGTTATCAGGTTTATCAGGTCAGCAGCCGAACGGGTGAAGGCGTTGCTGAGCTTAAAGCGCTGCTCGCGGACAAAGTCAACGTATTCGTCGGTCAATCCGGCGTTGGTAAGTCCTCACTTATCAATGCGTTAATGCCGGAGGCGGAACTGCTGACCGGTGACGTTTCTGACAACTCCGGTTTAGGCCAGCATACAACGACCGCCGCTAAATTACTGCATTTGCAAAGCAGCGGTGATTTAATTGACTCCCCCGGCGTTCGTAAATTTGCCTTATGGCACCTGCCCCGGGAAAGAGTGGCGCGGGGCTTTATCGAATTTCGTGATTATCTCGGCGGTTGCCGGTTCCGTGATTGTAAACATCAGGATGATCCGGGCTGCGCTATTCAGGACGCCTGCGCGCGGGGTAAAATTAACCGGGAACGTTTAGACAATTTCCAACGAATCATTGCCAGCCTGGATGAGCAGCGTCATGCTCGTCAGTTCAGAGCCGGAAAAGAACTATAAAAAGGACAGTACCACAGTGGATAAGGTAAAAATCGCATTTCAATATATTCTTCCCAAGCATCTTGTATCCCGTTTAGTCGGTCAGTTCGCCGCGGCCAGAGCGGGAAAAATCACCACGGCGTTTATTAACTGGTTTATCAGACAGTACAAGATTGATATGAGTGAGGCTCTGCAATCCGACCCCGGGGCTTATAAAAGCTTTAACGAGTTTTTCACTCGCCGGCTTAAGCCGGGGATCCGCCCGTTATGCGAAGACCCGGCCGTGCTTGCTCACCCTGCTGATGGCGCGGTAAGTCAGTTGGGTCCGATTGAAGCGGGTGAGATTTTCCAGGCTAAGGGGCATTCTTATTCGGCCCTGGCCTTGCTGGGCAATCAGCCGAAAGACGCCGAGCGTTTTGAGAATGGTGATTTCGCGACTATTTATTTAGCGCCGAAAGATTATCACCGTCTGCACATGCCGATTAAGGGGACTTTGTCGAAAATGACTTATGTGCCGGGTGATCTATTTTCTGTAAATCCGCTGACTGCCGGGAATGTTCCGGGTTTATTTGCCCGTAACGAACGTGTCGTAGCCATTTTTGAAACGGAAATCGGCGCGATTGCCATGGTATTAGTGGGCGCGGCTATTGTCGCCAGCATCGAAACCGTATGGGCGGGTACCGTTACCCCGCCGGCCGGCAGGCAAGTATTTACATGGGAATACCCGACCGATGGTGACAATGCCGTTATCCTTGAAAAAGGCGAAGAAATGGGTCGCTTTAAGTTAGGCAGTACCCTTGTGATGTGTTTTGAGAAAGACGCCATTGAGAAGTTCGCGCAAGGCGTAGAGCCGCGGGCCGTGACTCGTATGGGCGCGGCGTTGGCGCATATCAGGGCGTCAGAAAAGTGAAAAAACTTACAGTCGGGTAGACACATCACGGGCATAGAAGCTGGCGCGGGTCATAAGGCGCCGCATCGTTATTCAGCTGTACCTCCGTCAGCCGACCGCGGATAAGATAAGCGGTCGACGGATAAATTTGTTTTGATTTTGTCATAGCGGCGCAAGCCGGTATCCGGCGACGTTTGCCGGTAACATCATAAAAGCACTCACAGAACCTCGGCTCTCGCCGTAGTGACGAAAAGGTTTACCGTCAGCCGCTCAGCCTACTTTTTTTTCCCTAACATGGCTCTCAAACCGGAGATATTTGATTTTCCGGTTTCGACCCGCTCTCGCTCGGACTGAACCGGCTTTTTGTTTTCCCAGATCACATCGTCCTGCGGCAACTCCTTCAAAAACCGGCTCGGCTCCGTGCGTACGGTTTCACCGAACTGACGACGCTCACGGCAGATCACAAACCATAATTCTCTCTGTGCCCTCGTAATTCCCACGTAAGCCAGACGACGTTCTTCTTCCACATTATCTTCGTCAATAGATGTTTGGTGCGGTAACAAACCTTCTTCCATACCGACCATGAAAACATACCGAAACTCCAGACCCTTAGAGGCATGCAATGTCATCAGTTGCACCTGATCACCGGCCTCATCCTCACTGTTGCGCTCCATCATATCTCTGAGCGTCAGGCGGGTCAAGACCTCCGGCAGTGTCATCGGCTCGTCTAAATCATCACCTTGCAGCATTTCCGTTACCCAGCGATATAACTCCGAGATATTTTTCATTCTCATTTCAGCCGCTTTGGCACTGGTACTGGTTTCGTAAAGGTAATCTTCATAATTGATATTACGGATCAGCTGCTTGATGGCATCAACGCCCTCACCTCGCAGGGCGATCTCACCGGTATCAACAATGAACCTGCCGAATTTATAAAGCTCACCACACGCTTTAGGGCTGAGATGATGATTTAATTCCGCTTCAAAAATCGCGCTGAATAACGAGATATGTTTGCTGTTAGCAAAGTTACCTAAAGCTTCAAGCGTTGCCGGACCAATACCTCGTTTAGGCAAATTCACCACTCGTAAAAAGGCGTTATCGTCATCAGGGTTCACCACTAACCGCAGATAAGCCATGATGTCTTTGATCTCTGCTCTGGCAAAAAATGACGTGCCGCCACTCAACCTGTAAGGAATGCGGTTGGTCATCAAGGCTCTTTCAAGCAGTCTTGACTGATGGTTACCACGATACAAAATCGCATAATCACCGTAACGGGTTTTGCCGGTAAACTTATGACGGACAATTTCGGCAACGACACGCTCGGCTTCCTGCTCTTCGTTTGCGGCCAGTAACACCCGTAAAGGTTCACCGTAACCTAACTCGCTGAATAAAGACTTGTCATAAACATGCGGATTATTGGCAATCAAGATATTGGCTGACTTTAAGATGCGCCGGCTGGAGCGGTAATTTTGCTCCAGTTTGATCAGTTTAAGATCAGGAAAATCTTTCCCTAATAACACCAGGTTTTGCGGTCTGGCACCGCGCCATGAGTAAATGGATTGATCGTCATCCCCTACTACGGTGAACCTTGCTCTGTCGCCCACCAGCAGCTTAACCAGTTCATATTGGCTTGAGTTGGTATCCTGATATTCATCCACCAGCAGGTATTGAAAACGGGTCTGCCAGCGCTCCCGTACCTGTGATTTGTGTTTAAGCAATAAGGTCGGTAACAGAATTAAATCGTCAAAATCCAGCGCGTTGTAAGCTTTCATGTGCTGGGCGTAACGCTTATACAAGAGCGCGAACAACTGCTCCCGCTCACCTTTCGCGATTTTTAAAGCGTGCTCAGGAATAACCAAATTACCTTTCCAGCTGGAAATGGCGGTCATTAACGCGCGTAATAAATCTTTATCTTCCTGAAGCTCGTTTTCTGTCAGCTCTTTTAATAACGCCAGGGTATCCTGATCATCAAACAGTGAAAAGCCCGCTTTAAGACCGGCAACTTTATATTCTTTTTTGATGATCTCTAAACCCAGAGTATGAAAGGTCGAAATCCACAAACCCCGGGAAAGTTGTTTACCGATAGACTGAGCCACACGCTCCTTCATTTCGCGCGCCGCTTTGTTAGTAAAAGTCACCGCCGCGATATTTCCGGCGCGGTAACCGCACTTTTCAAGCAGATAACCTATCTTATTAATGATCACCCGCGTCTTACCGCTGCCCGCGCCCGCTAACACAAGGCAAGAGCCTGAAACATAATGAACCGCTTCTTTCTGACCGGGATTGAGCTTCATTAATAACGTCCGATAAATAAATTAATCCCGGATCATAGCAGAGCCTGATTTTCAAAAACATAGTTAAGCTTTCATTCAGCTGAATCCCGACCGATACAATCTTTGCTATCATCCTCTTTTAGCCTATATTTAATTCAGGGAATATTCGGTAAAAGAAAAGGAGTTAAAGATGAGATTAATAACGGTTATCATTTCATCATTGGTATTAAGCTCAATGCTCGCAACCACGGTTAATGCGTCTTCGTGGAATAAATCGGTCATTCTTAAACCTTCGGATAGAGCTTCCGCTTCGGTAACATATGATTTTCCGCACGATAACAGCGGCCTCACAGGTTCATTAAAGTGCACGATTTCAAATAGTAAAAATCACAAAGCGTTTCGCTTTATTTTGAATTACGCGAATCATTCAGATCAAGAAAAGTATGTCATTCCTGGTTTTGGAAACCAATCGGCAACTGTGTTTAGGTATTACGCGTCATTTAAAAACACTCCGGCTGAAGGGGGCGCATTCGAATCCGCTGAACCATTAACCTTTCAGGTACAATCATCTTATAATGAAGCGGGTGCTTACCCAAATCATTACATCGCTATGAACATAACCAATACAAACGATCAGGATATTAAAGTCAGCTGTGATTCTCCGGTTGGTCGGTTTCCGAAATTAAGCGTTGAGAAAATGGAATCAAATTTCAATCATGGTAACTAGTACTCCGTCCATTTGAATTCAATACTTCAAGCTCTTTTGCTAAGCCTTAGTCATAGGAGAGCTAAAAATCTTGTATTGATTTTTATTGTTTTAAACTCTTATACAACTTTTATTCACAACTAATTAATAAGTCTGTAATTTCTGAACAAAATGCTTCCTCCCACCCTTTGGCAAGCCAGTAGGACTCTAGCTTTTTTCATTTTGATTAACGAAAGTGTAACAGGATTTCGTTAATCAGTTTAATTCTGTTAAAAGGCTAACTGTACCCTGGAAGGACGGGATAAAGCTTCTTTAACTTGATACGTGCCTCCTCAGTTGTGAACTGCCAAATCATCTTAGCCTTGGACTCATTGCGTTGGGTGACCCAGGCTTCAACTTCACAATTTAGTGTTTCCTGATCCGGTATTCTTCGGTTTAAGCATTGTCTGCTCAAGATACTTAATTCAATTTCAGCCATATCCAACCAGCTTCCGTGTTTTGGCGTGTAATGAAATTCGATTTTATTGATCAGCCTACGAGCTTCTTCTGGTTCGAAGGCCTTATAAAATGAAGCCGGGGTATGAGTATTCAGGTTATCCTCAACCAACACAATTGTCTCAGCATCCTTATAACGCCCGTCTACTAAGGCTTTTACTTGATGAGCCCAATCAACGGCTGTTCTGTGCTCTGTGACCTCAACATGCCGCCAGCCCGCTAAAGGCTCAAATATCATGAACAGGTTGCTGACACCGTTACGCTCATATTCCGTATCGTATCGCTCCGGATAACCTGAAACTAAAGGTAACGGGTTGCGAACTTCTTTAACTTGTTGTTTGCTGGTTTCATCAAGGCATACTAAAGGACGCTTGGGATCGTAAGGAAGTTTATAGAGTTCTAATATATCTTCCATAGCGCTCACGAAGGCAGCGTTTTCCTCTTCAGGTATACACCACTCTTCTTTAAGCCAGGGTTTAAGTTCGTTTTTTTTAACGCGTAATGAACAGAGGTTCTCGATATGCTATCGACATATTTGAGTTCAATCATCTTGTCTCTAAGAAGATTTAATGTCCAACGGCAACGTCCTTCCGGAGGCGCAGAGCAGGTCAGCGCAATTAGGTGTGCTTCGGCTTCACCATCCATTATGCGTCTGCGGCCTTGATGGCTGTGTTTGCTATTAACAGCGACTTCTAATCCTTCCTCGACAAAACGCTTTCTGAGGCTCGTTACTGCAAGTGGTGAGATGTTTAGCGCCTTAGCAATCTGTTGATTGGTCAGTGGCGAATTATTCTCATCAATAGCAAGTAAAATTTGGGCGTGTCGTTTCTTATGTTGAGCAACACGTGGTTTCTTCTGCTTTATCAAAGCTTCAAGCATTGAACGCTCTTCATTACTCAAACGGACATGGTATTTAATCCTCATAACAGCTCCTGTATTCGTTGTGTTCAGGAACTGTTAGGATAAACTATCAGGCCATTATTTGCTTTTGAATGGACTACTAGTTAAACTGGGGTACAAAAATCCAATATGACATTATCGACGGCGTGAAGCACGTTATCGAGCAAGGCTGGATCAATAAAGATAAGATTTGTATCGAAGGCGGCAGTTTTGGCGCCTATTCGGCGTTGCAGAGCGCGGTAATTGAGCCTGATATGTTTAAGTGCGCGATCGGAGTGGCTGGTGTATACGATCTACCGCTGATGAGGGAGGAGGGTGATATTCCGTCGTTTAACTTCGGTGATGCTTACTTATCCGAAGTCATCGGTGATGATATCAATGTGATGAGACAAATGTCGCCGGCTTATAACGCCGATAAACTTAAAGCCCGGATTTTACTGGTTCACGGTGAAAAAGATGAGCGAACGCCGATTGAACAGTATACGTCGATGGCGGAATCTTTAGACAGGATAAATTATCCTTATGAAAAGATGATTTTTGATAAAGAAGGTCACGGCTTTTATAACCCGGGAAATCAGGCTAAATATTATAAAAAAATGCTTGCTTTTATCGAGGAAAGCCTGAGACTCTGAATTAGCCGCTTTTAACATACCTTGCGCTGAAATCTCAAACTCAGCGCGTTTTTTTTGATTACTTTTTGATCTCACAATTAAACCTAACCGAGATTGCCGGAGTATGTATTCTGATGTATCCTTGCCGGCTTTTGTGAGTATTTTTTTTGGGTACTTTATTTGTTAAGTTAATAGCAAAGCGTCATCATTATGTCGTGCTTCAGAAATAAATACTGATTTTAATGCTTATGTGAGAACTTTATGACTGAACTTGCCCTAAAAATGGAAACCCCCGCGCTAAGTGAAGCCGCGGTCAAAGTGCGTGACGCTCTCGTTGAAAACGGACTTGAAACGCCTATGGTGGATTGCGGTTTATCCAATGGTCAGCGAAAAAAAATGATCGAACAACATATGAAGGAAATCCTTAGCCTGCTGGCTCTGGATCTGACTGATGACAGTCTTGCTGACACACCGGAGCGCATAGCTAAAATGTATGTGGATGAAATCTTCTCAGGTATGGATTATTCAAACTTCCCTAAGATCACTGTCATTGAAAATAAAATGAAAATGGATGAAATGATCAAGGTTCAGGATATCAGTCTGACCAGCACCTGTGAACATCATCTTGTAACTATCGACGGTACAGCGACGGTTGCTTATATTCCCCGCAAGAAGATTATTGGTTTGTCAAAAATTAACCGCATTGTGCGTTTCTTTTCGCGGCGGCCGCAGGTTCAAGAGCGATTAACTCAGCAAGTTTTAGTGGCGCTGCAAACCATACTTCAAACCAATGATGTGGCGGTAAAAACGGACGCGACTCATTATTGCGTGAAAGCCAGAGGCGTAATGGACACGACCAGTACCACGAGCACTTCGGCTTTAGGCGGTATATTTAAATCTGATCCGGCTTCAAGAGCAGAATTTCTGACCCGGGCTTGAGAAGTCACTGCCTCAAAATAACTTCACCGTCTCGCTGTCGTTTATTTTGGTTTATACAATTCTCGGGGACGTATCCGGCTGAGCTTTTTAAGTACATTGGCGCGGCTTGATATCGGCAATTTTAAGCGCCAGCAAATCGGGAAGTCATTTCGTAAAGTTTCCCGGGCACTCTGAGACTTTGATAAGTCCCGCTTGTGCGGGGCTTTTTTATGTCGGTGTTTTTTTGATAGGCTTGGCTGACACACAAGTTATAAGGGCGTCATGGTGGACAAATATATCGTTGCGCTGGATCAGGGTACGACTAGCTCGCGTACTATTATTTTTGATAAACAGGCGCGGATCGTAGCGCAAGCCCGGCGGGAGTTTAAGCAAATCTATCCCAAAGCGGGATGGGTGGAACACGATCCTATGGAACTATGGTCATCTCAGAGCTCAACCCTGATTGAAGCGGTTGCCAGAGCCGGAATACACAGTGACGACATCGCGTCCATGGGCATAACCAACCAACGGGAGACCACGATTGTCTGGGAAAAATCCACCGGCCGTCCGATTTATAATGCGATTGTTTGGCAATGCCGCCGCAGTCTGATCTTGTGTGAGCGGTTGAAAAAACAAGGCTATGATCAGCTTGTTAAGGAGAAAACAGGCCTGATACTCGACCCTTATTTTTCCGCCAGTAAGATTCGCTGGATTTTAGACAATGTCGGCGGCGCTCAGCAGCAGGCCGAAAATGGCGAATTACTGTTCGGAACAGTCGATTCCTGGCTGATATGGAAGCTTACGGAAGGTAAAGTCCATGTTACCGATCCGACGAACGCGTCAAGAACCATGCTGTTTAATATCAGTACTCATCAGTGGGATAAAGAGTTACTCAGCTTATTTAATATTCCGCAGCCTATGCTGCCACAGGTGAAACCCTCCAGTTGCGAATACGGCCGGACTCGTATCGCCGGAGAAGGCTCAAACATCGCCATTTCCGGAATCGCGGGCGATCAGCAATCGGCGTTATTCGGACAGCTGTGTGTGAAAAAAGGCAGCGCTAAAAATACTTACGGTACGGGGTGTTTTATGCTAATGAATACCGGACAGGAAAGAGTTGAGTCTAAACATGGTTTGCTCACTACGTTGGCCGTCGGTGATAAGGGACAAATAACGTTTGCCCTTGAAGGATCGGTATTCATGGGCGGTGCCGTTATTCAGTGGCTCAGAGATGAGCTGGGTTTACTCAGGGACGCTAAAGACAGTGAATATTTCGCCGCGCAGGCGCAAGATAATAACGGCGTATACATGGTGCCCGCTTTTGTGGGATTAGGCGCGCCGTACTGGGACGCGGAGGCCAGAGGTACGATTGTCGGACTGACCAGAGGAGCCAGCAGGAATCACATCATCCGGGCCGGGCTTGAAGCCGTCGCTTATCAGTCAAAAGATCTGCTGGACGCGATGCAGCAAGACAGCGGCATTAAATTATCAGAGTTAAACGTTGACGGCGGAGCCGTCAGTAACGAGTTTCTGATGCAGTTTCAGTCCGATATCTGTGACATCATCATTTCCCGGCCGAACATCAATGAGACTACCGCCCTGGGTGCGGCGTTCCTGGCGGGTCTTGCCGTTAATTTCTGGAATAGTGTTGAGGATCTGGAACAATTAATCGCGGACGACAGGTACAGTTATCAACCCGCAATGCCCGCGGAGCGGAGACAGGAGCTATATCAGGGCTGGAAACTGGCCGTTCAGAAGACATTAAGTAGCGGCTGATCAGTTTATTAATAAACGGCGTTAGGATCCGGTGCTGCGTCCGATTGCTTTCTCCGCCTTGTATAAGCCAAAAATAAACGGCAGCAAAACAGAGACGTTATTCCGGGACAGTTTCTTAGATTAACAGAGTTTAATTTGACTGCGGCCATTACTCGTGAGACACGTGTAGAATCTGTCTTAATTTGCGGAGTGTTCAAATGAGTAAATGGCTTTCGGGTATTTTTTTGTTTATTTTCAGTATAGCTTCACAAGCGCATGTTTTATTCTGTGGTACAAATTCGTTCAAAAAGGTAAGGCGGAGCAGTGGTGTTATCGATGCCTATTATTCTCCGGAGCGGCGGATAACGAATGAAGATTTACAGAAGATTTCACAGCGACTTAAGTATATTACGGTATTGAGTTATGGCTTTGGTCATATTGACTCGGGCGTTTTAACGCTGTCAAAAACTGACATAGACAATATTAACTTATTGGATCGGTGGCGTCACGCGCACGGAAAAAACGGTGACCCTGAATTCGCTATGGTACTCTCAATCGGCGGCTGGGGAGACAGAGAAAAGTTTACGCCTTTCCTGACCGATGAGATCAAGCTTAATCGCTTTGTTGATTCCGCGAAATCCGTCATGGATAAGTACCCGTTTGACGGTATCGATGTTGACTGGGAAAATGTGTTACTGGCATCAAAGCCAGAGCAAAAAGGCGTTACCGATCTTTTGCGGAAATTGAAACAAGAGTTACCTGACGGCGCTTGTGTTACCAATGCCGTTCCCGCGACACCCTTTTATTGGCGGCATTACCCCAGCGCGCGGGACTGGCGGCAATATGTCGACTGGAGTGTCGTGATGGGCTATGACTTGTACGGCACTTTTGGTCCTTACGCCGAGGTAGCGTCGAATCTGAGAGTCATCAATACCGGCAAAACCGCCGAAAATGATTATCACTATAATTACCCTCAGTCCGTGTCCGTGGCCGGCGCGATGCGACATTATCAGCGACAAGGTTTGGATTTTCAAAAGCAGATAATGGGCGTGCCCTTTTACTGTCACAGTTATTATGTGACGTCCGATAAAAACTTTGGTTATCGCCAGCCGGTGTTTGATCCCAATATCAGTGCCCAGGTACCGGTCACGGACGCGATGAGGATCCGTAATAAAGGCAGAATAAAAACTTTTCCTGACGGCAGTAGTATCAGCCTCACTAAAGTACCGAATAACAAACAGCAGCGTTTTCAGTTTTTAAGTTGTGAAACGCCGCGGTCACTGACCATAAAAGCACATTATGTGAAAAACAATAATATGGCCGGAATGTCCATGTGGGAATTGAGCCAGGATCTGCCCTACTGCGGAAACTCGCTATTAAGATCGATGAGGTCAGCTCTGGGTATTAACGCTGAGTGTGATCTTAACGACAGCTCCGGCAATTAACAAGCGAGTCTGCTTCGTAAATATTCGAGAACGGCTGTGATTATCCCCGGTCACAGCCTATATTTTTCCTCATCTTACGCACGTTAAAGCGCATCAGAACGGGATTTATCCGATTTAACAAATCTTGACATCTATTGCCTTGTGTCTCTAAACTTAGCTTAAGTGGGAAATTGTGGGTATTTGTGGATCATAGCCTGCAAAACATAGCTAGATATGTTGATAGAGTTAAGCAAGATTATGTTTTCTGGTTAACAACAAGGATGATTAAACGTGTTTTCTGGTGCCAGCAGTATCAACTTAGACGCCAAAGGTCGGCTTGCGGTTCCGATGCGATACCGGGATCTTTTGCGGGTTGAATCTGAAGGAAAGCTGGTCATCACCGTCGATATACAATCTTCTTGTTTACTCCTCTACCCCTTGAAAGAGTGGAATCAAATTGAAACTAAGCTTATGGCGCTTTCTGATACACAACCCACGGAAAGGGCTTTGAAACGGCTGTTGCTCGGACATGCCCATGAATGCGAACTGGACAGTAACGGACGCATCCTGTTGCCGTTGCCGCTGAGACAATACGCAAGTCTGACCAAACACACCATGTTGGTCGGGCAACTTAATAAATTTGAATTATGGGATGCGCAATCGTGGCAGCAGCTCATAGAAGACAGCAAACAAAAGATTGCCGCTGAAGATCTGGCCGGTAATGAACGCTTAGCTGATTTTTCGTTGTAGCGTTAATAGGAAAAAAGAGCTTTATGAGTGGAGAATTCGCCCATTTATCCGTCCTGCTTAAAGAAACGGTCGACGGATTAAACATAAAACCCGACGGCGTCTATATTGACGGCACTTTCGGTCGCGGGGGGCATTCTGGTCTCATACTGTCTCAGTTAGGCGCTGACGGCCGGTTGATCGCCATTGATCGTGATCCTCAAGCCGTCGAGGCGTCAAAGCGTTTTGCTGACGATGAGCGTTTTCAGATCATTCACGGTGGTTTCGGGCAATTACAGGGCTACATCAATGAGCTCGGACTGGCGGGAAAAATTGACGGGGTATTATTAGATCTCGGCGTGTCTTCACCGCAGCTGGATAACGCTGAGCGTGGTTTCAGCTTTTTGCGTGACGGACCGCTGGATATGCGTATGGACAACAGTCAAGGTGAGACGGCGGCTCAGTGGATCGCCCGGGCTGAAATTGAAGATATGGCGTGGGTGTTTAAAACCTACGGTGAGGAGAAAAATTCACGGCACATTGCGCGCTGTATCGCGGCGGACAGAGAAAAAACGCCGTTTCTGCGAACCAAAGATCTGGCGGATCTCATCGTACGCGTTACCAGGAAGAAAGAAAAAAATAAACATCCGGCGACGAGAGTGTTTCAGGCGATCCGAATTTATATCAACAGTGAGCTGGAGCAAATCGATCAGGCTCTGGAAGGTGCGTTAAAAGTCTTGTCACCGAAAGGCCGGTTGTCCGTGATCAGTTTCCACTCACTTGAGGATCGAATGGTAAAACGTTTTATCCGCCGTAACAGTCAGGCGCCGGAAGTGCCGTTTGGCATGCCCTTCAGCAGCGAAGAACTGGATAAGCGACGCAAGTTAAAACCGATTGGTAAGGCTCAAAAACCGTCGGAAGCTGAGCTGGAAGTGAATCCGAGAGCCAGAAGCTCGGTGTTACGAGTGGCCGAGCGGCGTGATTATTAAGGATTAAGTTATGACAAAGGGACAATTGAGCTTATCAAAGATAATCTTTCAGGACTTATTAAATCATAAGCTGCTGATGCTTTTGTCGTCTTTAGTGATTGCCTGTGCCCTTTTGGTGGTTTATTTCAGCCATCAGACCCGTGAGTTAACCAACGAGTGGGATCGTCAGCTGCAGGAGCGGGACAGTCTGGACATTGAGTGGCGAAATTTACTGCTGGAAGAGCAGGCGCAAACCGAGCATAGCCGTATTATTCGAATCGCGACTAAAAAGTTGCATATGAAACGCCCGTTGCCGAAAGAAGAAATTCTGGTGAAACGACCATGAGCAGACAAGCTAAGAAAAAGCAGCCACCGCAGATGATGCCGGTGCGTTTATACGTACTGGTCGGTTTTGTGTGTCTGATGTTTATCAGTTTGATCGGGCGTGCCGCTTATATTCAGTTAATCGAGCCGGAGCGCCTGCGTAAAGAAAGCGATATGCGTACTTTGCGCACCACAAGCAGCGAAGCGCACCGGGGTTTGATCTCAGACAGAAATGGTGAAATGCTGGCGGTCAGCGTGCCCGTGCGGGCGGTCTGGGCGGATCCTAAAATCGTACATGATCGAAAAGCTCTGCGTGAACGTCGCCGCTGGCAAGCGTTAGCTGATGTACTGCAAATGCCGGTTGAAAAAGTATTGCGGCGGGTGACGGTCAATCCGAACAAACGTTTTACCTACCTCAAGCGACAAGTTACGCCGGCTGTAGCCGACTACATCCGCCAGTTAAAATTACCGGGTATTTATCTTAAAGCGGAATCCAGACGCTATTACCCTACGGGTGAGATTGACGCCCAGTTGATAGGCATCACTAATATCGACGATAAAGGCATCGAAGGCATCGAGCGCGCTTACGATCGATGGCTGACGGGTACGCCGTCTAAACAGAAGGTCAGGAAATCACGAGACGGTAAGGTGGTGGAACGGCTGGATGTGGTTCAGCAAGGTGAAAACTCAAATGATTTAGTATTGAGTATTGATCAGCGAATTCAAGCGCTCGCTTACCGTGAACTGAAACGCACTACAGAATTTACCCAGGCCGCTTCCGGCAGTGTTGTGGTGCTGGATGTGCATACGGGCGAAGTGCTGGCGATGGTCAATACTCCGTCATATAACCCGAATTCGAGAGAAGGACTGCAAAGTTATCGCATGCGCAATCGCGCCCTTACCGATATGTACGAGCCGGGCTCTACAATCAAACCCTTTGTCGTTGCCGCCGCGCTTGAAGCCGGGACAATTAAGGAAGATGAAATAATTCCGACTTCACCGGGATGGATGCGTATCGGCGGGCGACGGGTACGTGACGCCGCGAACCACGGTGATATGTCATTGTCACAGGTATTGATTAAATCCAGTAATGTCGGCATCAGTAAGGTGGCCTTATCTATGCCGGTTGATCAGTTACTCGGCACTTATCAGTCGATGGGGTTAGGTAATTATTCCGGCATTGATTTGATCGGCGAAAGCGCCGGCATTATTCATGACCGGCCCCGCTGGTCAGATTTTGAGCGTGCAACCTTATCCTTCGGTTACGCTTTAACAGCGACGCCGCTGCAATTAGCGCGGATGTATGCCACATTGGGCAGCGGCGGGATTTTATACCCGACGTCAATTTTGAAGCTAACTAAACAGCCGGAAGGTCAGCGGGTGCTGGAGCGGCGGATTGCTGAAGGTGTAATGAACATGCTGATCGGAGTCACGGAAAAAGGCGGTACGGCAACCAAAGCGCATATCGCCGGGTATCCTGTCGCAGGTAAAACGGGTACCAGCAAGAAAGCCGTAGCCGGTGGCTATGGTGATGATTATGTGGGGTTATTTGCCGGCGTCGCACCAATTCATAATCCAAGACTGGCAATTGCGGTGGTGATCAATGATCCCAAAGGTGATCACTACTACGGCGGTGATGTCGCCGGCCCGGTGTTTGCCAAGGTGATGTCCGGCGCCCTGCAAATGCTCAATGTTGAGCCAATCAGCTCAACCGAGCAATCAAGAATGGCGGCTTATTCCGGGGGAATAAAATAATGTTGATAAAAGATCTCCTCGCGCCATGGTTTCATTACGGCGGCGGGCAAAGAGTTAACGACTTACGGCTGGACAGTCGCGGCGTTCAAGCCGGCGACGTGTTTGTGGCTGTTCCGGGATACGAGGTTGACGGGCGTCAGTTTATCGCGCCGGCTTTTGAAAAAGGCGCTGTCGCCGCCCTGGTTCATACCGATGAGCCTGAGCGGCACGGTAAGGTTGAACACACGGAATTTGGGTTAGCAATCCATTTTTTTCGTTTAAACGCTCAGCTTTCGGCGCTGGCGATGCAGCGTTACCCGGTTGATCCAAGCCGAATGACCATTGTAGGCGTTACCGGCACCAACGGTAAAACCACGGTGACTCAGCTGATCGCGCAATTGAGCGAGGGTATCGGTAAAACCGCCGCGGTAATGGGAACCACGGGAAATGGCTTGTGGGGACAGTTAGAGGAAACCGTAAATACCACATCTGATGCGATAACGGTTATGCGTGAGCTGCATCGTTACCAGCAATCAGGCGCGAAAATCTGTGCCATGGAAGTCTCCAGTCACGGACTGGTGCAGCATCGTGTCGATGCCGTCCCGTTTTCAACGGCGATTATGACCAACCTCAGCCGAGATCACCTCGACTTTCACGGTGATATGCAATCTTACTCTAAAGCCAAACAAACCTTATTTAAGTTCGCCAGCTTAAACAACGGCCTGTTGAATTTTGATGATGAAACGGCCCAGTCCTGGCGCTTTAATCTTAAGCCGCAATTAGCGCAGGGTTTCAGCCTGCGCGATGACATCAACGCGCGCTTTTATATCGAAGATGCCCGGTTCCACGAAACCGGCGTGACCGCGACATTAGTCTGGTCACAGGGGCGGGCGCGGCTGGAGTCACCGTTGTTAGGCGGTTTCAACCTGTCGAATTTAGTCGCCGCTATCGCCGCCCTTTATCTCGAGGGCGCCGGGATGCCGGTGTTGCTTGAGCAGGTTAAGTACCTGAAACCGGCTACGGGACGCATGGAGCAATATAAAAAAGGCGATGTGGCTGTGGTCGTGGATTACGCCCACACGCCTGACGCGCTGGAAAAAGCGCTGCAAACTTTAAGGCAGCATTGCCGGGGTGATTTATGGTGCGTGTTCGGCTGCGGCGGTGATCGCGACAAAGGTAAACGCCCGTTTATGGCGGCGGCGGCGGAAAGCTACGCCGATAATGTGGTGCTGACCAGTGACAACCCTAGACGGGAAAAGCCGGAAGTCATCATTGGCGATGTGTTAGCCGGATTTAACGAGCCTGAGCGAATTACGGTTTGCGTCGATCGTATCGATGCCATTAAAAACTCGGTGAAACAAGCGAAACAGGGTGACATTATTTTAGTGGCCGGCAAAGGGCACGAAATCTATCAGGAAATTAACGGCGTCAGGCATGATTATGACGAGCGTGCTTTGATTGCGGAGTTGATGGAGGTGAAAGCATGATCCGCTTATCTCTGTCTGAGCTTTGCGCAGTATTAGATGCCGACTTAGCAGGCGCAGATTGCGATTTTGAAGCCGTCAGCACCGACAGCCGTAACCTACCTGAAAAAAGCTTATTTGCGGCGCTCAAAGGCGAGCGATTCGACGCCCATGACTTTATTGATCAAGCACTCTGCGAAAAAGCGACCGCATTATTAGTTTCTGAGGTGCTGGATTTTGATATTCCGCAGCTGGTGGTTAAAGATACTCGCATTGCTTTAGGACAGCTTGCGGGTTACGTACGTGATCAGCTGGACATTAAAGCGGTCGCCATCACCGGCTCAAACGGTAAAACCTCGGTAAAAGAAATGGCGGCGAGCATTTTGTCACAGCGGTACTCAGTGCTGTTCACCGCGGGCAATTTCAACAATGATATCGGCCTGCCTTTAACCTTACTGCGCCTGGAGTATCAGCATCAGGCGGGTGTGTTTGAGCTGGGCGCGAACCGTAAAGGCGAAATCGATTACACCTCCGGGCTGGTAAAACCGGATGTGGCGTTAGTCAACAATATCGGTGCCGCTCATCTTGAAGGTTTTGGCACCGTTAACGATGTCGCGCGAGCCAAATCTGAAATTTATCATCATCTGCGGGCTGACGGCATAGCAATCATTAATCTTGATGATGATTTTGCCGGTTTTCTGACACAAGTCGCCGCTGATAATAAGATCATTTATTTCGGTCTGAACGAGGCCGCTGATGTGCGGGCGGAAGCTGTTTGCGGTAATGAAGCGGGTGAGTTTCAGTTTGAGCTGGTGACGCCAGGCGGCCGCGGTCAGATCCGGCTGGGGCTGCCCGGCGCTCACCAGGTAATAAACGCGTTAGCGGCGGCGGCGATCGCGACGGCCCTGAATATTGAGCCCGCTGATATCCGGGCGGGCTTAGAAAACTTAAAACCGGTCAGGGGCAGGATGCAGCCTCATCAACTTGGCCGTTTACTCCTGATAGATGATAGCTATAATGCCAACCCCTCCTCGGTCAAGGCGGCGATAAACTGGCTGGCCGAGCGGGAAAATCAGCGGGTACTGGTATTAGGGGAACTGGCCGAGTTAGGCCGCGGCGCAAAAACCATGCTCGGTGAGTTAGGACAATACGCGCGGCAGCAAAATATACATCATGTCATCACCTTAGGTGATGACATATCATCCTTGTCAGCCGCCTGCGGGGGGCGGCACTTTAGTCAAATCGATGAACTTATTGAATATCTGCGCAAGCGGATTTTCACTCGGCAAGGACGAGTAAACTTGTTGGTAAAAGGATCGCGAAGCGCCCAGATGGAACGTGTCGTGGAAGCATTATTGACCGCTCATAAGAGCGGGGAGTTGAATTAAATGCTGGTGTACCTGGCGGAGTATCTGACTCAGTTTTATTCTGGGTTTAACGTATTTTCCTATCTGACGTTCAGAGCGATTCTGGGGTTGCTGACCGCCCTTTTATTCAGTTTGTGGTTAGGCCCGAAGCTGATTGAACGTTTGCAGTTAATGCAAATCGGTCAAGTGGTTCGTAATGACGGCCCGGAGTCTCACTTCAGTAAGCGCGGCACGCCGACCATGGGCGGGCTGCTGATACTGTTTGGTATTTTTGCCAGTGTTCTGTTGTGGGGCGATCTTGGCAATCGCTATGTGTGGATGATTTTGTTCGTGCTGTGCAGCTTCGGGCTGATCGGTTTTGTCGACGATTACCGTAAAGTGATCCGCAAAGATCCTAAAGGACTGATCGCACGCTGGAAATACATATTTCAGAGTCTCGCGGCGCTGGTCGCGGCCTTGTATTTATATTCAACTTCGCTGCATCCCGGTGAAACTCAGCTGGTGGTGCCGTTTTTCAAAGACGTGATGCCGCAGCTCGGGTTCGTGTTCATCATTTTGGCTTACTTCACTATTGTCGGTGCCAGTAACGCGGTTAACCTCACTGATGGTTTAGACGGACTGGCGATAATGCCGACGGTAATGGTGGCCGGTGCGTTCGCGTTGATCTCGTATTTATCCGGTCACGCCCAGTTCGCCGGTTATCTGCACATTCCGTATCTGCCGGGCTCCGGTGAGCTGGTGATTGTGTGTACCGCCATAATGGGCGCGGGGTTAGGTTTCTTATGGTTTAACACCTATCCGGCGCAGGTTTTTATGGGAGATGTTGGCTCGCTGGCGTTAGGCGCCGCGTTAGGGACGATTGCGGTGTTAGTGCGTCAGGAGATCCTGCTGGTGATCATGGGGGGCGTATTTGTCATGGAAACCGTGTCTGTGATCCTGCAAGTGGGTTCTTATAAATTACGCGGCCAGCGTATTTTCAGAATGGCGCCGATTCATCACCATTACGAGTTAAAAGGCTGGCCGGAGCCGCGCGTCATCGTGCGTTTTTGGATTATTTCATTGTTCCTGGTCATGCTGGGTTTAGCCACGCTGAAATTGAGGTAACCCAATGAAAAGCACTCATACACATATCGTACTCGGACTGGGCGTCACCGGACTCTCAGTGGTGCGTTATTTGTGCGCTCAGGGAATTATCCCTTTGGTGATGGACAGCCGAGAGCGGCCGCCGGGCTTAACGCAGCTGAAAAGTGAGTTTCCGACCGTGCCTCTGAAAACAGGCGGCTTTGATGTCCGCCTGTTAATTCAGGCTAAGCAGATCATCATCAGCCCCGGCATTGCTCTGGATACACCGGAAGTTAAGGCGGCAACTGATATTGGTA
This sequence comes from Parashewanella sp., assembly GCA_965200795.1. GTDB lineage: Bacteria > Pseudomonadota > Gammaproteobacteria > Enterobacterales > Shewanellaceae > Parashewanella. Next base: position 129,075 of record CBDAVB010000004.1, read on the forward strand.
TCGAAGTTATCGGTGATATTGAGTTGTTTGCCCGTGCCTTAGCGAAACAGCCGCCGAAAGTCATCGGCATAACAGGTTCTAACGGTAAGTCCACTGTCACCGCTTTGGTCGGTGAAATGGCAAAAGCGGCGGGCGTCAATGTGGCCGTCGGCGGCAATATCGGTATTCCGGCGCTGGATCTGCTGAAGACTAACGCCGATCTTTATGTGTTGGAACTGAGCAGCTTTCAGTTAGAGACGACATCAACGCTTAACTGCATTGCTTCAACTTGCCTCAATATTTCAGCCGACCACATGGATCGCTATGATTCCGTCAATTCTTACCGGGATGCCAAACATCGTTTGTATCGTCAGTCTAAGCTGTGTGTGATCAATCGCCAAGACCCGATGACGAAGCCGGATCAAGCCAGCAATATCATCAGCTTCGGGTTAGATGTGCCTGAGTCTGACGACTGGGGCATCGCTAACGGTGAGTTTGTTCGTGCCGTCAGTGAAATCATGCCGATCACTGAGGCGGCGGCCGTAGGCAGTCATAACCAGATGAATATTCTCGCTGCGATGGCGCTGGCCGAAGCGGCTGAAATTCCCAGATCGGTGATGACCGAGGTCATCAGAAGCTTTAAGGGGCTGGCGCACCGCTGTGAGAAAATCGGTGAAATTAACGGCGTCACTTACATCAATGACTCTAAAGCCACTAATGTCGGTGCGACCCTGGCCGCGCTGGACGGGCTGAGAGATCTGCTCGGCGATATCATTCTTATTGCCGGCGGGGATGCCAAGGGAGCGGATTTAGAACCGTTACGGGCGGGATTAACTGACGTCAGTAAAATGATAGTGTTTGGTAAAGACGCCCGGACGCTGGCGCAACTCAAGCCTGACACCAGTCTCGTTAACAATATGCGTGAAGCCGTCGCTCTGGCGGCCGGGTCAGCCGAAGCCGGGGATATCGTATTATTGTCTCCGGCTTGCGCGTCGCTTGATATGTATAAAAACTTTGCCGAGCGCGGTAACGACTTCAGACAAGAAGTAGGGAGGCTGCGTGGCGAACAGTGAAAAGCAGCTGAACTTATTCGGTACTGAATTTACGCGGCGTTTTCCGGGTTGGCTGGCCGCAGACAGAAGACCGGGTAATCAACTTTACGACAGAAAACTGCTGTCAGCGATTTTGTCATTGCTGGCCGTCGGCTTTGTGATGGTCATGTCCGCGTCGATGCCGGAGGCGGAAGATTTAACCGGCAATCCGTTTTATTTTGTAAATCGTCATATTTTTTATCTGTGCGGCTGCGTGGTGATTGCCGCCGTGGTGTTGCGTGTTAAAGTTCAATTCTGGCAACGCTTGAGCCCGTGGATGTTGATTGCGGTATTTTTAGGGTTAATCGCGGTGTTGGTTGTCGGTCATACGGTTAACGGGGCAACCCGCTGGCTGAGCATCGGCCCTGTCAGAATTCAGGTGGCTGAAATTGCCAAGTTTACTTTCTGTATTTACCTTGCCGGCTACCTGGTGAGGCGTCATCAAGAGATTCGCGAACGCATGTTCGGTTTCCTTAAGCCGATTATGGTGCTGATCGGCTATGCGGGCCTTATTCTGATGCAACCGGATTTGGGATCCGTGGTGGTACTGTTTGTTATCACCATCGGACTGCTGTGGCTGGCGGGCGCGCGGCTGATAGATTTCTTCTTGATGCTGCTGTTCGGCACCATTTTGTTTGTGTTTTTAATTGTGACCGCTGAATACCGTATGCGCCGTGTCACCTCATTTTTAAATCCGTGGGAAGATCCCTTCGGCAGCGGTTATCAGCTTACGCAGTCTCTGATGGCCTATGGCCGCGGAGACTGGGCGGGACAAGGCTTAGGCAACAGTATTCAGAAATTAGAATACTTACCGGAAGCTCATACCGACTTTATTTTCGCGGTTATCGGTGAAGAGTTAGGGTTTGTCGGGATTGTGGTGATATTAAGCGTCATTCTCTTTGTTGTGCTCAGAGCCATACAGCTCGGTAACCGCTGCCTGCAGGACAATAAACCTTTTGACGGCTATCTGGCTTACGCCGTCGGCATCTGGATTTGCTTCCAGACCATTGTCAATGTCGGCGCCAGCATCGGTATGTTGCCGACCAAAGGCCTGACCTTACCTTTCGTAAGTTACGGCGGCAGCAGTTTATGGATAATGACGGCGGCGGCAATGCTGCTGCTGCGCATCGATCATGAGAGAAGACTGGATCGGACACAGGCGGTTCAGCGAAGAGGTAGTACATGAGCGGGAACAGCTCTGAAAATAAAAGATTACTTGTCATGGCAGGCGGCACCGGAGGACACGTGTTCCCCGCGCTTGCGGTGGCAAAACTGCTTTCGGGCCGGGGCTGGGACGTCTTATGGCTCGGCACTAGAGAGAGAATGGAAGCGCGGGTGGTACCGCGGCACGGGTTTAATATTGAGTTTATTGATATTCAGGGTGTCAGGGGGAACGGACTGATCCGTAAGTTTATGGCGCCGCTTAAAATTCTGCGCTCAGTGATACAGGCCAAAGCGGTGATCAACCGCTTCAGACCTGACGTTGTGTTGGGTATGGGCGGTTTTGCCAGCGGTCCGGGCGGCGTCGCGGCAAAACTTGCCGGGATCCCGCTGATATTGCATGAGCAAAACGCGATACCGGGAATGACCAATAAGTTGTTATCCCGGATTGCGACCAGAGTACTGTGTGCTTTTGAGGGCACTTTTGCTGCGCCTGTCAGCGCCGAGGTAGTGGGAAATCCGATCCGCCGGGAACTGATTGAAAATTATGAGCAGGCCCTTGATGACAGCGCGCTCAAGGTGCTTGTGGTCGGCGGCAGTTTAGGAGCCAAAGTGTTTAATGATTTGCTGCCGGATGTTGTCGCCGATCTAAGCGCACGGCAAGCGGTAACCGTCTGGCATCAGGCCGGGCGCGGTAATTTAGACGCGGTTAAGCAGGCCTATGCCGGGCAAAATCAGCAAAGTATGGTGCAAGTCGCCGAATTTATTGATGATATGCAGGCGGCCTATCGCTGGGCTGATGTGGTTTTATGCCGTTCGGGAGCGTTAACGGTCTCTGAGCTGGCCGCGATGGGTAAACCGAGTATTTTAGTGCCTTACCCGCATGCGGTGGACGATCATCAAACCTTGAACGCACGGGTATTGGTTGATGCGGGCGCCGCGTTACTATTGCCGCAACCGGTTGCGACCGCACAGCGACTGGCAGAGAAACTGACTCTGTTAGCTCAGGACAGACAAGCGCTGTCTCGTATGGGGCGGCAGGCGAAACAGGTCGCGGTTTTGGATGCGGCGGAAAAAGTGGCGCGGGTATGCCAGGACGTGACGGTGAAGAAATAAAATGACGAATAAAGAACAGCAAGCAAAGCTCAGAGAGCAAATCCCTGAAATGCGCCGCATCAGACGCATTCATTTCGTGGGGATTGGCGGCGCCGGAATGGGCGGCATTGCCGAAGTATTATTGAACGAAGGCTATATGATCAGCGGCTCGGATATTACCCCTAACCGGGTGAGTGATCGTCTGGTTGCGTTAGGCGCTGACGTCACTATCGGGCACCATGAGAATAATGTGGCTGGTGCCAATGTGATCGTGGTGTCTACGGCGATTGCGGAGACCAACCCGGAAATCATCGCGGCCAAAGCGCTGCGTATTCCGGTCGTCCGCCGCGCTGAAATGTTAGCGGAATTAATGCGATATCGTCATGGTGTGGCGGTAGCGGGAACCCACGGCAAAACCACGACTACCAGTTTACTCGCATCCGTGTACGGCGAAGCCGAGCGTGATCCGACGTTCGTTATCGGCGGGTTACTTAACAGCGCCGGAACCAACGCTCGTCTGGGTACCGGCCGTTATCTGATTGCTGAGGCGGATGAGAGTGACGCCAGTTTTTTGCATTTGCAGCCTATGGTCGCTGTCATCACCAACATTGAAGCGGATCATATGGATACCTACGGCGGTGATTTTGAAACCTTAAAAACGGCTTTTATCGATTTCATTCATAATCTGCCGTTTTATGGTTTAGCCGTGGTGTGTATTGATGATCCTGTGATTCGCTCTTTACTGCCCCGTATCGGTCGTAAAGTGGTGACTTACGGTTTCAGTGACGATGCCGATGTCAGAGCCGTGAACTTTAAGCAAAACGGGGCGGTAAGCCAATTTACGGTAATGCGGCGAGGCGGAGAAAATTTTGATATCGGGCTGAATATGCCCGGGCGGCACAATGTGCTGAACGCGCTGGCGGCGATTGCGGTAGCGACAGAAGACGAGATTGCCATCGAGCCGATTAAAAAATCCTTGTATGAATTCCAGGGTATCGGCCGCCGTTTTCAAAAGCTGGGTGAGTTTAACACCCCCAATGGTGATGTGTTGCTGGTGGATGATTACGGGCACCACCCGAGTGAAGTCGCGGTTACCATCAAAGCGGTGCGTGAGGCATATCCCGGTAAGCGTTTAGTGATGGCGTTTCAGCCGCACCGTTATACCAGAACCCGGGACTTGTTTGAGGATTTTGCGGAGGTGTTATCGCGGGTGGATTGCCTGCTGCTTCTGGAAGTTTACTCAGCGGGTGAAGATATGATTCCCGGCGCTGACGGGCGCGCGCTTTGCCGTGCGATTCGGCAGCGAAGCAAAGTTGAGCCTGTTTTTGTGGCTGATAAGTCACGGCTTAAAGAATTGTTACCTGAACTGTTAACAGATAATGATTTATTGCTGACGCAAGGCGCGGGAAACATCGGGATGCTTTCTCGTGAGTTAGTGACCACGGAATTAGGATTTAATCGCTGATTAATCGTCAGCAAAGCGGGTTTTTAAAATTTAGATATGGCATTCTATAAATAACGATGAATGTCAATGCTTAAAAGCCAGAATTGCGGAGCAAACGGATAAGTTGAGTTGGAAAAATAAATACCGGAATTTGCGTGAAAACCTGCGCCGGGTAAACTGGTATTTAGTGTTTGGTGTGTCGTTTCTCGCAATAGTGATGTCAGGCATCACGGCCGCCGCGATTCAGCTCAGGGATTTGGTGAACGATGCCGATGAATTACCGATTGAAGCTTTGGTCATTCAGGGCAAGCTGAGTTACACCAGTAGCCGTGAAATACAGACGGCGCTGAGAAGTTTATTAAGCTCAAGTTTTTTTAATGCCGATGTTGAAAAGGTACAAAAACGGATTGAAGCTTTACCCTGGGTATACCGGGCCGCGGTTAAACGTGAATGGCCCGCGAAGTTAAAAGTCTTGATTAAGGAGCAGGACGCCGTGGCGCACTGGAACGGCGGTGACTGGCTTAATCAATACGCAGAGGTATTTCAGGCTCCGGCGGTCGCGGCGCAAAATCATCCGTTACCGGAATTATTCGGTCCTGATGATGCCGCTGAAGAAGTGCTTCAGGGTTATGAGCAGATGAACGCTTTGCTGAAAATTAACGGCTTTGAGTTACGGGAGCTGAGCTTAACGCCGCGGCACGCATGGCAAGTGCGACTGGGAGACGGTATTGAACTCGAATTAGGCCGGGAAGATAAAATGAGGCGGATTCAGCGTTTTATTGATGTATACCCGGAAATTCTGAAACAGGGTAAGGCAATAAAGCGTGTTGATTTACGATATGACACAGGTTTAGCCGTGGGCTGGGCGGACAGGATAGTGAGAGTCGACAACTGATGACCAAAAACCAAGAAAGAAACCTAATCGTCGGGTTAGATATCGGAACAGCAAAGGTCGCCGTGATTATCGGCGAAGTTCTGCCCGATGGTGAGATCGCGATTGTCGGTGTTGGTAACCATCCGTCAAGAGGCATGGATAAAGGCGGCGTCAACGACCTGGATTCTATCGTGCGCAGTGTGAAGCGGGCGCTGGATCAGGCGGAGCTGATGGCCGATTGCCAGGTGGCTTCGGTTTACCTCAGCATTTCGGGTAAACACATCGCATGTCAAAACGAAAATGGCATGGTGTCAATTAATGATGAGGAAGTGACACAAGAAGACGTAGATAACGTTATTCATACCGCGCGGTCTGTTAAGATCCCGACGGAGCGTCGAATTCTGCATGTATTACCGCAAGAATACGCGATTGACGTGCAGGATAGCATCAAGAGTCCGATTGGTATGTCGGGCATGAGAATGGAAGCGAAAGTGCATATCGTTACTTGTGCTAACGATATGGCAAAAAATATTACAAAAAGTGTTGAGCGTTGCGGCTTAAAAGTGGATGATCTGGTGTTTTCGGGTATCGCTTCTGCCGGCGCTACTTTAACCAATGATGAAAAAGATCTTGGGGTGTGTGTGGTTGATATCGGCGGCGGCACCACTGACATCGCGGTTTATACCAATGGGGCGTTACGTCACTGCGCTGTGGTGCCGGTGGCGGGTAACCAAGTGACCAGTGATATCGCGAAGATTTTCAGAACGCCGCTATCACACGCAGAGCAGATTAAAGTGCAGTTTGCTAATGCCAGAAGCTCGGCGGTAAGCCGGGAAGAAAACATAGAAGTACCGTCAGTAGGTGGTCGGCCGTCTCGTTCAATGTCACGCCATACACTGGCTGAAGTGGTTGAACCAAGATATCAGGAGATGTTCGAGCTGATTTTACAAGAGCTTCGGGACAGCGGTTATGAAGACCAGATAGCGGCGGGGATTGTGATTACGGGCGGGACGTCGTCGATAGACGGCGCGGTGGATGTCGCGGAGGCCACATTCGGGATGCCGGTAAGAGTCGCGGCTCCTTTGAAAGTCAAAGGGCTTTATGAATATGTAAGTCAGCCGGTATACGCGACGGGCATCGGTCTGTTGCATTACGGCGCGCGACGTTTGATCGACAAAGAATCAGAACACCCGCAGAGAAACGGCGTTTCGGATTTATTCATTTATGTGAAAAGCTGGTTTAAAGGTGAGTTTTAAGTTTAAAAGCAGGCAAATATGGAGTTCATAATATGTTTGAGATAATGGACACACACTCAGACGAAGCGGTGATCAAGGTCATCGGCGTCGGTGGTGGCGGTGGTAACGCCGTTGAGCATATGGTCAGACACAACATCGAAGGTGTTGAATTTGTCGCGACCAATACCGATGCGCAAGCATTACGTAAATCTTCCGCCGGATCGACTATTCAGCTCGGACGTGATGTCACTAAAGGATTAGGGGCTGGAGCGAATCCGGAAATAGGTCGTATGGCGGCAGAGGAAGATAAAGAGCACATCCGCGCGTCGATTAAAGGCTGTGACATGATTTTCATCGCGGCGGGTATGGGCGGCGGTACAGGTACCGGGGCGGCACCGGTGGTGGCGCAGATTGCTAAAGAAGAAGGCATACTTACGGTTGCGGTCGTTACCAAACCGTTCCCGTTTGAAGGTAAAAAGCGCATGGCTTTTGCCGAGCAAGGCATTGAAGATCTCGCTAAGCAAGTGGACTCATTAATTACGATTCCGAACGAAAAGTTATTAAAGGTTCTGGGGCGCGGGACGTCTTTACTGGATGCTTTTGCGGCGGCGAATAATGTATTGCTTGGTGCGGTTCAGGGTATTGCTGAGCTTATTACGCGTCCGGGGCTGATTAACGTCGACTTCGCTGACGTGAAAACCGTAATGTCCGAAATGGGTAATGCCATGATGGGCACAGGTATCGCCAGCGGTGAAGATCGCGCCGAGGAGGCGGCGGAAGCCGCGGTAGCGAGTCCGCTGCTGGAAGACATCGATCTTGCCGGCGCGCGTGGTGTATTAGTTAACATCACTGCGGGTATGGACATGAGCATCGAAGAATTTGAGACCGTGGGTAACCATGTTAAAGCGTACGCTTCTGACAATGCGACCGTGGTCGTTGGTGCGGTAATCGACCCTGAAATGAGCGATGAGCTGCGCGTGACGGTTGTGGCCACCGGAATCGGCGCTGAGAAAAAACCGGATATCACCTTAGTGAGCAAACCGGCGCCCAGAGATATTCCGGCGACGCCGGCTGAGCCGTTAACGGTATCAACCGCTGATAAAGCGGCGATTGAAGATTCAAATGTCGCGACGGCGGCTGGCAATGTCGTGCAAGTCGGTGTGAGCCAGGCTCAGGCGGTACCGGCTCAAACTAAAGCACCAAAGAATGAACTGGATTACTTAGATATTCCGGCTTTCTTACGCAAACAAGCGGACTAAGCCTTAACGTAAAAGCTTAATGCTGAGCGGTGACGCCGATCGCTTTATCCGGTCTGCGAAATGGCGGATTTTTGTGTCATCGCAAAAATGTGTTAGGATACCCGACCGGCCAAACCAGCCTGCGGTTTGGCCGGTGTCGGGATTTTTTACATTATTAAGTACAACGATAAACGGTTAACTGCATGATTTTTCAAAGAACGGTTAAGAAAATGGTGAAAACAACCGGAGTGGGATTGCACTCCGGTAATAAAGTGACATTAGCCATTCGTCCGGCTCCGGTGAACACGGGTATTGTCTTCATGCGTACCGATCTTGAACCTGCGGTGGCGATTCCGGCCAAAGCGGATCAGGTTCGGGAAAGTATGCTGTGTACTGTGCTGATGAACGACGAGGGTGTAAAAGTCCAGACGATTGAACATTTATTTGCCGCATTATCCGGACTGGGCATTGATAACGCGGTTATTGATGTTGACGCGCCTGAAATTCCGATTATGGACGGTAGCGCGAGTCCGTTTGTGTTTTTGCTGCAATCCGCGGGTGTCGCGCAACAAACGGCTCCGAAAAAATATTTGCGTGTTAAAAAGCCTGTTAAAGTTGAAGACGGCGATAAGTGGGCGATGTTGAAACCGCATCAAGGTTTCAGAGTGGATTTCGAAATTGATTTCGACCATCCGGAAATCGCTCGCAGTCAACAACATATGATAATGGACTTTTCCACTGACGGATTTGTTAAAGACATCAGCCGCGCGCGGACTTTTGGCTTTATGCGTGATATCGAATATCTGAGAGCCAATAACTTAGCGCTCGGCGGCAGTATGGAAAATGCCGTCGTGCTTGACGAATTTAAAGTGCTTAACCCTAACGGTTTAAGATACGATGATGAATTCTTAAAACATAAGATCCTGGATGCGTTCGGAGATCTTTATGTTGCCGGACATGCGATTGTCGGTGAGTTCTCAGCTTACAAAACAGGTCACGCGCTGAATAACAAATTGGTCAGAGCTTTGCTGGGCCGTCAAGAAGCGTGGGAGCTAGTGAGCTACGAGCAAGAGGCCGATGTGCCGGTAAGTTTTATATCTTCAGATAACTCAGGCGTTTTCGCTTAATCGGATTCAGAATGCCTTTCACGGCTGGCTCTTGCGGCCAGCCGTTTTAGTTTTTGCCCTAAACTTCCTTCAGTGTGTTCAGCCAAGGCTTCAATATGTGAAGCCGCTGTAACACTGAGTTGTGCGTAACTTGGTTCACTCTTTGGAGTGCGAGATTGCATCCTCGGGTTGACTTTAACGTCAATTACGGTGAGCATTGGTAGCGCTTCACTTTGAAGTTTAAGTAATAAATGGGATTTTTGAAAATTGAGTCGGGCGGCCCAGGCCGAAGAAGACACTTCTATAATTAATCTGTCTTGTCTGAAATTGGCGACCTTAATATGCGCGACTAACGGATCTGATAACTGTTGTTTAACAACTTGATCCAAACGTAATAATAATTCAGCTTTCTCTTTCAGCTCGGGAAGCCTGCCTGAAACGGTTAATAGTTGACTGAGATCTTGAGGAAGCTTTTTCATAATATTAATACTGGCTTAATTGGTAATGAGTGTAACCGTATTTATTCAAGGCAAGAATGGCGTGCTACGTTGGCGGCTTGGCAAACGTTGGTTGCTCTTGCCCGCTTTAATGTTGTTCGGCATTGCTAGCTTTTACCATTATAGTAATGAACGTTTCGCGGATCAGCAAGCCGACATGGATTCCGTAAAAGCTCTGCGTAACGCGCAAAAACAACAAATCTTAAAATTAAAAGATGCTACTGAGTCGCAACTTTCTATGCTTGTTACTCATGTGGCACGTTTACAAGCCGAGATGACCCGCCTGGAAGCCCTGGGTCAGCAAGTTGCAAAGCAAAATAACTTAGACGATCAGTTCGACTTTTCTTCAGAAGTCGGGGTAGGTGGTGTCTCTGAGCTCGGTGAAACTATCGAGCTGGACAGCCTTATCGCTGATATGGGTAAGCTCGCTAATAACCTGGATCATAATCAAACTCAACTTTCGGTACTTGAAACTGTTGTTTCTAATCTCCATATAGATAAAGAACGTTACATTTCCGGTCGCCCGATCAAAAAAGGCTGGTTATCTTCACCTTACGGAATGCGCAATGATCCGTTCACCGGCCGCAGAGCCATGCATAAAGGTATCGACTTTGCCGGCAAGGAAGGCGAGCCCGTAAGAGCAACCGCCGCTGGTGTCGTCACATGGGCCGGTAGCATGTTCGGCTACGGAAACCTAGTTGAGATTGATCATGGTAACGGTTTAAAAACCCGTTACGGACACAATGAGTCCGTAACTGTAAAGGTCGGAGATATTGTGACCAAGGGACAAGAAATCGCGAAATTAGGGAGTACCGGGCGTTCAACCGGCCCGCATGTGCACTACGAGGTGCTGCGAAATGGAAAGCAAATCGATCCGCAAAAATACGTCTACCGCAAGGCAGGCTAAGAGCAACATCGGCTTGATAAGAATTGAATTTTAGCCTTTTAAATATAAGTGATTCAGATGTTTGGAAAATTACTGACAAAAATCTTCGGTAGTCGTAACGAGCGTACTCTAAAAAGTTTAGGGATGATCGTTAATCAGATTAATGCGTTAGAAGCCGATTATGAAAAATTCTCAGATGAAGAATTAGCGGCAAAAACCGCGGAGTTCAGAAAACGCCTGGAAGAAGGCGAAACACTTCAGGACATCATGGCGGAAGCCTTTGCCGTCGTCCGTGAAGCTTCAAAGCGTGTATTTGAGATGCGCCATTTCGACGTACAGCTGCTCGGTGGTATGGTGCTGGATAGTAACCGTATCGCGGAAATGCGAACCGGTGAAGGTAAAACACTGACCGCGACCCTACCGGCTTACCTTAACGGGTTGACAGGTAAAGGCGTACATATCATTACCGTGAACGACTATCTCGCGCGTCGTGACGCTGAGTTTAACCGCCCATTATTTGAGTATCTGGGTCTGAGCGTTGGTGTTAACGTCGCGAACCTTTCTCCGCAAGAGAAAAAGCAAGCTTACGCCAGTGACATTACCTACGGTACTAATAACGAATTCGGTTTCGATTACCTTCGTGACAACATGGCTTTCTCACCTGCCGAGCGGGTGCAGAGGCCTTTACACTATGCGCTGATCGATGAAGTTGACTCGATTCTTATCGATGAAGCCCGGACGCCGTTAATTATCTCCGGCGCGGCGGAGGACAGTTCTGAGCTTTACATTAAAGTTGATAAATTGATTCCGAACCTGATTAAACAAGATAAAGAAGATACTGAGGAATACACAGGCGATGGTGACTACACTATTGATGAAAAAGCCAAGCAAGTTCATATGACCGAACGCGGTCAGGAAAAAATTGAACAGCTGTTAATGAAAGTGGGATTACTGCCGCAAGGTGACTCACTTTATTCCGCGGCCAATATTTCTCTGCTTCACCACGTAAATGCTGCATTGCGCGCGCATACCTTATTTGAAAAAGACGTTGACTATATCGTTCAAGACGATGAAGTGATCATTGTTGACGAACACACCGGCCGTACCATGCCGGGCCGCCGCTGGTCTGAGGGTTTACACCAAGCGGTAGAGGCCAAAGAAGGCGCGAGCATTCAGAATGAGAACCAAACCTTAGCGTCCATTACCTTCCAAAACTACTTCCGTCTGTATGAGAAATTAGCGGGGATGACAGGCACAGCGGATACCGAAGCATTCGAATTCCAGCATATCTATGGTTTGGATACCGTTGTGGTACCGACCAACAAACCGATGATCCGGGATGATCGCGCTGATCTTGTTTATCTGACCGCAGCGGAAAAATACAACGCTATTCTTGAAGACATCCGAGATTGTCGTGAGCGTGGTCAGCCGGTTCTGGTTGGCACTGTTTCAATCGAACAATCTGAGCTGCTTTCTCAGATGATGAAAAAAGAAAAAATCCCTCACTCTGTACTGAACGCTAAATTCCACGAAAAAGAAGCCGAGATTGTAGCGCAAGCGGGTCGTGCAGGCGTGGTTACCGTAGCGACCAATATGGCGGGTCGTGGTACCGATATCGTTTTGGGCGGCAGCTGGGCCGCTGAAATCGCTGAGCTGGCAAATCCGACTGATGAGCAAATCGCTAAAATCAAAGCTGACTGGCAGATTCGCCACGATGAAGTGGTTGCCGCGGGTGGTCTGCATATTTTAGGCACTGAGCGTCACGAGTCACGTCGTATTGATAACCAGCTTCGTGGTCGTTCAGGTCGTCAAGGGGATGCCGGTTCATCTCGTTTCTATCTTTCTATGGAAGACAGCTTAATGCGTATCTTCGCATCTGACCGTGTCGCGGGCATGATGAAAAAACTGGGTATGGAAGAAGGTGAAGCCATTGAGCATCCGTGGGTATCACGCGCGATTGAAAACGCACAACGTAAAGTAGAAGCCCGTAACTTTGATATTCGTAAACAGCTTCTGGAGTTTGATGATGTCGCGAATGACCAGCGTCAGGTCGTTTACTCGCAGCGTAATGATCTTATGGACGCGGAAAGTATCGAAGATACTATTGCGATGATTAAGGAAGACGTACTGAACGGTTTAATTGACCAATACATTCCGCCGCAGTCTATCGAAGAAATGTGGGACGTACCTGGTTTAGAAACTCGCCTGTTACAAGAATTCGCGATGTCGCTGCCAATCCAAGAGTGGTTAGATAAAGAGGATGATCTCCATGAAGAAACATTACGTGAGCGTATCGTAAACACATGGAGTGAAGCTTATGCCGCTAAAGAGCAGATGGTGGGCGCTGAAGTCTTACGACAATTTGAAAAGTCAGTAATGCTGCAAACACTGGATCAATTATGGAAAGAACATCTTTCAGCGATGGATCATTTACGTCAAGGCATCCACTTACGCGGATACGCGCAAAAGAATCCTAAGCAGGAATACAAGCGTGAGTCGTTTGAGCTATTCCAGCAAATGCTGGATAGTTTGAAATATGACGTGATCAGTATTCTTTCTAAAGTACAGGTTCAGGCGCAATCGGATGTCGATGAGATGGAGCAACGTCGTCGTGAAGAAGAAGCAAAGATCCGCAGAGACTTCCAACACGCAGAAGCTCAGTCTATGGTTGGTGGTGACGAAGCCGTTGAAACAATGGCCGCACACACACCAGTAGTTCGTGACGGTGAAAAAGTCGGCCGTAACGATCCTTGCCCATGCGGTTCAGGTAAAAAATACAAACAGTGTCACGGCAAATTAAGCTAATTGGTGATTGTTTTTCAAAAAGGCTTACTAATAATGTACGCCTTTTGTGTATCTGCGGCTTATTAAAAGCAATAACAGCCTTTACTGAATCCCCTTAAAAAAAGACAATAATTAGTCGGCCATGAAAAACATCTAACATTCTGATCGCTAATAAAATATAGCTATTTGACACATTCAATTTCGACCAGAAATGATATAGTTAACCTATGGTTTCTGGTCGTTTTGGGTGCTAAAAATGCTCAAAGAAAGCCCGTCAAATTTACCTCATGCCAGTCTGTTTAATATCACAGACCAACTTCTGCAAACTCACCCTTTACTCATTTTAGCTAATGCCTTTGATTGGCGAGCGTTGGAAGAAGAGTTCAAGCCGTTATACAAAAAATCAGGCCGTAAAGCGAAGCCAATTCGGTTGATGTGCGGTTTGCTAATACTCAAGCAACTTTACAAACTCAGCGATGAAGCCTTGGTCGATGAGTGGCTGATGAACGTGTATTTTCAAGTGTTTTGTGGTGAGACAGAGTTTCAAACAGCACGCCCTTGTGATGCCAGTGAACTCAGTGTTTTTCGTAAGCGCATCGGTGAAAAAGGCTGTGAAAAAATCTTTGCATTATCTGTGGCTTTACACGGTGACAAAGCTGAAGATGACACCGTGTACGTTGATACAACCGTCCAAGAAAAAGCCATTACTTATCCGACAGATAGCAAACTTGCCATCAAGGTGGTTAACCGACTCAATAAACTTGCCAAAGTATTTGGGATCAAGCAAAGACGTACTTATGTCAAAGAAGTCAAACAGCTACGCATTGACTGTCGCAGCTTTAGACATGCCAAAAATCGAAGTAAAGCAAGAAGAGCGTTAAAAAGGTTGCGTGTTATCGCAGGCAGGCTTTTAAGGGAGCTGCAACGCAAACTTCCACAAGATGTCATTGATTTACAAAAAGAGAATTTTTCCAATTATGAAAAAGCCATTACACAGCAACGTAAAGACAAGAACAAGATTTACAGCCTTCATGAACCCGATGTTTACTGCGTAGGGAAAGGCAAAGACCATAAGCCATACGAGTATGGTAAAAAGGCTTCTGTCGTGCTCACAGAGCAGAGTCAATTAATCATTGGTGTAACCAGTCATGACAAACATGAACACGACTCAAAATTGCTTAGACCTGCACTTGACCATGCCCATAAACACCGAAAGAGTAAAATCACTACAGCCGTTGTAGATAAAGGCTATAAAGGGTGTATGCAGTATGTTGACCAAGAAGTTGTTATCCCTAGCCGGCCATTAAAACGGGACTCGCAAGCAAAGAGAAAACGCAAAAGTGAACTCTGTAAAAAACGGGCAACAATTGAACCAGTAATCGGGCATTTGAAGAGTGATTTTAGGCTGTGTAAGAACTGGTTAAAGGGCAGTGTTGGCGACTCAATAAACCTTCTAACGGCTGCGTGTGCCTGGAACCTGAGAAAGTGGTTAGCCATTTTCTTTTTGCTCGAAAAAGATGGTGAGTTTTGGTTATTTTGTAGTGAAATTGGTGAAAAAGGCTGTGAAAAAATCTTTGCATTATCTGTGGCTTTACACGGTTCTGACATTTTGCTGTAAGATCAGACACCGTGTACGTTGATACAACCGTCCAAGTTATGTTTTTCAGTACCGACTTACTTAGTCGGTCATGAAAAACATCTAACATTCTGATCGCTAATAAAATATAGCTATTTGATACATTCAATTTCGACCAGAAATGATATAGTTAACCTATGGTTTCTGGTCGTTTTGGGTGCTAAAAGTGCTCAAAGAAAGCCCGTCAAATTTACCTCATGCCAGTCTGTTTAATATCACAGACCAACTTCTGCAAACTCACCCTTTACTCATTTTAGCTAATGCCTTTGATTGGCGAGCGTTGGAAGAAGAGTTCAAGCCGTTATACAAAAAATCAGGCCGTAAAGCGAAGCCAATTCGGTTGATGTGCGGTTTGCTAATACTCAAGCAGCTCTACAAATTGAGCGATGAAGCTCTGGTCGAACAATGGCTGATGAACGTGTATTTTCAAGTGTTTTGTGGTGAGACAGAGTTTCAAACAGCACGCCCTTGTGATGCCAGTGAACTCAGTGTTTTTCGTAAGCGCATCGGTGAAAAAGGCTGTGAAAAAATCTTTGCATTATCTGTGGCTTTACACGGTGACAAAGCTGAAGATGACACCGTGTACGTTGATACAACCGTCCAAGAAAAAGCCATTACTTATCCGACAGATAGCAAACTTGCCATCAAGGTGGTTAACCGACTCAATAAACTAGCCAAAGTATTTGGGATCAGACAAAGGCGTACTTATGTCAAAGAAGTCAAACAGCTACGCATTGACTGCCGCAGCTTTAGACATGCCAAAAATCGAAGTAAAGCAAGAAGAGCGTTAAAAAGGTTGCGTGTTATCGCAGGCAGGCTTTTAAGGGAGCTGCAACGCAAACTTCCACAAGATGTCATTGATTTACAAAAAGAGAATTTTTCCAATTATGAAAAAGCCATTACACAGCAACGTAAAGACAAGAACAAGATTTACAGCCTTCATGAACCCGATGTTTACTGCGTAGGGAAAGGCAAAGACCATAAGCCATACGAGTATGGTAAAAAGGCTTCTGTCGTGCTCACAGAGCAGAGTCAATTAATCATTGGTGTAACCAGTCATGACAAACATGAACACGACTCAAAATTGCTTAGAGCCCGCACTTGACCATGCCCATAAACACCGAAAGAGTAAAATCACTACAGCCGTTGTAGATAAAGGCTATAAAGGGTGTAAGCAGTATGTTGACCAAGAAGTTGTTATCCCTAGTCGGCCATTAAAACGGGACTCGCAAGCAAAGAGAAAACGCAAAAGTGAACTCTGTAAAAAACGGGCGACAATTGAACCAGTAATCGGGCATTTGAAGAGTGATTTTAGGCTGTGTAAGAACTGGTTAAAGGGCAGTGTTGGCGACTCAATAAACCTTCTAATGGCTGCGTGTGCCTGGAACCTGAGAAAGTGGTTAGCCATTTTCTTTTTGCTCGAAAAAGATGGTGAGTTTTGGCTATTTTGTAGTGAAATTGATGCGAAATATAAGAAATGTTGCTTTTGGGTACGGTTCTGAATTTTGCGTAAATCAGATGCCGTACATTTTAAATCTTGAAGTTATGTTTTTCAGTACCGACTACTTATATTGTGCATTTCTGCTTGATTGATTAAGGAACTAGAAATGCCTAAGTAAGATGTCGTTTCAGCTATACACAGTATCAGTTCAGAAATTAAAGATGCTCTGTTTCGTGATGCTGAAACCCTAACAGAATTAGCGCGAAGATTACCAGCAATTACTGGTAAGGAATCTGCAAACGGTGAGTTGGTTGAGGATGAATATTATAAGTTGCTCTATAAAACGCAGGGAGCAAGACGGGTTTTGCATTCCTTAGGGATCTCGCAGTTAAGAATTTACCGTTCTGGCGAGGGCGTTCAAAATTCTGTGTCAGCCTAAATTCTAAATTTCTAATACGTTATCCAATCTGCCTTCAAAATGGATTGCAAATTGTGACAATGCTAGCCTCCAATTTTGGACTGGCATTGTCCACTTTTTAGAGGCATTCAATATGCCCGCATAAAGCAATTTTAGCAAGCTGTTTTCATTTGGAAATGCCCCTTTTGTTTTGGTGAGTTTCCTAAACTGGCGATGTACGGCTTCAATCGCATTGGTCGTGTAAATCACTCGACGTACATATTCTGGATATTTGAAGTAAACGGACAAGTTCTCCCACTTTCTGCGCCAAGAGTCGATAACGATTGGATACTGGCTACCCCATTTGTTTTCCAGCTCATCTAAAGCCGTTTCAGCAGCCGATTTACTTGTCGCTCTGTAAACCGGCTTTAAATCAGCCATAAACGCCTTTTGATGCTTAGATGCCACATACTTCATTGAGTTGCGTACCTGATGAATTACGCAAAGCTGAACTTCTGTCTCCGGGTAAATGCTGGCAATAGCTTCAGGAAAACCGTTTAACCCGTCAACACAAGCAATTAAGATATCCTTAACACCACGATTATGAAGATCGGTCAGTACCGAAAGCCAATAATTAGCACCTTCTGACTCTGAAAGATACAGGCCAAGTAACTCTTTCTTACCTTCGAGATTAACGCCTAGAATCGTGTAAATAGCCTTACTGACATAGCGACCATTGTCTTTGACTTTATAGTGAATCGCATCCAGCCAAATAATTGGATAGACCTCGTCTAAACTGCGTTGCTGCCA
>CBDAVB010000005.1:0-471573 GCA_965200795.1 Parashewanella sp.
ATGAGCCGGGGCCTTCGGCTAAAGCTAAAGGAATGGCGCTCAGGATCATGGTGAGTGACGTCATTAAAATCGGTCTGAGCCGTGATTTGGCGCTCAGAATCACCGCTTCAACGGCACAGTAACCTTTAAGCTGCTGCTTGTTGGCAAACTCAACCAGCAGGATACCGTGTTTGGTTACCAGTCCCACCAGCGTTAACAGCCCGATCTGCGAGTAGATGTTAATACTCTGGCCGAACATAAATAAGGTCAGCAAGGCTCCCACCAGACAAAGCGGAACCGTAAGCAGAATGATCAGCGGATCGGTAAAGCTTTCAAACTGAGCCGCCAGAATCAGGTAGATAAAAATCAGCGCCAGTAAAAATAAGGACTGGGTTCCCTGCTGGGAATCCACCAGATCTTTTATAACACCGTTATAGAAAAACGATTGTGACTTATCCAGCCGGGCGGGAATATTTTCATCGATAAAATTTTTAATATCACTGGTCGAGTAGCCCGGAACAATGCTCGCCGTCACTTGAGCGCTGTCTAAGCCCCGGTAGGTTTTCACGCTGGATTCCGCCGTGGCCTCTTTAATGGAGACAAACTGGCTCAGCGGTAAAGACGCGCCTGACTCAGACGTCACGTACAGCTTATCGAGCACGTTAAAATCACCTAAGGATTTTTCATTCACCTGCACTAAAATCGAATAGGTCTGATCATCTTTAGCGTGTAAATCCGCCGCCTTAAATGAGCCTAAATAAACCGAAAGCGCGTTGGTCACATCCGAATATTTCACTCCGGACAAGGTAATGGCGTTCGGGTCGATGCTTAAGTCATATCTGAGCTGATCACGCTTGAGCGAGTTATTGACATTGGTCACACCGGGGTAGGTTTCAAGTAACTTTTGTATTTTCCGCGCGGTCTGACTCAGCTCTTCTCTGTTACGCCTCAACGAGGTAATTTCCAGAACCACATCGCTGGCGATATTCAGGTTATCGGCGTTATAAACGGAAAATGAGAGGCTGTAAGCTGAAACCGTACTTTTTGCTTTGTCTATCAGACTTCTTATCACATCATCTATGGTCTGTTTTCTCTCTTTCCACGGTTTTAACAAAATGAAGTTTGTCGGATTTCCCTCGATAAATGACAAATTACTTTTTATTGACGGTTCATCTTCGGTTAAGGCATTAATTTGAGATAAGTGCTGTAAGTGATAATTCCGCCCCGCTCCGGCAGGCCCCTCAGCGGTGACTAAAATAAACCCTGAGTCTTCCTTGGGGAGCAGAATCTTAGGCAGCGCCCAGTAAGCCGCGCCGGCGACCACCACTAAAACAACGCCGACGCCCAGTAACCACTGCTTACGGTTAATCCACTTTTTCAATGCCTCGACGTAAGCGTCCGTCAGTTTATGTAAGTTATCGTTGATCACTTTAAACCAGCTTGAATAATCCGTTGCCGGTCTGAGCAGGTAAGCGCTCATCATCGGCGACAAGGTTAAGGCGACCATCCCCGAAATAATGACCGCCGACGCCAGAGTGAATGAAAATTGTTTAAATAAATCCACCGTCAGCCCTGACATCAGGCCGATCGGGAAATAAACCGCCGCCAGAGTCAATGTCATAGAAATCACCGGGAAGATGATTTCCTTACAGCCTTTCACGGCGGCGTCAAACGGTTTATCACCGGCTTCAATATGCCGGTAACAGTTTTCAACCACCACAATGGCGTCATCCACCACCAGACCGATAGCTAAAATAATCGCCAGAATGGTCAGCACGTTAATGGAAAAACCAAGGTAGGACATCACCGCGAACACGCCGATAACACAGACAGGAATGGTAATGATCGGAACGGACGCGGCTCTGATACTGCCCAGAAATAACAGCACCACAACGGAAACCAGGACGATGGCTTCCGTTAATGCTGAAAACCCCTCATCAATTGAAGCCTTGATAAAATCGGCCTGGTTATAAACCAGGTTCATCGTCAGTCCTTCAGGCAACTGCTTTTTCATTTCTTTCATGGCCTTAGCAATCGCCGCTGAAACCACCACGGGGTTCGCGTTCCTTAACGGCCTGATTTGCAGAGACAACCCCGGTTTGCCGTTAACCTTAAGCGCCGAGGGATTGAGGCTGGTTTCACCGTAAACCACATCGGCCACGTCGGATATCCGAATGATCCGATCTTTATCCTGGCGGATCACTAAGCTTTTTACATCATCAATGGTCTGAACCTGAATGACCGGATTCAATGAGAAATCACGCGACTTACCGATAATGGCGCCTGAGGTAAAACCCGTGTTGTAGGCCGTTAACGTATTAACAACCTCTTGCGTGCCGATATTCAGCTCTTTCATCTGATCCGGATTCAACCAAACCCGGACCGCGCGATGCGAGCCGCCGTAAGGCCCCCAGACCGCGCCGACCCCCGGCACGTGTTTGAACTGAGGCACAAGCTGCTGAACCACATAATCATACATTTCCTGCCGGGACATACTGCCGTCACCGACAAAGGTAATAACATTACTGCTGCTTCCGCCTCCGGCGGAGATGTCATCTGTCACGACCGGCTTATCAACCATACTGCCGGGAAAGTCATTGATTGCCTCGATGCTGGAGCGCAGCTTGTTCATTAAGTTGGTGTATTCAATATCAGTAGTATCGGAAGTAAAGCGAATGCTCAAAGAGCAGCTGCCGATATTGCAACTGGTGGTCATGGTTTCGACTTTATCTAAGCCGCCCACGGCGGAGATAAGCTTGTCTCCGACATTGGAAGACATAAAGTCGGCGCTGGCGCCGGGAACCGAAGCCCTCACCGACGCGGTATGAATGCTGTGTTCGGGAAAATACTGAATCTCTAATTTCTGAAAGGCTACGATACCGAGTAACACAACCATGATACTGAGAATGGAAGCGAAAATAGGATGACGGATACAGACTTCAGGCAGCTGCATTACCGGTTTTCTCCGTTACTTTGTTGCGTTTTGTTAATCACAGATTTTGACGGGTCAGTGCCAGATGCCGGCGGCGGCAGAATTTTAATGACCGAGTTGAGCTTAAGGTTTTGAATACCCGTTTTCACCACCGGCTCGCCTTCTTTGAGCCCTTGGGTTACCACCACGTAACCGCTGTTGGTATTCCGGCCTAATTTAATCCGGCGCTTTTCGACCCGGTTTTTATCTACGACCCAGACAAATCGTTTGTCGTTGTCAGCTATGACAGAATTCTGCGGAATAACCAATTCACTCAGCCGGTGACCGAAGTAATGTTTGATATTGGCAAACATTCCCGGAGCCAGCGCGAAATCCGGGTTATCCAGCTCAGCGCGGATCGTCACCCGCCCGGTTTGCTCATCAACGGCCGGCGCGACGTAATTCACCTTACCGTAAAACACTCTGTCCTTGTAGGCATCAACCGTGACGCTGACCCGCTGCCCTTTTTCCGCTTTACCGAAGTCTTTCTGGCTGATGGCGTAATAAACTTCGACGGGATTTAAACTGAATAATGTCACCAGCGCCGTTCCGGCGGAGATATGACTGCCTACCGACTGTTTAAAAGTGGTTAGCTGGCCGTCAAAGGGAGCGACGATCTGATAGTTATTCATGGCGGATTTTTTTTGCTGATAATCCGCTTTGGCTAAATCAACGTTCTCTTTGGTCTCATCGACGTTTTCCTTGGAAAGCGCGTAAGGCTCACGTTGCAGTAACTCATTCACTCTGGCCAGCTTGGTTTTAGCCAGTGCCAGCGAACTTTTTGACTTATCTAATTCAGCCTTGGCGTCAGAGTTATCCAGCTGCGCTATCAGATCACCTTTTCTGACTTTGTCGCCGTTGTGAAAAAAGATCCTGGTGATCTTATTGTCAGCGTTAAAAGAGAGATCCGCGGAATCAATCGCCTTGACTTTGCCGACCTCCTGCACCAGATCATAAAAATAAGCCTGCTTAACATGCTCTACGGTAATCGCTACCGGCTCAGGCGTCTTTTTGTCTTTGGCGATACCTGACGCGCAAAGGCAGAAGAAAGAGATAAAACCGAATATCAGCGGACAGACAACCTCTGTAAATTTGACTCTAGAAATACAACCCCAACTCGGCATGCAACTCACTCCTGGGCACCTGGCGTTTCCCGAACAATAATTAGCCAGCAATCATTACTTTGCAAGACATGATTACAATTTGAGAGTAATCACTTTGACTTATTACCATTAAGTTAAAACAAGATTTAATACTTGTGATTAGTATGATCGCAATTTCCGGTTTTTGCCGGAAAAAGACATTAAAAAACAATCAGGAGCCACAGCCGGATCAGCTGACGTTTGCTATAAGGCAGTTAATTCTTTTGCTCACAGATGAAGCGCTTAATTTAAACAGCCTTCATTTCTTATTCCGGCAAAGAGCGGGAAGTCAAAACCGCGGCGGTTAAAGGCGGCCGTTTAACCTTAACGGTAAAAAGCTCAGTCGGATACGTACTCAGGGACGCGGCAGAAGAAAGTATACCGCTCCCGCAAAAGCGGGAGTCCGGTGATGACTCAGGTTAATACGGATAAAGTCTCCGGATGACCGGCATACACAACTTTCGTTATTTTATTTCCCGCGTTCGCGGGTATGACAAATGAAGAGCTGAAATTTAAACAGGCTTAATTTTCGCGGGTAAAACCCTGTCATCAGATTCAGGCGAAGAAGCCGCCGCGTAATACAAGACCGGTTAACTCACCGCCCTGCGCTTTATTGTCCTCCCGTACTGCTGATATTGTCTTGTCAACTTGTTTTTGTTCAGATAAACCATTTTGCACCAATTCATTGCTAACCTTGCTGAAAAGACGCGTTTTAGCATTTTCATCGAGCCCGGAATTGATTAACAAGGTGAATATTTGTTTACCGTAATCATTTACCATATCCGCGGAAACATTTGCATCGGAACCGGTAACAGGTATTAACGTATTCACTAATGCTACTAAAATTTTAGAGATGTAATCCATCCGCAGGTGTGAAACAGCACCTGCCGGATCCGGCGCTTCCGTGAAATCGGCTTTTTGTTCCGGTAACGCATTCCCCCGGGCGGGCGCGTCATCTGAAGTATCAGTCTCATCAGCTCCGCCCGTTAAACTCATGTTTTCAAAAACGCTGACGAAATCAATTCCGGAAGATTGAACTGACTGATGAAAGCTTTCAATTAAGGCCGCGGCATTGTTGACTAATTCCGCCGGAATTTCTAAAAAGCCAGCGCCGCAAACTTGTCTAAACTTTTTCTTTATTCGTTGTTCTCGTTGTTCTCGTTGTTCTTTAGGTGAGCTTTCAGCTGAGGCGACCGGTTCGCCGTCAGCGACGGCGGGCGCATTACAGGGGGTTGTTGTTGAAGTCAGTGACGATAAAGCCATATATACCTCATCGGGTTATTAAAATTAACTAGATTGATACCGGACTGTGAATGTAACTTCAAGCAGGGTGAACAAAGTTTAATGATACATTGTCTTCATAAAAACAATGGGTTACAAGCTCTAAAGCCGCACAAAGAATAACTCAATAGAGAATAACTCAATAGAAATAAAATTAATTAAAATTAATGATTAATTTTATTATTTCAGATTTTCATTTACGCTTGCCGGCGTTATGTCAGTGCCTTAAGTAACTGATTATAAGTTTTTCGATATTTTCGGCGTCCGAATTAAGTGCTCTGCAAGGCTATCTGGCGGTAATACCGGCAGTCTTTCAAGCGAATCGAGTAGGGTGAGGCGTTAATGCCCCATCCCTCTCACAGAACCGTACGTACGGGTCTCGTATACGGCTCCTGCTTAATTTTATTTGTACTCTATTATTTTGTACTGAGCACATAGCCCGTCCGTACTTCTTCAAACGACACAATATCAGGATATCGTCGGCATACCTGACCAGTCGATGGTTTCGACGTTTCATCTCTTGGTCAAAGGCATCAAGGTAGATGTTCGCTATCAGCGGACTGATCACCCCGCCTTGCGGACTTCCTGTTACTGTTGCTTGCCAGTTGCCTTCTACAATGACTCCACTTTCAAGAAACAATTTTATCAACTTTAAGATGCTGCCATCTTTTACCCTTTTGCTTATGCTCGATAAGATTAACTCTTGGTCGAGTAAGTCAAAGCATTTGGATAAATCCATATCCACCACATGTTTTAAATCATATTGACGAATAAACATCGTGGCTTTATTAATGGCATCGTGACAGCTTCTATTAGGTCGATATCCATAGCTTGACGGATGGAACTGCTCTTCAAATATCGGACTCAGTATATCGTTTAGGCACTGTTGTACGATTCGGTCTCGAACTGTTGGTATACCAAGCTTTCTCACTCCACCGTCATCTTTCGGGATTTCTGCCCGTTTGACGGCTGAAGGCCGGTATTGCTTGGTTTTAAGTTCGATAAGAAGTTTATCAAGTTCATTGCTCAGATTTGAAGCGAATTGCTCTAAGCTCTGCTCATCTATACCAGCAGCGCCTTTGGCTCTCCAAACTTTCTTAAATCCGTCGTACAGTGCTTCCTTATTGAGTAAGCGACCGTACAGGCTGTAATGAACTCTCATTGACTCCTCTGTGTGCGTTGTTTGGGTTCAGTTTCATGTTTTCATCAGTTGGTATATTTCATTCAGCGTCAAAGCCTTCTAGCACTTGGCAATATACTTTGATATTAACTGAATTACTCCCATGTACGGTTTCTGTCTCCAGAGCCATTATTCCTAGTGGCTACAGTCGGAATTACCTCACTCGCTAAAGTGATTTTCTATACCTGTGAAAAAAAAATCCTGTCCATCACAAGCTTCAATTAAGCTTCACCCCTTCGCCGACATCAAGGCTTTTGGCTATTGATGTCGCCAATGAACTACATCACTGGTCAATCCAGTTTTACCCTCCACACCATTACTGGCTTTCATCGGCTGGATTTTACTCACTACTACGGGCTCATCTGCCACCTCGCACCAACTTTTATCTTGAGTTTCCTCTTGTATAAAAGTTTCTGGTTGATTCCGGATTTGGTGTCAGGCTTCCCCAGTTACTGCACTGGCTCCCTGTTAGAAATTCCACCCTCAATCACATGATAGAGTTGACTGAGTATATGGCGTTGCGCTATTTCGCACGCTTACCTCTCTACCTTGCCGAATCAGGTTCGCTTTCGCTGTGTACCTCTAACTTCCTATGGCTTCCTTCAGACCCTGCCGTTAGCCAACAACGCCCTTGCCATTCAGATTATCTTCCCCTCAGTCAGGGTGATACAGACTTCTTTCAATCTGTCGGGTTTGCCAGCTTCGCTGGGCAAACGAAAAAAAGCCGCGGCCGCGGCTTTTTGCTTTTTATTCAGATACCGGCGCTAAAAGGGTAAATTATAAACTTACAATCGCTTCTAACGTCATTTCGAGCATTTCGTTAAAGGTCGTCTGACGCTCATCAGAAGACGTCGCCTCACCGGTACGAATATGATCAGATACAGTTACGACACAAAGCGCTTTAGCGCCGAATTCAGCCGCGACCCCGTACAGACCGGCCGCTTCCATCTCAACGCCCAGCACGCCCATTTTTTCCATGGTGTCAAACATTTCCGGCTGCGGCGTGTAGAACAGATCCGCGGAGAATACGTTACCGACACGGTGCTTAATGCCCTTCTCTTCCGCCGCCTTAACCACGGCGGAAAGAAGACCATAGTCAGCGATTGCCGCGAAGTCCTGACCGCCGAAACGTAAACGGTTGACTTGTGAGTCAGTACAGGCGCCCATACCTATGATCACGTCACGAACTTTAACGTCGTGACTGATAGCGCCGCAAGAACCGACACGGATTAAGTTTTTAACCCCGTAGTCTTTTACAAGCTCAGTCGCGTAGATAGAGCAGGAAGGAATGCCCATACCTGAGCCCATAACAGAAACCCGGGTTCCTTTGTAAGTACCGGTGAAACCCAGCATGTTACGCACGTCAGTAACCTGCTCAGCGTTTTCCAGGAAAGTTTCAGCGATGTATTTAGCGCGTAAAGGATCACCCGGGAAAAGAACCGTTTGCGCGAACGCGTTGTCAGCAGCGTTAATGTGTGGTGTAGCCATCGATATAACCCCTATGTTTTTTAAGGTCTATGCCTTATGTTAATTTGTGAGTAACTTACTCAATTTTAATTAATTTGTCACAATAAAAGCGGCTCACATCGTGCTGACTGAGCAGCTGATGAGCTGAACGTCTCCGCGGCGGCGTTTTATGTTAAGTCAGCGGACAAAGGACTTAAAACTGCCGTTAAACCCGCGCCGCTATGACGCTATAAGAATGACCGGCCGTATTCCATCGGCTCTAACTTGTAATAGCTCGCGATGGATTGCCCCATGTCAGCGAACGTATCACGTCCGCCTATAGATTTTGCCCCGAGACCCGCGCCGTAAGCTAACACCGGAACGTGCTCGCGGGTATGATCCGTGCCCGGCCAGGTCGGGTCGCAACCGTGATCGGCGGTGAGTAATAACAGATCGTCGTCATCTAACAAAGCCAGCAGCTCAGGTAAGCGGGAGTCAAAGTACTCCAGACCTTTCGCGTAACCCGCCACATCACGCCGGTGACCGTAGTGAGAGTCGAAGTCTACGAAGTTAGTGAATACGATGGTGTTATCACCGGCGTTGTTAATCTGCTCTAAGGTCGCGTCAAATAGCGCCTCAAGACC
This sequence comes from Parashewanella sp., assembly GCA_965200795.1. Classification (GTDB taxonomy): domain Bacteria; phylum Pseudomonadota; class Gammaproteobacteria; order Enterobacterales; family Shewanellaceae; genus Parashewanella. Next base: position 8,644 of record CBDAVB010000005.1, read on the forward strand.
GTTTGCTTTCACTTTTCGGGTGATACCGCAATGAGCGTAGATGTCGGCGATCTTACCGACACTCACGACTTCACCGCCGTTTTCGGCGTGTTTTTGCAGTACGGTTTTTGACGGCGGCTCAAGTGAGAAATCGCGGCGGTTGCCGGTACGGGCAAACTCCTTTGCGTTAGCGCCGGTGAACGGACGCGCGATGACACGGCCGATGTTGTAAGGCTCAAGCTCCTCGCGAACGATTTCGCAGAGCTTATATAAGTTTTCCAAGCCGAACGTTTCCTCATGGCAGGCTATCTGGAAAACCGAGTCAGCCGAAGTGTAGAAAATCGGCTGACCGGAGCGCATATGCTCCTCACCGAGCTGCTCAAGAATCGTGGTACCGGACGCGTGGCAGTTACCTAAGAAACCGTCTAAGCCGGCGCGCTCAAGGATTTTGCCGGTTAACGCCTCAGGGAATGAGTTATCGCGGTCACTGAAATAACCCCAGTCAAATAACACCGGCACGCCGGCCATTTCCCAGTGTCCGCTGGGCGTATCTTTACCTGAGCTGATTTCTTTGGCGTAACCGTAAGAACCGATCAGCTCAACATTGTCGTCAAAACCGATCGGGAAAGTCCCGGTACTTTCTCTCGCCGCGTGACCCAGACCGAGTTTAGCCAGGTTAGGCAGCTTAAGCTCACCTTCACGACCATTATCCGCTTTGCCTTGCGCGCAAGCCGCCGCGATGTGACCGAAGGTATCAGCGCCGGCGTCACCGAACGCCTCGGCATCGGCCGCGGCGCCGATACCGAAAGAATCTAACATCAAAATAACTGTACGTTTCATAATCTTTCCTTACAGATCTTCAGCACGGATCGCTTTATAAATTTCAACTTGCCGTTCGGGTTGAGTATCACTGATCTGGATAGCGCTTCTTACCGCCGCGGCGGCCTGTTCATAGTCCGCTTCTGACCGCGCGTGAACCACGGCTAACGGCTTATCGGCATTGATTTCATCACCCAGCATACACACGTCAGTAAAGCCTACGCTGTAATCCAGTTCATCTCCGGGTTTACGACGACCGCCGCCCAGTGAGACAACCGCGACCCCCAGATCACGGGTATTCATGGTATGCGCGTAGCCTTCTTTGCCGGCGTAAACAGGACGAATGACAGAAGCTTTAGGCAGGTATTTATCGCAGGCTTCAACAAAGTCCGCCGGGCCGCCCAGACCTGATACCATCTTACCAAAGATTTCAGCGGCGCGGCCGTTATCAAGCACAGAGTTCAGCTTATCGCGGGCTTCAGCTTCATTCGCGGCGATATCGCCGAGGACTAACATTTCCTGGCAAAGTCCCATTGTCACCTCGTATAAGCGCGGGTTACGGTATTTACCGGTTAAGAAATCAACCGCTTCTCTCACTTCCACGGCGTTACCCGCGCAAGAAGCCAGAACCTGGTTCATGTCGGTTAACACAGAGGTCGTTTTGGTGCCCGCGCCGTTCGCGACCGCGGTGATACTGCGCGCTAACGCCTCTGACGCCTCATAAGTCGGCATAAAAGCGCCGCTGCCCACTTTAACGTCCATCGCTAACGCGTCCAGACCGGCGGCCAGCTTCTTGGAAAGAATGGACGCGGTGATCAGAGAAATATTGTCAACCGTGGCGGTATTATCGCGAATCGCGTAAAAGCGCTTGTCGGCGGGCACCAAATCGCCGGTCTGGCCGATAATAGCGACCCCCGCTTCTTTTACGACTTTACGGAATAATTCGTTGTCAGGCTCCGTCCGGTAACCGGGAATAGCGTCAAACTTATCTAATGTGCCGCCGGTGTGACCTAAGCCGCGACCGGAAATCATCGGCACATAACCGCCGCAGGCCGCCGCCATAGGGCCGATCATTAAGCTTGTCACGTCACCGACGCCGCCCGTACTGTGCTTGTCGATGACCGGACCGTCTAAGCCCAGTGAATCCCAGTTCAGAACCGTACCTGAGTCACGCATCGCGCCGGTAATGGCGACACGTTCGTCCATATTCATGTCATTGAAAAATACCGCCATACCGAACGCGGCAATCTGACCTTCCGAAACCGTATTATGAGTGATACCGTCTACAAAAAACTGGATTTCCTCTTTTGTCAGCGCCTGACCGTTACGCTTTTTACGAATGACCTCTTGAGCGAGAAACATGGTGAGCCTCCGGAATGAAGCCGGGAGCTCATGTTCCCGGCCTTCATTTTATGCAAGATTTAAAACAAAACTGTAGTAATTTTACGTACATATTAACTAAGTTTTGCGATGATCAAATGGAGTTTGATCACACTTTTCCTGTTATGAGTCTCAACCCGGGGATAAAAAGTCATAAAACCTGATCTGTCAAACATTCACAACGGCTAAGCGAAGCGCGGCTAGCGCACGAAAGAAAACAGCGGTGCCGCGCCGGCCGGGGTTATCCGGAGAATCAGATCTTAATATCCTTGATTCGCCTTAGGAGCGTCAGCGAGCTCTAACGTGTGAAGCAGTGAGTTCAATAAGCTCGAAGCGCCGAAACGGAAAGTGCGCGCGCTTATCCATTCAGCGCCTAACAGTTTTTCAGCGACGGCTAAGAATTCAGCCGCTTGCGCGGCGTCGCGAACACCGCCGGCCGGCTTGAAACCCACTTTCGTGTTCTTTTCTTTAATTACAGTCATCATGATTTCAGCCGCTTCCAAGGTGGCGTTGACCGCGACTTTACCCGTTGAGGTCTTGATGAAATCCGCGCCGGCGTCGACGGACAGCTCGGAAGCTTTACGGATAAGAGCGGGCTCTTTAAGCACGCCGGACTCGATAATCACTTTAAGCAGCACGCCGTTTTCCGCGCAAACTTGTTTACAGGCTTTCACTAATTCGGAACCCGCCCGCTCGTTACCTTCCATCAGCGCGCGGTAAGGAAAAACAACATCAACTTCATCGGCGCCGTACGCGACGGCCGCGCGGGTTTCAGTTACGGCGATATCGATGTCATCGTTACCGTGCGGGAAGTTGGTCACGGTAGCGATTCGCACGTCTTCAGCGCCCAGAGCTTTGAGCGTCTTACGGGCGACAGGAATAAAACGCGGGTAGATGCAAATCGCCGCGGTTTTACCCGCCGCAGTTAATGCCTTATGGCAAAGGTCGATGACTTTCTGATCCGTGTCATCATCATTAAGCGTGGTAAGATCCATTAATTCGATGCCGCGCTGAGCCGCTTTTTTTAAATCAGTCATTTGCTTTCTCCAACAAAATAAAATGTGAAAATCTGACGCGGATCCCTGTCGCCGCTTTATATTTTTGTTCAGCCGAAGGCCGGATCCGCCGCATTATCAAAGCTCGCTGATAATGCTCAAAAGTATTCAATGTCATAAGTTAAGAACTCAAAATTATCATTACGATAATGCCACGACTTGAATCCATGAAGACCGGAAGAGAGGAGCGTTTTCAGGAAAACCGAATTGAAAAGTTGTCCGCTTATCCGCGAAAAATCCTTGTTAGCGCGAGAAAAAATCATTATTGGAAGTTATTCTGTTAAAAACTAAATTCAGATAATGACTTACTGACTTTTTATTTTTTAAAAATAAATGAAGCCGCGAACCGCGGCTCCGTTCTCAGACAAGTCAGATCAGAACTTGTATGTGGCGGCCAGGTAGTGAGCCCAGCCTGTCGTGCGGCCGGCAAAACCTTCATTACGAAGACCGTAAACGTCTTTATAGCCTTTAAGACCGTAACCCAGAGCGAAACGATCTGAGTGCCAGTAGATACCGTGGAACATAGCGCCGCCGCCGGAAGAACGCAGACCCGGCCCCGGAGCGATTTCATCATCGTTGCCGAACTCATAATCCAGGTAACCCTGGTAAGAGATGAAACTCTTGTCGGCGAAGAAGTAGAAAGGCTTGAACCAGTTCATAGAGAACTGATAACCGTTCCATTGCTTAAGGTTCAGATCGTAGTTAGCGTATAAGTTCATGCCCGTTTTACCTAACCAGGGGACTTCTACGTCAGCACCCAGACCCCAGTAAGACTGACTCACGTCACCGCTACCGCCCGCGCTTGTATCAATAGCGCCGCCGCCGAAGTTAAATAACGTTGAGAAATATAACTCTTTAACCGGGCCGAAAGATAAGTCTTTGCCCGTGATCGCGTCCAGAGAAAAACGCGGGTTGAATTTCAGGAACAACCTGCTTGAACCATCCCCTTTATCAGTATTACCGCCGCTGCGGTTGGTTAAGTTAAATACGTCTAAATAACCGTAGTAATCAACCACACCGGCGCGGCCGCCGAATTCAAGCTCAAGGTAGTTATGCTCATCAGGTCCGTTACCCTCAGAAGCCGTCGGCTTTTCACCGATTGAATACATTAAGTTAGCTTGCATCCACTTGTAGTCACCGGCGTGCAGATCAGCGCGGTCAGCCGCGAACGCGTTACCGGAGACGGCGGCCGCGGCAGTCGCGGCTAAAGCTAAAGTTTTTACGTTTTTCATCATCAACCCCATTTATTTTAGGTTGCTGTCATTGAGGACAGCGTTCTTTTTATGGTGTTCGTATTTTACTTTTATTGACTCTCAGCACAACAGGTTAGCGTAAAAATACGAACGTTAAATTCTTAAATGTGAACAAAATCGCACTTTTATTCTCAAAGAGTTATCAAATTTTTAAATTTTTATTTACTTCAGGTTCAGTTGCTGACGTTCTGGAAAAAACAATGAAATAGGGTTGTTAACGGCTTTAACCCGGTATAAGTAGCTGACGATAAGTTTATTCGCAATTCCGGTGCTCAGATTTGGTGCGATACAAGGCATGACGCGGGAAGCATAGCCGTAGCTGTGCCGAAGTCGCGACGCCGAAGCGCGGCAAAGACGGGCATCAAAAAAATGTCAGAAAACTTATGGTCAGCTACTTAAATATAAAGGCGGCGGTAAATCGCCGCCTTTATTTGATTACAACGCGATGAACAGACCCGCGAGTGTCGCGCTCATTAAGTTCGCCAGAGAACCGGCGACCACGGCGCGCAGACCAAGTTTAGCGAGGTCATGACGGCGGGTAGGAGCCATAGCGCCCAGACCGCCCAGCAGAATCGCGATGGAAGATAAGTTAGCGAAACCGCACAGCGCGAATGAAATGATCGCTTTAGTGCGAACCGTCATCTCAGCACCCGTCTCAGCGACCGCTTTGAAGCCCTCGGCGGCCGGGTCAAGCAGGTACGGAGCGAAGTTCAGGTATGCCACGAATTCGTTTACGACGATCTTCTGACCGATGAAAGAACCCGCCACAAACGCTTCGTCCCAGGGTACGCCGATCAGGAACGCCAGCGGCATGAACAGGTAACCCAGGATCAGCTCAAGGCTCAGACCCTCAACGCCCGCGAAACCGCCGATACCACCGATGATGCCGTTGATCATCGCGATAAGACCGACGAACGCCAGCAGCATCGCGCCGACGTTAAGGGCCAGGTGCATACCGGAAGAAGCGCCGGCCGCCGCCGCGTCAAGGACGTTAGCGGGCTTATCCGGATCCTCGGGAAGATCTGACATGTCATCTTTAACGTCAGCCGTTTCCGGGTGCATCAGCTTAGCCATTAACAGACCGCCCGGAGCCGCCATGAAAGACGCGGCGACCAGATATTGAATCGGTACACCCATCTGAGCGTAACCCGCTAGCACTGAACCCGCGATTGAAGCCAGACCGCCCACCATGATCGCGAATAACTCAGACTGAGACATAGTCGCGATGAAAGGACGGACGATAAGCGGCGCTTCCGTCTGACCCACGAAGATGTTCGCGGTCGCTGACATTGACTCAGTACGACTGGTACCTAATGCTTTTTGCAGACCGCCGCCGATGATGCGGATAATCCACTGCATGATACCTAAGTAGTAAAGCACAGCGATTAAAGAAGAGAAAAACACGATAACCGGCAACACGTTGACCGCGAAGATGAAACCGACTTTGAAGTTCGCCAGATCTCCGAAAAGGAAACTGATACCTTTTTGTGAGTAACCGATGACGCTTGAAACGCCGTCAGATACCGATTTAAGGATGTCTTTACCTACAGGCACGTGAAGAACGAAACCACCGAATAACGCTTGAATCGCTAAAGCGCCGCCCACTGTACGCAAGTTGATCGCTTTCTTATTATTGGACAGCAAAAATGCTATACCAAGCAGGACAACGACCCCTACCAAGCTCATTAGAATATTCATTAACCATCACCCTAAATTGTTAACGTTTTATAATTTTGTTGTTAACCAACCCATTTCGGAGGCAGATTATACCTGAGCCGTTTTTAAAAATCGTTGTCTTGATCAAACTTTTGAAACTAAGCATCAATAAGTTAACCGGATCGCAACCCGTCAACCATACCTGTTTTTACAACAACGGCTAAAGATCAACAAGCTGACAAAAAGATGCCGCCAGCTGTTCTGATATAAGGACAGCCGTTTTTTCATGCAAACCGGCTATTTTTGTGACAATCTCATTAATAAGAAGGGGAGTATTGCGCGTCTGGTCACACTTTTCGGGTAACATTGACGGAGAATCCGTCTCAACGACAAAAGCATTTTCCGGTAAATCACGAACGGTATCGCGCGGCTTTGTCGAGTTATCATTCAAAATCAAGCCGCCGATCCCGAGCTTAAAACCGAGTTTCAGATAGGAACTGTCCCGAAATAACTTCCTGATTTGTTACGGCTTAACATTGCCGATATCAGGGCACGAACAATGAAGTTTAGTCATTCTAAACGAAGTAACGACAGTTTTGTATGCCGGTAATGACCGCGCCTCGCTTTCTGTGCCTTGTATAAACCAAAAATAAACCACAGCAAAACAGGGAAGTGAGTTCGGGACAGCTTCTTAATGCCGTCTGAATTCAGCTGCTATTCAAATATTTGTGATTACAATGGTCTCAGCGGGCGCAGGAGGGCGAGGCAAACAAGCAAAATGAAGCGTAAAGGTACGGTGTCTTTTCTCTTTATGTATAAAGTCGCCGGATGAGAATTATTTTTTATCATCACTAAATGTACCGCTACTTCCCTCAGCCTCCGCGTTCAACGTCAAACAGTTTAAATTAAGGCGGAAATATGACAATAAATACATCTTCTTACACATCCCCGTTTAACCCGGTTTTATCTACGTGGCAGGATACTTGGTCGGATTATTCATCTGCTCTTATAGCTCCAATCCAGCTTATATCGGACGAAGTAATTAACATGGTTGCTCAATCGAAAAGATGGTTTGATCTCGGACTCAAACTCGGGGTTTCCCAGGTTGAACTTGAAACTATTAAGGATGGTTCTGACATCTCCGAGAATGAAGCTGCCTTTCAAGTGCTTTATAAATGGGTAGAAAATACTTCGTCGGTCGCCACACCCGCTGCTTTATGCAATGCCTTAGACGACCTTAAGCTTACCGGAATAGTAGATCATATAAAAACAAAGTTAATATTAAATAATGAATATTTCCGTATGGGGTCTCAATCGTCCGCTGACCCTAGATACGCACCGGCGCCTACGGTAAGTTGCTGTTATTACGGTGAATACCCTCAATTTTCCTCTGGAAGCCGGCCAGCGTTTATTGTCACAAATCCGCCGCGGCCTCAAGAATGCGCGGCAATGGGGACTGACGCTGCCGGACAACAGTCGGCGCCTGTGAATATAACTTCTTATTTTGGTAATCCCCCTCATTCGTCCGCCGGCATCCGGCCAGCGCTTATTAACAGAGAAGGTATGAATCAGCCGCCGCGAGGATGCCGGAGACTGACAGGTGACGCTGTCGAACACGAATCGATTCTTACGCAAACGAAATCAGAACTTAACATAAAGAATCAAGAATTGGAACAAGCGCGGAGTCAGGTTAACTTACTAAATGTCCAATTATCAGCTCAGAAAGACATGTTAAATAAACTTCATATTGAAAATGAGTGTCTAAAATCTAAGAGAGATATTCCAATACATGAAGAAATTTTACGTTTGAAAGGCGTAATAGCACAACTGAAAAACAAATTTAGGCAAACTTCAAGTGATAAAGCGCTACTAAAAGTTACTTTGGATAGGCTTAGAATTGAACGTGATAAAGCGATTAATAATCTTGAACAAAAGCAAAAGGAAATAATACTTGCTAAGACTGAAAACGACAAGTTGAGAAGAACAAATAAAGATCTGTTATCCGCTGCGCAGGTATCAGAGTCTCATTCCGGCTCCCTTCCGTCCGCCGCGATTGTGCCGGGTAAAAACAAAAGGGGCGCTTGCGGTGATGACTCTGAGAGGTCCGCGAAAAAACCAAAACCCGAAACACGATGACCGCCTGCACACGGCTGTCTCTGCCGGATGAGTTCGGATATGTTCATACCGGGGAAAACAGCCCCGCTATCAGACGTTCGGCAAGCTTATTTCAATAAACTCTTAATTATAACAAAAACTGCTCAGGAAGGATTTTACGCGGCTGCGAAAAGGAAACTGATACCGCTTTGTGAGTAACCGATGACGCTTGAAACGCCGTCAGATACCGCTTTAAGGATGTCTTTACTACAGGCACGTAAAGGACGAAACCACCGAATAACGCCTGAATCGCTAACGCACCTCCCGCTGTACGCAAGTTGATCGCTTTCTTATTATCGGACAGCAAAAATGCTATACCAAGCAGGACAGCGACCCCTGCCAAGCTCAATTAGAATATTATTCATTAACCATCACCCTGAGTTGTTATCGTTTTATAATGAAGTTCAGGTCATTCTAAACGAAGTAAACAGTTGTGTATGCCGGTAATGACCGCGCCTCGCTTTCCGCGCCCTGTAAGTACCCCGCTATAAGTTTTTCGATATATAAGCCAAAAATAAACCACAGCAAAACAGGGGAGTTCGGGACAGCTTCTTAATGCCGTCTGAATTCAGCTGCTATTCAAATAGTTGTGATTACAATGGTCTCAGCGGGCGGAGGAGGGCGAGGCAAACAAGCAAAATGAAGCGAAAGGTACGGTGTCTTTTCTCTTTATATAAACGTCGCCGGCTGAAAATTATTTTTTAACATCACTGAATGTACCGCTACTTTCCTCAGCCTCCGCGTTCAACGTCAAACAGTTTAAATTAAGGCGGAAATATGACAATAAATACATTTTCTTACACACCCCCGATTGACCCTGCGGGGCAGAATGGTTTTGCTGCTTCATCAGCTTCCACAGTTCCAATCAAGATTATACCGGAGGAGGTAATTAGGATGGTTGCTGACTCGGAAAAATGGTATCATCTCGGAGCCAGACTCGGGTTTTCCCGGGATGAACTTGAAAAGATTAAGAATAATAGCAGCTCCCAGGATCAACCTGCCTTGCATATGCTTTATAAATGGGTAAAAAAAGAAGGCTCTTCGTCGTTTCATATGGATTTGAGTAGATCTGATACAGGGCTAGCAATCATAAAAATCATGGTAATAAATGTTCCTGTATTACGATACCCTCTGGCTCGTGCTCTAGCCGCTTGAAATAGACTATTTAAACCTTCCTACGAGCATTCGTATAAGTGGATGACCAGCGCTGTAAAATTCTCTCTGCATGCCTTTCCACAGTTGCAAGTGCTTTTCGAACGGGTTCTAACATCTCAATATCACCCAACTGCTCTTTTGCAAAATTAATGAAATACGTCAGCCCATGGCTTAAAGAAGAGTGGTGTATACCTAAAGAGGAAAACGCTGCCTTCGTGAGCGCTATGGAAGATATATTAGAACTCTATAAACTTCCTTACGATCCCAAGCGTCCTTTAGTATGCCTTGATGAAACCAGCAAACAACAAGTTAAAGAAGTTCGCAACCCGTTACCTTTAGTTTCAGGTTATCCGGAGCGATACGATACGGAATATGAGCGTAACGGTGTCAGCAACCTGTTCATGATATTTGAGCCTTTAGCGGGCTGGCGGCATGTTGAGGTCACAGAGCACAGAACAGCCGTTGATTGGGCTCATCAAGTAAAAGCCTTAGTAGACGGGCGTTATAAGGATGCTGAGACAATTGTGTTGGTTGAGGATAACCTGAATACTCATACCCCGGCTTCATTTTATAAGGCCTTCGAACCAGAAGAAGCTCGTAGGCTGATCAATAAAATCGAATTTCATTACACGCCAAAACACGGAAGCTGGTTGGATATGGCTGAAATTGAATTAAGTATCTTGAGCAGACAATGCTTAAACCGAAGAATACCGGATCAGGAAACACTAAATTGTGAAGTTGAAGCCTGGGTCACCCAACGCAATGAGTCCAAGGCTAAGATGATTTGGCAGTTCACAACTGAGGAGGCACGTATCAAGTTAAAGAAGCTTTACCCCGTCCTTCCAGGGTACAGTTAGCCTTTTAACAGAATTAAACTGATTAACGAAATCCTGTTACACTTTCGTTAATCAAAATGAAAAAAGCTAGAGTCCTACTGGCTTGCCAAAGGGTGGGAGGAAGCATTTTGTTCAGAAATTACAGACTTATTAATTAGTTGTGAATAAAAGTTGTATAAGAGTTTAAAACAATAAAAATCAATACAAGATTTTTAGCTCTCCTATGACTAAGGCTTAGCAAAAGAGCTTGAAGTATTGAATTCAAATGGACGGAGTAATAGTATAGTTGAGTCCTCAGAATCATTTGTGTTGCTGCCAGATGTCTACTTCAATTTATATTTCTGAGTTATACAGAGTCTTTTGTGAGGTAAATAAAGCCTTAATTTAGGTGGGCAAGACGCAAGTACAAGAAACTCGAACGACGTAAAACGAGAGCGGGTAAATTTACGGAAAATATAGCCAGTACTCGTCGAAACTTGCTCGCCAATTGGCGAGCAGGAATGAAAGGATCGATGGTTTGATGGGGGCGGTATGAGTCGAGGGCTCTCGTACCGTTCTGCGAGGGACTGTTGGGGAAGTTCCGGCAGTCTACTCTCCTCACTTTTAAAGAGGATGACTGTAAGATTTATGCTGACGATGGAGCCAGAAATTCAGCGACAATCAGGCGGAAGATACTTAACTTGGTAAAAGGTCATTCTTCCAAAGATAGCGTTGCCGGGAAGATGCAAAGAGCGAGTTGGGATGCAAAATTTAGGGCTTAGATTCGAGGGCGTTCAAAATTCTGTGTCAGCCTAAATTCTAAATTTCTAATACGTTATCCAATCTGCCTTCAAAATGGATTGCAAATTGTGACAATGCTAGCCTCCAATTTTGGACTGGCATTGTCCACTTTTTAGAGGCATTCAATATGCCCGCATAAAGCAATTTTAGCAAGCTGTTTTCATTTGGAAATGCCCCTTTTGTTTTGGTGAGTTTCCTAAACTGGCGATGTACGGCTTCAATCGCATTGGTCGTGTAAATCACTCGACGTACATATTCTGGATATTTGAAGCAAACGGACAAGTTCTCCCACTTTCTGCGCCAAGAGTCGATAACGATTGGATACTGGCTACCCCATTTGTTTTCCAGCTCATCTAAAGCCGTTTCAGCAGCCGATTTACTTGTCGCTCTGTAAACCGGCTTTAAATCAGCCATAAACGCCTTTTGATGCTTAGATGCCACATACTTCATTGAGTTGCGTACCTGATGAATTACGCAAAGCTGAACTTCTGTCTCCGGGTAAATGCTGGCAATAGCTTCAGGAAAACCGTTTAACCCGTCAACACAAGCAATTAAGATATCCTTAACACCACGATTATGAAGATCGGTCAGTACCGAAAGCCAATAATTAGCACCTTCTGACTCTGAAAGATACAGGCCAAGTAACTCTTTCTTACCTTCGAGATTAACGCCTAGAATCGTGTAAATAGCCTTACTGACATAGCGACCATTGTCTTTGACTTTATAGTGAATCGCATCCAGCCAAATAATTGGATAGACCTCGTCTAAACTGCGTTGCTGCCATTCTTTGAGCTGAGGAATAAGCTGATCGGTCACAGCCGTCAAACTGGCTTCTGAAAGCTCTAAACCATACAAATCAGCCACATGAGATTTGATATCACGATAACTCATACCCATTGAAAACATTGACAAAATCTTACGATCAATTTCATCAGAGAGCTTAGTTTGATTTTTTTTGACAAGCTGAGGCTCAAAGTTGCCGGCTCTGTCTCTTGGCGTTTCTAACTCAAATTCGCCAACTGAAGATTTAACGGTTTTTTTACTAAAACCATTTCTTCGATTGGGCTCAAGATCTGAGTCTAAATGTTGATCAAGTTCTGCTTTAAGCGCTGCTTCTGTTAGTTGTTTGATTAAAGGGGTGAGAACACCATCCGCACCAGTTAAACCTTTACCTGATTGAAGTTGTTCTAAAGCTTTATTGAAATCGAAATTTTGAGTCATTATGTCATTCCTGTTTTTGACATTTTACCGAAATGACACAGATTTCTAAACACTACCTTAGATTCTATTTGGTGAAAATTTCAGCAAAACGTAATCCCGCCCTGCTAATTTATCGTTTGCTTCAGCAAATCGAGTAGGGTGAGGCGTTAATGCCCCATCCCTCTCACAGAACCGTACGTACGGGTCTCGTATACGGCTCCTGCTTAATTTTATTTGTACTCTATTATTTTGTACTGAGCACATAGCCCGTCCGTACTTCTTCAAGACTGTATAGCCCCATCTCTGTAAACCATTTATTCGGCATCGAATAGTGAGCTAGCGGACTCTTTGAGTTCTTCCACCGTCTCATATGGATATACTTAAATGGTGGCTTAAAGCCAAGCTGCTTCAGTCTCCTATGTAACCTTTTCGGTTTTTTCCATAGTCGCAGTTGAATACTTCTCAGTCTTCGTCTTAGCCATGTGGCTAGTTTCTTGAATTCACTACCAACATTCGCTATTCGAAAGTATTGACTAAACCCTCTTAATTTCGGATTTAACTCTTGTATCACTCGTTGCAGTGGCTTGCCACCATTGCGCTTAGTGAGAGCTTTTAGCTGCGCTTTGAAGCTATTCAGCTTCTTGGATTGGATGGTCGTGTATTTACTGCCAATCTCTACTCCGAGAAACTTTACCCCATCATCACTATGCGTAATATGGGTTTTACTTCGATTTACCGTCAACTTTAAGTCTTTTTCGAGTAGCTTTGTCGCTTGCTTCAAGGCGTTTTCTGCACCTTTGCGGCTGCGACATAATATCAGGATATCGTCGGCATACCTGACCAGTCGATGGTTTCGACGTTTCATCTCTTGGTCAAAGGCATCAAGGTAGATGTTCGCTATCAGCGGTCTGATCACCCCGCCTTGCGGACTTCCTGTTACTGTTGCTTGCCAGTTGCCTTCTACAATGACTCCACTTTCAAGAAACAATTTTATCAACTTTAAGATGCTGCCATCTTTTACCCTTTTGCTTATGCTCGATAAGATTAACTCTTGGTCGAGTAAGTCAAAGCATTTGGATAAATCCATATCCACCACATGTTTTAAATCATATTGACGAATAAACATCGTGGCTTTATTAATGGCATCGTGACAGCTTCTATTAGGTCGATATCCATAGCTTGACGGATGGAACTGCTCTTCAAATATCGGACTCAGTATATCGTTTAGGCACTGTTGTACGATTCGGTCTCGAACTGTTGGTATACCAAGCTTTCTCACTCCACCGTCATCTTTCGGGATTTCTGCCCGTTTGACGGCTGAAGGCCGGTATTGCTTGGTTTTAAGTTCGATAAGAAGTTTATCAAGTTCATTGCTCAGATTTGAAGCGAATTGCTCTAAGCTCTGCTCATCTATACCAGCAGCGCCTTTGGCTCTCCAAACTTTCTTAAATCCGTCGTACAGTGCTTCCTTATTGAGTAAGCGACCGTACAGGCTGTAATGAACTCTCATTGACTCCTCTGTGTGCGTTGTTTGGGTTCAGTTTCATGTTTTCATCAGTTGGTATATTTCATTCAGCGTCAAAGCCTTCTAGCACTTGGCAATGTACTTTGATATTAACTGAATTACTCCCATGTACGGTTTCTGTCTCCAGAGCCATTATTCCTAGTGGCTCCAGTCGGAATTACCTCACTCGCTAAAGTGATTTTCTATACCTGTGAAAAAAAAATCCTGTCCATCACAAGCTTCAATTAAGCTTCACCCCTTCGCCGACATCAAGGCTTTTGGCTATTGATGTCGCCAATGAACTACATCATTGGTCAATCCAGTTTTACCCTCCACACCATTACTGGCTTTCATCGGCTGGATTTTACTCACTACTACGGGCTCATCTGCCACCTCGCACCAGCTTTTATCTTGAGTTTCCTCTTGTATAAAAGTTTCTGGTTGATTCCGGATTTGGTGTCAGGCTTCCCCAGTTACTGCACTGGCTCCCTGTTAGAAATTCCACCCTCAATCACATAATAGAGTTGACTGAGTATATGGCGTTGCGCTATTTCGCACGCTTACCTCTCTACCTTGCCGAATCAGGTTCGCTTTCGCTGTGTACCTCTAACTTCCTATGGCTTCCTTCAGACCCTGCCGTTAGCCAACAACGCCCTTGCCATTCAGATTATCTTCCCCTCAGTCAGGGTGATACAGACTTCTTTCAATCTGTCGGGTCTGCCAGCTTCGCTGGGCAAACAAAAAAGCCGCGCCGAAACTGGCGGGGCTTGCGTAAAAAAATTTAACCGGACTAAATGTTCAGCTCTTCCATCAATTCAGTCGCATGATCCACTTTATCCATCATCCACAGGATGTAACGGATATCCACGTGAACCGCCCGGGTGATGGCCGGGTTAAAGAACCAGTCTTTGGTGATCGCCTCATAGGTTGAGTCAAAGTTTAAACCGACTAATTCGCCTTCGGCGTTGAATACCGGTGAACCTGAGTTACCGCCGGTGGTATCGACACTGGATAAGAAGTTTACCGGTACGCCGTTAAATTCCCGCGGCTTAGCTTCGCAGGAGAACATGCGGCATAATAAGCCGCGGGTGTCCGGGTAAACGGATTTAACCACATGATTGCCCTGATCCGGCGCGGCAATGGCGTCCAGCAGTTTCTGAGGCGCGTTAAACGGCGCGATTCCGGTGTTTTTTGCGGTTATGCCCTCTAAACGGGTAAACGGCTGTTTGTACAGACCGTCCCGCGCTTGATAACCGTCAACCATGCCGTAGGTCAAACGCAGCGTGCCGTTGGCGTCCGGGTAAACCGGTAATCCCAGCGACTTGTTGTAGTCAATGATCGCCGCCATATAATCAGGGCGGGTCACTGATAATTTACCCGCTAATACTTTATCCGCCTTTTCATAAGCCATGTTGGTATCGTAAAGCGCGACCGCGAGTTTAATGAAGGGATCGCCGCTGTTTTTGAAATCAGCGACGCCGGCCCGCATCCATCTCATGCGTTCATTATTGTCCGCCAGTTTTGAATGATGATACATAGCGTCGATAGTGTCTGAAACCAGTTTGCTGTCCGTAAACAGTGCGTCTAATGCGGTTACCCGGTGGTTTTGTGCCAGGTAAGCGTCAATATCCTGTTTCCAGAGCACTTTATCGACTTTCGGGTTGTAACGGGTATCAATGCGTTTTAAACGCGCCGCGAACAGCTTCATATCACGCTCCTGATAACCGGCTTCACGCTTGTTGTCAGGCTTTTGTTTTTCATTGGCCAGGCGGTATAAACGTCCGGCCGCCGCCAGCAAGGTGCTTGACTGAGCGTTATCAAAATAGAAAGTTTTTTGAAAATTCGCTTGCTGTTGTTTCAGCAAATTTTCCAGCTCAGCAACGGTCGCGGCTTTATCCGCTGAGTTTTGTTTTAACCAGTTATTAAAAGCATGCTCTTTTTGCTGTTTGATGCCGATAATGTCAGTTGCTCTGAAACCGTCAAGCAAGCCGTTAAGTTTTTTCATGCGGTTCGCGGTTGATGCCAGCGTGCTCGCATATCGGATCTTAATATCTTTATCTTCCGCGCCCATCGCTTCGATGGTATCAATTCTCGCCCGGTAGCGCTCAGCCATGGCCGGATACATAATATCGTTAGCAAATTTCAGCTCGCTGGTCAGGCGGTAGCGGCTGGTGCGCCCGGGATAACCGGCTACAAAAACACCGTCACCGGCCCGCACGCCTTTGGGATTAATCTTAACAAAGCCTTTTGGTTTATACGGCACGTTATCTTTGTCGTACGTCGCGGGCTTACCGTCTTTACCCACATAAGCGCGTAAAAAGGTGAAGTCGGCGCTGTGACGGGGGTACTCATAGTTATCGATATCACCGCCGAACGCCGCCGCGCTTTCCGGCGGCGCGTAAACAAGGCGAACGTCACGGATCACCAGCTGCTTAATTAAGTAATACTCTAAGCCGTTGTAAAAACTCCTTACCGAGCAGCGGTAGTTATCGTCGGCTTCACATTCCTTTACCAGATCTTTTCGGCGCTGAGCGATGGTTTCATAGCGTCCGAGCGGATCGTCACCTAAACCTTTACGTACTTTGTCGGTCACATCGGTCACGTTTTCGGTGACATATAAACGCTCGTTAGCGCCCGCCGGAAGTTCTTTACCCCGACTTCCGGCTAAAAAACCGTCAGCTAAATAGTTGTGATCTTTATTACTGTTGGACTGAATGGCGCCATAAGCGCAATGATGATTGGTAACGGCCAGACCTTCAGGGGAAACAAAACTCGCCGTGCAGTAGCCCAGACTTACCACGGCGTTCATCGGATACCGGCTTAAGTCAGCAAGCCGGCCGGCTGAAATCTTAATGCCGCGAGCGGATAACTTATCCGCGACTGACGGAAGCTGATGAGGTTGCCATTGACCCTCGTCGGCGAAACCGGCGCCGGATGAGAGGATTAAGGCTGCCAAAATTGCCTTGCGCATATCAAATCCTTAATTAAAGTTATTATTTCCTACCCGCAAACGATAGAATAGTATTTTAAGAACGTAGAAATTTACCATATTTTTGCGATCAATAGTTAAACTCAGAAAATGCGGTCGGTCATGTGCGTAAACGCGGTTAACCTGCGGATCGGTAATAGTGTTAAGTATCGTCATTCCCGTATGCGGTAATTCAGTGACTTATTTGATTTTATTTATGAAAATATCAGGATGCCGGCCTTTGCCGGTATGACAAAATCAGAAAAATTTTCAGCGGACCGGTCACATTTCCGACTGCTTTTCGGGTTATAGGAGTTTCAATGTTACAACAGGGCAACAAAAAGCCTCAATTTAAACGTAATGATGAGCAAGTCGAAGGCTTAAAAATGCCGCCTCATTCTATTGAGGCTGAGCAGTCGGTGTTAGGCGGTTTAATGCTGGATGCCGAAGCTTGGGATAAAGTGTCCGAAGCCGTGGTCAGGGACGACTTTTATTCCCGCTCTCACCGGATGATTTTTGACGCGATGGCCAGGCTGGTCGAAAGCGGCCGGCCGCTGGATCTGGTAACCGTAACCGAGCAGCTGGAAGTTGAGGATCAGCTTGACGATGCCGGCGGTTTCGCTTACGTCAGTGAAATCACTAAAAATACTCCAAGCGCCGGTAACATTGTCTCTTACGCTGAAATCGTGCGTGAGCGAGCGGTTGTACGTGAGATGATCCGTGTGGCGCACGATATCGCTGACGCGGGTTACAACCCTGAGGGCCGTAACTCAGGTGAGCTGCTGGACTTAGCGGAAACCAAGGTTTTTAAAATCGCCGAGCAGCGCGCCGACGCCAATGAGGGGCCGGAGGGCATTAAAACCATTCTTGAAAAAACCGTCGATAAAATCGAGGAACTCTATAACAACCCGCATAACGGCGTAACCGGGGTTTCCAGCGGTTTTTCTGATCTTGATAACATGACGGCGGGGTTCCAGTCCGGTGACTTAATTATCGTCGCCGCCCGTCCGTCTATGGGTAAAACCACCTTCGCGATGAACCTGTGCGAGCAGGCGGCGCTGCATGAGGAACGTCCGGTGCTGATTTTCTCATTGGAGATGCCTTCCGAGCAGATCATGATGCGGATGCTGGCGTCACTCGGACGGGTGGATCAGACCAAAATCCGTACCGGCCGTCTGGATGACGATGACTGGGCGCGGGTATCTTCCACCATGGGCATTATGCTTGAACAGGGTAAAATGTACATTGATGACTCGTCGGGGCTTACGCCGACAGAAGTCCGAAGCCGCGCCCGGCGGATTGCGCGTGAGTACGGCGGCTTGTCGATGATCATGGTCGACTATCTGCAGCTGATGCAGGTACCGGCGCTGGCGGATAACCGAACCCTGGAAATCGCCGAGATTTCCCGCTCGTTAAAAGCATTGGCTAAAGAGCTGGAAATTCCGGTGATTGCCTTATCGCAGCTTAACCGCTCTCTGGAGCAGCGCGCGGATAAACGCCCGGTAAACTCGGATTTGCGTGAGTCAGGCTCTATCGAGCAGGACGCGGATTTGATTATGTTTATTTATCGTGATGAGGTGTATAACGACAACTCAGAAGATAAAGGCACCGCGGAAATCATTATCGGTAAACAGCGTAACGGTCCGATCGGACGGATAAGACTGACATTCCAGGGGCAGTTTTCCCGGTTTGATAACTTTGCCGGCCCGCGGTTTGAAGAAGATTAAACGAAAGTCTCAAAAGGTGATTCTTTGAAACCATTTCCACGCGCGGAAGTCAGTCGCGGCGCATTACAGGCTAATTTAGCGAAGTTAAAGCAGCTAGCTCCTGACAGTAAAATTATGGCCGTTGTTAAAGCGAACGGTTACGGTCACGGTTTACTTAATGTCGCTGAGTGTTTGTCTGAGGCGGATGGTTTCGGGCTGGCTCGTTTGGAAGAAGCTTTGATACTGAGGGAAGGCGGTATTAAGCGGAAACTGCTGTTGCTTGAGGGCGTTTTTCACGTCAATGATTTACCGGAACTGGTAAAGCATCAGATTGAAACCGCCGTGCATCACGAGTCTCAGATTGATATGCTTGAAAAGGTTCAGCTTGAAAAACCTGTAACCGTGTGGTTAAAAATCGACTCGGGTATGCACCGGCTCGGCATTCAGGCTGAAAACTTCAGACAGGCTTACCGGCGGCTGCAACAAAATCAGAATGTCGCGAAACCGGTTCATTTAATGACGCACTTTGCCTGCGCGGACGAACCGGAGAATACCTTCACTCAGCAACAATTTTTAACTTTCAAAGAAATGACCGAAAACTTAGACGGGGAGTTAGCTCTTGCTAATTCCGCGGCGACACTTTACTGGCCGGAAACTCAAGCCGACTGGATAAGACCCGGTATCGCCCTTTACGGTGTCTCACCCGTCGCCGGTGATTTAGGTTCTAACCACGGCCTGACAGCGGCGATGCAATTAAAGTCACAGCTCATTGCCGTAAGAGATCATCGTGCCGGTGATAGTGTCGGTTACGGCGCTCACTGGACGGCGAGGCAAGATACCAGATTAGGGGTTGTGGCCATAGGTTACGGTGACGGTTATCCGCGAAACGCGCCTGAGGGGACGCCCGTTTTAATCAACGGCAGACGAGTTCCGATTGTCGGCCGGGTATCAATGGATATGCTGACCGTGGATTTGGGCGCGCAGGCAACAGACCGGGTCGGTGACGAAGCCATGCTGTGGGGTCGTGAATTACCGGTAGAAGAAGTGGCGGAGCATATCGGCACCATCGCCTACGAGCTGGTGACAAAGCTTACTCCGCGAGTTGCCGTCTGCCTTGAATGACGGCTCGGAACCTGTCCCGAAAGTAAGGAGCTGATCCGGAATAACTTCCCGGTTTGTTTTTTACTTATACCCGTGAAAAAAATTTAAATCAGCTTCGCTTCCAGTTTTTCATTTCGTTGGCTTCTTTAGAAAGCTGAACGACTTCGGTACGAGTCATGCGATCTTGCAGTGCTAATTTGTCAGAAGACAGTAAAATAAAGAGATTACCGATACCTAATAACGACCAGATGACTCTGGCGTAGGCGGCCACCATACCTATACTCTGCCCGTTGGGATGCTGAATCTTCAGACGCCAGGTGCGCATTCCTAAAGTCTGACCGCCCCGGCTCCAGAAATACGCGTAAAAGCTGGCTAAAGTAACGGTTAAATACAATTGCCATATCCCTTTGTACAAGGGCACCGCCAGTAAAGCATCAGAAACAATCTTGTAACCGTGATCACTGATCAAGCCTGTTTCAATAAGAATGACAAACACTATGAACCCGGCAATCACGGCAAAAATCAAAATACCGGCCGCGATTAACGTATCGTAAACTATAGCTCCGAGACGTCTGAGAAATGTCGCTCTCGGAAAGTTCGCATGTTCCGGATTAATTGTCGGCATTATTTTCCTCTTGCTCGTCGTCTTGCGCAAAATGTATGTGAGTAAAGCCCATTGTGATGAATTCCGTTCTCCGGTAGTCTCTTTCAGCGCGGATCCCTTTTTTTGAGGCCAGGGCAATTTGCCGCTCCATCTGTAAAAAACTTGTGAGATCAATGCCTTCAGCTTCTGCTGCCGCCTCATATAAATCATGGTGTTGAGTGTAACTAAAAGGAATAGTTTTAGTTTTGCCTTTAAAGGTATAACGAACCTGACGTGCCATATTGACTCCGAGAAATAACCGCCGGCTATTATCTTAAATTGTGAGGGTGAAATGCAAACTCAAACAGGTTTTTTTATTTTTAATTAAACTTAATCATAAAAAAACAGTTGGATGCGTAAGAGTCTGATAAATGTATTATGTTTAATTAGAAAAACAATTAAACCGCTTCACTTATCTGATGAATGCCTGACGCTGATAAACCGGTTAAAATTACCACCGGCGGCGTTAAGAATAACAGCAGGCAGAATAACTGCTCACTATCCTTCAGGCTCTGCCGCCGGAAATGTTTCCGCGTTTAAGCGCGCCGCCGGCTGCTTTTTCCGGTTTAACGGCTGAAGTTAACTTTAAACGCGACAACTTGGAGATTAGATGTTAATGTTCTTGCTGGCACAGGAAAACTGGCCGTTTACTTTTGCCATTGCGTTTGTTTTGGCTCTCGGAGTATTTGAATTATTAGCGGTATTGCTGGGATTGAGCCTGTTAAATACCATTGACGATATTCTGCCGGCTAAAACTGATGTTGATTTTCGCCAGCACACCGCCGGTTATATTCTGAACTGGTTATGCCTGGGTAAACTGCCTTTACTGATATGGTTAGCGCTGGCGTTAACCAGCTTTGCGATTCTGGGTTACGCCATCAACCATTTATCCCTGCTGTGGATATATCATTTTCAACCGCTATGGCGGGTTGTTTCATATTCAGCGTTACTGACCATCTTCTCGATTCATTTTACGGGAAACTGGTTAGCGCGCCTGCTTCCGCAACATACAACGGATACGGTAGATCGTGACGATCTTGCCGGCAGCGTAGGAAGAATAACTATCGGAACGGCGACCTGCGACAGTCCGGCAAAAGCCTTAGTAAAAGACGCTTTTCTGCAGCGGCATTATGTAACCGTGATACCCGATTCACCAAAAGAAACCCTGACTCAGGGAACCTCCATTATTCTGCTGTGCCGTAAGGACGGGCTATGGCTCGCCGCGCGTTATCAGCACAAGCGTTCCCGGTAGACGTTAAGTAGCTGACGATTAGTTTCTGCGGAATTTTGGTGCTCAGATCTGGTGCGATACAAGTCGCGACGCAGGGAGCGTAACCCTGGCTGTGTAACCGAAGTTGCAACGCCTTAGCGCGGTAAAGATGGGCACCACAAAATGTCAGAAAATTTATGGTCAGCTCCTTATGACTATAAATTGACAGCCAGTCGGATCTCACTCATTAGATCACCGGCCAGCAGCCCTCTTTCACCGCCGTTTAACGCCGCTCTGTCTCCGGCGCAGCCGTGAATCACCACGCCGACAGCCGCGGCCTTTAGCAGCGGTAATCCCTGAGCGGTTAAAGCGCCGATAACACCCGCCAGCACATCACCGCAACCGCCGCTGGCCAGCCCGGGATTACCGACGGTCGCGACATAAATCGTGTCACCGTCAGTGATAATGGTACCCGCGCCTTTGAGCACCACCACACCACCGTATTTACGCTGAATTTGTTCGGCCGCCTCAAAGCGATTTTGATTTATCTCTTCAACTTTACAGCCCAGTAAGCGTGCCGCCTCAGCGGTATGCGGCGTTAAAATCCAATTATCATTTCGTCGCGGTTGTTTACTTAACACATTCAGCGCGTCGGCATCAACGACAAAAGGCTTATCGCTCATTAATGCCGCTTTAAATAAATTGTATCCCCAATCATTACGGCCTAACCCCGGGCCAATCACTAAAACATCCGCCCAGCCGATGCGATGATAAACATCCATATCAATAAATTCGGCGCCGCAGAACATCAGCTCCGGACGACGAGCCACAACCACAGCATGATGCTCAGGGCGGCTCACCACCGCGACCAGGCCGCAGCCGGCACGACAGCAAGCTTCGGCGCACAAGGTCACGGCACCCGGCATACCGATATCACCGCCGATAACCGCGACCTTGCCGGAATCACCTTTGTGAGAATGACGCGCGCGTTTACCCAATACCCGCTTCAGGGCGGAACCGTCGATTCTGCGGGCAAAACTCGGCGCCAGATGCTCAGTAAAGCCGATATCAGCGAAGATAATGTCACCGCAGTAATGACGAGCCTGATAAGTGCAAAGCCCCGCCTTCAGGGCGCCGAATACAATCGTCTGATCAGCCTCGACGCCGAGGGAGGCCGTGCCGGTATCGGCGTTTACGCCGGACGGAACATCCAGGGCAATCACTCTGGCCTTGCCGGCGTTGACGGTGTTAATCAAAGGCCGGAAGTCTTCACTGAGCGGCCCGGATAAACCCACGCCGAACAGAGCGTCAATGATAAGGGAAAACTGACTCAAGCGTTCTAAATCGATCGCCTCAACTTCACCGCCGGCCTTTTCAAAGGCGCGTTTGGCCTGTTTATGCTCAGGTGTGGCGGTCGGTTTGTCCAGCATCATTACCGTCGCGGGGATATGAGACTCAAGCAGTTTTCTGGCAATCGCTAATCCGTCGGCTCCGTTGTTACCCGCGCCGGTTAATAAACAGATTTTAGTGTCCGCGTGACATTGCGGATGAATGATCTCAAAAGCGGCCTGACCCGCTTTTTCAACCAATTCATATAATCCGTTGTCTTTTCCCGCGCAGGCGCTCATTTCAGCCTGACGCACCTGCTCAACGCTATATAAATTTGAAGGTAAACCGGTAGTCATCGCTGATTTCCCCGTAATTAAACTGAAACGGATATTACACACCTCTAAAAACCGCGCCGTTAGCTGTATCGAAATATCCGCTAATTTAGCAAACACTTCCGCGCGGATTCATGACCTAAATCAGAAATTGACCATAAAACGAAACGTGAGTTAATACCACTTTATTATGCCTTTTAGTCAGAAGTTGTTAATCTTGCGTCTAAAACGAACAGAATCAAACGATGAACGGGTTACGGCTTTATACTCAGCGACATATCTCATCATGGCTAAACCTCCGGGAAGGTGAAACCAGGCTCGGACAACTAACCATTTTCCCCGTGTCTGAGACAGCACTTGATGTCCAGCTTAAAAACTTTAAGCGCCGGGGCGGCCGGTTTGTTTTTTTCGGTATCAATGAGGATATCGGCCCGCGGGGCAATCTCGGGCGCGGCGGCTCCGGTAACGGTTATGAGGCAAGCGTTAAGCAGCTTATTAATTTACAGTCCAATGATTTTCTCAAAGGCAGTGAGATTTTAATCCTCGGTGAAATTCAAACTCTGGATATCCGGCCGGATACTGATAACATTGAGCGGATTCGTCTCGCGGTTTCTCAGCTTGACGCAAGAGTGATCGAGTTGGTGTCGCTGATAAAAGACGCGAAATTAGAACCGATTGTTATCGGCGGCGGGCACAACAACGCTTACGGTTTATTAAAAGCTTGCAGTGGCACCTTAAACACACCGATGGCGGCGGTGAATTTAGATCCTCATTCCGATTTTCGTGCCCGGGAAGGCCGTCACAGCGGAAACGGATTTCACTACGCGGCGGCGCAAGGCGCTTTAGCTGACTACCATGTTCTCGGCCTTCACGAATTAAAAAATAACGCTGACAATCTTGAGCGATTAAAAGCCTTCGGCGCGAGCTGGCACACGTTTCAGCAAATCTGGATACGAAGAGAACTCAGCTTAGAACAGGCGTTACGGCAGATCGCGGATAAAATGCGAGCCAGGCCGCTTGGGTTAGAGACAGATGTGGATGCCATCGCTCAGTTTCCGTCCAGCGCGGAGACCAGCGCCGGGATCCCGCTTTTGGACGCGGCTTTTTACGTTTATTACCTGGCCCGCCATTGTAACTGCCAGTACCTGCACCTGGCTGAGGCGGCGCCTGTTTGTCATCCGGTGTCAGCTCAAGCGGGATATCGTCAGGTCGGGCAGTCGTTAACTGAGCTGGTTTACGCGTATATTCAGGGACGACAACTGCGGAGCAGCACAAAATAAAACCATTAATACGGCTCTAAATTTCATATAATTTAATTCATTTGCGCAAGCTAATATGGTCTAATTACGGTTTTCCGGAACGATTGATTGGCTGACCGGTAATTTAACAGGGTTATGACCGAATACAGGAACTGCTGATGTCTGATAATGGATCAAAACAAACTCATTTTGGCTACAAAACGGTTGACGCTGATAAAAAAGCCGATTTAGTCGCCGATGTTTTTCATTCTGTTGCCGCTAAATACGACATTATGAATGACGTCATGTCATTCGGTGTTCACCGTTTCTGGAAACGATTTACCGTTCAGACGGCGGCGGCGCGTCCGGGAATGAGAATTCTCGATTTAGCCGGCGGTACGGGTGACTTAACCGCTAAATTTTCACGTATTGTCGGCTCCCGGGGAGCCGTGACATTAGCGGATATCAACGATTCCATGCTCAAAGTGGGGCGCGATAAACTGCGTGATAAAGGTATTGTCGGTAACGTCAGCTATGTGCAGGCGAACGCGGAGTCCCTGCCTTTTCCGGATGATCATTTTGATATCATCACCATCGCGTTCGGTTTGCGTAACGTGACCGATAAAGACGCGGCGTTACGTTCAATGCGGCGCGCGCTTAAGCCGGGCGGTAAATTATTAGTGCTGGAGTTCTCTAAGCCGAAACACGATTTAATGCAAAAAGTGTATGACCTCTACAGTTTCAAAGTGATCCCGCGAATGGGTAAATTGATCACCGACGACGCTGACAGTTACGAGTATTTAGCCGAGTCCATCAGAATGCATCCGGATCAGGAAACCTTAAAGCAAATGATGATTGATGCCGGTCTGGAGCAGGTGGATTACACCGATATGACCGACGGTATTGTCGCGCTTCATCGCGGTTACAAATTTTAAGGATTAACCGATGCGGCAAAAGATTGCTCTGCTTTGCGGTTGTGCGTTAGAAAGCGCGTTATCGCGATTGATGAGGTTAAATCCTCATCTTCAACATGATTTTCAGGCGCTCAACGGAAACGTCATTGAAATTCAGTTAACTCAATTGCCGTGGCCGCTGTTCTTTATCTGTAATGATGAAATTCTGGTGCTTACGCATTATGAGGCTGACGCGAGCGTCAGCCTGCGCGCTGATTTACAAACCCTCGCGCGGATTCATAAAGGCGCCGGCTTAACCGACCTGATTAAGGCCGGTAAACTGCGTATTGACGGTGACATCAACGTGTTGCAGCGGTTCAGCGGTTATCTGAAAAAGCTTGAATTTGATCTTACCGAGCCGGTTTCAAAATACATCGGTGACGTGCCGGCTCACCTGCTGCAAACAGGCTTTACTCAGCTCAGGGATAAGCTTAAATCGATTTCCCGGGGCACGACTCAGCATGTAACCGAGTTAGCCGTTGAGGAATACAGGCTCGCGCCGCATCGTATCGAGTATATTCATTTTTGCGATCAGTTAGACGATTTAAGCTCTGATACCGCGGCCTTAGAACAACGCGTCGCACGTTTAAAGGAGCGGTATCAGGGATGAGCATTTCAGGTATTCGCCGCGGCTATTTTATACTAAAGACCTTCTTACAATTCGGTCTGGATGAGCTGCTGCCGGGCAAACTCAAACCCTGGTACTTTAAATTATTACGCTCCGGCTTATTTTGGATCCGCAATAAACATAAAGACTCATCAGGCGGTGAGCGTTTCCGTTTAGCCATGGTGGCGTTAGGCCCCGTCTACATCAAGCTCGGTCAAATGCTGTCGACCCGACGGGATTTACTGAGCGACGAGTGGGCTCAGGAGCTGGCGCAGTTACAGGATCGGGTGCCGCCGTTTGATTCTGAACTGGCCAGAAAAGCCGTCGAAGCTGAGCTCAAAGCGCCGATTGAATCACTGTTTGATGATTTTGACGATCAGCCGTTAGCCTCCGCCTCTATCGCTCAGGTTCACTGCGCGACCTTAAAGTCCAACGGCAGAGCCGTGGTACTCAAAGTGCTGCGCCCGAATGTCGAGGCGCAGATTAAAGCTGACCTTCAGTTAATGGAGCAAGTGGCAAAAACCTTAGAGAGTTTATTACGCCACAACCGCCGTTTTCGTCCCGCGGAAGTGATAGCGGATTATAAAAACACGATTTTAGGCGAACTGAATCTCAAGCTCGAAGCGCTGAACGCCGTCAGGCTGCGTAATAACTTTTTAGATTCTGACGCCCTTTACATTCCTTACGTTTACGAAGAACTGTGCCACAGGCGCTTAATGGTAATGGAGCGTATCGACGGTGTTCCGGTATCCAACGTAGAAGAGTTAAAAGCCCAGGGCACCAATTTTAAACTGCTGGCTGAGCGCGGGGTCGAGCTGTTTTTCACCCAGGTATTGCGTGATAATTTCTTCCACGCCGATATGCATCCGGGCAATATCTTTGTTTCAAGAGAACACCCGGAAAATCCGTTTTATATCGGTCTTGACTGCGGCATTATGGGCACCTTAAGTGAAGCCGACAAGCACTACTTAGCGCAGAACTTTCTCGCCTTTTTTAACCGGGATTATGAGCGAATCGCCCAGCTTTATATCGAATCCGGGTGGATTTCTAAAAATACCGACGTCGTCGCGTTTGAACAAGCCGTTAAGGCCATGTGTGAGCCGATGTTCAATAAACCGCTGGATGAAATCTCATTCGGGCACGTTTTATTGGAATTATTCCGCACGGCGAGACAATTTGAACTGGTTGTTCAGCCGCAATTAATTCTGTTACAGAAAACCTTGCTGTATATTGAGGGGTTAGGGCGGCAGTTATATCCGCAGCTGGATTTGTGGCAGACAGCCAAACCGTTTTTAGAAAACTGGATGTCAGATCAAGCCGGAGCGAAAGCCTTCGCTCAGAAAGCGAAAAAGAATTTTCCGTTTTGGGTTGAGAAACTCCCGGAGTTACCCGAACTGGTGTATGACAATTTAAAATTAGGGCGCAAACTGATTGGTTCGCAGCAGGATATGCTCAGTCAATATCTGAGGCATCAGCGTCAGTTGCACAAAAGCAACTTTTTGCTGATCACATCCGCGGTGTTATTGATCTGCGGCACGATTTTGCTGGATCACGATGTGACACCGTTAGTGCCGCATATCAGTTTGGGCTCAGGGGCAATTATCTGGATCATCGGATGGTTTTCCAGACCGAATTAAGAGGAAATATTTCATGGGTGGTATCAGCATTTGGCAGTTACTTATTATCGCGGTGATTGTGGTGTTACTGTTCGGCACCAAAAAGCTTCGCAATATCGGCAGTGATCTGGGCGGAGCGGTGAAAGGCTTTAAAAACGCGATGGCCGAAGACGATAAAAAAGCCGTTACGGACGAAACCGCTTCTGCCAAAGGCGCTGACACAGAAGTAAAAGCTGAAACGAAAAATAAAGAGCAGGCGTAATTTATCATGTTTGACGGCATCGGCTTTACGGAGCTGCTGCTGATAGGCGTTATCGGGCTCGTGGTTTTGGGGCCTGAACGCCTGCCAGTCGCAGTGCGCACCCTGGCGGGTTGGATTCGAACCATGAAACGCATGGTCAACTCGGTCAAAGAAGAGCTTGAGCATGAGCTCAATGTTGAGCAGTTGCACAGAGATCTTAAAGAGGCTGAGCGTAAAGGTCTGGCGGATCTTTCACCAGAACTTAAGGAATCCGTTGATAAATTAAAACAAGCGGCAGAATCCGTAAACCGTCCTTATAAAGTTTCCGAAGAGTCAGAATCAAGCCCCGAAGCTTCGGCAACCGAAAATGACAATAAGGATAAGCCGGCCTCAGAAACGCAAGAGTCACAAAAAAACGGATAACCTATGGCAGAGCAGCAACCGTTAATCAGCCACTTGCTGGAGTTACGCGCCAGAATTCTGCGTGCGATAGCGGGTATTTTACTGGTGTTTATCTGCCTGGTGTACTGGGCGAGGGACATCTACCATTATATCGCGATCCCGCTGATGAAAAATATGCCGGCCACGGGAAGCATGATCGCCACAGATGTTACCGCGCCGTTTTTCGCCCCGTTTAAATTAACCCTGATTTTAGCGTTTTTTATTGCCGTTCCCTATGTGCTTTTTCAGATTTGGTCATTCATCGCGCCCGGATTATATAAGCATGAGAAACGTCTTATTTTACCGCTGTTGCTCAGCAGCACCCTGCTGTTTTATCTCGGTATTGCCTTTGCCTACTTTGTGGTATTTCCGGTTGTTTTCGGCTTTTTTACCAGCGTGGCGCCTGAAGGCGTACAGATTGCCACCGACATCAACAGCTACCTGGATTTTGTGCTTAAACTGTTTTTCGCTTTCGGCTCAGCCTTTGAAATTCCCGTCGCCGTGGTTTTATTATGCTGGAGCGGTATCACCTCAGTGGAAGATCTGACCCGAAAGCGCCCTTACATTATCGTCGCGGCTTTCGTTATCGGTATGCTTTTAACCCCGCCGGACATTATTTCTCAGACAATGTTAGCCGTGCCTATGTTACTCTTGTTTGAGGCTGGTCTGTTGGCGTCACGTTTTTATCAGAAATCAGCGGATAAAGATGAAAGTGAGGATAACGCCGACGATTCAGATCACGACTCAAATAACAGCGTCATGCCGCATGAGAAGGAGAATTAGAATGCGAAAAATATGGGTTCCGGCTTTTTTACTTATGTCCGCTTCCGCTTTTGCGGGTACAGGGCAAGACTTACAGCAATGCTCTGTTATCAAAGATAAACTCGACAGACTGATTTGTTATGACAATCTCGCGGCGGGTTTTAACCCGGCCGCGCCGACGCCTGAGACCACGCCGGAGCAAAGCTTCGGAAAAAAACAAGAGCCGCGGGCTCAAGCTCCGGCGACTCGGGCGCGAATGACGGAAACCTTTGGTATTACCAAACCCGCCGGCGAACAACTCGAACGTATTGAACTTGTGGTCAGCGGCGTGACAAAAAATCCCTATGGTCATATCACGGTCAACTTCACCAACGGTCAAGTCTGGAAACAAACTGATACCCGCCGTTTCAAACTCAGGCCGGAACAAAAAGTTTTCATTAAAAAAGGCGCGCTGGGTTCATTCTTAATGGGCACGCAAGGCCGTAATACGACGATTCGCGTTAAACGGGTCAGATAATTCGTTTATATGAATCGTTATATTGATATTGCCGTCAATTTAATTGGCAGCGGGCTTGAGTGTCAGCTTGATTCGGTCATTCAGGAAGCGCAGGCTCACGGTGTCGAAAAACAAATTGTTATCGGCAGTAATCTAGATGAGAGCGCTGAAGTCGCTTTATGCTGTCAGCGATTTTCAGGAATTCTTTACGGCACGGCAGGCGTTCATCCGCATTACGCAAGCCGATGGAATGATAAGAGCAGCAGCGATCTGCTTTCTCTTTTGCGACAGCAAACCATTGTCGCTGTCGGTGAGTGCGGTCTTGATTTTAACCGCAACTTCTCAACGCCGGCAGAGCAACTGAAAGCCTTTGAAGCTCAACTTCAAATTGCATGCGACACCCGAACGCCGGTTTATATGCATTGTCGTGACGCGCACGATGAGTTTATCGGGCTGATAAAACAATATCGTTCATCACTCAGCAAAGCCGTTTTACATTGCTTTACCGGAACAAGAGAAGAACTCGAAGCCTGTCTGGAGCAAGATCTTCATATTGGTGTTACCGGCTGGGTTTGTGATGAGCGCCGCGGACAATCCCTGGCGCGGGCGGTTAAATATATTCCCGGTAACCGCCTGATGCTGGAAACCGACAGTCCTTATCTTTTACCAAGGAATTTAAAACCTAAACCTAAATCAGGAACCAACTACCCCAGATATTTACCCCATATCGCCGCGACCGTGGCTCAGTTAAGGCAAGAACCGACGGAGTACCTGGCGAAACAATGCCTTAACAATACAATAGACTTCTTCGGGTTGGAGTAAACAAGAGTATGAGTCGTATATTTATTTTTGTTTTTTTATTTTTGACTCATTGCGCCGTTGCCGCGGGCGGCGTTGCGCCGACTCAGGTTTCGGGCTCAGCGCCGATCAATCTTGACGGCAACACCCTGATTCTGGATAAAAGTGACATCAGAGACATCGATCAGGTCATCGCTCAGCCGGATATATATTGGCGTCCCCGAAAGATCTCTGACACTCAAATGATCGGCGCGCATAATTACTGGCTGCAATTACAGCTCACCACTCAGACGCCAAGACTTGAACGCATTCTTAAAATCGGTAATCCGCACCTGGATGTTATCGAGATCTACCATTATGTGAACGGTATTTTAGTCGACAGGCGGCAGATGGGTGACAGCTTCCCTTTCAGCGGACGCGAAATTAAAAAGATTGATTTTTATTACCCGGTAGAGCTCAAAGCCGCGGACATACACACACTCTATATAAAAATAAACACTCAGGGCAGCGGCCGCGCCCCGCTGACACTGGGTTCTGCCGGGTCTTATTTAGAATCATCGGACAGCATTCCTGTGGTTACCGGAATTCACCTGGGTTCACTCTTTGGTATCGGCCTGTTCAGTTTAGTTTTCGCTCTGGTGACTCGCTCGTTCAGTTACGGCTATTTCTCAGGGTTTGTTCTGTTCACGGCGCTGACTGTCGCGACCACTGAAGGTTTGTCTTTTCAATATATCTGGCCGGACTCTCCGGCCGTTCAGGCTCACGCCCTGCCGGTGCTGATACCGCTGACGATGGCCTTTGCCTTAATGCTGACAGAAAAAATTTTGCGGCTGCGAGTGACAAATCTGTTAATTTTTAAATATTGCCGTACCGGGGCGATAATCAGCCTGTTACTTGCTGTTATTTCATTTTTTATCAGTCATAAACTGGCCTTATTAATTGAAATCAACGCGGTACTTGCGGTTGTGATCGCCTTAATGGCGCTGACGACATGGCAGGCGCTCAGAGGTCATAAGCTGGCGAAACTGTACGCTCTGGGATGGCTGGCCGTTATATTCGGAGCCGGCGCCACTTGTTTGGTTTACCTCGGGGTTTTTTCTACGGAAATTGACCCTCAGGTACCCGTGATTCTGGGCTTAACCATAGAAACCATCGTAATGACATTTATTCTGGCGATTCGTTTCCATGATGAGCGTAAAGAAAAGATGCGTATTCAGCAAAAAGCGCTTATTCAGGCAGAGCGGATCAAAAAGGCCAGAGAAGAGGCGTTAGACGCTGAAATTCAAAATAAAGATCAGCTAGAGCATATGGTACAGGAGCGCACGTTAGAGCTCGAATTTGCCTATCGTGAGCTGAATGAAGCCCATGACCGGCTCAAAGAGCAATCGACAATCGACACATTAACCGGCGTTAAAAACCGTAACGCTTTTGATAAGCGTCTCATTGCCGAGGCTAAATTAAGCCGGCGTCAGCAAACACCGCTTGCGATTATGATGCTCGATATCGATAAGTTTAAGCTTATCAACGATACCTACGGTCATTTTGCCGGTGATGAGGCCTTAAAGCACGTGGCGACATTAATTAAATCTGAGCTGCTCCGGCCGTCCGATATCGTGGCGCGTTACGGCGGCGAGGAGTTTGCTGTTATTCTGCCGAATACCGATGCCAAAGGCGCTGAGATTGTCGCTGAGAAAATTCGTCAAAAAATCCGCGGCCAGGCCGTTCGCTGGCATGAAAAGAATATCTTCTTAACCGTGAGTATCGGCCTGAGCGCCGCGATAGTGACCGACGACGAACATGCCGGAACCGTGTTCGGGCAAGCTGACAAAGCGTTGTATTATGCCAAGGCTAACGGCAGAGATCAGGTAAGAGCATTTACCTGTAAATCGAAAGCCGCGGTTTCAGCTTAATTCAATCAAGAGACGGCGGTAAATGATACAGAGTTTCCGGCCGTTTCATTAACGGATAACAAGTTAGGAGTTTACCGTGAATAGAGTTTCAGGCGCTTTTCCCGGACGCAGAATGCGTCGCATGCGCAAACATGATTTCAGCCGACGTTTAATGGCCGAAAATCAGCTTACAGTCAATGACTTAATCTATCCGATGTTCGTCCTTGAAGGTGAGAACCGTACTGAAGACGTGGCGTCGATGCCCGGCGTAAAACGCTATACCTCGGATCTGCTGCTTGAAGAGGCAAAAGAGCTGGTTGAGCTCGGCATTGCGTTGATTGCGATTTTCCCCGTGATCCCGGCGGATAAAAAGTCCCTGACGGCTGAGGAAGCTTATAATCCTGACGGCTTAGTTCAGCGCGCGGTAAGAGCGTTAAAAGCGGCTCATCCGGAATTAGGCGTTATGACGGATGTGGCGCTTGATCCTTTTACCGTTCACGGACAGGACGGGATCATTGACGATGAAGGTTATATCATCAATGACGTCACGACTGAAATTCTGGTAAAACAAGCGCTCTCCCACGCTGAGGCGGGCGCGGATATGGTTGGCCCTTCAGATATGATGGACGGTCGTATCGGCGCGGTCCGTGACGCGCTGGAGGCGGCGGGTCATGTGAATACCCAAATCATGGCCTATTCCGCCAAGTATTCCTCAAACTACTACGGCCCGTTCCGGGACGCGGTAGGCTCCGCGGGTAATCTGAAAGGCGGAAATAAACACGGTTATCAAATGGATCCGGCCAATATCGATGAGGCCTTGCATGAGGTCGCGCTTGATATTGAGGAAGGCGCCGATATGGTGATGGTGAAGCCGGGAATGCCGTATCTTGATGTGGTTCGCCGTGTGAAATCAGAGCTCGCGGTGCCGACTTTCGCTTATCAGGTCAGCGGTGAATACGCCATGCACATGGCGGCGGTTCAAAATGGCTGGTTAGCTGAAAAACCTGTCATTATGGAATCATTGCTCTGCTTTAAACGCGCCGGTGCCGACGGTATTTTAACTTACTTCGCTAAGCGTGCCGCTCAGTGGCTCAGAGAAGATGAATAACCTCAGGCCACCTTTCTGGGGCGGACGCCTAGTGTGTGACAAATGGCATAGGTCAGTTCCGGACGGTTTAAGGTGTAAAAGTGAAAATCTTTTACGCCTTCCGTAGCCAGTACTTTCACCATATCAATCGCTATATTCGCGCCTACCAGCTGCCGGGTTTCAATATCATTTTCTAAGCCTTCAAACTGGAGATGGAGCCATTGCGGAATCGATACGTTGGTCGCCCCCGCGAACTTCAGTAACTGTTTAAAATTCGTTACCGGTAATATTCCGGGCACGATTTCGACCTCAATGCCGGCGGCGGCGCAGCGGTCACGAAATCTCAGGTAAGTTTCGATATTAAAGAAAAACTGAGTGATCGCCCTTGAGGCGCCCGCCTCAACTTTTCTCTTTAAGTTAACCAGATCAGCCTGTGCGTTGGCGGCGTCAGGATGCA
Organism: Parashewanella sp.; assembly: GCA_965200795.1. Classification (GTDB taxonomy): domain Bacteria; phylum Pseudomonadota; class Gammaproteobacteria; order Enterobacterales; family Shewanellaceae; genus Parashewanella. The sequence goes on from CBDAVB010000005.1 coordinate 42,289, forward strand.
CTTCGGGATAGGCCGCCACCGAGATATCAAAGTCGGCGACGGAGCGAAGCAGCGAGACCAAATCAGACGCGTAACGCTGCGGATTACCGTAGCCCTGAGGAATATCGCCTCTGAGCGCGACGATATGATCAACGCCTGAGTTCCAGTATTGGCGCGCGATTTCTCTGATCTCGGCGTCTTCAGCGTCAATCAATGTCAAATGCGGCGCCGCCGTCAGCCGCGTCTGACGCTGTATTTTCTCTATCACATGATGAGTTCTGTCTCTGACCCCGCTCAGGGCTCCGTATGTGACTGAAACAAAACGCGGGTTTAACGGCTCAAGGCGCAAAATTGAATTCCACAGTCTTTGCTCCGTCTCAGCATTCGCCGGCGGAAAGAATTCAAAAGACACATTCATATCGCCGTTATGCTCAGAAAGACTCTGATTCAGCAAAGCGGAATGTCGCGCGTGATTAAATGCCATGACGAAAATCCTGAACAACCCAATAAAATAGACGTTTAGACGTCTGGATAGAAATATCATAGATATAGGGCACCTTGTCAAGATTAAATTTTAATCTACCGCGGATTTGTAAGGGCTTAAACCGGAAAAATCAGCCGTAGCCGCCGATAAGTTTTTTCGTCATTCCGGCGAAAGCCGGAGTTCTTTCTTTATGATTTTTTTTTGATAAAAATCGCCGGAAACCAGCCTGAGCCGATATGACAAAATCAAAAAATATTATCAGTTTTAAGTCGCGGCTAATCTTCAGAAATCGCGCAGAACCAAGACGGCCCGCGAAAATTTAATCCAGCATTAAATCACGACAGATTTGCACTAAATCCGCTTGAACCGCCGCGGCCGTAACCGCTCTTCCCGCTCCCGGACCACGGATGATGAGCGGCGTGTCGTTGTAAAATTCACTTTCAATAACAAAGATATTATCACCCGGAGTTAAATTAGCGTACGGATGGGAAGCATCAACCCGCTCGAGCCCGACCTTGGCTTTTACGTTAAACGCCCGGTGCTCAAGCTCGGCGGTATAGCGCATTACTTTGCCGCTTTCTATGGCGTCAAGCCATTGTGATTGGATCGGGGCATCAATTTCATCAATGCGATCGATAAATTCCTGTTTTGACACATGCACTAAGTGAGGCGGAACCAGAGACTCAAGTTCAATGTCATCCAGCTCAAGATCAAGCCCCAGCTCGCGGGCAAGAATCAGCAGTTTACGCTGCATGTCCCGGCCGCAAAGATCATCTCTGGGATCCGGCTCAGTGATCCCCTGCTCTTTGGCCTTCAGCACCAGCGACGAAAACGCCTCGCCGGTGTTATAATGCTCAAATAACCAACACAAAGTACCTGAGAAAATACCGCCGATTTTACGGATGCTGTCACCACCGTGACAAAGCTCCGACAGCGTGGACTGAATCGGGAGTCCCGCGCCGCAGCTGGCGTTATACCGCCAGAATAAACGCCGGCTTTGCAGATGGTGATTGAGCTCTTTATAAAACGCTGACGGCCCGGAGCCGGCGAGCTTATTGGCGCTCACAAGATGGATGCCGCGCTGTAAAAACTCGGCGTACTTTAGGGTTAAACTGGCACTGGCGGTAATATCAAGCACGATGAGCTCGTCGTAAGTCAGCGCTTCAAACTGACGCAGCAACTCTTGATAACGCCACGGCTGACCGGCTTGTCGCAGGTTTTCATGCCATGAGGTCAAATCAAGCGCGCCGTCGCTCACCAAGGCTTTATCAGTGGAAATCAGACCCGCGACCTCAAGCTGAATTTGCAGTGATTGCTCAAGTCTGAAGACACGGTCTTTAAACAGCCGCAGCCAGGCCTGACCGATATTGCCCAGCCCGAACACAATCACGCCGATACGTTTTTTAGCGGCGGTGCAACGCTTGTGTACTTTAAAAGACAGAACATCAACATCCGCTTTCGGCACCAACGCGACTAAGCTATTGTCATCCTGAAAAATCGGTTTTGAATGGCGGTTTAACAGCCTTGAGTAACCGTGACGATGTTTCGCGGCATCCTGACTCACCAAACCCACTAAACCGAATCTTGACGTTGAGGCGACCTGACTGCCGCGCGTACAAAACGGCGCTAAGATACTGATGAGTTTTGATTTGTTTTCAGTGGTGGCGGCTAATTCAAAAACCCGATTAGAGTGCGCCCACCACGCCAGCGGACTGACGCCGTGTTTTTCAAGCTCAGCGAGAATCACCTCGCCTTCGGCTTCACTGTTCAGCCGCAATAGCTCGACTTTAGGTAAACTGGTAATAACGGGCTCACAGGCCGCGGCGCTGTTCGGCTCTATCAGGGTGTACTGAGTATGAGACGCGAAACTTGATCGAACCGCCAGGCTCGCGTCGGAGCCGGATAAAGGTTGCAGGGTTCTGCTGTGTAATACCGGCGAGCCCAGCTTAGCCAGCCGGTCGGCTTCTGATAGTGACAGTGAGGTTAACAGCCTGGCGTCAGTAATTTTATTCGGATCGGCATTGTATACGCCTTCGACATCCGTCCAGATGGTAATTTGATCAACACCCGCGAAGCTCGCCAGTAAACTGGCGCTGTAATCAGAACCGTTACGGCCTAAAAGCAGGGTATTCCCCTCGCCGTCGCCGCAAATAAACCCGGTAAACACCAGTCTTGTCTCAGGGTTGGCGTCAATTAATTCCTGAAGGCGGGCTCTGGAAATCTGAGCGTTAACCTTAGCGACCACATCATTTTCGGCAATCAGAATTTTTCTGCTGTCAACCGCTTTCGCGCTGATCTCGCTGCGGGCTAAAAATGCCGCCAGTAAACGGGATGACCAGATTTCGCCGAACGCCACCAGCTGATTTTTATCGTATTCCGGCAGCTCATCCCGGCTGAGCATGCTCGCCAGCTCCGTGCTGTCCGCGGCCAGCTTTTCTCTGAAATCTCCCGCCTTGGCGTTATCCAGTAAGTTTTCAGCCAGCCGCTGTTGGTAGTCGATCAGCTCTTGTAAGGCTTGCCGCCATAAACGGCGGCTGTGACGGAGCTCAATCAGCTGATAAAGTTTATTGGTGGACTTACCGGCCGCGGAAACAACGACCATGTCACCGGCGTGCCCATGAGTCATCAAAATATGCGCTACGCGCCGGTAACCGTCAGCATCCGCCAGACTCGAGCCGCCAAATTTATGTAAGTGACAAATTGTCATCTTTCCTTGTCTCCGATTTAAGAATTTTTATAGACTTTCGAGCGATTGCTGAAGATCGGCGGCTAAATCATCTCCGTCTTCAACACCGACCGACAGCCGAATCAGCATCGGACTGATACCGGCTTTGATTCGCGCCCGCTCGTCCATCGAGCGATGAGTCATTAACGCCGGCACACAAACCAGACTTTCAACTCCGCCTAAGCTTTCAGCGAGGGAAAACAATTGTAAACGATGTACGAAACGAATCAGAGTGTTATGGTCGCCTTTTAGCTCAAAACTTACCATCGCACCGTAACCCTGCTGTTGTTTAGCCGCGATTTCATGGCCCGCGTGGCTCACTAATCCCGGATAATATAACCGCGCCACTTGATGATGGCGACTTAATACCTCAACCACCATCTTGGCGTTCGCCTCATGCTGGCGGATTCTTACCGGTAACGTTCGCACGCCTCTTAAAGTCAGATAAGCGTCAAAAGCCCCGCCGGTCAGCCCGAGTGTATTACCCCACCGGTCAATCAGCTCCGCGTGGGCTTGAGTTTTGGCGATTACCACGCCGCCCACCACGTCACTGTGGCCGTTGATGTATTTGGTCGTCGAATGAACGACGATATCAGCCCCTGACAAAAGCGGCTGCTGTAACATAGGCGACAGAAATGTATTGTCAACCACTAACAGTGCCTTCGAATCACGCAGTGACGCGGCAATCGCCTGTATATCCACAATCCTTAACAAAGGATTACTCGGGGTCTCCAGCCAAACCATACTCGGCTTGAGCTCAAGCGCTCGGTGTAACCGCTCTGAATTCGTTTGATCGACAACTTGTAATTTAAAAGCCCCTTTTTCAGCTAAGCTTTTAAATAATCTTAAGCTGCCGCCATAACAGTCATGGGGCGCAATCAGTAAATCATCAGGTGACAGAAGCTGTAAAACTAAAGTGACGGCTGACATGCCGGTGTTGGTTATCACAGCTCCGGCCCCGTGCTCCAATTTGGCAAGAGTTTCCGCGAGCAACGCTCTTGTCGGATTACCGCTGCGACTGTAATCAAACGCTCCGGGATTAATCCCCTCATCGAAGCAGTAGTTCGTTGATAAATACAGCGGCGGCACTACAGATCCATATTGAGCGTCCGTTTCAAGTCCGGTTCTTACCGCTGTCGCTCTTTGTTTTCCATTACTTTTTCAGCTGTTTAAAAATAGATGTCTAGACGTCTAGGTTAGGTTTTATTCTGTTGCCGGTCAAGAAATACCAGCCGTTCAGACATCTGAACATTTGTCATGTCCGGGCAATTAGTGCGATAATTTGACTGTGACTTTAAAGGCTTTAAAATCTGCCGTGCTCTTATTTACTGTGAACAAAGAAAGAGCCGCGATATTTACAACAAAGCATGAATACAGGTGAGTGAATGACACAATGGAACGGAGAATACATCAGCCCTTACGCTGAGCACGGCAAAAAGAGTGAGCAAGTAAAAAAGATCACTGTCTCGATTCCGTTAAAAGTGCTCAAAATTCTGACTGATGAGCGCACCCGCCGCCAAATTAAAAATTTACGTCATGCGACCAACAGTGAATTGTTATGTGAAGCCTTTTTACACGCTTTCACGGGTCAGCCTCTGCCGGACGATACCGACTTATCTAAAACTCAGCCTGACAGCGTTCCCGAAGAAGCGAAAAAGCTGATGCAAGCCATGGGGATTGAGTGGGAGGAGATGGAGTGATCATCTCTGACGTTTCCGGTCCGGTTGCGTTTGATGTTTTCAGTGGTTGGTAAAGCGGCCATATGCAACACAGAATTGTGCGGACGTGGCTGTATGTATATCTCGTTAATCAGATATAACGCCGGCAGACGGCCGCTTTACGAATCACCCTCGGCTCACAAACATGCTTGTGCGTTTCAGTGAGATGATTCAGAAATAAGTCGCTAAATTCCGTCAATAATAATGATGAAACAACAAAGCTAACATACTGAATTAATTTATATAATTGCGGCTATAAACTAACTTGGGCGCGGCAGTGCGCTAACAAACGCAACTGGACGGAGTACTTGTTTGATTACCTTCTGGCAGCGGCAGACACTGAATAAAGTTGAGCAGTGTTACCAAATCGCGGAGCAACAACTTAATCGTCACTTTAAACGACCGGAAATCAGCTTTAAGCTGCGGGGAAAAAGCGCGGGAACGGCGTACTTACAAACCAATAAAATTCGCTTTAACGCACAAATGCTGGAAGTTAATGAGCAGGCTTTTATTGACGAAGTCGTAGCGCACGAAATCTGTCATTTACTCTGTTATCAGCTCTTTGGCCGGGTAAAGCCTCACGGGAAAGAATGGCGGTCGTTAATGATCAGTCTTTATCAGCTGCCGCCCAAAACCACACACAATTTTGAGGTCGTTAATAAAGCCCGGGCGGAATTTGACTATCAGTGCCGGTGCGGTGTGATAAAGTTAAGCGTCATACGTCATAATAAAGTGACTCGCAAACAGGCTCAGTATCGCTGCAGGCGCTGTCTGAGTACATTAAAATTAGCGCAATAAGCGCTGACTAAAAGTTATTCAGTTTTATGTCATTTTCCGCCTGCGCAAGGCAGGAAAAATGAAGCGCTGAAATTTAAATCGGTATCTTTTGAACCGCGAGATCCCTAACTGCTTAAGTTAGCCGGCAACAGGCTGATATTGATCAATTCAGCGCTGAACTCTACCATTAAATTATCCTGGTCGTTTTCGGTAGCGGTAATGCCGTCATATAAAATTCTGTCAGTCATTTTTATCGGATTGATTTCAGTCTTTTTCGTCGCTCGGACTGAAGCGGCGGAGCGGGCGCAGAATTTTCGTCAGGCCGGACGCTTACTGAAAAAGATATACTCAACCCGGCTTGATGCCAGAACTTTCTACTGCGGCTGTGACATCAGCACTAAATCAAAAAAATGGCGTCCCTTGCTCAGTCAATGCGGTTACAAAGCCAGAAAACAACCTAAACGCGCCGGCCGCATTGAATGGGAACATATCGTACCGGCATGGAAGTTCGGTCACCAGCTGCGATGCTGGCGGCGAGCGGGAAAAGTCTCGGCCCGGAAACACTGCGCTAAAACCAGCCGGGCGTTCAATTTAATGGCGTCGGATCTGCACAACTTAGTGCCGGCAATCGGTGAGGTAAACGGCGATCGCAGCAACTACCGTTTCAGTCAGTGGAACGGCAAACCACGCCAGTACGGACGGTGCCGGGTATTAGTGGACTTTAAAGGCCGCAAAGTTCAGCCTCCGCCGGCCAGCCGCGGCGCCATTGCCCGTACCTATTTATACATGAGTCAGGCCTACAATTTTACCCTGTCTAAACAGCAATTAAACTTGTTCAAAGCATGGAATAACAGTTATCCTGTCAATAAATTTGAATGTCAACGAGAAAAGGTTATCGCGGTCTATCAGGGAAATCATAACCCTTTTGTTCAGCGTGCCTGCGACACATATAATTAAATGAGAATACCAAGAGTTTTCCAGACCGGCCGTCTTACTGTCGGTCAAGTTACTGTATTAGATGACGATCCCGCCGGTCACATCGGCAGAGTGCTGAGAATGACAGCCGGAGATAAAGTCTGCCTTTTTAACGGTGACGGTAACGATTACCCCGCTGAAATAACAGAAACCTCTAAAAAGCGCGTCACGGTTAAGGTGCTTGAGGCACAAGCAAACCCGAGAGAGTCACCACTTAAACTGCACTTAGGGCAAGTGATTTCCCGCGGTGACAGAATGGATTTCACGCTGCGGAAATCCGTGGAACTGGGGGTATCGAGGATCACGCCGTTATTTTCTGAACGATGCGGCGTAAAGCTTAGCGGCGATCGTTTAGCCAAAAAACAACAGCAGTGGCAGAAGCTTGTCATCAGCGCTTGTGAGCAGTCCGGGCGCAGCGTGGCGCCTGAAGTTCGGCCCGCGATGACACTGGAGCAATGGTGCGCTGAACAGTCGGATTCACTGAAACTGAATCTGCACCCCAGAGCCAGCCGCGGCATAAACGGCTTACAGCTTGAAAATAACAAAGTCCGGCTGCTGATCGGCCCTGAAGGTGGTTTGTCTCAAGAAGAGATAGCCATGACAGAGCAGCGTCAGTTTACGGACATTTTACTCGGTCCCCGCGTCTTAAGAACCGAAACCGCGGCGCTGACGGCGATCAGCGCGCTACAACTCAAATTCGGTGATTTAAGTACCTGATTACAGGTTTTCGATATTTCCGGCGCCCGGGTTAAGCGCTCTTACGCGGTAATACCGGCAGTCTTTCAGGCGAGAATAACGCCGCCGGGGGCTTAAGACGGGCGTCAAAAAGTGACAAAACTTATAGTCGGCGGGTACTTATAAGCGATAAGGAATAACAATGATTAAGCTCGGTATCGTGATGGATCCGATTCAGGATATCAACATCAAAAAAGACTCCAGCCTCGCGATGTTAACGGCGGCTCAGGCTCGCGGTTATCAGCTGTATTATATGGAGATGCGGGATCTGGCATTGGTTGACGGGGAGGCCGTAGCGGAGATGAAGCCGCTGTCGGTAAAAGAAGAGACGGCATCATGGTTTGAGCTGGGTGAATCTCAGAATACACCGCTTGCGGAGCTTGATGTCATTTTAATGCGAAAAGATCCGCCGTTTGACACTGAGTACATTTACGCCACCTACATGCTTGAGCGGGCCGAGGAGCAGGGGACGTTAATCGTCAACAAGCCGCGAAGCCTGCGCGACGCCAATGAAAAACTCTTTACCGCCTGGTTTGCCGAACACACGCCGGCGACGCTGGTTACCCGTGATGCCCGACGTATCCGCGCCTTTCATACTCAGCATCAGGATATCATTTTAAAACCGCTTGACGGCATGGGCGGCAGCTCAATTTTTCGTGTGAAATCCGATGATCCCAACCTCGGCGTTATCATCGAGACCTTAACCAATCACGGTCAGACCTATGCCATGGCGCAGGCGTTTATTCCTGAGATTACCGAAGGGGACAAACGCATTCTGATCGTGGACGGTGAACCTGTGCCTTACTCATTGGCACGCATTCCGCGAAAAGGCGAAACCCGCGGAAATCTGGCCGCCGGCGGCCGCGCTCAGCCGCGGCCCTTGTCAGAAAGTGACCGTAAGATTGCTCATTCACTTGGGGCGGAATTGAAAAAACGCGGCCTCATCTTTGTCGGTATTGATGTCATCGGTGACAAACTCACTGAGATCAACGTTACAAGCCCGACTTGTATTAAAGAAATCGAAGCCGCTTATAATATCAGCATCACAGGTATGTTATTTGATGCCGTTGAAACACGACTGAAAGAGAAACAATAATGCAAAATAAAATGAAAGGACTCATCGCGTTAGTCTTGCTGACGCCATCGGCAGCGGCGGCGGATCACCAAACCGATGCGCCTCAGACACCTAAAAACATCGTTTATATGATTGGTGATGGTATGGGGTCTGCCTATACCACGGCTTATCGCTATTACAAAGACAACCCGGATACTGAAGCGATCGAAACCACGGTTTTTGATCGTCTGCTCGTCGGGATGGCGAGAACGGCTCCTGCTCGAATCAGCGGCTACGTAACCGACTCAGCGGCAGCGGCGACGGCGCTATCGACAGGCACCAAAACCTATAACGGCGCGATAGGCATGGATACCCGTAAGCGCCCGATGCAAACGCTATTAGAAAAAGCCCGGCAGAAGGGCAAAGCCATCGGCATTGCTGTCACGTCACAGGTTAATCACGCCACGCCCGCCGGCTTTTTAAGCCACAACGAAAGCCGTAAAAATTACCGGCAAATCGCACATGATTATCTTTACACAGGCGTGGATGTGATGCTGGGCGGGGGGCAAAAGTATTTCTCAAAAGATTTACTGAGTAAATTTGAGGACAAAGGCTATCAAGTCATTGATAAATTTGATGACCTCAATAACCTGCGTGAAGGCAAAGTGCTCGGTCTGTTTGCGCAAGTGCAATTACCCTGGGTAATCGATAACCCTGCCGGCCGCCAGCTGAGTAAGATGACTCAGAAGTCGTTAGAGCTGCTGTCTCAGAATGACAAAGGCTTTATGTTACTGGTTGAAGGCAGCATCATCGACTGGGCCGGCCACGCCAATGATATCGCCACTGCCATGGGCGAAATGGATGAGTTCGCTCGTGCCATCGAAGTGGTTGAAGCCTTTATTCGCAAGCATCCTGACACTCTTTTGGTGATCACCGCTGATCATGAAACCGGCGGTTTAACCGTGGGAGCCAATGACAGTAAATCATGGGATCCTGCCGTGCTTCACAAAGTGAAAGCCAGCCCGATGACCATGGCAAAACAGCTTACCGGCCGCGGAGACTGGCGAACGGGTTTAGCGGAACTCATTGGTTTTGAGCCAGCTGAAGCAGAATGGAAAACCTTATCTGAGGCTCACGCTAAAGATGAACAACACTTCACATCAGCCATTATTGATTTGATTAATCTGCGCAGCAACACAGGCTGGACGACGAACGATCACACGGCCGCGGACGTGCAGGTATTTGCTAAAGGATCCGCATCCGGGCTGTTTGCCGGCTCACAAGAAAATACCGAAATCGCTGATAAATTAAGTGAGTTATTACAAGCTAAGAAACAAGTGGTAATGACTGAGGCGGCTGCGCGCATGCGTTAATTTCCGGATGATGAGGCTGATTTTATCGCCTCATCAGACTGACTTTAGCTGTCTGTTTATTGTATTAACCGCATCTGAAGAGCATTTAGAAGGAACTGATAGCGGTGAGAAAGTCAGCAATCCTCGCCATACAAAACGCTAATCCAGGGAAAGCGTGTTGAACGAGAAAGGTTCTTAGCGTAATTTAAGAACCCTCGCCCTTCAGGGCGGGGAGTGTCAGATGCGGTATACTGGCACTATACAAAGCCGCATAAAGCACTTTGTGATTTGAAATCTTCAGATATCGGTGTAAGTTTTCCTTGTTACAAGGTGTTTGCGGGGAAAGTGAATACCTGAAAAAGTCGTTTACCGGAATATTTCTCGCTGGCAAAGCAATATGAGCCTTAGCCACTTGAGAAAACCAAAAAAGCGTGGCTCAATTTCAGAAGAGGAAGAAAAAGCCTATAAAGCCAAAATGATGAAAGTTCAATTGACCCGTTGGCCATTAGAATCAGTAATAGGTTCAAGTGGACATCAACACAGGAGATACCTGAAATTTAGTGAGTCTACTGATAAAAAAGTCGATGGTGTTTGTGATCAGTTTGGGCTTAGTAAAACAGCAACCGTACCTTGGTTTTAACCTTTATTTTCAGGCTCTTTAACAAACATATATAAATCAACAGGTTACATTTGGTGTGTTTTTGATTGGTATTTTTAGGTAAAAACACCTGAAACACTTGCTGTAACTTATTTTTTGCTTCAAAATCTCTAGTCAGCTGCCGCACACGCAGCTTAGAAATTGATGAATCGCCACTTCTGACTGACTGATTTGTCAGCTGCCGCACACGCAGCTTAGAAATTCTCGCCAATCAACAGCCGTCTTATAAGGTCGTCAGCTGCCGCACACGCAGCTTAGAAAGCTTAAGGCTATTCAGCGAGATCAAAAAAGTTGTCAGCTGCCGCACACGCAGCTTAGAAATAAAACAACGGCTGAGTGATGTGATTATCACGGTCAGCTGCCGCACACGCAGCTTAGAAAAAACCATTTATATCGGTGATGTGTGGGATGATGTCAGCTGCCGCACACGCAGCTTAGAAAACACGAGAAAAGGCGGGCGAAGTGATCCAGAAGTCAGCTGCCGCACACGCAGCTTAGAAAAATCTATCATACAAATCCATTTTACATGTAGTGTCAGCTGCCGCACACGCAGCTTAGAAAGTTTGAACAACGTCTGACGAAAATCAAACAGAGTCAGCTGCCGCACACGCAGCTTAGAAAACCACTGGCAGCATCACCTGCAGTCAGGCTTAGTCAGCTGCCGCACACGCAGCTTAGAAATGTTATATAAACGCGATCCAAAACATGTTTTTTGTCAGCTGCCGCACACGCAGCTTAGAAAATGTCTTTTTATATTATTACTGGAAAATTAGGATCAGCTGCCGCACACGCAGCTTAGAAACCGACAACAAGTCGCGGTACAGTTTACTGGGGCGTCAGCTGCCGCACACGCAGCTTAGAAAAAGATGAAAACGCTGTGTATGTCGAACATCTCGTCAGCTGCCGCACACGCAGCTTAGAAAATAATGCCAGTGGTTACATTAGGCGAGGCCATGTCAGCTGCCGCACACGCAGCTTAGAAAAAAGATGGAAATCGCAGCGGTACAACCAGAGCGTCAGCTGCCGCACACGCAGCTTAGAAAAGTTGTCACCATGACGTAATACCAGACCTTCCGTCAGCTGCCGCACACGCAGCTTAGAAAAATTGGTCACGCTTGGCGTCTTGTTCTTCTTTGTCAGCTGCCGCACACGCAGCTTAGAAATATTAAAAAGCAATGGCTTTAAATGGTCACGTGTCAGCTGCCGCACACGCAGCTTAGAAAATTCCGTACAAGTTGGTTAGAACGTGTTTCTTAGTCAGCTGCCGCACACGCAGCTTAGAAATTTATTGGTTTGCAGCTTCTCTTAATGATGGAGTCAGCTGCCGCACACGCAGCTTAGAAAATGGCAACTGGTCAAACTGGCGCAAAGTCATTGTCAGCTGCCGCACACGCAGCTTAGAAAACTTTAGCGGCTTTGTTTTGGTAGTATTCGGCGTCAGCTGCCGCACACGCAGCTTAGAAATAAAGCTTCTACGATGTGGAAATTGAATCAACGTCAGCTGCCGCACACGCAGCTTAGAAATAGTTTTAAATATAAAGGGCAGCAGGTTCCTGGTCAGCTGCCGCACACGCAGCTTAGAAATGTCCTAGTGGGTTTGTATAAATTGCTTCTCCGTCAGCTGCCGCACACGCAGCTTAGAAATGTAACATTACCACATAAGAAGATTGGAAAGAGTCAGCTGCCGCACACGCAGCTTAGAAACAATACTTTCTCAAGATTTGCCCCAACATGATGTCAGCTGCCGCACACGCAGCTTAGAAAACAGGTTTAAAATTAATTGGCAAAGGTTCTTTTGTCAGCTGCCGCACACGCAGCTTAGAAAAAGATGTTAATGGCAAACAGCGCTTACAAGGTGTCAGCTGCCGCACACGCAGCTTAGAAATAAATTTGTATGGGCTGTCACTGCATGCTTTTTGTCAGCTGCCGCACACGCAGCTTAGAAATGCAAGTCAAACTTTACTTGATAAAGTTGAGCGTCAGCTGCCGCACACGCAGCTTAGAAATGTTGCTTCACATTCATTTGCTCAGCAATGCTGTCAGCTGCCGCACACGCAGCTTAGAAATTAAATTGTAAAAATAACGCTTTCACCACTAAGTCAGCTGCCGCACACGCAGCTTAGAAAATCTACCACCAAACGCACTTCTTTACCTGAATGTCAGCTGCCGCACACGCAGCTTAGAAATTAGCGCTGAAGTTGAAGAAGATTAACTACGGGTCAGCTGCCGCACACGCAGCTTAGAAAGCTAATATTTAAACTTTTACATAAGTCGGTCTGTCAGCTGCCGCACACGCAGCTTAGAAATCTCACCCAGCATGAGTTACACAATTTATTTAAGTCAGCTGCCGCACACGCAGCTTAGAAATAGTTTTAAATATAAAGGGCAGCAGGTTCCTGGTCAGCTGCCGCACACGCAGCTTAGAAATGTCCTAGTGGGTTTGTATAAATTGCTTCTCCGTCAGCTGCCGCACACGCAGCTTAGAAATGTAACATTACCACATAAGAAGATTGGAAAGAGTCAGCTGCCGCACACGCAGCTTAGAAATAATGCGGTATTTGGAAAGGAAATGAGACAAAGTCAGCTGCCGCACACGCAGCTTAGAAAACCAAAACGTTTTACGGCTTTACGAGCTAATTGTCAGCTGCCGCACACGCAGCTTAGAAAATGAGTATTACCAATTCCATCCGTTAAAAGGCGTCAGCTGCCGCACACGCAGCTTAGAAAGTCGGCTTATGTATCGATGGCTAATAGCCAGTGTCAGCTGCCGCACACGCAGCTTAGAAATAAAACGCATGAGCAAATCGCCAAAGATTGGGGTCAGCTGCCGCACACGCAGCTTAGAAAACAAATAAAAAGTGGAAACAGAAACAGTCGAAGTCAGCTGCCGCACACGCAGCTTAGAAAATTAAGCAAATGCAGAAAAAAAGAGGGTGTATGTCAGCTGCCGCACACGCAGCTTAGAAAAAATAATTTTGTGAATAAACCTGCTCTAATATGTCAGCTGCCGCACACGCAGCTTAGAAAAAGTTCTCCAGCCATAACCATCATCTTACGACGTCAGCTGCCGCACACGCAGCTTAGAAAGTTGAGGGTTACTTCTTACAGGCAGAGCCGTTGTCAGCTGCCGCACACGCAGCTTAGAAAATAATCTGGGCTCCTTATTATGTGTATTCAACGTCAGCTGCCGCACACGCAGCTTAGAAAAGTCTCTAGGCGGCGCTAACATTAAGAAGCTGGTCAGCTGCCGCACACGCAGCTTAGAAAGGAACGCGGTTAGATGAAGGATTGATCACATAGTCAGCTGCCGCACACGCAGCTTAGAAATGGGACGGCACCGACTATATCGGCCAGCTATTGTCAGCTGCCGCACACGCAGCTTAGAAAGAAGGGCTTCGCTAATTGCCCGACGGGACGGTGTCAGCTGCCGCACACGCAGCTTAGAAAATAAAGGAGAAATTCACCATGGCTATAAGTTCGTCAGCTGCCGCACACGCAGCTTAGAAATTTGACACTCGGCTAATTAGCTTTGCATGTCTGTCAGCTGCCGCACACGCAGCTTAGAAATCCTATCGACGCTGAGCTTTCTAGCAATTACAGTCAGCTGCCGCACACGCAGCTTAGAAAATAAATCTACCCCCGCTATCTGTGACTTCTCCCGTCAGCTGCCGCACACGCAGCTTAGAAAATTTCATGAAAGATTCCTTCTGGTCTTCATCAGTCAGCTGCCGCACACGCAGCTTAGAAACAATATTGCCATGTTCTTGCTGATACTTTGCCGTCAGCTGCCGCACACGCAGCTTAGAAATTCACCAAGTCCGCCAGTCATTAAGTCGGCCCGTCAGCTGCCGCACACGCAGCTTAGAAACTTTGCTCAAGCGACTGTCCCGTTGATTCATAGTCAGCTGCCGCACACGCAGCTTAGAAAACAAGCATTGTGCGGACGGATTCGGAGCCGCAGTCAGCTGCCGCACACGCAGCTTAGAAAGTATCTAAGATTTTATGCTTCATCTTCTTCACGTCAGCTGCCGCACACGCAGCTTAGAAAATTGGTAATTAAATTGGGGTTAAGCAAAGCTTGTCAGCTGCCGCACACGCAGCTTAGAAAGTGGAATCCAGTTAATTAGTCGGTCATGAAAAACATCTAACATTCTGATCGCTAATAAAATATAGCTATTTGATACATTCAATTTCGACCAGAAATGATATAGTGAACCTACGGTTTCTGGTCGTTTTGGGTGCTAAAAATGCTCAAAGAAAGCCCGTCAAATTTACCTCATGCCAGTCTGTTTAATATCACAGACCAACTTCTGCAAACTCACCCTTTACTCATTTTAGCTAATGCCTTTGATTGGCGAGCGTTGGAAGAAGAGTTCAAGCCGTTATACAAAAAATTAGGCCGTAAAGCGAAGCCAATTCGGTTGATGTGCGGTTTGCTAATACTCAAGCAGCTCTACAAATTGAGCGATGAAGCTCTGGTCGAACAATGGCTGATGAACGTGTATTTTCAAGTGTTTTGTGGTGAGACAGAGTTTCAAACAGCACGCCCTTGTGATGCCAGTGAACTCAGTGTTTTTCGTAAGCGCATCGGTGAAAAAGGCTGTGAAAAAATCTTTGCATTATCTGTGGCTTTACACGGTGACAAAGCTGAAGATGACACCGTGTACGTTGATACAACCGTCCAAGAAAAAGCCATTACTTATCCGACAGATAGCAAACTTGCCATCAAGGTGGTTAACCGAGTCAATAAACTAGCCAAAGTATTTGGGATCAAGCAAAGACGTACTTATGTCAAAGAAGTCAAACAGCTACGCATTGACTGTCGCAGCTTTAGACATGCCAAAAATCGAAGCAAAGCCAGAAGAGCGTTAAAAAGGTTGCGTGTTATCGCAGGTAAGCTTTTAAGGGAGCTACAACGCAAACTTCCACAAGATGTCCTTGATTTACAAAAAGAGAATTTTTCCAATTATGAAAAAGCCATTACACAGCAACGTAAAGACAAGAACAAGATTTACAGTCTTCATGAACCCGATGTTTACTGCGTAGGGAAAGGCAAAGACCATAAGCCATACGAGTATGGTAAAAAGGCTTCTGTCGTGCTCACAGAGCAGAGTCAATTAATCATCGGTGTCGCCAGTCATGACGAGCATGAACACGACTCAAAATTGCTTAAGCCTGCACTTGACCATGCCCATAAACACCGAAAGAGTAAAATCACTACAGCCGTTGTAGATAAAGGCTATAAAGGGTGTAAGCAGTATGTTGACCAAGAAGTTGTTATCCCTAGCCGGCCATTAAAACGGGACTCGCAAGCAAAGAGAAAACGCAAAAGTGAACTCTGTAAAAAACGGGCAACAATTGAACCAGTAATCGGGCATTTGAAGAGTGATTTTAGGCTGTGTAAGAACTGGTTAAAGGGCAGTGTTGGCGACTCAATAAACCTTCTAATGGCTGCGTGTGCCTGGAACTTGAGAAAGTGGTTAGCCATTTTCTTTTTGCTCGAAAAAGATGGTGAGTTTTGGCTATTTTGCAGTGAAATTGATGCGAAATATAAGAAATGTTGCTTTTGGGTACGGCTCTGAATTTTGCGTAAATCAGATGCCGTACATTTTAAATCTTGAAGTTATGTTTTTCAGTACCGACTAATTACTGGTTCCGTTCATGTCAGCTGCCGCACACGCAGCTTAGAAAATCCGTGCGACCATGATTCTTTAAGTTAAACTGTCAGCTGCCGCACACGCAGCTTAGAAATATATTAAAAATCAAGGCGGCGCAAAAGGCGCGTCAGCTGCCGCACACGCAGCTTAGAAAAACACTTTCAAACATTGATTGCTGTTTGTTTAGTCAGCTGCCGCACACGCAGCTTAGAAAGTGAGAAAAATAAAATAATGTTTCTCGCTCTGGTCAGCTGCCGCACACGCAGCTTAGAAAAAATGCAATTGGCCCCGTTACCGATCTTACAAGTCAGCTGCCGCACACGCAGCTTAGAAACTCCTCCCTTCAAGTGCTTTCGCTAATGGTGTGTCAGCTGCCGCACACGCAGCTTAGAAACGAAGTAATGGCCGGACTGTAAATTAGCCAGTGTCAGCTGCCGCACACGCAGCTTAGAAATATATTACAAAAGTTGGCTCTGTAACAGAACGGTCAGCTGCCGCACACGCAGCTTAGAAAGAAAACGATTAACTATAAGTCTGGTGGTAGCGGTCAGCTGCCGCACACGCAGCTTAGAAAAATCTTAATGAAGCACAGCGAAATGAGCTGATGTCAGCTGCCGCACACGCAGCTTAGAAATTTACAGTGCATGCAGTAGACACCACAGGCGGGTCAGCTGCCGCACACGCAGCTTAGAAAAACGGATAGTACCGACTTCTTTATCTTGCAGCGTCAGCTGCCGCACACGCAGCTTAGAAAAACTCAGTGATAAAAGGCGTTCCGCTTGAAACTGTCAGCTGCCGCACACGCAGCTTAGAAAGATTTAATGTCGTAACTGGCGCGAATAAATTCGTCAGCTGCCGCACACGCAGCTTAGAAATTCGAACACTTCGCTGAAGATTTCCCAAACAGGTCAGCTGCCGCACACGCAGCTTAGAAAGTACCGTTGTACCGTCTGCGCCCATGACTTTAGTCAGCTGCCGCACACGCAGCTTAGAAAGATACAGTGATAACAATCGCTGTTTTATTCTTGGTCAGCTGCCGCACACGCAGCTTAGAAATGGTATCAATGACCCTTCAAGCAATGGTTTTATGTCAGCTGCCGCACACGCAGCTTAGAAAAATGGTCTTACGTAAGTAAGCCAAGGCCCTTTGTCAGCTGCCGCACACGCAGCTTAGAAAATAAGATAATGTCATGCCCGGCCAGAACTTCAGTCAGCTGCCGCACACGCAGCTTAGAAAGAAGGAATCTTGCTAAGAGCCGCTAACCACTTGTCAGCTGCCGCACACGCAGCTTAGAAAAACCTAATCAATCTACTACAAAAGAAAAACAAGTCAGCTGCCGCACACGCAGCTTAGAAAAAAACGGTTTTACTACGCTGGTCGGACAATTTGTCAGCTGCCGCACACGCAGCTTAGAAAGGCAATACTGTTAAGCAGAACGCAAAGAAAAAGTCAGCTGCCGCACACGCAGCTTAGAAAATATATTCACACCTTTTTATCCTGATTCGGCCGTCAGCTGCCGCACACGCAGCTTAGAAATCAACTTGATGCATTAAAAGGTCAGAAAGGTGGTCAGCTGCCGCACACGCAGCTTAGAAACTTCATACCGGACGAAAAATGCGAAATACCGGGTCAGCTGCCGCACACGCAGCTTAGAAAAATTGGTGAAGGTAACATTCCACACCTGATTGGTCAGCTGCCGCACACGCAGCTTAGAAAGCCGGCGACGTTGAAAAGTTTCACATTGTTTAGTCAGCTGCCGCACACGCAGCTTAGAAAGGTACGAATTATGTCGCTGATGATGGGCGCATGTCAGCTGCCGCACACGCAGCTTAGAAAAGCATTCTTTTTTTTCAGGTAAAGCAATCTCCGTCAGCTGCCGCACACGCAGCTTAGAAATGCCGGCTCATCGCAAACAATAACTGCTTGCTGCAAGCTACGCCTTGCTATCGATAAACGGAGTGACGACAGTTTTTATGTCGGTAATTTTTTCTGCGCCTGATAACGTATCTAACTGAGCTTTAACATGAAAATAGCCGCTAACATCTATTCCCAAGCCTTTTAATAAAGCGTATAAGCTAAAAATCACTTCGTCTTTAGCTTTAGGTTGAAAATAACCTTCCGACTTCGGCGCAAATGATGTTCATTCTGCAGGGTGATAGAAAAATCGAAGTCACATTAAACGCACATGACGCCTGCGCCTGTCATGAAGGTTCAGGTTAAAAGATGGCAGGGCTAAAAAACTGAGAAAGAGCGTTACCTATCCCGCTTTTTGGAGAACTTATCAGGAGATGCGGTCTAATTGGAATGACTTGCTGGGCATCAGGCGGTAACTTCAGAAATAACCTGCTGATAGGTATCAAATAAAGATGTCCATTGTTGAGTTTTTTCATGGAGTGAGTCCATTTCCGACACGGCGATTTCTACTTCTTCTTTTAACAGGGGATCTGATGACTTAGGTAAATAATCTGTTAACGATTGCCGGGTAAAAAACTCTCTCCTGCTTTTTATCAGTTCTCCTTTTAGTTTATAAATACACTTTGTGGTACTCGATAAATTCTTAAGCAGCGCCATTCCTTCTTCTAATTCTCGTTTTGTGGACAGATGTGAAAAACTGATGGGTCTCATCAGGATGTCAGTAGTATCTTGTCGTAACTGTGACAATATTTGTGATATCTCAGTAAAAGCCTGAGTAAATTTCCCCGCAATATCAGGTGTTGACCTCACAATAATTTTATATAGCCGTCCTTCTTTAGCCAGATCATTATTTTTGTCTAAATGCTTTTGTTCTTTTAGCGCGATCTTTAAGCTATTTTCATATCTGTCTATAAAGGTTTTATGAGCATAGAGGAACTTTAATTGTTGCTGACCTATAAAGAAGTTACAACCGATAAGCCGCAGCTGCATTTCAATACGAATAACCTTTATACCAGGTTGATTTCTAATTAAAGGAATCATAAGGCTTAAAGCTTCTCGGCCTTGATAATAATAATCACTTTTATCAAAAAAACGATCAATTTCTGATACCATTTCTTTCCACATCGTAAAAAATGATAAAACCTCCGCTTTTGTTGCTGTATCTTTTGCGCAGATTAAACGGCATTTTTCTATGAAAGGTCTGCTCTTAACACGTCCTGTTTTATTAACTTTTTCGGTTAAATCAGGAACAGGAGCGTAAATCATCGGAAAAGCAAGCGGTTCTTCCGTTTCATCAGCGCTGCAATCTTCATTATCGGAGTTTGAAGCGTCTGTCACTTCCTTAGTCATATTCGCAGTTGTTATTTTTTGGTCAGCTGATGATTTAAGAGCGGATCTTTTCTTGGCGGGGTTAAGGCATTCTGATTCCTGACTGAGTAATTCTAATTGCCGCAGCTGTAGTTCACAAAACTGTTTTTCAGAAAGTTTCTTTGACTCTGAGAGATGCGTTTCGAGGATCTGATATACGGTAGTAAGTATCTGACGGATATTTTTATCAAGTTGACCGAGTATATTTTGTAATCCTGAAAACAAAAAGGGATTAAGTTTGAACTGTAAAATCCGGACACAAAAATAGGGTAATTGATTCAGGTAATGACTATTAAAACTTATTTTGATTAAATTTATCACGTCCGTGGTGAGCAGGTAATAGTTTTCGTTTCCGGAAAAACTTATCATGCCGTTTAATTCATTCTGAACCGCAATTAAAAACTGATTCAGGCTCTCGATTGTCCTAAGATAGATTTGGCTTTCACTCTCAATAATTATACCGGTCACAAACCCCTTACCTCTGTCCGCATCGCTTACACAGCTTACACGTTTATCCAGCAGATCAAGCACCTTAATAAAACATGGTCTTACATTACAGATTAAACATAACTGTAAACAGTTAGTCAGGCAAAACGTTGTCTCCGACACAACCGATTTAATATTCAGAATATCCGAACCGCGGCTGATGATATCGTCATTGATGTATTGATAAAACATATTCAGCCAGGTTACGCACGATTCACGCGAGACTCTTAAAACATCAGCGTACACACTTTTCGACTTAAAATTTGCATTTTTCAGCACATCTTCAAAAATAAGCACCCAACATGCGAAAAGTCTTCTGAAACTATGCTGAATCAGGAATAAGTCTTCTATTGATTTGAATTTTTCTTTAAGAATTTTCTTTCTGATCTCTTCATCAACTTCAGATTCTAATATTTTAATCCTGATCGAACATTCGCAGAGAAAGGCGCCGGGTTCGAATAAGTTTCGCAAATTCTGACGAAACTCTTCTAATTGTGTTTCGGTAGCGGAGCCGTCTAATTCCATTAAATCCACGCTTGCCTCATTGTCAGTGACTTGAAATAGCTCTCGGCTGGTTTTACTGACAAATTGAGCCTTAATTTCATCTGTATCGTTCGCTAAGGCTCCTCTTTCGATAATTATGTTCAGCATAGTAAAGTGCCAGATTTTTTCTTGTTCTGTCAGAACGTGCTCAGGGTCATTATGCCACCCTAGTATCCTATATCCGCAGAGATACTCTTTGTATTTAGCGGATAACGTTTTATAAACACTAACAAGACTTTTTTCGTCAGGAGGCTTTTTTTTTGCGACGGCATGAAATATGTTATAAATCTTATCTAATGTGTGTTTTAGTTCAGAACATTTTTTCACTCTTACTTGTGATTCAATGTTACACATCTGAACTTTCGCGGCGATGGCGTTTTGATTTCTTTGCCCGTCGCGCAGGGCTTCTTGCATTAAGCGCGGGGGAAGTTTTAACTCTATATCCACTATAGCCGGTTTCTTTGCGCTGTCCGCCTTGTTCTGATTGGTTTTAGTCCTTATATTCTGAGCCCTGACGTCACCTTTTGTCCTTGAACTTTTCTTTGACGGCTTTGTGTTTTTCGCGGCTTCCGTCTTTGTTGTTCGGTTTTCATTCATATCCGCCGGCGCGGAATCAGCGGATGATGAATGAAAATCGGACAAACCGGCACTTGTATGTTGTTCATCATGTGCAGTACGACCCGCCGGACTGACACTGTAACTGTCAAGAGAATGCGCCTGCCCCGTGTCAGCCTCCGGAACCCTTGGATCAGGCGGAGCAGAGTCGTAAGCTTTTACTGATATTCCTTCGGCCATAATATAATTTCTATTTATCAAACGTCACGTCATAGGGTTTCGCGCGTAAGAACAGGACAAAGTAACCGGAATGCGAAGATACTCATTCAATTGCCGCGTACTTATCTGACATCAGCGCCATTGATGACCAGTCAACTGTCTTTATACTGTACTTAATACTGTACTTAATTATGTTACGCCGCAACGTTTAAATTTGTTAATCTCACTTTACGTCCTGTTTTTACGGTGAGAATTCACCGAATTTAAGGCAAAAGATCCCCCTCTTCCTTACGGCTGAGTTTGAAATTTTTCAGATTTTTAGTTCAGTTGCCTGATTGTTATTAACCGGTTTCGCTTCTCCAAATCTAAGGTCAGTGAAGACTGTTTTTTCCTGACTATTGTCATTAATGTCACCATTGAGTGAACAGAGCGTAATAATCAGCTGAACGGATCGATGTTAAATCGCGAACATTTATCGTCAAGCCAAGCCAAGGATTATATTTAAAATTCGTTAATGTTATTCGTTTTGATTTTTCCTGTCAGAAGACCTAAAATCAGACCTGTCACAAATTTTGAGGGTGTTTATTTTGCTATCAATCAGACTCTTCTGGGCTGAAAACTCAATCGGGTATTTCAGAGTAAAATAAGAACTCGATGGCTGTTATATCTCGGGCGGATGGTTTGACTGTTGCTGTTCGTTGTTATAAAAATCAATTTAAGAAGTACAGATTATCGGCTCGTATACCAAGTCAGAGATGAAAAAGTTATTTTTTCCGTCGCCGCCGCAGGTAAACGGGAACGAAATGAAGCTTATAAAGACGCTGTTAAGTGCGTTTGGCTGTGCGGTATCCCGGTATCTTTTTCTAAACGGCGCTCAGCTCTCATTAAAATCTCTATCAGATGCAAAGCGAAGTTATCACCGAGTCTGCAAATTCCAATTAACCTCAAATATATCAAATCAAATACCGTTTTATTTTAAGGCTAATGTCAATGTCTAATCGTGCTATCCGTCTCAGTCAAATTTCTGAATCAGAAATAAAGCAATTTTTTAATCAATTGACCTTTATCAAAGGCTTAAACTATTACCAGGAAGGCAGGGTGTTAACGGTTGAGGTGGCGGAAGATCAGGAAGATCAGCTGACGGCCAGAGCGACAGTCAAAGATGAGAATAATAAGAGCTATCATTTGGCGTTCGGGTTATTTGAACAGCATTCAAACACATTTTTATTCAGTGATTGCAGCTGTCCTGTCGGTCAAAATTGTAAGCATGTTGCGGCAGCCTTACTTCAGATACTGCGCCAGGGAACTGAAACGATTACACCGCTTCAGGGTTGGTTTGAGCAGTTCGATCAACAAGACAGCGATGACAGTCAGAACGAGGAGACAAACAGTAGTGAGCAATTACTTTATGTTTTACACCCGCGAGATGATGAATGGTTAGTCGAGTTTCGTAAAGGTAAACTCAATAAGTCAGGAAGTTTTGGTAAAGGCAGACTTCAGCACATCAACGAACCTCACTATCTTTCACGCTGGGAATACAGTGAAGAAGAAATAAAGTTATTTCAGTTACTTGCTCATAAGAAGAGACAGAGCTTCAGCTACGAATACAAAGTTGAGGGTGAAACCGGAGTTTACGCGCTGCAAAAAATGCTGGCGACGGGACGCTGCTTTCTGGGCGATAATCGTCAGCCCGTTCGAACAGGCAGAACTCAGGAGTTAGAATATAACTGGATAGAGCGCGGAAATAATATCAGGCAACTTGAATTATTAATTTGCGGGAAGAAGAATTGGCAAATTTTGCCGACAAAGCCTGCCTACTACTTTGACACTGAAAAGCTTCGTCTCGGTATGATTGAGACCGCACTCTCAGCGGATAAGCTGAAACTTATGAAACAAGCGCCGGCAATGTCAGACGGCGAACTGGAAAAGTTCAGCGCTTATTTTATTAAATACTTTCCGGCGAAAGCGCTTCCGAAATCACACCTGTTTGAATTCAAAGAACTTGACGAACCATTACAAACCAGACTCACTCTGACAATGCGACCTTCCGCTGTGAATGAGGCGTTACAACCTGTTGTTAAAGCCGAATTTATGTATGGCGGACATGCGATTCCTGCCGGTGAAGGCGGCGGTGATTTTTATATTTTGAAACATCAAGATAAGACGATAAAAATCAACCGGGACCCCGAGGCCGAGCAACTGGCGGCAGATTCGATCAATGACCTGAATCTCAGAGAGATTTCATCAGAAGTTCCCTCGTCCGCTCTTGCCGGTAAAGGCGTTGCTGACACACATTCATTAATCCGTTTATACACCCTGGGCGAATTGCCTGAAGCCTTTACTGATTGGCTTGAATTTGTCAATACCGGGATCATTGAGTGTAAAGAGTCGGGGTTTATCGTTGATATCGCCGCTGACTTTGACTTAAACATTACAGAACCTGAAATCATTGTTGATATTGATGATGAGGAGGATAGCGGCTGGTTCAGCATGTCACTCACAGCTGATATTAACGGGCAGCAGGTTGAACTGTTACCCTTGATTGCCGTGTGGTTGGGGCAAAACCAAGAACCGAAGGATGATGACGAGCTGCTGCTGCCCTCTCCTTATGGCGGCTTTATCAAACTGAAAGCTTCCTCCATCAGACCGGTGATAAACCTCATCGAGGAACTGTTTTCAGACAAGGATGACAATCTCAAAATTCCTTATAACCGGGCCATGCTGCTTAATGACTTGTCAGCGCATGAAATCAGCCTGATCAATGGTCAGCGGGTTAAGGCACTGGCTGATAAGCTTGCCGACTTTAACGGCATTGAAACGGTTACACTTCCGGAATCGGTTAACGCCACACTCAGGGAGTATCAGCATGAGGGTTTGAACTGGCTCTGCTTTCTTAAAGAATATGGTTTTGGCGGCATCCTCGCTGATGATATGGGCTTAGGGAAGACACTGCAGACGTTAGCTTTTATCGCTAAGCAGCAAGAATTAGGACAAAACCAAAAAGGCAGTCTGATCATTTGCCCGACCAGTCTGGTAGGTAACTGGTACAAAGAAATACAAAAGTTCGCCCCTGATCTGAGTGTTGCTGTCAGCCACGGTGCTGAGCGAAAGCCTATACTGAAGCAATTGGATGAGTATGATGTTGTCATCACTACCTACCCGCTTATTACCCGTGACAGTGAGCATTATCTTGATAAAGTATTTGATCACATCGTACTGGACGAAGCCCAGCAAATTAAAAACGCGAAGGCGAAATCGACGCAACAGGTGAATGAACTCAAAGCCGGATTTAAATTGTGCTTGTCAGGTACGCCGTTAGAAAACCATCTGGGCGAACTGAAATCGCTTATGGATTTTTCTTTAGTGGGTTTACTCGGCAATCATGAGCACTTTAAAAAATATTTCAGACAGCCGATTGAGAAAGAAGGCGATGTGACGAGGGCTGAAGAGTTAACTCAAAGAGTCGCACCGTTTCTGTTACGCCGTACTAAAGAGCAGGTGATGGCTGAATTACCGGCGAAAACGGTTATTGAGCAGGATGTGATTTTAGAAAAAGATCAGCGTAATCTTTATGAGTCAATCCGAGTGGCGATGGAACAAAGGATAAGGGATCTGTTCGCGCAAAAAGGCGTGGCAAAAAGTCATATTGAGTTTTTAGACGCATTATTAAAATTGCGTCAGGCTTGCTGCGATGCTCGTTTAGTCAAGCTTAAGCAAGCGCAAAAGGTTAAAAGTAATGCCAAACTGGAGTGGATTAAGAGAAATGTCCCCGAAATGATCGATGAGGGGCGGAAGATCCTGATTTTCAGCCAGTTTACAACCATGTTAAGCCTCATTGAAACCGAACTGAACGCTCTCGGTATTCGTTACAGCAAATTAACGGGCCAGACTCGTAAACGCCAGGTTCAGATTGATAACTTTCAGGACGGCGATAATTCCGTCTTTCTTATCAGCCTTAAAGCCGGCGGAACAGGGTTGAATCTTACCGCGGCGGATACCGTGATTCATTATGACCCGTGGTGGAATCCGGCGGTTGAAAAACAGGCAACCGATCGTTCGCATCGCATCGGTCAGGATAAAGCGGTATTTGTTTATAAATTGATTGCGGAAGGAACCATCGAGGAGAAAATCCAGGAGCTGCAAAAACACAAGCAGGGAATCGCGGACAGCATCTTGTCAGGCAAAAAACAAAACACCTGGAGCGGAAATGCCGATGAGCTGTTATCTCTGTTCAGTAACTAGTACTCCGTCCGGTTGCATTTGTCAGCTTCAGCTCAAGGCAGAACGTCCGGTTCAAGGCGCAGCGGCGAAGATATACCGGAGTATTTAAAAACCGCCGGGCTCTCGTTTTCAAGGGAGCGGCGGAAATGATGTCAGTTCAGGATCCATTGAAATTATTGTTTTTCGCGAATGATAAGTGTTACAGAATCATACGCGCTTAATAACCGGATGACTTTAATCCCTATCCCCGCGGTGTTGATTTATCGAATCGGATTTTTATCAGAATTATACTCAGCCAAGCAGCCGGGTATGCCGCGGATCACTAGGATGCCTCCGGATATAAGATTATTTCACGGCCGATTTTTATTGCCACTTGAAGTTTTTCCTTCTTTAATAACACGTCATAAACGGCTTTTGCCAAATTACGGTAAGTACGATTACTACTAATATTTATTGCTTGCCATTTCCTTAAGACTGCGCCAAATTGCTCTTGAGTTTTTCCTTGTTTATCTTTTTCAATGATTCTGATATCAATTTCTTTAAGCCCTAAATTTTCGGCTATCTGTTCCCAGTGCAGACAACAAGCAGTTTTTTGAAGACGGTTGATAATTTTGGGGCCATCGGCGGGTTCTAATCCTTTCGTACCTTCTTGATACAGCTTTATAAATCCGTCACCGGCATCCCCCGGCTCAGCCTGTCGCTCCGCGGCATGGGTGCCCGGCGCCGGGGTTTCATTTTGACTCCGCTGCAGCGTTTTTATTGTTTGTTCGTTGTCCATGACCTGAGCTTTTAGCTCTGTAATTTCATCTTGCATTTGCCGTGTTTTTATTTTTTCTTCGGATAATCTGTTTTTAAGCTGACAAACATTTTGCTCCGCTTGTCTTAATTGCTCATCCTTCTTTTGAAGTTCTGACCGGCTCAGCTGAGACTGAGCGGCGAGCTCAGTCCTTAACGTCATAATTTCATTTTTCAGTCGTGCGTTTTGTTCCTCCGGCGGCGCGGTCATTTCTGTTATGTCAACAGCCGCCGGTTGGTTGTCAGCGGCCGGGTGATGATTTTTACTGAGATAATCAGGGTCGGTTTTTAATTGCACCCGTATGTTTTTTGCCACATTTGTAAGTTGATCAATCTTTGACATGGCAAGGCATAAAGCGTTAGGCGTGGCGCGCGCGGGGGATTGTGTTACCCATTCTTGAAGCATCAGCGCGGCAGCTTCGACTATGTCAGACTGAGAGTCATACTCAAAAGCATTAAGCTGATAAGGTTGAAACCCGAGCTTAAGTCCGAGCTCGTACCAATGTGTCGTGACCCGTGCGGCGACTTTGCTTCGCAGACACTCGATGGTAACGGGGTTCAGCGGTTTAAAATGATCGGGCGTTTCAGGTTCAGTATTGACCCATTCAGTAGTGACCCGGTCGCCGGATGCGGGCTGAGTCGGAGTGATAGAGTGTGACATCTTTTTTCCTTAACTTAAGTTGCTTAACGTTAAATGTGAAGGGTGAAAAGGTACCCGTAAATTAAGCGCTGACATTAA
The DNA here is from genome assembly GCA_965200795.1 of Parashewanella sp. GTDB lineage: Bacteria > Pseudomonadota > Gammaproteobacteria > Enterobacterales > Shewanellaceae > Parashewanella. Next base: position 69,244 of record CBDAVB010000005.1, read on the forward strand.
AACGGGTATCTTATGAAATGAGCGATCCCCCGCCGTCCTTAAATGTAAATGGTAAATGAATCAGAGTTATCAGGGTTAAAATCAGCCGGGTATGCCGCGGATCGCTCAGACGTCGTCAGAGCGGTTGCTTATTGATTATCTTACAGCCGTAATCTGTTGCTTTTTGTCGATCCTCTATATCTTTTAGCGCTTCATAAACGGCTTCTGCCAGCTTCCGGTGAGAAGCTTCAGTATCTTTCTCCAGCCATTTTGTCAGGGCTAAGTAACATTTTTGTTGAACGTCGTTTTGATTGTCAATATTAATGATATCGATACGGCTTTGCGAAACATTTAAAAAAAGGGCTATTTTTTTCCAGTGGAGACAAAATTTTGAATTACTCTGATTGATATATAAGTGGCTCGGGCGTTCTTTTCCTAAGTCTTTGTTCTTGAGAAGCGTCAAAAATTTATCACCGGAAGCACCCTCTGATTTAACCGTTTTAACTCCGGCGGTCGCAACGGAGGAGGAATGAGACGCTGACGCCGGCGAACCGGCTGACATGCTAGCAATTTGAGCTTTCAGCGCCTCGTTTTCATTTTTAACTTGCTGCATGTCCGTTTTCTGTTTTTTTAGCTCGCTGTCCATGCTTTTTTTACTTAAATTTAATTGATTCGCCCAAGATGTCAGCGCCGCGTTTTCTCTCTTAACTTGAATTAATGCCGATTCCAGAAATTGTACTCTTTCATTTGAGGTTGCAATTTTCTGATTCAATGCTTTCAGTTCTTGATTCTTTTGTTGAAGTTCTGATTCCTTTACCTGAAGCGCCGACTTAAGCACCGCAAATTTGTTAACGCTGCCACCTGTTATCTTGCGAAATTGCGGCGGCTGCCGCTGAGTTATTTCACCTGTTGTGTCAGCGGCCGCTGACCGGCTATCAGACGACGAACGAGGGCTTTCACTGAAATAATCAGGATTGGTTTTTAACGTATCTTTTATATGCTGTGACAGTCTGCCAAATCCAATATGCGGGTCATCTAAGGCAGCGCATAAAGCAGCGGGTGTCGCCTTTGAGCCTGATTTTACCCATTCTTCAAACATCTGCATGGTAGCGTTTTTAACTGACCTACTATTATCAATCTCAATAATGTTAAGGATGTTGTGACCTATATTGAGTTTGTACCCGATATCTTTCCATGTGACGGATCTCAAGGCCGCAACATCATCAATTACGTCATCCGGTATACGCTTTACCGGAGTTGTCAAAGGGTCTGATGATTTAACGTTATTATCGCGCGCCGGGGAGTAAATCCCGCTCTGGAAAGGTTGATAACTCGTGGTTGGGAATGTCATATTTCCGCCTTAATTTAAGTTGATATAAGCTGATAAATGTTGAGCGCAGAAGTCGGAAAAGTACCGGTAAATTCAGTGATGTTAATTTGTCATATCCCCGAAGGCCGGCATGACAAAATCAAAAAGAATTTTCAGCCGGCGACATACCGGTTATCCGGCGTTTTTTCAAGAGAAAAGGCGCCGGACTGTTCGCTTCGCCCTCTTCGGTCCGCTGAGGTCATTGTAATCACAAATTTTGAATGACAGCTGAATCCGGACACCATTAACCTGATATCGGCTCATATCTCGGCCGTGCAGACGGTTTCCGCTTTTTTAGTCATATTTTCCCGATTCTTCATTCGGTTAGGTATCCGCTTTGTCGTCGCTCCCGTGAAAGCGGGAGTCCGGTGACGTTCTGATTTTATTGTAAAAAGCCGCCGGGCGGCTGAGATAAAAAACCTGTTATTATTTTATTTTACGATATGTGATTCTGTATTTATTTAATTTTACGGTATGTGAGGCTGTGGCTATTTTATTCTGCGATATGAACGACTGTGGTCATTTGATTTTCCCGCGGCTTTCGCGGCATTAACCAAAGGCGCGGGACTGCGGCTTTCGCCGAAGACGGCATAGTTGTTACCAGGGCTTGTGCCGCGGCCTGAACGGCTTTAACTCATTTTAATTTACCGAAAAGCGGGGCAGGGGGAATTGAGGGAGGCTCACAAGCCTGCCGGCGCCGCGTGCCGCTTGGCTATTGTTTTACGCGCTTCAGAGCGTATCCGGCTGGCCTTTTCAGGGTTAAGGCAACGGCTGTCTCAGGCTTAGGCGCGGTTTTTTGTTTCACGAAATTTTGAGGGGAGGTGACTTTCGTACCGGACTTGAATAAGGAGCCGAACCACCGGGCATGCGGTCATTTTTCTGAGGATTCGCGGCGGGCTTTACCCGCAATGTTAAGGGCCTGACAGCAATAGCCGGGAAGACCTTTGTCAAAGAGACTTCAGGCTTTGGCGAAGCTTTGGGCTTTGATAATGCGGCGGCTGTTTCCTCTTGTTTCTCTCGGCTTGTCTCAGCTTTCAGGCTCAGCGCGTTATTACGTGCCCGCATTGCCTCATCACGAACCCGCTCATTTTTCCGGTCTTTTCTTCGTGTGGTTTTATCATCGGCCTGCCCGGACACTACAGGAACATAAACTCGTGTTTCGACCGGAGGTGTCTTTAATCCGGCGGTATTTTTGCCGGCGGTTTTTAATGAGGTAACCGGATATTTTTCTTTTGTTTTTGTACTGCCCGTCCGTTTGTGGTTTTTTCGGGGCTTGTTAGCGCGGGATTTGATGACATGACAAGAATCAGCGGCGGGTAAAAAGCTGTCAGGAAATGACACGATATCCGTTTTACTGAGCAAAAAAACGGCAATGTCGTCAGCTTTACAAGTTGAAGGTTTTCCGCTGTCAGCCGATTCATTAAGCCATTCAATTTCTGATACTTTCCGGTAGCCGTGCAAGTTTGATTTCCCATTGGGACAGTCCGGAAAACCAGTTTTTATCGCTTTTAATACGACCGGTTTGATCCAACCACGTCATGAAAAAACTGGCGTTTTTGCTGAACATTTTACCGGTATCCGGGTCATACTGCCAGACGCGGCTGAGTCTGTTTTGTAAAACCGAAACTTGATAACGCTCATTGTTTAACTCAAAAGAATAGGTTCGCTCGCCTTTGCGGATGTGTTTTTTCCGGGAGGTTGAATTACTTAAAATATGTGATTTCACGCATGCCGCTGCCATTTGTTCTGCCACGGCTGATTAATTTGATCTCAGTTTATTGTGTCTGCTGATCCATTGCCGTTAATCTTTGTTCATTCAGGGTTTATGTCTGAACCCTTAACTGATGATTGTTTATCAGTCGTAAATCAGCGAAAATAGCCGCGAATTTTGAGTCATGGCTTTGTCAGACCATTTGATAAAGCGAGTTGCAGGAAGAAATCATTCAATGTCAGAAGCGTTAATTGCCGGAGAAGTCGCGAAGCGTCGTACCTTTGCCATTATTTCCCACCCCGATGCGGGTAAAACCACCATTACCGAAAAAGTACTGCTTTTCGGACAGGCGTTACAAAAAGCGGGTACGGTAAAAGGAAAAAAGTCCGGTCAGCACGCGAAATCCGACTGGATGGAAATGGAAAAAGACCGCGGTATTTCGATTACGACCTCGGTAATGCAGTTTCCGTATAATGACGCGCTGGTTAATTTACTCGATACTCCGGGTCACGAGGATTTCTCGGAGGATACTTATCGTACGCTTACTGCGGTTGACTCATGCCTGATGGTGATTGACTCCGCCAAGGGGGTGGAGGAACGGACCGTCAAGTTGATGGAAGTCACCCGTTTGCGTGATACGCCGATCATCACCTTTATGAACAAACTGGATCGTGATATCCGTGACCCGGTCGAACTGATGGACGAAGTTGAGGACGTGCTTAAAATCGCCTGTTCACCGGTAACCTGGCCGATCGGCTGCGGTAAGGAATTTAAGGGTGTTTATCACATTCCGCGTGACGAGACGATTTTATATCAGACCGGTCAGGGGCACAGGATTCAGGATTCAGTGGTGATCAAAGGCATCGATAACCCTGAGCTGGATGAGGCGATCGGCTCATACGCGGATGATTTACGTGAGGAGCTTGAGCTCGTTCAGGGCGCTTCGCACGAATTTGACCGTGAGATGTTCTTAAAAGGTGAATTAACGCCGGTATTTTTCGGTACCGCGTTAGGTAACTTTGGTGTTGACCATGTGCTTGACGGTGTCGTGGACTGGGCGCCGACGCCGCGGCCCCGTGAGACCGAAGCGCGAAGTGTCGAGCCGGACGAGGAAACCTTCTCCGGCTTCGTGTTCAAAATTCAGGCGAACATGGATCCCAGGCACCGTGACCGCGTGGCTTTCATGCGTATTTGTTCCGGCGAGTACCGTCAGGGCATGAAGATGAAACATGTGCGTATCGGTAAAGACATCAATGTCAGTGACGCTCTGACCTTTATGGCGGGCGACCGTGAACGCGCGCGAACCGCTTATCCCGGCGATATTATCGGTCTTCATAACCACGGCACGATTAAAATCGGTGATACCTTTACTCAGGGTGAGCCGCTGCGCTTTACCGGAGTGCCTAACTTCGCGCCGGAATTGTTCCGTCGAATTCGTCTGCGTGATCCGTTAAAACAAAAGCAGCTGCTTAAAGGTCTGGTTCAGCTTTCCGAGGAAGGCGCGGTACAGGTTTTCCGTCCGCTGGACAGTAATGATCTGATTGTCGGCGCGGTGGGTGTGCTCCAGTTTGAAGTGGTGGTCGGGCGCCTGAAAACCGAATATAAGGTTGAAGCGATTTACGAGACGGTCAGCTTAGCGACAGCTCGCTGGGTGTATACTGAAGATGACCGTAAGCTTGATGAATTCAGAAGAAAATGCAGCGCTAATCTGGCGTTAGACGGCGGTGATAACTTAACGTATATCGCCCCGAGTATGGTGAACCTGAATCTTTCAATGGAAAGATATCCTGATATCAGGTTCTCCAAAACGCGTGAGCATTAAATTTTGCTCAGTTTGTTTTGCCGTGCGCTTTAAAATTAAAAGGTCGCTTTTGCGGCCTTTTTTGTGGTTTAAGGAGCAGGCCGGACAGTCCGGTTTGCCTGACGAGAATCTAAAACGGTATCCGCGGCGGGCGTAACCGGGGGAATATTTATTGAAAAGCATCAACACAAGGTATATCCCGCAGTTGGATCATTTACGTTTTTTCGCCGCCGTTCTGATTGTTTTTTTTCACCTGCTGGCGCACCACTATCACCGGTTCTTACATCAGTGGCATTTTGATGTCGGCGTTCCCGTTTTTTTCACGCTCAGCGGATTTTTATTTTTTACCATCGCGGTTAACTCGAATAGTGAGATCAATTACTGGCGATTTATTTACAATCGCTTTCTGCGGATTTATCCGCTGATCATTTTTCTTTTTTTTATCACCATCACGTTAATCAAGCATTTTACCGTTATCGGTTATCTGAATTTATTCGGTTTAAATCTGGCGGACACGGACAGAGTGTCCTGGGGTATCGGGGACTGGGGATACCAGTATCTGTCTTTCAACTGGTGGACGGTAGGTGTTGAATTTGTGTTTTACTTAGTTTTCCCTTTCATCTATCGTTTTTATAAGGCGAACGGTGTGCTTTATCTTTTCGGGTTGCTGCTGCTTATTTTATTGTTTCGTTATGTTTTTTTTGTCTCTGAGCTGCGCGATTACGGCGCGAGAGCTTTGTCTGTTAAACTGAATTATTCCGTTTTCGGAAATTTTGACATTTTTATCACGGGAATGATCGCGGGGCATTTCTATCGTTATTATCTCAGAGATATTAACCGGGCCGGGTCTGTTTTGTTTAAGCTTATATTCGTCTGCTACGTGTTTTTCATGTTTTTATTTATGCGTTTGTATCTGGATGATTTCAATCAGGTATTCTCAACTTTCGTCACGGGCATCCTGAGCTCGGGTCTGATCATTTTTTACATTCTGGCGTTTAAGCGCGATTCAGTAATATCCGCGGTGCTTTCTTATTGCGGTACGTTAAGTTTTTCTATTTATTTATTACATAACTTCATCGCGGACGCGCTGAACGCGCTGAACCGGAATTATTTTTTACTTCAGTCAGTGACGTTGACTTTGCGGCAGACCGCCCTGATCCAGACTGTTTTTATTACGATCCCCTTGATTTTAATCGTCTCATCTCTCACTTATTATGTCATAGAGAAACCGTTTCTGAACATGAGAGTCACGTATTTTAAGGAGTGAGTTTGTTAAGTTTTGATTGTTATTAATAGCTTAATCTGTCATGCCCGAGGGCGGGTATGACAGATCATGCGCTGAAATTTAAAGGGTATCTTTTGAAATAAGCGTTCCCTTTCTGTCTGTGTAATGAACCAGATTTTCATCAGCGTTAACGTCAGTTAACATCAGCCGGGTACGGCAGGCGTCACTTTGGCGCATTTGTCGGTTTTTGTATTATTTCACGGCCGAATTTTATCGCGTCCTGCTTTTTTCCCGCTTTTTTCAGCGCCGTATAAACGGCGAATGAGAATTCACGGTAATCAGTGAATGAAGTACATGTTTGTATCCAGGCTCCTATTATTCTGTAAATTTTATCACCAGAGTCTCTAGAATCATGGTTAATGTTTTCGATAAGATAACTCTCAAGTCCTAAATGAATGGCAATCGCATCCCAGTATGTAACGGGTATCTTTTGGCATGTTTCTAAAAGAGACGGGAAAGCTGCTTTTTGTGTTCCTATTGTTTCTTGTTTATACAGTTGAGTAAATGCGTCATCGGAAGCCTCCGGCTCAGGCTTGTCAGTTACCGCTGACGTAAGGGGTGAGGAAGGAGATTGTGTCGCCAGCTGAAAGTTCAGAGCGTCAATCTCAGTTTTCTGTCTCTCGTTTTCATCTTTAAGCTCCCGGATTGTTATGCTCATCTCTTGCATTTGTTTTTCTATTTGCCGCAATTTCTGTTCCTGCTCTGTCTCCCGCCGCTTCATCGTTTGAAGAAGTGACGCAAGCCGGTCTATCTGGGTCTTTGAATCAGTATTCAAAGCCTTAAGTTGATCTTTGAGTTGCGCGTTTTGTTCCTCCAGCTGCGGCCGGTTCATTTCACTTATGTCAGCGGGTGAATCAGGATTTTTACTGAGATAATCGGGGTCGGATTGTAACTCTTTATTTATCCGCTCTGACAGACCTGTAAATCCGGTGTTTGTTAAGGCACGGCATAAAGCGTCAGACGTGGCATCCGCGGGAGATTTATCTATCCACCGGCGAAGCATATCGTTGCAGGCTTCTTCTATGTCTCCAGGGTGGTTAGCTTCAATAGTCTTGCGTTGAGCATGTTTAAAACCGAGTTTGTCGGCGAGAAATTTCCATCTTGGCGCGACCTCTGGAGTTACTATGCTTTTTAAACAATGTGGCGTAACGGTTTTTGCCGGTTTAAGATCAGCCTGCGGCTGTGTAATCCCGGACGTGATGAACGGGCTCTGAGTTGGAATTATATTGTATGACATATTTTCCTCAACTTAAGTTGCTTAACGTTAAATGTGAAGGTTGAAAAGCCACCCGTAAATTAAGCGCTGAAATTTAAACGGGTATCTTTTGATATGAGCGATACCTTGGTGTCTCTCATATTTTAATGAATCAGATTTTTATCAGCGTTAACATCAGCCGGGTACGACGCGGGTCACTCAGCTGTCGTTAGCGCTTCAACCCGGGTTATTTTAAAGCCGGACGCTATTCTTTTTCTTCTCGGTTATCCTTTAGCACATCATAAACGGCTTGCGCCGGCTTTCGGGCGAAGCGCGGCTATCGGCCTTCAGCCGTGTCCGCATGAAAGCGGGGGCTGTTTTTCCCGGTATGAACTATCCGAACTCATCCGGCAGAGACAGTCGTGTGACGGCGGTCATCGTGTTCCGGGCTTTGATTTTTTCGCAGTTCTCATAGAGCCATCACCGCAAGCGCGCCTTTTGTTTTTACCCGGCACAATCTCGGCGGACGGAAGGGGGCGGGAATGAGACGCTGACGCCGGCGCAGCGCCTGACAGAGTTTTAATTTCATTGTTCAGATCCCTGATTTGAACATTAGCTTCATATAAAAACTTTCGCATTGCTTTATCTGAACTACGCGCCCAGTCATTTTTATTTTTTAACTCAGCTACTTCTTTTTTTAACTCAGCTACTTGACTTTTTAGCACTGCTTTTTCAATAAGATCTTTATATACTTCCTTATTCTGCTTTACTGCGAAGGTTAGCATATTTGAATGACCCGGAACTGGTTGATTCGATATCCTATTTTCCCCTGATTTTTCCGCCGCGTTTTGGCTGTTAACCTGCTCCGCTCCCGGTACCGGAACTGTTATTTGCTGCTTACCTGAATGAATAAGAGTTTGATTTGATTGAGCCGCGCTTAACTCAGCTTTCAGCGCCTCGTTTTCACGAGTTAGATTATCTATCACGTGTCGCTGACTTGATAGTTCGGTATTTAAGAGGTTAATCCTTTGATGCGCTTCGCTCAATTGTTTATTCTTGTATTCAAATTCTTTATCCTTTTGCTCAAGCAGTAACTCGTGTCTGATCTGCATTGAGTATGTGCTATCGTATCCTTTCAGTCCCTGGTATTCTAGCGGCTGATTCATATCTTCTCTGTTAATAACCGCTGGCCGGATGCCGGCGGACGAATGAGGGGGATTACTAAAATAAAAAGTTATATTCTCAGGCGCCGGCTGGTGTCCGGCAGCGTCAGTCCCCATTGCCGCGCATTCTTGCAGCCGCGGCGGATTTATGTCAATAAACGCTGGCCGGCTTTCAAAGGACAATTGAGAGTTATCACCGTAATAACCGGGATTTACCATAGGCGCCGGTGCGTCTCTGGTGTCAGCGGACGATTGAGGCATTGAACAGAAATATTGAGTATTTACCAGTAACACTGATTCTATATGACGTGATATACCGGCAAGTTTAATGTCTTCTAAGGCACTGCATAAAGCAGCGGGTGTGGCCGCAACCCCTTCTTTGTCTAACCATTCATAAAGCATATGACAGGCAGCTAAATGTTGGTAGTTTCCAGAATTAATTATAATAGTATTAAGTTGATTCTGGGTAAGCCCGAGTCTGACTCCGAGAAGATGCCATCCTCCCGAGTCAGCAACCATCTTAATTACCTCGTCCGGTATAATCTTGATTGGATCTGTGGCAGCTGATAAATAAGCTGAATTATTCTGCTCAGCAGGGGTAAACGGGGGGGTGTAAGAAAATGTATTTATTGTCATATTTCCGCCTTAATTTAAACTGTTTGACGGTGAATGCGAAAACAGAGGAAAGTACCGGTACATTTAGTGATGATAAAAAATAATTCTCATCCGGCGACTTTATATAAAGAGAAAAGACACCGTACCTTTCGCTTCATTTTGCTTGTTTGCTTCGCCCTCCTGCGCCCGCTGAGAACATTGTAATCACAACTATTTGAATAGCAGCTGAATTCAGGCGGCATTAAGAAGCTGTCCCGAACTCACTTCCCTGTTTTGCTGTGGTTTATTTTTGGTTTATACAAGGCACAGAAAGCGAGGCGCGGTCATTACCGGCATACACAACCGCCGTTACTTCGTTTAGAATGACTAAACTTCATTGTTCGTGCCCTGATATCGGCAACGTTAAGCCGTAACAAATCAGGAAGTTATTTCGCAACAGCTGCTTAATGACCGGCGGCGAAATCAAAGGAGCGTTTCCCTTGCTGATTGACACCCATGCCCATCTTGACTTACCCGAGTTTGATCATGACCGGGAGGCTTTATTCGCGAAAATGCGTGATGCCGGTATTTCGGGCGCGTTAATTCCCGCCGTCAGTCCGGCGCACTGGCCGAAGCGATTGCGGGTCGCCGGGCATCAATGTCTTTACGCCCTCGGTATTCACCCCTGGTACGTAACTGAAGCGATACAAGAGCAGTTTACGCGGCTGAACAAGATGCTCAGTAAACGGCGGCATGATAAGTCTCCGGTCGCGGTGGGCGAGTGCGGTCTTGATAAGATTAAAAATCAAAACCGGACGCTGCAGCTTTCAGCTTTTGAGCGCCACATCATTATCGCGAAGGAGCGGAGCCTGCCTCTTATTATTCACAGCGTCAGAGCGCATAACGAGGTGTTAGCCATGCTGAGAAAACACCGGCCTGAGAAAGGCGGGATCATCCACGGTTTCTACGGTTCCTGTGAAGTGGCTGAGCAGTATCTGAAACTCGGTTTCAAGCTCGGGACCGGCGGCTTTCATCCGGGAGAGACAGCGGTGTGACGGCGGTCATCGTGTTCCGGGCTTTGATTTTTTCGCAGACCTCACAGAGTCATCACGCGAAGCGCTTCTTGTGTTTTTACCCGCCGGCCTCACAGAGTGATTACGCGAAGCGCTTCTTGTTTTTTTAGCCGCCGGCCTCACAGAGTCATCACGCGAAGCGCTTCTTGTGTTTTTACCCGGCACAATCGCGGCGGACGGAAGGGGGCAGGATTGAGATTCTGATGCCGGCGTACCGGATGACAGAACATTTTGTTTTCTTTTCAGCGACGTGTTTTGAACATGATCTTGAGTTAATTTCATTTTCTGATCTTCTGTTTCACTAAACGCAAAATCACGTTCATCTTTTAACTTACTCACTTGATCTTCTAGCGCTGATTTATCATTTAAAATTTTCTGCAATTGCTTACGCTGTTCTTCTATGATGGTTTCCAAACGTTCAATGGCTGTATCTTTCTCGGCTTTCTCGGCTTTCTCGGCTTTTCGCTCCTCATTTTCATGAACAAGATTATCATTCGCTTCCATCACTTCCATCAATTGTTGATCCTTTGTTTTAAGTTCTGATTTCATTTGCTTAAGCTGCTCCGATTCGTCTCCGGCAGCGTCACCTGTCAGTCTCCGGCATCCTTGCGGCTGCTGATACATGTCTTCTCTGTTAATAAGCGCCGGCCTCACAGAGTCATCACGCGAAGCGCCCCTTATGTTTTTACCCGGCACAATTGCGGCGGACGGAAGGGAGGAGGATTGAGACTCTGATGCCGGCGTTTCAGGTGACAGATCATTTTTTTTCAGCAACATCTTTTCAGTTTGAACTTCAATTAATTCATTTTTCAGTGTGTCTATTGTTTTAAGCGCGGAATTAAGTTCTTCTTTTAACCTACTCTTTTGAGCATTTAGCGCTGATTTCTCATTTGAATCTCGCTTAAATCGCTCAAACATGATTCTCAAATTTACAACTTCTTTCTTGGCTTTTTGCGCCGCGTTTTCGCTGTTAACCCGCTCTGCTCCCGGTTGCGGAACTGTTATTGAATGAATAAGATGTTGTTGTGACTGAGTCATCCATTTCTCATTCTCATATCTTACCGACGCAATATTATAATTAAGATTTTTTAAATCTTTTTCACGAGAATTTATCTCCATTCTTAAGGAGATAATCTTTTGTTGCGCTTGACTCAATTCTAGACCCGTCATTTTAAGTTTTGATTTCATTTGCTTAAGCTGCTCCGATTCGTCTCCGGCAGCGTCACCTGTCAGTCTCCGGCATCCTTGCGGCTGCTGATACATGTCTTCTCTGTTAATAAGCGCCGGCCCGATGTCGGCGGACGAATGAGGGGTATTATGATAATTAAAATTTAAATTATAAGGCGCCGACGGTTGTCCGGCAGCGTAAGGTCGCTTTGCCACCAATTCTTGCGGCAGCGGCGGATGTGTGGCAATAAACGCTGGCCCGATGCCGGCGGACGAATGAGGGGTATTATGATAATTAAAATTTAAATTATAAGGTGCCGACGGTTGTCCGTCAGCGTAAGGTCGCTTTGCCACCAATTCTTGCGGCGGCAGCGGCGGTTGTTTGACAATAAACGCTGGCCCGCTTTTACAGTGCGATTGAGAGTTTTCATATAAATAACAAGATCCTAACTTAGGCTCCGGTGCGCAGTTAGTGTCAGCGGACGATTGAGGTCTTATAGAGAAATATTCAGTATTGAATTGTAACTTATTTCTTATAAAATGTGATATTTTGTCAGCTGAAAGCTCGTCTAAGGTATTGCATAAATCAGCGGGTTTGGCCACCGCACTCGAGTTTACCCATTGACAAAGCATATCCTCGGCAGCTTTAATCTGGTCGCTGCCACAAGCAGCCCTAATAGCTTCAAGAGCATCCCGGGAAAGCCCGAGTTTGAGTCCGAGTTCATGCCATATTCCTGCTTCAGCAACCATTTCAATTACTTCTTTCGGTATAATCCTGATTGGAGCTACGGCAGCTGATGAAAAAACAGAATTATTCTGCTCTGCGGGGTAAAACCAGGTAGTCAGGGATGTGGTAGTAAATGTATTTATTGTCATATTTCCGCCTTAATTTAAACTGTTTGACGTTGAACGCGGAGGCTGAGGAAAGTACCGGTACATTTAGTGATGATAAAAAATAATTCTCATCCGGCGACTTTATACATAAAGAGAAAAGACACCGTACCTTTCGCTTCATTTTGCTTGTTTGCCTCGCCCTCCTGCGCCCGCTGAGACCATTGTAATCACAACTATTTGAATAGCAGCTGAATTCAGGCGGCATTAAGAAGCTGTCCCGAACTCACTTCCCTGTTTTGCTGTGGTTTATTTTTGGTTTATACAAGGCACAGAAAGCGAGGCGCGGTCATTACCGGCATACACAACCGCCGTTACTTCGTTTAGAATGACTAAACTTCATTGTTCGTGCCCTGATATCGGCAACGTTAAGCCGTAACAAATCAGGAAGTTATTTCGCAACAGCTGCTTAATGACCGGCGGCGAAATCAAAGGAGCGTTCACCTTGCTGATTGACACCCATGCCCATCTTGACTTACCCGAGTTTGATCATGACCGGGAGGTTTTATTCGCGAAAATGCGAGATGCCGGTATTTCGGGCGCGTTAATTCCCGCCATCAGTCCGGCGCACTGGCCGAAGCAATTGCGGGTCGCCGAAAAGCATCAATGTCTTTACGCCCTCGGCATTCACCCCTGGTACGTAACTGAAGCGATACAAGAGCAGTTTACGCGGCTGAACAAGATGCTCAGTAAACGGCGGCATGATAAGTCTCTGGTCGCGGTGGGCGAATGCGGTCTTGATAAGATTAAAAATCAAAACTGGACGCTGCAACTTTCAGCTTTTGAGCGGCACATCATTATCGCTAAGGAGCGGAACCTGCCTCTTATTATTCACAGCGTCAGAGCGCATAACGAGGTGTTAGCCATGCTGAGAGAACATCGGCCTGAGAAAGGCGGGATCATTCACGGTTTCTACGGTTCCTGTGAAGTGGCTGAGCAGTATCTGAAACTCGGTTTTAAGCTCGGGATCGGCGGCTTGATTTTGAATGATAACGCGACAAAGCTGCGCGCTACCGTTCGTGATTTACCGGTAAATGCTTTTGTCGTAGAGACGGATTCTCCGTCAATGTTACCCGAAAAGTGTGACGAAACGCGCAATACTCCCCTTCTTATTAATGAGATTGTCACAAAAATAGCCGGTTTGCATGAAAAAACGGCTGTCCTTATTTCAGAACAGCTGGCGGCATCTTTTTGTCAGCTTGTTGATCTTTAGCCGTTGTTGTAAAAACAGGTATGGTTGACGGGTTGCGGTCCGGTTAACTTATTGATGCTTAGTTTCAAAAGTTTGATCAAGACAACGATTTTAAAAAACGGCTCAGGTATAACCTGCCTCCGGAATGGGTTGGTTAACAACAAAATTATAAAACGATAACAACTCAGGGTGATGGTTAATGAATAATATTCTAATTGAGCTTGGCAGGGGTCGCTGTCCTGCTTGGTATAGCATTTTTGCTGTCCGATAATAAGAAAGCGATCAACTTGCGTACAGCGGGCGGCGCGTTAGCGATTCAGGCGTTATTCGGTGGTTTCGTTTTACGCCTGTAGCTAAAGACATCCTTAAATCGGAATCTGACGGCGTTTCAAGCGTCATCGGTTACTCACAAAGCGGTATCAGTTTCCTTTTCGCAGCCGCGTAAAATCCTTCCTGAGCAGTTTTTGTTATAATTAAGGGCTTATTGAAATAAGCTTGCCGAACGTCTGATAGCGGGGCTGTTTTCCCCGGTATGAACATATCCGAACTCATCCGGCAGAGACAGCCGTGTGCCGGCGGTCATCGTGTTTCGGGCTTTGGTTTTTTTGCGGACCTCTCAGAGTCATCACCGCAAGCGCCCCTTGTGTTTTTACCCGGCACAATCGCGGCGGACGGAAGGGGGCCGGAATGAGACGCTGGTGCCGGCGCAGCGGATGACAGACCTTGATTTTTCATTCCTCTAATCATTTCGTTATCAAGAGCTTGTGTTAATTTCTTTCGCAGTTCTTCTGCTTCACCTTCACTAAGCGCTGATTCAAGGTCAGATTTTAACGTTTTCAATTCACGTCGTAGCTTATGCAATTTATCTTCTAGCGTAGACACTTTCCAGTTAAGCTGTGTTTTATCAATGCGATTTTTATTCAATTGCGTACGCTGCATTTCTATTGTGCTTCTCAAATTATTAATTTCTGTAACAAATTGTATTGAGATATTTTTCTCAGCTTTTAGCGCCGTGTCTTCAGCAGGAAGTTCAGTTGTCTTCTTTCTCTGAGCTAATGATTCGGTATTTAAGGGCTTAGTAGTATCTTGACGCGCTTCCCTCAATTGTTGAGCCATGAGTATCAATTGCTGTTCCTTGTGTCTCAATTGGTCATCCCTGTAGCTCAATTGTTGATCCTTGGAGTTAAGTTCTGATTTCATTCGCTTAAGCTGCTCCGATAGCAGCCTCGATTGGTATCCGGCAGAGTCACCTGTCAGTATCCGGCATTCTTGCGGCGTCTGATTAATATATTCTGTGTTAATAACCGGCGGCCGGATGCCGGCGGACGAATGAGGGGGATTACTAAAATAAGAAGTTATATTCTCAGGCGCCGGCTGTTGTCCGGCAGCGTCAGCCCTCATTGTTACGCATTGCTGCGGAAGCGGCGGATTTGTGTAAATAAACGCTGGCCGGCTTTCAGAGGGCAATTGAGAGTTATCACCGTAATAACCGGGATTATTCTCAGGCGCCGGCTGTTGTCCGGCAGCGTCAGCCATCATTGTCACGCATTGCTGCGGAAGCGGCGGATTTGTGTAAATAAACGCTGGCCGGCTTTCAGGGGGCAATTGAGAGTTATCACCGTAATAACCGGGATTTACCATAGGCGCCGGTGCGTCTCTGGTGTCAGCGGGCGATTGAGGGCTTAAACAGAAATAGTCAGGATTAGCTTCTAACCTTCCACTTATATGACCGGTTATTTGGTTAAGTCCGACAGTGTTTAAGGCATAGCATAAAGCAGCGGGTGTGGCCTCCTCAGCTGTGTTTATCCATTGAACAAGCATATGCCCGGCAGCTTTAATCTGGTTGCAGCCATAACCAGTCACAATAGTGTTAAGATCTTCCGGGGTAAACCCGAGTTTGAGTCCGAGATCATACCATTCTCCCGCACTATCAACCATGTTAATTACTTCCTGCGGTATAATCCCGATTGGAGCTGTAAGAGCAGATAAATAATCCGAACAAATATCCTGCCACGCAGGTAAAACCTGGGTAAACGGGGGTGTGTAAGAAGATGTATTTATTGTCATATTTCCGCCTTAATTTAAACTGTTTGACGTTGAACGCGGAGGCTGAGGAAAGTACCGGTACATTTAGTGATGATAAAAAATAATTCTCATCCGGCGACTTTATACATAAAGAGAAAAGACACCGTACCTTTCGCTTCATTTTGCTTGTTTGCCTCGCCCTCCTCCGCCCGCTGAGACCATTGTAATCACAACTATTTGAATAGCAGCTGAATTCAGGCGGCATTAAGAAGCTGTCCCGAACTCACTTCCCTGTTTTGCTGTGGTTTATTTTTGGTTTATACAAGGCGCGGAAAGCGAGGCGCGGTCATTACCGGCATACACAACTGTTTACTTCGTTTAGAATGACTGAACTTCATTGTTCGTGCCCTGATATCGGCAATGTTAAGCCGTAACAAATCAGGAAGTTATTTCGGGACAGTTCCTATCTGAAACTCGGTTTTAAGCTCGGGATCGGCGGCTTGATTTTGAATGATAACGCGACAAAGCCGCACGCTACCGTTCGTGATTTACCGGAAAATGCTTTTGTCGTTGAGACGGATTCTCCGTCAATGTTACCCGAAAAGTGTGACCAGACGCACAATACTCCCCTTCTTATTAATGAGGTCGTCACAAAAATAGCCGGTTTGCATGAAAAAACGGCTGTCCTTATTTCAGAACAGCTGGCGGCATCTTTTTGTCAGCTTGTTGATCTTTAGCCGTTGCTGTAAAAACAGGTGTGAACGTCAGATAGCGGGGCTGTTTTCCCCGGTATGAACATGTATCCGAACTCATCCGGCAGAGACAGTCGTGTGCCGGCGGTCATCATGTTCCGGGCTTTGGTTTTTTCGCAGGTCTCACAGAGGCATAACCGCAAGCGCCCCTTGTGTTTTTATCCGGCACAATCGCGGCGGGCGGAAGGGTTAATGAATTAAAATACGCTGAATTCGGCGATGAGCTTGACAGATCTTTAATTATCTTTTTCAGTAACATGTTATGTTGTTGAACTTTAATTAAATTATTTCGCAGTTCTGCTGATACTCTAAGCTGGGAGTCATAGTCTTTTTGTAACGCTTTCATACTAGCTTTTAGCACTGATTTCTCAATTGAATTTTGCTCCGATTGCTCACGCATCTGTTCTATATCTTCTTCGAATCTCAAATCTAAATTACCTATAAATGGTTGATTTAATGTATTTTCCTCGGCTTTTCGCACCGCATTTTCGCTGTTAACCCGCTCTGCTCCCGGTTGCGGATCTGTTATTGTGTTTTGCTTAACTGGACAATCAAGATGTTGATGTGATTGAGTCGTTTTTATCTCAGCTTTTAGCTCCTCATTTATAATAGTAAGTTTATTTATTCTCTCTTGCTGATTTAATAATGCGTCATTTGAGATGTTAGCCTCTCGTCTCACTTCGCTGAGTTGTTTATCCTTGTAATCAAGTTCTGATTTCATTTGCTTAAGCTGAAATTCGTATGCGGATGCCTGTTCTTTCAGTTTATTGTTTTCAGATTTAACAATTTTTAAATTTTTTTTCGCCTCTATTGCTTGGTCATTTATTCTCATAAATCGTTCTTGATCGTGCCATAGCTGATGCTTTTCTTTAAGTTCTGATTCTGTTTTCTTAAGCGGCTGAGTCTTTTTTTTAAGTTTTGATCCCATTTGCTCAAGCTGCTCCGATTCGTATCCGGCAGCGTCAGTCGCCATTGCCGCGCATTCTTGCAGCCGCGGCGGATTTATGTCAATAAACGCTGGCCGGCTTTCAAAGGACAATTGAGAGTTATCACCGTAATAACCGGGATTTACCATAGGCGCCGGTGCGTCTCTGGTGTCAGCGGACGATTGAGGCATTGAACAGAAATATTGAGTATTTACCAGTAACACTGATTCTATATGACGTGATATACCGGCAAGTTTAATGTCTTCTAAGGCACTGCATAAAGCAGCGGGTGTGGCCGCAACCCCTTCTTTGTCTAACCATTTATAAAGCATATGATAGGCAGCTAAATGTTGGTAGTATCCAGAATTAATTATAATAGTATTAAGTTGATTCTGGGTAATCCCGAGTCTGACTCCGAGAAGATGCCATCCTCCCGAGTCAGCAACCATCTTAATTACCTCGTCCGGTATAATCTTGATTGGATCTGTGGCAGCTGATAAATAAGCTGAATTATTCTGCTCAGCAGGGTAAAACGGGGTAAACGGGGGTGTGGTAGTAAATGTATTTATTGTCATATTTCCGCCTTAATTTAAACTGTTTGACGTTGAACGCGGAGGCTGAGGAAAGTACCGGTACATTTAGTGATGATAAAAAATAATTCTCATCCGGCGACTTTATACATAAAGAGAAAAGACACCGTACCTTTCGCTTCATTTTGCTTGTTTGCCTCGCCCTCCTGCGCCCGCTGAAACCATTGTAATCACAACTATTTGAATAGCAGCTGAATTCAGGCGGCATTAAGAAGCTGTCCCGAACTCACTTCCCTGTTTTGCTGTGGTTTATTTTTGGCTTATATATCGAAAAGAAAAACTTATAGCGGGGTACTTACAGGGCGCAGAAAGCGAGGCGCGGTCATTACCGGCATACACAACCGCCGTTACTTCGTTTAGAATGACTAAACTTCATTGTTCGTGCCCTGATATCGGCAACGTTAAGCCGTAACAAATCAAGAAGTTATTTCGCAACAGCTGCTTAATGACCGGCGGCGAAATCAAAGGAGCGTTCACCTTGCTGATTGACACCCATGCCCATCTTGACTTACCCGAGTTTGATCATGACCGGGAGGTTTTATTCGCGAAAATGCGAGATGCCGGTATTTCGGGCGCGTTAAGGGACGTTGCGATTTAAATTTTACCGCAATAGTATAGTTGAGTCCTTAGAATCGTTTATGTTGCTGCCGGATGTCTACTTCAATATACATTTCTAGCGAGTCCAGACGGATAATCAAACTTGCCTCAAATAAACTTCACGGAATGGAAAAAAGAGCCTTTATGGCTGAAGTGTCTAAAACCTTCTGTTGCGGGAGTAGTCCCAGATTAACGGAAACAGATTTGGCTGGGGGAGAAAAGCTGCAGAACCCGGGCTTCATGAGCTGGAAACCGGGTTTGAATGCTTCGGGCATTATGAAGGAAAGCATAGAAGTGAGGAGAATAATCCTCAGCTGGAGGCAGATATTCGAGCGTTAGTCGATCCAGAGTCACAAGCTGATCCCAAATTTAAAAATTCATTTGCTTACACTCGAATTACAGCTAAAGGTGTTCGTAAAAAGCTGATTGAGGAAAAAGGCTGGGACTGTGAAGAGTTACCAAAAGAAAGAACGATTAATGACATTTTGAATCGACTTGGCTGCAAACTGAAGCGAGTTCAAAAAACCAGGCCTCAAAAAAATTCCTCAAACAGACGCCATCTTTAAAAATGTAAATAAAATCAACAAATAAACGGCAGGGAATAAAAAAGTTATCCGTATAAGTATAGATTGCAAAGCTACGGTTAATTTGGGTGACTTTTCTCGACACGGTCAATCCGGAGGGATTGATGCGGTGCAAGCTTTAGATCACGATATGGATGTAAAAGATAAGCTTATCCCGTTCGGAATACTGAACCTGGAAAACGACCAGCTTCATGTGCTTTATGGTAACTCAAGTAAAACCAGTGACTTCATTTGTGACGTTTTAGAGTGGTGGTGGGATTTAATTAAAGACGAACACCCGGAGGTCGAGGAACTGGTTATTTTTTCGGATAATGGCCCAGAGAATAGCGGATGCCGGACTCAGTATCTTTTCAGATTAAGGCAGTTTAGTGAAAAATCGAGACTGAGGATTCACAATGTTTACTACCCGCCTTATCACAGCAAATATAACCCTGTTGAGCGGGTTTGGTCATCCTTAGAAAAGCATTGGAATGGTACATTACTGAGTTCAGTGAGTACTGTTCCGGAGTGTACGAAAACAATGACTTGGAAGGCTATGACTCCAGTTGTCAATTTAATTGATAAGGTTTACTCAAAAGGAGTCAAGCTAACAAAAAGTGAAAAAGAAGATGTCGAAGATAAAATCATCCGAAATTGTGAATTATCTAACTGGGATCTGCTTATTATGCCAGAGGAAGTGGTAAATTCTTAACTGCGAGATCCCTAACTGAAATTAAATATGATTTTCATACCAAAAAAATCTCAAAAAAGCAGAGAAGCAAAGCAGAAGAAGTATGCGGCAAGCTAAAAGGAATAATTTAATTGTTTAACGGAGCTTTGTTAAAGCCCCGTTAAACAATATCAAGAATAATACTCATGCAGCACTTCAAGTAACTCGTCCTCATACTTAAAGCGGTTTTCGATTGAGGGGCCTAGACGAGATAAATCATCATCGAGTTCTAAAAGAATATTGTCGTTCTTATCGGTGGAATACTTATCATTGAAATCAAGAACGATATCCGTACTGTTACTGATTTTGGGAAGCAGCTCTCTCGCCAGCTCTTGGCTGGCCTCACCGTGTTTTTCGCAGGCTGTTACCACTTGGTTGTAAACTTCAAAATGGCCTTCGGAAACATAGTCCACTAAAGCATTGCAAAACGCTTTGACGTTTTCGTGAGGCGGTAAAGAGTTTTCAGTATTTTCATAAGGGGGTAACCCGGCGACCTGAAAATAATGAACTAAGAGATTACGACGATTGCTTAGCCATTGATCGATGAGTTTATGGGAGCCGCCCCACTTTTGTTCGGCCTTCTCTAGCTTTCTTAGCATCTTGTATCCCGTCAGTTTATTTATTCCCTACATCCTAATGTAAGTAACAAATCGATATTTAATCAACCTTTTTTTACCGCTTCCGGCGGTGAAATAAGGCATTCTCTGTGTGGCAAAACCAGTACTTTGAACCTGATCACACCTGTGAGTAATTCTAGACGAATATTTCAGTTTTTTTCCGCTTTGAGCACTGAATCAACCCCGGACCTCAGTCTTTGATCTTTATTCGTCACAAACGCAGTTTAAATTTTGCTGCTACTTATACCACATAATCAGGTAAACTATAACACCAAACATGATGTTAGATTGATTGATGGTAGGAATGAGCCTGATGGCAGAATTAAAAAACGATCGTTATTTAAACGCTCTATTAAAGCGGCCGGTTGACAGAACCCCTGTCTGGATGATGCGTCAGGCCGGACGTTATCTGCCTGAGTATCGCGCGACCCGCGCTCAGGCCGGTGACTTTATGTCGCTGTGCAAAAACGCGGAACTGGCTTGCGAAGTCACCCTTCAGCCGCTGCGTCGTTATGATTTGGATGCCGCCATCCTGTTCTCAGATATCTTAACCGTTCCCGACGCGATGGGATTGGGGCTGTATTTCGAAACCGGCGAAGGCCCTAAATTTGAGCGTCCGCTGAGCTCAATGGCGGATATCGAAAAGCTGGCCGTTCCGGATCCGGAAGATGAACTGGGTTATGTTATGCGCGCCGTGAGCACGATTCGCCGTGAACTGAAAGGTGAGGTGCCTTTAATCGGTTTTTCCGGATCCCCCTGGACACTGGCGACTTATATGGTCGAGGGCGGCTCAAGCAAGACCTTTGAAAAAATCAAGAAAACGGCTTACTCAGACCCGCGGGCATTGCATGTGCTGCTTGATAAGCTGGCGGATTCGGTTACCGCGTACCTGAACGCGCAGGTCACGAACGGGGCTCAGTCGTTAATGATTTTCGATTCCTGGGGCGGCGCGCTTTCACATAACGCTTACCGTGAGTTCTCACTTCGCTATATGCAGAAAATCGTCGCCGGCTTAACCCGTGAAGCCGACGGCAGAAGGGTTCCCGTGACCTTGTTCACCAAGGGCGGCGGCTTATGGCTGGAGGCGATGGCTGAAACGGGTTGCGACGCGTTAGGTCTGGACTGGACCGTTGATATCGGTGACGCCCGCCGCCGTGTGGGTGACAAAGTGGCGCTGCAGGGCAATATGGATCCCAGCGTACTTTACGGAACACCCGAGCGCATAGAGCAGGAAGTCAAGACCATTTTAGCGGACTATGGCGAAGGCTCCGGCCATGTGTTCAATTTAGGTCACGGCATTCACCAGCATGTTGACCCGGAGCACGCTAAAGCCTTTATCGATGCCGTGGTTAAGCATTCAGGGCGGTATCACAGCTGAGCGGCTGACCTTAAATCTTTTAGATTTTTGACGCCCGGTTTCAGCGCTTCGTGGTGCGGCGGCTCAGGTTTCACAGCTACGGCCGCACACCGAGCTTTGTAAAGTACTTAAGTCCGCACCGTTCGGTTAATTTACTTTTACTATATTACTTGCGGGTATTGTTTTTTTTTCCATAGCTGAAAATCTCCCCTGGGCTGGCAAAAATCCGTTGAAACGACATAACCGCCTTTTTTCATTGTCCGGTATAAAAAGGTAGGCTGAGTGGCTTTTCCTTTTTCCCAGGCCGGTAACGAGATCCTGCAAATCTCCGTGCCTAAATGTATTAAATTATTTATTGCGCCCCGGCATTCATCAATCTCCTTTTTCTTATCATTGTCGATATCACCATTCTTCGGCATTATTATTGCCCTATAGTTACCGAGATAGGTAGACATGAAATAAGCTACCGCAAGCAATTGCATCAAAGGCTGCTCATGGTCAAACGCTAAATATGCCGGTTCCGCGACAAATTTAATACCGTGATGCGCATACTGATTGCCCTGTGTTCCCGGCGTGTCATTTTTCAATTCATTCAGCTGAGCAACGTACCCGTGTTTATCCCGCGGCTCAGGAGGTCGTATACATCTTGCCGCAAGCTTAAGCCAATCTTCAGGTAAGCGCGTGAAATAACCTGACTTAAGAACACGCCGCATATGCTTCCCTCTAAGAAACGTTAAACAGGCTTGATAGCAGGCATAGATCTCCTTCGCATTCATAGATTTCAGCGGCAACTCACTGAGTAACTTAATAAAAATTACCGGCTCATCAACAGATAACCGCTGCAATAGTTGTGTGTCGAATAATGAGTTGCCGCATACTAACTGAGCGGCGGCTCTCGCCTCGGGATCCGTCTGTTCTGTGTCTCTGTACCGGGTGAACTCATCGTCAAACCGCATTATTGTGTCTAAGTGAGCCCGGGATAAGGATACCGGCACAAACCGATGCTTCCGGACCTGCTGAAACAGAACCTCCCGCTCATTTACGCTCAGGCTCTTAAACGCAGGATTATTTTTGAGTTCATCAGCGTTACAATACGGGCATATTGTTTCTAAATACATCCGCTTAAATTCAGCTGCTGAAAAAGGCGGAGAAGAGTGGATGATCTCAATGAAAACCTCTACTTTTTCAAAGGGAGCGGGCTTATCAGAGCCCATTAATTCCGTGATAGCCCGCTTACAGTCGGTTTCACATTGCACCCTTACCTCACGCTCAATCATCGCCGTATATTCACAAAATGTCTCTTTCTTATCTTTCGGTAGAAAATGTGCTTGTTGCAACTCCTGAAACCTTTGCCGCGCTTTTTTAATCAAGTCCTGTTTCTGATTTTCTGAGCTTTCAAGTCCTTCCAATATGGACTTCGCCTGCGCCAGCTTTTGGTTATTTTCAATTTTCATACAATCTTCAAAACACTTTCTCATCCGTCCGGGTTCAGGCAAGCGGGAAAGCGCGGTTTCACTTCTCAATGCCGCAAGCTTCATTAACTCAGCGGTAAAAGTTTTATTTCTAAGAAATTCAAAAGGCACACAGTATTTTTCGACTTTAAACTGAGACTCCAGATACAGGCTTTTTTGAATTTTTAAAAGGTCAGTGTACGCGACTTTTAACAGCATTAATTTATTTTCGCTTTGACTGATATCCCGGTAGCAGACGGAAACGGCGTGATCAAACCTCTCGAATTCACCCTTAAAATCATTATAAGTCGGTGCGGCTTTCAGTTCTGATAACGCTTTTGTCACCTGAACGGGCAGCTCAACGGAGCCATTATCCGCGGCAGCTGATTCAGGTGCAACAAAGTCCGTAACTGAATCATTGCCGGATATCGTTAATTCCCTCCCAGTGTCTTTCATCCACTCAACTGTTTGTTCAAAGTCGATACTTTTTGTTTTTGCTGTCCATGCCGCCGCGGATTTTTCAGCGCCGCCGCAATGTACAGACTTGCTTCTAACTAGTGTTATTTCGGCCGGCGTCGTATTAACTCTGGCACCATAAAAATTCGCCATTACGGACGACTCTGCCGGCGCGGAGGCTGTATATTCTCCGGTTGAAAGGCAGTTTAACGTGTTCCGTCTTGGTTTACGTTCGGGTGCCGGTGAGTCAACGCTCGGCTGATAAATTTCTTTAGCTTTAGCTTTGAAATCAAAGGAACAACAGCCGCATAACGCCAGTCCGTCCTCGCGAGTCATTTTGCGCAGCAGAGAAACGGCAAGCCTGACATTTCTGAAATCTTGAGCTTTGTCTTTTATTTCCGAGTCGGCGGGAGAAACAGAATAAAGCGGTTTTAAAGGAACTTTGGCCTGATCAGCGCAACTTCTTTTATCAACACCATCAGCGATAACAGAAAATATTTCCGCGGCGTACCGCTGTTTAACCTTGCAAAGCTGCGTGAAAAATTTTACCTTAAATTCCTCATTACAGCGATCAAGAAAAAGCAGCAATTTTCTGAAGTTAAGTTGTTCGTTAATAATCTTTTCCGAAACATCAGCCGGAAAACCGGCTATAATTTGGTAGACCTGCTCGCACGGCTGCGAACTCTCAAACTTAAAGGCGGATACATCACCTGAGTTATCTTGTTCCAGAGAGCGTAATTCATCATCACCGCAATTAAGTAAATTTTTACAGGCAACATTAAGATCTTGCCTGTTGTCTGCGTAAGTTTGTAAATAACCTGTCACTATATTCAGCGGTAACTTAAGCATCAGGCATGTTTTATAAGCCTCAAATTGGCGGAGTTGCCATAAATCCAGACCAAGCATGTAAATCTTAAAATCGTCAGGAAGCTGAGGTAAGACTTCGATCAGCCCTTTAATGCCATAATGAGAAACTAAATACCCTAAGCTCTTATTGACAAATGAAACGGCCTCCTTATCTGTCTTACCGGTTACTTTGTCCCTTCCGGAGTTTTCAGCAAAGTCAAGCCTGAAGTTACAAATCCCGGCAAAAACGGACCAGGCCTTTTTATCGTCTTTTATTTGTTTCCAGTATGCGGTCAATTCGGATTCGTTAAGTTTCCAGAATTCCTGAGCGATGTCTTTATGTTGTTTACTGGTGATTACGTCAATCCGGTTCGCGGCCTGATAAACTAATCTTGAGGTTAAATGACGGGTTGTTTTAAAATTAACCGCCGTAACAGCTGCATTTTTATGATTTCTGACAAAAAATTTATGCAGCCAGCCGTAGATTCTCTCAACTTTTACCTCGCCGTCCGCTTTAGTTATCCTGTACGAACGGCTTGTATAACTATGACCTTGTATTTTAACAATCGCTGACTCCGGGTCTTCAGGCACGGATAAACTTTGAAACGCATCACTTATTTTATTTATCTCTTTGTTCGTAAGGGTTATATCCCATTCAGCATTGTGTGTATGCCGCAGTGCGTAGCTGCTATCCGCTATTCCCATTGTTCTTCTCCTAACGTCGGCGCCGGCATCAGTAAAAGCGCTGCAGTTCTCATTAATGACCTGAGATACCGAATAGTAAAACGATGTAAGTTAAAAATTATCCGGTATCTTTTTCAAAGACAATAAAACTTAAATTAAGTTTAATGTTTCAGGAATGATTTTATTAAAAATTAGCAATGATTCGCCGTGACTCAAAAAACGCCCGCCGGTGAGGAGTAAGGAACTCACCGTCAGCGTATTCATCCGTTACGCGACGTCAACAGGCGGGTGAATAAATCCCTGATAGCCGTCGGTATCAAACTCCGAGAACAGCGCAAGCCGGTCGTGACTTTCAACCGCGGTGACGATAACCTCAGTGTCGATGCCTTTAGCGACATTCACTAATGCCCGGCACATTTCCCGGCCTTTCAGCCCGGTCAGACCGGCGGTGACTGACATATCCAGTTTAACGTAATCCGGATGAATGTTTTGTAGGTAAGTCATCGAGCCAAGCTGACGACCGAAATGATCCACGCCGACCTGAGCGCCGCTTTGCTGAATCAGTTCGCACAGTTGAACGCAGGATTTCATGTCACTGTATACCGCCGCCTCCGGCAGCTCGAAGCATAACTTATGTTTCCCTGATACGGCGGATAAACGTTGTTTCAGCCAAGTATGGAATTCAGGGTCTGTGATACTTTGCATGGTCAGATTGACGGCTAACGGCTCCTGAGACCGTGACAGCGGCTCATTATCAATAATGGCGTCAATCAGACACTTATCCAGACGGCTGCCTAAAGAGAACAGCTCAATGTACGGCATAAACTGCCCGGCGTGAACCGGCTCACCGTCAATTTCTAACTGGCTGTAGATCTCACGATGCAGTACCTGATGATTTATGCGAGAATGAACCGGCTGCCACTTAAACTTAAACTGTTTATTGCTGATGGCCTGACTCAAACGCTCCCGCCATTGCTCACGGTTTAGACTTTGCTTCTGGCCGGCGTGTAACCACACGTAAGTTTTACCCTGCCGCGCCGCCTGCCGCTGGGCGTTATCCGCCTGCGCCAGAATATCCGGTGCGCTCATGCCTTCTTGGCGCTCAGCCATGCCGATGATGATTTCCTGATTCGCTTTACCGCCGGCTTTGGTGATCTCCTGATTCATCACTCGAACGAGCGTTTGCAGATAATGCCCTAATTTATCAGAATCTGCGTCACTGACTAAAAACGCGAATTCGAAAGCGGCGATACGCGTCACGACCGATTGCGCCGCTTCTTTTAACTCGTGCTCCAGGGCCCTTGAAAGAAGGCGAATGGTTTCATCACGCATCTGATAACCGTATTTCGCGTGAACCGTTTCCAGCCAGTCTAATCGAGCCAGAATCACCGCGCCGCTGCCCGGCTCAGCGAGCCAGCTGTCTAAACGACTCATCATATACTGACGATTCGGCAAGCCGGAAACAGGATCAATCAGGTTTTTCTCTCTTAAATTTGAGACTTCCTGATCCAGCGTTTTAAAGGCCTTACTCAGCTTTGCCGACATGCTGTTAAAGGCGCTGACCACATCCCGCAGCTCTTTGGTTTTAGGCAGCGGCAAATCAGGGACGAACCGATGTTTTTCCATATTGCGGGAGTGTTCCGCCAGTCCGTGCAGCGGTTTAAGTAAAAAGCTCAGCCCGAAACGAGCGGCGCAAATCGCCGCCAGAAACAGAACAGAAAATAAAATAAGGGCGTTTTGCAAAATTCGCCACAGCTCATGATAGCCGAAGCCCGGGTGAGCGGTAATCTCAAGGTTGGCCAGCTGCAGCCACCCGGAGGTCACCGTGCTGCTGGCTGATATGGGTTTAAATAACTCTAGGTTGACAAACCACTGCGGTACACCTTCGATTCTGAACGGGTTTTTCCAGACCTGCTCTTTACCGTCAGCCAGCCACGTCAGCTTAACCTGCCGGTAAAAGCCGCCCTCAAAAATCACATTCACTAAAGTTTCCGCTTGAGCCATATCTCCCGCTTCGAGAGCCGGCACTAGCATCAGGCCTAAAGAATGACTCGCGTTATTAATGTCTGAAGCCATCTGCTTTTCCAGAAAGCTTTTGGTTTCGGTAAATTGAACGTATCCGAGGCTGATGACGACCAATAAAAACAGTCCGAACAGCAGCGCGTAAATTTGTCGAAACAGCGTCATGTTTTGCTACTCCAGGTTCAACTCAGGCAATCGTAAACGATTCATCCCAAGTCGTTGGTTGAGGTCGTTCCATTTTTTCAGGCGTGTCGCGGAGCCCGCGAGCACACCCCGACCTTTCTCTTTATTCAGCCACAATTGCTTACCGTTAAAACTGTATACAGGTAATAAATCAGTTCGCTTGGTCGCTGGTTTAATTTGCTTATCTAAGTTATCTAAAATTAAGGGGACTGAGCCGGATCTTTCGTAATAGGCTAACACCATGTGATACTGATTTAAGGTCTTAGCCTTAACCATAGTGATGCGCATTTTTTCTTCAGGAACACCAAGTCGCAGCAAAGTGAAGTATTTCGCGATTGAAAAATCCTCGCAATCTCCGCCGTTTGCACCGATAAACTCCATCGGCGTGGCCCAGTAATTGGATTGTCCCCAGAGTTTGATGTCATCAACAAAGCGGAACAAATTAAAAAAACGGTTAACTTGCGCAAGCTGCTGTTTTTCATCCTGCCCTGCAGCGTTATCCAAGACATTAAACCAGGCTGACGCACGCTTAGCCGCCCGCTCTCCATAGCGTTGCTGTAAGGCATCTATCGTCTCAGAGCGTTCAGTATCAGGCTGAGAGGCGCTGACCATCCCCAGTACCAACACGGCCGGCACGATTGTGCCGGCTTTTTTTAAACACTTCCGAACCTGATACTTCCCGGCTCTATTGCTCATACAACAAAGCTATCCTTTCTTTTAACGCAAATAAAGAAGTTATAACTTATCGTCTTTATCTACGGTATAAATTGTCCACTTATACGCGGCCGCGGTTTCTTTACCCTGAATTTCGGCGACAACCCGGCGATTACGGGCATTCGCGTAAGCGCTGTCTGAATCGTCAACCGGCTTATCAAAACTATAGCCTACCGCTGTTAAACGCAGCGGATCAATACCGTACTTTTCAGCGAGCGACGCCGTTACCGCTTCGGCGCGGCGTTGCGAAAGCCATTGATTATATTCATGGCTGCCGGTTTTACTGCAGTGCCCCTCAATCATGACCTTGGTTTTCGGGAATTTGCGCATAAACTGAGCTATTCCCTCAAGCTGCCGGTAATTCTTCGGCGCTAAATAGGATGAGTCATTAGCGAACTGAATTCTCAGCTCTCTGCGCTCTTTGTTGGTCGCGACCGTGCCGCAGCCGTAATTGTCAATTTCAGCGCCGTTAATCGTACCCATGCATTTTTCACGAGCGACGATAACGCCGTCTTTGTCTTGATCGGTTAAATCGTTCAGCTGAGTTGTAGCGCCTGTCATCGGCACGGTATCACGCATTGAGCAAGCGCCGAGGCCCGCGACAGCGACGATGAATAATAGTGTTCTCATCAGTTAACTCCTCCGGCGAGATCCTCTTCGCCGTTCCATTCGGCGGGACGAGTCACGCGCAATGAATCTAACAACTTTCCGTTTGAATTCATGACCCGATATTTAGCGATGATTTCATCAAATTCCGCCCGCAGATAACTTCTGCGCGATTCAAACAGTTCATTCTCGGTATCAAGTAAGTCAAGCAAGGTTCTTTGCCCGAGATTGAACTGCTGCTTGTAAGCTTTCTGGGTTTCTTTTGCCGCCTTGACATGCTCACGAATAAACATCTTCTGCGGGCCTAATAACTCATAAGCGTTCCAGGCAAGATTAACCCCTTCTATCACCTGACGATGAGCGCGTTCACGGGTTTCTTTCGACTCGGTGATACGATACGCCGCTTCTTTCTCCCGGGCTAAATCTTTACCGCCGGCGTATAGGTTATAACGCATACGAACCATCGCGGAATAGTTGTTGCTGTGGCCTGCGTAATCAAATGAACCTAAACCCGAAACACCGTCCTCGCCGTTCAGGTCATTGTTCAGGTTACCGGCCAGATCTAAGGTGAATTTAGGGTAGTAATTAGACCGCGCTGACTCACGTTCGGACTTCGCCGCCTGAATGTCACTGGCCGCCGCTTTCAGCACCGGATTCATTTCATTCGCCGTCATGATGCTGTCACTTAAGTCTTTCGGCATCATGTCCATATCCGGCACGGGGATCACAAGATCTCTGGGCTCCGTCTCCACTATGCGGATGTACTGGGCTCGAGCGTCAACAAAGTTATTTCTCGCGGCAATGACGTTGGCGTTAGCCCTTGCCACACGGCCGGTGATCTGCGACAGATCGGCAATCGAGCCTAAGCCCTGATCGGTACGCTGTTTGATCTGAGCGTAAATTTCTTTATGGGTGTCCAGGTTCTTTTCTGACAGCTCCAGCACCTGCCGCGCATAAATGTAATTGACGTAAACTCTGGCTACGTCTAAGGCGATGTCTTCGGCGGCGGCGAACAGCGTCCACTGCTCGGCGCTGGCCTCAAAGCTGGTGCGCTCCGCCTCGCTGCTGGTGTAAAAACCGTCAAAAATCAATTGACGAATACTCACGCCGAATTCGCCGCGCTTTAGCTCTTCGTGACGCTCATCAGGATTCGCGTCAATGTTTGAATCACGGCGCGTCGCCGGTGAATCCGTATATTCGTAACCGTAACCCGCGGTCAGATCTAAGGTTGGCAAATAGCCTGACCACGCCTGATTGTACTGCTCTTCTCTCGCTTTAAAACGGCTGTAAGCGATACGGATGTCAGGGTTGGTGTCCAGCGTATGCGCCACCGCCTGCTCTAACGACTGGCTGTAGCCGACACCCGGTAGCAAACAAGCAGTCAAGGCAAGTGCAATCCGTTTGCGCTTAAGCTGCCTAATCCCTTTAAAGTTCATGTTGTTTCTCCCAGTTAGTATTCTAGCGTTCTCTTAACGCCGTATCTTTAGCTCGTAAAATCGGATTCAAAATGTAGTCAAGAATGCTCCGCTCCCCGGTGATCACATCAACAGAGGTCAGCATTCCCGGAATAATCGGCATATTGGTGCCGTCTTTTTTAATTAAACTTGACTCATCAGTACGTACCCGAACCAGGTAAAAGCTGTTGCCGTCCTCATCTTGCGTGGTATCGGCGCTGATGTGCTCAACCCTGCCGTCAAGCCCGCCGTAGCGGGTAAAGTCATAGGCGGTGACTTTCACCACCGCGGGTAAGCCCGGATGTAAAAAAGCGATGTCTTTCGGGCTGATTTTAGCCTCAACCAACAGCTGATCCTCAGAGGGCACGATATCGATAATGTCAACGCCCGGCTGCACCACACCGCCGAGGGTATTGATATGAAGGGTTTTCACCGTGCCGTTGACGGGGGACTCGATGACGGCTTTGCTGACTTTGTCTTTAGCGCCGACCTGCGCCTCATTCATCCTTGCCAGTTTCGTCTGCATTTCATTGAGCTGAGCCCGGTTGTCAGACGCGAAGCTGAATACCGCTTCACGGCGTTTGAAAATCGCTTCATCCAACGCCGCTTTCACTTTCGGGCGCTGCAGCCGGACGGCTTGCAGCTCGCCTTGCAAGTCGTTGACGTTACGTTCTAATTTGAGTAACTCAACTTCCGGCACAATGCCTTTTTCCGCCAGCGGACGAGTCAGCTCTAACTCGCGGGTTACCAGCTGATAGCTGGTTGTCAGGGTTTTGATTTTAGAGGCGATTTCCTGCAATTCCTGATCACGCTGCTGAATCTGTCTCGCCAGAATTTCCAGCTGATTATTGAGGTTCTTTAAACGACCGTCATATTCCTCTTGCTGGCGCTGAACCAGCTGCGGCTCATCTTGATTCAGATCCGCCGTAAAATCAGGCCGCTGAAACCGAATCCGCACTTGTTTGCGCCAGTCGATACCGGTATCGGATAAGCGCAGACTGTCCAGCTCGGCTTGCAGCCTGATGATATTGGCTCGCAGTCCGACGACTTCTTGCTGCTGCTGGGCAAAATCAGAGCGAAAACGGGTATCATCAATGCGCGCCAGTGCCTGACCTTTTTTAACCACCATACCCTCACGGACGTACATTTCTTTGAGCACGCCGCCGTCAAGGCTCTGAATGACTTGCACCTGTGATGACGGAATGACTTTACCCGCGCCGGTTGTTACCTGATCAATCTCAGAAAAATATGACCAGATTAAAAAACAAAGCATCATGGCGGCCAGTGTCCAGATAATTAACCGGTGTGCTTTCGGGGAGTCGCTCAGCATCGCGCCGTAAACATCATCGACCATTTCGAGTTCTTGAGAGGATAGCTTTTTCGTCATTTCGCATTCCTCGCAGCAACTTGTCCTTGATTAAGTTGTTTGACGATCTCGTCTTTTGGTCCATCAGCAACGATGTGCCCGTGATCAAGCACAATCACTCTGTCCACTAAACCGAGTAAATGCATTTTGTGAGTGATCAACACAAAGCTTCTATCTTGAGTAACGTGCGCCATTGAGCGAACAAACTGTTTTTCTGCCCTTGCGTCTAAACTGGCGGTGGGTTCGTCCATCAGTAGAACCGGCGGATCATTGAGACAAGCCCTGGCCAGCGCGACCGTCTGACGCTGACCGCGGCTCAGCGCCGTACCGCCCTCGCCTACCTGCCGATCTAAACCCTCGGCTTCTAGGTGGGTAAATTGGCTGACACCGGAAAGCTGAACCGCACGGATAAGTTGATGCTCTGAGACTTGGCGGGTGCCGAACAGAATATTGTCACGGACGCTGCCGTGAAATAAGGTGACATCTTGCGGCAGATAACCGAAGTTTCTTCTTAAGTCGCTCGGGTGAACCTGAGCGCAATCAATTCCGTCGTAGCGAAGACTGCCTTGTGACGGTCGATATAATCCCAGAATTAATTTCGCTAACGTAGTTTTTCCTGAGCCGTTGCGGCCGATGATCGCCACTCGTTCACCTGGATTTAGCTTTAAAGAAATAGAATTAAGCACCGGTTTTTCTGACTCAGGATAATTAAAGCTCACATTATTAAGTTCAATTTTACCGTGAATACGCTGCTGGCTGACTAAATGGCCTTTATTTTCAAACTCATCTTCTTGAGTCATGATGCCATCAAGCTGACGTAAGGCACTGATGGTCGTATTACCGCGGGTCATCAGACTTGCCAGCTGCGCCATAGGAGCAATCGCCCGGCTTGACAGCATGACCGCCGCGATAATACCGCCCATCGAGATCTCGGCGTCAGCCACTCGGTAAACCCCTAAGATCACCACAGAGACCGTGGTCAGCTGCACCACAAACTGAGCGACATTGGATACCGAATTCGAGAGCTTTTTTGATTTCAGCTGCCATGTTGCGCTGTGACCCGTCATTTGCTGCCACGTTTTTTGCAGTATACCTTCAGCGCCGCTGGCTTTAATGGACTCTAACGCCGACAAACTCTCAATGAGATGACCGTGTTTTAAGCCGGCGAACTTATTACCTTCTTCAATGGCTCGTTTGAGTTTTGGCTGAATATAAAGGGTAAAACCTATGATAATGACGCTGCCGATAACAGGCACCAAGGCTAAATCACCCGCAACTAAGGCGATGATCATTAAGAAGAAGAGCGCAAACGGTATATCGACCAAAGCCGTGATTGTGGCGGACGTTAGAAAGTCACGGATATGATCGAACTCACCGAGCTGTTTGGCCATCCCGCCGACACTGGGTGAACGTTTCTCAAGCGGAATGCCGATGGCTTTAGCGAATAATTGCGATGATACGATGATGTCCACTTTTTTGGCGGCGACATCGACAAGGTAACTGCGCAGCTGGCGCATGACTAAATCAAACAAATAAGCGATACCCGCCCCAACCGCCATCACCCACAGTGAGTCAAAGGCGAGGTTCGGTACTACCTTGTCGTAAACGTTCATAATAAATAACGGTGACACCAGCGCGAAAATGTTCACCAGTACCGAGGCGATTAAGGCGTCACGATAAATAGGAAACGCGCCTTTCAGCGTGTTCCAGAGCCAATGCCCCTGATGCTCGTGCACATGAACATCAAATCCTCTGTCTCCACGATATTGCTGCTTAACTAAAAATAAATAACCGACGTATAAACTTTCTAACTCTTCTATTGTGAGCGCCTGTTCGCCGCCTGACTCCGGTAATTGAATAACCGCCCTGTCCTGCTGTTCATCAATTTCCCGCAAAACGCAGGCTTTTTTATCATTCAGCAATAACACACAAGGCAGCATTAACGAAGAGATATTATTCAGGGTCTTACGGGAAATTCTGGCAGAAAGACCGGCTCTGGAAGCCGCTTGAGGGAATAGATCTGGTGTTAAGTTTGCCTCACGCAAAGGTAAGCCTGCCACCAGTGAGTCACCGGAGCACGGACTGCCAAAATACTCAGTCAGTAGAACTAGGCTATCAAGCAAAGGATCCGTAAAAACACGCTGTGAAGCCGGAATACTCCATTGCTCTTTTTGTGGAGAAGCTGTAGCTGGCACCTTAGTTATATTTCCTTATTTGTTATTATATTTATCCATAAAAACGCAGTTCTGACAGTTGGCACGACATCTTAAACTGTGCCGGTTGTTGATACTGTATGTGCGTAATCTATGGATACAAGCTGTTAACCGGAGACTTATGCTATAAAGACTCCTCGCCTGAACGCATCCGAATCATGCATTTTTTCAAATGAGGACACTGAACTTAACGGGTTTAATTCTGCGGATTGAGTCTCTACGATTGTCTGAATCTGAGAATTAACAGTCCCGCCGCTGTTTATAATACCAGCCTCGGCCTCCAGGATACCAATAGAATGTGTCAAAATTTCTACATTTTGTAATAAAAGGTTAGAATTTACGTTAAAAGTCTCTTCATAACGGTCTGCAAAATCTAAATATCCTGCATCGCCATTACCGGCGATTAAATTTGACATCGCATCTAAATCCGCGGCAGAGCCGTCAGCATCAATTGAAATGATGTCGCTTTCTCCGCCGGTAAACTGATAGTCATCAACACCGTTAACTTGAATCGTCAATGTGGATTGCGCCTGAACGCCCTGACTGTGTGAAACCGTATAAGTGAATACCTCAAATTCGCTATCCGCACCGGTTAACGCCTCGGTAGCGGGCTTGTCATCGTCAAGCACATAATGGTATTCGCCTCGTGCGTCAATGGTAAGTGAGCCGTAAGCGCCCTCAAGTGTTACTGAACCGTAAACTTCGATAGATTTGTTATCAAAACTGATTGCCGTAACCGTAAGCGTTTCTTCGTCATTACCGTGACCATCATTTTCTAAAACGTTGCCGATAACAAGGCTTTCCGCTCTCGGCTGATTTGCCGCCCCCCAAATCTCACCCAAGCCGTATATTTTACTGTGATGCTCAACGCGATCGGCTTCATTTTCTGCTTGCGGTCTGAGAAGGAAGATGTCATCACCGTTGAATCCATACAAGTTACCGTCGTTGGCAGAAACCAGACCAAAGTTTTTCAGACTATCGCCGAATTGCGACACCACAATTTCAGTATGCCCCGTATCAATATCAATTTTCACTAATCCACTTTGCTGACCGCGAATGAAAGTCATATAAAGCTCATCGTTATGGAACACCAGATCTCCCGCGGATTTAAAGCCCATGTCATCGATAACCACTTCGGTAGTCATTCCGGTACCGGATGAATTGAGATTTATTTTCAGTAACTGACTGCTTGTGTTTCTGGCGGCATAAATATCACCATCGGGTGAGACGACTAAGGCATTAACATCATTAATCCCTGAACCAAAGTTATCAACAAATCTCATTGATTTATTGAAAGGATCAATAATATAAAATGAAGTAAAACTGACGCCGTAAAGTTGCCCGTCCTGACTGTATGCGATATCAGTCATTGGTCCGCCCAC
Organism: Parashewanella sp.; assembly: GCA_965200795.1. Lineage (GTDB taxonomy): Bacteria > Pseudomonadota > Gammaproteobacteria > Enterobacterales > Shewanellaceae > Parashewanella. The sequence goes on from CBDAVB010000005.1 coordinate 104,198, forward strand.
ATTATAAAATTGGTGAACCGCTCCGGTTTCAATATCAACCCATGCGATATTTCCTCTTCCATCTCCGACAAAAGCGGCGTTTGCCGGTATGTCTGATTCTGTTATCTCATTATTATCAGGCTTCAGCTCCGGCATAAAATCAGACACCTTAGGGCTGATCCGAATCTTCCCTGTTTTGTTATCACCATCGGCATCAGTAACCTTAACTGAAATATCAATACTGCTGCCGGCTACAGACTGAAGGGTCTGGTACTGATAAAAATCCCACTCGCCGGTTTCAGGAGTGAAAATCAACTGGAATACAATGGAACTTGCTGTTGAGCCAGTTAGAGTGTTGCCATTCACGACCACATTTACCGGTTCACCAGATGTCGTCAGCAGGGTTTGGTTATTTATACCTAATAAAGATATATTACCTGCTCCGTCAGCCCCCCATTGATATTCAAGTACACCTCCCGCGTAAGCGATGGGCAATGCAGGTTCACCGAAAAACTCAATACTACTGATTGAGAAATCACTGTTGTCTCGGGGATTATTTTGACCGTTATCAGTGGCTTTGATCACCATCTGGTCAAAGCCGCCCTCTTCTACTTTGAAATCAGCCGCATAGTTTCCGCTGTCCTCATCCGATGAGAACGGCACACTCGCAACCCATTTACCATCACGGTAAAAATCCACTATGCCTGTCTCAACTTCCCGGCCGAACATTCTGGTAAAAGAAAGCTTAACACCGAATGCTAATGTACCCTCATCAAGATTAATGATCAGTTGCTCTGACACTCCTTGTTGTTCATCGTTGCCAAAGAAACGAAACTCAACCTGATTATTGAAGTTGCGGTACGCAGAGCCTGAACTTTTAACGCCGATACCACGATCAGTGCTGACAATTTGACTTGCAATCAATGTTGAGTATGTAGCCGAAGTAAAGCCTTTCGCGGTAATGTTAAAGCCGTCAAAATCAAGGATCATGGAACTGCCAGTTGCAGCTGTCAGATCAAACTGACCAACTAAAACCTCCGGTATTTGATTATCTGTAACGGAGATTACATCACTTTCATTAACTTCCGGTGAATCGTCTTCCACAACCACATTGACCGCTAAAGTATCAAGAGGCTCACCATTTTCATTAACAGCGGGAATGTCACGACCATTAGCGTCGGTCAGTGTCACACCGAAGTTGAGATTTAAGGTGTATTCCGCTTCCGTGTTCGGATGGTCAAACGGTTGATGCAATGTCACATGGTATGACCAAGTGCTGCCGTGGTCATCTGAACTTTCAGTAAAGTTAACGCTGATGATTTCAAGGTAATCATAGCCGTTAAGTACACCTGTGTAACCGATATAACTTTGAGCATCACTGTCCCAATGCCACTGCACCGCAAGTCCGCTTGAAGTATAACTTTGGGTTGGCGCACTGAAGCTGGCATTCAGCTGGTTATTGTCAACATTATTGGTTATGCGGATATAACCGGAGTCACTGATTTCATCAGTTTCATCTTGAGGATCACCACGTTCATCTCCTAGCCCGATATGACCGGCATGCGTCAACCCTTCCTCTGAAACGATTGCCGCACCCGTGGTCATCACAACAGGGTCAACTACTGGTGTAACCGTAATGCGAAGTGTCGCGGTATCTTCATACTCACCGTCAGTAATTGTGTATACAACACTGTCTTCTCCATGAAAGTTTTGCCCAGGCGTATAGATGTAACTGCCGTCGGTGTTAATGATGATGGTGCCGCCTTTATCTGTTATAAAAGTACCGGCTAACACACTTAAATTGTCACCATCTGCATCACTGTCATTGCCTAACAAACTGATAACATAATTAAAAGTGGTATCCTCTTCGACCTCAATTTCATCATCTTCGGCAACCGGTGGGTGACTCAGCGTTGGTCTGATGTAGATGCCACCTTGGGTATTATCGCCGTCTCTGTCGGTGACCAAGACTTGGAAGTTTAAGATGTCGTTATCAAAGCTCTGTAAGTTCTGATATTGCTGGAACTGCCACTGACCCGTGGTGGTATTGAGGCCAAGTTCAAAGACTAAGTCACCATCGGCCGTGGTTGCGATTACAGCGCTATCGGTTACCGCAAGATTCACCGCTTCACCGTTACTCGTTAATAAGGTTTGGGTTTCCAGCCCTGCTAATACAATATTTCCGGAACCGTCTGCCCCAAAGCCGAAATCAACTGTTCCCTTAGTCGTTTGCACTAGGTAATTAAACTGAATACCTGCCAGGCTGAAGTCACTGTTATCCTCTCCGGTTCTGCTACTGCTTTGATCGTTGTCGACCGCGCTGATGATAATTTGATCGAAACCTTGGGCTAAACCAGCGTCTAATGCAGAGTTAAATAATTGAGTGTAATTACCGTCGGCGGCATTTGAGGTAAATTCAATACTGGCGATTAACCCACCATTACGATAAAAATCAACTTTGCCTTTTTCCGGGGCTACATCTCCTTGAGAGTTATCGCTGTACATATTAGCAAAGGATAAGGTAACTTCTGTTGCCAATCGCCCTTCTTCTAATGTGATTGTTAACTCTTCTGACTGATCTGAAATTTGCCCGCCTTCATTAATATGGCGAAAAATGATTTCACCGGAAAGGTTCTGATAAGACTCAGGACTAACAATGCCTAAACCTGCGTTTGTTACCACTATATCCCGGTAAATAAGCGTGCTGTTATTGTCAGCCGTAAAGCCTTTTGCGGTGATAATAAAACCATCGAGTTCCAGTTTCTCAACCGTTTTATATTCACCGGTTAAATCAAAGTCTTGACTCAGAGTTTCTTTATAGGAAACATCGTGAACCCCGCTTTCATTTATCTTCGGCGAATCGTCCTCAATGGTAATAGAAATTGTTTTCGGCTCACCATATCCATACTCATCTGCCACATTGATTTCAAAATTTGCGATGATAATATCTTCAGAATGCGTGTCGGGATGATCTACAGGCGCTTGTATATTGACATCATAAGTCCATTTATTTTCATCGCTATCAGAAGGAGGAGTTAAGGTTAACGCCATGACTGTCTGATAGTTATCTGAACCGATTGTACCTATATAACCGATTAATGCGGCGGAGGCTTCGCTCCATATCCATTGAACCGCCTGACCGCCTGAGGTTAAGGTTACCGGCGTTCCGTCTGAGGTGATAAAAGTAGGTGACTGACCGAAAGATACCGTCAGGGAATCACTATCCACATCTGCGACAATAATCTCACCGGAGGCGTTGGCGAATCGAGTTTGATCGGCAGGATTACCTTCTTCATCTTCGATTCCGATAAAGTTGTTAGCTATGTCATTTAAACCTTCCTCGGAAATCACAGCGTCTGTTGCGCTGACAATATAGGGTAAATCGTTATGCCCGGTAATTTTGACGTTTAACACCGCATTGTCTAAACCGCCGTTACCATCACTTGCCGTATAAGTGAATTGTTCCTGAGTTTCTTCTCCCTCTCGCAGCTGAGCTGTAGAGGCCAGACTTGTATCAAGCACATAGGTAAAACTGCCGTCTGAATTTAACATTAAGTAGCCATATTTACCGTATATTACTTGCCCTGAGTCAACCGTTACATCGCCAAATTGAACTTGGATTACGGTTAAAGCATCGCCCTCGATATCGCTATCATTAGTCAGCACGTTACCCTGAACAGTATCGGGAATGTTCGACGCACCCCAGGCGCGATTTGAAATAATATCCTTATGCGCCAATACGGTTTCAGGTTGTAACTCACCAGATGCGATATCGACTTTATATACATCATTGCCGTTAAAAATAAACAGCTCATTTTCTCTGCCGAGAACCAGTCCGTAATTTCGGGCATGTAAGCCTAAATCTTCAATGACTGTAGATAAGGTCGCGGTTTCTAGATCAAATTTTACTAATTGATCTGCGTCTGTTGTCCAGTACAGGTTCCCTTGGGAGTAAACCATGTCACCGTTAGACGAAGCGTTAAGATTTGAATAGGTATTAAGCACTGATAACTGACCGCTAGCCGGATCAAGGTGTAATTCAAAAATATGATCACCGCCTGCGGCAAACATTCTTCCGTCATGAGAGAAGGTGAGCGCATTCAGCGTGTCAGCGACAGGATCATTGAGTGCTGTTAGATCTCCCGTCAGAGGATTAACTATGTAAAAACTGTTAAAAGAAATTCCGTACAACAAACCAGTCGGCGACACCGCCACATCCGTAAGTTTTATGACTTGTCCGTTATGAGTTGTTGTCACTGCCGGGCCGCTTGTGCCATCTATCAAATTAACCGTAAACAGGTTTCCTTTATTGTCCGTGAGGAATGATGTCAGCGGCGTCTCACCAAGCATCACACGGTCATCTTCGGCATCCGGTCGATCATTCTGACCGTTAATGACGACTGTGATGACTTGCTCTGCGTAGCCATTTTGAGCGTCCGTTACACGGACAGTAAAGAAAAGCGTTTTACTATCGCCTGTCTTCATTTGCTGCACAACTAAAGAATCATTGTTTAACTCAAACGTCCATTCGCCACTATCGGCATTTAAGGAAAAAGTGCCTAACTCACTGTGTTCTGTGCTCGAAATGAGACTCCAGGTTAACTCTGCTGGAGAATTATCAACGTCTGTAGCTTTTAACACACCTTTCGCAATCGGCGTTCCGTAAATATCAACATTATTTTTATCAACACCGGCCTCAAAGACATTTTCATTGAAAACCTCATTGGTGATCTTCGGGGCGTCATTGGTGCCGGTGACGGTAATGCTGACCGTGGTTTCGGCGTAGCCGCCCAGACCGTCGCTGACTCTGACCGTATAGACTATCGGCGGCAGAGACTGGTCATTTTGCAGGGCTTGTACCGCCGGGTTGTCGTTGTTGAGGGTAAAGCGCCACGCGCCCGTATCCGGGTCGATGTCAAACACGCCGTAGTCGTTTTGCCCGCTTTGAAGCGTCCACGTCAGCTGATCCTGACTGTTGTCGACGTCGGTCGCCGTGAGCTGCCCCGTGGCGGCCGGGCTGCCGGCGACCGGATTGTTGCCGGCGTCCACGCCGGACTCGTCTACGGTGCCGGTAAAGCTTTGCCCCGTGATGACGGGCGCGTCATTGGTGCCGGTGACGGTAATGCTGACCGTGGTTTCGGCGTAGCCGCCCACGCCGTCACTGACTCTGACCGTATAGACTATCGGCGGCAGAGACTGGCCGTTTTGCAGGGCTTGCACCGCCGGGTTGTCGTTGTTGAGGGTAAAGCGCCACGCGCCCGTATCCGGGTCGATGTCAAACACGCCGTAGTCGTTTTGCCCGCTTTGAAGCGTCCACGTCAGCTGATCCTGACTGTTGTCGACGTCGGTCGCCGTGAGCTGCCCCGTGGCGGCCGGGCTGCCGGCGACCGGATTGTTGCCGGCGTCCACGCCGGACTCGTCTACGGTGCCGGTAAAGCTTTGCCCCGTGATGACGGGCGCGTCATTGGTGCCGGTGACGGTAATGCTGACCGTGGTTTCGGCGTAGCCGCCCACGCCGTCACTGACTCTGACCGTATAGACTATCGGCGGCAGAGACTGGCCGTTTTGCAGGGCTTGCACCGCCGGGTTGTCGTTGTTGAGGGTAAAGCGCCACGCGCCCGTATCCGGGTCGATGTCAAACACGCCGTAGTCGTTTTGCCCGCTTTGAAGCGTCCACGTCAGCTGATCCTGACTGTTGTCGACGTCGGTCGCCGTGAGCTGCCCCGTGGCGGCCGGGCTGCCGGCGACCGGATTGTTGCCGGCGTCCACGCCGGACTCGTCTACGGTGCCGGTAAAGCTTTGCCCCGTGATGACGGGCGCGTCATTGGTGCCGGTGACGGTAATGCTGACCGTGGTTTCGGCGTAGCCGCCCACGCCGTCACTGACTCTGACCGTATAGACTATCGGCGGCAGAGACTGGCCGTTTTGCAGGGCTTGCACCGCCGGGTTGTCGTTGTTGAGGGTAAAGCGCCACGCGCCCGTATCCGGGTCGATGTCAAACATGCCGTAGTCGTTTTGCCCGCTTTGAAGCGTCCACGTCAGCTGATCCTGACTGTTGTCGACGTCGGTCGCCGTGAGCTGCCCCGTGGCGGCCGGGCTGCCGGCGACCGGATTGTTGCCGGCGTCCACGCCGGACTCGTCTACGGTGCCGGTAAAGCTTTGCCCCGTGATGACGGGCGCGTCATTGGTGCCGGTGACGGTAATGCTGACCGTGGTTTCGGCGTAGCCGCCCACGCCGTCACTGACTCTGACCGTATAGACTATCGGCGGCAGAGACTGGCCGTTTTGCAGGGCTTGCACCGCCGGGTTGTCGTTGTTGAGGGTAAAGCGCCACGCGCCCGTATCCGGGTCGATGTCAAACACGCCGTAGTCGTTTTGCCCGCTTTGAAGCGTCCACGTCAGCTGATCCTGACTGTTGTCGACGTCGGTCGCCGTGAGCTGCCCCGTGGCGGCCGGGCTGCCGGCGACCGGGTTGTTGCCGGCGTCCACGCCGGACTCGTCTACGGTGCCGGTGAAGCTTTGCCCCGTGATGACGGGCGCGTCATTGGTGCCGGTGACGGTAATGCTGACCGTGGTTTCGGCGTAGCCGCCCACGCCGTCACTGACTCTGACCGTATAGACTATCGGCGGCAGAGACTGGCCGTTTTGCAGGGCTTGCACCGCCGGGTTGTCGTTGTTGAGGGTAAAGCGCCACGCGCCCGTATCCGGGTCGATGTCAAACACGCCGTAGTCGTTTTGCCCGCTTTGAAGCGTCCACGTCAGCTGATCCTGACTGTTGTCGACGTCGGTCGCCGTGAGCTGCCCCGTGGCGGCCGGGCTGCCGGCGACCGGGTTGTTGCCGGCGTCCACGCCGGACTCGTCTACGGTGCCGGTGAAGCTTTGCCCCGTGATGACGGGCGCGTCATTGGTGCCGGTGACGGTAATGCTGACCGTGGTTTCGGCGTAGCCGCCCACGCCGTCACTGACTCTGACCGTATAGACTATCGGCGGCAGAGACTGGCCGTTTTGCAGGGCTTGCACCGCCGGATTGTCGTTGTTGAGGGTAAAGCGCCACGCGCCCGTATCCGGGTCGATGTCAAACACGCCGTAGTCGTTTTGCCCGCTTTGAAGCGTCCACGTCAGCTGATCCTGACTGTTGTCGACGTCGGTCGCCGTGAGCTGCCCCGTGGCGGCCGGGCTGCCGGCGACCGGGTTGTTGCCGGCGTCCACGCCGGACTCGTCTACGGTGCCGGTAAAGCTTTGCCCCGTGATGACGGGCGCGTCATTGGTGCCGGTGACGGTAATGCTGACCGTGGTTTCGGCGTAGCCGCCCACGCCGTCACTGACTCTGACCGTATAGACTATCGGCGGCAGAGACTGGCCGTTTTGCAGGGCTTGCACCGCCGGATTGTCGTTGTTGAGGGTAAAGCGCCACGCGCCCGTATCCGGGTCGATGTCAAACACGCCGTAGTCGTTTTGCCCGCTTTGAAGCGTCCACGTCAGCTGATCCTGACTGTTGTCGACGTCGGTCGCCGTGAGCTGCCCCGTGGCGGCCGGGCTGCCGGCGACCGGGTTGTTGCCGGCGTCCACGCCGGACTCGTCTACGGTGCCGGTGAAGCTTTGCCCCGTGATGACGGGCGCGTCATTGGTGCCGGTGACGGTAATGCTGACCGTGGTTTCGGCTATACCGCCTTGACCATCATTAACTGTGACGAGATATTCGAGTTCTACGGTTTCACTTTCTTGAAGCGCTTGCACGATATCAGCTTCATTATTTAGAGAGAAGCTCCAGGCACCCGAAGCTTCGTCCAGCACAAAAGTACCATAGGCATTTTGATCAGATTCTAAACGCCAAGTTAATTCACTTAATGCATTATCATCGTCACCGGCTTCAAGCTGTCCACTGACGTCTGCTATGCCCGCTATCGGTACATTATCTGAATCAACCCCGGCTTCATCTACAATAGCCGGTGCCGGTTCAGCAATCTGCGGAGCGGCATTAACAAAGTCAGCGGCGTCATCCGGAGCAGGAGAACTGCTGACACCTATGCCAACTGAATCAAATGACGTAGACGCAAGCGTTTCTTCAGCGCTGCGTTCTAATACCGTCACATCAAAACCGCCGTTATTTGCATTATCACCACCCGCGGCGGTTTCAGGAAGAACGGCAGTCGGATCTCCGCCTGCCGCGATAATTGCCTGCAGCCGCTCAATATCAGTTTCAGGATTAACTTTCAGCAAGCTGGATTGATTATTCGGTGCAGTGCTGTTCGAGCGAATTTCACCGTTTTCAAACTGAATTTGAAAAACTGAGTTCCCATAAGCTCTTATGCTTGATCCCAATGGAACAAACTCATTTTCCGCCGCGGCGTATTCGATATCGCCGAGCTTAACGACGACTTTTCCGGAAACGGCAGTAAACCTGCCTGATTGCAATACAGTATAACGATCCATGTCAGCCCCTGAGCACTTCTTTCCTTGAAGTGAGAAATGTACAATTATTAAACGAAATCAGATTCTAATCCGTTTACATAAGAACGTCAATTTTTTGACAATACAATTAAATCATATGGCAAAACAGCCCTCTTTTGAGTGATTTTCATTTCATTCAATTAAACTAAACCAATCGAGTAGGGTGAGGCGTTAATGCCCCATCCCTCTCACAGAACCGTACGTACGGGTCTCGTATACGGCTCCTGCTTAATTTTATTTGTACTCTATTATTTTGTACTGAGCACATAGCCCGTCCGTACTTCTTCAAGACTGTATAGCCCCATCTCTGTAAACCATTTATTCGGCATCGAATAGTGAGCTAGCGGACTCTTTGAGTTCTTCCACCGTCTCATATGGATATACTTAAATGGTGGCTTAAAGCCAAGCTGCTTCAGTCTCCTATGTAACCTTTTCGGTTTTTTCCATAGTCGCAGTTGAATACTTCTCAGTCTTCGTCTTAGCCATGTGGCTAGTTTCTTGAATTCACTACCAACATTCGCTATTCGAAAGTATTGACTAAACCCTCTTAATTTCGGATTTAACTCTTGTATCACTCGTTGCAGTGGCTTGCCACCATTGCGCTTAGTGAGAGCTTTTAGCTGCGCTTTGAAGCTATTCAGCTTCTTGGATTGGATGGTCGTGTATTTACTGCCAATCTCTACTCCGAGAAACTTTACCCCATCATCACTATGCGTAATATGGGTTTTACTTCGATTTACCGTCAACTTTAAGTCTTTTTCGAGTAGATTTGTCGCTTGCTTCAAGGCGTTTTCTGCACCTTTGCGGCTGCGACACAATATCAGGATATCGTCGGCATACCTGACCAGTCGATGGTTTCGACGTTTCATCTCTTGGTCAAAGGCATCAAGGTAGATGTTCGCTATCAGCGGACTGATCACCCCGCCTTGCGGACTTCCTGTTACTGTTGCTTGCCAGTTGCCTTCTACAATGACTCCACTTTCAAGAAACAATTTTATCAACTTTAAGATGCTGCCATCTTTTACCCTTTTGCTTATGCTCGATAAGATTAACTCTTGGTCGAGTAAGTCAAAGCATTTGGATAAATCCATATCCACCACATGTTTTAAATCATATTGACGAATAAACATCGTGGCTTTATTAATGGCATCGTGACAGCTTCTATTAGGTCGATATCCATAGCTTGACGGATGGAACTGCTCTTCAAATATCGGACTCAGTATATCGTTTAGGCACTGTTGTACGATTCGGTCTCGAACTGTTGGTATACCAAGCTTTCTCACTCCACCGTCATCTTTCGGGATTTCTGCCCGTTTGACGGCTGAAGGCCGGTATTGCTTGGTTTTAAGTTCGATAAGAAGTTTATCAAGTTCATTGCTCAGATTTGAAGCGAATTGCTCTAAGCTCTGCTCATCTATACCAGCAGCGCCTTTGGCTCTCCAAACTTTCTTAAATCCGTCGTACAGTGCTTCCTTATTGAGTAAGCGACCGTACAGGCTGTAATGAACTCTCATTGACTCCTCTGTGTGCGTTGTTTGGGTTCAGTTTCATGTTTTCATCAGTTGGTATATTTCATTCAGCGTCAAAGCCTTCTAGCACTTGGCAATATACTTTGATATTAACTGAATTACTCCCATGTACGGTTTCTGTCTCCAGAGCCATTATTCCTAGTGGCTCCAGTCGGAATTACCTCACTCGCTAAAGTGATTTTCTATACCTGTGAAAAAAAAATCCTGTCCATCACAAGCTTCAATTAAGCTTCACCCCTTCGCCGACATCAAGGCTTTTGGCTATTGATGTCGCCAATGAACTACATCACTGGTCAATCCAGTTTTACCCTCCACACCATTACTGGCTTTCATCGGCTGGATTTTACTCACTACTACGGGCTCATCTGCCACCTCGCACCAACTTTTATCTTGAGTTTCCTCTTGTATAAAAGTTTCTGGTTGATTCCGGATTTGGTGTCAGGCTTCCCCAGTTACTGCACTGGCTCCCTGTTAGAAATTCCACCCTCAATCACATGATAGAGTTGACTGAGTATATGGCGTTGCGCTATTTCGCACGCTTACCTCTCTACCTTGCCGAATCAGGTTCGCTTTCGCTGTGTACCTCTAACTTCCTATGGCTTCCTTCAGACCCTGCCGTTAGCCAACAACGCCCTTGCCATTCAGATTATCTTCCCCTCAGTCAGGGTGATACAGACTTCTTTCAATCTGTCGGGTTTGCCAGCTTCGCTGGGCAAACAAAAAATCCTCCTGAAACGGAGGATTTTTCATGTTCACTTATGAATACGATCTAAGGAATAATATTGCCGCTAAAGAAGGTTTCATCTTCATGTGGTTGAGTATCAACCGCCTGAGAATGAATTGGAGCTGAGTCTGTATCAACGATAAGTACGGTATGTCCGTCATCATTAAGCAGGTTTTGAATGACTTGCTCATCGCTTAAAGAATTATTTAATTTTAAATCAACACCATTTAACACTATCGTCTGATCCGGGCCGCTTCCATCACCGTCAATATCGATTTCAATAAGGGTTGAGCCGTTCTCAAATTTAAAGTCCAGGTAATTATCAAGATTATTAATATCCTCACCCTGAAGCAGATCTGACAAATCTAAAATATCCTGATTTTTATCAAAGCCGTATATGGTATCCAATCCGGTTTCACCCTGCTGCCAAAGAAAAGTGTCAGAGCCTGAATCATCACCTGAGCCGGTATCTCCGTATAAATAATCATCCCCATTACCGCCGATAAGTAAATCATTACCCGCTCCACCGTAAATAATGTTAAAGCCATCATTGCCGGCAATGACATCATCGCCGTCATACCCGTGGAAAACGATAGTACTCGCATTCTTTGAAATAATGATGTTGTTATCAATACCGCCCGCTAAAGTCCGAGACCCTGATCCGTCAATATTAACTGCTACATGCGTTTCAGAAACGCCTTTTCCGTCAGTGATGGCATAGCTGAAATCAGCGTTATTTTCAGCGATAATGCTTAATGAGCCGTTTTCATGGGTCGCGCCGGTCACTCTCATCAATTCAGAGTGTTCAGGGCGAACATCAGAGTAAAGTAACCATGCTTCAGGTATCTCAACGGTCGCGCCCTCAACATCTGTAATGATATTGGCGGTACTGGCGTCAAGTTGGTTAATATCATAGCCCGTCGGCAGAATGACCAGCTCAATCTCATCAGTCACACTGCTGCGGTTACCGTTCGCGTGTTGAGTAATGGCTTCAATCATAAGCGTATAAATAGCGGGAGACTCAATCTGAATATATAAAGAGCCATAATCCCAGTGGCTCGCCAGTACAATTTCACCGTTACTGTCAGCAACCGCCGAAATCGAATTCCCCTCTTGATCCGTTCCCGTTACCACGCTTCGCCCGGGAATTCCTGAAAGTTTCAAAGAAGTAGATATATCAACAGCAGATTCAGTGAATGAGGAAACATTAATCTTGCTCAGCTTAACAGCCGTATCCTCATAACCTTGATTATCAAGGCTTTTAAACGAGATATTATCAATTAACGCACCGTAGCTATCCGCGCTTTTGGCCTCAAAAATAATACGATAATTGCCTGTTGCTTCAACAGACAGCGTGCTATCAATATGCTGCCAGATACCGCCGTCACTAAAGTCCACGTCATGCAGTAAGATTTCTTCGCTGGTATCAATATTAATCAGTTTCACGGTGAAATCAGAACTTACCTCAACAGGCACTCCGTTAATAGCCTCGTTTCTGGCGGCGGCATCAAAGTCAAATTGATAAAGCGTGCCTTTTTCTAAAGTAAGATCTACAAATAACGTGTGATCGCTACCTTCAGCTTCAAGCTCTAAAACTTGATTGCTTCCGCCTTGAGCGCCATAAAACTCGGCTCGACCGACTTCAAGATGCCCCTCGGTGTTATGCGTTCCCCAAACACCGACGGCACTGAGATCACTCGTTATAACGTTAGTCCTGTAACTGCCGTTAAGGGTGACATTCTCAAAGTCAAGCGAAGCAATAACACCTGCTGATGAAATATTCAACACCGGCGGTTCAAGAACCACAGCGCTGTCTGTCGGTGAATCTGAGTGATTGCCGGCCGCATCAACCTGATCGGCTTTCACGCGGATACTCTCACCTTGTCCGGGTTCTGGCTCAGACCAGCTAATCGTGCCTGTAGCGGCGTCATAACTGAAACCGTCAATGACATTATCCGCAGCGTCTCTAACAACAAAATTGCCGTCCTCGAAGCTCGCGGTATATGAAGTTTCAGGTCTGTCACCATCAGTATTTTGCAAAACAAGGATAATATTTACATGGCCGCCGGATATAAATTCATCGTGAGCAATCGTGACGCTGATTTGAACCCCGTCATCCTCCATCTCAGCCTGGGTTAAAACACCATCGTCATTCAGATCATCAAGGATCCTGACTGCCGGAGAAGTCGGTGGTGTTGTATCTTTGATGTTGATCTCTACCGCTGCCTGCTCACTGACCGAAGAACCGTCTGTTATAGAATAAGTAAATCGAACAACTTGCGGTTGAGCATCTGAGTGCTGAAATTCAAATGAGCCGTCACGATTAATCAGCAGAGTACCGCCATCAATATCAACAGCCGCTTGACCATTCACAAAAGTCACCGATTGCCCATTAATCGTACTGATAAACAAGGTATTACTGTCTTCATCAGAATCTGCGCCAAACCCGTTATTCTCTAAAATCAGATTACCTGTTAAAACCTGCCCGAGCTCTGACTCAAAAGTGTCATCGGTTGCCACAGGTATGTCGTTGACCAAATCTACCTCTGGTATGTCCTCACCTTTACCGGTCTCGCTGCCGTCACTGACGCTAAGCTTGATCACCGGCAGCGGGTTACCGCCGTTAACCCACTCGGCGCCCGCCCGGGTTAAGGTTACGGTGCCGTCATCATTCAGCACGTACAGCGGCTCTGAGGCACTGTTGCTCGGCACGGCACCATCCCAGCTGACCGTTACCCTGTCGCCGTCTTCATCACGGGTACCGTAGCGGGCGGCGACCTGGCCCGCAGCGGCGCTGTTTTCGGTGAAGTTTTCGGCGGCGACGGTAATCGTCGGCGCGTCATTTAGAGGCGTTACATCTATGCTTAGCGTCGCCGTACTGCCGGTATTGGTGGTGTAGGTGACGGCCGGCAGCGCGCCGCTCCAGTCAGCCGCCGGGGCGAAGCTGTAGCCGCCGTCACTGTTAATAACCAGTGTGCCGCCTTGGACGGTCAGGCTCTCTCCCGCATCGGCACTTTGACCGTTAACGCTGAAATTAATGACGCTAAGGGTGTCATCGATATCATTGTCGTTGGCAAGCACATTACCGGCAGCGACCTCATCTTCATTAACGGTGCCGCTGTCGTCTCGTAGCGCGCTTGGATCGTCCGCCGGCGTTACCTCGATGGTCAACGTCGCCGTACTGCCGGTATTGGTGGTGTAGGTGACGGCCGGCAGCGCGCCGCTCCAGTCAGCCGCCGGGGCGAAGCTGTAGCCGCCGTCACTGTTAATAACCAGTGTGCCGCCTTGGACGGTCAGGCTCTCTCCCGCATCGGCCGTTTGACCGTTAACGCTGAAATTAATGACGCTAAGGGTGTCATCGATATCATTGTCGTTGGCAAGCACATTACCGGCAGCGACCTCATCTTCATTAACGGTGCCGCTGTCGTTTTGTAGCGCGCTTGGATCGTCCGCCGGCGTTACTTCGATGGTCAACGTCGCGGTACTGCCGGTATTGGTGGTGTAGGTGACGGCCGGCAGCGCGCCGCTCCAGTTAGCCGCCGGGGTAAAGCTGTAGCTGCCGTCACTGTTAATAACCAGTGTGCCGCCTTGGACGGTCAGGCTCTCTCCCGCATCGGCACTTTGACCGTTTACGCTGAAATTAGTGACGCTAAGGGTGTCATCGATATCATTGTCGTTGGCAAGCACATTACCGGCAGCGACCTCATCTTCATTAGCGGTGCCGCTGTCGTTTTGTAGCGCGCTTGGATCGTCCGCCGGCGTTACCTCGATGGTCAACGTCGCCGTACTGCCGGTATTGGTGGTGTAGGTGACGGCCGGCAGCGCGCCGCTCCAGTCAGCCGCCGGGGCGAAGCTGTAGCCGCCGTCACTGTTAATAACCAGTGTGCCGCCTCGGACGGTCAGGCTCTCTCCCGCATCGGCCGTTTGACCGTTAACGCTGAAATTAATGACGCTAAGGGTGTCATCGATATCATTGTCGTTGGCAAGCACATTACCGGCAGCGACCTCATCTTCATTAACGGTGCCGCTGTCGTTTTGTAGCGCGCTTGGATCGTCCGCCGGCGTTACTTCTATGGTCAACGTCGCCGTACTGCCGGTATTGGTGGTGTAGGTGACGGCCGGCAGCGCGCCGCTCCAGTCAGCCGCCGGGGCGAAGCTGTAGCCGCCGTCACTGTTAATAACCAGTGTGCCGCCTCGGACGGTCATGCTCTCTCCCGCATCGGCCGTTTGACCGTTAATGCGGTAGCTTACTATAAAAAGGGAGCTGTCAGCATCGCTATCATTAGTTAAGACATTACCTGTCGCAATTGTGTCTTCGGTAATCGTATTTAGATCATTTAATAGTTGTGATTCAAAATCATTAACAAAGGTTTCTTCGGTTTGCTGATCCGCGATGATTACATCGAGTCCCCGAGTATCAAATTCCGTATCGGCAAGAGTTTCATTCGCTGAACGTTCTAGAGTCGCAAAGTCGCTTCCACCTTGGTTACCTTGCTGCCCGCCCGCTGCGGTTTCGGGTAAGTCTTCGGTAGGATCTTCTCCCGAGGCAATGACATCCTGCAGAGCTTCGATTTCCGCTAACGCAGCCTCATCGATAATTTGATTGACTTGGTTTTGAGTGCTGTCATCGGCCAATTCAAGCTGAAAATCCATACCGTCTTCAAAGGATATAATTGAGCCTCGCGGTACGGTTTGCCCTTGAGCTAACAGCTGTGCCTGGCCGTTGATCTCGACTGAAATATTCCCTTGTGTTGCTGTAACAACACCATCCTGTTTGGTGATAATTCGATTCATAGCAGCGGCTCCCGAAGATTTTCCCTGACAAATACTTATTGCCTAATACTTTGTTATTTTTTAGAACTGGTATTCTTATTTTAACCACCTCAAAATACCGGGTCAAATTTTTGACTTGCTCATAAAAAACTCTTTATTCATCTATTTCAAAAGGATTTTTATGCAGATAGCATGGGTAAAATCGATACTTTCTATTCATCAGAAAGTTTGGTATTAACCATTGAGGATTAATACTAGAGGATACCAGAGGGTAGTCAGCAACAAGTGTTTTTATTTAAGCGCACGTTTTATTAGTCTCGAATTTGAATAATCATTGCTTATGACAATAATGGCGGTTTTTAATTAAGGGCGTGCTTATCTTTCTTTTGTGATTATATTTCAAGAAAAGATAAGCACGTCCTAACCCGTTAACCTTTAATTATAAATTTAATGACGATTTGATAGATAGCGATAATTTAACTTTTATTCAGAGCCTTACGATAACAACTTATCGCTTGTCCTTGTTCACCAAGTTGCTCATGCACTTTAGCCTGCTGACCTAAAGAGAATTGCGTCGGATTGAGGTAATTGACCTTGTTCCAGTGCCCGACGGCTTCACGTAATGTTTTAGTCTGCATTTCGGCTAACGCCATACACTGATGATAAGCGGCGTTACTCTCGTTAACTTCAGCAAGTGAAGTGAGCTGTTTACGAATATTTTTATCATCGGCATTGATGATATCAGGGATAACGTCAAAAACCGCGTTAACAGGCCGTGATTTCAAGGCCTTGGTGATTAACTTTAACGCTTCGGCCTTACGCTTAAACTTACATAAACCTTTGCAATAAAGCGCTAAATACTCTGCTTGTTTGCGCTCACCGCGACTCAGCCAGTGCCATACCTTATCAAGCTGTGCGACGTCACCGGAGCGGATCGCTTGCAATAACAATTTTTGATTGACGTCTGAAGTTAACCGTTCAAGTTCATTGTTATCCAGCGCTTTACTTTTATTTAATGACGGCAGCAATAATTTTACGGCCTGCCAGTCTTGCTGCTCGTGGTAAAGCTCCAGCGCCAATTTTAAAACCGAAGGCTTATTTAATTTTGAAGAAGGTATGCTATCCATAACACGTCTTGCTTGCTCAAGCTCACCTTGCTGGATTAAATAACGGACTTTAGCGGTCTTTATTACTTGTTTGACGCCGGTTTCACCGGCCGCTTTTTCTAAATATTCGTCTCTTTCGGTAATTTTATTCTGATGCTGCGCCGCACGCGCCGCCGCTAGCCAGTTCAGCGCCGGAATTTCACCGTTATCCGCGCCTTTGAGCATGGCGCGCTCAGCGGCTCGCCAATCTTCTTCAGCTAAAGCTAACGCACCGGTCAGAGTATGCCTTCTGGCGGTATTTTTACGCCAGCGACTTGGGATCCAGCTTTTTTTAATCAGCAGATTGAGCACCGCGACCACAATCCATTCGACCAGCTGCAGCAGGCTGTAGAAAATGATGATACCGAACACCGCAAAAACCAGTGATGTCTCTAACTCATAATCACCAAAAGCCAGATATAAGTAACCCGTATGATCAACCAGCCAAGGGCTAATCGCCAGGCCGGTCAGAATAATTAACACGTATATCAGCGCGCGGATCATAGGCCCGTCTCCTCCGGCTTATTGATCTCGCCGAAAGTCATCAGCTGTTCCAGTAACGGCAGAGAATGAAACTTGTGAATCGCCACCGGATGTACCGAAACCGCTGAAATGCTGTCGATAGACGAAAGCACGTTTTGAGTCGCGTCCGATTTCAGATCAAAATATTCATATACCCATTTACGCGCCAGTCTCATTGACCGCTTAAAATTAACGTCATCGCTGCGATACAAGGCGAGTTGTGCCTGCATCAGTTTATTTTTAATGTTCTCGGTTAAATACCAGCTTTGCTGCGGCGACAATAACGGGGCTAAGTCTGTCTGGCGTTTACGGATTTTAACGAAATCGGCAATCAGCGCCCGCCAGGTTTTGTCCAGGTTAGCATGCCAGTCCTTAATTGAATCACTGAGTCCGTGATCGTCAGGCTCTGACACGGACGCGGGTTTAGCTTGATTCAAGGGTAATTGATCAAGCTCAGTGATGACGCTGTCGATTTCATAGACGGTACCCGAAATGTCCGGCCGTTTAACGGACTTCACCTGAGCCATGTCTTGCGCTAACGCTTTTCTCAACGGCAATAAAGACGGGTCAGCCATTTTAGCGATTTGCGCGTCGGCTGATTTGAGCAGGTTCCACGCCGTTGTCGGATCCTGCTCTAACCATAACTTGCGACCCGCCATTTCCACCAGATAATCGGCCTCGGCCGCCATCCAGTGCTTTGAGCCGCGTCGCGCGATACCGGAAATACTGCCCTGCAGCCGGGTTTGCTGAACCCGCAGTTTATTGAGTCTGCCATTTAAGGCGCTGGTCTGACGAGACAAATCGGTACTGGTTACAGCCTGAGCCTCCTGCTTTGACTGCAATAACGCCAGTTGCTGCTTGAGCTCAGCAACGCTTACTTTTCTTTCCTGTTGTTCGATATAAAGGTAATAACCGCAACCGACGGCTAAACAGGCCAGCGCGAAAGAAAGCGTAATAAAAAATTTACTGATAAAAGACAGGCCGCGGCCGCGCGGCTGACGAGCGGTTTTTTTTACCGGTTCGGAGACATCAGTTTCAGATGGTGTTTTTGTCTCTGAATTATCTTGCTGATCTTTGTTTTCCATTAAAGGATCCTTGAAAAATCACTTTTGCAGAGCTTTATCAATTAAAAGCATTTTAATTGATGACAATAAATTGTTGTAATGCAGATAGCATAGCAGATTCACCCGCACCGCCGGCATTAATGACCTTTTTTAGATCAGCGTCCAGCGCCATTCGAGCAACCCTGTTACTGGGTACCACTAATCTGCATTGTTTCAGCCATTCAAGCTGATCACCGGACATTAATCTTAATAGATTCGCTAATATCTCACCACTGGTAATTAAAATGGTATCAATGCCTTGTCGCCGCCAATCCCGGCAAACCCGCTGTTCATCAAACTCAGGGAATGTCCGCTGATAGACTTCAACGTAATCCAGGTCAGCGCCGCGAGCCGTTAATTCTTCAGCCAGCTTTTCCCGCCCGCCGCGGCCGCGTACGATAACGACGCGCTGATTTTCAACCGCCTCGAGCTCCGGCAAAGCAAGCAATCCTTCACTGTTCTGGCTTGAGCCGCCGGCCGCGACGGATAAAATATTGTATTGCTTTAATGCTTGTAACGTTCGCTGACCAACGGCAAAAGCGGGCTTATTCGCGGCATCGGCAAGAAAAGGCGCTGAATGAGATACGGCGTTATGACTGATAAAAATAATTTTATCCGCCCGCTGTATTTTCTCGATGTCTGACTGACAGGGCTGAACGGGTTCAATAACCATCAGCGGCGTCTCAACAGATTCAACGCCCAGCTTATTGAGGGATTGAATCATAGCATCGTTTGAACCTCGCGGCCTTGTCAGCAGTACTTTCATCTACCTTCCGTACACTGAGTCCAGTATTTTCCTGGCGCCTTTACTTAACAGAATATCAGCTAACCGCTCACCAAGCTTAACCGCCTGAGATTTATCACCTGAGACCGTATCAAAAATCACCTCGCTGCCGTCAGGATTACCCACCAGCCCTCTGAGCGTTAAGTTGTCACCTTCGATTTCAGCATAGGCACCGATCGGTACCTGGCAGCCGCCCTCTAAACGGGTGTTCATCGCTCTTTCCGCTGATACCCGAATACGGGTTTCTTCATGCTCAAGCGGCTTGAGTAAAGCCTTAACCTGCTCATCATTAGTGCGGCATTCAATACCTACCGCGCCTTGTCCGTTTGCCGGCAACGACACCTCAGGTTCAATGAAACTGGCGATACGCTCTTTCAGTTTAAGGCGCTTCAGACCGGCCGCGGCAAGAATAACGGCGTCATAATCGCCGTTATCCAGTTTCGCCAGCCGCGTCCCTACGTTACCGCGCAGATCTCTAATCTGCAGATCGGGACGCATGGCACGGATTTGACACTGACGACGTAAACTTGAGGTTCCGACAACCGCGCCCCGAGGAAGCTCGTCGATGGTCTTATAACGAGCGGAAACAAAAGCGTCACGCGGATCTTCACGCTCACAGATAACGTGTAAACCCAGCCCTTCAGGAAAGTCCGCCGGAACGTCTTTCATTGAATGGACGGCGATATCGGCGCGGTTTTCTAACATAGCGACTTCAAGCTCTTTTACAAAAAGCCCTTTACCGCCGACCTTTGCCAGAGGCGTATCTAACATAACATCCCCTTTAGTCGTCATCGGCACCAGCTTAACAGTGAGATCTGAGTGAATTGATTCCAATCGTTGTTTTACGTATTCAGCTTGCCACATGGCAAGTGGACTTTTGCGAGTTGCGATGCGGATAAGCGCTTGAGCCATGGTAACTTCCGTTAAAAACCATTAAAAACGCTAATGCTAACATTGTGGACGCCGAGTTGCTATTTTCCCGCTGAGTTTCGAAATCGGTATTTCTGACAAACTGTAAAGTTAGGCTTTTGTTTTCGATATCTTTATATTGTCAGGCGGAACAAAAAGTGATCTCAGACAGATATCAACCGCGTTTCGTGATCCAGATCGACTTTGCTTGCTGATTTTTTAAAAGCTGTTAGCATGTGCAGAATAACGGTCAGCGCTACATCGAACCGAATGCTTCAACAAAAACACTTTTCCCGGCTCGCAGAACATCTTAACGACGTAAGATTAGAAAGAGCTTTATCTTTGATGCAGCCGATGCAACAAAGATTGTTTCGCTTGATCCCGTTTTTATTGCATTACCACCGTTCCGGTCTGCCCGGTTTTAATGCTGAGCAAACACCTCGCGGCATTTACGGGTTTTCTCTGTCCGATGAGGTTCGCGGGGATTGTGACGTATTCAATTTTTGCCTTCCTGAAAATTCAGTTCCGACAGACTATGCGTTCGAGGGTCTTTATGCGATGGGCAGCTTAGGAAGCTTCGGCCAAAGCATTTACAGTGACGCTGACATCTGGGCGGTTCATAAACGCGGCCTTAGTGAGACCGAGCTTATTCATGTCAAAGATAAGCTCGATAAACTCAGTGAATGGTTTCTGAGTTACGACTTAGAGGTTAATTTTTATCTGGTGCACCCCGGCCAGTTCAGAAACACTATTGATTCAAATAACAAAGCCTGCCAGCAGCTGGGGCGTGAGCACAGTGGCAGCGCGCAGCGCTGGTTGCTGTTAGAGGAATTTTACCGTTCACAAGTCAGATTAGCCGGACGAATTGTCGCCTGGTGGCCGCACGTCAAAGAACATCCCGACTTACTGCATTTAGGCGACGTGCGGGAATTGTCCCCGAGCGAATACTTCGGCGCGTCGCTATGGCATCTGTACAAAGGTATAGAAAAACCTCACAAGGCCTTTTTAAAAGTACTGCTGCTTGAGGCCTATTCCAATAATTACCCTAATCCGGAGATGGTGACCGACAGAATCTGGCAACTGACCTGTGAAGGTAATTTCAGCGTCGAAAATGACGCTTATTTTGTGCTTTATAACTACCTTGAGACTTATCTGGTAAGTCTTGAGGATCACCGCCGTCTTGACGTTTTAAGGCGCTGCTTTTATTTAAAATGCGGTTTTTCACTGTCCAAAACCGGCCGCCGCACGGACTGGCGTATCGAAAAAATGCGGCAATTAGTCAGAGACTGGAAATGGTCAGTCAGCCTTGTAGAAACCCTGGACAATTGCCGCGACTGGGATTGCGGTCAATTGCTATGGTTCAACGCCCAGCTCAGCAGTTTTATGTTAGCCAGTTATCAGACGCTGCTGGCGTTCGCCTCGGAGCACCGGTTAGATGACAGTTTAAAAGCGGGCGAGCTGAATGTGCTTTCTCGCAAATTACATACTTTTTTTCACTCCGGCGGCCATCAGATCAGCAGGCTGAATTGTTTATGGAGTAACGACGTCGCAGAGGCGGATCTTGGTTATATTCACAGTAACCGAGATGGTCAATATTACTTATACGGCCATGCCAAAACCGCTAAGGCGCTGTTAGGTAAGACTCCGCTTTGTCATTTTAAAACCCAGGCGTCACTTTTGATGTGGGCCTGTTTTAACCGAATTTCAACTGACCGGACCACCTGGTATCATATCGCTAACCGGTCTCCTAAAGTCAGTCCGTTAACTAAGATCAGTAAGCGACTGGTTCACAAGTTAAAGTCACTGCCGGCGTTGCCGCCGGTAACCAAAAAGGCGTTATTTCAGCCATGGCATTACAGTCAGGTGATCATTGCGCTCAACCTTGAGCAGGATCCGACTCAGGACTGGAACGGTCAGGAGTTAATGGCGGACGTGCTCAACGCCAATATCTTTTCGATAGGCCGTAAAAAGCAGAATATGCTCGGTAGCATCGATATCATGACCGTTAACAGCTGGGGGGAGTGGCATTGTCAGCATTTCAGCGGTGAGCTGGCTATCTTAGATTTAGTCACCTTTATTACCCCGGGACTGAAACGAGCCGAAGATGAAGCGGCTGTCGAAGTATTCAGCTGCTCAGAACGTCTGCAAAATCAGCTTGAGCATTCTGTGGCGAAAATCATTCGCGGCACGGTGAGGCTGAGCCGTCAGGCCGCCGATAGTAATACTCTGCTGCAGCCCGTGCATATCGGCGAAAACCGCTTCGGTATTTTTATCGACAGTCATAATGTGGTCTGCCAGGATCTGCGCGATCCGAAATCCTTTTATCAGCGGATAAGCTGTGACAAACTCACGCGGTTACCCAGACCTGACTTATGTGACGACCCGCTGACCTGTGCGCCGCCCGTTATTCTGGATTACGCCGCCCGCGGTGCGATTCAATATTTTTTAAGGCAGCGCGGCGAGGACATTGAAGTATTTGTACTGGATAACAGCAATGAGCTCAGCCATTACATTCAGCATAAGCAGAACATGGAACAGCTGGTGAGCACCATCAGCAGGCACTATGCGTTTGATGAGATATCGAATCATCAAAACCCGTTTAACTTACCGCAATTTTTTCAATTAGAAAGAGTTAACGGTAAATTACAAATCATTCCGTTCGGCATTTCGGCAGAAGACCAATTAAGTCAATTTTGATGAAAGCCGTCAAACGCTCTCTCTGAGAAGCCTTATAACGAGACGCGACATCCGGCAGTAAAACCGGTACTTACGCTCACAAGCTTAACTCAATCTTAATATCGCCCTGCTTTTCAATTGAATCAACTAAGTGAGAGATAAACTCAACATTGTTGCGGTCATCAAACCACCGCTCACCGTCGAATTTGAAGTGATACCCTCCGAAACGCGTCGCCAGCCAGATTTCATGCAGCGGCTCCTGTTTATTAATCACAATTTTAGACCCGTCTTCGAAAGCGAGATCCAGCACACTGCCCCCGGCGTTAATATCAACGTCGGCGTCCTCATTATCAATCGCCGACTCAACGGCTGTTTCAATCGCGCTAAAAACTTCATCAACCTTGTGGTGATATTCAGTATCCGTCATTTTCATCGGACTATACCCTTTGCTTTTTTCGGTTTGAATGCGATTATAACTCTTTATATCTGAAAGAATAGAACAGACCGGAAATGAAAAAGCTGATTATTTTTTTAAGCCTCGCGATGACGCTGAGCGCCTGCGGTCAAAAAGGGCCGCTTTACCTTGAACCCGGAGCTGAAACCAATCAGCCGAAAGCGGATCAGGTCAAACCAGCGCCAAAGCGAAAGACAACGTCTGAAACCAAAGAAACGAACCAAAACAACGAAAATCAGAATTCAGGAAAACAGAGTGGATCATTTTAACTATCAGGGCTCTGAGCTGTTCGCGGAAAACCGCAGCATAACCCGGTTAGCGCAAAAACACGGCACACCTATGTATGTCTACTCTCGCGCGACGTTAGAACGTCACTGGCATGCCTTTGACAAAGCGGTAGCCGGACATCCGCATATGATCTGTTATGCCGTAAAAGCCAACTCCAATATCGCGATTTTAAACGTGCTGGCTCGTCTTGGCAGCGGTTTTGATATCGTATCGGGCGGAGAGCTGGCACGTGTTCTCAAAGCCGGCGGCGACCCGCGAAAAGTGGTATTTTCAGGTATCGGCAAAACCGCCGAAGAAATGGAGTATGCGCTCAGGCAGAACATTTACTGCTTTAATGTTGAGTCGGTTCCGGAATTAACATTACTCAGCCGGGTCGCCGAGCGTTTACGGCTTAGCGCGTCCGTTTCGCTGCGTATTAACCCTGATGTCGATGCCGGTACTCATCCTTATATATCAACCGGATTAAAAGAAAACAAATTCGGTATCGCCATGAAGGACGCGATGGCCTCATATCAACTGGCGCAATCACTGCCCAATCTTGAAATTAAAGGGGTTGATTGTCATATCGGCTCACAGCTTACCGAGCTGCGACCGTTTTTAGATGCCATGGACAGAATACTGGCCCTGATTGATGAACTGGCCGCCCGCGGCATCGACATTCATCACTTTGATATCGGCGGCGGTTTAGGCGTGCCGTACGATGACGAGCAGCCGCCGCATCCAGAACATTACGCGGCGGCGGTGTTAGAGCGCCTGGGCAACAGAAACATCAAACTGATCCTTGAGCCCGGGCGCGCGATTGCCGCCAACGCCGGCGTATTTGTCACTCAGGTACAATTTTTAAAGCGGAATCAGGACAAACATTTCGCCGTTGTCGATGGCGCGATGAACGACTTGTTACGTCCGTCTCTGTATCAGGCGTTTCATAACATTATCGAGGTTGAGAAAACAGATAAACCCGCTCAGCGCTATGATGTCGTCGGCCCCGTGTGTGAAACCGGTGACTTTTTAGGCAAAAACAGAAAGCTGGCGATCGAAGCGGGCGATTATCTTGCCGTACGCTCAGCGGGAGCCTACGGTTTTACTATGTCATCAAACTACAATTCCCGCCCCAGAGCGGCGGAAGTATTAGTCGACGGCGATAAGGATTTCGTGATCCGCAAACGAGAAAAGTTATCTCAGCTCTGGCAAGGCGAACAATTACTGCCGTAGAATAAAGACATCAGTTACAAAAAGGAAAGCCACTTGATCCACTTTACTAAAATGCATGGGCTGGGTAATGACTTTATGGTCGTTGACGGCGTTACTCAAAATGTATTCCTCTCGCCTGATCAAGTAAAACGCTTGGCTCACCGCAATTTCGGAATCGGTTTTGACCAGTTGCTGCTGGTTGAGCCGCCTTATGATCCTGACCTGGATTTTCATTATCGGATTTTTAACGCCGACGGCAGTGAAGCGGAGCAATGCGGTAACGGAGCTCGTTGCTTCGCTCGTTTCGTAAAACATAAGGGATTAACGCAAAAGCATAAAATCCGGGTCAGCACCGCTACGGGTAAAATAACCTTACGCCTTGAGCGAGACGGCAATGTCACCGTGAATATGGGCATCCCGGTTTTAGATCCCGGCCGTATTCCTTTAAAAGCCAGAAAAACCGAAAAGACTTACCTGATCCAGGCCGGACAGAAGACTTTCTTATGCGGCGCGGTTTCCATGGGTAATCCGCATTGCGTGCTCGAAGTCGATGACGTTAAAAACGCCGCGGTTGATGAAATCGGCGCTATACTTTCTAATCATGAGCGCTTTCCGAAAGGCGTAAATGTCGGCTTTATGCAGATTGTTTCTCCTGAGCAAATCAGGCTGCGGGTTTTCGAGCGTGTCGTGGGTGAAACCTTAGCCTGCGGCAGCGGTGCCTGCGCCGCGGCGGTCGTGGGTCAGCGATTGAATAAATTACGCAAATCCGTCCGGGTCGATTTACCGGGCGGACGCCTCAGAATCGCATGGGAAGGCGAAGGAAAACCACTGTGGATGACCGGCCCTGCTCAGCACGTATATGACGGACAAATTCAGCTATGACAAATGCGGTAACACCTGAATCCGGAGCTCAGCTGGAAGCCGAGCTGGTTTATGAATTCCTGACAGACAATCCGGACTTTTTTGAGCGCTATCCGGATCTGCTCATCAATCTGCGTTTGCCGCATCAGCAACGCGGCACGGTCTCCATTGTCGAGCGTCAGCAGCAAGCATTGCGTAACAAGGTAACTCAGCTTGAGGAAGAAATTACCGCGCTGATGAATATCGCCAGTCAAAACGAGCGAATCCTTCGTTTTAATAGCGAACTGGCGTTTAAGCTGATGATGTGTCAGGACTTTGACTCGCTCAGACGTTTAATGGCTGATGAGCTGAAAAACGAATTCGGCTTCAGTAATGTGCGTTTAATTCCGGTACACAATATCGAAGATGAGATAATGCGGATCTGGAAAAAGCGCATGGGCAGCGGCTTCTACCTCGGGCGTCTGACTCAAAATGAATCCCGGCGTTTATTCGGCGGTCAAGTCGGCTCAGTCGCGCTCTCAAGGCTGACTCCGGATACCGAGTGCGACCGTATTATCCTGGCCGTAGCCAGCGCCGACGCGGCGCATTTCCAGCCGGAAATGGACATCTTATTTTTACGGCAGCTTTGCGAGCTGCTCAACTTCAAGCTCAGCCGGTTCTGATATATGACTGAACATTTTACTTCCGACCCGCTGATTCAGCAGTTTCAGCGTTATCTGGCTACGGAGCGGCAACTTTCCGAACATACGGTAAAAAACTACCTCACCGAGCTTAAGCGTATACAAAGCTATTTACCTGAGGGCACTCGCTGGCAGCGGGTCAGCCGCGATCATCTGCAAAACGCGTTAGCCAAAATTCACCGCCGGGGGTTAAGCCCGCGCTCAATCGCGCTGACCTTGTCGGCAACCAAACAGTTTTTTAAGCGACTGCTCAAGCTCGGCGAAATAAAACTCGACCCCAGTACAAACTTAAGAGCCCCCAGGCAGAACAAACCGCTACCGAAAAATCTGGACGCTGATAGTGTCGATCATCTGCTGAATATTGACCCGGCCGATGAGCTGGCGATTCGCGATAAGGCCATTATGGAGCTGTTTTATTCCAGCGGCTTACGTCTCGCCGAACTGGCGGGCCTGAACACCGATGACTTTGACGGTCACTTTCAGCAGGTCAGCGTGACAGGTAAAGGCGATAAAACCCGGCTGTTACCCGTCGGTAAATTAGCGCGGGAGGCGATACAAAGCTGGCTGACGATCCGGATCACGTTTCCGGCACAAGACCACGCCCTGTTTATCACTAAGCAGGGTAATCGCCTGTCACACCGCGGTATTCAGGCGCGCCTCGATAAACGGGCGCGGCAGCAGGGTTTATCCGCGAGAGTGCATCCCCATAAACTGCGCCATTCTTTCGCGACGCACATGCTGGAGTCCAGCGCGGATTTGCGTGCCGTGCAGGAGCTGCTCGGACACGCCAACCTCTCCACGACTCAAATCTATACCAGCCTTGATTTTCAGCACCTCGCGAAAGTCTATGACGGCGCTCACCCGAGAGCGAAAAGGAAAAACAAATAATGCATTGTTTTCTTAATCTTAAGCCCTTTAAAGTGATCAGTTTTGATCTTGATGACACGCTTTACGATAACCGCCCTTACATTGAGAAAGCCGAGTCTGAATTTTTAAATTACATGCGACAGCGTTTCCCGGCTGAGCACGGCTGGAGCAGCCGGTATTGGCGACATCAAAAACAACAAGCTGAACAGCAGGATCCGAGTTTAGGCCACGATACCCGGCGGATAAGACAGGTCACCGCCAGACATATCTTAATTGAACTGGGCGCTGACGAAGACAAGGCCGGGCAAGGCGCAACCGACGGCGTCAATCACTTTCTGCGTTACCGCAGCGATTTTACCGTTCCCGCCGCCGGCGTTGAGCTGTTAACACAATTGGCTGAGAAGTATCGGTTGATCGGGATTTCAAACGGCAATGCTGATTCAGACAAAATCGGCTTAGCCGGGCGTTTTGAGTTTGTTCTTCATGCGGGAAACGGCTTAAGAATGAAGCCGGCACCGGATCTGTTCCGTGAAGCGTGCGGGCGGCTTGGGGTTAAGCCTGAAGAAATTCTGCATATCGGTGACGACTTCGCCGCGGATATCGTAGGCGCCCGCTCATACGGCTGCCAGGCCGCCTGGTTAAATCCGGCATACGGCCGCACTGAAAAGCGGCGGCCGGATTCTCCGCTGCCGCATCTCAGTTTAGAAAATCTTTACGAATTAATCGCGTTAACTAAATGAACAACCCCGCCGCAAGCGGCGGGGTATCGTTTTATATACACGAAAGAAGGTAGTGCCACAGGGGCGGGGAATTAAACCCTCAGAGATTAAAATAAAACATCTACAACAAGTTAAATTCAATGACATAAAGATCATTCGTTTCAGGATAAATCTCCCGGATAATCGTTTTAAGCTCAGCCAGTGACATATGCTCTTGCTGAGCATGAAACTCGTTAAGGTCATCAAAATAAACCGGCTCAACTGACAGGATGTTAATATCACAAAATTTCCGGTCGGTTTCCAGCGTGTGTACGGCGACATTCGTACCCGCGACATAGTGACTTTCGGCTTTATCTCGGATAGTAATGGTTTTATCTCCGGACAGAATCGCGGCTTCAAACCGTTCGAAGAAAGTGATTTTGCCTGGTGCGCTATTCATTTGTTATGACCATTAAAAAGGGCTCTTAATGAGCCTTAGTTTAATGATAAAATCAATCACTAACTGTGCTGACGCTCGACTTTTCGCACCCGGCTTCCCGCGCGGCCACATAGCCTGATTGCATTTCGGTGTAAAGCTCGTACATTTTTTCACCACAGGCACGACGTTTGCGTCGCCAACGGTGATCACCCGACCATCCTCAGCAATATAAGAACCGACCGGAGATACTATCGCGGCGGAGCCGAATCCGCCAGCTTCAACGATATCTCCTGACTGTTAATTCCCAATCAGTTTTTTGCTCGGATCAGTAAAAGCAGGGCAATATTTCAAGATGATATTCCGGATACCGGCAAAATCATTAACAATAATTCACGTTTTTCCCTGCCGCGTTTGCTGTAGGATTATTTTTTGTGTTTAACCTTAGTGAGAAGTTAATGGAAAGCAAAGCGGCAAATTTTATGACTCCTACCGGCTATAATGACTGGTGTGTTATTGGATCAAATAAAAATGAAATCGAAATGGCAAGTATGGATTTTAATCATGACATCAAGAGTGAATTAACAAAATACTTAACTGCACTACAAATCAATAAACTTGTCTCATTATATCAGCACTCGCAATCTCAATCTCAGACAGACGCCGGTATTCTGGAACAAAACTTACGGTCATTCGTTGAACTGATAAATGATCCCGCTTTTTCAGAAAATAATTTAAATAAGATTAATTCATTGTCTCGATTGATTGATTCATTAGCACAAACACCGCTTTTAATTACAAACGTGATAAGCGCGGTACAAATCAGCATCATCGAGCTGAAATGCCTCAGCAATAACCGCAACTGGTTTTCAAACGCTGTCAGAGCCTGTGGTGAGCAAATTTCTCCGGAGAGACTCATCAGGGCGATGGTTTGCGAGGATCAGTCTTTTCCTGACACCGCAAATGACGTTAATCCCGCCCTCAATAGTCTCAGTAACGCTGAAGCTAAACCTTCGGCCGCCGCGAATTCAGATCCAAAAACAAACGAGACTCAGAACTACCTCAAAACCTTAGTCCGGTTTTTGCCCCCGGTATTCATCGATCATATACACGAATGCGAAGATGATAAAAACGGTAAATCGAGCACTGTAGTATGCTTTATGTGCGGTGTTTACTGCGTTCGTGATACAAGAGAAAACTCAGAAAACTCGTATCGTTTGGCGGAACGGGCTGACTTAACAGATGTGTTACCAAGCATCAAAAATCAACAAGATAAACTCAAGCTGGGCGCGCAACTCATTAAGCAGGCGTGTTCAGATAATGATATCAGAGCCGTTAATGAAATTTTCGAATGTTTCTGCGCTGAAAATAGCGAAAACGAAACGGCAAAGTTATTAGCCGAAAAATGTTTTGATCAGCTTAAACAACTTGATTATGATGGCGCCGACTTCAGCGAACTGATTAAGCTGCTCGGTTTTTATACAAGATTATTTTCTCAACATGCTGACCAGCATGTTGCCCTGCTGCAAAAACGAATTCTTAAAGCTTTCACACATTGCGACAGCTTTAAACATTGGTGTGAGATTAATCAATGCTGCCTTAAAACGATTGGCAGACAGACTTTTGAGGATTTGTACCTGAAAACCTCATTACAGTATTTAACACCGTTGGTCGCTGACATTAATTACAAAGTGGCGTCAAGGTTACTTGAACTTTTATGCTCGCCTAAAAGAGAGGGTATAAGAGTAGGTTCCGGAGAACATGAGTTTCACCTGCTAAAACTATTAAGCCGTGACTCACCATTGCAACTATCACAGACGAATCAGCAACACGATGATCTTGAGGAATTTCTGAAGGTTTTAGACGAGCATCTGAATAAAGAAAATACAGATATACTCAATAAAAATAATAAGTTACTCCCCTTATTTGCGGCAATTCAAATAAGAATATATGACGAAATATCGGGTTTCGTGACGTCCGGGAACGCGGAATTATTTGCGATCAGTTTTCCCCGTCTGTACCGTTACATCGATATCCAGGGCGAATTAGCGCAAAAACTTATCGACGCGGTGTTCAAATCCGGTAATTCGGACATCATCTTAACCGTCATTCTCTCTGAATCTTTTAAAACGGTAAAAGACCTACAACTTAAAACAAGTCAGTTGACGCCATATTTTTACTTAATATCCCAGGGTAAGCTTGATTTATGTCAAGCCCTTATTAAAGCCCGGCCGGAACTCAAAACACAAAAGATGCTTGATCATCATACGGCGTTTCATATCGCTTGTGAATACGGCCGACTTGACTGTGTTAAATGGTGTCTCGACAACGCTGATGATAAAAAAGAGCTATTGCTTGAGAAAGATATTAACGACTGCTCCGCGCTGGCGTTAGCGGTAAGTCAATCACGACTCGATATTGCCGAGTTTCTCTGTGAAAACTACCCGTATACCCTGTTCTGGAGAAACCAGTCCAGCGGTCAGAACCTGCTTCATATTGCCGTCGAGAGCAGAAAAAAGGGTAATAAAAATGATGACATTATTCGTCTGTTGATGGATAAAGCACCGCGGCTGCTCCATGACGACGACATCCAGCAGCAGGATGCGAAGACACCGATAGCTTTAGCGCTTGAATCTTTCAGTTATGACGAGCTGCGAGATTTATTTTTATCATCAGCGGTATTCGGTATCAACAAAGCGGTTTTCAATGACCTGCCTGCGCTGGCGTACGTCATGAGCATCAAAAGAGATGACTTAGCAAATCAACTGATTTGTGATTTTAAACAACAACTGGATTTTAATTTTACGACACCCTCGGAGGGAAACACTTACCTGCATTTAGCCGCCGGTTGTCCGAAATCTTTCGAAAACATAGCCGGGCAGTACCAAACACCGTCAGGGCAAAATAATAACGTAATGGATCACGACGCCTTGCGAGAAAAGTTACAACAAAGAAATAAAGCCGGCTGGCAGCCTTACCATCAAGTTGCCGCCGCCGGCAATATAGATGTGCTTGAAACAGTAATGGCTTTTGCTGACAAAAACCTTATAAACAGACAGGCTCTGACCCGTGACAAAAAAAATGCGGTTATAATCGCCATCGAACACGGCGATTTAATCACAGTAAAAAGATTACTTAACAACGGTGTATTGGCAGTGCCTTTTAATGTACCGCTCAGCCGTTTACTTTTCATCTGCGCGCGACATGATAATTCACTTTGTTTAATTTACTTCGATAAGTTGTCAAACATTAAAGCGCAATTTGATATTTTCGGAACTGAGGATCAACTCAATCTGCTTCAGGTCGCGGTGCGGCATAACGCTAAAGATGTCGCCGGATATTTAATGAATCACCATTCAGAGCTTTACTCAAATGCGAGACAGCGAGGGTGCGGCCCGCTTATCATGGCGGTTGAACACAAAAGCCATTCAACCCTTGAACAATTACTGAAGTACGAAGTCGCTCAGAGCGACGTGTCCTGCGACCAAGCGGGGCTGACGGCCTGCCATATCGCCGTCGATTCAGATGACGGAGACTCACTTGAGCTGTTGATGAAACATAAGGTACTCGCGCAAGCGAGAGTTAAGAGTACAACCTCCGCGTATTATAATCATACGCCGCTGCTCATGGCGGCGAGCTGCGGTAAGCACAAGGCGTTAGAGGTAATTATGGCATCCCTGAGTCCGCATGAAATCAGACATCAGAAGTTACAGGGAATGAACGCGGCGCATCTCGCGGCTAAAAACGGTCATTGTGAGTGTTTGAGACTTTTAAGCCCGCTCAGAGATGAAAGAGTGAACAATAAGCATTTAACCTGCGAAGGTTATTCTCCTTTACACTTCGCGGCTCAATTTAATCAGCTTCAGGCAATTCACACCCTGATACAACTCGGCGCTGACCTCAATAACTCATCCAAATATAAACATTCCATCAAAATAACACCTTTGATTACCGCATATCTATATAACAAAACGGACGCGGCGGATATTTTGCTTACCGCATTAGCGGCGAAAAAACAAAAGCGCTTATTACTCAAAAATGATATGCCCTGGACTTTTTTTTCCGACTATGCGAAAAATCTTTGTAAAGATTACAACTCACCAAACAATCAATTAATTACCGCACTTTATTATCAGTGAAGATTAGTATGTTAAGTCAAAAACGTAAATGGTATTATCAGCGACATCACTGAAATAAGTTTTCATGCGGTACTATGGAGAGAATGATGAAATTATTGATGGTTATCTCAGCCGTATGTTGTGCTTTACCATTAACGGCCCGGGCTCATGACGTAAATGATGCTGATATACAGCAGCTAAAACATGATGTTCGCATCCTGAAACGTGAAGTCCGGCGCTTGCAGGACATTGTCTCCGGCGGGGATTACGGTAATCGCACTGACATTCATATCGACGCCGACAAACGCCCCGATAACACCAAAGGTCAGTGGGGCTGCTATTTAAATGATCCTATCGCCGGCGGCGTTTACGGCACGGGTCGCTCTGAAGCGGAAGCGAGGGGGAAAACCCTCGCGACCTGCAAAAGTAAAGGCGGAGCCTGTTTTGAAAATCTACTGAAGTGTAGTCGTTCTTAAGCTGAAATACGCAATGAATAACAACGGGTTCAGTAATTTTCAATTTGAACCTCAAACTGTCTTGTTGATAATGAAGCGCCTGGTTGAGGTGTAATTTAGAAATTATGCGGGGATTTTTTTTGATATTCCTTGCTGTGTTTACATGATTAAACATTTACTTTTCTTTTTAGCGGCAGCTTGGGCCGGTTGCTCTGTCGGTCTCTCAACATGAACATAATCAGCACTAATATTAGGGTTATCCGCGGGTGGGAGCTCAACTATAGGCTTAGGGGTAGGGCTTGAAGGTTTTTCTAATAATTCCGGGTTAGCGCCACTCCCGGCATTTATGTTTAAACTCTCTGTGCTAGTCCCATCAGCTTGACCTCTGTAAATTTGGGGATACTCAACTTCGTCATCAGGATTTGGTAACTGATTTTCATCGCTAGCGGCAAAAGCCGTTTTGAGAAGGTTTTCATCACAGCTGACAGCGTATAAATTATGATGTGAAGCACAACAGCTAAAGCTTGTCCGGTTTTTTTCAGTAAGAAAACTTTGAAAAGAATTAGTTCTGGATCTTATTGGAGCGATTGGCTTTTCACTATTCAAAAGCGCAATAGGTTCTTCTGACTCAGCGTTAACATGCATTACGGCAGGCGGTGAGCTTGAAAAATTCAGTTCATCTTCATTATTTTGTTTTTTATTCAGCAAAACCGTATCAAGGCTTTCGTTACCGCTGATGCCAGGGCTTCTTTCAATATTATCAACATGTTGGTCACGACTTGCTTCAAGGGTGAGCGCTTCTTCCTCCATTTTGTTTTTATGGAAAACTTGATCATGTACAACATGCTCATCAGCTGATGAAACCTGATCCTCTTCGGCATCATGCCATACAGGAATATTCGGAGTTGATTGACTCCGAGTTAATGCCTCAATGGGCATGTGCATATCCCAGTTTCCAACAGTAATGTTGATATCTGGAAAAATGCGCAATATGTCGGTTGTCGTTTGGGCATCCCATTTTCTATCTTTGAGGTGCATTTCAGGATAAAGCTCTCTGAGATTCTCATTTTTATCAAAAATAGAGCATTCAGAAGATTGATCGTCATCCTGCTTTCTCGTACCAGCACCATTGATTTCTTTAGCCGGTGAGACTGAACCATTTTCTTCAATCGGCACACGTTTATTAACATCCTCAAGAAAGCTCTTTCTGTCATTATCTCTGATTTTAAATTGCTTAAAAAAGCACTCCGGTAATACCATCGTCGTATTTGGAAATTGATAAGCTTTTTTATAGGCTTTATATGATTCGGACTCTTTAGGTTTATGCCTTAGATTTAGATATCCATTTACTCTATTCGGAAGCTGATTCCGGTTGTTCGCATCCGTAATCGTTATGTCGAATAATTTGTCTAAGGACTCAGTAAACTTTGTTCGTCTGTTTAACCCTAGTTGAAAATTAAACTCATATCCATCGGACTCTTTACCTTCTATGACAGGTTCGATTTTTACAAAGATTTTCGGATAAAAAGAAATACCCGTATCTTTTACACACAAAAAGTTTACGAATACTGTTCGCAACCCGCTTACGTCATGTATAGCAATGAAATATTCGCTAAAGGTCGAGGCGAACAGTGTCCTTGTATCTAAAACAGCAACTTGACTTTCTTTGCTATCATAAACAAATACGCAACTATCAGGTGTATATGAGCCAACAGTCCGGCTGGAATCTAGAGCCATAAAATAGTACTCATTTCAATTTAGTGATGAATTAACTGAGTGAATTTTGAGAAAAAGTTATTCTTGTCAAACTAAATTAGCACTAAGCGCTTACAAACTACAGTTAATTATCTTTCATAAAAATTTAAGATTATGGGTTGATTTATATTGCTGATTCATAGACTAGTTCTTAAGAATTAAAGTGGGCGTAAATATTGTCTAACTTACTATAACCTTTAGGCTTTTTCTGCCGGCTGGAAACAGCGTTATTTCTCAGATAAATATACGCCCGCTCAGGTCGTTCTTTCAACTCAATATATTCTCTGTCCGCTACAGCCTGAAGAATTGGAATAAACCAAGCATCTACATTCATAGCCGCTTTGAACGGCGAGATATTGCTGACAGCTTGAGTTGCTAACGCCCTTTTTATTATCAGGGTGAGCAAACTCGCCCAAATTAACCCTTCTCCAATCGACTTCTTTGGGTGTTGAATTTCTTCAGATTATTGTGAGATTTTAGCTAGTTAAACAACAGCTCAACTTGCCAGCGTACACGGTAAAGCATGGTAAGGGATCTCGCAGTTCATAAGATACCAATTTAAATTTCAGCACTTCAATTGTCATACCTGCGAAAGCAGATATAAAGCGACTTTTGCAAAATTAACCAAAGAAAACGGACTCCAGCTTTCGCTGGAGTGACGGCATATTTGGTATGAACTCTTCTGCGACGTCCCTAACTTCATCAGCGCTAAATTCTGAACGAGGCAAGTTTGTCAGCCAAAGAGTATCAAGCCTATGAAAAACTGACTAAGGTGTTAACCCGCTAAATCGCTAACTCTATTACTCCGCTGACGTCATTGTCTCAGACCGCGCGGGCATTAGTTCCTCAGCAACAAAAGATCGAAAAAACTTATCGTCAGGTACTTAGGAACTGTCCCGAAATAACTTCCCGATTTGTTACTGCTTAAAATTGCCAATATCAAGGCACGAAGAATGAAGTTTAGTCATTCTAAATGAATGATGAGTAACGCAGGGAGTGGCAATTTTAAGCGTAACCCTTTGGGCTGTGTTTATTTTTGCGTTCTTTGAATAAAGAGTTACGGCGTTGTCGAAAGCTTATGCAGAAACGAAGTAACGACAGTTTTGTATGTCGGTAATGACTACACCTCGCTTTCTGTGCCTTGTATAATACAAAAATAAACGACAGCAAAACAGGGAAGTTATTTTGGGACAGTTCCTTAGAGGGCGTTCAAAATTCTGTGTCAGCCTAAATTCTAAATTTCTAATACGTTATCCAATCTGCCTTCAAAATGGATTGCAAATTGTGACAATGCTAGCCTCCAATTTTGGACTGGCATTGTCCACTTTTTAGAGGCATTCAATATGCCCGCATAAAGCAATTTTAGCAAGCTGTTTTCATTTGGAAATGCCCCTTTTGTTTTGGTGAGTTTCCTAAACTGGCGATGTACGGCTTCAATCGCATTGGTCGTGTAAATCACTCGACGTACATATTCTGGATATTTGAAGTAAACGGACAAGTTCTCCCACTTTCTGCGCCAAGAGTCGATAACGATTGGATACTGGCTACCCCATTTGTTTTCCAGCTCATCTAAAGCCGTTTCAGCAGCCGATTTACTTGTCGCTCTGTAAACCGGCTTTAAATCAGCCATAAACGCCTTTTGATGCTTAGATGCCACATACTTCATTGAGTTGCGTACCTGATGAATTACGCAAAGCTGAACTTCTGTCTCCGGGTAAATGCTGGCAATAGCTTCAGGAAAACCGTTTAACCCGTCAACACAAGCAATTAAGATATCCTTAACACCACGATTATGAAGATCGGTCAGTACCGAAAGCCAATAATTAGCACCTTCTGACTCTGAAAGATACAGGCCAAGTAACTCTTTCTTACCTTCGAGATTAACGCCTAGAATCGTGTAAATAGCCTTACTGACATAGCGACCATTGTCTTTGACTTTATAGTGAATCGCATCCAGCCAAATAATTGGATAGACCTCGTCTAAACTGCGTTGCTGCCATTCTTTGAGCTGAGGAATAAGCTGATCGGTCACAGCCGTCAAACTGGCTTCTGAAAGCTCTAAACCATACAAATCAGCCACATGAGATTTGATATCACGATAACTCATACCCATTGAAAACATTGACAAAATCTTACGATCAATTTCATCAGAGAGCTTAGTTTGATTTTTTTTGACAAGCTGAGGCTCAAAGTTGCCGGCTCTGTCTCTTGGCGTTTCTAACTCAAATTCGCCAACTGAAGATTTAACGGTTTTTTTACTAAAACCATTTCTTCGATTGGGCTCAAGATCTGAGTCTAAATGTTGATCAAGTTCTGCTTTAAGCGCTGCTTCTGTTAGTTGTTTGATTAAAGGGGTGAGAACACCATCCGCACCAGTTAAACCTTTACCTGATTGAAGTTGTTCTAAAGCTTTATTGAAATCGAAATTTTGAGTCATTATGTCATTCCTGTTTTTGACATTTTACCGAAATGACACAGATTTCTAAACACTACCGTTCCTTACGCTCAGCGGCGGCATCATTCATTCTGAAATCCGTTTATACAGTCGTCCTTTTTATTAGCTGCTGTTGAATTTTATGTTCCCGCCATACCTGATGCGCCGCTTTTCCCTCTTTATTTACTTTATCAAGAGCTACTTCTGCAACGCATACTAATCGTGCGGTTATTGTCTGATCCGTTAAAACAACCGCACGGTGAAGCGGGTAGTTGCCGTCTTTGTCAGGCTGGATGTTCGCATACACCGCATTATCCTTATTTGACATTGCGGCAAATGTAAGGGTAGTTTTATCACTTATTTCAAAATGATCTGCTTCTATGATCTGATGCAGTAAATCGGGCTGTCGCAGTGTATAATCGTTTTGATTAACAGTGTCGATAACCAAACCAATCAGTTTTGCTGACGCTTTTTGCCTGAACATAACGTCAAACGCGGATTCCTTATCTACCTTTTGCTCAAATATAGTTTTGTATTTTTTTTTCGAATCCGCGGTTAAATCATTTATTTTACCGATTAATGCTATTTTAACCTTATCATCAACATCCAGTTTTAATACTGTAATAACGAGTTCATTTTTTATGTTTGTAATTCTTTCTAACTTGCTTTGATGATTATTCAAATGATCATTGATAACTCCTTTCATGTCATCTAGTGATTTACAGTAGCTGATGGATGTCAACAATTCCGTTCTTCTTTGTTTCGCTTTAGGGGCACAACCGTTTGAAGCGTCCGGTTGAACATCATGTTGTCGTTTTCTTTTTGCCGGCCTTTGCGTTTGAGGCTGACAATCCATACTACTTTTCAGACAATCTTTACTATTAGCTAATAATTGAGATAATTTTATATCAGTTTCTAAATCAGCTAATTCAATATTCTCTTCTCTTTCTCTCTCTTTTTTAGTCATACCGGTGTAAAAAAGTTTAAGTTCGTCATAGATGAGTTGTTCATTATTCAGGACTTTTCTTACCGCCTGCAGCTCCTCATGTTTAAGCCTTACTTCCGACGCCTCATATTGCTTGATTAAATTCTCGACTGCCTCTTGCTCCGCGGCTCTTTTTGTTTCAGCCGCGGATGACTCAGCGTCATTATCAACATAAGACGTAGTAGTTACATTTAGATTCGCTCTAACGGGTTGAGCCATTATATATTCCTCTGTTAATTAAAATTAATTAAAAAAATCATGGCTATATAGTCTGGTAAATCTCATTTGAAACACAAGAAAAATGAACAAAGATTAACGAAACATTATTCTGAAAAAACAGATAGTTAACTGAGAAACCATGCCGGAGCCGGTTTCTCAGAGGCGATGGGGATCGTTTTCGCGCTTAATATTTTCTGAGTTAATCCGAACGAAGGTTTCGCGGATGCCCGCGCGACAGAGCGGTTTATACCAATCACATTTAAACGCGGATCGGTATAAAGCTCAAAAGTAAACCGCAGGGGACAGGAATCTCAGATGAGGCGGCGCCTTACTATACGGCGGTGCCGTCCGGGTACAATTCATTTACTTCCTTGTAAATCACAACGTGGCGCCAGATGTCAAGGGGCGTCTCTCCATTTTTGTTCTTTTGATTAATTGCTTTTTGAAAAGTCAATAAATAATCTTCCAATATTGCAGTAATGCGCTGACGGTGAAAACCGAGGCAAAGGTGAAGTAACGTATCTCCGGTCGCATCGTCAAGAAGATTGAAGCAATTAGACAGATTATTATTACAAACGCACAAATCTACGAGTTCCTCTTTCTCAAATTCGCTGAAATGGGGCGCTCTGAGAATTCTGAACAAGATATCCTTATTGATTGGCGCCATTATCCGCGCGTTCTTTTTGAGGTAATGGTACATCAATCGGGCGGACAATTTCTGTTCAAACATGATTACAACGGGGTTCAGCGCCGCTTCAGCGGGGGGCGAGAGTAAAAGCTGATTTACCTCCGCAAAACTCATTATTTTGTCAGTGATAACTTCCTTACACTCATCGCCTATCTTCAGCTTGAGCACGGTGGGGATGAGCTGTGTTATTTCATCGCAGCGTTCAGTACCTTGCTCTAAGTTACGATTTGAATTGATGTAACAGTTTACCTGCGCCTTTAAGAAATCTAATGAAGATGCGGCGTCAACACGAGCCAATAATTCACCCGCGGCATACGCGTTCTGAGAGTATTGAACACCGTATTTTAAGCTGTCAGCGGACGTAACGTCGTGGCGGGGTTCTTCGTAGAGTTTGAGGATACCGTAATAAAGAAACATAACCTCTCTTTCTGAGGGGATGTAATTTTCGGTAGCTATCACTTTTGTTAATACATCTTTTTCTTCTTGTTCCATTGATGGCATTGAGATAATTTTTGCAATCAGCAGTTGCCGTGCGTTGGCTAACTGAAGCGGCGCGCTGCATTCATCAGCATCAATCAGAACCGGAAAATTTGAGCCGGGCAGGTGATAAGTATAAACTTGTGAGATCGCCATAACCATCCCCTTGTATTAAAACCAGAAACAACAGTTACAGCATTATTCGAAACAGATTTGAAACACAAGTAACATGAACAAAGTTTAATAATTTATTAGTCATTAAAAACAAGATATTACAAACAGCTGGCTGGCCTCGAACCCTTGCGCGGCGCGGCCGGACGGACAAATTTTGACCACCGGGCCGGGCATTATCTTTTCATTAAAAAAGACTTTTTATTTATCAACGGCATATTGACACCAAACACCATCCGCCCGATAACCCCGCCCGGGCAACTGACGTACGGAAATTAAGGTAAGAAACTTAACGCTAATGTTTCGCTTTATAACTGAACGACTGACCCGCTAAAGAAGCCTCGAACATTAATCCGCCTTTGGGCGCCGTGAATATCGCCATACCGTCAACATACTGCCCCGCTGACGCCTGCACACCGCCGGACTGACCGGCGCCCGCCGAGTTCCCCGTGGTACCGGCCTGCGCGGTCGCGCCAAAGTTTACGGCGACCGCCGAGGCTTGCGCGTTAAACTCAAAATTCCCGGTGATAAAATTTTCAAAGGCGTTTCTGTCCTCAAAGAAAATAATCTCACTGAACTCCTGAGCCCCGAGCTGAAAGCCGATAGAAACTTGCGTCAGTTTAGAGTCACCCACATAAACCCCGCGCCGGTAAACTCTGCCCTTACCGTAAGCCGCGCCGATAGCGAATCCCGCTTTTCCGACACTCGGGAATAAAGCGTAACCGTAAGATTTTTTAATATAATGCTGAGTCTGAGGCGCGCTGGAAAAGTTTTTCAACGCTCTTGAGTAGTCATCGGCATAAGCCGGACCCGTCAGCATAAGCAAAAATAAAAAGCCCAGTGACCATAACCTATAACTGTTTTGTATCATTACAACCTCCGACGTTTATTTACCTTCTTTATCACTAAGTATTGACGACAGATACTCCTTTTCGTCACTATCGAGCACATCCGTAATCGCGTTGTCTTTTTTATCATTCACTCGCGCGACCAATCCGTTCTGGTAAGCGATGACCGTTAATTGCTGCAGACGGTATATCGCTAAAATATATAGGGTTATTAACAGGTTGAACCGAACAAGGGTTTCAGTTACCAGCCAGTACTGTTCACCGAGGAACAAGGAAAAGCTGGCCAGCAGACAGCGGATCAGCCAGTTGATAATGATGGCGACCGCCAGCGCTAACAACCAGCGCACTTTTAAATCGTCCGCTGAGTCAGGCGGAGTGACATCCGCTCCCCTCTTAAGCCTGATGACTTTAATTATCGCGACAGCATAACCCGCTGTCTGCAAAAGTAATAAAGCGGGTAACACCATACCTAATAGTGAAAACGTACTCACCGCGGCACTTACAACCGCTTCGCTTTTCAGAAAATCCGAGCGGTGAAAGTGCGTGACCGTAAACGCCAGAACCGTCAGAGCGACTAACACAGCGGGTCCGTAATGCAGCGTTAAATTGCCGCGGCGATTTCGCTGATGATAATCGAGTTCATTCTTACAATAGAAATACACCAAAGGCATAAGTAAGAAATACACGGGGGTAATTAACGCCAGGATAATATGAATCGGTAAGGGCGCGTTTTCCCGGTTAATAATACCGGTGAGAAAGTAAACGGATAAGGTGGCGAAAATGGCGATAACGACGGCCTGCTGAGTCCGGTTGTGAGATTTACTCTTCCGGCCCAGTAAACCGGCCAGCACCGCGCAGTGAATTCCGCCGAGTAAAGATAACCACCAGTAGGCCTGCTGAAGAAATCCGGAAATTGACTCCAAAACGCCTCCTTACATCGTAAAAAATCTGATTTAACGCGTGTAAAACAATATTTGTCAGTCATTCGTTAATAAAAGGTAATAAAAAACTTGATTTTATTTCCCTCAATGCTCTAAATATAGCCACCGCGGGATGATTATTCGACAATTTTATTTCATCCTTACTTACTTATTATTAATTTTGCCGTTAGGGGACAGGACTGTGAGCTTAAAATTTCTGCTGCTGGTTATCATTGCTGGCGTGTTGTTTTTTCTTTATAAACGAAAAAGCAGTGATAAGGACACCGCGATGATGAAGGATGATTCGGGCAGATCAGAATCAGCGCCGGCGACAGGAGAGCGAACGGCGCCGGAAAACGAAGCGGCGGAATCAGAAAGCCAGGCCGTGACCGGAAGGGCTGAAAACACGGGCGACATTAAGCGGAAAACACAAGCTGACGCTCAGAAGGAAAAGACTCAGGCCGGGCAGCGCAAACCGGCTGAAAAAACAAAGCCCGGGGCAGAGGTTCAGCTGGACTGGGCTAACGCCAATTTAACTAAGGCGCTCGAACAGCGTCAGGCGGCAACTGATCCGCGGGAAACTTATACGGCCGTGGCAGCGGCGATTTCTGAATGTTATAAACAGCGTAAGTCACAACAATATCTCATTTACGGCTACTCACTGGCCGATCATTTTATCGAAGCCTTTGAGCGATATCTCGCATACCGCCGCGAACATAACATCACTACGGCGCTCAAAGGCACGGCGTTTATGCAGCTGGCAACCTTAGCGCAAGATAACGGTAACTTTGAGCACGCTGTCGGAATTTGTAATAAAGCCATCGCTAACGGGCTCACCGACGGTACGGTAACCGGTTTTGAAGGCCGCATCAGACGCAT
The DNA here is from genome assembly GCA_965200795.1 of Parashewanella sp. Taxonomy (GTDB): domain Bacteria; phylum Pseudomonadota; class Gammaproteobacteria; order Enterobacterales; family Shewanellaceae; genus Parashewanella. The sequence continues at coordinate 146,217 of CBDAVB010000005.1, forward strand.
TGAAAAAGCCGGGGCGAAAGCCGCTTCTTAAGGTTTTTACATCAATAACAATCCGGGTATAATCAGCGCAGGCTCGCGCAGATTATACCCGGATATTTTGTTGACCACGCCACTTTCCTGTCATTCCGTCAGATTCGGACCTGAAAACCTCGCCGTTTCGTTTCGTGCTGATGTTGAATTTGAGCGGTTTGATGATTTCGCCGTCCCTTTCGCTCAGTCACTCGATTGCCGTGTCACTCAGCGCCACCGGGGCGCCGATCGACATCAGTGGCAGCTGGAATTTGAAGGCTGCTTCCTCACCCTGAATTATGAGTTTTACGCCGACGTATGCTGGCTGCGGGCGGAGCGGCAAAAAGATTGGGAAACTCTTGAGTATTTAGTTAGTCTAATTGAGCACCGTTGCAAAAGAGATTTGGGGGAGAACAGAGAGTGAAGCCTAATCAACCCTCCGGTATTGAACATCACAGTGCCGCGTTTCATTATCAGGCACTGACACCGGATTTGATTCTTGATGCCATTGAAAGTACCGGCATTTATCCTGAAAGTGGTTTATTGGCGCTCAACAGTTATGAGAACCGTGTTTATCATTTTCGTTGTGACCGGGATAAAAAGTTCGTCGTAAAATTCTACAGACCGGAGCGCTGGAGCGCGGAGCAGATCATCGAAGAACATGAGTTTTCCCGCGAGATCGCGGAAGCGGAAGTGCCTTTAGCTTTGCCGCTCAATATTGACGGGCAAACGCTGCACCGCTACAAAGGGTTTCGTTTCGCGTTGTTTCCCTCGATGGGCGGGCGTAACTTTGAAATCGATAATTTAGAACAACTAGAAATGGTCGGTCATTTTATCGGCCGCCTGCACCAATGCGGCAAAAACCACAGTTTCAGATATCGCCCCGCTTACACGCCGCAAGCGCTCGGTGACGAGTCGGTCGCGTGGTTAAAAAATTCCGGCCATATTCCGCCGTCTCTGGAAACTTCATTTTTCACCGTAACAGAGCAGGTGTTAAATACCAGCAGGCGCCTGTGGGAGAAACAATCACCGGCACAATTGAGGCTGCATGGTGACCTGCATCCGGGAAATATTTTATGGACGCCGGACGGCCCGGGATTTGTTGATTTAGATGACGCTCGCACCGGACCGGCCATTCAGGATCTGTGGATGATGCTGACCGGCGAACACCAGCAACGCTTAACGCAGTTAGAGATTCTGCTGGAAGCCTATGAGGAATTCTGTGATTTTGATACCAGGGAACTGGCGTTAATCGAACCGCTCAGAGCCTTGCGCATGCTTTACTATAACGCGTGGATAAGCCGCCGCTGGGACGATCCGGCGTTTCCGATGCACTTTCCCTGGTTTAACACCGAAAAATACTGGGAAGAGCAGATCCTGGCCTTTAAAGAACAGTTAGCGGCGCTCTATGAGGCACCGCTTAGCTTAATCCCGTATTAACCTGACATGCGATTTAAGCGAAACCGCTTGAGTTATAACAATAAAAGGGGTTATGTTAACCGCTGATTCAATGGCAAGACATTTTAGTCAACAGGAAAAATAATGAAGAAAATACTTTTAATGGCGGCGGCGTTAATGCTCGCGCCGATGCTTTCTCAGGCCGCGTCTGAATCCGCTTCCCTTTATAAAGAGGGCGTGCATTACAGCGTGATCCATCAAGGGCCGCAAACTAAGACCAGAGAAATTAAAGAATACTTTTCTTTCTTGTGCCCTCACTGTTTTGAGTTTTACCTGAACGTATTACCCAAGCTTGAGGAGCGCCTGCCCGAAGACGTGAAATTCACCCAGTCGCACGTGGACTTTTTAGGCGGTCAGACGGGTAAAGATTTAAGCCGCGCTTTTGCCGTCGCTGAGTTACTGAACGTGAAAGATAAAATGGAAAAAGTGCTGTTTGATGCTATCCATGTCAAAAGACAACACATCGTTAACTTAAGTGACATCCGTAAGCTGTTTGTCGCCAGCGGTGTCGACGGTAAAGAATTTGACTCAGTCGTGAATTCATTCGCCGTCAACGCACGAGTAGCGAAAATGGCCCGTGACGCCAAAGATGACCGGATTAACGGTGTGCCTGAGCTGGTGATTAACGGTAAGTACAAGGTGCTTAAGAAAGAAATCAAAACCTGGGATGACTTTATTAACATCGCGGTCTGGGTAGCGGAGAATAAGTAAGCCTTTCGGCGATGTTACCCCCTCGCAAGTTCAGCGCGGGGGTACTTAAAACATATTCTCTGACTACAAGTCCAAGTCAATCGAGAGTGATATTTCCCCAAACTGTAGTTTTTCCATTACTTCCAGTCTCATATCCGGCCACAGCCTCACCTGAAATATCATACGTTTTATTCTGATCCGGGTTATCTTTATCCTTCAGCACGAATTTCGCTGAGAACTTTATACGGCTTGCTGAAAATCCCGATTCAATAATAGCGGCTTCAGGATCCTTTACGGTTAAATCCAGGCCGTTATTTTCGGCCAGATGACCAAAATAATCCGCCATCCAGATTGTGGAATCGTGATCGTATGTTTTAGTCGCATCGGGTCTGGCATTAGATTTTCTATCTGAGATATCACGGTTAAAGCCTTTGACTTTGTCAGAAATAGGCTTTACGGATACAGGTGAGGCGGCGGGCAGTTCCGTGTCACCGATGTAATTTGAAGTATCAATGTGTTGTGTCACATCACTGAGACTGACTTCCTGCTCTGTTTCATCTTCACGGTCTACCGTAAATGCCCGAATTGCTCTGGCCTCATATTTTTTTACATTTTCGATTGATTCAATTTCTTTTAACTGAAATGTCAACGCATATTGTTCACCATTAGAACCTTCAGAAATCACCCGGTCTTTTAACGTGAATATTAATTTGACTTGCGGCTGTTGTTCAGCGATATCGGAACCTTGATAAATGACATCATCAACGTTAGGCGTGTGTAATCTCAAATCCTGCTTTTTAAACAGCGGCTCCAGCAATCGCTCCCTCCAAAGAGGTGCGTCAGTAAGTGATTCTTTTTGTTTATCGATACTTAATGATTGAGCATCACTTAACGTCGTAAAAGCCTGACTCACTCTGGCAGCAAACGTAAGATTAACCGTACCCGACCGCTCTGTGACAGCGGCGGTTTTTCCGGCAGGTTTAGCTTCAGCCGGCTTATTCCGGGCGCTGGTATCATCGAGCAGATTCGTTTCATCTTTGTCATTGAGTAGCGGCGTTTCTGAATCACTGTCAGTTGAATCATTCGGATACACGGCTGCCGATTCATGAAAATCTCGCAACTGACCTGTTGCCATGTTTTGAGTCATAGCATATAAATTTAACGCGCGAGTCTGGTTATTTGTGCAGGAAAATCCGAAACATTTCGCGATACCTGAGATAAAATTCGCTACGGAGTGCCAGCCGCCTATCCGGTTAAATTTGATAGCACCGTCCTGACCGCGGGTTATTCTGTAACGTCTGTCAGCAGCGTTACCGCCGTCTTTTATGAACTCAACAGTGCATTGCGCTGAATGACCGGGCCGCAGAGCTGAATGAATATTATCAAGCCCACTGAGCGAGTCTAATCGCTTAGAACGAGTATTCCAGTGAGCGGTTATTTCAGGGATATTAGTAACATGCATAACTACCACCTATATTTCAAGTTTTACAGGACATGTTCCAAATCTGACAATCATCACTTGTACCGGAAATCCGGACGGCGATTAGCGGTAATATTTATCACAAGCCGCTGATTTAAATTAGTATAGCCCGCTGTTTCGTGCGAAAAGTTTATTACAAAACCACCGCGGTTATATACTTTCAAAGGTGTCACTTTATCGCGGAAAACCGCTGAAACATAAAAGCAGGCATTGAGTATCAAATTATCATTTGCTTTCAATTATTGTAGTCAATGTGAGAAAAGAAAGTATTGCCGAAAGCTTAACAAAGATGATTAATCACATACGCCTGACCGCAGAAAAGCGTTATCCGTTGTTATTCAAAACGCTTTTCGGCATAAAATTCATCACCGCCGTCATTCCCGGCAGGAAGATATTTACTTATCGCTAAGGTCTTATCTATATCAAACATAACCAGCAGTTTTTTCTTTTGCTTACCCTGAATATCACCGTAAGCGGTAAACACGTCTGACGTATCGAATGGTAGCCGTTTGCGTGCGGAACCATTCTTCCTGAATACGTTGCCGCGTCGCCATTAACTAAGAAGTCTTTTACCGCTTGAGGTTGTGTACTGTCATTCAATCTGTTTTGTGTAAGCTGATAGCGGTTAAAAACGTTCTGAAGCGCGGCTTTGCCGGTGTCGCAAGCCCTGTCGTCATAGTTTGATTTGAATAACCGGAATAACTGACAGCGAATTGTATTTCTTCTCAACTGAACGCATGGCCGGCCATCTTGTGAATTAACCGCCCGCACTTGATAATTTTTAGTTTTTGAGCCGCCTGAGGCGCCTGACTGAAATGATATCCAGGCACCCGGATTTTTTTGCGTGTTATTAAAAATACCGTCCAGGGCTTGATAACTCGTGTCGTCCGCGACAACCAGTTGCTGAGAATCCGCTTCCGGATAATCATCAGCGTTCAGATTAAATGCTCCGCAAGGCGCTCTTGCGCAGTAATACCGGCAGTTTTTCAGGCAGGAGTAACGCCGCGGAGCGCTTAAGACGGGCGACAGAAAAGTGAAAAAAACTTATAGCCGGGTACTTAATTCACCGGACAGCACTCAAATCAGATGATGAATTATTTAAGCTTATTTAACTCCTTGCGAAAAACTTGAAACCGCGAAATAATGCTTATCATCAGAAAAATTCAGGAACCTTTTATTTCGTCTTCCGGTCAAAATAAGTACGGACAATAAAGACACGTACGTCATGAGGTGTAACAATGAGAAGATTTCCGGTTTACGCTCCTAAGCTGATCGCTAAGCACGTTCGGATTTTTGCCAGCGGCGCCATTTGGGTTAAGGATCTCGGTGTGCTTCATTTTAAGCGGGGGCAGCTGCTGACGCCTCGCTGGTGCCGACCGAAAGTCAGACAGGCCATTACTGAAATGAACTCTTTAATCAGTTCATCAAAAGAGCCGGAATTTTGCTCTTAATCATCATCAAGCAGAAACAAATTATGCGGCGTTTGCCGCATAATTTGTTTAAATCCGCCGGTTAACACAAAATTTAGTCGTTAATCTCATCATTAAGCAACCCCACCAGACCGTTTACTTTATCGTTCCATGAACTCAGGTCTTGTTTTAGCTTTTCGTTTTGCTCGCTCAGCTCAGAGTTTTGTTGCTTTAATTCTTCAATTTCCATCTTTTGTAATTCGATGGCCTCTAATGCGTTCTGGATTTTAGATTCCAGTTTCGATAATAATTCTAAACTCACGGAAATCCCTATAATTGCTGGGTGATGGCTAGATTTTAACAGTGCTTGAGAGCGAATGAACAGCGAAAAATGTCCGCAACGGCAAAAAAGTACTCAATTCATTTTTTATTGATAATTTCTCAGCGTAATCAATGACTATCTGATAATACCCGCACGCGTTCACATGTGATCGGCTCTAAGCTGTGTCAGCGGTCAAAATACTAACGAATTGCGATAAAATGCGATTGACTCTCCGCTTAGCGGAACGTTTTCAAGGTATACTGAAATGAGAACGCACAAACACGTAGTACCGCACTATGAATGAATTATTGATCCTCAGCCCGCTTTTTTTGACGCTAATTCTCGCGCTGACGCTTCGCAACACTCTAACGGCGTTAGGCATAGGTACCCTCGCCGGGACATTAGTTTTAGATCATTTTCAGGTTCTCAGCAGTATCAGATATCTGGCGGATTTATCAGTCAGCCAATTTTACGCGCGGCAGCAGTGGCAGGCCTGGCATATCGACATTATCGTCACCATGTTTCTGCTTGGCGTCATGACCAAGATGCTGTCGCAAAGTCACGCGGTTGAATCGTTTTCCGTGTGGTTACGACAGCGTATTAAAAACCAGCGGCAAGCCAGAATCGGCGTCATCTTCTTGGGCTGGTTTGTGTTTATTGACGGTTTATTCAGCTGCCTGGCCGTGGGGCACGTGTGTCAGCCGCTCAGCGAGAAATATCGCATTTCGCCCGCGAGACTGGCTTATTTTGTCGATTCCGGCGCCTCACCGGTGACGTCATTGATCCCGGTTTCAAGCTGGGGGCCGTTTGTCATTGGTCTGCTTGCCAGCTTAACGTTTCTCCGGGGCAATCCTTTTAACAGCTTTATCGATGTCGCTCAGATGAATTTCTACGCCATTATCACCTTGCTGATCTCTTTGTATGTCGCCTGGTCGGGTGTTGGTTTTAATGACATAAACAACAAGATTAAACTCACCGCCAACGATACCCGCCGGCAAGGTAACCCGTGGCTGTTAAGTCTGCCGATTATCAGTTTGCTGCTGGGCTCCGTTATTTTGATTTTCCGGTCAGGCGCGCGGGCGTCAGGCAGCTCAGAAATCAGTGACTGGCTGATCAATGCCGATATCGGCGCGACCATGCGCAACGCCAGTTTATTCGCTACTTTGGTTACCTTTGTGTTATTGAGATTCAGCGGTCAGACCTTGACTCAACTGCTTGCCTCCGCTCGGCTGGGAATCAAAACCATCAGCTTCGCCGTCGCTATTTTAATTTTTACCTGGCTGATCGGCGCCGTCATTAAAGAGTTACAGGTGGCTCAGTTACTGGCGCGATGGGCTGACGCCTATTTGTCGGTGAATTATCTGTTGGGAGGCATTTTTTTTCTGTGTGCCGTCATGGCCTTCGCGACGGGATCAAGCTGGGGAACTTTTGCGATTATGATCCCTGTCGGCGGTAAAATCGCTCATATTATTGCGCCGCAGTTACTCATCCCCGCGTTAAGCGCGGTAATGGCCGGTTCGGTATTCGGCGATCATTGCTCGCCGATCTCAGATACCAGCGTTTTGAGCGCGACCAGCAGCGGCTGCGAGCCGTATGAGCATGTAACCACCCAGTTACCCTTTGCTTTGATCGGCGCTGTCAGCGCCTTTACCGGCTTTCAATTACTGAACCTCGGTTTCCCTTACTGGTCGGCGTTAATCGCCGTAATAGCGGCGGCTTACGGGTTCATTCGGCTTCGGTACCAGCCTAATGCCGCTGCCGCGGTTGTGAATTAATCCGCCATGCTAAAATCGCTGATACCAATAAACCACTGCCGCATATTTTAAGAAACTATTCAAGCCTTGCTGCCGGTAATGTTTTCCGGGCTGAAGAACAACGCCCGAAAATCAAGCAAGAATACCGTTAGCCTCTATACTTTTATCTGAAGTTGACTAAAAGGATTTTTAAGATGCGAAAAGTTCGAAGTTTTTGGCTTACCGGAAGTATTGCTCTCACGGTATTACTGTCAGCGTGTAACGACAATGACGACAACAAACAACCGAGCGAAATAGCGAAAGACACCCGCTATATCTATACCAGTACCAACAGCAGCCTGGAGTCAGAAGGCAACGGCGTTATACGTTTCAGAGTCTCAGACGACGGTGATCTGCGCGAGGCGGGTACGTTCCCGACCGGGGATATGGGCGACGCCGACGACGGTGACTTTGATACCCAGGGGGCGATGCGCATTATCGGCGACAAATTACTGGTCGTGAACGCGGGTGAGACTTCCGGCGATACTTATGTCACTCAGGATAACGGCACGGTCAGTGTTTTCCGGATTGATGACGCGACGGGGGATCTTACCCGTATCGACCAGCATGATAATATCGCCGGCATCCAGAATGTGGACTCGTACGGAAAACGTCCCGTCAGTCTTGACGCGGCCGCCATTGACGGTACGATCTGGGTTGTCGTCGCCAACCAGGAGGATACGCCTCACTGTATCACACCAACCGAAGCCGGCACACTTGAATCTTGCTTAGATCAATACGGCAATCCGATCTCAGATTACCTGCGGGATGAAAATTCCGGCAGCCGCAATATCTATTTATACCGGTTCGATAAACAAAGCGGTGTGCTGACGCCCGTTAAACGCCTGGCTACCTTTGACGCGAGAGTCAGCGGCCCGGCTCAGGTCGGTTTCAGCCCGGACAAAACCAAGCTTGTGGTAACGACGGTAGGTATCGCTCACATCGATTACCCCGCGAATGAGGATTTATCAGAGCCGGGTCATACCTTCCTTTATGACGTAAACGCCGACGGCGATAATTTTGAGCTGGAAAATGCCCGCTACTTTGCCAATGACGGCATAATGGTTTCGGTCGGGTTCAGCTGGTCCTCAGACAGCCGTTATGTGTACGTTTCTAACGCCGTTTTATCTGATCAGTGGATAAGTCATGATCTTGTGACAAATTATGCCAGCGTTATCGCATTGGATGTTACCGACAGCGCCAACGTATTTAACAGCGATCCGAATCAGGATTCACAACCGTCAGGCACAGGCGCTGTTTCCTATGAGAGCCGGCCGGCGGCATGCTGGACCTGGCTGACAAAAGACGATAAGCGGTTATACAGCGTGGCATTTCGTACTAATGACATCGCGAACTATATTGTTGACGGCAGCACTCTGCAGGTAGATCAGCTTGAGCCCCGCAAAGACGCGCCTGACGCGGACTCTAAGGATATGTATGTGTCTTACGACGGCAAAACCGCCTATATTTTAGGCGGCTATCAAAGCCATACCGTGAGTATTTTCGATATTGACTCACAAGGACGGCTCACTGAAAAAGCCGATTCACCGTTAGAGGTACAGGCTTCACGCCCGAACGGTGAAAACCTCAGTGAAACTGAACACTTCTATATCGGTATCGCCGGTTATCCTAATGCGTACGTCGGGTTTTAACCGCTGACTTTGTCCGCTACAATAAGCCGCATTTCGCGGCTAATTGTGTTTTTTCAGTGATTAAAATTTCTAACCGGATCTTTCTGCCGCCTAACGAGCTTGAATGGCAATTCGTTCGCGCCAGCGGCGCCGGCGGACAGCATGTCAATAAAGTTTCCACGGCCGCCGTACTTATCTTTGATATTTCAGCCTCCAGTCTGCCCGATTTTTATAAGCAAAAATTGCTTGTCAAAGCTGATCATCGTATTACCAAAAGCGGTAAAATTATTATTAAAGTCCGGGCATCAAGAAGCCAGGATGATAACCGGCAACACGCTTTAGCTCAATTTATTGAACTCGTTAAAAGCGTTAATGTAACTCAAAAGAAACGCATTGCCACAAAACCGACCAAAGCCAGCCAAGCACGACGAGTCGATAAGAAAAAACAAAAAGGGCAAACCAAGGCGCTCAGACAGAATAAGATAAGGTTTTGATCTTGCTAATGCCAATACAGCCCATTATGCTGTATTCAGTTGATCGTTATGAATGGAACGATGATGAAAAAAGTTTTGCTGATTAACGGACCGAATTTGAATTTACTCGGCACCCGTGAGCCGCAACATTACGGTAATCAAACGCTTGACGCCATCGTGTCATCATTAACTGAATACGCGCGGTCAGAAAATATTCAGCTGGAACATATTCAGTCAAACGCCGAGCATGAGCTCATCAATGCCGTTCATAATACTGACGCCGATTTTGTCATCATTAACCCGGCGGCTTTCACTCATACCAGCGCGGCGTTAAGAGACGCGCTGACCGGCGTTAAACTGCCGTTTGTTGAAGTACACCTGTCCAACGTTCACAGTCGTGAGCCATTTCGGCGCCATTCTTACTTTTCAGATATAGCAATCGGTGTGATCTTTGGTTTAGGCGCAAACGGCTACCGTTATGCTCTTGAGTTTGCGATACAAGAGCTGAGGACGGCGGACTAGTACTCCGTCCGGTTGCATTTGTTAGCTTCAGCTCAAGGCAGAACGTCTGGTTCAAGGCGCGGTGGCGAAGATATACCGGAGTATTTCAAGTCACCGCAACGAAGAAACGGGCGTTATGCCTTGAGCCCGGAGGGTGATTCGTAAAGCGGCCATCCGGCTGCGTTAGATTTGATTGACGTAGAATAGCTACGCCCGCACAAATCTGCCTTGCATATGGCCGCTTTACGAACCACTGAAAACATCAAATGCAACCGGACGGAGTACTCGCATCAACGCCAGCTAACCGGTAATTTAACCCGGCTCCAAAGCTCTGAACATAAATCTTCATGCCGATCCCAGTTGCCTTGCTCAAGCCATTTAACCAAACTGGCACCGACTTCGGGGTATTTTACGGGATCAGGCGCGGGCTTTTTTAACCATCGTCTTAAACTATCATCATCCAGTGACATCATGGCGTCGCCCGCGGCAAGCAACTCCAGCGCCGCCATATTAGAGAGCTGCTCAAACTGTCCGAGTAATGGTTTTACGAGAATCTTTTTCCCGAGCGTCAGCGCTTCACTCACCAGCTCAAAACCGGCGTTGCACACTACACCGCCGCAAGCGGCTAAGTTATTCTTAAATCCGGCTCTGTCAAAACCGTACCAGCTGATATGATCAGCTAACGCTTGTTTTGGCTCCTGAGCGTGATAAACCATAAATTGATAATCATCGAATTTAGTCAGGTACTCAATAACGGCCTCTGGCGCCTCAAAGGGCAGATAGACCAAAATCTGATGGCTGAATTCCGTCTTTATCTCATTTACATCGACAAAAGGCGGCAGGATCGGAAACCCGAAATGATGCCAGTGACAGCCTAACGCGATGTCAACGGGAGCAAAATGATTGATGAACAGTTCATCAAACCAGCCCTTTCCTTTTTTGGGGACGGGGTATTTCAGTGCCGCCTGATGACTGATACCGATTGAGGGAACACCCTGACGTTTAGCCGCCCACGCTGAGACAGGCTCATAGTCATTAAGCACCAAGTCATAGTCATTAAGATATAATGAATCTATATCTTTAAAAATTGACGCCGAAAAATTACGGGAAACGGTTTTTGGAACATTAATTTTTCCGTCTCGCGTCTCAAACGTCATTCCGCGTTTTATTTGAAAATCACCGAACGGCTCCATATCAAAAAAACCAGCGGCATCACGACCGCTAAACAGATAATCGACATGAATCTCCGACTGTCTTAAGGCATCAGCCATGATCCTGGCACGGCTTAAATGTCCGTTCCCCGTGCCTTGAACTCCATAAAGAATTCGCATCCGTCTTCCTGATTACAGATTGACATAATTTGCGGCCAGAACTACTGAAGTGTAACCCAGACCTGCTCCCGCGATGATATCTGTCGGATAGTGAACGGCGAGCGCAATCCTTGAAACACCGATAAAACATGCCCATACAAGACATAACGCTCCCAAAACAGGAAGAAATATGAACAGACCGGATGCGAATACAAAAGCGGCGGCCGTATGCCCTGAAGGTAAACTGAATTTATCGGACGGCTCAAAGTCAGCTTGAACACTCTCACTGGCGTGACAGGGTCTTATGCGGCGAATACTGTTTTTTAAAAGCCAGTAAACAGGCAGTTCAACCATAAAGCTGAACGCAAGCAGATTGAAAAGCGCCTGTCCTTTTGAATAGAAAATCAGCAGTAAAACTGAAAACACCGCGTAAAAATGGCCGTCACCCGTAGAAGAAATGCCACGAGCAACTCGTTTAATACGAAAAAGGCCGCTGTGACGAACAACCCATATAAACCCTTTTCTGTCAAATTCATTGATCATGTTGAGCATAAATGCCGCACTCCAACAGTGGTACCAAACTAAATGTAGAAGTCAGGTGTGACGTTTGGGTTACCAACAGGCTAATTTTTTATGACATCCTATTTTATCGCATTCCTGATGCCCCGCTCAATGTAACCTGCATGTTTTCATTAAACCTGTGACGCAAAAGCCTCATTAAAAAAGTGATTTCAGCTCAGTTTCTTAATTACAGTGACAACGGGCATAATTTTTCACGGTCATATGAAACATGAACTGATGTTTAATTATTGATTAGAGTGTTTACCCGCAAAATGAGCCGATTATGTCATAGGTAACGGTTGAGCCCAGACTGTGCCTCATTAACTAATGTTAATGCGGCGTTACTTGCAATTTACTATCGGCGAGACGTATAGTGCCCTAATTAATGGTCTTTCATGGTTAATTTTTATGGCAACCGCTTTTCCTGAAAATCGATATAATGTCAGTCAACTCTTTTCACAACCTTCAGTTACCGCGGACAAACAAGACGGTACTTTTGATTCTGAAAAGACAGACACAGCCGCATATCCGACTCATCCCGCACAGACAATCTCACAATACCTTGCCGATCAAGGCGTTGATGAGCTTAATAAGTTTTATTGCGTTCTGCTGAATAAGTTTAAAACCTGGTTAGATGAGAATGCCCAATCCTTAACCGGGGCTGAAAGGTTATTTGACACATTCTTTGACAAACTGACCGCGGATGAAGCTGAAGATGACCTGCGTCAAATCGCATTTGGTCGAGGCAGGCTAGAACTTGAGGCTATCCTTAAGTTACTCAGCGATAACCGGATTCCTATAACAGTCAGAATCAGCGAGTGCGTAAGCGTCGCTTCCGCTCTGACGGGATGCCCGGAACAGTTATGCGCGAAGCTGGAGACCAGCCGGACAAACCTGAAAACAGCAGGAGATCGAATTTTGAGTGTTATTCAGGATGCCCGCCTTGAAAAAGCCCGGGAGATTGCGCTTGAGATGCTTAAAGACATAGGCCATGAACATTCCTGTGCTGTCGACCACGCCGTTAATGACCTTATTAATTTCGCCGCTGAAAAATTGCCGCATTTCGACTTGCCTGCTATAAAACCGGAAGAAGATTATCCTTACGGTGAAGCACTGCAAAAAGACATAACCGAAGATTTCAAAGCAATATTCAAAGACAAATTAGAGTTTCACTTAGCGGCGGATTCTGTTTTTCCGCACTTAGTCAGGCGTGGCCTGAACTTATTTAAGAAAGCGTTAAGTGATTCTAATATTCACCTGGAGCATGATTACGATCAGGAATTTCTGACAGACGAGATAATCGAGCGGATTAAAGAAAATACAAAACCCGTACAGCCGTTAATTCAGGGGTTCGGAATTTACTTCGGGAACATAATAAAGAAAACACCCGGTTCACAAGGCACTCTCTACTCGATTTCACAAAAAAATTTACGAGCTTTTGTTGCTGAGATTATGCTTAAAAACATGAAATCAGTGCGCATCTCTCCGGAGTCTGTTGAAAAGCAATGGGTTCTTTGCCGCCTTGAGACACTTGGATTTATCTATAAAAGTTATGCAGCAGATAGTGCGGAAACATTACTTCTCCGTCATGGGTTACATTTTTGTTTAGATGGTGATGTTATCTTACCCTTCACAACGAAAGCTCTGGAACTCAGACACCTGCAAGGCTTTACCCGGCCTCTATGCATCCCTAGGCAGTTTTATAACCTCTACCGTGAGGCGATCGCAAATACAACGGAAATATCAGAATTACGTAATTTCTGTTTAACGCGATTTGCCAGCTTGAATACTGAAATGCGAGAATGCGTCACCCCCGCCCTGGTTGAACAAATAAGGGAGCAGATCAAAATTAAACTCAGCGCTGAAACAAAGCCTTCGCTGACACCAGATCCGATCCCATTAGATTCCGCTTTTTCTCCGGCATTAACCGTAGTATGGATAGAATATAATTATTTTATCTGTGATTCGACACAAGTGCTTAATAAATTCAGAGACATGAAGCATCTGAAGCATGCCTCACCGGACTTTCTAAAAGCGGCGTTCAGCGTTAAGCAATTAGAAAAACTCGCACTGTCAGCTGTCGACCATGACCATGATGACGCCTTAAAAGCTTTATTAGCGACAGGGCAAGTCAGCGACATCATGACAAGCCGATATTGTTACACACAAGGCTTATTTCCCTCTTTGCTAAAATTAAATCTTTTGCAACTCTGCGTTTATGACAAAAAAGATCGCTGCCTGAAAGCTCTGCTGACGCCTTTTAAAGACAAGCTTGAACAGTCATGTTACTCGGGGTGGACTTGCGCCGCCCTCCACTTAGCCGTAATTAAGAAAAACTACTCAGCGATTGGACTGCTTGTATATGCCGGCGCGGATATTAACGCGCAATCTAAGAAAGGATATACGCCGTTACACTGGGCGATTACTGAATCAGACAGAAAAGCGGTCGTAAAGCTTGTAAACGCGGCTCTGGAAAATAAACAGCCAATAAACTTACTCATAAAAGACAATCAAGGTAAAACAGTGACTGAACTCGATCAAACGTCACCCCGGTTGGCATTGAATTTGGGTGAATACAACAAACCGGGGGCGGAACTTTATAAATAATTTTTTACGCGCTTTTCAGCGGATTGAAAACCGCTGATTTTAAAGTATACGGCTTCACGGTATCACAGGTTTTTTAACCTGATGTTTGTTTACTTAATTCATATCAGTCCGCAATCGCAATAAAGTACAGCCGTAAACTTATTAATCGCTTCATTAACAAAAATTAAATTTAAAGCCCTAAATACAGTATGTTATTATTCTGAACCCTGCTTTTTAGCCTCAAGGCGTTAGTATGTCCACAAACGGCTTATCCAAGATTGAAAAAAAGGTCGCGTTTTCCCTGGCCGGTGTATTCGGCCTGAGGATGATGGGACTGTTTATGATCATGCCTGTTTTTGCATTGTATGGTCAGCATTTAAACGGTTTTTCTCCGCTTTGGGTGGGAATAGCCATCGGTGCCTACGGATTAACCCAGGCGCTGCTGCAGATACCTATGGGGATTCTGTCCGATAAATTTGGCCGTAAGCCTGTCATCCTCACAGGCCTGCTGATGTTCGCCGTCGGCAGCTTAATCGCCGCGTCGGCTGACAGCATTTATACGGTGGTCTTCGGACGAGCCGTCCAGGGCACGGGCGCCATCGCGTCGGCGGTATTAGCCCTCGCCTCTGACTTAACCCGTGATGAACAGCGCACTAAGGTGATGGCTGTCATCGGTATGTGCATTGGTTTTTCATTTGCGCTGGCGTTACTGGCCGGCCCCGTCGTCGCTGAGCACCTCGGTTTACACGGTCTGTTCTTAATGACAGCGGCTTTTGCGGTTTTAGGCATGCTGATTGTGCGGTTTTTCGTGCCTGATCCTGTTACCCATGCCCCGAAAGGGGATACGTCAGCCGCTCCGGCGCGTTTAAAAGCTATGCTGAAAAACCCGCAGCTGCTCAGACTGGATGCCGGGATATTTATTCTGCATCTGACTTTGACAGCCGTATTTGTCGCCCTGCCGTTTGTGCTTGTGCAAGCCGGCTTTCCGAAGGAGGAACATTGGAAACTGTATTTTCCGACCTTCATCGGTGCTTTCTTCCTGATGGTGCCGCTGATCATTATTGGTGTTAAGAAGAAAAACACCAAGGCGACGTTTCAGATTTCGTTATTGATTATGTTTGCCGCGTTAGCGATTCTGGCGTTATCGGGTCAGTTCTGGGCGATTGCCTCAGCGATTTTATTGTTCTTCACCGCCTTTAACTATTTAGAGGCGTCACTGCCGAGTTTAATTGCAAAGTTCTGCCCTGTCGGCGATAAAGGCTCCGCAATGGGCGTTTACTCCACCAGCCAGTTCCTGGGCGCGTTCTGCGGCGGTATGATGGGCGGCAGCATGTATCAGTTTGTCGGTAGTACGGGCGTTTTTGTTTTCGCTTTGGTTTTAGTGACAATTTGGCTGGGATTAACTTTAGGCATGAAAAATCCCGTTCTGCTAAAAAGCTACACCCTGGACGCGTACATTAAAGATAAGAGGCACGCGAGAGCAATGGCGCGAGAGCTCGCGGATCTCAAGGGGGTAGCGGAAGCCGTTCTAATTGAAGAAGAACAGGCGGCCTACTTAAAGGTAAATGATCAATTTGATTTATCCGAGGCGCGAGCTGTGTTAGGCTCTAGCAATTAATAAGTGCGTACCTTCGCTGTAACGCGGGTAAGCAATAAAATTGAGAAAGACTCTTAGGAGATATTAATGGCCAGTCGTGGTGTTAATAAAGTGATTTTAGTCGGCAATTTAGGACGTGATCCTGAACTTCGCTACATGCCAAACGGTAATGCTGTAGCTAACTTCTCGGTTGCCACGAGTGAAACATGGAAAGATCAGCAAGGTCAGCAGCAAGAGCGTACCGAGTGGCATAACATCGTTATGTACCGCCGTTTAGCGGAAATTGCCGGCGAGTACCTTAAAAAAGGCGCGAAAATTTACATTGAAGGCCGTCTGCAAACCAGTAAGTGGCAAGATCAGCAATCCGGGCAAGACAGATACAAAACTGAAATTGTCGCCAATGAAATGCAGATGCTGGACAGCCGCCAAAGCGGCAATGCCGCCGCGGGCGCTCAAGGCGGTTACGGCAATCAAGCACCGCAGCAACAGTCTTATGGTTCCGCCGCGCAGCAACAACCGGCTCCGGCATATCCGTCTCAGCAGCAACAAGCGCCGGCTTACCAGCCTGTCCAGCAGCAAACATCCGCTGAACAATCGGCTCCTGCTAAACCCGCGCAACCGCAGCAGCAACAACCGCAGCAGCAAAGCTATACTCCGAATTTAGATGACGGCTGGGACGATGATATTCCCTTCTAGACTAAGACAAACTTTAAAATGTAGATTAATTTACTCAAGAGCCGCTTAAATGCGGCTTTTTTATTTGAAGCTAAAAATAATGTTGAAAATATACAAACTCATGGATATATTACTTTATAACAAATAAAAATGTTTATAAATGTGCGTTTCATGAGAATTGCCGTAAAGAAATTTCAAAGTGGTGAGCGTTATGTCTTCTTACTAGGAGAGTGATGGCTGACTCTTCTACACAAATCTAAATTAAATTGAACTTTTTTAAAACCCGTTGATCTGATCAAGAAATTCCTTCACAAAGAGTAGCGAATAATGTCAATTTTTGATCATAAACAATGGGCGCAAGACCACTTTCAAAATGCAAAGCTTGGTGATTCCAGACGAACTGAAAGACTAGTGGAAACCGCTGCTGACATGGCTCGCTGCAGTGGGAAGTCTATCGCTTCATCCTGTCAGGGAGATGAAGCTAAGCAAGAAGGGGCTTATCGGTTAATCCGTAACGATAAAGTTTCACCGGAGGTGATACGCTGCTCAGGCTTTGACTACACAGCCGAACAAGCCAAGTCATATACAGAAATTCTGGCTATGGATGATACGACTTCAGCCGGCTTTAAACATAAGGTCGCATCAGAGCTAGGGAAACTTGGCAGCGTCAAAGATAAATCCCGCGGGTGGTGGATTCACTCAACCTTATTGTTAGATGCCTTTACCACAAAAACCATTGGGCTTATTCATCAGGACTGGTGGTGCCGTCCTGACGACCCCGCAGACGCCGATGAAAAAGAAAGCGGAAAATGGGCGGATGCGTCGCACTTTTGCCGCCAACGCTTAGGTGACACTATGTCCCGGGTTATTTCGGTCTGTGACAGAGAGGCGGACATACAAAGCTATCTGCAAGATAAGCAAGCCCATAATGAACGTTTTGTCGTGCGGGCGAAGCATAACAGAAAGATCCTTGAGTCTGAATTACCCTTATTTGAATATCTTGAAACCCAGCCAGAGCTGGGGTCATACACGATAGATATCCCGCAAAAAGGAATGAAAGACAGTAAAGGGAAACCCGTTAATCGAAAAGCCAGAAAAGCCAAATTGACGGTAAAAGTGGCGACGGTCACCCTGAAGTCTGAGGGTGAGATGAAGCCGGTTAACGTGGTTTATGCTCAAGAGAAAACCTCAAAAAAAGAGGTAGAGCCGTTGCGTTGGGTGTTGCTGACAACAGAGCCTGTAGGAACCTTATCGCAGGCCTTGCGTGTTATTGATATTTATACCGCAAGGTGGCGGATTGAAGATTTTCATAAGGCGTGGAAAACAGGCGCCGGTGCCGAGCGTCAGAGGATGACTGACCCCAAAAACTTAGAAAGAGCGTTATCGATTCTCGCTTTTATCGGTGTTCGGTTGCTGCAATTAAGGGAGGCAATAACTATCCCGTATTATTTACGTAAAAAAGGGTTAGTCGAAGCGGCTAATGAACTGGAAAATCAAAGCTGCGAAACCGTATTCGAAGAAGATGAATGGAAGGTATTGATGAAGGTGAAAAAGCCAAGGGGCTGGAATGGCAAAGATGTGCCAAGCTTGAAATGGGCTTATCAATCGCTCGCAAAACTGGGCGGTTTTACAGACACCAAACGTACGGGTATTGCGGGTTGGGAAACAATCTGGGAAGGCTGGAGAACCCTTCAATCTTATGTTGTAGGATATCGGACAGCAAAAGAAATGCTAGCTGATGGTGAAATGCTTTGAGATCTGATCAAGAGACAGGAGTGATGGTGTTCCTGATTTTTGGGTGACTCATTTTGTTACTCAGAAACTTAGAATGAATTTAGCTGCAACATCTATTGAGCAATATCTCAAAGATATTAAGCACTTGAAAATCTGGGAAACTATTAACGATAGAGATCTTCTTGAAGAAATATATCAAGGTAAAGTCCCTAGCCGCACTGATATTCATAATCTAATGGAGCATTGCACTTATCAAGCAAAAACTTTTAAAGAGAAACCTGTATCAAATATCATTGATATGGGACAGTTTTACTTATCTAAAACACAAGACAAGCCCACCATTGGAAAATCACAATATATACCCGTGATCATTCAAGATGCGATTTTTTCAAACAAAGGCTTGCAATTTTCTGTAATGAGATCATCATAGCAACATGATTGAAATATCCTTAACCAAAGAAGAAAAACATTCTCTGGAATCACGACATAAATCGTCAAGTGATAGCCGTGAATGTGACCGAATTAAAGTTGTTCTGTTACGTTCAGAAGGCTGGTCTTATTCTTTAATTGCTCAAGCGTTACGGATAGATAAAACAACAGTCAAACGTCATTTTGATGACTATCAATCTCAAGAAAAACTGAAACCCGAAAATGGCGGTTCAGTCAGTCGGCTCACTCCAGAGCAAACCGAGTTTTTGATAGCCCATTTAACAAAATTCACTTTCGCTCATACACATCAAATTGTGAGTTATATTGATGAAACCTTTGGTGTGAAATTTACGGTTGCAGGGTTAAACAAATGGCTGCATCGCAATGGCTTCAGTTACAAAAAGCCTAAGGGTGTTCCCCATAAATTTGATGAGCAAAAGCAAGCCGAATTTAAAGAAAAATACGAGACATTAAAGGCCGAAAAGCCTGATAATGAGCCAATTGTATTTATGGACGCTGTCCATCCTACCATGGCAACAAAGCTGTCTTACGGTTGGATAAAAAGAGGTGAAGATAAGCTGATTAACACCACAGGCAGCCGTACTCGCTTGAATATTATTGGTGGCATTCAGCTGGGGAAGTTGGCTGAAACTGTGACAGCCCAATATGAGCGCGTCAACCAAGAATCTGTTGTGGATTTTTTAGTAAAACTGAAAGCTCAACATTCTAAAGCTGAGCGTATTCACCTCATCTTAGATGGTGCTGCTTATCACCGAGCAGGCAGCGTAAAAGAAAAAGCAAAGGAGCTGAAAATCGAGCTTCATTACTTACCACCATACAGTCCGAATTTAAACCCAATTGAGCGGCTCTGGAAAGTAATGAATGAGCATGTGAGAAATAATGAATATTTTGCTTCAGCCAAAGAATTCCGAAAACGGATAAATCATTTTTTCGATGTCAAACTTCCAGAAATCGCGGATATTTTAACGAGTAGGATTACTGACAACTTTCAAACGCTCACATCTGCAACTTGAATTTGCTTGGGTATATATCTCGAATAGCTCATATCGGAGTTCCTTCACTTTATTGGCAAAGAGCGAGTGAAAAACAAAGCAACTGCAGCACAAATTTTCGATGCCCTTGATGAAATGAAAAAGAGATTTAAAAGTGGTATGCCTAGAAGCAGATTAAAAAAAGTAACGCTTAATAAGTCAGGGATTACTGATGATTCCTTTGAAGATTTTGTAGAAGTTACAAAACCTAATTCAAAATATAATCCTTTCAAAAACTCTTTTATTCAATTTCGAAATTACCTAATAGTTCAAACGCTATATGAAACGGGGGTTCGTTGTTCTGAACTGTTAGCACTTAGAGTTGGTGATATTGGGGCAGATGCAGATATCCCCACTTTATCAGTGGTACGAAGACACGACAGTAAAGATGATCCTAGATTAAAAGAACCTACGGCAAAAACCCTCGGGAGAACAATCTCTATATCATGGGTAGTGTTTAGAAATCTGTGTCATTTCGGTAAAATGTCAAAAACAGGAATGACATAATGACTCAAAATTTCGATTTCAATAAAGCTTTAGAACAACTTCAATCAGGTAAAGGTTTAACTGGTGCGGATGGTGTTCTCACCCCTTTAATCAAACAACTAACAGAAGCAGCGCTTAAAGCAGAACTTGATCAACATTTAGACTCAGATCTTGAGCCCAATCGAAGAAATGGTTTTAGTAAAAAAACCGTTAAATCTTCAGTTGGCGAATTTGAGTTAGAAACGCCAAGAGACAGAGCCGGCAACTTTGAGCCTCAGCTTGTCAAAAAAAATCAAACTAAGCTCTCTGATGAAATTGATCGTAAGATTTTGTCAATGTTTTCAATGGGTATGAGTTATCGTGATATCAAATCTCATGTGGCTGATTTGTATGGTTTAGAGCTTTCAGAAGCCAGTTTGACGGCTGTGACCGATCAGCTTATTCCTCAGCTCAAAGAATGGCAGCAACGCAGTTTAGACGAGGTCTATCCAATTATTTGGCTGGATGCGATTCACTATAAAGTCAAAGACAATGGTCGCTATGTCAGTAAGGCTATTTACACGATTCTAGGCGTTAATCTCGAAGGTAAGAAAGAGTTACTTGGCCTGTATCTTTCAGAGTCAGAAGGTGCTAATTATTGGCTTTCGGTACTGACCGATCTTCATAATCGTGGTGTTAAGGATATCTTAATTGCTTGTGTTGACGGGTTAAACGGTTTTCCTGAAGCTATTGCCAGCATTTACCCGGAGACAGAAGTTCAGCTTTGCGTAATTCATCAGGTACGCAACTCAATGAAGTATGTGGCATCTAAGCATCAAAAGGCGTTTATGGCTGATTTAAAGCCGGTTTACAGAGCGACAAGTAAATCGGCTGCTGAAACGGCTTTAGATGAGCTGGAAAACAAATGGGGTAGCCAGTATCCAATCGTTATCGACTCTTGGCGCAGAAAGTGGGAGAACTTGTCCGTTTACTTCAAATATCCAGAATATGTACGTCGAGTGATTTACACGACCAATGCGATTGAAGCCGTACATCGCCAGTTTAGGAAACTCACCAAAACAAAAGGGGCATTTCCAAATGAAAACAGCTTGCTAAAATTGCTTTATGCGGGAATATTGAATGCCTCTAAAAAGTGGACAATGCCAGTCCAAAATTGGAGGCTAGCATTGTCACAATTTGCAATCCATTTTGAAGGCAGATTGGATAACGTATTAGAAATTTAGAATTTAGGCTGACACAGAATTTTGAACGCCCTCATATCATGCGTATTTCGGCTTATCCGATCAGTCATTTCGGAGTTATCCGATCACCTAAATCCTTTCTTTCTCTTTTCCTTATTTTTAACTCAAGTGATCGGATTGATCCAGTTTTCTCATAGATTTACCTTCTAATTCTATTCTGTGGCTGTTGTGGATTAACCTATCTAAAATGGCATCGGCTACGGTCGCATTGCTGATCATTTTGAACCATTCTTTCACAGGAAGTTGGCTGATAACGATAGTGCTACTTTGCTGATACCTGTCTTCAAGCACTTCTAGTAAGTTTCCAGACTGTGCTTGGGTGAGTTTTTCCAGCCCCCAATCATCAATTATTAGTAGGGATTTCTTTGATAAATTCAGAAGCAGCTTTTGATAGCTGCCATCTAATTTGCTTGCACTTAAATCATCAAGTAAGCGGCTTAGTCTGAAGTACCTGACGGATTGGTGTTGCTCACAGGCTTGCTCAGCTAATGCACAGCCTACAAAGGTTTTCCCCGCTCCTGTAGGCCCTGTTATTAAGATATTCTGATGCTTGTGTAGATAGCTTCCCGTTGCCAGCTCTGCCATCATTTTGCGATTTAACCCTCGACCTTCTTTGTAAGTTATCTGGCTTACTTGAGCGCTGAGCCGCAACTTGGCTTGTCGTCTGAGTTGTTTAACTTTGTTCTGGTTTCGATGAAGGATTTCATGCTCAAGTAGCAAGCTTAAGCGTTCTTCAAACCCTAGCTCAGCATAGGTTGAAGATTGCTCTCGTTGCTGCTCTAACGCTTGTACCATATGACTTAAGCGTAACGTCTTGAGTTGCTCATTAATTTGTTCCATTACCTTTCCTCTTAGTGATAGTTACTCGGGCCACGAACATTGCTGTGTTGGATATCTGGTGTCGTTGTAGACTCTGTTGTGAGCTTTCCTTCTCGATGGTTTTCAAACAGGTTTTTGATAAAGCCATAGTAAGGTTTCTCTACCATTAAGGCGTCTTGGCAAGCTTGCTCTAAACGGCCATCACCATAAGTTCGACTTAGGTTAAGTAGTCCTAAACAGGTTCGGTAAGATTGCTCTGGATGCTTCTTTCTAAGCAACATTTGTTGGACAACATTTTGAGTGGAAGAGCCGATGGAGTGCCCCCAAGTCATTAACCGCTCTGGTGACCATTTATGATGTTGATGAGCGCCCGGCATATGAGCATCTGTAGTGCTTTGACCGTTAACGATTGAGCTGGTTGGATGCTGTGCAACAAGAACGCCTTGATGGTAAATTCGCACGACCTTTGCTGAAGCTTCTAGCTCTGCATATTGCGATACCAAGCGGTGTGGCACTGAGTAATAATGCTTGTTGTATTGGATATGATAGTCAGATCCGACTTTCGCTTTCTTAGTTTCAACATGGTAATAAGGTTTCGATGGCAAAGGCTTGAGAGCAGGCTTATCCAAATTGTCGAACAGCTCTTTGCGGCTGGCTTCAACTTGTTTCATTTGCCTTTGGTTTAGCTCATTCATCAGTGCTTTGATGGTGAGGTTAAGTTCGGCAAACGTATGGAAGGTTTGATGCCTTATGCGCATAAGTATCCAGCGCTCAACGATAAGCACTGCATTCTCAACTTTGGCTTTGTCTTTGGGTTTATAAGGTCTTGCGGGCAACACAGCAGTGCCGTAATGATTAGCCGGTTTACGATAGCTTTCATTAAGTTTTGGGTCATATCGACAAGGAGTTGTTACCGCGGACTTTAAATTATCGGGCACGAGTAAGTGTGGTACACCGCCAAAATGTTCGAAGGCATTAACGCCAGCATTCCAGCTTTTGGCTCGGTGAAGCTTCAACGTAGGTGTAGTTTGAGGAACCGAGTGTGGCGACAAATATCTGAGCGTTTCTTATCTCGCCTGTATCTGGGTTGACGACTGGGACCGTTGACCCACAGTAATCGATAAAGAGCTTTTCTCCTGCGGTATGCAGCTGACGCATACTGCGCTTTTGCGACTTAAGCCAGCGAGTATAATGTTCACAAAACTGAGTGTAACCGTAAGCTTGCTGCTGATGTTCGCTTTGATATTCTTCCCACAGCAGTCGCTTAGTCATGCCTTTGCGCTTGAGTTCCTGAGTGCATTTGAGGAAGTCTGGCATTACTTTATCGGTTGCAGTGCTTTTCGTGTGGTACAGCGCTTTAGAAAGGATATCTGTAGTACCAGAAATCACCGCCAGTTCTTCATCAAAGCCTTGTAAGTTAAGTCCTGTAACTCGATGCTGCAGTTTTTAGAGCTTGATAAAAAATTGATTTAGCTATAGGTCAAACTACTGCTGCGACTCCATGCTAAGGCATCCGAAGCATAATCAGCATCACAACAGCAGTCTGAAGTGTTAGAGTGAACTCAAAGCTTATACTCGTCAAGCAGTTCATTATGTTTATTCGTAGCCTTTCAATTGTTACTCAATTTTTTGATGCATTAAATGTTTCGTTATCCTTGATTAAACCCTCATTAAAATTAACAAGAACTCAAAAAATAGTATTAGGAGCGATGATCACTGGAGTTATCATGACTGAGGCTTTGAACTGGGCAGCTTTTGAACGGAGAAGTTTAGGCGTTTTCAAGTCAACGGGCTTATGCTGGATATTCTACAAAGCTAAAATCCCTTGGCAGTACCTACTTCAAGCGAGTATTTGCAATATATTCAAACATTATCAATTAACAAACGGCCATTTAGATATTGATGATACCCATAAACACCGAGCTAAAAAAACGACTTGTATTGCAGGTGCACATAAAATCAAAGACAAACCGACAGGTGGGTATATCAATGGGCAAGAGCTGATATTCATGGTACTTGTCACCGATACGGTAACCTTTCCAGTTGGGTTTAGGTTTTATACCCCCGATCCGAATCTCGCCATTTGGAGCAAACGGGATAAAGAGCTGCAACGACAAGGTATCGCTAAAAAAGAGCGACCACAAAGACCCATGCCTGACCATGTTAACTATCCGACTAAACAAGCGCTTGCACTAGAAATGCTAAGAGAATTTACCACCGCCTTTCCAAACTTTAAAATCAAGAGCGTATTAGCCGATGCATTATATGGGACTGCTGATTTCATGGATAAAGCTGAAGAAATCACTCATCACGCTCAAATAGTCAGTCAATTAAGAACAAATCAACGAGTGAGCAGCAAGAACTCAAAAGCACGAGTTGATACCTATTTTAATCGTCAAAAAGGTGTTGAACTTCAACTGTCTATTCGCGGTGGTGAAGAGAAGAAAGTCACCATGATGGCTGCGAGGCTATATGTTAATGCGCATAGTAAACGGAGATTTGTTGTGGCGCTAAAATATGAAGGAGAAGAAGAATATCGTTACTTGATCGCTAGCAATATGTCATGGCATCACCATGATATAGCAAGACTTTATACATTAAGGTGGTTAGTAGAGGTTTTTATCCAAGATTGGAAAGCTCATTGCGGTTGGAACAAGTTGAGCAAACAGCAAGGTGTCGATGGTTCGGAGCATGGCCTGATCTTAAGCCTTCTGTGCGAGCATTTACTGTTGCAACATCCTGAGCAGTCTGTCCGGCTTAAAAACAAACACCCTGGGATGCCTGTGGGTTGCCTAATTGAACGCCTAAAAGTTGAAGCGCTTGTTGCTACGATTCAAGAAGTGGTATGTGCCAATGATCCAAATGCAGCATTAGAGAGCTTAATTACGGCACTCCATGATTCCTTACCAGAACGAGACTCTAGCAGGCATATGGCAGGTAGAGATTTAGGTCGTCAGGAAGAAATTCCTTCATTAAAATCCCATGCAAAAACATTTCAGAATATGGGTTATGCTGCATGATTGTCAATTAAGAAAAACTGCAGCATCGAGTGTAACTATGCTTATGGAGTTGGTTTTAACGAGGAACTTTCGAGAACTTGGTGAAAGCTGAGTTTTGATAATTTCAAATTCACGTTCGGTAAGATGAAGTCCATCAATGTAGTCTTCTCGTCGTGCTTTGGGGTTAGGCATTAGAATGAATGTGGCGCACTGTTCGACAAGGGTATGAGCAATCGGTGAATTAAGTACATCTTTAACCGATTGAGTGGCGTACATCATCAATCCATTTTGTTTACGAATGACTTTTTGCTTGTTGTTGGCTAAATCCTGAAAATACTCATCGAGCAGTAATTTCCAAAATTCGTCCATGATGATTTGTAAGCGGCGTCCATCAATCAGTTGTTCAATGCGATGAAATAAATACATCACAATGGGTGTGCGTACTTGTGGATGATCTAGAAATTCTGAAACATCAAATGCCATCAGTTTCTGGCTACTGACATTAAGCTCATCTGCCGGATTATCAAGCACCCACTCCAGTTCGCCACCCTGACACCATTGCTTAAGGCGAGCGTGACAACCATTGCCATCTACAGGATCGAGAAATTCTAAACAACGGCTTAATCTTCTAAGCGGTTTGAACAATGCCATTACGCCATTGACGGCTTCGGCAACTTGCTGTTGTTCTGTGTGAGTGAGAGAGCCACCAATCAGTTTGGCAACTAAAGCCGTTAAGAACAGGCGGTTTTTAGCGGTATCATCAATTTGAAATGGATTAAAACCCGTAGGTTTGCCCATTTTCATTGTCAGGTACAAACCACTGCATGCTCGAACGTAAACCTCTAAGCCTCTGTCTTTATCGAAAATGATTAGTGTGGGCTTGTACTTCTTACTTTGTGAAATTAAAAAGCCTTGCAGTACGGTTTTACCAGAGCCTGATGCACCGATGATTAACGTGTTACCTAAAGCATGGTGCTCATCCTTGAGAGTGGCATCCCTGTTGGGTTCAGAGTGCTTATCCTCCTCTTGGTCAATGGCTAAGTGTTGGGACGTAGCACTTTGTTGCCGATGCTCGGTAGAACTCTGTTCATGAAAGTTAAAGTAATAAGGCGAACCAGCAGCAGTTTAAAAACTGTTACCGCTGCGCCCCATTGATTGCCATCAATCTGACCTAAAGGGTTGTTATGGAAACTACAAAATCCGGTAAAGTTTCGAGAAGAGATTGGGGCAGGTCGAGGTCGATATTTATGATTCGCTGGCAGCTGTGACCAATCAGCGGCTGCCAATGCAGTGTCTTCACGTACTGAAATGATGGATAAATCTGCCAGTTGAGATTTAATGTTCGCCAGATGGTTTTCAAGCTGGACGGGTGTATCTGCCAATAGAGTCAAGGTAAGGTGATGTTCACCATATACAATACGATTGGAGGTAAGTTCATCCAAAGCTAAGCTGATGGCGGCAACTTGTGATTGTGCTAAATCACCTGTGGTACTGAGGCGGTTTTGCTGCTTGATCAACAACTGTGTTGCTAAAGGCTTGGATAAAAATTGAAAACTTTGACTGAGGATCAAGGGACAAGGCGCAGAAAGTAGGGCATTTAGCAAACCGGCTTCGGTATGCTCTGGATATTCAGCAATACCAATGCAAGCGGCATATTGGCGATCTGAAACTCCTTGTAGCGCAATGGTGTTGTGAGGGAAGAAAGGGCGCTTGCGAGATAATACATTGCTAATATCACTGCTTGGGTAAGTACGAACTTGCCATTCACCGTTTATCAGAAAATCAAGAAACGTCAGTGTCTCGGAGAAGAATCTATCATCCTTAAAATAGATCCCAAGTCGCTGAGGTTGGTAATCGTGCAAAGAGGCTTGAACAGTATCAACCACCTCATCTAACGCTTTCATTGCTGAGAGTTGCTGTGCAATCGCTTGTTCTTGAGTCTGAGTTTTCTTAAAAAGGTTGAGAGAATCAGTAACTCCATCACGGTAGATAATGGTGAGATACAGCTCATTGATGAACAGTGAGGGCGTTCAAAATTCTGTGTCAGCCTAAATTCTAAATTTCTAATACGTTATCCAATCTGCCTTCAAAATGGATTGCAAATTGTGACAATGCTAGCCTCCAATTTTGGACTGGCATTGTCCACTTTTTAGAGGCATTCAATATGCCCGCATAAAGCAATTTTAGCAAGCTGTTTTCATTTGGAAATGCCCCTTTTGTTTTGGTGAGTTTCCTAAACTGGCGATGTACGGCTTCAATCGCATTGGTCGTGTAAATCACTCGACGTACATATTCTGGATATTTGAAGTAAACGGACAAGTTCTCCCACTTTCTGCGCCAAGAGTCGATAACGATTGGATACTGGCTACCCCATTTGTTTTCCAGCTCATCTAAAGCCGTTTCAGCAGCCGATTTACTTGTCGCTCTGTAAACCGGCTTTAAATCAGCCATAAACGCCTTTTGATGCTTAGATGCCACATACTTCATTGAGTTGCGTACCTGATGAATTACGCAAAGCTGAACTTCTGTCTCCGGGTAAATGCTGGCAATAGCTTCAGGAAAACCGTTTAACCCGTCAACACAAGCAATTAAGATATCCTTAACACCACGATTATGAAGATCGGTCAGTACCGAAAGCCAATAATTAGCACCTTCTGACTCTGAAAGATACAGGCCAAGTAACTCTTTCTTACCTTCGAGATTAACGCCTAGAATCGTGTAAATAGCCTTACTGACATAGCGACCATTGTCTTTGACTTTATAGTGAATCGCATCCAGCCAAATAATTGGATAGACCTCGTCTAAACTGCGTTGCTGCCATTCTTTGAGCTGAGGAATAAGCTGATCGGTCACAGCCGTCAAACTGGCTTCTGAAAGCTCTAAACCATACAAATCAGCCACATGAGATTTGATATCACGATAACTCATACCCATTGAAAACATTGACAAAATCTTACGATCAATTTCATCAGAGAGCTTAGTTTGATTTTTTTTGACAAGCTGAGGCTCAAAGTTGCCGGCTCTGTCTCTTGGCGTTTCTAACTCAAATTCGCCAACTGAAGATTTAACGGTTTTTTTACTAAAACCATTTCTTCGATTGGGCTCAAGATCTGAGTCTAAATGTTGATCAAGTTCTGCTTTAAGCGCTGCTTCTGTTAGTTGTTTGATTAAAGGGGTGAGAACACCATCCGCACCAGTTAAACCTTTACCTGATTGAAGTTGTTCTAAAGCTTTATTGAAATCGAAATTTTGAGTCATTATGTCATTCCTGTTTTTGACATTTTACCGAAATGACACAGATAATGGTGAGATACAGCTCATTGATGAACAGTGAGCTTTGGCAGATCTGCTCAGAGTATTTATGATTAAGTTGTCTATCAAACTCACAGTCGAATTCTCCTTCGGGAAAAACTTGATGTTCACGACGAGTCAGATGCGACCACAAACACACTTTAGGGCTGGCAATATTTCGGAGCAAAAGATTGATTTGTTCTTTGAAGACTTCAATTTGCTCAGGATCTTGTGTTTCATGAGCAATACCTTGTAACTTCAATACTTGCAGGTATTCACCATTACTGGTTTTAACCGTGTGAGTATCACATAAAGTCTGATAGGGAATGTGTTCGCTTACAGTGTTTTCACGTTGCCATAAAGTTGGCAGTTTGCTTAAGGTCATTACGCCATCCTCCAACTTCCAACCTCAAAAGTCGTATGTCGTGTAGACAGTAAGGGGCCTGCACTTGCCGCACCAAACTGACGCCAACCTAAAGACTTGGCTTTAGTCAGTAACCAAAGATGAAGTAAGCGAAAACTGCGAGGATCACGCAAGCAAATGCCGTACATCAATCCATGCAAAGGAAAATACAGCAGTAAGATGAAAGGATTTTTGGTCGCAATCATCAACACCGCCACAAAAGCCGTAGCGACGATAATGCCATCTAAAGTGACGCCCCATTTCATGGCTGGGCGAGTCACAGCAACAAACAAAGGATCTTGATAACGATGAGACATAAGTACCTAGTACTCCGTCCATTTGAATTCAATACTTCAAGCTCTTTTGCTAAGCCTTAGTCATAGGAGAGCTAAAAATCTTGTATTGATTTTTATTGTTTTAAACTCTTATACAACTTTTATTCACAACTAATTAATAAGTCTGTAATTTCTGAACAAAATGCTTCCTCCCACCCTTTGGCAAGCCAGTAGGACTCTAGCTTTTTTCATTTTGATTAACGAAAGTGTAACAGGATTTCGTTAATCAGTTTAATTCTGTTAAAAGGCTAACTGTACCCTGGAAGGACGGGATAAAGCTTCTTTAACTTGATACGTGCCTCCTCAGTTGTGAACTGCCAAATCATCTTAGCCTTGGACTCATTGCGTTGGGTGACCCAGGCTTCAACTTCACAATTTAGTGTTTCCTGATCCGGTATTCTTCGGTTTAAGCATTGTCTGCTCAAGATACTTAATTCAATTTCAGCCATATCCAACCAGCTTCCGTGTTTTGGCGTGTAATGAAATTCGATTTTATTGATCAGCCTACGAGCTTCTTCTGGTTCGAAGGCCTTATAAAATGAAGCCGGGGTATGAGTATTCAGGTTATCCTCAACCAACACAATTGTCTCAGCATCCTTATAACGCCCGTCTACTAAGGCTTTTACCTGATGAGCCCAATCAACGGCCGTTCTGTGCTCTGTGACCTCAACATGCCGCCAGCCCGCTAAAGGCTCAAATATCATGAACAGGTTGCTGACACCGTTACGCTCATATTCCGTATCGTATCGCTCCGGATAACCTGAAACTAAAGGTAACGGGTTGCGAACTTCTTTAACTTGTTGTTTGCTGGTTTCATCAAGGCATACTAAAGGACGCTTGGGATCGTAAGGAAGTTTATAGAGTTCTAATATATCTTCCATAGCACTCACGAAGGCAGCGTTTTCCTCTTCAGGTATACACCACTCTTCTTTAAGCCAGGGTTTAAGTTCATTTTTTTTAACGCATAATAAACAGAGGTTCTCGATATACTATCAACATATTTGAGTTCAATCATCGTAAGCATTCATGTCCAAAGGGGTATTGACAATTGCAAACACCCGCTTATTAACATTTGTAACTATAACCACCTCACGTTTTTTGTGAGGCAAGTACCATTCTGCAGTCGGTTTCACTGTTTCTCTGAAAAGTCAATACGGGCTCGGTGAATGGTTACCAATCATCTTGTCTCTAAGAAGATTTAATGTCCAACGGCAACGTCCTTCCGGAGGCGCAGAGCAGGTCAGCGCAATTAGGTGTGCTTCGGTCACCATCCATTATGCGTCTGCGGCCTTGATGGCTGTGTTTGCTATTAACAGCGACTTCTAATCCTTCCTCGACAAAACGCTTTCTGAGGCTCGTTACTGCAAGTGGTGAGATGTTTAGCGCCTTAGCAATCTGTTGATTGGTCAGTGGCGAATTATTCTCATCAATAGCAAGTAAAATTTGGGCGTGTCGTTTCTTATGTTGAGCAACACGTGGTTTCTTCTGCTTTATCAAAGCTTCAAGCATTGAAAGCTCTTCATTACTCAAACGGACATGGTATTTAATCCTCATAACAGCTCCTGTATTCGTTGTGTTCAGGAACTGTTAGGATAAACTATCAGGCCATTATTTGCTTTTGAATGGACTACTAGTCAATTGCTTTCATCTGAAGAAGTCGCTCTTGACTGGCGTTTCAGAAAGAAAAATATTCGATTACATTTGACTGGGTACTTAACAAGCTCCTACTTAACGGCTGAAATGATCAGGTCAACAATCGTTGAACCACCAAATACCAGCACAATCCCTGCAATGTATTTGCCGCAGGTTTCACCCGTGATCCTTCCGAACCATGCCAAGTAACCAAGAATGGCAATTCCGATAATTGCAGCACTGCGAGCAATACCATTGGTGAGTAAATTCATCACCCAATCGACGCTTTCTGAAATAGGATCAGCAAAAGCCAATTCAGGAATAAGCATCAAGGTTAAGGCTAAAAAAAAGATGGGCGATTAGCGCCCTAAGTGCCTTCTCAGAGTCGGAGAGTAGAGGTCGGTTTGCTATATTCATTGTCATTTCCTACTAAGTCTTGCCAGTATGAAAGACACTCACATCCATGAAAGCATCAAGCTGAAATTGTCTGATGCACAAAAAATTACACGGCAAACAAGGGCTGTAAATACTTTAGAAAACAAATAATTTGGGATTGAGAAAAGCTATCTCGAATTGATATTTGAGAAGTGCACACTATGTGAGAGAAGCATCAGAGGCAAAGTGATGGAAGTGCGTATTCTAATAAAAATATATGGTGATCCTCTGTCTATTGAGAGCACATAAATTTTTTATGCATCAAGTTTTAGATATTTTTACGCTAAGTGTTTCAGTATTAGCAGCACCTACTCTTATTAATCATGGTGGAACCAATGATAAGGGAGCATCAAAAATTGTTGGTATGACTGCTCTGGTCTAATAAGCCGATTCATATAAGGGGGGCTAAACGAAAATGCTTATGTTGCTATTATGTTTATTTTTATTTGTTAAGGTTGAGAGTTTGTATAATTTGGTATCTAATGCATTGGCGGTATGGGAAGTACGCAAATTTTAAAGTTTACAATTTTAAGGAAAATGATAATGATTGCTGAAACAATTAAACAAACAGCTTCGATCACAGAGAAACTGGTTGCATTAAAATCGAGTTTTTCAAATCAAAAATTAAACATCTCATCTATAAATCAAAAAAAATTGATGGTATATCTATTGCCCACCAATAACTGCTTGGAATTGGGGTAAATCTTTTGAAAATTAATCAGTGAGTATGAGGCAGCTATTATGCTGTCCATTTATACTGAATATAGTTTAGTTTACGAATTTCAAATTAATAAGCAATCAGAGTAAAGATGTAGGAGTTATATTGAAGTTAATTGCGTTTAAAATTCACATGATATAAATACTATTTATTGTAAGATAATAGTTCTATAGGAAATGGATGTTATATAAATTATGTTTTTATTTGGTGAAGTTAGTGAACGATTTAAGTAAGTGAATTTATAAGTTAAACCAAAATAATAAAAGTTAACAATATTGATGGCTACGTCATTTAAATTGTGAATAAAAGTTGAATATTTAAAATGAAAAGTGTTTTAAGTAAATATAATTAGGATAGTAGATGAATAAATCTCTTAATAATGGTAAATTTCTTTCAGCTTTTACTGGTTCCATCTCTCTCTCAATAGGTAGCGCCTTATTGGGTGTAATGCTTGCCTTTTTTTTAGCAAATAACTTAATTAATAATGAAGTTGACAGTAATATCTATAAGATTGAAACCTAATTTAATTTACCTAGTGGAGATAAAGTAAGAAGTTCAAAAGCCCCTGCTGCTCTAATTCCGGTGCTAGAAAACATGCCACAAATAAAGCGCATCGGGATGCTAAAACAAAAAAAATTAACCTTGAACTATAATAATAACGAAATTAAAAATATAAATGTATATTCTTTAAATAGCAACGCACAAGATATGTTAGCTATATTATCTTCTGGATTAAACAATGTAGGAAGCTCAGGCGTATATTTATCTGAAAAATTTGCAAATAAGTTATCGGGAGATATTCATTCTTTAGTAGGGAAAACGCTTTATTTAGAAGGTTTAGGTGCTTTTAATGTTGAAAAAATAATTAAACTAGATGATAACTTATCGATAAAGCCTGATGTGATCACTTCATTTGATTCATTATATAATGCAGAGATTAAGAAAAACTATGGGGAATGGTATGATACTCATTTACATCTTATAATAGATCTGGTTGAAGGTTTTGATTTAGATCTGAAGAAAGTAGTAATTGAGAATGCACCGCAAATTCCAGGAGCACCGTTTACACCTGAATCATTTATTAATCTTACAAAAAGAAGTATAAGTAATATTCATTATGAATCTGGCTATCCTGATGAGTTAGGGATTACATTTTCAAAATCTAATCTTTATATTATCTATAGTGTATG
Source organism: Parashewanella sp. (assembly GCA_965200795.1). Lineage (GTDB taxonomy): Bacteria > Pseudomonadota > Gammaproteobacteria > Enterobacterales > Shewanellaceae > Parashewanella. The sequence goes on from CBDAVB010000005.1 coordinate 179,476, forward strand.
CTTATTTTCATTTATTTTAGGCTGCGTAGGTTTTATAAACTCTGTAAGTGTATTGATGGTGTCACAATCAGAAAAAATAAAAGTTTTATTAAGTTTAGGGGCAAGTTGCAAACAAATTACTATAGAAGCAATAACAGAAAGAAAATTAACTTTTTTTGTATCACTGATGTTAACTATAATTGTGTTTATTTATGCTGTTAATATTTGTTCAAAAGACTTTGCCATACTTTCAATACTTTCTATATCTGATTTAATTATTATTACAGGGGCTATCCTTGTCGCGCAAACCTTAGCTTATATTATTACAAACATTGTTTTAATTAATCGAATAGTTGCACTACAAAATAAAGATAAAGATGTTGTCACTGGATTATCAGGAAAAGGTACAGTTTTATTGAATAGAGTGTCTATATTTGTTCAAATGTTAGTCACTTCTTTTGTTGTATTCATATCAATAAGCATTGCATATGATATTTGGACAGCTAAAACAGCTGATTTTGGCTATAACCTTGAGCAAGTAGGTTTTACCAAAATGGGTGGGATAAATGATCCTAAACCTACGATTGTTAGAGAACAGTTAAATAGTAAATATGGAAATATAACTGAGGTAGCAAGTTGGCATCCATTTGACAAGTCATCAAACTATATTTCAATCTCCAGTGCGAAACAAAAAATAGAGGAGTCGAACAATACAGTTAATTTCTTTTATGCAGGTAGAGAAATTGCGAATGTTCTTGGTTTGTCAACTCTAGCTTCGAACAAATCATTATATGATAAAAATGATAATGATAAAAATAGAGAAGACGTTGTTAAAGTTATTGTGACTGAATCTTTCACTAAAATTTTCAAAAACATCGAATTTGAACAGGTGTTAAATCACTCATACTACGGGGATTTTGGAACTGGGAGAAAAAAAATACAAGTGGTTGAAATAGTAAATGACTTTTATCTAGGTAAGGCTCAGTTGACATTTGTGCCAATAATGATTGTTGTTGATAGTACAAAAGCTAATTCTGTTATTTTTAATAAGGAAGATGTTAATATCGCTTAGCTTAAGGATATTTATGAACTTGATATAATATCAAGTCAGAAAGCTTTAGATATGGAGTTTTCAGATTTATCAAAAATAGTATTTTATCTCATATCTGTTGTAGCACTTAATATATTATTGATTTGTTTAAACTCGATTGCAAATGCGCTGGTTGATATAGAAAGACAAAGTTACTCTTTGAATGTCATGAAACAATTAGGGGCAGAACTTTCTTCTATAATCCAGTATACATTTAATAAAGTTATTCTTGTTTATATTATATCTGCATTGTTGGGATGTGTTTTTGGATATATGGCAATGTCAAGAGGTGTTGTTGATATAGTTGGTGTTGATTTCGGTATAGTACATTTTATTATTTCAATTGTTAGTGTTACGCTATTGTCTTTATTGATTATCAGTATCATAGTAATGATTACATACCAAAAATATCTAAAAACACAATAAATGGATTGAATCTCAATGGATCATGAAATACCGCAAAATAACAACAATCGCAAAGGGGTTGTTGTTATTTTATTGCTAATGATTTCTATGCTGGCATGTGTTGTTTTTTATATTAACAAACCTGTTTCTATGCTAAAGAAATCTGAATTAGAAATACTTTCTATCGATAGTGAGCCATCAAAAATAACAACAATTGGCACAATGAAACCAAGGAAGTCAATTAAACTTTCTTCTGAAATAGGAGGGCGAGTTAAATATTTTATAAATATAAATCAATCTTATGTCAAAAAAGGCGATGTTATACTAGTAGTCCATTCAAAAGCAAATAATGGCCTGATAGTTTATCCTAACAGTTCCTGAACACAACGAATACAGGAGCTGTTATGAGGATTAAATACCATGTCCGTTTGAGTAATGAAGAGCGTTCAATGCTTGAAGCTTTGATAAAGCAGAAGAAACCACGTGTTGCTCAACATAAGAAACGACACGCTCAAATTTTACTTGCTATTGATGAGAATAATTCGCCACTGACCAATCAACAGATTGCTAAGGCGCTAAACATCTCACCACTTGCAGTAACGAGCCTCAGAAAGCGTTTTGTCGAGGAAGGATTAGAAGTCGCTGTTAATAGCAAACACAGCCATCAAGGCCGCAGACGCATAATGGATGGTGAAGCCGAAGCACACCTAATTGCGCTGACCTGCTCTGCGCCTCCGGAAGGACGTTGCCGTTGGACATTAAATCTTCTTAGAGACAAGATGATTGAACTCAAATATGTCGATAGCATATCGAGAACCTCTGTTCATTATGCGTTAAAAAAAACGAACTTAAACCCTGGCTTAAAGAAGAGTGGTGTATACCTGAAGAGGAAAACGCTGCCTTCGTGAGCGCTATGGAAGATATATTAGAACTCTATAAACTTCCTTACGATCCCAAGCGTCCTTTAGTATGCCTTGATGAAACCAGCAAACAACAAGTTAAAGAAGTTCGCAACCCGTTACCTTTAGTTTCAGGTTATCCGGAGCGATACGATACGGAATATGAGCGTAACGGTGTCAAAGATAATAGCAACCTGTTCATGATATTTGAGCCTTTAGCGGGCTGGCGGCATGTTGAGGTCACAGAGCACAGAACAGCCGTTGATTGGGCTCATCAGGTAAAAGCCTTAGTAGACGGGCGTTATAAGGATGCTGAGACAATTGTGTTGGTTGAGGATAACCTGAATACTCATACCCCGGCTTCATTTTATAAGGCCTTCGAACCAGAAGAAGCTCGTAGGCTGATCAATAAAATCGAATTTCATTACACGCCAAAACACGGAAGCTGGTTGGATATGGCTGAAATTGAATTAAGTATCTTGAGCAGACAATGCTTAAACCGAAGAATATCGGATCAGGAAACACTAAATTGTGAAGTTGAAGCCTGGGTCACCCAACGCAATGAGTCCAAGGCTAAGATGATTTGGCAGTTCACAACTGAGGAGGCACGTATCAAGTTAAAGAAGCTTTACCCCGTCCTTCCAGGGTACAGTTAGCCTTTTAACAGAATTAAACTGATTAACGAAATCCTGTTACACTTTCGTTAATCAAAATGAAAAAAGCTAGAGTCCTACTGGCTTGCCAAAGGGTGGGAGGAAGCATTTTGTTCAGAAATTACAGACTTATTAATTAGTTGTGAATAAAAGTTGTATAAGAGTTTAAAACAATAAAAATCAATACAAGATTTTTAGCTCTCCTATGACTAAGGCTTAGCAAAAGAGCTTGAAGTATTGAATTCAAATGGACGGAGTACTAGTGCCTTTTTGCTCTAAAAAAGAAAAAGACGCTGGATTCCTGCCTTCGCAGGAATGACGATATAAGCAATTTCAATGAGTTAAAAAATCACACATTAGGTTAGATAAGTTAATCTAATGCGAGATTGATTTACGCAGTATTCGAAAGCTGTGAGTTTTGTGAGTTTATACTATTGTCTAATATGTTTTATTTCAGACATTTGGTAGTTTGGGTAAAGTCAACTGAAGTGAAAGACATTAAGCCCACTCCTCCGTGGGCATTTTTCTTTTTAATATGACACTACTCAACACAAGTGTACGCATCTAATTGTCTATCGTTCTTATAGTCTGGTTTTGTTAAATGGCTTCGAATATAAATAGTCGGTACTGAAAAACATAACTTCAAGATTTAAAATGTACGGCATCTGATTTACGCAAAATTCAGAACCGTACCCAAAAGCAACATTTCTTATATTTCGCATCAATTTCACTACAAAATAGTCAAAACTCACCATCTTTTTCGAGCAAAAAGAAAATGGCTAACCACTTTCTCAAGTTCCAGGCACACGCAGCCATTAGAAGGTTTATTGAGTCGCCAACACTGCCCTTTAACCAGTTCTTACACAGCCTAAAATCACTCTTCAAATGCCCGATTACTGGTTCAATTGTTGCCCGTTTTTTACAGAGTTCACTTTTGCGTTTTCTCTTTGCTTGCGAGTCCCGTTTTAATGGCCGACTAGGGATAACAACTTCTTGGTCAACATACTGCATACACCCTTTATAGCCTTTATCTACAACGGCTGTAGTGATTTTACTCTTTCGGTGTTTATGGGCATGGTCAAGTGCAGGTCTAAGCAATTTTGAGTCGTGTTCATGTTTGTCATGACTGGGTTACACCAATGATTAATTGACTCTGCTCTGTGAGCACGACAGAAGCCTTTTTACCATACTCGTATGGCTTATGGTCTTTGCCTTTCCCTACGCAGTAAACATCGGGTTCATGAAGGCTGTAAATCTTGTTCTTGTCTTTACGTTGCTGTGTAATAGCTTTTTCATAATTGGAAAAATTCTCTTTTTGTAAATCAAGGACATCTTGTGGAAGTTTGCGTTGTAGCTCCCTTAAAAGCTTACCTGCGATAACACGTAACCTTTTTAACGCTCTTCTGGCTTTGCTTCGATTTTTGGCATGTCTAAAGCTCGACAGTCAATGCGTAGCTGTTTGACTTCTTTGACATAAGTACGCCTTTGTCTGATCCCAAATACTTTGGCAAGTTTATTGAGTCGGTTAACCACCTTGATGGCAAGTTTGCTATCTGTCGGATAAGTAATGGCTTTTTCTTGGACGGTTGTATCAACGTACACGGTGTCATCTTCAGCTTTGTCACCGTGTAAAGCCACAGATAATGCAAAGATTTTTTCACAGCCTTTTTCACCGATGCGCTTACGAAAAACACTGAGTTCACTGGCATCACAAGGGCGTGCTGTTTGAAACTCTGTCTCACCACAAAACACTTGAAAATACACGTTCATCAGCCACTCATCGACCAAGGCTTCATCGCTGAGTTTGTAAAGTTGCTTGAGTATTAGCAAACCGCACATCAACCGAATTGGCTTCGCTTTACGGCCTAATTTTTTGTATAACGGCTTGAACTCTTCTTCCAACGCTCGCCAATCAAAGGCATTAGCTAAAATGAGTAAAGGGTGAGTTTGCAGAAGTTGGTCTGTGATATTAAACAGACTGGCATGAGGTAAATTTGACGGGCTTTCTTTGAGCATTTTTAGCACCCAAAACGACCAGAAACCATAGGTTAACTATATCATTTCTGGTCGAAATTGAATGTATCAAATAGCTATATTTTATTAGCGATCAGAATGTTAGATGTTTTTCATGACCGACTAATTATGAACTATCTATCGGTTATTTCAGCGGGCACTCGTTTTTCAGAGAAATCACTCATGAGTAGTCTGGCTTGGTTCAAGTATGACTGCCTAAGATTCATATCAAGTATTTAATAACTCATGTTACGCACCGCCTCAAAATTAGTGGCATAATCATGTTATGAACGATGAATTGCTAGAGCTGTATAGCGACTACCAACTATCTAGCTTTGGACAGGTAACAGCAACAGGGATGTCAGACTTACTAGATGGTGCTTACAGTCATGATCAGGTAACAAGGCTCCTTTCTACTAACGAGTTCACCAGTAAAACTCTTTGGGGAATCGTTAAATCTACTGTAAGACAGGTCGAAGAAGATGATGCCGTTCTTATTTTCGATGATACGATTGAAGAAAAACCTTATACGGACGAAAGCGACTTAATCGCATACCACTACGACCACACAAAAAATCGAACCGTTAAGGGGATTAACCTTCTTAATTGTCTTTACTACTCCCAAGGTGTATCAGTTCCAGTATCTTACAAGTTGATCACTAAGCCAGTTCTCTATTGTGATCTGAAGACTAAGAAAGTTCGCAGAATGTCTGAAACAACTAAAAATGAAGACTTTAGAGAGCTTTTACACATCAGTTACCAAAACCAACTTAAATTCAAATATGTTCTAGCCGACAGCTGGTTCTGTTCAAATGAAAATATGATGTTTATCAAACACAAATGCCACAAAGATTTTATCATGGCATGCAAATCTAATCGTCTTGTTTCTTTGAGTGAAGATGATAAGAAACATAAGAAATCACAACGGGTTGATACACTTAAATTTCAAGAGGAGCAGTCTGTAAAAGTTTGGATATCTGGAGTAGATTTTGAGTTACAGTTATCCAAGAAAGTCTTTAAAAACAAAGATGGAAGTACAGGCGAGCTTTACTTGTTATGCAGTGATTTAAGTTGTGATGATGAGTTCATTCAAGCGGTCTATCAAAAACGATGGAACGTGGAACTCTTCCATAAAAATCTGAAGTCAAATGCGGCAATTACCCGCTCTCCAGCTCATACAGTTAAAACACAAAGTAATCATCAATTTTTATCAATTTATAGTGCATTTAGGCTTGAAACCTTAGCTTTAAAACTGAAAATGAATAAATTTCAATTGAGGGCGAAATTGTATATAAAAGCATTAAAAACAGCCTTTACAGAACTTCAAACTCTAAAAGCTGTTAGTGCGTAACATGAGTTAATAAATAAAAACTAAAAAAGATATTAATTAAATGAAAGAACAAAAATTGCTCGAATTTTCATATATTAAAAACGTTCCAATAATTCTTCAAACAGGAATTGCCGAGTGCGGTCTTGCTTCAATGGCTATGATCTCAAGTTATTACGGTCATCAATTAGACACGCCTGCAATGAGAAAACGTTATTCAGCCAATCTAAAGGGAATGGCTCTTCAACAGCTTATTGAGTTAGGGGATAATTTAGGGTTAGCGAGTCGAGCCTTACAATGCCCGATTGATGAGGTTCATAAACTGCAAACACCCTGTATTTTACATTGGGATATGAATCATTTTGTGGTGCTAACTAAGGTCTCAGGTAAAGTCGACAGTGGAAAAAACAGTGCAAAATTTACAATCAATGACCCTGCCGTTGGTAAACGTACTTTAACGACAGAAGAGTTCAGCAAACACTTTACCGGAATTTGCTTAGAGCTAACGCCAACTAGTAAATTTGAAGTAAAAGAAGAAAAAGCCAAAATGAAGTTCACGCAATTGTGGTCTTCAATGTCAGGCTTAAAATCAGGGTTGGTAAAGCTCATCGGCTTATCTTTGGTGCTTCAACTATTTGCATTGATGACTCCCTATTATATGCAATGGGTAGTGGATGAAGTGTTAATAAGTTTTGATAAACCGTTACTTACAGTGTTAGCAATTGGCTTTGCCTTAATTTCAGTGATTTCAGTTGTAACGAATGCGGTTCGAAGTTGGTTAATATTGCGCCTTTCAAGCTTGCTTAATATGCAAATGGGCGTTAATTTGCTGAGACATTTACTACGTTTACCAATGAACTATTTTGAGTCTCGACATGTAGGCGATATTGTCTCTCGTTTTGGCTCGCTTGCACAAATTCGTGAGCGTATTACCACCGGTTTTATTGAAACACTGGTTGATGGTGTGATGGCTATTACTGTACTAGTAGTCCATTCAAAAGCAAATAATGGCCTGATAGTTTATCCTAACAGTTCCTGAACACAACGAATACAGGAGCTGTTATGAGGATTAAATACCATGTCCGTTTGAGTAATGAAGAGCGTTCAATGCTTGAAGCTTTGATAAAGCAGAAGAAACCACGTGTTGCTCAACATAAGAAACGACACGCCCAAATTTTACTTGCTATTGATGAGAATAATTCGCCACTGACCAATCAACAGATTGCTAAGGCGCTAAACATCTCACCACTTGCAGTAACGAGCCTCAGAAAGCGTTTTGTCGAGGAAGGATTAGAAGTCGCTGTTAATAGCAAACACAGCCATCAAGGCCGCAGACGCATAATGGATGGTGAAGCCGAAGCACACCTAATTGCGCTGACCTGCTCTGCGCCTCCGGAAGGACGTTGCCGTTGGACATTAAATCTTCTTAGAGACAAGATGATTGAACTCAAATATGTCGATAGCATATCGAGAACCTCTGTTCATTATGCGTTAAAAAAAACGAACTTAAACCCTGGCTTAAAGAAGAGTGGTGTATACCTGAAGAGGAAAACGCTGCCTTCGTGAGCGCTATGGAAGATATATTAGAACTCTATAAACTTCCTTACGATCCCAAGCGTCCTTTAGTATGCCTTGATGAAACCAGCAAACAACAAGTTAAAGAAGTTCGCAACCCGTTACCTTTAGTTTCAGGTTATCCGGAGCGATACGATACGGAATATGAGCGTAACGGTGTCAGCAACCTGTTCATGATATTTGAGCCTTTAGCGGGCTGGCGGCATGTTGAGGTCACAGAGCACAGAACAGCCGTTGATTGGGCTCATCAAGTAAAAGCCTTAGTAGACGGGCGTTATAAGGATGCTGAGACAATTGTGTTGGTTGAGGATAACCTGAATACTCATACCCCGGCTTCATTTTATAAGGCCTTCGAACCAGAAGAAGCTCGTAGGCTGATCAATAAAATCGAATTTCATTACACGCCAAAACACGGAAGCTGGTTGGATATGGCTGAAATTGAATTAAGTATCTTGAGCAGACAATGCTTAAACCGAAGAATACCGGATCAGGAAACACTAAATTGTGAAGTTGAAGCCTGGGTCACCCAACGCAATGAGTCCAAGGCTAAGATGATTTGGCAGTTCACAACTGAGGAGGCACGTATCAAGTTAAAGAAGCTTTACCCCGTCCTTCCAGGGTACAGTTAGCCTTTTAACAGAATTAAACTGATTAACGAAATCCTGTTACACTTTCGTTAATCAAAATGAAAAAAGCTAGAGTCCTACTGGCTTGCCAAAGGGTGGGAGGAAGCATTTTGTTCAGAAATTACAGACTTATTAATTAGTTGTGAATAAAAGTTGTATAAGAGTTTAAAACAATAAAAATCAATACAAGATTTTTAGCTCTCCTATGACTAAGGCTTAGCAAAAGAGCTTGAAGTATTGAATTCAAATGGACGGAGTACTAGTGATGATGACACTTTATTCATTAAAACTTACCGCAGTGGTGCTTGCTGCAATAGCACTTTATACCTTGGTGCGATTGGCTTTATATCGAGCACTTCACCAAGCTACCGAAGAGTTGATCCAAGCATCAGCCAAAGAGCAATCTAACTTTTTAGAAAATATCCGTGGTATGCAAACCATTAAGCTCTTTGGTAATGAACCCCAACGGCAAGGCATTTGGCAAAATCGTTATGCGGAAGTTATTAATAGTGAAATTAGGTTAGGTCGATTAAATATTAGCTTCGACTCCTTTAATAAGTTACTGTTTGGTTTAGAGAATGTTTTAGTCGTTTATTTTGCCGCCATTATGGTAATGGCTAATAATCTAACTGTTGGTATGGCTGACTCTTCTACACAAATCTAAATTAAGTTGAACTTTCTGAAAATCCGTTGATCTGATCAAGAAATTCCTTAACGAAGAGTAACGAACAATGTCAATTTTTGATCATAAACAGTGGGCAGAAAGCCACTTTCAACATGCAGAGCTTGGTGATTCCAGAAGAACTGAAAGACTAGTCGAAACCGCTGCTGATATGGCTCGCTGTAGCGGGAAGTCTATCGCTTTGTCCTGTCAGGGAGACGAAGCTAAGCAGGAAGGGGCTTACCGGTTGATTCGCAATGATAAAGTTTCACCGGAGGTGATACGCTGCTCAGGCTTTGACTACACAGCCGAACAAGCCAAGTCATATACAGAAATTTTGGCTATGGATGATACGACTTCAGCCGGCTTTAAACATAAGGTCGCATCAGAGCCAGGGGAACCTGGCAGCGTCAAAGATAAATCCCGCGGGTGGCGGATTCACTCAACCTTATTTGTTAGATGCCTTTACCACAAAAACCATCGGGCTTATTCATCAGGACTGGTGGTGCCGTCCTGACGACCCCGCAGACGCCGATGAAAAAGAAAGCGGAAAATGGGCGGATGCGTCGCACTTTTGCCGCCGACGCCTGGGTGACACTATGTCCCGGGTTATTTCGGTCTGTGACAGAGAGGCGGACATACAAAGCTATCTGCGAGATAAGCAAGCCCGTAATGAACGTTTTGTCGTGCGGGCGAAGCAGAACAGAAAGATCCTTGAGTCTGACTTACCCTTATTTGAATATCTTGAAACCCAGCCAGAGCTGGGGTCATACACGATAGATATCCCGCAAAAAGGAATGAAAGACAGTGGCTATGTTTTCACTAAGTGTTGATAGGTATATAATCTAACCAAGATTTCCCAGCAGGATTCAGTTATGAAAACTCCATTATTTCATAAGCTGATGAAAAGCTTACAAGGATTGACTGACAAACAACGTTCGGAAGTTGAATCAGCACTTCATCAAGAACCATCTACAACCTCAATTTCACACTTATTAGAACAGCGATTAATAGAAAATCCTGAATGCCCTCATTGTCATAGTGCAGTGATCAATAAATTCGGCAAAGCTAAAGGAACTCAACGATATCGTTGTAAAAACTGCTTGAAAACATTTGTAGGACTTACGCATTGATGGTACTGTGCAATTTTGGTAGGAGTTGCTCTTTGCCTTTCGCAAAATGTTCAATGAAAGCACCAACAACATCTTTAAACAGTTCACGTTGGTGCTGATAAATATTGGTGAACTCTTGCGCTATCCGCATTTTTTGTAGATAAACAAAACTCAAAATGCTTGAGAAGATGTGATTTCGTACAGGTCGCTCACTACGCACTTGAAAATGCTCAATATGACAGACTTGCTTGATTGCTCTGTGATATTGTTCAATTTGCCAGTGTTGATCATGAATGGCTTTAAAGTCATCATGCTGAAAAGGTTCTTCCTCTGGCAAGTAAACCACGTAGTAGCGATGCTGGTCTTTTAGCGTCGTTCTAAACAACCTGACCTTGCCAAAATCTTTAAGCCAAACCTCCGAACCGTCACAAGGAACGTCAAGGTGCTGAATTTGCAGCCATTGGCCTTTTTCCTGCGATACTGTTCTGTTTTTCTCGACAGCAAACATGAATCCTGTCTGATGGTTTTTAATCGTCTTCAGATTCCTGACGCAGCTGTACCAAGAGTCTCCCGTTACAAACTTTGGCTTGAGTCCCCAATCCAGTACTTCTGCCAGCATTTCACGAAAATAGTCATTTTTAGTCTTGCCTTCGGATTTATCGCATATCCTGTAATTGACGGGCATATGGCGACCAGTCATGTCGGTGTAATAAAGGGTTACGAGGTTAATCCCTTTGACTGCTCGATGGTGTTTCCCTGACCAAAAATGACTCACCAGTTCTACGTGATGACTGTAAGATTTATCAAGTACGCTATCATCAACACTCAAAGTACCACCAACAAGACATAGATCTTGAGCTGCCTCATCAAATAAGTCTTTCGGTTGATAATCTTCACGGTGAAGAAAGCGGTTAACGCTATCGTGAGAGATACCCGTCACTTCTGCCAATCTTGTGCATGTTGATGATTTTGGCTCACTGATCAAAAATCCCATGTATTGCGGAAGAGTACATCTGGCTGTCGTTGGGCGAGTAGTTTTTCTCACTTCCATCCCTGAAAATGATCATTTTACCCGATATCAAATTTCAAAACACTCTGTCAATGCGTAAGTCCTAATTTGTAGCATCGACTGGTACTCCTCTTGCTCGCCTCAGACACAAAGAGCACTGGCTAGACTATTTTCATTGCATGACTAAAAGTATGAGTCTAAGAGAATCAGCAGCACAATGTCATATAGACTTAAAAACATCTTTTAACTGGAGGCATCGATTTTTACAGATACCGACCATACTTCAGCCTTCTAAGCTTGAAGGGATTACCGAAGCAGATGAGACCTTTTATCCATAATCCGAAAAAGGCAGTCGCCAACTGAACCGTCAGCCTAAAAAGCGTGGAACTCCTGCAAAAAAGCCAGGTCGCTGAAACGATGATTGGGTCAAGATAGTCACTGTACGAGACAGAAATCAGCACACCTATGATAATTGCTTTGCTCATGTAACCATTGAAGCTCTGACTAAAGAATTAGAGAGCAAAGTACACAAAGACAGCGTGTTATGTACCGATGGCTATAAAGCTTACATCAAGTTCAGTCATGATAATGAATTGACCCACAAGCAGCTCAACGTTTCAGCAGGTGTAAGAGTCATTGAAAATGTATTTCATATACAAAATGTCAATGCTTACCATAGCAGGCTTCAGACTTGGTTAGTTAAATTTCATGGAGTTGCAACAAAATACTTGAATCATTATTTAGTCGGTCATGAAAAACATCTAACATTCTGATCGCTAATAAAATATAGCTATTTGATACATTCAATTTCGACCAGAAATGATATAGTTAACCTATGGTTTCTGGTCGTTTTGGGTGCTAAAAATGCTCAAAGAAAGCCCGTCAAATTTACCTCATGACAGTCTGTTTAATATCACAGACCAACTTCTGCAAACTCACCCTTTACTCATTTTAGCTAATGCCTTTGATTGGCGAGCGTTGGAAGAAGAGTTCAAGCCGTTATACAAAAAATTAGGCCGTAAAGCGAAGCCAATTCGGTTGATGTGCGGTTTGCTAATACTCAAGCAGCTCTACAAATTGAGCGATGAAGCCTTGGTCGAACAATGGCTGATGAACGTGTATTTTCAAGTGTTTTGTGGTGAGACAGAGTTTCAAACAGCACGCCCTTGTGATGCCAGTGAACTCAGTGTTTTTCGTAAGCGCATCGGTGAAAAATTTGGCTGTGAAAAAATCTTTGCATTATCTGTGGCTTTACACGGTGACAAAGCTGAAGATGACACCGTGTACGTTGATACAACCGTCCAAGAAAAAGCCATTACTTATCCGACAGATAGCAAGCTTGCCATCAAGGTGATTAACCGACTCAATAAACTTGCCAAAGTATTTGGGATCAAGCAAAGACGTACTTATGTCAAAGAAGTCAAACAGCTACGCATTGACTGTCGAAGCTTTAGACATGCCAAAAATCGAAGCAAAGCCAGAAGAGCGTTAAAAAGGTTACGTGTTATCGCAGGTAAGCTTTTAAGGGAGCTACAACGCAAACTTCCACAAGATGTCCTTGATTTACAAAAAGAGAATTTTTCCAATTATGAAAAAGCCATTACACAGCAACGTAAAGACAAGAACAAGATTTACAGCCTTCATGAACCCGATGTTTACTGCGTAGGGAAAGGCAAAGACCATAAGCCATACGAGTATGGTAAGAAGGCTTCTGTCGTGCTCACAGAGCAGAGTCAATTAATCATCGGTGTCGCCAGTCATGACGAGCATGAACACGACTCAAAATTGCTTAAGCCTGCACTTGACCATGCCCATAAACACCGAAAGAGTAAAATCACTACAGCCGTTGTAGATAAAGGCTATAAAGGGTGTAAGCAGTATGTTGACCAAGAAGTTGTTATCCCTAGTCGGCCATTAAAACGGGACTCGCAAGCAAAGAGAAAACGCAAAAGTGAACTCTGTAAAAAACGGGCAACAATTGAACCAGTAATCGGGCATTTGAAGAGTGATTTTAGGCTGTGTAAGAACTGGTTAAAGGGCAGTGTTGGCGACTCAATAAACCTTCTAACGGCTGCGTGTGCCTGGAACCTGAGAAAGTGGTTAGCCATTTTCTTTTTGCTCGAAAAAGATGGTGAGTTTTGGCTATTTTGTAGTGAAATTGATGCGAAATATAAGAAATGTTGCTTTTGGGTACGGCTCTGAATTTTGCGTAAATAAGATGCCGTACATTTTAAATCTTGAAGTGGCTTTTTTCAGAACCGACTACTTATAGGCAACTGTTTTTTAATAAGTAACTTCTGAAGAAGCGAGCGTAACTTCTCAGGAGTATTATAGGTGTCTTTTCCCGTCATTGAACCCCTTATACCGCAACTGGTGCGGGTATTGCTGGATGTGGGTCATACCCTTCTAATTCGAAGTCATCAATCGTATACTCAAACAATGAGTCAGGTTTACGTTTTATGACTAGTTTAGGGAATGCTTTTGGTTCACGTGATAATTGCTCTTTAGCTTGCTCAACGTGATTCATGTATAGATGCACATCCATACCAAACCAAACGATTTCACCAACACCATAGCCTGTTTGCTCCGCAAGGAGCGTGGTAATAAATGCTAAATTTGCTATGTTGAATGCAAGGCCAAGATAAGAATCACAAGATCGTTGTACCATTGCACCTGAAAGCTTATTTGTATTTGGATCAACATAAAACTGATAATGTTTATGACAAGGAGGAAGCGCCATTTGATCCAGCTCGCCAACATTCCAGCCATCAAAAATAATCCGTCTAGAAGATGGGTTATTCTTTAGTAAGTCAACCACCTGAGATACTTGGTCAATTTCTTTTCCATCTTCTGTTTTCCATTGTCGCCATTGTTTGCCATATACTGGGCCAAGATCACCCCACTGTTTAGCAAATTTATCATCAGCAATAATACGCTGTTCGAACTCTTCCATCGTAATAGACTTATCTGCACTACCTTCAGGCTGAGCATCAATAAACTTCTTGTAGGGCCAGTCACTCCAGATGTGAACATTTTGCTCCACGAGTTCTTTTATGTTGTGTCCTCCAGAAAGCATCCAAAGCATTTCTTTAAATGCTGTCTTCCAATAAACTCTTTTTGTGGTGAATACAGGAAAACCTTCTGATAAATCAAATCGCATTGTGTGGCCGAAAATAGCTTTTGTTCCAACACCTGTTCGATCAATTCTTTCACTACCTTTTTCTAATAGCGTTGTTAATAAATCTAAATACTGTTTTTCAGGATGTGTCATGAGATACCTTTTATTAATTTTGTTCTTGGTAAAGAATATTGGGACAGAACAAAACTCGAACTAATCTTTCAGTGACTACTCCCCGCCATAAATGGCGAGGCTTCTTGTTTCTTAGGCAGCTACCAGTTCGTGACTGGATTTACGCAAGCCTCCACAAGCAGAAACGACGAGTCCCGCCGCTTTTAATTCGAGTACGCCTTTGTCTTTGATGTTCTTTGCCGCGTTGATATCTCTATCATTTAGTACGTTGCAATCTGGACAAGTCCAGCTACGAACCTTTAAGGGCATTTCATTAACTTTGTGACCGCAACAATTACAAGTTTTCGAGCTGGCAAACCATTGATCAAGTTTGACTAGATGTTTGCCCTGCTCCTTTGCTTTGTATTCGAGTTTGTTTACAAAACCATTCCGGCTTGCATCTGCAATATGTTTGGATAACTTGCGGTTCTTCATCATGTTTGCTGATTTCAATGTCTCTACAATCACTGCTTGGTTTTCGTCAACGAGTGTTCGAGATAGTTTATGTTGGAAATCAGCACGGGCATTGGCCGTTTTCTCGTGGCATTTGGCAACCAGTAATCGAGCTTTAGAGCGGTTGCCGCTGCCTTTTTTCTTTCGTGATAACTGGCGTTGTTTGCGCCTTAAGTTGTTTTCGGCTCTTTTTATGAATCTTGGGTTTGCAGTTTTATTTCCGTTATCTTCAATCGCAAAATGAGACAAACCAAGATCCAGCCCTACGACTGAATCAATCTTTTTAACGGCTACGGCTTCAATTCCGTCATCAACAAGGATTGAGGCGTAGAACTTACCGGTTTTAGAAAGTGTTACCGTTATACTTTTTACTTTACCGTTTATTTCACGGTGAATATTAGCCTTAACGGGCTGCATCTTAGGAAGTTTAATTGAATCGTCAAATACCTTAACCCCTGCGCAGTGATAGCTAGACTGCTTCCCGTGCTTTGACTTGAACTTAGGCTTTCTGGCTTTCAGTTTCGGATTAAAGAAATTGTCATAAGCCGTATGCAGATTAATAACGGATTGCTGTAAAGCAATTGAATCATACTGTTTTAACCATGAGTATTTACGAGACGTCTTTGCAACCGCAAGCAAAGGCTTTAAGTCTCTTTTCGGATTCAGATTTAAACCGTGCTTGCGGTACTGGTGATTCTTGATATGCAGGGCTTTGTTATACGCAAAACGCACAGCACCGAACTGAGCCATTAAAAACTCAGCCTGTTCTTGCGTTGGATATATGCGTACTTTAGTTGCTCTTAACATTTCAGTGCTCACCTGTATAATGTCGGCATTGTATGATTTTATGATGTATGTTTCAAGTGAGTGAGCGTAACAGAAATCTGCTTTCTGGTTATCTGAGAAAACGGCACAGCGTTAGTAAATTGGTTGTCCATCTGGTGTTCACTACAAAATACAGGCGCAGGCTATTTGATGGAGTAATGATTGAGCAATTAAGAAGTGCTTTTAAATCATCTTGTGACAAGTTGGAATGTGAGTTGATAGAAATGGACGGCGAACAAGATCATGTTCATTTACTTATCGCATACCCGCCCAAACTGTCAGTGAGTGTAATGGTTAACAATCTCAAAGCGGTATCATCAAGAATGCTGAGATTGCAGAACACACATTTGACGAGGCAAAGTAAAAGCTCTGCTTTATGGTCACGATCTTATTTTGCCTGTACCGCAGGCGGAGCAACTATCGAAACCCTTAAAGAGTACGTTGAAAGTCAGAATACACAAAAATAAAGTCCGTTGGACTTTACGCCTTATATCCCCGCCCGATTGGGCGAGGGTTTACGGCTTAAATTGCTAACTTCCCATGAAACACTATTCATGGATAGCAATGAAGCTTTCTAATACGAGAGCATAAGGTTAAAGTCAGTTGAAAAAATTGTGGATAACGCTGCGCTCTATCATAAAGTGATGATAGCTCAAATAATGTACTAATCAAGTGGGTTTTAATGAATCATTCGTGCGTCAGTAGTGTTTTCGTTGTCACAAAAGAAAATTTCGCCCAGAGGCACGTCCTGGCTGCGCTGATAACTGTTAAGATAAAGCGTGCCATCTAAAATCGAAAACTGATGCTGGAACATACAAGGACGTAAGCAGCCTAAGTGAAATGCTCCGGGGTGGTAAAAGGTGATTATCTCACCACGGTTATCAATACCTTTTGATAAGTCATCGACCACTTGAAGCACTAAATCGACACTGCCGCCGTCAGGTTTCGGAAAATTACGCGCCACTGCACCGTAAACAAAGCCCATATCATCCTCACCCTTGCGACGGGGATTATTCAGCCAGTCCTGATTATCGTTAGCGTTGGCGTTCCACGTATTACAACCGATCTCACGAAACTGCGCCGCACTGTCATAACCGCGCAAATAACCAAGAAGCTCAGCGATAGCCGCTTTCCAATAGCTTTTACTCGATGCTGCAGTTTTTAGAGCTTGATAAAAAATTGATTTAGCTATAGGTCAAACTACTGCTGCGACTCCATGCTAAGGCATCCGAAGCATAATCAGCATCACAACAGCAGTCTGAAGTGTTAGAGTGAACTCAAAGCTTATACTCGTCAAGCAGTTCATTATGTTTATTCGTAGCCTTTCAATTGTTACTCAATTTTTTGATGCATTAAATGTTTCGTTATCCTTGATTAAACCCTCATTAAAATTAACAAGAACTCAAAAAATAGTATTAGGAGCGATGATCACTGGAGTTATCATGACTGAGGCTTTGAACTGGGCAGCTTTTGAACGGAGAAGTTTAGGCGTTTTCAAGTCAACGGGCTTATGCTGGATATTCTACAAAGCTAAAATCCCTTGGCAGTACCTACTTCAAGCGAGTATTTGCAATATATTCAAACATTATCAATTAACAAACGGCCATTTAGATATTGATGATACCCATAAACACCGAGCTAAAAAAACGACTTGTATTGCAGGTGCACATAAAATCAAAGACAAACCGACAGGTGGGTATATCAATGGGCAAGAGCTGATATTCATGGTACTTGTCACCGATACGGTAACCTTTCCAGTTGGGTTTAGGTTTTATACCCCCGATCCGAATCTCGCCATTTGGAGCAAACGGGATAAAGAGCTGCAACGACAAGGTATCGCTAAAAAAGAGCGACCACAAAGACCCATGCCTGACCATGTTAACTATCCGACTAAACAAGCGCTTGCACTAGAAATGCTAAGAGAATTTACCACCGCCTTTCCAAACTTTAAAATCAAGAGCGTATTAGCCGATGCATTATATGGGACTGCTGATTTCATGGATAAAGCTGAAGAAATCACTCATCACGCTCAAATAGTCAGTCAATTAAGAACAAATCAACGAGTGAGCAGCAAGAACTCAAAAGCACGAGTTGATACCTATTTTAATCGTCAAAAAGGTGTTGAACTTCAACTGTCTATTCGCGGTGGTGAAGAGAAGAAAGTCACCATGATGGCTGCGAGGCTATATGTTAATGCGCATAGTAAACGGAGATTTGTTGTGGCGCTAAAATATGAAGGAGAAGAAGAATATCGTTACTTGATCGCTAGCAATATGTCATGGCATCACCATGATATAGCAAGACTTTATACATTAAGGTGGTTAGTAGAGGTTTTTATCCAAGATTGGAAAGCTCATTGCGGTTGGAACAAGTTGAGCAAACAGCAAGGTGTCGATGGTTCGGAGCATGGCCTGATCTTAAGCCTTCTGTGCGAGCATTTACTGTTGCAACATCCTGAGCAGTCTGTCCGGCTTAAAAACAAACACCCTGGGATGCCTGTGGGTTGCCTAATTGAACGCCTAAAAGTTGAAGCGCTTGTTGCTACGATTCAAGAAGTGGTATGTGCCAATGATCCAAATGCAGCATTAGAGAGCTTAATTACGGCACTCCATGATTCCTTACCAGAACGAGACTCTAGCAGGCATATGGCAGGTAGAGATTTAGGTCGTCAGGAAGAAATTCCTTCATTAAAATCCCATGCAAAAACGTTTCAGAATATGGGTTATGCTGCATGATTGTCAATTAAGAAAAACTGCAGCATCGAGTTTTACGAGTCGTCACTAAAGGCATGTTATTGTTGGCGACATCATAGGTTAAATCAGCGTTAATAATGGTCAAACAACGCTTTCCCGTGCGCTTATTTTCAACCCATACGCCCTCATCAATAATACGCTGACATAAATCGAGATACTGACGCATTTAGCTTTGCCCTTTCTTTCTGATGATTAAATACAAACCGAATAAAATCATTGGTACTGATAAGATCTGCCCCATGGTAATGAAACCCAGATAATAACCCAATTGCGCGTCCGGCTGACGCACGGTTTCTACTATACAACGGAACACACCATAGCCGACGAGGAACATACCTGATACTGCGCCTTCTTTATCAGTGCGTTTGCTGAACCAGTAAAGCAACAGATAAAGCGCTACGCCTTCCAGGGCAAACTGATATAACTGCGAAGGATGTCTTGGTAGCGGGCCCGCGCCCGGGAATACCATGCCCCACGGCACATCGGTAACACGTCCCCATAATTCACCGTTAATGAAATTACCGATACGCCCGGCGCCCAGACCAATTGGCACAACCGGCGCCACCATATCCCCTACGGCAAAGAAGTGACGTTGTTGTTTCCGGGCGATGTAGGACATGCCCGCGATCACGCCGATAAGGCCGCCGTGGAATGACATTCCGCCTTCTGTGATTCTGAATAAATACATAGGATCAGACAGGAAGTAATCGAACTGATAAAACAGAACGTAGCCAATCCGCCCCCCCAGAATCACCCCAAGAAAACAGTAAAAGAGCAGATCGGAAACCTGATCTCTCGTCCACAGACCATTCGATTTATCCGCTTTACGGTTAAGCAGAATCATCGCCGCCACAAAGCCGAGTAGGTACATAAAACCATACCATCTTAATGCCGGCTCAAAGGTATGCCCAAAAATCTCATACTTACCGAGATGAAGCATAACCGGATCAATGTGCGGAAATTTAAGTGCCATATAGATTCCTAGAAAATTCAACGCGTTAATTTATGCCGGGCTAATATACCCGACCAGTTGTCAGAAAAAAACCAGCTCAGCTGGAATTCAGTTTTTACTCACGCCGGAAAAAGCTGTTATCGCATAACGACTTTGCCGGGTCATGAACTCAGCAATAACTCTAAACCAACGATAATTAAGAATACAACCAGTGCCGTCTTGAGTTTCTTTGTCGGCCATGTCGCAGCGACTTTAACACCCAACGGCGCGACTAACGTAGACGTTACCGCGATTCCCACTAAAGCCGGAAGATAGATATACCCTAAGGTACCCGCTGGTAACCCCTTGACACTCCAGCCGGCGATGATATAACCGATACTACCGGCAAAAGCGATGCACATCCCCGCCACACTGGCTAAACTGACGGCCCGGTGCAGCTGCACTCCGAAATAGCATAAAACCGGGATCAGCATTACGCTGCCGCCGATACCCAAAATGCCTGAAATCAGCGCGACCGCTGCCGTTATCGTAAACAGCACGTATTTGCCGGGAAGAGACTTTTCACGCACCCCGGTTTTAACCGGCCGCGCCATATTCAATCCCATAAGAATCACGAATACGGCAAATATCCTCTTCATCTGATCGGCGGGAATAAAAGACGCGACCGTACCGGAGAAAACGGCACCGGTTAACACACCGGGGATAAGCACCTTAGCGACATCCCAGGCGATATTTTTTCTTCTATGATGCGCCGCCGCCGCTGAAAATGTTGTCAGCACCATGTTCGCGAGTGAAGTCGCGATAGCGAGAATTGGTACAAATTGAGGAGGAATACCCACTTTGGGAAGCATATACATCAGAGCGGGAACCACAATCAAACCACCGCCGATGCCAAGCAAACCAGCCATAAAGCCGACAACGGCGCCGAGCATCATGCATATCGCGATGATGACGAATAAATTATCCAAAGTAATACTCCATTAGGATTTCGGATCCCCTATGCCCTATTGCGTATCAGCCTCAAGCGTAATATCCCGCGCTGACAGGTATTCCGTTAACAACCCGCGAACTTCTTCGCCACTGTCGAGAAGCAGCGCCTTTCGCAAAATACTTTGCAGCTCGGTAAAGCTGACACGACGCATTAAGTAATTAATTTTAGCGATATTACCATGGTTCATGCTTAACTTATTACACCCCATGGCAAGAAGTAGCATCGCCCCCATGGGCTCACCGGCTAATTCGCCGCAGACGCTGATATCCAGCTGATGTTGCCTGCAGTCTAACATAATTCGTTGAATCGCCCGAAGCACACCGGGATGAAGGCTATCATAAAGCCCTGCGACTCTGGGATTATTTCTGTCTACCGCTAACAGGTATTGGGTTAAATCATTACTGCCTACTGAGACAAAATCGACTCGCTGAGCAATTTGATCAAGCTGATAAATTAAGCTCGGCACTTCAAGCATGATTCCGACTTTCGGTCTCGCCAGCTGGCTGCCCGTTTCCTGCTGAATTTCATGACGGGCTTTATCAAAATACTCCAGCGCCGCGTCAATTTCTTTTAGATGACTCACCATCGGCAGGAGAATCCGCAGTTGCTGACGACCGGCGTCGGCCAGCAACATAGCCCTTAGCTGTATTTGTAAAAGCTCGGGGTGATCCAGTGACATTCGAATACCGCGCCAACCTAAAAACGGGTTGTCTTCGTTGATAGGAAAATAGGGTAATGGTTTATCACCGCCTATATCCAACGTACGCATGATAACCGGACGCTCAGGCACCGATTCCAGCACTTCAGAATAAATCTTTTTCTGCTCAGCTTCACTCGGAAATCTCGGCTGCATCATAAACGCAATTTCAGTACGATAAAGCCCGATGCCGTCGGCTTCTTTAACGGTTTCATTGTGAATACCGCTCAACAGTCCCGCGTTAACAAAAAGTTCAACTCTTTTTCCGTCGACCGTGATCGTGGGCTTTTTCAGCTCCCTGCGATATTTGCGCTCCAGTGCTTTTTCGGCGGTGATTAACTCCCGGTACTCTTTGAGCATAGAGCGAGTCGGCGAGATTAATAATTGCCCCCGGTTGGCATTTAGAATGATTTGTTTGCCCTCCAACTCAGCCGACAGCAGTTTATCAACACCGACAATGGCCGGTATTCCCAATGCCCTTGCCATAATACAAGCGTGGGAATTAATGCCGCCGTACTCTGATACGACCCCGGCTAATTTCTGCCTTGGAAATTCAGCTAAACTGGTAGCGTCAGCTTCGCGGGTAATGAGAATGACTTTCTCATCAGGCTCAAGCTTTATGCGATCGGGTTCGATAAGCTGCCTTAAAACCCGTTGTCCTAAATCGCGTATATCGGTCGCCCGCTCTTTCAGATAAGCGTCGTCCATGTCCGAAAACTGCTCAATGTATCTCAGTGACACCCGGCTCACGGCTGACTCAGCGCTCCAGCCCAGCATGACTTCCTTTTCGTATTCACCGCCCAGACTGCTCTCATCCAGTAACAGCTGTAACGCGCTAAAGATCGAAGCCAGCTCTTCGTGCTGCTCGCTATTAAACTTTTGAGTAATTTCGTCTAAGCTCGCGCGGGTCCGGGTGATGGCGGCGCGGAGTCTCTGATATTCAACATCCGCGTCAACACACGGAGCATCCGGCTGCTCAAGAGTAATCTGACCGCCAATCACCAGAGCGTTGGCTATCGCGACACCGGGAGCGGCCGCCTCACCTTTAAGCAGCACCTGCCTGCGGGTAACCTGAACCTTCTTCTTCTGTTTTAACCCGTTTATCGCTACCGCGACCTGAGCCGACAGCGTAACTAAAAACGCCTCTTCTTCCTCGTTAAAGAACCGAGATTCAGACTCTTGAATTACAAGCACACCAAGTACTTGTTTGCGGTGAATAATCGGAACGGAAAGTATCGCCCGATACTCTTCCTCCATTAACGCAGGGGAGGTATAGAATTGCGGATGCTCTCTGGCGTCAGCGAGGTTTATTAACTCTTCTTTTTTAACCGTAGAGCCGATAATGCCTTTAGTGACAGGCACCTTAAACTTACCCACCGCAGATTTTTTCAGACCGTCGGTCGCGGATAAGACCAGCTTATTGCCCTCTAAAATAAAAACAGAGCAGCACTGAGTACTCATCGCTTCTTTTGTTCTTGAAACCAGAATATTCAATGCCTGTTCATATTGTTGGGCAGCAGCCATCTCTTGGCTTACTTTTTTAAGCAGTGTTAACAACTACAATTCTCCCTTCAATACCGGCATTAACCTTTTATCTCAAAGCAGTATAAGCAAGTCAAATTTACACATATATCCAGCGGGGCGAGGCATTACTGTCCCATCCCCCTCACAGAGCCGTACCCGGGGTCTCGTATACGGCTACTGTTTACTTATATTCATTTATTTTTGTACTGAGCCCGTTCGTACTCGTTCAGGTTGAAACAGTCCCATTTATTCAAACCATTTATCCGGCATCGCATAGTGAGCAAGCGGACTCTTTGAGTTCCTGCGCCGTCTGATATGGATATACTTAAACGGCGGGTTAAAACCAAGTTGCTTCAATCTCCTGTATAACCTATCCGGTTTTTCCGCAGTCTGAGTTGAACACCTCTCAGTCCTCGCCTCAACCATGCGGCTAGCGCTATTCGAAAATATTAACTGAATCCTCTTAGTTTCGGACTCAGCTCTTTGATAACCGAGCTTAGCGATTTCCCGTCATCGCGCTTGGTTGGCTTCTTTAGATTGCCCCTGAAACCCTTGAGCTTCTCAGATCGGACTTTCGTGCAGTTACTACCGATTTCCACGCCGGATACATCACTCCGTCATCACTATGGGTAATATGGGTTTTATTTCGGTTTACTGTCAGTTTCAGGTATTTCTTCAAGTAGCTTAGTCGCTTGGTTTAGCGCATTATCCGCGTCCTGGCGACCGCGGCATAATATCAGAAGGCGAGCAGCCCCGCAGGAACTTCCCCACCGGCTCTCTCAGAATCGTAAGTACCCTTGAGATTCTCCCTTAACATCAGGGCGGCAGATTCCCGCGTTCCGCACATAAGCCGTTTAAGGGACGTCGCAGAAGAGTTTATACCAAATATGCCGTCACTCCGGCGAAAGCCGGAGTCCGGTTTCTCTGGTTAATTTTGCAAAAGTCGCTTTATATCTGCTTTCGCAGGTATGACAAATGAAGTGCTGAAATTTAAACTGGTATCTTATGAACTGCGAGATCCCTAAGTTCATTCCTTCTTTATTAAGTACGACATAAGTTGAGTAAACACTTCCTACGGCTACCTTCATACCTGCCTTAGCCCGCAACGCCCCTGCCATTCGGATTATCTTCCCCCTCAGTCAGGGTGATACAGGTTTCTTTCGACCCGCCGGGCAAACAAAAAGCGACTCAAATAGTCGCTTTTTAACCCGGAAAAAGTAGATAGCCGCGCTTTTAAACGCAGAAAAAAGTGCCGGCAGCAAGCCCTGATAAAGCAAGTCTTATTCTGCCTGTTGTTATTCGTAATGCCGCCAGCAGCGATTGAAACAGTTTACAGCTATCAGGCATTAACTTACTTTTATAAGACCTGAATTAAAACTCGTTGCCGTACTTTTTATCTCGTCTAACTGCTTTTTTCGGTTTAGCGTTTATATCTTCTCCGACCAGAATCTTTGTTTTGTAACGAAAGGACGATCGGAGCAAACTCTTTCAACGCTTTTCGATACACATCTCGCTTAAAAGAAACTACTTGTCTAACGGGATACCAATAACTTACCCAGCGCCAGTCATCAAACTCCGGATGACCAGAAGCCTTTAGATTAATTGCCTTTTCATTACTTTTCAGTTGCAGTAAAAACCATTTTTGTTTCTGACCGACGCAAACGGGTTTACTGTCATGTCTCACTAATCGCTTAGGTAAACGATATCTCAACCATGAGCGACTTACTGATAGAATACTTACATGCTCCGGCAATAAGCCAACTTCTTCATAGAGTTCACGGTACATCGCCTGCTCCGCAGTTTCACCGTCATCCACACCACCCTGTGGAAACTGCCATGAATGTTGTCCAAATCTTCTGGCCCACATGACTTGACCGAATTTGTTACAGATAATGATGCCCACATTTTCACGGAAGCCGTCACTATCAATCACATGGACTCCAAATTTTTTCAAATTTATAAACTGATTGTTTCACAAAGTCCGTACTTCGGCAAATCTATGGTTACACTTTATTTTGGGGTAAGCTAAATAAACTTCATCACTTATCAACAAAAAGCTCAAACACTTACCAGTTTATCCACATTTTCTGTGGATATCTCTGTTTGAAACTTTGAAAAAATCAACAAAACCAAGGGTTGAGAGTTCCGGAAGTACAATTATGCGTCTAAGCCCTTAAAATATAATTCATATTTATCAATCAGTTATTTGGCAGCGGAAATTTTCAAAAGTTTCAATCTTAGGGTTGCTCGTTTTTTAACCTGAGTTTATTTTGCTAATTAAACGTAGATAACTTAGTAAATTTTATTTACAGTTGTTAATAAAATTTTTAAAAAAGTATAAAATTACTGCGAATTTTAGTTGACCTCAACACTATTTATGGTTTAGACAGGCTTTTATAAAAAGTTATCCCAGCATTCTGTGGATAACTGTGTGTGAAAAGGTAGGGATAAAGAGTTATAAAGTGTTGAAACATGAAAATTCAAAGATCGCACTCCATAACAAATTACAATTATTCATACGGTTACCTGCATTTAAGTTAAGTTTCATATTTAAAAGAACGAGCGAACACTTTTTGTCCGCATTTAATTTTAAGTACCCGACTATAAGGAACTGTCCCAAAATAACTTCCCTGTTTTGCTGTCGTTTATTTTTGGCTTATACAAGGCACAGAAAGCGAGGTGTAGTCATTACCGACATACAAAACTGTCGTTACTTCGTTTCTACATAAGCTTTCGACAACGCCGTAACTCTTTATTCAAAGAACGCAAAAATAAACACAGCCCAAAGGGTTACGCTTAAAATTGCCACTCTCTGCGTTACTCATCATTCATTTAGAATGACTAAACTTCATTCTTCGTGCCTTGATATTGGCAATTTTAAGCAGTAACAAATCGGGAAGTTATTTCGGGACAGTTCCTAAGTGTTCCATATTTTTGACGTTTGGGCTAAGTGCTTTACAAGGCGCTTTTGCGCGCTAATCCGGGCTATTTCAAGCGGGAGTAACGCGGCGGAGTGTGTAAGACGGGCGTCAAAAAATTGAAAAAACTTATAGTTGGGCAGTGATAAACTGATACACTCTTAACTAACCAAAAATAGTAATCAATAAAATATGAAATCTGCGCCAGCATCCATTGATGATTTGATGAACCGGGCATCCGCTATCGCCGGCTTAACGCTTGGCGATCTGGCCAAATTGAATCATTTATCCGTACCCGAAGATCTTAAGCGTGATAAAGGCTGGATCGGCCAGCTGATCGAAATCGAATTAGGCGCTACCGCGGGTTCTAAAGCAGAGCAGGACTTTCAGAACATTGGTGTTGAACTCAAAACCATTCCGATTAACTCATCGGGAAAGCCCGTAGAAACCACGTTTGTAACATTTTGCCCCCTGATGCCGCCGTTTGCCGCCGGCTTCGAGGAAAGTGTCGTTTTCAATAAGATTAAACGGGTACTATGGGTTCCCGTTGAAGGTGAGCGACAAATTCCCGTAGCACAAAGACGGATCGGCACGCCTTTTTTATGGCAGCCTGATCATCAGGAATTTCATAAGCTCAGGCAGGACTGGGAAGAAATCATGGAATTCATTACCCTCGGAAAAGTTGAGCAGGTTACGGCGAGGCATGGTGAGGTGATTCAGTTGCGCCCGAAGGCCGCGAACAGTAAAGCACTGACCGAGGCCATTGATGAAAGCGGTTGTATTAAGCAGGTTAACCCTCGCGGTTTTTACCTTAAAACCTCTTTTACCGCACAAATATTAGCAAAGGCGTTTTATTCTTAGGGATCTCGGTTCAAAAGATAGCGATTTTAATTTCAGCGCTTCATTTGTCCCGCAGGCATAAAAGGCATAGTTAGTTCGCTCCCTTCGACTACGTTCTTTAGACGACCCTTATTCAATTCACACAATATTTAAGCTATCGTTGATCTAAATCACACTGAGCCCTAGCCATAAGGCACCATAAAGATCTAGACTTCGCCTCCCACAATATTAAGCGGTTATTGATGCAGTGAGAGTTCGTCGTCAGTCAAGGAAGTTGTCCTTCGCCGTTATAGCCTGGACTATAGCTATGGCAGTGTTTGTTTTTTTCAGGTACTCACAAACGTCTGTGCTTCCGCACTGGGCGTCCAGTGAGGCCGATATCAAAATCTTTGCCGTCTATATCGGCGTTATTCTTGGCTGTTTACACTGGTTGTCTAACTTGATTGTCGACTTTAGTTTTGTCTCACGTCTTCCTTATCTGACAACATTGGTTGTTAAAGGCACACTTTTGGTTAGCGGCGCCATTGGTATTGCCGGCTTTATGCAATTTATTGAACTCTGGGATGTCCGCAATCGCATGTCGACATTATGGCAGATGGATGCCAGCAACATAATACAATCCAGCGCTTTTCATCTTCTGCTTATTTATATGGTGTTTGTGAGGCTTTCTCTGGCTTTTATCGAGCAGATGAGCTTACTGGTCGGCTCTAAAGAGTTGGTTAACATCGCGCTTGGTCGCTTCCACCGTCCTCGTTATGAACAGCGTCTGTTTATCTATTTAGACATGACCAATTCCACCGCTCATGCAGAGCAGTTAGGGGATTACCGGTTTAGCTGTTTAATTCAGGACTGTTTCAGGCTGCTGGCCGATCCGGTAACGGACAATGAGGCGGAGATCTATCGCTATATGGGAGACGCGGTATTGATCCACTGGCCGCTTGAAGAAGGCATAAAAGATCAGCGCTGCGTCAATTTATACACGGAGTTCAACCAGATACTGAAATGGCGCGGACGTTTCTTTAAGAAGAAATACGGCATCGTTCCTCAATTTAAAGCCGCTATTCACTGCGGACAAGTCGTAACCGCCGTTGTCGGCGTACAAAAAAAGGAGATCAGCTTTTTCAGTGATGTGTTAAACACCCTCGCGCGCTTGCAGGATCAATGCGGCGCGCTAAATCAGAAACTTCTGATATCAGCCGCCGCGGCGGTACGCCTTAAACAAAACCCGCATTTAAAAATGATTGATCTGGGTAAGGTCAAACTCAAAGGCAAGCAACATTCAATGCAGGTATTCGCGGTTAAAGGTGATGAAGAAAATAAAGACTGCCGGACATCTTAAGTGCCCGTCTGTAAGTTTTTTTCAGTTTTTTTCAGTTTTTTGACACCCGTCCCGGGCACTCTTCGGCGTTACTCTTGCCTGAACCTTCATGACAGGCATGGTTCTGATGAACGTTTAGATTGAAAGACTGCCGGTATTAAATAGTCGGTACTGAAAAACATAACTTCAAGATTTAAAATGTACGGCATCTGATTTACGCAAAATTCAGAGCCGTACCCAAAAGCAACATTTCTTATATTTCGCATCAATTTCACTACAAAATAGCCAAAACTCACCATCTTTTTCGAGCAAAAAGAAAATGGCTAACCACTTTCTCAGGTTCCAGGCACACGCAGCCGTTAGAAGGTTTATTGAGTCGCCAACACTGCCCTTTAACCAGTTCTTACACAGCCTAAAATCACTCTTCAAATGCCCGATTACTGGTTCAATTGTTGCCCGTTTTTTACAGAGTTCACTTTTGCGTTTTCTCTTTGCTTGCGAGTCCCGTTTTAATGGTCGATTTGTGATAACAACTTCTTGGTCAACATACTGCTTACACCCTTTATAGCCTTTATCTACAACGGCTGTAGTGATTTTACTCTTTCGGTGTTTATGGGCATGGTCAAGTGCAGGCTTAAGCAATTTTGAGTCGTGTTCATGCTCGTCATGACTGGCGACACCAATGATTAATTGACTCTGCTCTGTGAGCACGACAGAAGCCTTTTTACCATACTCGTATGGCTTATGGTCTTTGCCTTTCCCTACGCAGTAAACATCGGGTTCATGAAGACTGTAAATCTTATTTTTATCTTTACGTTGCTGTGTAATGGCTTTTTCATAATCGAAAAAATTCTCTTTTTGTAAATCAAGGACATCTTGTGGAAGTTTGCGTTGTAGCTCCCTTAAAAGCTTACCTGCGATAACACGTAACCTTTTTAACGCTCTTCTGGCTTTGCTTCGATTTTTGGCATGTCTAAAGCTTCGACAGTCAATGCGTAGCTGTTTGACTTCTTTGACATAAGTACGTCTTTGCTTGATCCCAAATACTTTGGCTAGTTTATTGACTCGGTTAATCACCTTGATGGCAAGCTTGCTATCTGTCGGATAAGTAATGGCTTTTTCTTGGACGGTTGTATCAACGTACACGGTGTCATCTTCAGCTTTGTCACCGTGTAGCGCCACAGATAATGCAAAGATTTTTTCACAGCCTTTTTCACCGATGCGCTTACGAAAAACACTGAGTTCACTGGCATCACAAGGGCGTGCTGTTTGAAACTCTGTCTCACCACAAAACACTTGAAAATACACGTTCATCAGCCACTCATCGACCAAGGCTTCATCGCTGAGTTTGTAAAGTTGCTTGAGTATTAGCAAACCGCACATCAACCGAATTGGCTTCGCTTTACGGCCTAATTTTTTGTATAACGACTTGAACTCTTCTTCCAACGCTCGCCAATCAAAGGCATTAGCTAAAATGAGTAAAGGGTGAGTTTGCAGAAGCTGTTCTGTGATATCAAACAGACTGTCGTGAGGTAAATTTGACGGACTTTCTTTGAGCACTTTTAGCACCAAAACGACCAGAAACCGTAGGTTAACTATATCATTTCTGGTCGAAATTGAATGGATCAAATAGCTATATTTTATTAGCGATCAGAATGTTAGATGTTTTTCATGACCGACTAAGTACTCAGTCAAATGTAATCGAATATTTTTCTTGCTGAAACGCTTATTATGAGTGACTTCTTGAGAAAAAAGCATTTGACTAGATACTTAGTCGGTACTGAAAAACATAACTTCAAGATTTAAAATGTACGGCATCTGATTTACGCAAAATTCAGAGCCGTACCCAAAAGCAACATTTCTTATATTTCGCATCAATTTCACTGCAAAATAGCCAAAACTCACCATCTTTTTCGAGCAAAAAGAAAATGGCTAACCACTTTCTCAAGTTCCAGGCACACGCAGCCATTAGAAGGTTTATTGAGTCGCCAACACTGCCCTTTAACCAGTTCTTACACAGCCTAAAATCACTCTTCAAATGCCCGATTACTGGTTCAATTGTTGCCCGTTTTTTACAGAGTTCACTTTTGCGTTTTCTCTTTGCTTGCGAGTCCCGTTTTAATGGCCGGCTAGGGATAACAACTTCTTGGTCAACATACTGCTTACACCCTTTATAGCCTTTATCTACAACGGCTGTAGTGATTTTACTCTTTCGGTGTTTATGGGCATGGTCAAGTGCAGGCTTAAGCAATTTTGAGTCGTGTTCATGCTCGTCATGACTGGCGACACCGATGATTAATTGACTCTGCTCTGTGAGCACGACAGAAGCCTTTTTACCATACTCGTATGGCTTATGGTCTTTGCCTTTCCCTACGCAGTAAACATCGGGTTCATGAAGGCTGTAAATCTTGTTCTTGTCTTTACGTTGCTGTGTAATGGCTTTTTCATAATTGGAAAAATTCTCTTTTTGTAAATCAAGGACATCTTGTGGAAGTTTGCGTTGTAGCTCCCTTAAAAGCTTACCTGCGATAACACGCAACCTTTTTAACGCTCTTCTGGCTTTGCTTCGATTTTTGGCATGTCTAAAGCTGCGACAGTCAATGCGTAGCTGTTTGACTTCTTTGACATAAGTACGTCTTTGCTTGATCCCAAATACTTTGGCTAGTTTATTGACTCGGTTAACCACCTTGATGGCAAGTTTGCTATCTGTCGGATAAGTAATGGCTTTTTCTTGGACGGTTGTATCAACGTACACGGTGTCATCTTCAGCTTTGTCACCGTGTAAAGCCACAGATAATGCAAAGATTTTTTCACAGCCTTTTTCACCGATGCGCTTACGAAAAACACTGAGTTCACTGGCATCACAAGGGCGTGCTGTTTGAAACTCTGTCTCACCACAAAACACTTGAAAATACACGTTCATCAGCCATTGTTCGACCAGAGCTTCATCGCTCAATTTGTAGAGCTGCTTGAGTATTAGCAAACCGCACATCAACCGAATTGGCTTCGCTTTACGGCCTAATTTTTTGTATAACGGCTTGAACTCTTCTTCCAACGCTCGCCAATCAAAGGCATTAGCTAAAATGAGTAAAGGGTGAGTTTGCAGAAGTTGGTCTGTGATATTAAACAGACTGGCATGAGGTAAATTTGAAGGGCTTTCTTTGAGCATTTTTAGCACCCAAAACGACCAGAAACCGTAGGTTCACTATATCATTTCTGGTCGAAATTGAATGTATCAAATAGCTATATTTTATTAGCGATCAGAATGTTAGATGTTTTTCATGACCGACTACTTACCGCGCAAGAGTACCTTGCGAGCACTTAACCTGAACGCCGTAAATATCGAAAAATTATAGTCTGGTACTTAAGTTGTATGTCCGGCGGAATCATGTGCGTTTTTAGGCTCTTCGTCGTTTCATATGGATTTGAGTAGATCTGATACAGGGCTAGCAATCATAAAAATCATGGTAATAAATGTTCCTGTATTACGATACCCTCTGGCTCGTGCTCTAGCCGCTTGAAATAGACTATTTAAACCTTCCATACGAGCATTCGTATAAGTGGATGACCAGCGCTGTAAAATTCTCTCTGCATGCCTTTCCACAGTTGCAAGTGCTTTTCGAACGGGTTCTAACATCTCAATATCACCCAACTGCTCTTTTGCAAAATTAATGAAATACGTCAGCCTCCAGCGTGCAGCATGAGCGGTTTCAGCTTGACGTATCCACCTAAGTTGTTCCTTAATCCGCCAAGCTGTTGCTGTATTCAGGTCGCTGGATTCTAGCTCTGCAAGTGCTTCTTTTTGTTTCTCAGTAAATGAGCCATCTGCATTTTTTAGTACTGCCCAGCGCAGGCTCTTTGGATGCGGTTGGATTTTTCTCTCCGTTTTACGTACTTCATCAACCGCTTTAGTAAACAGTTGCACAACATGGAACCAATCAACCGTTACGTTAGCATCCGGGAACTCTTCCTCTGTTGCTGACAGAAAGGCTCTTGACATATCACACACGACTTCAAGTACATTATCTGCTTTGCCTTGATGCTCTGTCAGAAAGGACTTAAATCGCTTAACGGTTTCCTTACCTTTTCTCCGGGCGTAGCGAACACAACAGGCTTGTCTTTCTTGTCCATATCAATGAAAACAGTAACATAGTTGTGGCCACGTTTAGCCGCCGTTTCATCGAATCCAATAGCTTTAAGTGCTGACAAGTCCATCAATGCTAATGCCTTGCTGACGTAGTGTTTGATGATGCGCCAAATACGTTTGTCACGAATTCCAACATATTCAGCACATGCCTTAACCGGCATTTCACGAGCCGGTACCAATACAGATTGTTCGAACAATAACGTGAATTTACTACCCGCTCTCGCCCAAGGGACATTGACACGCTTAACGCCATGCTCAGCACATCGAGTTCTCGGGACGTTTGCTTTGATATAACAGTGATGCTGAAAGAAATTGAGATGACGCCAGGTCAGCGATTTAAAGTCATGTGCCGGACAAGCTTTTGAGCAAGTCGGGCAGGGATACAAGCTTCCTCGTTCAGCTTCAATTTCGAGAACAAGTTCATTAGGTGAGGCTGATATATCCAGGTGTTGGTTAACCAACTTCCAAGGCGCTTCTATACCCAAGCAAATTCAAGTTGCAGATGTGAGCGTTTGAAAGTTGTCAGTAATCCTACTCGTTAAAGTATCCGCGATTTCTGGAAGTTTGACATCGAAAAAATGATTTATCCGTTTTCGGAATTCTTTGGCTGAAGCAAAATATTCATTATTTCTCACATGCTCATTCATTACTTTCCAGAGCCGCTCAATTGGGTTTAAATTCGGACTGTATGGTGGTAAGTAATGAAGCTCGATTTTCAGCTCCTTTGCTTTTTCTTTTACGCTGCCTGCTCGGTGATAAGCAGCACCATCTAAGATGAGGTGAATACGCTCAGCTTTAGAATGTTGAGCTTTCAGTTTTACTAAAAAATCCACAACAGATTCTTGGTTGACGCACTCATATTGGGCTGTCACAGTTTCAGCCAACTTCCCCAGCTGAATGCCACCAATAATATTCAAGCGAGTACGGCTGCCTGTGGTGTTAATCAGCTTATCTTCACCTCTTTTTATCCAACCGTAAGACAGCTTTGTTGCCATGGTAGGATGGACAGCGTCCATAAATACAATTGGCTCATTATCAGGCTTTTCGGCCTTTAATGTCTCGTATTTTTCTTTAAATTCGGCTTGCTTTTGCTCATCAAATTTATGGGGAACACCCTTAGGCTTTTTGTAACTGAAGCCATTGCGATGCAGCCATTTGTTTAACCCTGCAACCGTAAATTTCACACCAAAGGTTTCATCAATATAACTCACAATTTGATGTGTATGAGCGAAAGTGAATTTTGTTAAATGGGCTATCAAAAACTCGGTTTGCTCTGGAGTGAGCCGACTGACTGAACCGCCATTTTCGGGTTTCAGTTTTTCTTGAGATTGATAGTCATCAAAATGACGTTTGACTGTTGTTTTATCTATCCGTAACGCTTGAGCAATTAAAGAATAAGACCAGCCTTCTGAACGTAACAGAACAACTTTAATTCGGTCACATTCACGGCTATCACTTGACGATTTATGTCGTGATTCCAGAGAATGTTTTTCTTCTTTGGTTAAGGATATTTCAATCATGTTGCTATGATGATCTCATTACAGAAAATTGCAAGCCTTTGTTTGAAAAAATCGCATCTTGAATGATCACGGGTATATACCAAGGCCGAGCATCAAAACTTGATTTCCATCCATGTATTTACTTCCAACTCTTGACTGCAAAACTGGGTTTATTATCTCAGAAATAAATCCATTAAATCCACACTAAACGACGAAGAGCCTGTTTTTATGAATCACTCCAGCAACAGCTTAATCTCCTCACCCAGGGTTTTAAAGGTACGAATACGACTTGACGTCTGGCGCCAGGTGATACCAATATCACGATACGGCGCTTCGCCCGGCGGAGTCAAAACTCGCAGATCAGTGCCGTTGAGAATCCCGGAGTCGATCGCCATCTGCGGTAAAAATGTCGCCCCTAACTTGCTGTTCACCATCTGCACCAGGGTATGAAGGCTGGTCGCGGAAAACGGATGCACTTTATTACTGTCTTGTAACTGACAAGCACTGACGGCATGACCCGTAATACAATGCTCTTTTTGCAGAAGGAAAATACTGTTATCCGGCATGTTTCGATAATCCAGAGGCTCCACTAAACCGCCGGCAAACTGCTCATGAATAATCATTTTGAAAGGATCCCGGCCTAACGTCATACTGTGGAACGTTCCCGTATCGACGGGTAATGCCAAAATCAATAAATCTAAACGCCCCTCACCCAGCGCCAGCAACAATTGCTCAGTAGTATCCTCCTTAATCTGCAGATCTAAATTCGGATACTTCTCTTGGCAGGCGCTCAGCAGACGGCTGATCAGAAAAGGGGCGATAGTGGGAATACAGCCGATTCTCAGATCGCCCGCCATAGGTTCTGATTGCAGCTGAGTAAACTCGGTGAGATCTGTCACGTCGGCTAAAATCTCTTTAGCGCGGCTGACGACTTCCTCACCGGTCGCCGTAAACATGAAGGATTTATGGTCACGCTCGATAAGCTGCTGTCCGAGTAACTCCTCTAAATTCTGTATACCTGTCGATAACGTGGACTGGCTTACAAAACAGGCTTTAGCCGCACGATTAAAATTTTGCTCATGATGTAAGCGCACCAGATAGTATAAATTTTTTAAACTGGGTAAATTTTTCATAAACAACTCTAATCTATATTGTTAACTATTTGAAAGTATAATGCTTCATTTTAAGCATAACCGCATGAAGTTCTTTGCAGCCATTCTAATACTGGTTATGATGGACGCTGATAAATAAAGCTTAAGTGTAATTTTATGAGGTAAAAAATGGCGAATACTGATTTGGACGTAATTTTAGATCTAAATACATTGGAACAATACTGTAACGCCATTGGTGCCGCGACTTTACTTAAAAGTGTCGTCCTCTTTGAGCAATTATTACCAGAATACTTAGATAATTTAGAAAAAGCGAACGAATCGAGCGATAAAGACACATTATGCTCTGAGGCTCACAAATTTAAGGGCGCCGCCGGTTCAGTAGGATTGAGACGTATTCAGCAGTTTGCCCAGAAATTGCAGCACGGTGAGGAAGCTTCCTGGCAGCTGGAAAAAGATTACTGGTTAGGAACCATTGTTGAAAACGCCGGTCATGATTTAAAACTGCTAAAACAATACCTTGAGTCAAAAGCCTGAACGATTCACAGCCCTGCATAATCTGTGGTGCTCAGGCGCATAAAAATTCACTTTGCGCCTTTCTGGAACCATATCTGAAAATCTTGTTTATTTTCACAATTCAGTATACTTACAATAACAAGACTCTGACTCATGGCTAATTCCTGCAATAAAATTACAATTCAACAACAAAAAGCTTCAGAAATATCACATAATCAATTTGACCTGACCGTTTTTAGAATATATTTTAATCAAACGCAGCGCATAAATAGTACTTTCTCGATGACCAATTGAAGGAGTGCCGAATGGAGTAATCAATGAGTTTATACCACCCGAGTTTTGAAAAAGAGAATTGCGGATTCGGCCTGATCGCCCAAATGGACGGTGAAGCCTGTCACAAGATTGTCCAGTTAGCGGTTCACAGTTTAGATAAATTAAAACACAGAGGCGGTATTGCCGCGGACGGTAAAACAGGAGACGGTTGCGGCATCCTCATGCAGATGCCGACAGACTTTTTTACCCACGTCGCCAAAGAAAACGACTGGCATTTAAGCCGCAAGTTTGCTGTCGGCGTTCTGTTTCTGAGTCATGATGAACAAACGGCGGAGCGGGCGAAGCATAAATTAGAAGAAGAACTTGCCAAAGAAACGCTGGGCATCGCGGGCTGGCGGGACGTCCCGACCGACAGAGCAGTATTAGGTGAAATCGCGGCGCAATCCGAACCGCGAATTGTTCACGTTCTGATTAACTCCCCCATAGGCTGGCGCGCTAAGGACTTAGAGCGGAGACTGTTTATGGCAAGAAGGCGTGTAGAGCGAAGCATCACCGATGATCCTGACTTTTATATCGCCAGCCTTTCCGGGCAGGTGGTCGTGTATAAAGGCTTGATGATGCCGGAAGACCTCGACAGATATTATCCCGATCTCCAAAGTCCTGAACTTAAAACCGCTATTTGTTTATTTCACCAGAGATTTTCAACTAACACCTGCCCTAAATGGCCTCTGGCACAGCCTTTTCGCTACCTCGCGCACAACGGTGAAATCAATACCATCACCGGTAACCGTCAGTGGGCTAAAGCCCGCGCCTATAAATTTCACTCACCGCTGATGCCTGACTTACAGCAAGCCCGTCCTTTTGTGAATGAAACGGGTTCAGATTCCTCCGCTTTAGATAATATGCTTGAGATGCTGCTTTCAGGCGGTATGGATTTGTATCGCGCCATGCGTTTGCTTATTCCGCCCGCCTGGCAGAGTAATCCTGAAATGGACGAGGAACTCAAGGCGTTTTATGATTTTAACTCCATGCATATGGAACCCTGGGACGGGCCCGCGGGAGTGGTCATGACAAACGGCCGTTACGCGGCCTGCTCAGTGGATCGCAACGGCCTGCGTCCTTCCCGCTACGTCATTACCTCAGATCGCATTTTGACGGTATCCTCCGAAGTGGGCATCTGGGAATACGCTGACAGTGACGTGGTCACCAAAGGACGAATAGGCCCCGGTGAATTGCTGGTCATAGATACTTTAAACGGCAAGTTATTCCAGTCATTCGAGATCGATAATGACTTGAAAAAACGTCACCCGTATAAAGAGTGGATGAAACAACACAGCACCGTTTTAACGCCGGCAGAAGACATACCGGAAGACAAACAAGGTCACGGTGATACTCCGGCCGGGGAGCTGCTGAGTTATCAGAAACAATTTGGTTACTCTAAAGAAGAATTGGAGCAGATCATCTGGCCGCTAGCCGCGAACGCTCAAGAAGCGACGGGCTCTATGGGCGATGACACTCCGATCGCGGTTCTGTCTGTCAGGCAGCGTTCCGTCTACGACTTTTTCAGACAAAAATTCGCTCAGGTAACCAATCCGGCCATCGATCCTTTACGTGAGAAACACGTGATGTCGCTGGCCACCTGCGCGGGCCGCGAGCAGAATTTGTTCAATGAAACCACGGGGCACGCCTATCGGGTCATGTTCAAGTCACCTATTCTGCTTTACAGCGACTTTAATCAGCTCAAACAGTTAAACCCGGCTTACTATCGTCACGACATCATTGAATTAACCTATACCGAAAGCGAAGGTTTAAAACCGGCCTTAGAGCGCATCGCTGAAAGAGCGAAAAATCTCGCGCGCGGCGGTACGACCTTACTCATTTTAAGCGACAGGTTTAACGCCGGAGAACAACTTATTATCCCGGCAGTACTTGCCGTCGGCCTCATTCACCGCACACTGGTAGAAAATGACTTACGCTGTGACACTAACATTATCGTCGAAACGGGCAGCACTAAAGATCCGCATCACTTTGCCGTATTATTAGGCTTTGGTGTCACCGCGATTTACCCGTACCTTGTTTATGAGTCACTCGCTTCGATGGCCGGAGCCCGGCAAAAGTCAAGCAGAAAACTCAATTTAAACTATCGCTCGGGCATAGAGAAAGGCCTGAGGAAAATTATGTCTAAAATGGGGATCAGTGCCGTTAGTTCCTATCGTTGCAGCCAGCAATTTGAGGTTATCGGTCTCAGCAGAGACGTGATTGATACCTGTTTAAACGGCGCCTGCAGCCGCATTGAGGGAATCGGTTTTGACGAAATTACCCGAATGCAAAAACAGCTCAATGCTGACGCGCGCCGGGCCTATTTACCTTTATCCCAGGGCGGACAGTTAAAATACGTCAATGACGGCGAATATCACTGTTTTAACCCGGACGTTGTGACAACCTTGCATTCAGCGCTCCGTGATCAGAGCTACGCTGAATATCAAAAGTTCAGCGAGCTGGTTGATAAACGTCCCGTTGCCACCTTGCGTGATTTGCTGAAAATCAACCGGCCGGATTCACCCGCTGATATTGACAGCGTTGAGCCGGCTGAAAACTTATATTCCCGCTTTGACACCGCGGCGATGAGTATCGGCGCGTTAAGCCCTGAAGCCCATGAGTCTCTGGCGATTGCGATGAATCAGCTCGGCGGCCGCTCGAATTCAGGCGAAGGCGGTGAAGATCCGGCAAGGTTCAACTCCAAGCGTAATTCCGCCATAAAACAAATCGCCTCAGGACGCTTTGGCGTAACGGCAAAATATCTGATTAACGCTGATGTATTGCAGATTAAAATCGCTCAAGGGGCAAAACCCGGTGAAGGCGGACAACTCCCGGGGCATAAAGTCAGTGTTGAAATTGCCAGACTGAGGTACGCCAAACCCGGCGCGGCCTTAATATCGCCGCCGCCCCATCATGATATTTATTCGATTGAAGATTTAGCTCAGCTGATTTTTGACCTGAAACAAATCAATCCCAAAGCGTTGGTTTCGGTAAAATTGGTGGCCTCGCCCGGTATCGGCACTATCGCCACTGGTGTAGCCAAAGCTTTTGCCGATATGATCACCGTTTCCGGTTATGACGGCGGCACAGGAGCCAGTCCGCTTACTTCGGTAAAATACGCTGGCAGCCCCTGGGAGCTCGGTTTAGCCGAAGTGCACCAGACGCTGGTGAAAAACGGCGTCCGCCATAAAATTCGTTTGCAGGTTGACGGCGGTTTAAAGACGGCTACCGATATCATCAAAGCGGCTTTATTAGGCGCTGAAAGTTTTGGTTTCGGCACTGTACCTATGCTGGCTTTGGGCTGTAAATATTTACGGATCTGCCACTTAAACAACTGCGCTACCGGCGTGGCGACACAAGATAAGACGCTCAGAGAAAAACATTTTCACGGTGAGCCTGAGCGGGTCATGCAATACTTTGAGTTTTTAGCGCGGGATGTTCGTGAGCAGCTCGCTCAACTCGGAGCGTCATCGATTGAAGAGATTATCGGCAGAAGTGATTTACTCTCTCAGATAAAAACGCCGCATCCCGGCCACCGGCAGCTGGATCTCAGCCGTATTTTAGCGCGGGCCGAATCCGGGCAAAATCAGTCCGTGATCTGGACACAGAAAAATCCCCCGAAAGATGTCGGCGCCATGAATCAGATGCTGCTGAAAGCCTGCAGACAGGTGATCGAAAACAACTCCAGCTTTATCGGTCATTATGACATTCACAACACCGACCGATCCGTCGGAGCCAGTATAGCGGGATATATCGCCTGTCAGAATCACCCCAACAACAACCAGCTGCATTTAAAACTCTGCTTTAAAGGCAGCGCCGGGCAAAGTTTCGGCGTATGGAACACCCGGGGCATGCTCTTATACCTTTGCGGCGACAGTAATGATTATGTCGGCAAAGGGATGTCAGGCGGAAAAATTGTCATTCAGCCGCCGGCAGAAAGCCGGTTTCCAAGTGAAGAAGCCACCGTTATCGGTAACACCTGCTTATACGGAGCCACGGGCGGTGAGCTTTATGCCGCGGGACAAGCCGGTGAGCGTTTCGCCGTGAGAAACTCAGGCGCGATCGCCGTGGTTGAAGGCGTCGGCGACAACGCCTGCGAATACATGACGGGCGGCACGGTTGCGGTGCTTGGTCAGACGGGCGTTAACTTCGGCGCGGGGATGACGGGCGGGTTCGCTTATGTTTTTGATCAGTTCGGTCAATTTAACAAACGCGTCAATAATGAGCTGGTTGAAAGCGTCACTTTATCTCATAAAGGCCATCAGGATTTTCTTAAGCAACTCATTAAGCTTCACGCGCTCGAAACCAACAGCGAACATGCTCAGCATATCCTGGAAGAATTTGAGCACTGGAAGCACTGCTTTTTATTAGTTAAGCCGAAACAAGCGGATATTGACCAACTCTTAGTGCTGGAACCTAAAGAATCACTGCTGATCATGCGGCAAGGGTAAGGTGATAACAATGAACAATGATTTTCAATTTATCCGGGTTGATCGCTATATCGCGGACAAAAAAGACTTAAAGCGGCGTCAGTCTGAATTTACTGAGATTTATCAGCCCGGCCGGCAACAAGATATCGAGTCGCAAGCGTCACGCTGTTTAGATTGCGGCAACCCTTATTGTGAATGGAAATGCCCGCTGCATAATTACATTCCAAATTGGTTGCGGCTGATTTCTGAGAACCGGCTCATGGAGGCCGCCGATCTTGTCCATCAGACCAATAGCTTACCCGAAGTGTGCGGCCGGGTTTGTCCGCAAGACAGGCTATGTGAAGGCGCTTGCACCTTAAACGATGATTTCGGCGCTGTAACCATAGGCAATATTGAGCGATACATTACAGATAAAGCGCTTGAGCAAGGCTGGAAACCGGATCTGTCTGACGTTACTCAGCGCTCGGAAAAAGTCGCCGTTATCGGCGCGGGTCCTGCCGGATTAGCTTGTGCTGATATTATGGCGAGAAACGGCATTCAAGTTACGGTTTATGATAAGTATCCGGAAATCGGCGGTCTGCTCACCTACGGTATTCCGGCGTTTAAACTGGAAAAGTCAATTATTCAGAACCGACGCGGCATTCTGCAGGGTATGGGCATTGAGTTTCGGCTCAATACCCATGTCGGTACTGATATTTCCTTTGACGAACTGCAACAAAAGTACCATGCCGTATTTTTAGGTTTAGGGACTTACAAAGCCAAATCAGCCGGTATTCCCAATGAGAATGCGACAGGCGTTTATCAGGCGTTACCGTATTTAATAGCCAATACCAAAAGGCTTCTCAATCAGGAATCCGGTGACTCCCCTTACATCAGCCTGAAGAACCGTAATCTTGTGGTGCTGGGGGGCGGTGACACCTCAATGGACTGTGTGCGAACCGCCGTTCGTCAGGGCGCGAACAAAGTGACACTGGTTTATCGCCGGGATGAGGCAAGTATGCCGGGTTCGGCCAATGAAGTCACCAACGCCAGAGAAGAAGGCGTTAACTTTATTTTTAATCATCAGCCGATTGACATCAAAACGGACGGAGATGCCGTCATCGGCGTGGAGTGCCTGCGAACTCAGCGGATAGCGGCATCGACATCATCAAGAGCCGATTTTGAGATAATTGAAAATTCACAACAATTGATTGAAGCCGACGCGGTTATTATCGCCTTCGGATTTCAGGCTAATCCTACGCGGTGGATGAAAGCTCAGGGTATCGAGCTGGATTTGACAGGCCGAGTCGTGGTGAACCGGCATCAATTCGCTTACCAGACATCCAATCCGAAAATTTTCGCCGGCGGGGATATGGTGCGAGGCGCTGATTTAGTGGTCACCGCCATAGATGAAGGCCGTAAAGCGGCTATAGGAATACTGGACTTTTTGAGTGAGAATCCGTGAAAATACCGGAGATTCAAGCTTATAAAATCTTGTGCTGAGTATCCGGATAATCTTTCATACAAGCAGTTTCAACCAAAAAAACACAGATTA
This sequence comes from Parashewanella sp., assembly GCA_965200795.1. GTDB lineage: Bacteria > Pseudomonadota > Gammaproteobacteria > Enterobacterales > Shewanellaceae > Parashewanella. The sequence goes on from CBDAVB010000005.1 coordinate 220,932, forward strand.
TCATTTATGATAATTCTGTAAAACGGGATCCGAGCGGAACGACCGGCAAAAAACGAGATACAAAAATCACACATTACGCCATACAAAGATGAATTATTATTAATCTTTTATTTATTGTCATCTGAGGGTAAAAGTCGGAGCATTGAATAATAACACCCGCTCATGAGGCCTTTTATGAGTTCTTATGCGTCCGGCAATGAGTTCATCTCAGCTTATCATCGTCTTCCTCAGACTGTACGGTTCCTCCCCGCAAGCGGCGATTACAGCCGATCACAGCCGTAGCGGCGCACGGAAGCGGAAAAATATTTTCCGTTAATCACTTACAGCGGTCTGAACATTTTTCATAAGATTATGGCGACGGTACAACCAGAGGGAGTCGTAAAACAAATACTCGATCAGGTTATCGTCGAGAACAAGCTTACGCCGCCTTCAGACTCACTGAAATTAGACATCGGCGGTATCATTTACCGGGTTTTTGCTACAAAAAAAAATGGTTATTTTTCGGCGCGGTTCATGACTGATCAAACAGACGCGGCTCGGCGAGAATTACCTTCCCCGGATATTGAGTCAGAAAAAAAACGCACCTGCGCTCTCGTAGAGAATATACTGAACGTCCACTGGCACGCGTTTAACGGAAACAAAAAAGTTTTAAACGAATTAGCGTTAAAAAACATCAGTCCCGATATCACCGACACGGACGGCTTCACCCCGCTGATACTCGCCGCCGCCAAAGGTCATACCGATGTCGTGGAATTGCTCCTGCAAAAAGGCGCGAACGTTAATGCCCGCTACAACCTTGGCCGCTCCCCGTTAAGCGTCGCCGCCGAAGGTCATAATACCGAAGTCGTGAAATTGCTTCTGCGGGGCGGTGCGGACGTTAACGCCCGTGACCAAAACGACCTCACCCCGTTAATAAACGCCCTCCTCAACAATCATACCGAAACCGCGGAACTACTGCTGGATTTCGGCGCGGACATTGACTTCCGCGACAACAACGACTTCTTTCCGTTAAAAGTCGCCGCCGTCAAAGGTCATAATGAGAACGTAAAATTGCTCCTGCGGCGCGGCGCGGACGTTAACGCCCGTGACAAAAACGGCCTCACCCCGTTAATCATCGCCGTCCTCCAAGGTCATACCGAAATCGCGAAACTACTGCTGGATTCCGGTGCGGACGTTGACGCCACCGACAACATAGGCTGCACTGCGTTAATAACCGCTGTCCTCAAAGATCATACCAAAACCACGGAGCTGCTGCTGAAGTACGGTGCGGACGTTAACGCCCGTGACCTCAATGGGCGCACTGTGTTAACAATCGCTGCCATCGAAGGTCATACCAAAACCCCGGAACTGCTGCTGAAATACGGTGCGGACGTTAACGCCCGTGACTGCAAAGGCCGCTTTGCGTTGCTAAACGCCGTCTGCGCCAACGGTCATACCGAAACCCTGAAACTGCTTCTGGAGTACGGTGCGAACGTTAACCCTGCTGAAGAGAACGGCTGCGCCCCGTTAATGCTGGCTGCCTTCAATGGTCATACCGAACCCCTGAAACTGCTGCTGGAGTACGGTGCTGATCCGAATTTGTTCGAAGAAATATATAGCCCGCTGCAACTTATTATCATGCAGCTCATAAGTGAAACAGGAAACAGATCGGAACTCATAAAAGCAATGGAGTTACTGTTACTTTACGGAGCGGATATAAACGAAGTATGGGAAGATGACCCAAAACCTGAAACCGGAATAATCCCGGGAACCAGATTGACAATTAAAGATAAAATTCTTCAATTAGATAAAGAGTATATCAGTGACAGCGTTCTTGCGTTGATCAATCTCAGTGAACGTCCCCGGCCCGCGGCGGTGCCTCATTTCCCTCATCGTATGACATTAAAAATGCAAACCAGGAGGAAACTGATTAATGCTATAAAAGAAAATAAACAAAATAAATCGCTATCTGCAGTGTTAAAGGATCTCCCTCTTCCGGCCCGCATTCGGAAAATGTAGGGTAACCCCCGGCTCATTTTATTAATCATTAAAATGCGTCAATTAATGCGATCTTTCAGCGGCATAGCTCAACTTTCAAAAATAATTCTGATGTAAGTAGTCGGTCATGAAAAACATCTAACATTCTGATCGCTAATAAAATATAGCTATTTGATACATTCAATTTCGACCAGAAATGATATAGTGAACCTACGGTTTCTGGTCGTTTTGGGTGCTAAAAATGCTCAAAGAAAGCCCGTCAAATTTACCTCATGCCAGTCTGTTTAATATCACAGACCAACTTCTGCAAACTCACCCTTTACTCATTTTAGCTAATGCCTTTGATTGGCGAGCGTTGGAAGAAGAGTTCAAGCCGTTATACAAAAAATTAGGCCGTAAAGCGAAGCCAATTCGGTTGATGTGCGGTTTGCTAATACTCAAGCAGCTCTACAAATTGAGCGATGAAGCTCTGGTCGAACAATGGCTGATGAACGTGTATTTTCAAGTGTTTTGTGGTGAGACAGAGTTTCAAACAGCACGCCCTTGTGATGCCAGTGAACTCAGTGTTTTTCGTAAGCGCATCGGTGAAAAAGGCTGTGAAAAAATCTTTGCATTATCTGTGGCTTTACACGGTGACAAAGCTGAAGATGACACCGTGTACGTTGATACAACCGTCCAAGAAAAAGCCATTACTTATCCGACAGATAGCAAACTTGCCATCAAGGTGGTTAACCGAGTCAATAAACTAGCCAAAGTATTTGGGATCAAGCAAAGACGTACTTATGTCAAAGAAGTCAAACAGCTACGCATTGACTGTCGCAGCTTTAGACATGCCAAAAATCGAAGCAAAGCCAGAAGAGCGTTAAAAAGGTTGCGTGTTATCGCAGGTAAGCTTTTAAGGGAGCTACAACGCAAACTTCCACAAGATGTCCTTGATTTACAAAAAGAGAATTTTTCCAATTATGAAAAAGCCATTACACAGCAACGTAAAGACAAGAACAAGATTTACAGTCTTCATGAACCCGATGTTTACTGCGTAGGGAAAGGCAAAGACCATAAGCCATACGAGTATGGTAAAAAGGCTTCTGTCGTGCTCACAGAGCAGAGTCAATTAATCATCGGTGTCGCCAGTCATGACGAGCATGAACACGACTCAAAATTGCTTAAGCCTGCACTTGACCATGCCCATAAACACCGAAAGAGTAAAATCACTACAGCCGTTGTAGATAAAGGCTATAAAGGGTGTAAGCAGTATGTTGACCAAGAAGTTGTTATCCCTAGCCGGCCATTAAAACGGGACTCGCAAGCAAAGAGAAAACGCAAAAGTGAACTCTGTAAAAAACGGGCAACAATTGAACCAGTAATCGGGCATTTGAAGAGTGATTTTAGGCTGTGTAAGAACTGGTTAAAGGGCAGTGTTGGCGACTCAATAAACCTTCTAATGGCTGCGTGTGCCTGGAACTTGAGAAAGTGGTTAGCCATTTTCTTTTTGCTCGAAAAAGATGGTGAGTTTTGGCTATTTTGCAGTGAAATTGATGCGAAATATAAGAAATGTTGCTTTTGGGTACGGCTCTGAATTTTGCGTAAATCAGATGCCGTACATTTTAAATCTTGAAGTTATGTTTTTCAGTACCGACTAAGTAGCTGAGGAAACTTATCGTCAGCTAATTACTTTATTTCCGCTCATTTAACCATCAGGCTCCGGCGCGGATGATTTTGATCCTGCAGGGTGACAGAAAAATCGAAGTCACATTAAACGCTAATGACGCTTAGTGTCTATCATTAGGGTTCAGGTTTTCACTAAAGATTTTATTATGACGTATTACTGATGTTATCTTCGGGCACTTTCAGCATCAAAAAATTAAAGGTAAAATCATCATCTCAATTCTTAACTCAAAATGTAAGGCCATAACATGAAAATCGGCGTGATCGGTGCGATGGAACCGGAAGTTGTTCACTTAATTGATGCGCTGGAGAATAAAAAAACTCAAACCCTCGCCGGTATAGAGTTTGTCACAGGTAACTATGCCGAACATGAGTTAATCATTACCCGCTCAGGGATCGGTAAAGTCGCCGCGAGTATGGCGACAACCCTTCTGATCCAGATGTTCGCCCCTGAAAAGATCATTAATACCGGCTCTGCGGGCGGATTTTCCGATGAGCTTAATATCGGCGATATCGTTATTTCATCAGAAGTTCGCCATCACGATGTTGATGTAACCGCTTTTGGCTATGAAATTGGTCAGTTACCGCAGAATCCAGCGGCATTTACCGCTGATGAGGGGCTGTTAAACTCGGCGCGAAGCGCGATTGAAAAGGTGGGGCAAGTTAAGTCTAAGGTTGGTCTTGTCTGCTCTGGTGACACCTTCGTTTGCGACCCGCTGAAAACAAAAATCATGGTAGATAACTTTCCGTCCATGCAAGCATGTGAGATGGAGGCGGCGGCGATCGCTCAAGTCTGCCACAAATTCAACGTGCCTTTTGTCGTGATCCGCTCTTTATCCGATAACGCCAATAATGACTCGCCCGTAGATTTTGACTCATACATTGTTCAAGCAGGGCATCATTCAGCGTTAGTCGTACTGGCGTTAGTTGAGTTGCTTTAAACCTGAAAAAGCAGTCGGACGCATAAAAGTCCGCTCATTTTATTATGTTTAATCGGAAAAGCAGTTAAGCCGCTTCACTTGTCTGGTGAATGCTTGTCGCTCATAAACCGGCAAAAATTACCGCCGGCGGCGTCACGAATAACAGTAAGCCGAATGACGACTACTGTCATTTAAGCTTTGCTAGCGATAATTTTCCGCGTTTAAGGACGCCGGCAACCGCTTTGTGAGTTAAAGGAATAAACGAAATAGCCAATGTTTGATATCTTTATTAAAGTAATACAGACAGATTTAGCCTTTTATCAAAGCATCGGCATATTGATGTTTGCTATTATCCTTTCGGCGTTAGTCAATATTCCCAGACAAAAACAGCCGCTTTATTACTTCACAGAGTTAGCTAAGGTCTTTTCAAAAAAAGTAAACCGAAACGAGCGTTCGACACGGCAACGTGCTATAGCAGGGGCTTTAGCTACCTTTTTTTTAGTAATCCCGCTCTGGTTTATCATAACTTTCATTATTGAATTAGCCGCCTATCCGTTGTTCTTTGAAACACTTATTTTGTTTTTGTGTTTAACGAATAAAGGATTACTCAAAGAGTCTAAAAACATCGCCGTTGCTATCCATAAAAACGACACCGGAGATGCCAAACGCAGATTAGCGGTATGGTGTCAACGAGAAACAACCAATTTATCCGGTGTCGGTTTATGTAAAGCCTGCATTGAAAAAATGGTGCAAATTTCCAGCACGACCAACGGACTTGTTATTTTCAGCTTTATTATCGGTGGCGCGGAACTGACGTTACTCGTTACCTTATTAAAACAATTAGATTACGCATGGCCTTACTTTGATAATCATTATCGCGCATTCGGCGCTTTTGCATTTATTATCAATAGAATCATCAGCTTTGTGCCGTACTCTCTGTATTTATTGATTTACGCAATAAACTCCGGCAAAGCGCTTGCGGAACTTTTCAGGAGCGTTTTATCACAATCCCAAGATGATTTCGCCGCAACCGCCGTTAAAATCACCGCGATCAAATTACAAATAGAATTGGGCGGCCCCAGAATTTACCAAGGTGATAAGCAATTAACACCTAAGTACAAGTTCGGTGATTTTCCTAAAGCACAACACATTATACAGACTCAGCGAAAACTTGGCTCAATGAATGTAATCGTTATCGCGGGACTTATGTTCTATTTACTTTTTCACTTTGCGTTAAGCTTATAATCAAACCTGTTTTATCATTAATCTGCGATAAACCGAAACTCAGGGCGAACGCACGAATGCAGATCACATTTTTGTGGTTCTATAGCCTGTAACAATAATCATAATTCCCTGATTTAGGTGTTTCACTTTTTCAAAGCTGTGACTCAGATCTGTTCATGCGTTTACCCTGAACCGAAACTCGCCTTTAAATAACCGTTGAGAAGGCACCTTATAACAACTATGCTATAAACTCAGTCATCTAAAAGGAGGAAATGTGGATCAAGTTACCATTAATAATCTCTTCCTTATCGGAGCGGTATTAATAGCAACGAGTGTCATGCTCAGCCCTGTGTCTTCGCGTTTAGGCGTTCCGATCCTTTTAGTTTTTCTTGCTGTGGGTATGATGGCCGGCGTTGATGGTATCGGCGGTATTTACTTTGACGATTTTTCACTTTCATACCTTATCAGTAACCTTGCCTTAGCCATTATCCTGCTTGACGGCGGTATGAGAACACGAGTCGCCAGCTTCAGGGTCGCACTCTGGCCGGCGTTATCCTTAGCAACCATTGGCGTAGCACTCACGACAATACTTACCGGTCTGCTTGCGCGGTGGTTATTCGACTTAACACTTTTACAAGGGTTATTAATCGGAGCGATTGTCGGCTCTACTGATGCCGCTGTCGTTTTCTCACTTCTTAAAGGGCGCCATATAAATGAAAGAGTCGGCGCGACGTTAGAAATAGAGTCCGGCAGTAATGACCCGATGGCTGTATTTCTGACGGTTACATTAATCAGCCTTATCTCGACACTCGGGCAAGATCACAGCAGTTGGTTATTAGTCTGGAACTTCTTTAAGCATTTTGCTATCGGTATCGGGCTGGGTGTGGGCGGCGGCTGGCTGCTTTGGCAGCTACTGAATCATATCCAACTCGATGAAGGTTTATACTCCATTTTAGCTATCAGCGGCGGCTTAATCATATACTCTATCAGTACCGAACTCGGCGGCAGCGGAATCCTGTCGATTTATCTTACAGGGCTAATACTGGGCAATAACCCGACTCGTGGTAAACACGCTATTTTGAATGTGCTTGACGGCATGACCTGGATGAGTCAAATAGGAATGTTCTTAATCCTGGGTCTGCTCATGACCCCGTCATCACTTAACGATATTGTTGTTCCCGGTTTAGCGTTAGCGTTCGGAATGATTTTTGTCGCTCGGCCGATATCTGTATGGATCAGCTTAGCTCCTTTCAAACATTTCAGTAAGCGCCAAAGGTGGTTTATCTCCTGGGTTGGCTTACGCGGAGCTGTTCCGATTATTTTAGCGGTGTTCCCTATGATGGCCGGGCTTCCGAACGCGCAGTTATATTTCAACATCGCCTTCTTTGTGGTTCTTATTTCACTGATTATACAGGGCACTTCATTAAACTTTGCATCAAAACTTGCAAAAGTTGAACTGCCGCCGAAGCCGGAACCTGTATCCAGAGCGGGAATTGAAATATACCCAAAATCAGAGTGGGAAATATTCGTCTATAAACTCGGACCGCAAAAATGGTGTATCGGTGAGCCGCTGAAAAAGTTGGAAATGCCTGATGAAACCAGAGTAATTGCCTTGTTCCGCAGTAACAAATTACTGCATCCGAAAGGCAGTACGGAATTAGAAGTTGATGACACACTTTGCGTACTCGGTATGCCAAAGCACTTAGATCTTCTCAGTGAGTTATTCAGCCAACCGCCGGAAACAAAAGACGCACAGGATCCAACCCGTTTCCTGGGTGATTTCTTTATTGATCCGGAAATTAAGCTCGTTGATTTAGCCCCGCTTTACGCATTTGAACTAGATGAAGAAAACCGGCACTGGGATGTCAGAGAATTGATTACCTCCATCGTAGGTGATACACCGGTGAAAGGCGATCAATTCAGGTGGAAGTCACTCAGATGGATAGTCGCAGAAGCTGAAAACCATGAAATTAAAAGCGTTGGTATTCAACTGCCTAAATAAGAAGCCTTACAATCATCATTTCATATAACCGCAAACTATTTACATTTATCGCTCGCATAACTTACTTTGATGAGGCACATCCGATACATGCTCGAACAAACTTTTTCTCGAGTTATTCGAGCTTAACGTACAGACATTTAAGAAAAGGTTATTAGCTTAGGGATCTGGCAGTTCATAAGATACCAATTTAAATTTCAGCACTTCAATTGTCATACCTGCGAAAGCAGATATAAAGCGACTTTTGCAAAATTAACCAAAGAAAACGGACTCCAGCTTTCGCTGGAGTGACGGCATATTTGGTATGAACTCTTCTGCGACGTCCCTTACTGAATTCAGTGAATACTGTTCTGGAGTGGACGAAAACAATGACTTGGAAGGCTATGACTCCAGTTGTCAATTTAATTGATAAGGTTTACTCAAAAGGAGTCAAGCTAACAAAAAGTGAAAAAGAAGATGTCGAAGATAAAATCATCCGAAATAGTGAATTACCTAAGTGGGATCTACTTATCATGCCAGAATGGAAAATAACAAGGTAAAACAAGGTCAAAAAAAGACCAAACAAAGTTAAAATATCTAATACAAGCATATAGTTAAGCTTTTCTTTGTATTTCTATTGTTTCTTTTATTTGCTAATACTGTTCCACCGATGCCCCACCGCCAAACATTGGTGGGGTAATGGTGGAACACATTAAGATTAAGAGGAGCACCCCATGAAACTGTCAATCGAACTAAAATCTGCTGACAGTCAAGGAAGACAAAAGCTGTTACTCACTCGTCACTATGGCACAAGCATCAATCAACAAGGGAAAAGAGAGCAAAGACGCAAACGGCAATCACTAGACTTATATATCTACCAAAATCCCAAAGATAAAAGCCAACGTGATCATAACCGTAAGACACTAGACTTAGCCGAGAAAATACGTGCTAAAGCCTTAGTCGAATTAGCCAAGAACAAACACCACTTTGAAAGTGAAGAAAAGCTCAAACAAAGCTTTGTAAAATTCATGCAAAGCATCATTGATGAGAAAGAAAAAACAGGCAGCATCTCCAATCACTCAATCTGGGTATCAGCATTAATCCACCTAAAACGATATACCAAAGCCAACGACTTATCATTCGAAGATATGACTGTAGATTTGCTTAAAGGTTTTAAAAACTACTTATCCAACGAAGCGGTAACAAAATCCAAAAAGCTCTTGTCAAAAAACACAGCATCATCTTACTTTAACAAGATCAGAGCTTCCATTAACCAAGCTTACCGAATCGGCATTATCAAACAAAATCCAGTCCATCAAGTAACAGGCATTAAGCCTGAACAAAACAAACGAAACTATCTAATCGACTCAGAAATAACGGCTGTAAGTAAAGCGGAGTGTCGTTACGATGTATTAAAGCGTGCCTTTTTGTTTAGTTGCTTAACAGGCATTCGTTGGAGTGATATCCAAAAACTCACTTGGCAAGACATACATTCAAGTAATGACAGTTATCGAGCCATTTTTAGTCATAAAAAAACAGCTTACCAGCAATACTTAGATTTACCTCAAGATGCACTTAAGCTAATCGGAGAACCAAAAGCGCCAACAGAAAGAATATTCAAAGGACTCAAATATTCAGCCTATATAAACGTAGCTCTAAGTCGCTGGATGATGGAAGCAGGCATAACAAAAAACATCACCTTCCACTGCGCCAGACACACCTTCGCCGTTCGTATGCTCACACATGGCCATGATATTTACACAGTATCAAAGCTTCTTGGACATTCAGAGCTTAAAACCACGCAGATTTATAGCGATATTATCGAGCTGAAGCGTAAGGAAGCAATGCAATCACTGCCGAGTATTTTTTAGTAGCAAAGCACTGGCTAGAATAATCGAGGTGAGTGTCGGAGATAGGTGATATAGGTAACTATGACATCTATGTTCTTCTATCTAATTGATAAAAATAACCTTAATAAATATATTGAAAGTGATATTTTAGTAATAATATTTGAACTAAATTACTTTCTTAATATTTTTTTGGACAATGCTGCATTGCCATTGATTAGGATTAACATCGGTAAAAATGCACAAAATATAATGTTCAACCTTTGTTTTCCAGCTCATCTAAAGCCGTTTCAGCAGCCGATTTACTTGTCGCTCTGTAAACCGGCTTTAAATCAGCCATAAACGCCTTTTGATGCTTAGATGCCACATACTTCATTGAGTTGCGTACCTGATGAATTACGCAAAGCTGAACTTCTGTCTCCGGGTAAATGCTGGCAATAGCTTCAGGAAAACCGTTTAACCCGTCAACACAAGCAATTAAGATATCCTTAACACCACGATTATGAAGATCGGTCAGTACCGAAAGCCAATAATTAGCACCTTCTGACTCTGAAAGATACAGGCCAAGTAACTCTTTCTTACCTTCGAGATTAACGCCTAGAATCGTGTAAATAGCCTTACTGACATAGCGACCATTGTCTTTGACTTTATAGTGAATCGCATCCAGCCAAATAATTGGATAGACCTCGTCTAAACTGCGTTGCTGCCATTCTTTGAGCTGAGGAATAAGCTGATCGGTCACAGCCGTCAAACTGGCTTCTGAAAGCTCTAAACCATACAAATCAGCCACATGAGATTTGATATCACGATAACTCATACCCATTGAAAACATTGACAAAATCTTACGATCAATTTCATCAGAGAGCTTAGTTTGATTTTTTTTGACAAGCTGAGGCTCAAAGTTGCCGGCTCTGTCTCTTGGCGTTTCTAACTCAAATTCGCTAACTGAAGATTTAACGGTTTTTTTACTAAAACCATTTCTTCGATTGGGCTCAAGATCTGAGTCTAAATGTTGATCAAGTTCTGCTTTAAGCGCTGCTTCTGTTAGTTGTTTGATTAAAGGGGTGAGAACACCATCCGCACCAGTTAAACCTTTACCTGATTGAAGTTGTTCTAAAGCTTTATTGAAATCGAAATTTTGAGTCATTATGTCATTCCTGTTTTTGACATTTTACCGAAATGACACAGATTTCTAAACACTACCAAAACAAATGGGGTAGCCAGTATCCAATCGTTATCGACTCTTGGCGCAGAAAGTGGGAGAACTTGTCCGTTTACTTCAAATATCCAGAATATGTACGTCGAGTGATTTACACGACCAATGCGATTGAAGCCGTACATCGCCAGTTTAGGAAACTCACCAAAACAAAAGGGGCATTTCCAAATGAAAACAGCTTGCTAAAATTGCTTTATGCGGGAATATTGAATGCCTCTAAAAAGTGGACAATGCCAGTCCAAAATTGGAGGCTAGCATTGTCACAATTTGCAATCCATTTTGAAGGCAGATTGGATAACGTATTAGAAATTTAGAATTTAGGCTGACACAGAATTTTGAACGCCCTCCCATAATATGAGGCCACTCAAAACCTAGTTAAAATGGTCGCGGTAGGAATGAGTATTACTACTCACCCCCCGCACAGATCCGGACGTGCGCTACTAACGCATCCGGCTCCTACCTCGAGTTCTGGCGTCAAACCTTGCTTCAGGATAAGGGTGCATAACTCTCGGGGAAGGGATAAAAATATTGCAATATTTTGAAAACCTTTCCCACGTCATCTTATTTCTTTGGCTTCGACGCCTTAACGCTTTAAGCCAAGCCCTCTTGAGTTCAAGTATAAAGAAACCTACTGAGTTCATGTTTAGAGGAACAGAGTAATAATTTAGATGACCTATTACTACCTTGTTCAACCATCGTCCAGTTTGATGTATCTTATGATGAAGACGTTTCCCTTTCAGCTCACTTCTGATCCGCTTTAATTGCTTGATCAACCTTGTTCGCTGTGTTTTCCGTTTCACCATATACACACCTTTTCTTGATTTACCAACATAGTAAGTAAAACCAAGAAAGTTGAACGTTTCACTCCCCTTATTCTCTTTCGTCTTTTTCGCTTTCCAAGCAGTCTTCGCACCGAAGGCTAATAGCTTAGTTTTTACTGGATGTAATTTGAGTCCAAAACTTCCTAACCGCTCATGCATTAGCTCTAAACAGTGTACAGCTTCTTCTTTTATTTCGAAACCAAGCACTGCATCATCTGCATATCTAACGACACTCACCTTTCCTTGGTAGTTTCGGCGAAGTGTATTTATCCAAAGATCAAAGGCGTAATGTAGGTATATGTTCGCAAGTAACGGTGATATCACCGCTCCTTGAGGTGACCCTAAGGACGATTTTTCTCTTTGCCCATTTGGGGTTAGTATTCCCACTTTTAACCATTGTTTGATTATCCTTAGCACTTTCTTGTCGCTGATCCGATGCTCAATAAATTTCATCAACCAGTCATGCTCTATTGTGTCAAAGAATTTTTGCAGATCTAGGTCCAATACCCAATTCACTCGGTTTCGTTTCAAGGCTACGGTAAGTGCGTCTAAGGCATCGTGTTGACTACGTTTAGGACGGAATCCATAGGAAAATCCAAGAAAGTGAGGTTCGTAAATTTGGTTTAGTATGGTCACTAAAGCTTGTTGAACTATTTTATCCTCTAAGCAAATAACACTTAGCGGTCGTTGAGTACCATCTCCTTTTGGAATGAAAACCCTACGTGCTGGTTTCGGTTTATATTTACCGCTATGGAGCCTGTAATTTAAGCTTTCGATCCTTTCGGACAGACTGCATTCATACATTTTCCAAGTCATACCATCGCACCCAGCTGCTGAGTTTCGTTTTAGTAAGTAAAAACTGCCTCGCAGTAAGTTTTCATTGATGATTGAAAATAGATTATTAAAGGTTTGATCTTTATTCTTGATTGCTATTTGACGCACAGCTAACAGGCGAAACGTCGTAGTTGTCCAGCTCTGTGTCTGGCTACTGGCGCACTGTGAACTGTTCCTCTTGGTTGAAGCCCTTTCCTCCGCCAACTCCGCTATATCATTTGATACATTGTTCGCTGGTTTCTTCAGTACTATGGCTTCATCCGACTTCCTATTTATCATTAGACTCTTCCTTTCGGCTTTGTCTAATAACACCAAATTTATTGGCTAAAATAGGATCTCCCAAGTTCCGTACATTGAATGTATCTGCATGCATAGGGTCTACGACCCCGAGAGGCACTTTGCAAGGCTCGCCTCTAGCGCCTTGAAAGTTATAGACTTCTGCATTGGTTAACAACATCGTCGCCTCCAAATTGGTGATTACGTGGCTCAATACCTAGCCTACAGACACCCCTACTAACACTTCACTTTGCCTGTTACCAGTGCAATGCGCATAGCTCGGGGACTAGGCGAGTGGCTAACTCTTTCCTAGAAGGGACTTTCACCCTATATTCAAATGCCAGCTTTCTTGGCGTTCTAACCATTCACCAAGCCCGTATTGACTTTTCAGAGGAACAGTGAAACCCACTGAAGAATGATACTTGCCTCACAAAAACCGTGAGGTGATTATAGTTACAAATGTCAATATGCGGGTGTTTGCAATTGTCAATACCCCTTTGGTGAATGGTTACGTTAAAATGTACAAAATACAGGCAAAAAGTACAACAAACAACCAAACAAATTAACAAATTAACAAATTTAAAATGTTCTTGCGCAAATGAAAACGATTTGTTAATTTAACAATCGACACATGATGTTGTCGTAATAAATACTTAACAATATTAAAGGAATAGAAAAATGGTTGTTAAAAAACAAAACCTAGCACTAAAATCTTTCACTGTTAAAGCTGTTTACGCTCCACCAGTAGCTCTTTAATAGTGCACATGAATAGGTGCAAACTTTATTGCACCTATTCATCTCCAAAAAATATCACAACAACTTATCACGGAAAGTTTTTCGAAGCCTTTCCCAAAAGTCACCAATTGAAAAAGCTTAACTGCTCATCTTATGTGCGGTTTTTTGCTTGGATGCAGTTAGAAGTATTAAGCCATGGAAAATAATAAAATACAAAGCCGCTTTACGAATGGAATTTATGACTCTCACCTAGATAGAATTTACCTTATTGATGATAGAGGGATTTTATATTGCTTTGATACAGGGTTAAATCTTATTAAACAGTCAATATCAAACCTAAATGGTGTAAGCCTTCATGGTATTGCCGTTGATGAGAAATACGTTTTTACCAGAGATGTCGCTGGTAATATAATTGTTTGGGATAAACTTTCACTGTCTAGCCTTCACTTTATCGTTTCTCAACACTTTGTAGAAGAAGGTGAAACAAACATGCCTGTTCCATGCCCATCACATGCAATTGTGGCAACAGATAATCAATTAGTATTTTGTAATGCCGTTGGAAGCTTATCCTTTTTAAATAAAACAAACTTTGAGTTTGAGAAATCCCTTAATATATCTGAAGGAGCATTTCTAGAACACTTATCTACAAGTCCATGTAAAACTAAACTTTTTGTAAATGATATAGTTGGTTCTTTGTCATATTATGACTTAAAAAATGAAAACTTAACCCCCATAGCTAGCTTAAATAGTGGCGTAAGCCATAGTGTAGCTTTTGATAAAAAATTTGAAAGATTTTTAATTACGAGTGATGTTGGTGGTGGCATATATATAGCAACAGAAAAAGAAGGAATTACAGACTCAATAAGATTTACTAATGATGATGTCGAGGAAATAGTAATTAGTGAAGATGCTGAAAAATTCTATGTTTGTTGTTTTGACCATTATATCTATGTATTTGACAACCATAAAAAACCTTTATTAAAAGGAACGTATGGTCCATTTAAATTCCAAGTCAACCATTTAAAAGGTATCGCCGAAAATAAATTACTAGCTATTTTAGAGTCCGGTGAAGCTTATATATTAAGTCAAGATGAATTGAAAATATCTGCAAAAGAAGGTGGTTCGTCAGCTTATTGGGACTTAATATTAAATAATGAAAAAATTATAGCTACATCAGAAAGTGGACAACTAGATTTATATAAAATAAAAAGTAGATTTCATGATATATCTCTTGAAAAGGACTTAACTATAATTCCAAAAATGGAACCGCAAAGATTAAGAATATCCTGTCTCCATAATAATGAATTCATTAGCGTCGGAGCCGACGGTGTTGTTGTTAAGTTTACAGAAACAGGAGCTATTGTATGGAGCTACAAACTAAAGGGAATTCTCAGAGATATTTCACTATCTCCGTGTAAATCTAAAGTCGCAGTATGCTCAGAGATTGGAGAACTTAATGTACTCGATTCTTCATCAGGCACTTTATTACATAGTATAAAAAACACAAGACCTATCTGGTGTGTAGCTTATTGTAATGATGGCACAATAGTATTTGGAGAAAGAGAGCTAAGAGAAACAGATGATTACCGTACACCTGCCCGCCTAGTTTTTTTAGATAAACAATACCATCAAAGAGGGCAAATTGAAAACTATGGTAATCACAAGCGTATTAAGGTATTGGATGACGACCATTTACTAGTTTCAAGCAATACAACGGCTGGTGTATTTATAGCTTCAATTTCCAAATGCTTAATTGTAAAAAACTTTTTAGACTGGCAGATTAATACCCCTGAAAATGCTGCTATTCATAATGATCTTTTATTTGTTATCACCTATGGATACCAGCTTATTACTTATAACCTCAACACCAAAGAAACTATAGATGTACAGTATGTATTAGAAGGTTACCCAAAGGGGTTATGTATATATACAAATAAAAAAGGTATTACCTTTCTTATACTTTCTTGCCGAAATGCAATAATGAGCTTTAGGCTAACCGAAGAAGGTCCGTCTTTGGTTTCAACACGTTATTTATTTGACAGCAAATATATTGATCACTCAAAAAAAGCGGCCTTTAACCATATAGAACATACCCGATATCAATTGACAACTTCTACATCTGAAGTGCATTAATCAATTCTCAATAAAAATAAGGAGTAAAAAATGAACGTTTGTATTTTATCTGGAGGTCAGCGTAAAAAATCTAATTCGTTAAAAGTTGCTGATTATATTTCTAGTCAACTTAATAAATTTGAAATACAACCACAAATTTTGGACATGAATTCTGTTGAAGTCGATATTTGGAGTGAAGAATTTTGGGTACAAAACTCAAATGAAAATAAACAGTGGCAAACTATTTCAAACCAATTAAAGCAAACGGATGCATTTATCATCATTGCTCCAGAATATGCAGGTATGGTACCACCAAGACTGAAAAACTTTCTATTGAAATGTAATGGGACAGAAGTTGGAAATAAACCAGTATTATTAATTGGTATATCTAGCGGAAGAGGTGGAACATACCCCTTAATAGAACTTAGATCTAATGCTTTTAAGAATAATTTTATGTGCGTAATACCACAGTCAGTTATCGTTCGGAAAGTAGATGAATGTTTTAATTTAGAAATACCAGAAAATGACAACGATGAAGTATCTCGAAATTTAATTGCATACTCTCTAAAACACCTTGTGGCATATGCAGATGCCTTAAAGACAGTACGTGAAAAATCAATTTCTGATTATAAACTTTATCCTTACGGCGTATAAATACGTGAGAAAAAATCAATTTCCTATTAGAAGCGCATTAACCATAATTTCACTATTAGCTTTGATTAGTAGCTTTATTCTATTATATCGGATGCCAATTCAGTTAATGCCTAATCTAAAAACAGCTAGCATTACAATTGAAAGCTATTGGAATAATGCTTCAAGTGAAGAAATAGCAAATGAAGTTCTTTATCCCATAGCTCAGCAACTGAAACAATTGAAACATGCACAAGATATTGCTTCTTTTGCAAACCCTGGTTATGGGTATACGCAGATATCATTTGCATCAATAGAGCATGCCGATAAGGCACGAGAAGAAGTTAATGCTCTACTTAATGGTATCAGTGATCTTCCTGATGGTGTGAAGCGTCCATATATAAGTGAAGGAATTGAGTCTGACGCTACAGGGTGGATTTTTTTAGAATCTGAACAGGAGCTACTTCCTGTATCAGATCAACTGGAATATGTTGAAAAACAACTACTACCTAAGATAAAAAAAATAGAAGGTATTCGAACTGCTTATGTGCTTAATCGATACAGTCTACAAAAAAAAATCATTATTAGTTTAGATTTTGATTTATTGAGAAAATACGGATATACAGTAAAAGATATAGCTGAGCGTCTAAATTATATAGGAAATTACTCTCTTGGTAATAGTATTGAAAAAGATAAAAAAATTTCTTTAAGAGTTAAGAATGAATTTTCTTTAACTGATCTTGAGAAAGTCAACTTCCGAACTAAGGATAATAAGAATCAATTTCATTTAGGCGATATAGCAAAAATAAAAACAATTGTGCCTGAAAAAGTTGATACCGCATATTACAATGGAAAAGATGTAATACCAATTGTCTTTTACATTAATGAAAATGCCGACCTTTACAAGATATATCAAGAGGTAAAGAAACTAAAAAATAACTTTAACAATAAGATACTTGTTAATTCAGCTTATAAAATTAGTGACTTTGGCAGTCCGATAGACGTAATTGAAAAAACAAGAAAAAACCTAATATTAAGCATGATGATTGGTTTAGCTTTTACTGCGATATTTATATTCATATACTACCGTAGTTTATTGAGCTGCCTTAGTATATTAGTATTTATTCCGTTTGTCTTTTTATTTATTTTAGTAGTTTATAAAATATTTGGAATTCCGCTGAACATAATATCAATCACAGGGATAGCAATAGCAACAGGAGTGATCCTTGATCCAGCTATAATTATAAGTGAGAGATTGAGAAAACAAAATTACACGAGTGTCTCATTAAACTCCGATTTAATTAAATGTTTATTGTTAGCATCAGGCACGACTATTTCTGTGTTTATACCTTTACTAGCAATTGAATCTACAGAATCAAAATTATTTTCTGATTTGGGAGTAGGTTTTATTGCAGCTGTAGTGGTATCAACTCTGATGCCTGTTTTAATTCTGCCTAAATTAGCTCACTTTACTAGAGGCTCATCTAAAACAAAAAATAAAACGTCTATAATTCTTCAAGCGTCATTAAAAAAGTTAAGCCAGAACTTAGAAGGTAAAGTCAAAACGTCTTGGTTTCTAATGATATCAATAGGGGTTTCTTTATTTTATATACTTCCTCCTGTTGAATATCTACCGCACCTAAATAATGGTACATCAACAGTATATTTTAGATTTCCTCAAAACTTAGATCCTCTAGAAGTTGAAAAAAATTATATTAAAACTTTAAGCGAAAAAATGAATCGCTTTGAAAAAACAGATACACAAAATGAAGTATTTCTTAGGTTTTGGTCTGGAGGTGGATACGGTTTTTTTAGGCATGGAGAAGAAAAAGAAATAGAACAATATAAAGAGTCTCTAAAAAAATTTTTAGGCGAGGGGTTAGAGGGTTTTCGTTCAGCAGTATTTAGCACCAATTTACTAGCGAACTATGGTGGAGATAAATCAATAACTATTGATATTGTAGGTACGACGGAAAAAGACTTAAAACAAGCCCTTTCAAAAATTCAGAGTTACTTCAACCAAGAAAAGAAAGAATTATACACTCAAATTACACCGAATCCCTTAGATACACTTCTTGGAGTTGATATAAGCATAGATTATGCAGCTCTAAGTCGTCATCAAGTATCAGAGGTTGAAGTAATATCGTTACTAAAATCAAGTTGCAGCGGATTGTATATTAAAGAGGTTATTCATGAGCAGTCAAGGTTGGAAATGTATTTGGCACCAAATAAGTGCATGAATATAAAGGAAATAACCTCTCTACCTTTAATTAATGCGTTGGGGCAAACAGTATATATATCCGATATTGTCAAACTTAAAAACGTTGCTCCCCCTCAAAGCATATTGCTCAAAAATGGCCAAAGAGCTCACCGTTTAACAATACACCTTGAGAAGCATCATGATTCACAGTTAGAGCTACAGTCTATAAACATTGCCCTAGACTCATTATTGCAAGAGTTTAAAGGAAAAGTAACTTACGAGCTTACAGAAGATAGTAAAAAAATAGATAAACTACTAAAAAAAGGCGCACAGATACTCTTATATGTTCTTCTAATCAATATGTTATTAGTGTGTTGGCTTTGTCGATCGTTAACTTGTGGTTTACTAGTATTTTTGGGTTACATACCTGCTGTCTTTGGTTCAATGGCGCTAGTTTCTGTAGTTAATCTAGTATTACCTATCTCTTTTGATGTAATTACTTTATTAGGTGTTGTTCTCATGATAGGCATTGTTTCAAATGGCTATATCATTATAGCCCAAAGCTTTATCAACAATATCCGTAACAACTCAACAAACACCATAGAAAAGGCCATGAGTGTCGCAGTGTCAGAAAGATTAAGACCGATAATCATTACGACACTATCAACTGCATTTGCAATGTTACCTCTGATGCTCTCTAGTAACGACTCATCTATTTTATACCGAGGGTTATCTACTGTATTAATTGGAGGCATATTAGTAGGAACTGTAATGTCTGTAACTATATTACCCAATATTGGAACGTCATTATACAGAATGTTAAAAAGGATTAAATGTGAATAAATTTAAGTGGTTACACATTGCATGGTTAGGTCTAGCTATTCCTAACTGTCTTGCAGAACCATTGCAAGTTGAAGTAGTTCAAATTAAACAAAATGTAGACTCAGTTGCTAACTACCGTACCATTGCCCAAGTCGAGCCTACATATACCTATAAAGAAAAAGCAGTAAGTGATGGACGTGTAATACAGAGCTTACAACAGGGTGATACATTCGTTGCTGGACAAGCTTTAATTAAGGCTAACATGCTTTTACTGGAGCTAACCCAAAAGGAACTGCAAAACCAAATGCATCACCTAAAACTAGAGCTGAATGTTATAGAAAAGCAGTATAAACGACAGAAAAAATTAATTAAACAAAAAGCTACTAGTCAAGAAGATATGGAGAAAATCGAATTAAAGATTATCAAACTCAAAAATGATATTCAGTTAATAGAGCCTCAAATAAGTAAAACAGAATGGTTATTACAACAATCACAATTTATAGCACCTTTCAATGGAGTTATTACTAAACATCACTTTTCTTTAGGAGCTGCTTTTGAAAAAGGAGATGTATTGATTGAAGCCGTAAGCCTCGACTCTAAAAAGATCGTAATAGATATACCAACCGAAATTGTAAATAGAGGGGAGCATTCTGCACAGTTATTTTCTAAAGGAATCAACTATACAATATCTGATATTAAGTTCTTTCCTCTGAATTCCAGCCACTTTATTGGTTTTCGCGCTGTCTTTGATGTATCCGATTTACCAGTAAAACTTGGGGAAAAAGTAGAAGTAATATTGGACATATCAAAAACTCTTCCACAGTTTGAAGTACCTGTAAATGCAGTATTTCATGATCATATTGGAACCAGTGTATTTATTGCAAAAGAAGGAAAAGTCGAAAAACAAAATGTAAATATTGTTAGTAAATCTGATAGTAAATTATATATCCGAGGGGAAACACTATCAGATGGACAGTGGTTGATTATAAATGATCACTTACTTTTAAGTAACGGGCAAGAGGTAAGTTTTAAAAGGAGTAAAAATGACTTACAGCAATGAAGTATCTGTTAGAAATCGTGTCAACATCAAATTAGATGGTATTAATGAAAGTGCTACATTTATTTCTTTCAATGGCTTAAATGATGATAAAGAACATATAGCTATTACTTTTGGTGATTGGAACTTGAAGAATAATATTCCTCTTGTTCGATTGCATTCAGAGTGCCTTACTGGTGATGCCTAGATCTCAGCAATAAGCGGCACACTCTTACCTGTTAAAAATTCGTAAGGACTGAGATAGTCTAACGCTTTTCTCGGTCTTGTGTTAATCGAAAATTCCGCATTTTTAATTTCTTGCTCACTTACCGAGCCTATAGCCATGCCTTTCGGGAAAAAACGCCGCAGTAATCCGTTGGTATTCTCATTAAGCCCCCTCTGCCATGAATGATAAGGCTTCGCAAAGTAGATATCGCATTTAAGTGCCTCAGAAACCTTTTTATGTCCGGCGAATTCGCCACCATTATCAAAAGTGATAGTCTTGCAAATCGCGGCAAAAGGCTTAAGCATACTCTTTATCGCCTTGGTGACTTCAACCTTAGATTTACTTTTAACACGCTTTACCAGTAAACACTTGGACACTCGCTCTACCAACGTGACTAAGTAGCAATCTTTACCATGCACCGTATCACCTTCCCAGTGACCTATCTCAACTTTTTCATCGACAATTGCCGGCCTTTCACTGATATCTATTCGCTCCGGAATTAAACGGGCTCCCGCTTCAATTCCCTGCCGCCGCTTGTATTTCTTGCCGCCTCGGGGCAATAGCTTTTCCAGACCTTGTTGTTTTACCACACCGTAAATCGTGTTCGCGGATAACGTTACGCTGGTTTTCTCCTGTTTCATCCGACCTGAAATTTGCTCCGGGCTTAGCCCGAAATTAAGCAATGACTTTATAGTGTTTATGATGTCATCAGTGATTTTTGTCGCTTTGAAAGCCGTCTGCCTGTTACTTATCGCATCCAGATGAGCGGTTTCAGCGCAATAAGCTTCAGAAGGACAACGCCTCAGCTCCTTAGATATGGTTCCGTTGCCACGACCTAACAGCTTAGCGATACTTCTGGCACTTTTACCTTCTGCCTTTAACACTTCAATCTGATGTCTGTCTTTTAATGTGAGTTGGTTGTATTTAGATTTCACTTCAAAACCTCATTTCACTTTGAGGGAAAGAAGTTTACAAACTTCCTCTCCTCGGTTCTATATTAAAATGTTAAAATGTGTCAGTTGCTGTTGGGATCTAAGATGTATTTCATTCGTTACGGTGTGATTGCGGACCTCAACTAAGAGAATCTCTTTCTAGAATGGCTCAATCCAATGGCATAATTTTGTATCTTAGGCAAGAAGGTCGCGGTATCGGCTTGTACAACAAATTGGATGCCTATAGTCTTCAAGACCAAGGACACGATACTTTTAAGTCTAACAATTTACTTGGGTTTAAAGATGACTTGCGTGACTACCGTTCTGCAGCAGATATGCTTAAAACTCTGGGAGTGAATAAAATTCGCCTTTTGTCAAATAATCCAGATAAATGCAGGCAACTAAAAAATTACGGCATAGATATAACCGAACAGAAGTCAACAACCTCGTTTGTCAATGTCAATAATCATTATTACCTCTTATCTAAGGTAAAACATCATGGACATAAGATTAGAATTAATAAAGAAGGAGCTTTTAAATGATCACTCATTCTTCACCACAAAGTGGTATAGCATCATTTAAAAATTTCGTTGCTACTGCTGGGTATGATAATCAGGTTATTTTATGGGATGCGAACAAAAAAAAGGCAATAGCAAGAGCTACTCATGATCATTTAGTTAATCAAATAAGCTTTAGCAACTGCGGGCAATTATTGATAACGTCGAGCAGCGATTACTCAGCCCGACTTTGGTCAATACCAGACCTCAGGCTAAAAGCGATATTAAACGAGCACAACGATGATGTTGAAGGTGTCGCTATTCATAATAAGAAAAATTTGATTGTAACAACTTCCCGAGACAAACAAGTTCACCTTTATGATTTCCAAGGAAATATACAAAAGCGACTGGAGGGGCACACTAAAGACGTACTTTCTGTCGCTTGGCTTGATGACTCAGACCGTCTTGTTACTTCCAGTGATGACGGAACTATAAAAATTTGGAATGCAACGACTGGAAATATTGAAAAAGATATTAATTTGGAAGGAGTAGAAACCGACACGATAGCAATAACAAGTAGCGGTATTATCTATGCAGGAAATGATAATGGTGAAATAGTTGTTATCGACGACAAAGTAAAAAATAAAATCAGTGCACATGATGCGGGGATAAAAAGACTTGTTTACGATGAACAGCAAAATGCTTTAGTAAGTCTTTCGTATGACCGTCACTTATGCATATGGACATGCAAAAATGAAGGTAAGCTTACTTTAATTAATAAATCTGTATTACCTAATATTATTTGGCCTCGCTCTTGCACTTTTCTTGATGAAGATTCAATTGCATTTGTAACTTTTGGTGATACTTATGCAATGTACACAATAAGTTCAAATCAGTGGAAAATAAGCCATGTAAAACCCACTAATGGGATAAATGCAATTTCTTACCGTAACAATGCTATATTCAGTGTTGGTGATTCAGGAATAGTAAAAAAAGATAAAGAAATAATATGCGAGCTTGGTAGTCTTTGTAACTTTATATCTAATGTAGGTGATTTTTTGGTCGCTGGCGGCCAATCAGGTGAAGTATTCGATGCTGAAACGGGTGAAGTTTATTACCATCATTTTTCGCCTCTAAACTGCGTGACAAAATTTTACAAAGGAAATCAAGCGTATGCTATGGTTGGAACATATACTGGTGAAGGTATTTTATTTAAAGTTACTGATCATGGGTTGGAATTTGAAAGGGTTTATACCTTACATGAAAATGCAATTAAAGGATTGAGCGCAAGTAACAATCTAATGTTTAGCGTATGTGCTGATTCAACTGTTACTTTCTTTGATATTCAGTCACTTAAAATTGTTAACGTCATACAACAAGCCCATAACAAAATTATAAATGGTTGTTGCTCAGACAATAACGGTCGATTCTTTTCCGTTAGCCGAGACCAGAAACTCAAGATTTGGCAAGACCAAAAAGCAACTATAGTGAACACACCGTCCCAGCACTCCATTAAATGTGTAGCCGTAACAGAGGATGCTCGCCATGTGACCATTGGAACATACTCGGGACATATTGGAGTATATGATACTGCAGAAAATTCTTGGGTCTATTGGTCTCGTAGAACGAGAGCTGGCATATCTTCAATAATAAATATCAATAAAAATTCTTTTATTGCTTCAGCTTATGATGGTGAAATCTACTCTATTTATCATAACAGCCAGACTAATGAATGGTCAGAGGTAATAAGTGAATAATCAGAATTTATCTCTAACAGGGGTAAGCCCAGAGCTCAATTTCAATAGCCCAATTAATACACTTGAGTGCCGTCGAGCTATGGGGCTTAATAAGCATATGCATGAGTCACAACTTTACAATCAAAGTGAACTTTATGAAAAATATCGCTTATTCCCTAAAAATGAGTTAGTTAAGATAGCAGAAGATCCAAAACATTCTTTTTTTGAACGTTGGGTTAGTAGTCAATTACTAGCTATATTAGGTGACCCAAGAATAAACACTTATTCACCAGATATGCTTAAGGTAGAAGGTGCTTTTGCTGAACTAGGCTTAGACGATGAAAAAACAGACTGTATTGTGAATGAATTCGAAAAATATGGAGTTTTGCGAGAGTGGATAGTAAAAGAGACTCCTCTTTATCATGTTAAAATTGAGAGTTTCCTGCTTGCCAAATATTGCGTAACAAATAAGGAGTATCTTGACTTTTTACTAGACACAAACTACGAGAACCTCCCAAGTAGTTGGCCATTTGGGCATTTTCCTCATACAGCAGCCAACCACCCAGTACATACTTTATCTCCGGAAAGTGTAGAGACCTATATTCAATGGCTTAACAATAAAACAGGTCGAAATTTTCGCCTGCCAACTGAAGCGGAATGGGAATATGCTTCCTCAGGTGTAAAAGGCTATGAATACCCATGGGGTAATGAATTTCTTGCTGATAGGGCTAACACTATCGAGTCAGGTATTATCGAAACCACTGCCGTTGGAATATTTCCTTTAGGAAATGGCCCATTTGGTCATTCTGATTTAGCTGGGAACATTGAAGAATACGTTGCAGATAACTATAAACCTTACCCTGGGGGGAAATGGGTAAAAGATGATCTTTTGAAGAATACAAAAAGTTATCGAGTCGCTCGCGGAGGTAGCTTCACACGATTTAGGGATCTAGCTAGAACTAGGCGTAGACATGGTAACTATGGCTCAGAATTATATGTAATGGGCTTTAGATTAGCTGAGTCAATCACCAAATAATAAAGGAACTAATCAAATGAAATTTTTCGAACTTATTGATGCCAAAACAATTAACTCACAGTTGAATGCAATAGCTATATTCAAGAGTGCCTTATCCTTATCTCTGTTTGATCGGCTAGTAGAATCCCCTCTTACTATTTCTGAACTAGCAGAACAGACCGGTACAGTTCAAAGTAACCTTGTTCAAATAGTAGATTGTCTTATTGTGCTTGGTTTCCTTCAAAGCAAGAATAATGAAAAAATTGAACTCACTAAAACATGGCGTAACAAATATCTTGATAAAAATACTTTCTCAGAATCAGCACTAATAAAGGGGTGCATACAGTCGCAAGAAAGGTGGGAAAAGATATCGGATATTGCCAAAGGAATCAGCACAAACCATGAAAATGAAATGTTCTCAAGTGGTGTAAACCTCAAGAGTTATTTACTGTCAGTAATGGAAACAAATCGTGATCATGCGAGCGCCCTAGCTAAAGAAATCGTGGAGGAAATGAAGATTAATGATTACTGCAATATTGCTGATATCGCAGGTGGTCATGGCTTGTATCTATTCAGCGTGATGTCATTATATTCAGAAATAAAACCTACATTAATGGATCTTGATAAAACATTAACAATTTTCAACCAAATCAATAAAAACAATCCAGAGTTAAATAAAGTAAAACAAAAAGTTATTGACTTGAGACAGCCAATAAACTCAGACGAAAAATATGACTTCGTAATGTTAAACGACCTTCTGCACTCTTTTAACTACGAAGATAAAAAGCAAGTAATACGACGTATAAAAGATTTACTTTGCCCTAAAGGTACATTGATGATTAGCAAGTTCGATCATCAGTCAAGAGCAATGAAAGTAGATATGACTTTATTTTCCATGCACTTAATGGTTAATTCTAGTAGTGGTTATTTAGAAAAAAACGAAGAGCTAGAAAGTATTTTAAGTGAATGCGAAATGGAAATATATAAAACAGTAAAACTAGGAAATAAAATTAGCTACTTTACAAAAATGAAGGACAAAAGATAATGACAACATTAGAGAAACAACAGAGTGATGCTCGTCTACTAGAAGGGTGGAGTGTTGTTGGAGATTATCTCAGTGGCTTCAGGCATATGTCCGTACTTCGATGTGCGGAGAAAGTTGGATTGTTTAAATCTCTTCTAACTGGCTCTAAATCTTCAAGAGAACTGGCAAAATGTATCAATGCAAATGCTAAAGGAACTGAGCTGCTGTTAAATTGTCTAGTATCAATGAAAATAGTCGTAAAACATGAAATTAAAGATAAATATTATTTAGAGCCTAAAATGAGTGAATTTTTTGATAGCTCTCATCCTCACCACTTATTAACTGAAATTGAGAATTCACACATTTCCTTAGATGCATGGATGAATTTAGATAAAGTCATTCAGGGAAAAACAAAAAACAATGATTATGGCCGTATACTGTTTGATGGAAACTGCCACCAGTACAAAGGATTACAAGCTTATAACCGTATTCAATCCCGTCCTATTATTGAACATATAATTAAAAACTTCGGTGAAATAAACAAAATCCTTGATATTGCTGGAGCTGACGGCTATATAGCAGATCTTTTATTGAAAAAAACACTAGACACACAGGTTACAATTGTTGATTTAAGACAAGCATTGGATAAATGCGGTCAAATTTTTGAACATTACATTAACAATAATAGAATGAAGTTGGTGGAAAGTGACGCTCGAACATTTGATCTAGATGATAAATTTGATCTAGTAATGATGACTGAAGTCAGTGAACTTTTCACTGCAGAAGATAAAGCTAAGGCAATAACTAGAGGGTTTGCACATACTCGAGAAGGTGGACATTTAGTTATTACAAAGTTCACGTATGATGAGACTGATCTTAACATAGAAGCTTTAACTTTTTTCTCTATGAAGATGTTCGCCAAGATGAATGGAAGTTATCTTGAACACGACAGTGAATTAGAGTCCATACTCAGAAGCAATAATATCGCATTTGAAAAACATTATTATGGCGATAAATCGCTATATATATGTAAAAAAAATCATAGTTCGATTTTTTAAATTAACAAATGTTCAAAAAATGTGCTGAATGTTTTTGTTTTTACTTTAACCACCAAAGTTAAGTTTAAAATCTTTCAATTACCATTTTAGCACATAGCCAATTTTTTAATAGATTTAGTGATTGTCGGTAACGATTAATGCCTAATAAAATCGACTTTTTATTTAATTATAAATAATTGAATTTTATTAGGTACTATCATTGATAATTACTAATTTAAAGGATGTATATGTGCTTGTTGAAAGTATTCAGGTTTAATAACTCTATTTGGTTAGTTTTATTATTAACTTTTTTTACACGAGCAAGTTTTTTTTCAATTTGGCCATTTATTTCACTGCTACTGATTGATTATCCAGAGTGGAGCATGATGAAAACTGGTTATTTGCTTGGTTCTTCGACCTCTATTGTCTTAATTCTAGGGTTATTTACGGGTCACTTATCAGATAAATATGGTCGTAAACCTTTATTGGTTGTGGGTCTTATTTTAATGTCTTTAGGAGCTTTTTTACTAAACATAGCTCAAGAACCAGGCCATGTTGTTTGGGCTGTAATACTATTATCTATTGGTAAGGGTAGCTTTGATGTACCTATACGCACTTTGTTATCTGATGTTATTAAAGATTCTACGGATAAAGAAAAAATATTTAACACCAGTTATTTTTTGTCTAATTTAGGATCTGCAATTTATAGTGGACCCCACTGTCAAGACAGTAAATCAACAAATTTAAGTTAAGTCCTGGCAGTGGTTTAAAGCCCTCATGCAAAGTGAATTGCCTGAGGAGTTTTATAACTCAACGACTGGTGTAATCGCTCAGTGTTGTAAAACTCAAAGTACTCATCCAGTCCTGTATAAAGCTCCGGAACAGTTTGAAATTCATGCGTATACAGCCATTCATGCTTGACGGAGCGCCACAGTCTCTCGACAAAAATGTTATCCAGCGCTCGCCCTTTTCCGTCCATGCTAATGCGTATTTCCCTTTCCTGAAGAGGTGCCAGAAAATCATTGCTGGTAAACTGGCAACCTTGGTCAGTGTTGAATATATCAGGCTCACCTCGTTCCAAAGCACGATCTAGCGCATGAATACAGAAATCAGCATCCAGTGTGTTCGATAGCTCCCAGCTGACTACGTAACGACTGTACCAGTCAATGATGGCAACCAGATACATAAACCCATGAGGCATCGGACAGTAAGTAATATCAGTACTCCACACCTGATTAGGTCTCACGATATTAACGCCGTTCAACAAATATGGGTAGACCTTATGCTCCTTGTTTCTCAGGCTCGTGCCTGGCTTTGGTCCGACAGCCTGTATGCCCATCAGTCTCATAAGTCGCTGTATACGCTTCCTGTTGACCGGAAAACCCTGTTCATTCAGCCATGCAGTTATCTTACGACTGCCGTAAAACGGTGTACGTGTATACTGCTCATCGATGAGCCTCATCAGATCCAGGTTTTCAGGACTTTCCAGAGCTGGAGAAACTTGGTAATACCAGCTTGACCTGTTTAACCCGATCAGCTCACATTGACGCTGAATACTGATCTTCGAGTGACCCGGATCTATGCATCCCCGTTTGTCATCAATGGACATTGCCAGATTTTTTTTTCAACCAGTCCAGCTCCATTTTAAGCCGTCCGATCTCCTGATACAGTGGTGCTGTGAGCGCATCTGGATCTACCTCTGGTCGTATCCTGCCGAAGACCTCTGGAACCCCTTGGAGTAGCTGTCGCTTCCACTGGCTAACCTGAACAGCTGCAACTTCATGTTCGCTTGCCAGCTGGTTTATGGTCTTGTCCCCCTTGTAGGCCTCCAGTGCTACTTGAGCCTTAAATTCGGGCTTATGTCGTTTTCTTTTTGCTGCCATGATTCCCTCCTAAAGGGTTATCTTACAGCCAGAAAACTTAACTTAGCTACCTGTCCAGTTTATGGGGTCCATCATAATTGGAGTAAGTTTAGGTATTTTCCTTGAACTTAAAGGTATAGTAAGCATTCTCAACCTAGTATCTTTAAGTAATATATTTTTTATATCTTTAGTATGGCTTATTCGTTATGAGTATGACACAAAAGCAAACAAAAAAGTAATTTCATTTAACCAATATAAGACCACAGTTTTCTCTCCTATTTTTGGATTAATTTTTATTTGCACTGTAATATTTATGTTCATCACAGAACAAGTGAGTACTTCTCTGATGATACACTTAAGTAATAGTAAAATAAGAGACATACAATGGTTACTTTCAAATATTGTTATGTTAAATTCTTTAGTTGTTATTTTACTTCATGTTCCTATAGCAACTTTTGTATCTAAACTTTCCCTAACTAATCGTATAAGCATTGGATTTATTATCTTAATTATGGCTCAAATTGCATATTTTTTGTGTAGAGATGATGAGGTTAAGGATTGGATGATTGCAACTATTTTTTTATCAATTGCAGAAATTATTGTATTTCCTTCATTAAGTATTTTGGTAGATAAACTAGCACCTAAAAATAAAAAAGGACAATATTTTGCAACTTTTTCTTTAACTTCTTTAGGTTGGGTATTTGCACCTATCATAGGAGCATTTATAATAACTGAGTACAACTTTCAAATATTATGTATAGCATGTATAGTTCTCGCCATATTTCCTTTAGTTATATTTAGACTAAAAGTAATTGGAAGCCCAAAAAACAAAAGAGTCAAAACGAAAACAGCAGCGTAGAACAATATTATTTATAACAAAAATTAAACCAACGTTCCACATCAAAACTTAACAACCACCGCCTGAAAGACGGTGGGTTATTTTTTGCGGACTGTAAGTCCGCTTATTGACCATATCTAATCAATTCACTCTTCATCAAAATTATCATTCCTCTCAAAAATGCTGTTTTAACAGACATGATCAGAGCCATCTCAAAAAATTCTATTTAATTTAAACGCCAAGTTTTAAATGGATTGATAACGTTTTTTGGAATGTTTCAACGTAAACGTCTGCCAAACCCCACCTACCTTTAATGATAAAAGCCCTCAAACTGGCCTTTTGATAAATGTTATCGGAGACCAAAATGCCAACTACAGCTGTTACAAAAGAACAATGGCTTCATTTTATTGACGTTCAGCAATCATCAGGATTAACCATTAAGCAGTTCTGCCTAAATCACCATTTATCTGAAGCAGGTTTTTATAAAGCCAAGGCTCGGTTTAAAGCACAAATGGAGCAAGATGAAACTAAGGTGACTCAGGTTATACAAAATGAATTTATTGCCATTGAATCAACCACCACTCAAACGCAACCAACCACAAGTAAAATTGAAGTGAGCATTGCTGGCGCTAATATTTCACTACCTGGAGGTACCTCCCCCCAATGGTTGGCTGATTTTATAAAAGGCGTTCGTTCATGAAGATGTTTGTTGATGCGCCCGAAATTTACCTTTATCGACAACCCGTCGATTTTCGCAAATCCATTAACGGATTAAGCCAAATGGTAGAAAGTTGTATGAGCCTTTCGCCATTCAGCGGAGTCTTGTTTTTATTCACAAACAAAGCCAAAAATAAGCTCAAACTATTGTATTGGGACAAAACAGGCTTTGCCCTGTGGTATAAACAGCTCGCCAAGGAAAAATTCAAATGGCCAACCAATCATAAGGCGACACAGCTTTTACTATCCGAAACCGAACTTCATAATTTACTTGACGGATTTTCCATTGTGGGTCATCAAATCATAAATTGCGAGGGGATGTACGCGGCTTAGCGTCTTATGATCTTAGGTTATTGTTGATCACCTATTGAACTAAGCACCCCCTTGGTTTCATGGTAAATTGGACTCATGAAACTGAGAGACCAAGCGTTACCCACCGACATCAACACTCTGCAAGCTATGCTGCTCGCAGAGCGTCAACTCAACGCGGAACATCTCGCGGATAAAGAGCAGCTAATCTCAAAAAATGACCTGCAACTCTCGAAAAAAGACCAGCTTATTATAGTGGACCCCACTGTCAAGACAGTAAATCAACAAATTTAAGTTAAGTCCTGGCAGTGGTTTAAAGCCCTCATGCAAAGTGAATTGCCTGAGGAGTTTTATAACTCAACGACTGGTGTAATCGCTCAGTGTTGTAAAACTCAAAGTACTCATCCAGTCCTGTATAAAGCTCCGGAACAGTTTGAAATTCATGCGTATACAGCCATTCATGCTTGACGGAGCGCCACAGTCTCTCGACAAAAATGTTATCCAGCGCTCGCCCTTTTCCGTCCATGCTAATGCGTATTTCCCTTTCCTGAAGAGGTGCCAGAAAATCATTGCTGGTAAACTGGCAACCTTGGTCAGTGTTGAATATATCAGGCTCACCTCGTTCCAAAGCACGATCTAGCGCATGAATACAGAAATCAGCATCCAGTGTGTTCGATAGCTCCCAGCTGACTACGTAACGACTGTACCAGTCAATGATGGCAACCAGATACATAAACCCATGAGGCATCGGACAGTAAGTAATATCAGTACTCCACACCTGATTAGGTCTCACGATATTAACGCCGTTCAACAAATATGGGTAGACCTTATGCTCCTTGTTTCTCAGGCTCGTGCCTGGCTTTGGTCCGACAGCCTGTATGCCCATCAGTCTCATAAGTCGCTGTATACGCTTCCTGTTGACCGGAAAACCCTGTTCATTCAGCCATGCAGTTATCTTACGACTGCCGTAAAACGGTGTACGTGTATACTGCTCATCGATGAGCCTCATCAGATCCAGGTTTTCAGGACTTTCCAGAGCTGGAGAAACTTGGTAATACCAGCTTGACCTGTTTAACCCGATCAGCTCACATTGACGCTGAATACTGATCTTCGAGTGACCCGGATCTATGCATCCCCGTTTGTCATCAATGGACATTGCCAGATTTTTTTTTCAACCAGTCCAGCTCCATTTTAAGCCGTCCGATCTCCTGATACAGTGGTGCTGTGAGCGCATCTGGATCTACCTCTGGTCGTATCCTGCCGAAGACCTCTGGAACCCCTTGGAGTAGCTGTCGCTTCCACTGGCTAACCTGAACAGCTGCAACTTCATGTTCGCTTGCCAGCTGGTTTATGGTCTTGTCCCCCTTGTAGGCCTCCAGTGCTACTTGAGCCTTAAATTCGGGCTTATGTCGTTTTCTTTTTGCTGCCATGATTCCCTCCTAAAGGGTTATCTTACAGCCAGAAAACTTAACTTAGCTACCTGTCCAGTTTATGGGGTCCATCATATATTGCCAAACTCCAACAACAACTGGTTCAGTTTTGGGAAGATGTCAGGCTGTTGCGTCAACAAAAATTTGGTAAAAGCTCAGAGCAGAACCCACATCAAGGCGATTTATTTAATGAAGCAGAAGCCATAGCCGATGAAGAAGCCAAGCCAGAAGAAAAACAAACCATCACCTATGAGCGCAGCAAACCCAAGCGCAAACCCTTACCCGAAAGTTTGCCTAGAGAGCCTATCGTTCACGATATTGAAGATAAAACTTGTGATTGCTGTGGTCATGATTTACATAAAATCGGCGAAGACATCAGTGAAAAGCTTGAAGTCATCCCAATGCAGCTCAAAGTCATTCAACACATCAGGCCCAAATACAGCTGCCGTCATTGTGAGCAGCATGGCACCAAAGTTCACATCAAACAAAAGAAAATGGCGCCAGCGGTAATCAATAAAGGCTATGCCACCTCAAGCTTGCTAAGTTTTATCATCACCAACAAGTTTCAATTTAGTTTGCCTTTGTATCGCCAAGAAAAGCTATTTGCTCAATATGGCATTCACTTAAGTCGTCAAACTCAATCCGAGTGGATGATAAAATGTGCAGGCATATTGATGCAGATTTACCAACGGCTTAAGCAATATTTGCTCAAACGACCTGTGATTAACTGTGATGAAACACGTTTGCAGGTTAACCAAATGGATAAAAGCCAATGCTACATGTTTATTTACTGTTGCGGTGCAGACTCGCCACCCTCAGATAAACAGGCTTCACCCAACATCGTGTTGTTTGATTACCAAGCCAGTAAATGTGCACAGTGTATTATTGATTTCCTTGATGGTTATCAGGGCTACATGCACGTGGATGGTTATCAAGCCTTTGAGAGCACTATGGCCAAGCTTGTTGGGTGTTGGGCGCACGCACGCCGTAAATTTACTGATATCATAAAAAGCCAAGGTGAAGGCAAAGCGAGCAAAACACAACAAGGTTTAAGTTTTATCCAAAAACTTTATGCAATAGAAAAACGGTTGAAAGGGAAATCAACAGCAGAGAAATATCAAATGAGACAAAAAGAGGCTTTGCCGATTATTAATGCTTACAAAATGTGGTTGGAAAAATCCGTCAACCAAGTAATATCAGGTACCAAAATATGTAAAGCAATTAATTACAGCCTAAACCAATGGAATAAGCTAATTCGTTATCTCGAAGATGGTCGGTTAAGCATCGACAATAACCGAGCCGAACGAGAAGCTAAACACTTTGCGGTTGGTCGAAAAAATTTCCTCTTTTGTCACACTGAAAGCGGTGCTAATTGCAGTGCTGTGTTATACAGCATCGTCGAAACCTGCAAAGTGAATGCCGTGAACCCCACGCAATACCTTACCCATGCATTTGAGCAACTCGCTCTTAATCCCACTGAGTTAGAACCATTGATGCCCTGGAATTTTGATAAGGTGTAGTGGTTTTTAGCGGACGCTTACGTTTCAACTGGTCACGGATGTAGTATGATTAGCTAAAATGGGAACGCACTCTGGGCAAATTAACATATTTTATAAAGGGATTGCTCGAATTCTTAAATCTTTCCCTATGGACTCGACTTCTTTATATTTTAAGTAAAACGATTCAGATAAGTTTTTAACTTCTGGCAACTTAACTAAGGATTTAGCCTCATGCCCCATAAGCGTCGGGGCGAGGTAGAAAATGAATTCATCAATTAACCTTGATTGAACAAATTGTCCAGATAGAGTCTGACCAGCTTCTAACCATATACTGTCTATCCCCTTGGTTGCCAAGATACTTAATGCTGTCTTTAAATCTAACTTCCCGTTCTTTGGGTTAGTAGGCACCTCTACTTGAGTAACAAAACTTGGCCAAGAATTAGATAAATCAGGTTGGGAACGTAACAAGATTATAGGAGCTTCGATAGAAAACATTGTAAGATCTTTTGTTAAGCGGTTTTGACCATCTATTACTATACGAACAGGTTGTCGCAAACCATCCATACCTAATGGGTATATTTCCATTTCATTTGCCCTAACATTTAATCGAGCATCATCCTGAATAACAGTATCAGCGCCAGTCATTATTGCACTATGAAGAGCTCTAAATGTCTGAACATCTCTGCGAGACTCTTCAGAGGTGATCCACTTACTTTCCCCATTTTTTAACGCTGTTTTACCATCAATGCTAGCTCCTAATTTGCATGTTACATATGGATACCCTGTTTCTATTCTCTTTAAAAAACCAAGATTCAAAGCCCTAGACTCTTGTTCAAGTAATCCAGTTTGGGTTAACACGCCTTCTCTTTCAAGAAATTTTAACCCTTGCCCACTAACTTTTGGATGAGGATCTATCATAGATGAAATTACTTTCTTTATTCCTGCTGCTTTAAGCGCATTTGCACATGGAGGAGTTTTTCCTACATGACTACATGGCTCCAAAGTAACGTAAGCTGTAGCTCCTTTTGCTTTATTTCCAGCCATAGATAATGCATTTATTTCTGCATGAGGCTCTCCAGCTTTAGAGTGAAACCCTTCTCCTACGATGTCTCCGTTTTTTACGATTACACAACCTACATTTGGATTAGGTGTTGTTGTAAAACGTCCTTGTTTCGCAAGCTCAATAGCTCTCGACATAAATTTATAATCTTCTTCAGTAAAGCAATTTTTCATTTATAGTTCCCAACAATTCACGCAATCCTTTCTTTTTAACAAAATGCCACATGATATTTCTACAGATTAATTTCGGTTTTTGAAAAAGAAAGTAATAGATTTCGCTATGTTCGAGTTAAGTGTTGTCAGATGTTTAACCAGCTGATTAGCTGAATATTTCATAAATTCATACTTGGAATAAAGTGATTGCTTTTCAAGTGGTTGAAAATTTACCGACAGTTAAACACAACATAGCCATAGATAAAGTAAATTATATCTTTGATTCAGTTCACCCACATAAATTACAACATTTTTTTCCGATAACCAACACCTTAAATTCAACCTAAAACTATTTTTCATACCGGCCAATTTACTATCAACCAAACTCCTATGGCCTATGACCATGTTGATAAACAAATACTACAGATATGATTAAAGGAAATTAAATGTTATAGGTACCCTTGTGCCCCTCAAGGTGTAACTCTTAGAACGTTCTCAGTGCTAATTATTCGAGTGAATAAAAATATTACAGTTCTAATTCTAACTGTCTAAAAAAAGACGCTAACATCCATGAAGAATAGATTTAATCGCCATCTATTCTACATCGTCACCCCTAAAAAAAGCTTCTACTATTGCTGACAAGCGCTTTACTAAAATAGAAATTAATTATCACTGAGTACAGCACCTTAAAGGAAGATAGGTATAAAAGTTTCTAAATTTAATTCGCAATTTTTAACTATTTATATTTTAAATTATTTACTCATTCCTCACATCGTGCAATTGTTTTCACAACGCACGAATTAAAAATGATGCTTTCAACGGATTTTAAGTGTCTTTCATTTAGCTCAATGTTTGGAGTATGAAATGAAAGTAAACTCACTCATTCCAACTAAAACTGCAATCACTCATGGCTTTCGGGCGCTCAGCGCCCATCTTTTTTTGCTGTTGTGTTTATGGTTAGTCCCAGAGCTGGCCTTTGCTAATCCCATTACCGAAGGTGTGGATTGGGTTATGGACTTGCTTACCAATGGCATTGCTCGCAGTGCGGCAATTATTGGTATTGCCATCTTGGGTTATCTGGCTTGGTTCGGAAGGATCACCGGCGAAACCTGCGGTAAATACATTGCAGGTATCGTGCTGGTCTTTGGTGGCACCACCATTGTCGATCTCATCATTTCTGCGGTGAAATAGGAGTCGAGAGTATGAAGCATCAAGATCCTTTGTTTGTTGCCGTTACCCGCCCTGCGATGAAATGGGGCGTAACTTTCGATGGCATCATTATCACTGCTGGTTTAGTTGCAGTATTAATGATTGCCACCAAAAATCCGCTGACTTTACTTTTATATCCACCCATTCACGCACTGATATATAGCCTCTGTTTACATGATCCCCGTATTTTCAGGCTCCAACATTTGTGGTTTATCACTAAAGCCAAATCCCTTGGTTGGCGTACATTCGGTGTAGCAACCGCCAGCCCTGATATCAGCACTCGCAGTTCAAATTATGAAATCGGCAGTTGGAGGATCACAGTATGACATCCAATGCATTACCAACACTGTGGCAACGGGAAAACTCAGTGGCTGAGTTCATTCCTTATCAAACCTTATGTGATTTAAACACGGTCAAAACTCGAAATGGTGAATATCTGCAAGTCATTAAGCTTCAGGGTATTGCTCACGAAACCCAAGATGCTGAGCAAATCGAACTTTGGAAAGAGCAGCTTAATTTAATGCTGCGAAACATTGCCAATCCCAATATCTGTTTATGGTCACATACCATTCGTCGTGAAATTAAAGCCTTTCCTGCCGGAGAGTTTGAGGTTGAATTCGACCGTAAGCTTAACCAGAAATATGCTGAAAAAATCTGCCAAAGTGAGCTATTTATCAATGAGCTATATTTGACTGTAACCTACAAAGATGGCGTTAGCGAGCCACTCAATGTTTTCAAAAAGTCGCAAACTAAAGAGCAAAACATCGCTCAGCAGCTAAAATGTATTCGAGCATTAAATGAGATTGTCAGTACCGTTACCGCTTCACTTTCTGAATATCAGCCACAACGCCTTACTACTTATTATCAAAACGGCCATTTTTATTCTGAGGTACTGACCTTTCTTGATTTTCTGGTTAACTGTGAATGGCAACAGCGCATTCTACCTAAAGTCGATCTCGCTTATGCACTGCCAAGAATTCGGCCTTACTTTGGTGTCGATACCTTTGCGTTAGAAGGCATCACGGATAAGCAATACGGAGCTTGTTTGAGCATTGCTGAATATCCTGAACGCACTGAAGCAGGATTACTCAATGCCCTACTTTCTGCACCTTTTAGTTTTATCTTAAGCCAGAGTTTTCAGTTTCTTTCAAAGCCTATTGCGACGCAACTCTGTATTCGCCAGCAGAACCGTTTAGTGACTACAGGTGATTTAGCACAATCGCAAGTGGATGATATCAATCTTGGTTTGGATGATCTCACTTCAAATCGCATTGTTTATGGTGAACATCATTTTGTATTAACCTTGCTGGCTGATACCACCAAAAAACTCGATAGCCATTTAGCCAACGTAAAATCAGAAATGGCTGAACTGGGTATTATTCCAACACGAGAACGCACAGGCTTAGCAGCGGCTTATTGGTCACAGTTACCTGCCAACAGCAAATACCGCCCTCGCCCCGCACCAATTTCATCTCGTAACTTCGCTGGATTTTGCAGTTTTCATAATTTCCCAACTGGCCGCATTCAAGGCAATCAATGGGGCGATGCCGTCACCATATTTCAAACGGAGTCTGGTGCGCCTTTTTACTTTAACTTTCATGAAGCACAAAGCCATCAAAAAAGTACTAAACCAAACCGTACCGAGCAACAACATCAGAGTTTAACGTCCCAACACTTACCCATTAGCAACGAGGAGGACAAAAACTTTGATGCAAATGTTGAGAAAACGAAGGAAGCCAATCTCAAGGATGAGTACCACGCTTTAGGCAACACTTTGATTATTGGTGCATCTGGGTCTGGTAAGACGGTGCTGCAAGGTTTTCTTGTTTCTCAAAGCAAGAAATTCAAACCGACACAAATCATCTTTGATAAAGACCGTGGACTGGAAGTCTATGTACGTGCTTGCCAAGGTTTATATCTGCCATTGCAAATGGGTAAGCCAACTGGATTTAATCCATTTAACATTGATGATACGCCAGACAATCGTTTGTTCTTAACGTCTTTATTGACCAAGTTAATTGGTGAGGGTTTAAGTCACTCGCAGCAACAAGAATTGAGCAGTGCAGTAAACGGGGTAATGGCTCTCGATAAACCACTGCGTCGATTAAGTCGCTGTTTAGAATTTCTCGACCCAGTAGAGCAAAACGGCAGCCATGCCAGATTACAAAAGTGGTGCGACAACGGTCAACTGGCTTGGGTATTGGATAATCCGATTGATGAATTGGACATCACACATCAAACATTACTGGCGTTTGATGTCTCAGAGTTTCTTGACCATGCAGAAGTGAGAACGCCCATTGTCATGTATTTGTTTCATCGCATTGAAAAGCTGATTGATGGCCGCAGACTGCAAATCATCATGGATGAATTCTGGAAGCTACTACTTGATGAATATTTCGAAGACTTAGCCAACAACAAACAAAAAGTCATCAGAAAGCAGAACGGCATAATGGTGTATGCCACCCAATCTGCCAAGGATGTACTCAAATCACCGATTGCCCATACCTTAATTGAGCAATGCGCCACCTTTATGTTTATGCCTAATCCAAAAGCTAAACGGCAAGATTACATTGATGGCTTTGGTCTGACCGAACGGGAATTTGAACTCATCAAAACCAAGCTCATGCCCAACTCTCGAAAGTTGCTGATTAAGCAAGGTCATGAAAGTGCGGTAGTAACTCTAAATTTAACAGGTTTTGATTACGAACTCGCCGTAATTTCAGGCACTACCGACAAAATAAACCTAATGCACCAGTTAATTGAAGAGATCGGCAGCAATCCCAAAGATTGGTTACCGCTTTACACCCAAGCTTTAACCGATAAGCGAGGTGAGCAATGAAGCGTTTATTGGTTCTGCTTTTATTATCTCAATCGGCAATGGCCTTCCCTGTCATTGATGTCGCCAACCTACATCAAAACATCATTCAGGTGAAACATCTACTTGAGGAAATCAACACTCTAAAACAGCAACTGCAAACCGCAAAATACCAATTGCACAGCATTAATGGCATTCGGCATATGTCAGGTGCCATTGATTCAGTGTATGACATCAGCGTTAAGGTTGACCCAAATTTAACTTTGAAACAACAAGGCTTACACAACAGTCAATGGCTGCAACTGGGTGGTGATGTAGCCGGACTCTATGATGATGTTAACCGCTACCGTGGCCGCTGGTTCGGGCAAACTCAAGTTTCACTGCAGCAAACTCAAGCTCGATATCAACAGCTAATGCATTTGATTCAGAAAATCGATAATGCACCACAACAAAAAGACATTGAGGATTTACAGGCTCGAATTGATGCCGAAGGCGTCATGCTCGCCAACGAACAAGCCAAGCTGCAACTACTACAAGCCCAAGCTAAGGCCAGTGATGCACTGACGCAACAACGTATTACCCAAATGGCCATTGAATCTGGTGGTGAACTCCACCCGATTAATTTGAATTACTAACAAATTTTTACCAGAAAATCCAAGGACGGGTACAACCTAAAGAGAAGTACCCATGAAAGCACAACATTTAACCATTATCGCTATCGGCTCTCTATCTTTAGCAGCTTGCTTTGATAGCAAACATAACCAAGACAACACTACAGCAGCGCCAACCGTAAACTGGTATTTGGCACACAACAAACAGCTGGACGATACCTTAAAGCGTTGCAGTGAAAATCCCGCTAAATATCGTAATCAACCTGAGTGCATTAATGCCCTGCAAGCGGCTAATCAACGTAGTTCGGGCGAGTTACACCCACTTCATATTGATGTAGATAAGCTGCCTAAACACCACGGCTGGAACTAGGTAAAAGTCATGGCTGCTCGAAGTAATCTCTATCAAAGCATTTTTCACATGGTTGACCATGCACTCAATAACTATGTGCAGCAAGGCTCTGTGCGCTTGATTGATTTTCTGTTGCCACTGTTCAGCAGCTTAATGATTATCTGGATTGCAATTTGGGGTTACAGCCTAATGATGGGTAAAAGTGATGCGCCACTACAAGAAGGCTTTTTCCGAATTTTGCGTGTCGGTTTTATCTTAGCTTTAGGGCTGACAGCAAGCCGTTACAATCAGACCGTAGTCACATTTTTAAGTGATACCCCGCAAACTCTCGCTTCAATCATTACAGGTAACTCAAGTCAAGATGCCGCAGGCTTGCTCGATAAACTGTTCACCCAAATCTTTGCCCTTGCTGATACATCATGGAAGCAAGGTGGCGTGATGAACGGCAACTTCGGCATGTATTTCTTAGCCATTGCCGTAGTACTGATTGGCAGCTGCCTGACTTTGTTAGTCGCATTTTTTATTCTGCTCAGCAAAGTGATGGTCAGTATTTTACTGGCAGTCGGCCCGGCATTCTTTGTGTTGTTATTGTTTCAAGCGACTCAACGTTTCTTTGAGAGCTGGCTAGGCATGGTGCTCAACTTTGGTTTTGTGCTACTTCTTGGTGTCGCTTCAGGTCAATTAATGACAACGGTTGCCGCTGATTATCTGCAGCAAATTTCCAGTAACCACAATACCGTTTCCACCCTCAGTGACAGCTCAATGCTGTGTATTGTACTTGGGCTGTGCATTTTGGTGATGAAACAAATTCCTGCAATGGCTGCTGCGCTTGGTGGTGGCGTAGCAATAGCCGCAAACGGTGCGATTGCTCATAGCTTACACGCCCTAAGACCAACCTCTTTACGCCATCAATACCGAAACTTACGTCGAGATTTAAATTACACAGGTCAGGCTCTCAAATTACCATTAAAACCTGTTGGTGCCAGCTATCACGCTTACCAGCAACATTTTGGTGGTAACAGCATTTCACAACGCAATGGAGACACATCGGAATGAAGCAACTTATCGCCCTTAGTTTGGTTTTAGTATTAACCCATTGCGCCAGTGCACCTAAGCCATCGCATTGCAAAAACGATGGAAAAGGCTTAAAGCCCCTGAACACCACTCCAGTGAAGCTTTCAGCTAAGGAGCACCATGACTAATATGTTGCCAGACACGCTTAACTTGCCGTTATCTGAGAAACAATTTGCCAAGCAATACTTCAAAGAAGCCAGAGGTTGGGATGCCGAATTAAGCACGCAAACCAAACGTTCTGAACAACGGGCGTGGCGTTGCTGCGCAGTATTAACGCTCCTAGCTGTGCTGCAAGGTGTTGGCTTAGTATGTTTGCTGCCATTGAAATCTATCGAACCGTTCGTGATTCGAGTCGATAACAATACTGGCTTGGTAGATGTCGTTTCTACACTCGCCAGTCACGGTCAAGTGCAACTTCAAGCCCAAGAGTTGATGGATAAATATTGGCTCACTCAATACTTACGCCATCGAGAAAGCTACCAGTGGGAAACTCGCAGTTATGACCGCAACGTGATTGGTGTGATGTCATCCGAACCTGTGCAACAGGAATATTCGGCGCTTACCGATCCTAAAGCGAACCCACAAGCACCAATCAATCGTTACAGACAATCCACACAAGTGCGAGTGCATATCGAAGCCATCAGTTTTATCGGTAATGAAAAAGTCGCTGGTGAACAACACAAAACTGCCTTGGTACGTTACTCAAAACAAATCAAACGTCTTGGAGAGCAACATCCTGTCAGTCATTGGATAGCGACCATTACCTTTGTATATCGAAACTCACCGATGAAGCTGGAAGATCGCCGCTTAAACCCGCTTGGCTTTCAAGTATTGAGTTATCGCAATGATCAAGCAACGGGAGGTAGTGAATGAAGTTATGCAACTTCCTAAGTTGTCGCTACAGAGTAGGCTGGAGCCTAGTGTCTTTGAGCCTTTCAAAAACAAAAAGTCGCTGGATGCCAGCCTGCGCTGGCATGACGTTAATGCTTTTTTCAAACTTTTCCTTTGCCCTTGAAACCCCACATATGGGTAAGCTGGATAAACGAGTAAGGCACATTAACTACCAAGCTGAGCAAGTGGTGAAATTGGTTGGTCATTATGGCTTTGCGACTGATATTGCTTTTGCTCAAGGCGAATCTATTAAACAAATTGCTATAGGTGACAGTGATGCGTGGTCAGTAATTCCTGTCGCCAATCACATCTTCATCAAGCCCAAAGCAGCAAAAGCCATTACCAATATGACGGTATTAACTAACCAAAGAGTTTATAGTTTCGAACTGTCAGCCCATTGGTCACAACACGGCGCTCACCCCTATCCCAACGATATGATGTTTGCCATTGATTTTCACTATCCTGCTCAGCAACAACAAACCAATATCAAAGAGCAGAGGCTACAGCAGCTTAAACAACAACTGAACGCTAATCAGCCGCCACAAGTACGTAATCAGAACTACTTCTATAAAGGCGATGACAGCATTGAACCGATTCATGCCTTTGATGATGGTCGTTTTACTTACCTGACCTTTAACCGCAAGCAAGATTTACCTGCGGTTTACATTATCAATTCTGATAACAGCGAAAGCTTGGTTAACTCCAACGTTAATCCAAACTATCCAGACACCATCATTATTCAACGGGTCGTAAGGCAGTTAGTGTTGCGTCAAGGCGACACTGTGGTGTGTTTGTTTAATCAAAGTTTCGATAACGAAGCCCCTGCCAACTACCAAACCAGCAATATTGCCCATGTGACTCGCAAGCTCAAAGGAGAACATCATGACTAACCAACAATCTCAAAACGATGCTCTTGTTGAAACGCAAGCCGTACCAGAGCTAACGGCAAATCAAGGCAGTCGCATGGCATTATCCAAACCAGTAATGATTGTTTGTTGCTTGGTGTTGATAGGCTTACTGGTATTGGTTAACGGTGGTTTTAGCCACGCTAAAGATGAACAACAGCAACCCAATACCAATAAAGAAATTGGTAACCATTTAGGTAAACCACCAGAGTTACCTAAAACTCACGATAAGCCATCAAACTCTGCCGATGATGAATCTGATAAAGCCAATTTGTTGCATACAGGACTAACCGACCTCACCTCGCAACCCGCTAACCCTGAATACACTTCGGTATCAACTCGCAAGCAATTGACACCTGCTGAGCGTAAACAGTGGGATAAGATTTTAATTATCAATCGTAACTCGCAGCTACCAAACTCTGAACCAACTACTACTCAAGTTAACGATGATATTAGTTCTGAGCAACAACCCAGCTCGCTATCGGTAAAGCTACAAGCGACCAAACTGAGTGGCAGTGTTGCCAGTCATATTGTAGACCCAAACTTGTTCATCACTAAAGGCGCTTTTTTAGATTGTATCTTAGAAACCGCCATCAGCTCAGATGTGCCAGGCATGACTCGCTGCCAATTAAGTCGGGATATTTATTCCACCAATGGCAAAGTGCTGTTGCTGGAAAAAGGCAGTCACATTGTCGGTCAGTACCAAAGTGGCTTACAGCAAGGTGTGGCACGAATTTTTGTGTTATGGAATCGCATTGAAACCCCAAATGGCGTCATCATCGATTTAGATTCACCCGGTACTGACACGTTAGGGCGCAGTGGTCACACTGGCTTTGTGGACGGCCATTTTAAACAACGGTTTGGCTCTGCCATTTTATTGAGTTTAATTGGTGACGTTGGAAGCTATGCATCGAATAAAGCCAACAGTGGAAACAAGAACCAAATTCAATTCGGCAACACCATTGGCAGCAGCAAAGATTTAGCTTCAATTGCCCTGCAAGACTCCATTCGCATCAAACCTACGCTACTCAAAAATCAAGGTGAGCACATCAATGTGTTCGTTGCCCGTGACTTGGACTTCAGGAGTGTCTATGACTTGCAGCTCAGTCGTGAATAACTTGGCCGTTAATAACTCAGACACTCACAATGCAGACAAGATTGAAAACTGCCGAGCCGTTGCCTTATTCGAGCACTTAAAATTACTTGCGCCTTATTTGCAGCAAGATGGCGTCACCGAATTAGTGATTAATAAACCTAATGAGCTGATCAACGAAAGTCATTTAGGTTGGCAACAGTATCAAGATGAAAACATTACATTGGAATATTGCCAACGATTGGCCAAGTTGATTGCGACCTACTCAAGTCAAAAACTGGATGCCAGTCACCCAATACTCTCTGCGACACTCCCCTCTGGAGAACGGGTACAAATCACCATTCCACCTGCTACCTTGATTGGCCGCATCAGTATCACCATTCGCAAACCAGCCAGTGAGAATTTCACCCTGCAAGATTATCAGCGACAAGGCTACTTTGACTCTGTTGCTCCTAAGAGTGCTAAGCCAAATGAATGCGAATTGCAGAAAATCTATGACAACAATCACATTGCCGAATTTTTACAGCTTGCGATTGAGCACAAGAAAAACATCATTGTTTCAGGCGCTACAGGCTCAGGAAAAACCACCTTTACACGTTCATTGCTGCAACTTGTACCGCAAACAGAACGGTTAATTAGCATTGAAAAT
The DNA here is from genome assembly GCA_965200795.1 of Parashewanella sp. GTDB lineage: Bacteria > Pseudomonadota > Gammaproteobacteria > Enterobacterales > Shewanellaceae > Parashewanella. Next base: position 265,155 of record CBDAVB010000005.1, read on the forward strand.
GTTGATGAGCTGCAGCTATACCGCACTCATAAAAACAGTGTCAGTTTGTTTTATTCAGCGGGTAATCAAGGCATCGCACCCATAACTCAAAAACAGCTTTTAGAATCCAGCTTACGCATGAAGCCAGACAGAGTGTTTTTGGCAGAACTTATTCGTGGCGAAGAAGCCTTTTACTTCCTGCGCAATATCAATTCTGGTCATCCCGGCAGTATCACCACCATGCACGCAGGGAGCGCACAATTGGCCATTGAACAATTGGTGATACTGCTCAAAGAAAGCCAAGCGGGTTCAAGCTTATCGAAAGCCGATATCAAGCAATTAATCCATTTATGCGTTGATGTAATTGTGCAACTGCAAAATGTCGATGGCCGCCGCTTTGTCAGTGAGGTGTATTTCCGTGGTTAATATGCGTAAATCACTCAGTATCAAAGTTTACCTACTTATCGCAAGCTTAGGCTTAATCGCCAGCCTTTGGCTCAGTGGCGTAATTTACCTGTATTTCGCTCACTTAAACTATCGCAGTGCCACACCACTCACCGTGATTCGTTACGGTTATTTTTACGGTCACGATAAACGCACCCAACTATGGCTAGGGCTATCGCTGTTGTTAGGTTTTCTACCGATTGGCATTCCTATCGTTTTAAAATTTAAACCCAAAAGACAGCCGCTTTATGGCGAGGCTCGCTTTGCCAATCAACAAGAAATTAAGCAAGCGGGATTACTAACCAACAAAGGGATTATTGTCGGTAAACAACAAGGTTTCTTATCCAAGCCCTATTTACAGTTTGGCGGACAGCAACATGTATTAATGTCTGCACCAACTCGCAGCGGTAAAGGTGTTGGTGTGGTGCTCCCGAATCTACTCAGTTGGCAAGATTCAGTGGTGGTGCTGGACATCAAACAAGAAAACTGGAATATTAGCGCCGGCTTTCGCCGCGCTCATGGTCAGCATTGTTTCCTTCTCAACCTTGCACCACGAGACTACCAAAGCCACCGCTGGAATCCACTGCATTACATTTCATCCGACCCAAGCTTTCGCATCAACGATATTCAGAAAATCGGCCAAATGTTGTTTCCCAATATTGATAGTGAATCACCGATTTGGCAAGCCTCGGCTCGCTCACTTTGGCTCGGCTTAGTCTTGTACCAGCTAGAAACGCCACCTTTACCTGTGACTATGGGTGAAGTGCTGCGCTTACTCAACCAAGGCGACAGTTATCTGATTGGGCTGATTAATGAGCGCATGGCTGGACAATCACCACTCTCCAATCAATGCCATACAGCACTTAAAGATTATTTGGAAACCCCTGAACGAACTAGAGGCTCCATCCGTAAAAGCTTTACCTCTGCTTTGGAGCTGTTTTACAACCCAGTGATTGATGCGGTTACCGCCAGCAATGACTTTGACCTGCGAGAACTACGCCGCAAACGCTTATCCATTTATGTTGGTGTCACACCTGATGATCTGCAGCGTTTAGCACCACTGATCAATCTGTTCTTTCAACAGCTAATTGATCTTAATACCCGTGAACTTCCAGAGCAAAATCCAGCATACAAACATTCCGTATTGTTATTGATGGATGAGTTCGCCGCTATCGGCAAGATAAGCATTTTAAGTAAAGGGATCAGCTATATTGCAGGTTACGGCATTCGACTGTTAACCATTATTCAGTCCCCTTCTCAGCTGCGAGAAATTTACGGTCATGATGGCGCAGAAACCTTAGTTGAAAACCATGCCTTACAAATTGTGTTTGCACCTAAAAATCCAAAAGTGGCCAGAGAAATATCAGAAAGCCTTGGCTCCAACACCATCAAACAGCGCAGCCGCAGCAAACAGTTATCTGGTCGAGGTGGTAGAAGTGAAAACATCAGTGATCACAGCCGAGCCTTAATGCTGCCGCAAGAGATCATGCGCTTAGGTGCTGATAACGCCATTCTACTTGTTGAAAACTGTCCTCCCGTTGAATGCCGTAAAATTCGCTGGTATCAAGATAAGGCATTAATGCAACGAGGAAACAGCCAAGTACAGCAAACATGGACTACACCTGATATTCCAAAAGTAACGGTAAAACATCAGCAAGCTAAGTCCGTTACTCCAATCAAAATCACCAATGACGATGGCGAACAAGCCACCTCAAAGCCAGAACAAAAACAACGGTCAGCACCACAAGCAGAAACCAAACCTCAGAACCCTAATGCCATTGATGATGAACAAATCAACTCGATGGTAAATCAGTATTTCAATACCTTACCCACAGGAGATGTTGAATGAGTGAACAAGCCGTACTTGAGCAACAGACCTTCTTAGCCGTGCCTTATGAAAAACGGGAACAAGCTCGAAAAGCCATAGGCCAACTGCCAGATGGCAGAAATGCACTGAGTTTTGATGGTGATTTAGGGTTGTGGTTTGCAAAAGCTGGAACACCGCTTTCAAAAGTTGAACCTTGGTTACCGAATCCTGATTTATTTCAAACACCCACACATCAAGATCCAATAATTGAATTTTCACAGGTATTGGAAGCATCAGGTTTTGTACTACCAGAATCACCGATTTTTGATGGTCAAAAACATCGTGTCGCAACTCAAGATGACAAGCGAGGCCAAAAAAGCGCAGTTTATTGTGCTTACAATGATGGCCATCCCGCTGGTTGGTATCAAGATCACCGCAATCACACTGAGCCACAAAAATGGCGAGCCAGTTTTGCTCACAGTGATCCTTTAGCAAAGTTACATATCAAAGCGCATCAAGCCAACAAAAGAACGCTTAGAGAGATCACCGCTGCCAAACGGTATCAACACTATGCAAAACGCTGTAGCCAAGCATTTCAGTTGATGCCACACGCCAAGATTAACCACCCGTACTTGGTCAAAAAAGACGTTCAGCCTTTCCCTGATATAATGCAAGATAAAAAAGGTCGCTTAGTGATCCCGCTTATGGACGAAAACCATAAAATTCATTCACTGCAACGGATCAGCCCAAACGGTTTTAAATGCCTTAAAAAATCTGCACAAAAGACAGGACACTTCTTTGTTGTCGGCTACAAGCCACTTAAAAATGGTGAGCCTATTCTGTATGCCGAAGGCTATGCCACTGCAGCGAGTATTGCTGAAGCGACCAATCGCAGCGTGGTAATGACGGTTGATGCAGGCAATATGCCCAAGGTGGCAGAGAAACTTAAAGCTCACTACCCCAATAGTCAGCATCTGTTTTTAGCCGACGACGATAGAAAAAATACCGTTAATAAAGGCATAGAAAAAGCCAAGGAAGCGGCCAATATTACTAATGGCTATTGGTTATCACCTCGGTTTATTCAAGATCAAATTGAAGTTGGCATGACCGACTTTAATGACCTTGCAATGAGCAGCGGTTTAAGCCTTGTTCGCCAACAAATCGAAGATTATATTGAGCATTGCTGGCCTCACCTATCAGGTAAAACAAGAACACCTGAATATAACTCAATAACACCTGATAACGAGAAAGCATCTATACCAACAGATACAAGCCAAACTAAACCAGCGAATCCGCAGCTTGATGAGCAATTTAAACCGCTCGCCAAACTCACTCATTCTAAAAATAATGAAGCGGCTGAAAACACAAAGCCACAATCATCAAAATCACAACCATTAATCAAATCACTGCCTGAGCGTATCAGCAAGCTCTACCTTGAAGTCGACAACAAATATTACTTTAGCAGCCGCCCGAAATGCTTAGCGTTTATCGATAAAGGCAATAAGCTGCAAACCAAACTCAGCCATGCACAAGTGGTCAGTGGCTTACTCAGCATCGCCAAACAGCGTGATTGGCAATCCATTAAACTGTCAGGCTCCAAAGCCTTCAAACGCCAAGCTTGGCTGCAAGCCTCAATGCATAATATGAATGTTCGGGGCTATCGACCTGATAAAGAAGACGTTAAACAACTCAAAGCCCTACAAGCAAAATCATATTCGCCTCAAGTGAAACAACAACCTACGGCTCAAAAAGCCGAACCATACAATGAAATCGAGCCAGTAAAAACTAAGCAAGCAATCGATAAACAATCCGCTTTAAAGGCTGCACAGGAATTTTGTCAATCTCTGCAACCCGAAGCGCAAAAACAGTTTATGCAGAAAGTAATGCATAAGCTTGAGAATTTTTTTTTGAAACCTCAGAACACTGAAAATTCATCATCCAGAACCATTAAGGAACCTCAATATGACCGACAACTTGAACACTAATTTAGACACTTACTTAGACGAAAAACTTTTTGCCTTAAACATTCCCGGCAATGTTATTGAAGTCACAGTAGCGGAAGCGAATGAACTCGGCGCTTTTGAAGAAGATGCCCTCAACGAAGATGAAGCAATGGATGCCACAGAAGAAGCCACTGATAATGAGGAGGAATAATCTATGGTTAAATCAACATCTCCAAAGCTTCCGTACCACGAACAAATTGCCAATAAGTTGATTGAACAACTTAAAGCTGGCACCGCTCCTTGGCAAAAACCTTGGATAGCTGGTCAACCAAGAATGCCACATAATCCAATTAGTGGTACTCGCTACAAAGGCTCAAATGCCATTTGGTTAGCCATGCAATGCCGAGAAGATCCACGTTGGATGACTTACAAACAAGCAAACGGCATTGATGCCCAAGTTCGAAAAGGTCAACACGGCACCATTGTTCAGTATTGGAAGATATTTGATAAAATCGACAAGACCGACAGCAACGGCAATAAAATTTTAGGTTCAGATGGCAAACCGATTAAAGTTAATGTAAAACTCGATAAGCCAAGAGTATTCAGTGCAGTTGTATTTAATGCCGAACAAATCGATGGCTTACCAGAACTTGAAGTTAAGCAGCTTCCAGAATGGCAACGCCATGAACGAGCTGAGAAAATACTGCAAAACTCAGGCATCACTATCCATCATGATCAATACGACAATGCGTTTTATTGCCCAGCTACTGACAGTATTCATTTACCCGCCAGAAATCAGTTTGAAACCGGTGATAATTTTTATGCGGTAGCGCTGCATGAGACCGCTCACGGATCAGGTCATTCTAGCCGCTTAAACCGAGATATGACAGGCCGCTTTGGTGACGAATCTTATGCCAAAGAAGAATTACGAGCTGAAATCGGCTCACTGATGATTGGTGATGAACTACAAATTGGTCACTCATTTGGCCAACACGCTGCCTACGTCGACCATTGGGTAAAAGTACTGCAAGATGATCCGAAAGAGATTTTACGGGCATCAAGGGATGCGGAGAAAATTCAGGAGTTTGTAATGGAATATGAACAACAACATGAACTGGGCGAAATAAAAAGGAAAGTAAGAGAAAGTAGCACTATTATTCAATCGTTCCCAAAACTGCAGGTAGAACAAGAATAAAGCGCTCCAAAAGCCTCTTTAGCTAAAATTTATAAAAAGGGCTTTTGGAAGTATTAACTTTCGCAATTTCAAGTAATCGTGCGATTTATTTTTTCACCTGAAAAACTGAAAATAATGAAGACAACCCTCTTCCAATCAACTTTTTGATGCCATCAGAAATGCTTGCTACAGCAAGAATTAAACAGGTGAATAGAGCTATCAAGACCTTTATATCTGAAACACTATTAGCAGCCAAACTAAATGCTACAGAACAAACTAATAAAAACAGACTAAAGGATATAAAATAAGATCCTAAACTCATATTCCTGTCTTTAAAACTGAATATGGAAAATTGCTTAGCATCCAGCTTCCTAAGAGGTGAGGTAGCTATATCACTAAATGTATCTATTTGCTTCAGACCATGACAGATTTGGCTGGAATAAATACTTGAAACTTTTGGAACTTCTCCAACTATAAAGCTTTTTATTGCATCTAAATCAAAAGGTATTGAAGATAAGCATCTTGTTTTGAAGCTAATAACACCACTTCGAATTAGAATTGAAGGATCATCAAAAACTTTATTTACAAAAAAACCACTCAACTTATCAGATACTCCATTGTCATATAATGTATCTACTAGGTATTGAGTAGCTTGAAATGAAGTCGTATCCGTTTCTGCGACAATAAGTATTTCATCGGAAGATTTACAAACAGTAAGAGACTCATCATCAATACCTCCTCGGCAATCAACAATAATGAAATCATACTTACCTTCACCTTGAATTTGTTTGATGAATTCATCAAAGTATTCGTGAAAGAAGCCGCTTTCACCATTTTCCTTGTACCTTCGATGGTCACCTACACCAATAAAGTCAGTATGTTTATAGCTTTTCAATGGCTCAATTACTTTTTCTTGAGGTAAAGCTGTTTTTCCTATATTAGAGAATAAATTAGTTAATCCAACGCTAATATTAGAAACCTCATTAAGTCCTAGATAATAAGTAAGACCAGCAGTCCCAAAATCCGCATCAATTAGTAGTACGGAAGAACCAGATTCATCTAGGATTTTAGCAATCGTTGCTGTAAGCATCGTTTTGCCACTACCACCCTTTCCACTAACAACAGCTATAGTTTTACAAGCTTTATTTTTCACTGGTTCCTCCAGCATTTTGTTTAGATAAACGCCCCAGTAAGTTTGCATACTGTTTTTTATTATCGACAAAGTCTGAGCCGTTTTTTGTGAACAAGTAATGGATTATAAAAAAGAAAAATGACCAAGCGACGGTCAAAAAAGAGCTGAACATACAAATTGATTTAAATTGCCCAGGATCAATGCCAAAACTAATTTTTACCAATTCATATATCCATTCTCCGGCCATTGCACCAGATAATAAAGTAGTAATAATAAAGCCACCAAACCCCAGAATTACTTGGCTTCCTGTAGCTTGTATTTTTAGAACAATTAAGTTGATAACAAACTTCTGGTCTGTTGCCATTGTATTGGAGATTGGGTGTGCTAAAAGCCATCCAGATGTGATAATTGAAATAGATGCCAAAAGCAGCCAAGAAAATACGCTTTCCAAAACAGACTGAATACCTGAAATATCCTTCATAAAAAACTCAGTAATCCATCAGTGGGCGCAATAATATCACCATATTAACAAATAGATACTTTTTTGTTTTAATACAGAGTCATAACTTCAAAAAATCATTCTATTTCAACTTGTATGTTTTCATGTCTAAGTAGATTCTTTTTATTAGATTTAAGCAGAACATTTAAACTAGGCGTAGCTTCAGCTGCTACGCCCAGCCTTTCCAACTCTTCAGCAAATTGCTCACGCCACACTTGTGGCAAACCTTTTCTGACGTGCAAACGTCTACCATCAAAACCTAGATTTTTAACAGTAAGGTGAACGTGTGGGCTGTCTGTGTCAGTGTGGAGCGCAAACACATACTGATAATTTTCAGCAAAAGTGTTTTTAGCAAAAGAGCGAACGGCTTGTTTTACGGCTCTGGGTTCTGTGCCAAACGGCATGGATAATACAAGGTGAGTGCTGTGACGAGTTCGTTTACGTTGTTGAAAGTCGCTGTCATTCCAATCTTGTGCAAGCTGGTGAATGGTTTGTTGATCTTTGTAAATCAGCCCTTTTTCATCTTCTAATTCTAATTTTGCATTGCGGCTGATGTAATCAAAATGATTAGCGGTATGAACATGGTTGTAGCCAAAACCGCTGACTTTCACCATGACTTCTGGTGACTTCTTCGAATAGCGGCCATTTGCTCTTACTCGGTTTGATTTTGTTCTGACATCACCAGCGAGTAAGTTGGATATTGAATCATTGATTAATCGGCTCATTGGTTAACTCCAGTTCCCAACGGCGACAGTTTTTATTGATGAGCGTATTCACCTTCGCTTTATGATCAATGATTTTGTTGTCCAGCATTTGAATCATTTCTCTGGTGATTTTATCGCTGTGCCTAAAATCGATATTTAATGCTCTGGCAATTTGATTAAGGTTACGGCCAATTGCGGCTAGCTCTCGATTGGATTCCCTTAATACTTTTATTTCCTCATCGGTCAATACAGGTACTCGGGTTAGGTTTGCAGTTACACAAGCAGTAACCCAATTAGTTCGACTAAGGTAGCCTTCTTCAATCGCTTGAGTGGTGAGTTTTTGCATATCGAAGTCTGATAAACGAATGGTGACTTTATTGCTTTTAGCCGGATGAAAGTCTTCTTCTCTGGCAATATCAGGTAAAACTTTGTTGATCATAAAACGCATCATGCCAGATTCTGTCATACCGTTGTGATGACAAAACTGTTGCCATTTTTCTTTATCTTCATCGTCTAATCGGGTTTTTACGGTTTGCTTTGTCATAACATGTGCCTTGTTTAATTTGTAAACTGCTAACTCTGTTATTTCACTTTTCGAATAACATTGCTAGGGTATGGAAGGAGCTAAACAAGCGATTTTAAAGAACTGCGACTATTGGTACTTTTGGCTGGCAATATTGGGGCAATTTGCTGGCAGATGTGGGTTTGATTGCTGGCAAGTTGCGAATCCTGCATTAGTAAAATAAGTGCTACTTTTCCATTTTGACAGCACTTATCCTTTCACGATCACAAAGCGCCAAATACGCCAAAAATGATTCAAATCCTGTCGAGCAGTTCCAAGACATCTGGCTTTTACAAGCTGATTTAAGCTTATGATTCATCGCCTCACCGCTTTAAGCACTTCATACTGAATACGCCCTGAACAACTCTATCAATATTTTAAATTTCACTTGAGTTATCCATCTGAAATCGCTTATCTAATTTTATTTAAGCTGATTTTTTAACGGCTTTATTCATGTTGATCGATGATTGGCTGATATTCTGATTCGAAAGTCATAGGTGATGGCAATGCCTGATGATAAGCAAGGTTTCTTCGCAAAACTGAAAGCGCTTTACCGTGAAATGTATGATGACTACCAAGTGCCTTATCGCTTGGTTGAATTTACAGAGCATAAAAATACTAAGATGGCGGTGATTGGTTTGCGCCATTCTCACTACACTTTTAAAACTCCGGTATCAAAAGCAGTTTCAGATAAAGCATTATTGGACGGGTTATCTCATCAAGATGTTCGTTCCTTGGCAATGTATGCGGTCTACTGTGAAATGCAGCCGCAATATGAATTTGTCTGTATTGATTACATAGCCACTGATAATTGGTTTATCACGGTGAAAGATAAGCTGACAAATAATGAAATTCGGCTGACAAAGGAGGAGTTCAACCAGTGTACTCATATCATTGATCGACTGGGCAGTAAAGATGCGTTTAAACTGGGGTATCTATGCGGCAACAAGCAACGCAACAATCCCTAATTCAACCCGCCAATTTCAACAAACTGTCACAACTACTTGGCTGCTATGTGGTGGTACTGTGTATCTCACTGAGCTTTGCCAATAACCTCAATTCTGTTTTAGGGCTTACCCTTCCCGGTGGCGTTTATGTATTTCCGTTTACTTTCATTTTGTGTGATGTGGTCAGTGACGTTTACGGCTTTAAAGCCGCTAAGAATTTTATTTGGGTCGGTATTGTCGCTCAGCTTGTTTTTGCGGTGCTTGCAGAGCTGTTGTTGCTGATCCCAAACCCCACTCAGTTCGAATATGGTCAAGCTTACCAAACGGTATTTGAGCCAACATTGGGCTTCGTTATTTCAGGGATATTGGGCTTTGCACTGGGTGAGTATTGTAATGTGTACGTGATGGCAAAACTTAAAATTCGCATGGCTGGCCGTTACTTTATTTTCAGAAGTATTGTAACAACTGCATTGGGACAAGCTTTATTAACTATCACAGTTGATTTACTGGTGTTCTCCAACAAACTTAGCTCACCAAAGTTAATGACCATGATGTTATCGGCGTGGTCGCTGAAGATGGTTTGTTGTTTGGTATTAGTGACACCTGCTTGGTTATTGGTCAAATATTTAAAGAAAACGGAGAAGGTCGATATTTACGACACGGAGACTGATTTTAGCCCTTTCAAGTTGAAGTGATGTTGCTCGTTCAGCGCACAAAATGGACAATTTTGCTCAAATTCATAAGCGTTGGATGTCACTGTAACTTTGCCACAATCGCAAGGGATGAGTGTTATGTCATGGTTAAGGTAAGCGTCAATGAGTACCCAAGCGTCATTAATGGTAATGATGGGTTGATTGTCTTGGTGATGCGCCACTTGTAATACAAAGTGCTCGTAGACCTTGATCAATAAATCTAAATCCACCAAACGTGGTTGCTCGGTTAGCGGACTGACTTTGTGATAGATGGAGATCAGTAAAATACTGCTAATGGCAGCACAGCGACTTTTGAATAATCGAGGTACTTGAATTAATTGACCAGAAGATGAGGTTTTTCCAGTGATTTCTTTCATTAAGGCTCGAATGTACTTAGCAGACAATTGGGTGTAATGACTAATAATGTAGGTTTTAAAACCATGCTCGATGTACTTTGCCACCATAATGGTCTGCTGGCTGTGCTGTAAACGGTTCATTGTGTGATGCCGCTGGCCATCAATTCATTGGACGTTTTAAGCATTAAAGTAAGCAGTTTATTATTCGGCTGCGCCAGAAATTGACAGAATTCATTCTCATTTGGCAGTACATTAAAAGAGATAACGTTTTGATTAGCGAGGTGTTCAAGCTGTTGAAAGCTGCAATTGGCTATAATCGTTATCATTAATTCTGATAAGCCGAATTTGATTTTGGCGAGATGTTGATCCTCAGTTGCTAACTCTTTTACCGCAGAAAGGTAGCGAAGGTTGAGATCGTATAATACATTGTCATCAAACATGCGTAAGCCCTCTATCTGTGTGCAACCGAATCCCGGTTGATTGGATAGTCTTCCATATTGTTATGATGAAAATTGAGAAACACGCTTGAACTTATTGCACAAAATTCGCTCACATCAAGCGTGACTTGCATTATTAACATGATGCTTCTATTTTTTCAATAGATAAGGTTGAGTTTTAATTTGTGAGGTAAGATTTGTCTGAGCCGGATTTTCGTACCAAGGTGATTGCGATTGCGAAACAATTGCAACCTGAAGCGCCGAACAAAGAAGAAAGCATTACTGAGATCAGTGGTGAGAAGAAGTCGACCATCAGGAACTGGCTGTATTCGAAGAAAAAGCCGCCTATGGGTAAAAGGCTTACTATTGCAGATAAGTTCGGCGTCGATGTGGCTTATTTGTTCGAAGATGCGCCTTTCAACTTACCTATCACTCGCTATGAGTCAGAGCATAATTATTACCTTGTACCACAGCTAACGTTGTCGCAAATTTATTGCCTCGATAAAGTGACACCAATGCCGATTCAAGGACGAACGGTGATCAGCCTACATCCTGAATTAACCGTTAACATCGAGCAAGTGGAAAAAACCTATTGTGTTATAGGTAGCGGCATTGACTATGAGCCTTTTATCTCTGCTTCTGACACCATCTTTTTTAACGGCACCGCCAAGATCATCCGAGGCAACTTTTACATTTTAGTGAGCCGTAATATTCAGATTGTCCGAATGGAGCAGGATGGCCGTTTAATTTCAAATCAGGGTGATCAGGTCAAGCCAATGCAAACCGATAAGATATTGCCCATCATCATCACTATGTCTTCAAGTTACGTCACCCATGCTCAATAAGCTGTTTGGCGAGTCCTTACCCGACCATTGGATAGTGATATATCCGATTGCGTTTGCGGTTTTTCTGACATCAACCACTTTTTTCTTTTTCGATTATAAAACCATTGAGTTGTTTGGTTATCAGTTGCATTTATCCGTTGGCTTGCTGTTCTTTCCTGTGACCTTCAGCTTGTCGAATTTAATGCAGTATCGCTACGGAACTTTGTTTGCCAATACCGTGGTGCGTTATGGTTTTTTAGGGGATTTATGTTTTGTGTGCATCGCATGGCTACTGAGCCATATTGGAGAGCGGCAAGACTACTTGAGCGTTTATAATGAGATCCCGACCATCATGTTGATGACGTTTTTCTTTGTGTGGTTGAGTAACAGCATTAACTTGAAACTGTTCGCCATTATGGATGGCAAGGTACATGAGTTTTTCAGCTTCTTTGTGGCTTGCTTAGTGGCTGAATGTTCGGTGAGTTTTATTTCTATCCCGATAATGATGTATCACAATCATCTGAACTCAAATGAAATGCTGTCGATTGCGTTTATCGTCGGCTACAAGGTGATTGCAACATTAGTGTTATCTACGATAATTTCAGTTCGAATAATGAAGAATAGCCACCGTCTACCTTTATATCCTGACCAGTCATAAAGTCATTTTTTAGCAGCATTTCAATCACAGCGAATACGTCTTTATCTTGGCCACAATCCCCTGTTAAATAGCTTTCACTGTAATCCGGTAATTTACCTTTATGCTTAGCTCTGATCATCGGTGTATCAATACTGGCAGGTGACACCGAGTTAACCAAAATATGAGGGGCGTGTTCGACCGCAGCCACTTTAGTCAAATTTACTATTGCCGCTTTCGCTGCGCTATAAGCCGCCATGTTTTTAGCGCCAAAGTCTGCGGTAATGCTGGCAATATTGATGATCCTTCTACGTTTACCATTGTTGTTATCTGCAAGCTGAAGCTCTTGTTGTAGGGCGTTGAGCAAAGGGCTGAAAACATCGTTGAAGGACATTTGATATTCTTCTAATGAAAAGTCTTTTAATGGCTTACGAACACCAGAAACACCTGCGCAATTGACCGCAATATCAAAATCAGCGATTTCAGCAAAGACTGCTCTAGACTCAGGTGCAGACCTGAGATCGCATCTTTTTTGTTTAATTTCATTCGGTAAGATGTTATTTACTTTAATATCAATACCATAAACCTCGTATCCAAGATGATGAAGCTGTTTCGCTGTATAAAAACCTATGCCGCTCGCTTGGCCAGTTACAATCGCTTTCATTTCAATGACTCGTTAAGGATTACGGATATTTATCAACAAGGTAGCACACTGCACATAAAAGCATCAAAAATCTGGCAGCAACGACTCCACAATTATGCGACTTATGACTCTATGGATATGGCCGTTACCGATGTGGATGTCAGTAAGTTTGCGGGAGAAGATGCCGAGTTGATCAGCTTATTGCAAATATTATTTAAGAACCGCTCAGTGGCACATAAGAAAGTAATGGTCGGTGATGACTGCAAAGAATTTCTGCTTGAGTATGAGAACGGCGCAAAAGCTCGGCTTAACTTTGATGAGCTGTTAGCTAAAATTCAACGCTCAAAAAGCACCTCAGAAGCGTTAGATATTCTAAAAAGTCTGATGTAAATGAAAAAAATCGCTGTAATCTGAACAAAACCTGACAATTAACCACCTTTATTTTCTAATACTTTCAATAAGTAACAACTCATCTTTAGCAAAGTGCCCTCAAGGGTCATTTTGCTCGCTCTGATATTTCCAAACTTTGTGATACTTCTATTTTTACTTTAGAAGACATCATTTTTTATCGTTAACCCTATTGGAGATTATCGTTATGAGAGCAACCTTCGCCAATGACATTGTTCATGCCCTAAGACAACACCAGCTAAGCAATGAAAAACAAGAAGATAAACCACAAGTTTGGTACAACCGAGCCGACTTATGCCGCCACTTTGGGATCACCTACAACACATTAAAACGCTGGGAGCGCCACTGTAATTTTCCGTTACTGGAGTTGCAGGACTTCTGCCCCGGTCGTTACGACATCAGAAAAGTGGAACGCTTTTTACAGAATTTAAAAATTCCTAGAGTTTAGTTTGCTGTTACCAACAGGAGAGCGCCATGAGATCTGAACTCCACGCTGAAGTTATCCGCCGTTTACAGCACGATTATAACTTTAAAAGGGAAAGTGATGATTACCTACAACAAGGTACCTGTCCGAGTTGTGGTAAATCGGAGCTTTATATTCACAAAAGTAATCCTTGGCTGTTGCGTTGTGGCCGATTGAATAAGTGTGGCAATGAACTTCATATCAAAGACATCTATCACGACTTGTTTGAATCATGGAGTGAATGCTTTCCAAGTAAAACAGATGATAAAACTGGACTAGTTTCTAACCCAAATGCCGCTGCTGATGCTTACCTTGCTCATGGGAGAGGTTTAAAGCTATCAAAAATAAAAGGCTGGTATCAGCAAGGCTCATATTATTGTAGCGAAAAACAAATTGGCACTGCTACTGTAAAGTTTACGCTAACGAATGGCGCAACATGGGAAAGATTTATTGATAAACCAGAGCGCTTTGGCAGTATGAAGGCTCGGTTCTCTGGTAGCTACAAAGGCTATTGGTGGCAAGCACCTGACTTTAATCTAAGTTCAATCACAAAGTCAGCTGAGCTTTGGCTCACAGAGGGAATCTTCGACGCTTTATCATTGCTACAAATAGGCATTACAGCTGTCAGTGTAATGAGCTGTCATAACTTTCCAACAGAATCACTTCAGAATTTACATAACCAACTTGCGAACACAGAATTGCCTACTCTGGTATTTGCATTTGATGCGGGAAAAGCAGGTGAATCTTATACCATTAAATTCATAGAAAAAGCTCGACAACTTGGTTGGAAGGCCACAGCAGCGCAACCACCTTCTGGTAAATCTAAACGAGATTGGAATGAACTATTACAGCGAGAAAAGCTAACACCTGAACACATAGCTGATTACCGCTACTTCGGTGAGTTGTTAATAGCACCTACGGCTAAGGCTAAGGGACTCTTAATATTTCAGAAAAGTTGCCAGCACGAATTTCCGTTTGAGTTTAAGCTTTGTATGTATTGGTTCAAATTCCATGCTAATAAGTATGATAAAACGACAAAAGATGATGATAATTTAGCGGCGTTGAATGAAGCAACCAGCGTACAGCTACTGTGTATGTGTTATCCCCATGCCCTTTATTTCCAAGAAAATTTAACAACCGACGAGAGCTGGTACTACTTCCAAATAGATTTTTCGCATGGATTAAGCGTCAAGAAAACTTTTACTGGAGCACAAATAACATCACATATTGAATTCAAAAAACGCCTTTCCAGTGTTGCCGCAGGTGCCATTTATGAAGGTAATACCTACCAGTTAAACAAGTGGTTTCGTAAACATTTATTCAATATCAAGCGAGTCAATGTAATCGATTTTATAGGTTACAGTCGTGAGCACAGGTGTTATGTATTCAATAATGTAGCCGTAAAAGACGGCATCGAATATTCCATCAATGAAGAAGATTTTTTTGATATAAGGTCAATGGGCATAAAATCGCAGCAGCCCATTAAACTATCTATAAACACCATAGAAAGTGAGTATAACCCTGACTGGCTCAACCAATATTGGTTGGCCTTCGGTGCAAAAGGATTAATCACTCTCAGCTTTTGGTTTGGCAGCTTATTCGCTGAGCAAATTAGGCAACTTCATAAAACCTATCCTTTTCTTGAGATCATTGGTGCGCCGGGAACAGGTAAATCCACGATGATCGAGTTTTTATGGAAATTGCTTGGAAGAAGTAACTATGAAGGTTTCGATCCAAGTAAATCGACCAGTTCTGCAATAGGTAGAAATTTAGCTCGTGTAGCAAATATTCCTGTGGTTCTTAACGAAGGCGACCGGAGCATGGGAAAAGATGCCAAGAAAAGTGATTTTCATTGGGAAGATTTAAAAGATATTTATAACGGCCGCTGTATTTTTGCTAGAGGGATAAAAAACTGCGGCAATGATACCTACGAACCGCCATTTAAGGCTTCTGTAGTGATTAGCCAAAACACCGCAGTACAAGCATCTGAAGCAATACTTCAGCGTCTTATTCACGTACAAACTGACAAAATAAGTTATTCCACTGAAACAAAGAAAGCAGCTGAATGGCTAGAGCGAATCGAAATTGGGCAGGTTTCAGGATTTATTCTGCGAGCGATAAAATCAGAGCATAAAGTCTTACAAGAAATTGAACGTAAATTTCCTATTCATTATCAAACACTGGCTAATGATCCAAAAATTCATACAGAGAGAATATTAAAAGTCCATGCGCAACTTTGGGCAATATTTGATGCTTTAAAGTTAGTGATACCATTGAGTAAACAACAGATCGCTTGCGTTAATGAACTGATCCCAAAACTTGCCAGAGACCGACAACAAGCAATTGCTGTCGATCCTCCTGAAATTCAGTCCTTCTGGGATGTTGTTGAGTTTTTAGAATCTGAACAACCACATACTGTGGACCATTCAAAAGATCCGCAGCTTGTTGCTATTAACCTGAACCAATTTACGGAAGAAGCACTCCACAGAAAGCAAAATATCCCACTGCTTGTCGACCTCAAACGATTATTGAAATTTGGCAAGACTTATCCATTTATCGAAATAAAGTCTGTTAACAGTGCTGTTAATTCAAGGTTGAATAGATCCTACCCCAACGCAAAAAAACCATTAACGGCGAAATGCTGGATATTCAAAAGAAAAGATAAATAACCGGCGACCTCCAATCAATTTAACGAATTACAACCTGAGAGATAAAATGATGACTGACACCAATGAACCTAACCAAACCCAGCAAGATTTAGAGAAACTTATCAAAGCTCAGTTTTATAAAATGTCATTGAACATTAAAACCGTTCTGTCTATGGATGAGTGCAGTGAATACACCGGACTTACAAAAAATTACCTGTATAAGCTCACTCACAATAAGCAGATCCCTCATTTCAAACCTAATGGCAAAAAACTCTTCTTTAAGAGACAAGATATCGATAACTGGTTGCTTAGTAATAAAGTTGATTCTCAAAATGATTTTGATGAACGTGCAATGGAAAAAGTCTTCGAACTTAATGAGCTGATAAAGCCATGAAAATATACCTCGCAGTGACTGTGGCCTGAGTTCATAAAATAGAAAATATCTCAGGCTCTTTTTACCATTAGCAATCATGACTAAAACTACTGCGGAAATAAATAATAAGGACAAACTTAAGTATATAAGTTGTAAAAATCGGTAATATGTCCTTATAATTAGGACAACCACAAAAAACAATGTCCTATACAATGTCCTTAAAAAAAGAAAATATATTAATATTAGAATCACTTGAAAAGTCAGGTATTCCGCTGAGTATTGGACAACTAGCAGATAAACTTGCTATTTCTATACATAAAAAAACACTACAACGTCGTTTAGTTCAATTAGTAGATGATGGATTCGTTTTAAAGACAGGTGAACGCCGAAATACCAAATATGCTTTAAATAAGGACAAAAAATCAGAATTATTAGGGAAATTATCTGAAGAACAAGCTGAATATCAGATAATTGAGCACCTAATTTATTCACAAACAGCATTGTCACTACTCAGTTATTTAGACACACCTTCTTATGCAAGAGTGCAAAGTGGTTACAATCCTAAATTACTGAATGACTACACCCCCAATGAAACCCAATATGTTTCTGATGATTTGAGAGCTAAACTGCTTTCATTAGGGAAACGATTTGATAAACGCTTGCCGGCAGGAACTTACGCTAAAAATATAGAGCAACGCTTACTCATTGATTTATCTTATAACTCAAGTCGATTGGAAGGGAATACTTACTCAAAGCTTGATATTGAGAAGCTTATTGAAAGTGGACTAACCGCTGATGGTAAGATCCATGAAGAAACTGTGATGATCCTTAATCACAAAGAAGCCATTCTTTTTTTAGTTGAAAACGCAGAAGAAATTGAGCTAAACAGCTTTACCATCCGCAATCTCCACTATTTATTATCGCAAGATTTACTCAACAATCCTGAAGTCTGCGGTAATGTAAGACAAGTTGAAGTCACTATTGGAAAGAGTGCTTATTTGCCTCTGAACAACCCTCATCAATTGCAAGAATTTCTTGATATTTTACTTAGAAAAGCCCAACTGATTATTGATCCATTTGAGCAAAGCTTCTTTCTATTGCTGCATTTATCTTATTTACAAGCCTTTGAGGATGTCAACAAACGCACCGCACGACTGGCTTGTAATATTGCTTTCATTAAGGACAACTTGTGTCCTTTAAGTTTTATTGATGTCCCAAATGAAGATTACTTTAAAGCCCTACTCTATTTTTATGAAAAGAATAATGTCCAACCCGCATTGGAATTGTATGAATGGGCATATTCAAGATCTTGTCAGCAATACGAAGTCGTTAAAGCATCGCTTGGGGAAATCGACACTTATCGTATTCAATATAGAAACGAACGCAAACAAGCAATGGGTGAAGTCATTCGTAGGCAATTGCAAGGAAAATCGATAGAACATTTTTTACAGCAATTTTGTATCGAAAACGATATTGAATCACCAGACAAATTTGTTGTGATGACCGAAAATGACTTAAAACAACTGCACAGCGGAGCTATTATCGGTTTAGGAATAACAAAAAATACGTTTGATGAGTGGAAGCAAAATAACGACCGTTTTGTAGGTCAATCAACGTAGTAATTACAGTTTATATTAAGTTTTTCAGATAAAGAGCACTGTTTATATCAAGTTTTTCACCATAATTGCTTTTTATATTAAGTTTTTCATCACTCACTACATCTGAACTTTTGTAAACGTCGAGTTTTTCAATAAACAAATATCCAAGTAAAGAATTGAACTACCAGTGGGATAAAAATCAGAATTCCCTTTTGATCACTGTAAATCACCTTTTATAGGTGATCGTTGTTCAAAAATATGATGCTGATTTTAAATAAGTAAATATTAGGTTTATCGTAAAATCACCTAAATTACTGGTTTGCGCTCCCCAATATAAGTATTTATATCAGTGATGGATAAACATTCAGACTCAAGAAATAGTGCAATAGTAAATTTGAGTAAAAGAAAAAAGCCTTTACCAACACTGAATACACAATTTCTAAATTTATAGCTTCAGGCATGAAGCTGAAATACTCACATGATTTATTTTCATCTGGGCTTTTTTCTCAAAGTGTCCCACCAATGCCCCACTGACTATACATCAACCAGATGATAAATAAGGATTTTGCACTTTATGTATTGGTAAATTCTTAACTGCGAGATCCCTAAGAAGCCGTGGGGTTGACAGGCAACTTGCTTGGAATACAGCCAAGTCAGCGAAAGATCCATGGCGAATTAGTGGAAGCAAAGCGCTTTATTTTGCTTTACCAAACAGGTACTTTAGACACATGGGGCTGCCTGAGATATCAAATCGGGCAGCAAATGAAGAATAAGAAAATGAACCGCCGTGCTACGTGATCCGTATGGCCGGTGGTGTGGGAGGAGAGGTGTCGTGAGGCATCTCCCTATCCCGATTAGGTGCTCCCAAAAATCTGATATACACTATTCATATTATGGTCTAAAATAAGGCATTATATTGGCTCTTTTATGAAGGTGGGATATGAGACAAGTATTAGCTGATTGTTCTGCAAGCATCTCAGAACTAAAGAAAAACCCAACTGCACTCTTGAATGACTCTGAGGGTTCACCTATTGCAATCCTGAATCACAATAAGCCTGCAGCTTACCTGATTCCAGCAGAAACTTATGAGTGGATGGTTGAACTCATTGATGATTTTCAGCTTGCAAAACTAGTCGAAGAAAGACTTAAGGATAAAGATCAGGCTGTGGAAGTTAATCTTGATGACTTATAAGCTCAAGTTTCTTCCAGCAGCACTCAAAGAGTGGAAAAAATTAGGTTACCCTATTCAGGCTCAATTCAAGAAAAAATTGAAGGAGAGGCTGATAAATCCTCATGTTCCTTCAGCCAAACTAAAAGGCTATGATCAAGTTTACAAAATCAAACTCAGAACTGCAGGTTATAGATTAGCCTATGAAGTTATTGATGATGAGCTTGTCGTATATATTTTAGCCGTCGGCAAGCGAGAGAAAGATTCAGTTTACAAAATTTTGGGTAAAAGACTAAATCATTGAGCACGCACATAACAAATAAGGATAGGCGTAGCGCAGCCTGCGCCTTATCTGGTTGTTGAACCAGCCCGTTCCACTTGTATATGCAAATATCTCTGAAATAAATCTATGATCTAAGTGAGACGTTATTCGACTCACTTTTCTTTAGATGTGTCAGAGCTTTAGCGGCGATCTCTCGATACTTATTACCACTAATAACTTGTAACGATTGCTGTCGGTTTATCTGCTTATTACTGTTCCGGTGTTTGCCAACATAGTTGTCGCCTCACCTTAGGGATCTCGCAGTTCATAAGATACCAATTTAAATTTCAGCACTTCATTTGTCATACCTGCGAAAGCAGAAAAATTAACCAAAGAAACCGGACTCCAACTTTCGCTGGAGTGACGGTATATTTGGTATGAATTCTTCTGCGACGTCCCTAAGATGATTTGGCAGTTCACAACTGAGGAGGCACGTATCAAGTTAAAGAAGCTTTACCCCGTCCTTCCAGGGTACAGTTAGCCTTTTAACAGAATTAAACTGATTAACGAAATCCTGTTACACTTTCGTTAATCAAAATGAAAAAAGCTAGAGTCCTACTGGCTTGCCAAAGGGTGGGAGGAAGCATTTTGTTCAGAAATTACAGACTTATTAATTAGTTGTGAATAAAAGTTGTATAAGAGTTTAAAACAATAAAAATCAATACAAGATTTTTAGCTCTCCTATGACTAAGGCTTAGCAAAAGAGCTTGAAGTATTGAATTCAAATGGACGGAGTACTAGACTAGTACTCCGTCCAGTTACATTTGATGTTTTCATTGGTTCGTAACGCAGCCAGATGGCCGCTTTACGAATCACCCTCCGGGCTCAAGGCAGAACGCCCGTTTCTCTTCGTTGCAGTGACTTGAAATACTCCGGTATATCTTCGCCACTACGCCTTGAACCGGACGTTCAGCCTTGAGCTGAAGCTAACAAATGCAACTGGACGGAGTACTAGCTGTTCAATTAATTTCATAAAGCCTCTCATATTGCTGATGAACATTTTATTCCGAATGATCTTATTCTCCGTAATCAAGGTAAGGCGATAAGCAAGCTAGCCCCAAATGAAATAACAGCTTTTTTGTGCGTAGGTAAAAACGAAAAAAGCCCTGGCATTTCTGCCAGGGCTTTTTTACTGTTTTTGCTTCACTTTTTTGTATTACTTTCTGATAAAAAGTAATAACCGCGGGTAAAAGTGAAAACCAAAGTGGCGTCTGGCAATGACCTACTCTCACATGGGGAGACCCCACACTACCATCGGCGAGGCCGCGTTTCACTTCTGAGTTCGGGATGGATTCAGGTGGTGCCGCGGCTCTGTTGTCACCAGACAAATTCTGCTTTTGCTTTTAATCTCTTAAAAACAAAGTTAATCCGGAAAGCCAATGTTTAATCTTTTTCAGTTCTTACTTTATCAAGTATCTGATATCCAGCTAAGGTCAGCTTATCGCAAAACCCATTAGGGTTGTATGGTTAAGCCTCACGAGTCATTAGTACAGGTTAGCTCAACGCCTCGCAACGCTTACACACCCTGCCTATCAACGTCCTGGTCTCGGACGGCTCTTCAGCAGACTTAAAGTCTGAGGGATGACTCATCTCAAGGCTCGCTTCCCGCTTAGATGCTTTCAGCGGTTATCGATTCCGAACGTAGCTACCGGGCAATGCGATTGGCATCACAACCCGAACACCAGCGGTTCGTCCACTCCGGTCCTCTCGTACTAGGAGCAGCCCCTTTCAATCATCCGGCGCCCACGGCAGATAGGGACCGAACTGTCTCACGACGTTCTGAACCCAGCTCGCGTACCACTTTAAATGGCGAACAGCCATACCCTTGGGACCGACTTCAGCCCCAGGATGTGATGAGCCGACATCGAGGTGCCAAACACCGCCGTCGATATGAACTCTTGGGCGGTATCAGCCTGTTATCCCCGGAGTACCTTTTATCCGTTGAGCGATGGCCCTTCCATTCAGAACCACCGGATCACTATGACCTACTTTCGTACCTGCCCGACGTGTCTGTCTCGCAGTTAAGCCAGCTTATGCCATTGCACTAAACACACGATGTCCGACCGTGTTTAGCTGACCTTCGTGCTCCTCCGTTACTCTTTGGGAGGAGACCGCCCCAGTCAAACTACCCGCCAGGCACTGTCCTCACCCCGGATAACGGGGCCGAGTTAGAACATCAACACTACAAGGGTGGTATTTCAAGGCCGGCTCCGCGCAATCTGGCGACCGCGCTTCAAAGCCTCCCACCTATCCTGCACATGCAGGGTCAATGTTCAGTGCCAAGCTGTAGTAAAGGTTCACGGGGTCTTTCCGTCTAGCCGCGGGTATACGGCATCTTCACCGCAATTTCAACTTCACTGAGTCTCGGCTGGAGACAGCGTGGCCATCATTACGCCATTCGTGCAGGTCGGAACTTACCCGACAAGGAATTTCGCTACCTTAGGACCGTTATAGTTACGGCCGCCGTTTACTCGGGCTTCGATCATGAGCTTCGACAAAAGTCTAACCCAATCAATTAACCTTCAAGCACCGGGCAGGCGTCACACCGTATACGTCATCTTGCGATTTTGCACAGTGCTGTGTTTTTGATAAACAGTTGCAGCCACCTGGTATCTGCGACTGCCGGCCGCTCAGGGAGCTCGTCCCGTCACCGCCGGCAGCGTACCTTCTCCCGAAGTTACGGTACCATTTTGCCTAGTTCCTTCAGCCGAGTTCTCTCAAGCGCCTTGGTATTCTCTACCCGACCACCTGTGTCGGTTTGGGGTACGATTCCTGCTTACCTGAAGCTTAGAAGTTTTTCCCGGAAGCATGGCATCAGTTACTTCACTGCCTTAGCAGCTCGTCATCAGCTCTCAGTTTTCTCTATTAAAAGAGTGGGGTCCGGATTTGCCTGAACCGCCAACCTACAGCCTTAAACCGGGACTACCAACGCCCGGCTAACCTAGCCTTCTCCGTCTCTCCGTCGCAGTAAGCACAAGTACGGGAATATTAACCCGTTTCCCATCGACTACGCCTTTCGGCCTCGCCTTAGGGGTCGACTCACCCTGCCCCGATTAACGTTGGACAGGAACCCTTGGTCTTTCGGCGAGGGAGTTTTTCACTCCCTTTATCGTTACTCATGTCAGCATTCGCACTTCTGATACGTCCAGTGCGGGTTACCCCTTCACCTTCAACCGCTTACAGAACGCTCCTCTACCGCTCAACACTAAGTGTTGAACCCGTAGCTTCGGTGGTATGTTTAGCCCCGTTACATCTTCCGCGCGGGCCGACTCGACTAGTGAGCTATTACGCTTTCTTTAAAGGGTGGCTGCTTCTAAGCCAACCTCCTAGCTGTCTGAGCCTTCCCACATCGTTTCCCACTTAACATATACTTGGGGACCTTAGCTGACGGTCTGGGTTGTTTCCCTTTCCGCGACGGACGTTAGCACCCGCCGTGTGTCTCCCGGACAGCACTCTTTGGTATTCGGAGTTTGCAAAGGGTTGGTAAGTCGGGATGACCCCCTGGCCTTAACAGTGCTCTACCCCCAAAGGTGTTCGTCCGAGGCGCTACCTAAATAGCTTTCGAGGAGAACCAGATATCTCCCGGTTTGATTGGCCTTTCACCCCCAGCCACAAGTCATCACCGCATTTTTCAACATACGTGTGTTCGGTCCTCCAGTTGATGTTACTCAACCTTCAACCTGCCCATGGCTAGATCACCGGGTTTCGGGTCTACACCCAGCAACTCTTCGCGCAGTTAACACTCGGTTTCCCTACGGCTCCGCTATTCGCTTAACCTCGCTGCTAAATGTAAGTCGCTGACCCATTATACAAAAGGTACGCGGTCACGGCTTCTTACCCGTAAAGAGTCGGGCCGCTCCCACTGCTTGTACGTATACGGTTTCAGGTTCTGTTTCACTCCCCTCACAGGGGTTCTTTTCGCCTTTCCCTCACGGTACTGGTTCACTATCGGTCAGTCAGGAGTATTTAGCCTTGGAGGATGGTCCCCCCTTGTCTTTAACAGACGCTTCAGACAACATATCACGTGTGCCGTCCTACTCGTTTTCATCTTTAAGTCGTTTTCGTGTACGGGGCTGTCACCCTGTGCCGCCGCGCTTTCCAGCGCATTCCACTGACTCCTTAAAAACTTAAGGGCTAATCCCCGTTCGCTCGCCGCTACTGGGGGAATCTCGGTTGATTTCTTTTCCTGCGGGTACTTAGATGTTTCAGTTCCCCGCGTTCGCCTCACTACGCTATGTATTCACGTAGCGATGATGTCTTATGACACCGGGTTGCCCCATTCGGAAATCTGAGCCTGAAACGGTTTTTATCACCTGAGCTCAGCTTAACGCAGATTAACACGTCCTTCATCGCCTCTGACTGCCAAGGCATCCACCGTATACGCTTAGTCGCTTAACCATACAACACTAATAAGTCTTACTTTCTATAAAAGAAAGCTCAAGCTCTTAGCGTGAATAGCGCAACTTGCTGGTTTGATAAACGTCTTTCGACGTTCGCCTTAGTTAGAATATTCAAGACACTTAATAAAGTGCTGAGAACTTCTTTTAGTATTTGTCAAAATACTAGTTTTAATAACCGATTCTAAATAAAGAGTCGATTACTAAAGGATTTTTGAGATTTTGTATTACACAACAATTAATTTAATTAATCGCTGGTATTACTATCAGCTTTCCGAATTGTTAAAGAACAAACAACACCGTAAAGATGTGTTTATGCATACAAGCATATCTGTGTGAACACTCCACAAAGCAGACATCGTGTCGGTAAGGAGGTGATCCAGCCCCAGGTTCCCCTAGGGCTACCTTGTTACGACTTCACCCCAGTCATGAACCACAAAGTGGTGACCGTCCTCCCCTTCCCCGAAGGCAAGCGGTTAGACTAGCCACTTCTTTTGCAGCCCACTCCCATGGTGTGACGGGCGGTGTGTACAAGGCCCGGGAACGTATTCACCGCGGCATTCTGATCCGCGATTACTAGCGATTCCGACTTCACGGAGCCGAGTTGCAGACTCCGATCCGGACTACGAGCACCTTTGTGAGATTAGCTTCGCCTCGCGGCTTCGCAACCCTCTGTAATGCCCATTGTAGCACGTGTGTAGCCCTACTCGTAAGGGCCATGATGACTTGACGTCGTCCCCACCTTCCTCCGGTTTATCACCGGCAGTCTCCCTAAAGTTCCCACCCGAAGTGCTGGCAAATAAGGATAAGGGTTGCGCTCGTTGCGGGACTTAACCCAACATTTCACAACACGAGCTGACGACAGCCATGCAGCACCTGTCTCTCAGTTCCCGAAGGCACCTGTCCATCTCTGGAAAGTTCTGAGGATGTCAAGAGTAGGTAAGGTTCTTCGCGTTGCATCGAATTAAACCACATGCTCCACCGCTTGTGCGGGCCCCCGTCAATTCATTTGAGTTTTAACCTTGCGGCCGTACTCCCCAGGCGGTCTACTTAATGCGTTAGCTTGAGAACCCGGTCTTCAGGAGACCAGATTCCGAGTAGACATCGTTTACGGCGTGGACTACCAGGGTATCTAATCCTGTTTGCTCCCCACGCTTTCGTGCCTGAGCGTCAGTCTTTGTCCAGGGGGCCGCCTTCGCCACCGGTATTCCTTCAGATCTCTACGCATTTCACCGCTACACCTGAAATTCCACCCCCCTCTACAAGACTCTAGTCCGCCAGTTTCAAATGCGATTCCCGGGTTGAGCCCGGGGCTTTCACATCTGACTTAACAGACCGCCTGCGCACGCTTTACGCCCAGTAATTCCGATTAACGCTCGGACCCTCCGTATTACCGCGGCTGCTGGCACGGAGTTAGCCGGTCCTTCTTCTGTCAGTAACGTCACAGCGAGCAGGTATTAACTACTCACCTTTCCTCCTGACTGAAAGTGCTTTACAACCCTGGGGCCTTCTTCACACACGCGGCATGGCTGCATCAGGGTTTCCCCCATTGTGCAATATTCCCCACTGCTGCCTCCCGTAGGAGTCTGGGCCGTGTCTCAGTCCCAGTGTGGCTGATCATCCTCTCAGAACAGCTAGGGATCGTCGCCATGGTGAGCCTTTACCTCACCATCCAGCTAATCCCGCCTGGGCTTATCCGACCGCGGGAAGTCCGCTCTTTATAAAAAGAACAGCGCCTCCCCTTTTCCCCGCTCTCTGTGAAAGCTGGGGGTTATGCGGTATTAGCAGTCGTTTCCAACTGTTATCCCCCGCAACCGGGCAAATTCCCAGGCATTACTCACCCGTCCGCCGCTCGACGCCGTTATCGTTCCCCGAAGGTTCAGACAACTCGTTTCCGCCCGACTTGCATGTGTTAGGCCTGCCGCCAGCGTTCAATCTGAGCCATGATCAAACTCTTCAATTAAAAGTTTTTTTGTGTTCAGCCTAATCTGAACGACTCAATGAATTCTGTCGCTTTAGGTCTTCATCTTTTTAGAAAAAAGATAAAAACAAAAAGTTTTTGCATGTCCAAAGTTAATTAAAACTTTGAAAGTTTGCGTGAACATCATCATTGATAGAATTTTTTGGTTCTTCAATTCTTCTGAAAGAAATGTAGAACTTCGATGTTCTATCTCCGCGAGTGCTCACACAGATTTGCTTGATAAATTTTTAAAGAGCAACCGCTTTCGAATCGTTGTTCTCAGCGGGTCAGGGCTGCGTATTCTACGCATTTCCCCGTGGTCGTCAACACCTTTTTTAAAGTTATTTTAAAAGAGAGTTTCGACCGATTTGAATTTGATTACATTTTCTTCAAACCCTGACTCGTCCGGCTTTGCCGCATCGCCCTTTGTTTGAGGAGCGTTGCCCGCCGCGCCGTGTCAGTGGCGGCGAATTATAGGCAGCTTAAAATTTTGCGCAAGGGCTTTTTTCAAAAAGTTTGCGCTCGCATAATCAACACTCAAAATGACTTTTAATTCGCCTTTAAATTTGAATCAAGTGTCCATAATATACCTATAACAGCCTGATTTAACCTATTTTTTCATTAAATTAAGTTAATCTTCTTATCATTTGACTCTCATTAATTATCTGTAACCATTAGATAGTATTTATTTTTATCGCTTGTTTAACGTAACTATTCATATTCAGCCTGAACTAAAAAAGTATCTCAGGGTCGTCAGCAAGCTTGAAGAGTTCGGAGTGATAGCGGCGTAAAACTGTCCGCGGTCATTGTACATCAACAATTTTTTTCTACGCTTGAGAACGTATCCGACTGAGCTTTTTACCGTGAAAATAGCCGCTAATAATTATTCCCAAGCCTTTTAAAGAAAGCGTATAAGCCAAAAATTACTTCGTTTTTAGCTTCAGGTTGAAAATAACCGTTCAACTTCGGCGCAAATGAATTTCATTTTGTAGGGTGATAGAAAAACCGAAGTCACATTGAACACTCATGACACCTGCACCTATCATGAACGTTTAGGTTAAAACACATTCAAACTCTGCCGCTGAAAAGAGATACCTTTAGTTAACTTGGAATTTACAAGGTTTGCTACTGCAAGATTACGAGGTGCGACTACTAATTCATAATTATCATTTAAATATGCAACACATCTTATTCAATCTAAAAAACTGAGTGAATTATTTTACAGAGCTGAATTATACCGGTAAGCTTGCGGCAGACTTATCGCTAACTTTTATTTGATATAGTAATTAGTGATTGCATATTTAGTGAATAAGCACCTCATGCTCTATTCAGAATATTTATTCTTCTTTTGAGGCTTCAAAACGTGGAAGAGCAAAAACAAAAAAATAACATAAAAACCATTTTAACTTTCCTGCTGCCGTCGCTGATCGGGCTGTTTCTATTTATGACGCCAGTCAGTCATGACGGCAATATCACAATTCCAATCGCGGTTGCCGCAAAGCTGGTACATAGTGAATTTAAACATATCGCCTTACCTTTAATTACATTCATTGTCATCGGCATGGGCGTAATTACCATTGTGGCTAAGCTGATCAAACCTAAACTTATCACAGATCATCATTTTTTGAATGACCTGCTAAACCCGAATTGGTTTTGGACCGTTATTCGTGTTATCGGTTCAGTATTTATTGCGTTTAACTTTTTTGAAATCGGGCCTTCTGAATTACGCACAGCTGATACCGGCGGGCTGGTTTTCCGTGATCTTTTACCGGTTTTATTCTCTGTATTTATTATTGCAGGCCTGTTGTTACCACTGCTGCTAAACTACGGTTTACTTGAAATTGCGGGAGCTATACTCACTAAAGTTATGCGTCCGGTTTTCAAACTGCCGGGACGAAGCGCCATCGGCTGTATCACTTCTTGGCTGGGAGATGGCAGCGTTGGTATTTTAATGACAGCGAAGCAATACGAGAACAACATCTTTACCCAGCGTGAAGCGGCCGTGATTGCCACCACTTTCTCAGCGGTGTCGATTACTTTTAGTTTGGTGGTGATTGCGCAGGTTAACTTAGAGAGCTACTTCTTACCTTTTTATCTGACTGTTTGTTTTGCCGGTATTATCGCCGCAATCATCGTGCCGAAACTGCCGCCCTTGTCCCGCAAAAAGGACATGTTTTTAAACGGTGAGCCGCGAGTTAAGGATGATGATTTGATCCCGCCAGGACGAGGCTCTTTATCCTGGGGATATGAACTGGCACTGAAAAAAGCTGAGCGGGCGCCGAACGTTAAGCAGTTCTTCCGGGAAGGTTTTAAGAACGTGATTGATATGGTGTTTGGTATTTTGCCTGTTGTTATGGCTATCGGCACTATCGCACTGGTGATTGCCGACACAACACCTTTGTTTGAGTAT
Source organism: Parashewanella sp. (assembly GCA_965200795.1). Taxonomy (GTDB): domain Bacteria; phylum Pseudomonadota; class Gammaproteobacteria; order Enterobacterales; family Shewanellaceae; genus Parashewanella. The sequence goes on from CBDAVB010000005.1 coordinate 293,679, forward strand.
TTAGGTAAACCCTTTATTCCGCTGCTTGAATTGCTTCATATTCCTGAAGCGACAGCAGCGTCTAAAACCATCGTGGTTGGCTTTGCTGATATGTTCCTCCCGGCGATTCTTGCGTCGGGCATTGAATCAGAAATGACACGCTTTGTGATTGCCGCGCTTTCGGTAAGTCAGCTGATTTATATGAGTGAAGTGGGCGCGTTATTGATTGGTAGTAAGATCCCGGTGAACTTCTTTGAATTACTGATCATCTTTATCTTAAGAACTTTGGTTACTCTTCCTGTTATCGCGGGGGCGGCGCATTTACTTTTTTAAACCGTCAATGTCGAAGTGTGATATCAGTAATAAAATGCGCATGATATCTAAATGCTATAAAACCGGTTCCTTCCGGTAGCGCACTGATTTTTAATAATTTTAAAAGGGAGGATTAGCATCTCCCCCCCCCCCTTTTAATAATCCGTTTATTTATGTTTTCGCTTCTGTTTACTCCGCTGTTTTATAATAAATAGGAAATACCGCCTGCCTTATATCACACTTGTATTCACTGGCTCTTAAGAAGGCGCCGCTTTTTACAACCTGTTTAAAATCAGCGTAATTCTGATCGCTGTAAAAAGTTAGTGTGCTTGTTGCCTGATACGGAATAAAATCACCCTGAAACCAATTTTGCTTACTATTTAAAGCGTAAATTTTGTTTCCGTAAGTCCCTGTTAAAACAACAAAACCATTCACTTTATAAAAGTTGACTTGATCCAGCTCATAACGATCAGCACTTTCTGAACTTTCTGAGCCTTTTTGATCTTCAAGGCGGCATTTGTTTACAAGCACTTTCCATCCTACGGGAGACTGACCCGAATCATCAGTGGTGTTGAACTGTTGTGAAAACGCATTAGCTAACGGAGTTAAAATAAAAATCGAAGCAGCTAATAAGTTAAAGGAAATTTTTTTACTCATAATACTTACCTATCAATACGACTTTCACTGGCTATTAAGAAATAAAAATGACGAGAAAGTGAAAACTCTCACCCGACATTAAACCTGTATGCCTTTCGTTTTTATAATACTGTTTCTTTATAGCTTATTTTTAAATGTATTATTGTTAAGCGGACTCAGGAGATACGCCAGCCAGTGACAGAGGAAAGTATTGAGGTTACAGATGGTTAGCTGAAAGTAAACACATACCGGCCTGAGCCGGTATAAAAAATCAAAAAGAATATTTAGCCCGCTACCGGCTACTTGAGGTAGATTCATTACCCGCACCAGAGTATATCGGGATAACGGTCTCACCCTCAACACATCGATATGTCGTTGCTGTTGTTTGGGAGTCACCTGTTACTACCCGTTTAATCTGAGCTACTCCGTTTTCGTGCAAAACAAAAGAATTTGTTTCATGGAAAGGAACATAACGATTGTTATAACCATCCTCAAACCAGGTTTGATGACTATTTAAAGAGAAGTCATCTCCGTCAGGCCCGCTTATGACGGCAAAACCATTTATTTTGTAAAAATTAACTTTAGTAAGTTGGTAGGGGTCATCGGATTTTTTACCGTCAGTAATATCACATTGATTTATAAGGACTTGCCATCCTATGGGAGATTTGCTTGCATTAATAGGGGGATGATTCTCTTGTTGTGCAAACGCATTAGATAGCGGAATTAAAACAAGCGCCGAAGCGGTTAATAAGTTACAACAAATTTCTTTGCTCATAATATACCTTTTCAGTTATATAAGTAGCCACCTATATTTTTTTCACTTTTCTGACGTCCGTCTTAAGCTAAGCGCTCCGCGGCGTTACTCTTGCCTGAAAGACTGCCCGGTATTACCGCACGGAAGCGCCTTGCAGAGCACTTAATCTGAACGCCAGAAATACCGAAAAATTTATAGTTAGGTACTTAAGAAATAAATATATTCATAAGGTGAATACTTAAGCACCCATTGGACCAATATCCCGAGCGCTTTGGAAATATTATTTATTTCTAGATTATGTAAAAATCTATTGTTGCTGAAACAGAGTCAGGGGATACCGCTGGCAGCGACTGAGCGAGGACTCAGGGACGTGGCGGAAGAAAGTATACCGATTCTATCGTCACTCTTACGCAAATCGCAAAGCAGGAAATGAAATAACACAGTTGTGTATGTCGGCAGTCCGGTATCTTTAGTTAATTTGGATAAAAGTCTCAGGATACCCGCATTCGCGGGCATGAGAAATGAAACGCTGAAATTTAATCAGCCCGGCCCAATATTTAATATCAATTTAATATTAAATTGAGCCAGTACTACGTCCGGTTACATTTGATGTTTTCAGTGGTTCGTAAAGCGGCCATATGCGAGGCAGATTTGTGCGGGCGTAGCTATTTCTACGTCAATCAAATCTAACGCAGCCGGATGGCCGCTTTACAAATTATCCCGGGCTCGAAGCTGAGGCTAACAAATTCAGCCGGACGGAGTACCGGTGCTTTCAAAAGCCTTACTTAGCGTTAGTGCTTTCGAAGATTTTATCGGCAGACGCGGCGACAAAGCCCGTATAAATCTCACCATTTGCTTTAGGATAACGCAAAGCAAACTCGTAGAAACAGCTTGGAATTTCCATTTCTTTGTCGTCAAATTTAAGCAGGACTCTGTCCGCCATCGTCGAAGATTGCTCAAGCAACACTTCTTCAGAGCCTTTCACCTCACCGCCGGCACTGTTAAGAACAAAACCGCTGTCTTTTAATGAATGATTCACCTCAGAAATGGTTTCATAGTCCGGTAAGTGATTAATCGAGACCGTAAAGTGATTGGCGCGATAACCAAACGCCGCGACCCAGGCCGCGTACTCACTTTCCTCAAGCAAGCGTTGGTATGTGGCATAATCAAGATTCCAGTGGCGTCCTGAATACAAAAAACTCTCCGCTTTTGTCGCCTCAACCTCAACGTGCTCAACCAAGCCTCTGATGATGTTCTGAACCTCTTCACTGAACGCTTCAACTAACAGTTCGGAGATAAATACCTTAGGCTGAGTTGAATCCGGGTGCTCAAAGTGTTTTGCTTTTAATTTCTTTTGCTCGAAAGCGTAATCACCACATGGTTTATAACCTAAAACCAATAGGTGCCGAGCCAGAACATCCAGGTTTACTTCAGCGATATTGAAGGTACGGAAAGCAACATGGTCGTTAACGATCGCCCTGCCCTTTCCCAGCAACTTCCGGATTTTCGCGGCTGACGGTGTCAGTTCAACATAGTCTTGCCACAGCGCTTCAAACAACGCATTTACGTTAGTGTGCATCACATCTCCTTATTTGGATGCTTTTGGTGTCAATCCAGCGAAAGCCGGAGTCCGGCGCCTTTAAGGTTATTATAAAAAAGACGCCGGATACCCGCATTCTCGGGTATGACGCTTGCGGGTTAATTTTATTTTACAGCGATAACCCCGGGCTTAATGTCGCCGGCAGGTTAACGCTGTCAGCTTCAACCGACGCGACCGGATACGCGCAGTAATCCGCGGCGTAAAACGCGGAAGCGCGGTGGTTGCCCGAAGCGCCGACGCCTCCGAATGGCGCGGCGCCGGAAGCCCCTGTAATTTGCTTATTCCAGTTAACGATACCCGCACGGATACGAGCTAAGAAATACTCATAATCCTCTCGGCTGTCAGCCAAAATGCCCGCGGATAACCCGTAGCGAGTGTTATTCGCCATGCTGATCGCATCATCAAACTCAGCGTAACGGATAACTTGCAGTAACGGACCGAAGTATTCCTCGTCGGGCAGCTCAGCGACATCGCTCACCTCAATCAGACCCGGCGAAACTAAGCCCGTACCCGCTTCAAGGTGCTTAAGCTCAACCAGAGATTGACCACCCATTTCAATTAAGCGGGCTTGCGCCGCGACCATACCTGCAGCCGCCGCTTCAGAGATCATAGAGCCCATAAAAGGTTGCGGCCGCAGATTCCAGGGGCCAACCTGAATCCGCTTAACGGCTTCAGTTAATTCAGCAATCAGCTTATCCCCGGCTTCACCTTGCTCTACGTATAAACGGCGAGCGCAAGTACAGCGCTGCCCCGTTGAAATGTAGGCCGATTGAAGAATTTCATGAACCGCCGCTTTAATATCGGCAACATCTTTAACGATAAGCGGGTTATTACCGCCCATCTCTAACGCTAAAATCTTACCCGGATGACCCGCGTATTGCTCATGCAGAATATGACCAGTGCGAGAACTGCCGGTGAAGAACAGGCCGTCAAGCTGCGGGTGAGCAGCCAGTGCCTTGCCGGTCTCGGCCTCACCCTGTACCAGGTTAATCACACCCTGAGGCAGACCGGCACTTTCCCAGATTCTCAGCATTAACTCAGCCACTTTCGGCGTAAGCTCTGACGGCTTAAACACCACGGTATTACCCGCGAGCAACGCGGGAACAATGTGACCGTTCGGTAAGTGCCCCGGAAAGTTATAAGGGCCGAATACAGCGACAACACCATGCGGCTTATGACGCAAAACGGCACGGCCGGCCGGCATTTCGTTTTCACTGGTTCCCGTACGCTTGTTGTACGCCGTGACAGAAAGACCGATTTTACCGATCATCGCACCGGCTTCAGTGGCGGTTTCCCACTGCGGCTTACCCGTTTCCTGAGCGATGGTTTCAGCGATTTCAGCCTTGTTGGCTTCCAGTGCGTCACGGTAAGCCTCAACAATCGCCAGGCGACCTTCATAACCCAGTGTGAACCAGTTAAATTGCGCGGCTCTCGCCGCTTCAACCGCGGCGTCAACTTGTGAAGGTGTGGCGCTTACACCCGTCCATATGGTTTCTTGATTTGCCGGGTTTGCTGAAGCCATCGCACGGCCTTCGCCGGCAACCCAGCGGCCATTAATAAATTGTGTCATTCTGTATAACCTAATTAAAATGCGAGAATACGAACTTGCCCGCCTTCATTTACCATCAAGCGGTCAGCAAGCTCCGTGCTGATCACTACTTCTTCGCTTTCATCGCTTACCGATAAGTCAGCCGAAATGGCGCGGTATTCAGCCAGTTTGGTATTTGAAATAATAAATTTGCTATCCGCTTCCGGCATGTCACCGACACGCACGGTCATTAAGCGGCTTTCTCTGACGGCCCGAATATTTTCAATTTCACATTCGACCGTGGGTCCGCCGTCGAAAATATCTACGTAACCACGATACTGCAGACCTTCCGCTTCTAACAGCTTTAATGCGGGACGAGTTTTATCGTGTACTTTTCCGATAACTTCCTGAGCTTCTTTGGGCAGTAAGCAGACGTATACCGTATTACGCGGCATCATTTCCGCCATAAAGGCTTTCTGCCCTAACCCCGATAAGTAATCCGCTTTAACGAAATCTATGCCTAAGAAGTTCTGTTGCAACCAGCCGTAAAACGGTGAGTTACCCGCCTCATCCGATACGCCGCGCATTTCGGCAATCACTTTTTCGCCGAAACGTTGCGGGTGCTGAGCCAGGAACAGGAAACGACTGCGAGATAACATACGGCCGTTATTATCCTTACGGTAGGCGTCTCTCAAAAACAGCGTACAAAGTTCAGCCGCGCCGGTATAGTCGTGGCATAACGACAGAGTGTTTACGCTATTGTGAACATCAATCTGTTCTGAATGATAAACTTCGGTGCCCACTCGGTAGTGGTAAAACGCGTCAATTAACCCGACAGCCGCCTCAATACCACAAGTACCGGCCACTTCGCCGGTCGTTGTATCTTCAAGCACCATCAGATAGCCTTCGTCATGAGGCTTATCGGTGTCTTTTTTAAAAGACGCTTCCGCTCGCGCGATCTTTTTACGCAGCAAGTCTTCATTGACAGGTAAAGACGTAAAACCGTGACCCGATTCTTCAGCTATTCGCATCAACGCATTTAAGTCTGAACTACGGATAGGACGAATAATTAACATCTGAAGTCCTCCAAACGTGTTTATTTAATTTGATGGACGAGAATCATCAAATCAATGGTGAATCAACAAAGGCACCTCCGGTGCTTTTTATTGCTTCAACTTATCCTGCAGCAACTTTTGCCGCAGCACGCTCAAAGCGCTCCAAACCCTCTTTAATATCAGCTTCAGGAATAATCAGTGACGGAGTGAAACGAACTACGTTCGCCCCCGCGATTAAACTCAGCAAACCTTCCGCGACAGAAGCCGTAAGAAAATCACGGGCGCGGCCTTCGAGCTTACCGTTGAGTACCGCGCCGATTAACAGTCCTTTGCCCCGTACCTCAGAAAATACATCGTACTTTTCATTGATTTTCATCAGACCGTCGCGGAACAACCGCTCACGATGTCTGACGCCGGCCAGTGTCTGTTCATTGTTCACCACATCAAGCACGGCATTCGCAACCGCGCAAGCTAATGGGTTACCGCCGTAGGTAGAGCCGTGAGTGCCGATTTTAAGGTGTTTCGCAATGTCAGTTGTCGTCAGCATCGCCGCGACAGGGAAGCCGCCGCCAAGCGCCTTGGCGGAAGTAAGAATATCAGGCACAACATCCGTGCTCATGTAGGCGTATAGCTCACCGGTACGGCCGATACCCGTCTGAACTTCGTCGAAAATAACCAGTGCGTCGTGCTTATCCGCCAGACGTCGGACCGCTCTCAGAAATTCAGGATCCGCATCGATAACCCCGCCCTCACCTTGTAACGGCTCAAGCATGATGGCACAGGTTTTGTCTGAGATTTCAGCTTCGAGCGCGGCAACATCATTGAAAGGTAAGTGAGTGATCGCTTGCGGCTTAGGACCGAAACCTTCAGAGTAAGAGGCCTGACCGCCGACACTTACGGTAAAGAATGTACGACCGTGAAACGCTCTGTCAAACGCGATGATTTGGTCTTTTTGCGCGCCGAAGTTATCAAGCGCGTAACGACGAGCGAGTTTTAACGCCGCTTCGTTGGCCTCGGCGCCTGAGTTGGCGAAAAAAACTTTTTCCGCGAAAGTGGAGTCGGTTAAACGAGTCGCGAGTTCAAGCGCCGGCTCGTTGGTCATTACGTTCGACAGATGCCATAATTTTGAACCTTGCTCTTGCAAAGCACCTACCAGCGCGGGGTGGCAGTGACCTAAACAGTTTACCGCTATACCACCGGCAAAATCGATGAACTCTTTACCTTCCTGATCCCAGACACGACTGCCCTCACCCTTTACCGGAATTACAACGGACGGCGCATAGTTAGGCACCATCACTTCGTCAAATCGGGCTCTCGTGAGATTCATGTTACCGCTCATACAATCTATCCTTTGTTGTTATATGCAATGTTTTCCATTGCGAAGAACCGCCAGTTTTCTGAAAGTTAGCTTATTCTCATGGCAATTTACTCGTTTAAATTGCCTTCATTATCTTCTAAACTGTGATCTAAATTCCAGTTTCCCGAAGTAAATTATTCACTTTTTATCGTCATATGCATAAAAAAGTGAATATAGAAAGTACAAAATCGCATAATCGCCGAATTTTACGCATAATTAATCACAATTTTTTTCAGATGTCATACCGCTGATCAACAGTGACTTATATATCAGTTTTTACACATAAAAAATCATTTAATTTTGGAGTGAATGAACTGATGAATTTGTTTTCTGGCGGTTGATGCCTCCGGTATAACATCAATGATCGGAAACACGTGGGGCATATCAGGATAAAAGTGCCCTTCAATATCACCACCGTCGGCTTTAACTTTTTCAACGAGTCTGACTGAGTCCTGCAAAAGCAGCTCTTTGGTTCCGGCAAAAACCATCATCGGCGGCGCTTCGCTAAAGTCGCCGATAAGTGGTGACGCCCGTTCATTCATCGGGTTTTGACCGCTCATATAAGCGCTTCGAAGCCGGAACAGGAATTCAACGGTAAAGATCGGATCTTCTGAGGCCAGGGTCAGCTCCGCGTCACCGAGTAAGGCTAAATCCAGAGCCGGGGAGATCAAGATACAGGCATCGGGCTTTTTAAGGTCGAGCCTGTTAATCTCATGCAGCAGGGCAGCCGTTAAATTTCCTCCCGCCGAATCCCCCATGACGATAACCGGCAGCTCAGGATGTTCAGACATCAGTTTTTGATAGCCCTCCACCACATCATCCAAAGGGGCGGGAAACGGATATTCCGGCGCCAGACGATAATCAGGAACAAAGGCGTCCAGCTGGCAATGATGCACGATATCAGCGATAAAATGAGCATGAGTGTTAGGCGTTTTAAAACAAAAACCACCGCCGCGGGTATAAAAGAGCGCGGCTTTAGCGGGTTGAGCGGGATGTTTACGCTTATAAACCAGTAAGCGGCTGCTACTCAGCTCAAGGGCATCACTGGTTAAATTGCCCGGCCAGTTTTTCCAGCGCTGATCAAGATTAAACAATCGCTTACGAACTTCAGCCAATGGCAATTTAGATTTACCACGGCTCACAGAAGGTTTTGCAACATATGACAGAATTAAATTCAGAATATTGGATTGCCAGCTCGACATAGATTCAACGCCAATTTTATACTCAACCGCTCAATAAATTAGCACATCAGGATACCCGAAAGCGAAATTTTGCTGCAAATATCGGCAGTTAAATGAAAATAAGGTTAAACCTGAATAAAGTCGGTTGAACGCATAATGCAGTTGAAATGAAATAGTAAACTGAGTGATCCCGCGGTTCAGAAAATACCAATTTAAATACAAGCCTGCTAAAATCGCTGCCTGCCGTATTACGTTCGCTATCAACAAACGCAGTAAGGACAGTTTTTTATCTCGGTAATTTTTCCGCGCCTGAGAAGGTATCTGACTGAGCTTTTAAGGCTCCCCCCGATTAATTCAGGTTAAAGGATTTCCTGCTTTCTAAAGTTCCGCGCTTTCAGCCGCGTAACTCCCTGCTCTGAAAACTCGTAATAATCAAACAACATTTTCCTTTCTCTGGGATCGATTTGATTCTGTTCCTCAAGCAGCAAGACCTTGGCGTAAACCGAAGCTTTTACGGCTATCGCGCCTGGCGCGCTTAAATCAGAAAAGTTCAGCGTCTGATCCATTTCCTTAATCAGCTTAAGCAACAGACTATTGCCAACCCCTTGATATTCAAGTGCTTGCCAGTTAGCCATACCGCCAGGCTTAAGCACATACTCGCATACTTGCTCCGCGGGAAACTCAGTCGCCAGCACAGCGACATAAACATTTTTATCACGGCTCTCACCGGCTTCTCGCAGCCACTTACCTCTGGTACTTTCAAATATCTGAGCACATTTACGTAATACCGGTGAGCTGCCGGTTAAGTCAACAAACGCTAAAGTGAAGATCAGGCTTTCATCTTTCTCGTTAAGGTGAGCGATTGTCCTTGCCGCGATGGCCGACATATTGGCAAAACGCCGGAACTTGCGGGTTACCCATAAAATCGTGGCGTGGTTACCAGGCAGCCAGTGGCGCATGCAATAGTACGGAATTAAGAATCTGAGCTGCTCTAAGCCGATATAATTCAGCGCCAGCTTTAAGTCTGATAACTGAATAAAACTGCTTTGCGGACGGTTTTGACGAAACGCAGGTCTGTTAACCAGGTTGACAAGATCCTGATTAAGCCAGGGGGTATTTTTCACCACCAGATGAAGCCGCTTCATATCCAGCTTCGAAGATTGCAGCAGCTCAAGCAGCAGCCACTGGGTGCTGGTGACAGGACTTTGCGCGAGTAAGCTTTCAGTACTGTCAAGCTGGTGTTCCATTTCACTGATAATTGTGCTGACCAGCTGATTTGAAACCGCCTCAAATACTGATTTTTGTTGCTGCTGCTTTTCAATACGCTCACGCAAGACCCGCTGCTCGACTTCAAGCTTACTGGCGGCATCAAATAAATCATCTCCGAGTTCATCACCCGCCCAGGAAGATTTTTGTTTACCAACAATCAATAATTGATAAAAGCGTTTTTCAATTTCGATTATGGCTCCCGGCTTCATTCCGCCAGCCACTTTAAACACCACTTATCTCGCCCTATCGGTTTAATTCTCTGCTAACGGGATTTTAGTTGTTAGGTGGCTGAAAGTAAAAAGACTTACTGACGCAAGCCTCTATTGTTCGAAATCTGCGCTATTTCAGATTTTGCTCAAATAATTTATAAATGCGACGGTATTCATCCAGCCAGCTTGAAGGCTGCACAAAACCGTGCGGCTCAACCGGATAAATGGCCGTTTCGAACATCGGCTTTTCCAGCTCAATCAGACGCTGAACCAAACGCACGCTGTCTTGGAAAAATACATTGTCATCCAGCACACCGCTCATGATTAACAGCGGCTTTTTCAGTCCCTCAGCATGCTCGATCGGCGAGCTGCGCTCGTAGGCGATCGGATCCACATCCGGCGTGTTGAGAATATTCGACGTGTACGGTGCGTTATAGTGCGCCCAATCCGTCACAGGACGCAACGCCGCACCCGCCTGGAATAAATCCGGCTCCGTAAACAGCGCCATGAAGGTTAAGAAACCACCGTAGGAGCCGCCATAAGTGCCGACACGGTTTACGTCAACATGAGCGTTTTTCGCCATCCACTTCACGCCGTCGGCTAAATCTTCCACCTCCGGATGACCCATGTTACGGTAAATCGCTGTTCGCCAGTCCCGGCCGTAGCCTTTTGAACCGCGATAATCCATATCCATAACCACATAGCCTCGCTGAGCCAGCAAATTGTGGAACATGTATTCACGGAAGTAACCGGAAAAACCGTAATGGGCATTTTGTAAGTAACCCGCGCCGTGATTAAAAATCACCGCCGGATATGACTTACTGCCGTTACGGTCAAAACCTTGCGGCACATAAACCCGGGCGTAAATATCGCCCGCGCCGTGACTGGATTTAAATTTAACCACTTCAGGCGCCTGCCATTGATAATCAGAAAATGCCTTGCTGGTGTAATGGGTTAACTGCTTAAGCTTGCCGCCGATTTTCTTTACGTAGAGCTCATTTGGCCTGGTACGGGTTGATGCCGTTAACAGTAATGAACCGCCGTCAGGGCTGAGTTTGTAATCGAGCGTCCCTTTCCAGCTGGTGAGCTGTTCACTTTTACCCGTTTTGATATCAACACGATAAACGTTGTAGATGCCCGGTTGTGATTTGTTCGCCTTGTAATACAGATACTGTGCTTTCGGGCCGACCGTGACGTCGCTCACCACGTACCGGCCTTGAGTTAACGCCTTCGCCTTTTTACCTTCTGTTTTAAGGTAAAGCTGCGAGTAACCGGTTTTTTCAGACAAGAAATAATACTGCTCCGTATCACCAACCCAGCCGAACTGATTGTGGGTGTAGTTAATCCAGGCGTCGTCATGTAATCTGTCTCGCGTGATCAATTTTCCCTGGTTTAAATCAACACCGGCAATCCAGCGGTCTTTGTTATCGACGGCCTCGATCATCACTAACAGTTTATTTTCTGAGGCGTGCCACTGCATCGGACTTTGGCTCCACCCCCAGTCTTGCATCAGCTGTAATTTACGGGGTGATTTTTCCGACTTATAGATTTTACCTTCAGCTTTTGCATTTTCGGCTTTAACCTCGGCTAACACATCCTGGTTGTAGCCGGTAAGACCCTCGGTGGTTACCGGATGTCTGGTATGGGTTTTTAAATCAAGAACCACAAAATCCTGGCCGGGATAGTGATCTTCCGCCACACGGGCACGAGCGGGCACGGCGTCAACATAGCCTCCCCGCCCTAAGTAGTCGGGCATGATGTCGTGATCACCGCGCCGCTTGTAGTTTTTATCAACGAGCGCCACGAACATATAACGCCCGTCAGGCGATAAGCTCTGGCCGGCGATTCGATTGTTTTTACCTAAATACCAGGGCTTGGCCGCGAACGTCGGGTCAGCTTCCTTCAGGTTTTGCTGATAGTTTTCAAGGGATTCGGCGTCTTTTTGCTTTTTAGCCGCATACCTGATCAAACGACGCTGTTGTTTAGCGATGTAACTTTGCGGCTTGGTTACACCTTTTGGCGCGTCGGACATTTGAAGATCAGCCAGCTGGTCTACAAGACCGGTTAAGCCGTGAATACGGAAAACCTGACCGCCCTGCCAGTAAGCTAAATCACCATTTGTTAAAAAGCGGACACCATCAATGGATTTGTTTTGACGGGTGATCTGCGTGACCTGGCTTGTCGTCAGATCTTTTACAAAAATATTACCGTGATATAAATAGGCTTTTTTCGTTTTGTCTTGGTTATATACGCCGCCATTCCGGTCGGCTAAATGCAGCTGAGACAAACTCAGCTTTTCAGCTTTACCGTTTAAGGACTGCTCGTAGTAATCCGCGACAGGGGAAGCGTGAGCCTGACGAGCAAAAAATACCGAACCGCTGTCGTCAGCCCAGTAAGCTTTTTTGGCTAAGACGCCCATCCAATCCGGGTTCGCCATAATTTGCTTAAGCGTCAGCCGCTCACCTGCTTTGGGCGGCGCGACTAAATCGACTTTCGCGGTCTGACTGATGGTAACACCTGCCTGAGGAATTGTCGGCGTGGTGGTCGCGCAGGCTGAGAGTATCGCCAGACTTAAGGTACCTAAGGCGATATTCCGGCTTAGCATTTTCTTCATGCGGCTTCCCTTATTCAATTTGTTTATACCGATTACATTAAGCGGCTGACCATGAATTTCTCAGATTTTCCGGCCTCAGCACTCGTGTGTCGCGGCGATGGTTACATAGCCTCGGGCTATACGCACCGCAAGCGCTATATCCGAACGCCGGAATTATCAGAAACCTATCGGCAGCTGCTTATGTTTATTGTATCGGTTATTGTTTCAGGTTTAAAAAGTTATCAAGCAAGTCTAATCCCCTGTCTGTCAAAATAGACTCAGGGTGAAATTGCACGCCGTAAATCGGCATTGTTTTGTGGCTCACCGCCATGATTTCCCGCCCGTATTCCGGCGAGTCGAACCAGGCGTCAAGCTCAAAATCTCGTGGTATTTCCTTCACCAATAACGAGTGATAACGGGTCACGGTCAGCGGCTGCGGTAACCTATTAAACAGCCTTTTGCCTGAATGAGCAATATCGCTGGTTTTACCGTGCATCACCCGCTCAGCTCTCATCACCCGCTGGCCAAAGACCTGCGCGATAGCCTGATGCCCCAGACAGACACCGAGAATGGGTAATCTGCCCTGAAAACGCTCAACGGCGGCTAAAGAAATTCCGGCTTCATCAGGAGTGCGGGGGCCCGGTGAGATAACTAAATAATCAGGCGCTAATGCTTGAATCTCTTCAATCGTGATTTCATCGTTGCGTTTGACCGCGACCTCTTGTCCGAGCCGCTGAAAATACTGCGCAAGATTAAAGGTAAAGGAGTCGTAATTATCGATCATCAGTAGCATGTAATTGCCACTCCAGTTTCATGTGAGTTCTTATAGAAATAGCTGAGATTGTATCACCTTAATTTCAATCATACAGGTAAATTAACACTAACCGATACTCCGTCCGGTAGCGTCTGATGTTTTCAGCCCTTCGTAAGGCGGTCATACGCAAATTTCTGACACCCATCTTAAGCACTCTGCAACGTTACTCCTGCTTGAAATACCGGCGGGCGGTATTACCGCACGGGAGCGCCTTGCCGAGCACTTAACCTGAGCGCCGAAAATATCGAAAAACTTATAGCCGGGTACTTAGTCTTCAGGCTTTACTGTTTCTGACTCTGTCTTTTTAAACTCAATACATCCGCCATCAGGTGAAACCTCAATTTCTAATTTAAACTTAGTCTGTAATACGTCAGTAAACTTTTCAGACAGCTTTCCTGTTCCATGATATCCGGTGATGACTTGTTTGATATTGCGCCCACGGCCGCGATAATGGTATTCGAACAGCGCCTCGGCAAATTCAAAAGGTAACCCGGGGAATCTGAAAAATTTTTTTCCGTTATTATCCACACAGTATTTTTTTTCAAATACCTTGTCAATATGAGTATTAAATTCACCATTTAAATAACCTAAGTTTTTAACGCAAATCTGATTTTCAACCAATTTGTTTAAGACCCGCGCAAAATGTTCTTTTTCAACCAGTGCCCATTGAGCGTAAACTCTAAAGTTCGGCTCGATTCCCAATTTTGATAAATAACTTTGTTGTTTATCATTACCAAAAACCATAAGATCGGCCAAATAAATATTAGCGACCCGCGCGCAGTATTTTAATATAGCAACGACAATTATGACATCCGGCCATACATTCAAATAAGGTTGCCCGTGTTCAGCGCCTTGTATAATTTTGTCGATTATTTCCCCGGCTTCTTTAAACATGTTCAACTCAACGCATGCTTTTATATAATCAGCGAGACAAATGCTATTTACTTTTATGTCCCGTAAATCAACGCAGCCGGGAGCGGCTTCACCGCTGAATACGATTTTTTTAAATAAAGCGACATTTCCGGCGGCTTTACAAAACTCGAATATGGCGCTCGCAGTGTAGACATCTGGATGTAATTCTTTATAAAGCCGATGCTTTTCTTTATTGATAAGTTTGTTTATTTCGTCAGAAGCCTGTTCATACTCGCCCGCTTTCGTAAAAACTCTGAGGTAGAGATTAAAAAAGCGAATTGAATACGGAATCTTCCATTGCCTGATGAGGCTATGCTGACCGTCAGCATCAAACAAGAGTCGCTTTGCTAAACTGACATTTTTTGTCTCCAGACAATATTCTAAAATTACACAACATGATTCTCCTGTCGTCCGTTGTGACGGGTCACTTTTTTTGTCGCGCACAAGTTGCTCCAGCTCTTTGATGACCGGCTCAATGTCTTTCATATTACCGGTTTGCAGACACACTCTAATGTAAGCGATGTAAATTACCGCACAGGGTTTAATATTGAATATTGAGATATAACTTGGTTTCTTATGCGTTGCGAAAATTAACCGCCGCGCAAAACCATATTCCCTGAGATGAAGACAATACTTCAGCATAGTGACGACAGTGATATTATCAGGCAACAATTCCGAAACGGCGTTATCACAGGATTGAGCATAGTGTTGAGCATTAAGTATGAGTAAATCAATAATAAATTTGGCTTCTTTATATTTACCTAATTCAATGCACAGGTTTAAAAATGCGTTATAACTGTAATTATTATGCAACGCCTTCCATTTTAAGCAGTAGTGATTTTCCGGGTTAAGAATCTTTTGCCCGAGCTCAAAATTACCGACGGCGGTACAGTAGCTCAAAATTGCCACAACCAGAGATGGGTTTTTGTCGTCAAATTTAAAAAGGGGGAGAGCCGCTTGGTCTGTGACTTTTATTAAAGCATCTATTAATGTTCCGGCTTCCTGATAACGCTCTGTCTGAAGACACAGTTGCAGATATGAAATAATTGTTCCAATACGACAACC
Source organism: Parashewanella sp. (assembly GCA_965200795.1). Lineage (GTDB taxonomy): Bacteria > Pseudomonadota > Gammaproteobacteria > Enterobacterales > Shewanellaceae > Parashewanella. The sequence goes on from CBDAVB010000005.1 coordinate 308,943, forward strand.
ACCGCCCAACCAGTCTTCCGGATTTCCTGAAACCAAATTATCTCTTTTCAAAAGACATTTTGCACCGTCAATATCACTCACTTTATCGTGAATTTTCATTAAATAGCTATGAGTTATCAGATTGCAGGTAACACCTCTGCTCACAAGCAATTCAAGAGTGCGTTTTGCGAACCCGAAGAGCTCAGTCAATTGAACACGATCCTCTAAACCTTCTGAATGTTCTAATAGTTTATCCAAAAAAACATTAACCGGATCAGGGTCTTTTTGTAAACGGGAGAGTTTATCTTCCGGTATCAAGGGATGGTAAACATTTGTTATCAACTCCAAGGCATAATCGAATGTCCGGGAACGAGTTATCATACTATTTGTTAGCCCAATAATACTCTGTGCATCTCTACGCCCGTTGACATACTCAATTACCGCATAGCTATTTCCCCCTTTTATCTGATTTAGTTTTCCTGTCCTGTGATGAGCATCACAGGCACGTTCACCATCGTGATGAAACCTTTTGCTTGGTGCTGATGAAGATGAAGACTGATAAGTTCTTTTTCGGCCGTTTCCCTGAGGCTTATCCGCCGTCCGACAGACAGTCCCGGAAGACGGGCTTACACGCCTGGACTGATATCTGTTGCCGCCGCACTCAACTGATTGTTTATCTCGACGGGTTCGTTCATCACCGCGCCGTACTTGCCTGTCAGCTTTAGTAAATCCGTGAGAATTTGAACCCGAAGATATCTTAAGACCCGCCATACTGTAACCTAAAGTTTACATTATCACTTCAGCCGACGTTACACGCGGATTACAGCAAAAACAAATGAATAATCGGAATAAGGTGTAAACCGATCCCGCCGTTTTCTTAGCTTGACAATGATGCGGCATGATCCGTTTCCTGAAATTTTTCGCATGGGATTTTAGTGATTCTGACGTAAGCGCGCAGGTAAGTAGTCGGTACTGAAAAACATAACTTCAAGATTTAAAATGTACGGCATCTGATTTACGCAAAATTCAGAGCCGTACCCAAAAGCAACATTTCTTATATTTCGCATCAATTTCACTACAAAATAGCCAAAACTCACCATCTTTTTCGAGCAAAAAGAAAATGGCTAACCACTTTCTCAGGTTCCAGGCACACGCAGCCGTTAGAAGGTTTATTGAGTCGCCAACACTGCCTTTTAACCAGTTCTTACACAGCCTAAAATCACTCTTCAAATGCCCGATTACTGGTTCAATTGTTGCCCGTTTTTTACAGAGTTCACTTTTGCGTTTTCTCTTTGCTTGCGAGTCCCGTTTTAATGGCCGGCTAGGGATAACAACTTCTTGGTCAACATACTGCTTACACCCTTTATAGCCTTTATCTACAACGGCTGTAGTGATTTTACTCTTTCGGTGTTTATGGGCATGGTCAAGTGCAGGCTTAAGCAATTTTGAGTCGTGTTCATGCTCGTCATGACTGGCGACACCAATGATTAATTGACTCTGCTCTGTGAGCACGACAGAAGCCTTTTTACCATACTCGTATGGCTTATGGTCTTTGCCTTTCCCTACGCAGTAAACATCGGGTTCATGAAGGCTGTAAATCTTGTTCTTGTCTTTACGTTGCTGTGTAATGGCTTTTTCATAATTGGAAAAATTCTCTTTTTGTAAATCAAGGACATCTTGTGGAAGTTTGCGTTGTAGCTCCCTTAAAAGCTTACCTGCGATAACACGTAACCTTTTTAACGCTCTTCTGGCTTTGCTTCGATTTTTGGCATGTCTAAAGCTTCGGCAGTCAATGCGTAGCTGTTTGACTTCTTTGACATAAGTACGTCTTTGCTTGATCCCAAATACTTTGGCTAGTTTATTGAGTCGGTTAATCACCTTGATGGCAAGCTTGCTATCTGTCTGATAAGTAATGGCTTTTTCTTGGACGGTTGTATCAACGTACACGGTGTCATCTTCAGCTTTGTCACCGTGTAGCGCCACAGATAATGCAAAGATTTTTTCACAGCCTTTTTCACCGATGCGCTTACGAAAAACACTGAGTTCACTGGCATCACAAGGGCGTGCTGTTTGAAACTCTGTCTCACCACAAAACACTTGAAAATACACGTTCATCAGCCATTGTTCGACCAAGGCTTCATCGCTGAGTTTGTAGAGCTGCTTGAGTATTAGCAAACCGCACATCAACCGAATTGGCTTAGCTTTACGGCCTAATTTTTTGTATAACGGCTTGAACTCTTCTTCTAATGCTCGCCAATCAAAGGCATTAGCTAAAATGAGTAAAGGGTGAGTTTGCAGTTGGTCTGTGATATTAAACAGACTGGCATGAGGTAAATTTGACGGGCTTTCTTTGAGCATTTTTAGCACCCAAAACGACCAGAAACCGTAGGTTCACTATATCATTTCTGGTCGAAATTGAATGCATTAAATAGCTATATTTTATTATCGATCAGAATGTTAGATGTTTTTCATGACCGACTAAGTAGCTGACGATAAGTTTCTTCAGAATTTTGGTGTTCAGATTTGGCGCAGAACGCAGAACAAGGGGCAACGGAGGGCGCATAGCCATAGCTATGTAACCAGAGTTACAACGCTGTTGTGCTAAAGGTGGACATCAAAAAATGTTAGAAAACTTATGGTCAGCTACTTAGTTAGTCTTCAGGCTTTACTGTTTCTGACTTTGTCTTTTTAATCTCAATACGTCCAGCATAATGTGAAACCTCAATTTCAAATTTAAACTTAGTCTGTAACACGTCAGTAAACTTATCAAACAGCACTCCTGTTCCATGACATCCGGTGATGACTTGTTTGATATCGCATTTGCACTTGAGATGATACCCGAACAGCGCCTCGGCAAATTCTGAAGGTAACCCGGGTGTTCTGGGAAATTTTTTTCCGTTATCATCCACACAGTATTTGTTTTCAAATACCTGGTCAATATGAGTATCAAATTCACCATTTAAATAACCTAAATTTTTAACGCAAATCCGCTTTTCAATCAATTTGTTTAAAGCCTGCTTAAAGTTGTTTTTATGAATCACTGCCCAACGAGCGTAAATTTCAAAGTTCGGCGTGATGTGCCATTTTGATAAATAACTTTGTTGTTTCTCATTACCAAAAACCATAAGATCGGCCAAGTCAATATCACCGCCCCGCTGCTCGCAGTATTTTAATATAGCAACGGCAATGTTGACATCCGGGCATACACTTAAATAAGGTTGCCCGCAATCAGCGCTTTTTATAATTTCGTCGATTATTTCCTTGGCTTCTTGAAACATGCGCAACTCAGCGCATGCTGATATATAATCAGCCAGACAAATGCTATTTATTTTTACGTCCCGTAAATCAACGCAGCTGCGATCAGCTTTACCGCTGAATACGATTTTTTTAACGAAATCGACATTTCCGGCGGCTTTACAAAACTCTAATATGGCGCCCGCAGTGTAGCGATCCGGATCTAAAGATTTATAAAGCGGATGCTTTGCTCTATTGATGAATTCCTTTATTGCCTGTTCAGCCTGTTGATACTCGCCCGCGTTCGTACAAACTCTGAGGTGGAGATTAAAAAATAGGATTGAATACGCAATACCCCATTGCCTGATAAGGCTAAGCTTACCGTCAACACCAAACAAGAGTTCATTTACTAAACTGAGATTTTTTGTCTCCAGACAATATTCTAAAATTACTTGACATGAATCTTTTGTCGGCCGTTGTGACGGGTCACTGTTTTTGTCCCGCGCATGTTGACTCAGCTCATTGATGACAAGCTCAATGTCTTGCGTCTTGCCGGTTTTCAGACACACTTTTATGTAAAGTTTGTAAATTGCTTCATTGGATTTAATCTCCCATCTTGAGATATAACTAGATTGGTGATCCGTCCCAAACGTTAAAAGCCGCGCAAGACTATAGTTTTTGACGTAAACACAATACTTCAGCATAGTGAGGACGAGGTGAAAATTAGGCCAAATGTTCATATCGCATACATGAACGGATTTAGTATTATTTATGAGTAACTCAATAATTGATCCGGCATCATGATATTGACCTGATTCAAGACACAGGATTAAAAAAGCGTTATAAACGTATTGGTTACGCAAAGCTTTCCATTTAAGGCAGTAGTCGTTTTCCGGGCTAAAAATCTTTTTTGCAAGCTCAAAATTACCGACGGCGGTACAGTACTCTAAAATTACCGTAACCAGATGTGCGTTTTCGGATTTATGTGTAATAAAGCGTAGGGGCTCCGCACGATCCGTATTGTCTGTTAATTTTATTAAAGCATCTATTAATGTTCCGGCTTCTTGATAACGCTTTATCTTAAGACACAATTTCAGATATAAAGTAATTGATCCAAGATGATAATAACCGCCCAACCAGTCTTCCGGATTTCCTGAAACCACCTTATCTCTTTTCAAAAGACATTCCGCACCTTTAATATCACTCACTTTATCGTAAATTATCATTAAGTAGGTATGAGTTTTCAGATTGCAGGTAACCCGCTCTTTCACAAGCAATTCAAGAGTGCGTTTCGCGCATTCGAAGAGCTCGGACGTATCAGTACAATCGTTATACAGCTTATTTAAAAAAGTATTTACCGAACCGGGATCTTTTTTTAAACAGGAGAGTTTATCGCCCGGTATCGAGGGATGGTATACATTTGTTACCGCCTCCCAAGCTTCTTCGAACGTCCGGGATTTTTTTATCACACTGATTGTTACCGCAATAACATCGCTCGCCTTTTTTTTCTCTTCGATATATTCCGTTACCACACCTCTATTCATCCCCGTTATCTGTTCTTGATTTCCTTTCCTGTGATGAACTTCAGGAACACGCTCGTTATCGTGATAAAACCTTAGTGCTAATGGAGATGAAAACTGAAACCTTCTCTCACTTTGACGGTAGCCTTTTCCCTGAGATTTATTCTTGTCCGCCGTTCGATAGCCACCAGGTTGAGAATGAGAGCTTACACGCTCAGACTGATATCTGTTGCCGTTGAGCTTGACTGATTGCCCGGCGACTCGCTCCGACCGATCATCACCGCGCCGCGGTTGCACCTCAGCTTTAGGATTTACGCCACAATCTGAACCCGAAGGTATATTAGAAACCGCCATACTGTACCCTAAAGTTTACATTATCACTTCAGCCGACGTTACATGCGGATTAAAGCAAAAACAAATGATTAATCGGCATAAGGTGTAACCCGATCCCGCCGTTTTCTTAGCTTGACAATGATGCGGCATCACCCGTTTTCTGAAATTTTTCGCGTGGGATTTTAGTGATATTGACGCAAGCGCGCAGGTAAGTAGCTGACGATAAGTTTCTTCAGAATTTTGGTGTTCAGATTTAGCGCAGAACGCAGAACAAGGGGCAACGGAGGGCGCATAGCCAAAGCTATGTAACCAGAGTTACAACGCTGTTGTGCTAAAGGTGGACATCAAAAAATGTTAGAAAACTTATGGTCAGCTACTTAGTTAGTCTTCAGGCTTTACTGTTTCTGACTCTGTCTTTTTAATCACAATACGTCCAAAATTAGATGAAACCTCAATTTCTAATTTAAACTTAGTATGTAACACGTCAGTAAACTTATCCCTCATTGATGTTCCATGATATCCGGTGATGACTTGTTTGATATTGCGCTCACGGTTGCGATAATGGTATTCGAACAGCGCCTCGGCAAATTCAAAAGGTAACCCGGGGAAACTGAAAAATTTTTTCCCGTTATCATCCACACAGTATTGGTTTGCAAATACTTTGTGGATATGAGTATCAAACACGCCATCTGAATAACCTAACTTATTAACGCAAATCCGCTTTTCAATCAATTTGTTTAAAGCCCGCGTAAAGTTGTCTTTATCAACCAGTGCCCAATGAGCGTAAACTCTAAAGTTCGGCTCGATTCCCAATTTTGATAAATAACTTTGTTGTTCCTCATTATCAAAAACCATAAGATCGGCCAAATCAATATCATCGGCCCGCACGCAGTATTTTAATATAGCAACGGCAACTGTGATATCCAGGGGCACATCTAAATAAGGCCGACGACGGTCAGCGCCTTGTATAATTTTGTCGATTATTTCCCCGGCTTCTTTAAACATGTTCAACTCAACGCATGCTTTTATATAATCAGCCAGACAAATGCTATTTACTTTTATGTCCCGTAAATCAATAAAGCTGCGATCAGCATGACCGCTGAATACGATTTTTTTAACTAAATCGACATTTTTGGTGGCTATACAAAACTCAAGTATGGCTGTTGTAGTGAAGTCATCTGGATAATCGTTATAAAGCGGATGCTTTTCTCTATTGATAAGTTTGTTGATTTCCTCAGAAGCCTGTTCATACTCGCCCACTTTCGTACAAACTCTGAGGTAGATATTAAAAAAGCGGATTGAATACGGAATATTCCATTGCCTGATAAGGCTAACCTGACCGTCAGCACCAAACAAGAGTCGCTTTGCTAAAGTGACATTTTTTGTCTCCAGACAATATTCTAAAATTACACGACATATTTCACTTGTTAACCGATGTGACGGGTCACTTTTTTTGTCGCGCACAAGTTGCTCCAGCTCTTTGATGACCGACTTAATGTCATCCATATTACCGGTTGTCAGACATACTCTAATGTAAACGCTGTAAATTGCCGCACAGGGTTTAATATTGCATATTGAAATATAACTTGGCTGCCGACCCGTTCCGAAAATTAAACGCCGCGCAAGACCATATTTCCTGAGATGAATACAATACTTCAGCATAATGGTGACGGTGGCATTATTAGGCAACAATTCCTGAACGGCTTTTTTACGGGATTGAGCATTTTTTTGAGCATTAAGTATGAGTAAATCAATAATAAATTTGGCTTCATCATATCGACCTAATTCAAGACACAGGTTTAAAAAAGTGTTATAGCTGTATCTGTCATGCAAAGCCTTCCATCTTGAGCAGTAGTGATTTTCCACATTAAGAATCTTTTGCGCGAGCTCAAAATTACCGACGGCGGTACAGTAGCTCAAAATTACCACAACCAGAGCTGAGTTTTTGTCGTCAAATTTAAAAAGGGGGCGATCAGCTTGGTCTGTTTCTTTTATTAAAGCATCTATAACCCTCCCGGCTTCCTGATAACGCTCTTTCTGAAGACACAATTGCAGATATGTAATAATACTCCCGATATTACGAGAACCCATCCAGTCCCGCGGATTTTTTGAAACCAACGTTTCTATTTTCAAAAGACATTCCGCACCGTCAATATCACTCACTTTATCGTGAATTTTAATAAAGTAGTTATGAGTTACCAGATCGCAGGTAATACCTCTTCTCACAAGCAATTCAAGAGCGCGTTTCGCGAACTCGAAGAGCTCAGTCAATTGAACACGATCCTCTAAACCTTCTGAATGTTCTAATAGTTTTTTCAAAAAAGCATTAACCGGACCAGGGTCTTTTTGTAAAAGGGTGAATTTATTTTTCGGTATCAAGGGATGGTAAACATTTGTTATCAACTCCAAGGCATAATCGAATGTCCGGGAACGAGTTATCATACTAATTGTTTGCCAAATAATACTCTTTGCATCTCTACACCCGTTGATATACTCAATTACCGCATAGCTATTTCCCCCTTTTATCTGATTTAGTTTTCCTGTCCTGTGATGAGCATCACAGGCACGTTCACCATCGTGATGAAACCTTTTGCTTGGTGCTGATGAAGATGAAGACTGATAAGTTCTTTTTCGGCCGTTTCCCTGAGGCTTATCCGCCGTCCGACAGACAGTCCCGGAAGACGGGCTTACACGCCTGGACTGATATCTGTTGCCGCCGCACTCAACTGATTGTTTATCTCGACGGGTTCGATCATCACCGCGCCGCACTTGCCTGTCAGCTTTAGTAAATCCGTGAGAATTTGAACCCGAAGATATCTTAAGACCCGCCATCAGACCGTTCTCCAAACCTTTTAATAATGTCACTTCAATGTCACTTAAATGTGTCGTCACTTAAATCAAGACTGAACGCGGATTACAGCAAAAACAAATGATTAATCTGCATAAGGTATAACTCGATCCCGCCGTTTTTCTTAACTTGACAATGATGCGGCATCACCCGTTTTCTGAAATTTTTTTGCGTGAGATTTTAGTGATATTGACGTAAGCGAACAGGTAGTTAGTCTTCAGGCTTCATTGTTTCTGACTCTGTCTTTTTAATCAAAATAAATCCGCCTTTATCTTGACCCTCTACTTCTAATTTAAACTTAGTCTGTAATACGTTAATAAAGTTATCAAACAACGCTCCTGTTCCATGACATCCGGTGACGACTTTTTTGATATTGCGTCCGCGATTGAAATGGTACTCGAACAGCGCCTCGGCAAATTCAAAAGGTAACCCGAGTGTTCTGTGTGATTTTTTTCCTTCTTCATCTATATGTATACAGTATTCTTTTGCAAATACACTGTGAATATGAGTGTCAAACACGCAATCTGAATAACGATTACGAGATGTAAACACGCCATCTAAATAACCTAACTGACTAACGCAAATCTGATTTTCAACCAATTTATTTAAGGCCTGCGCAAAATGTTGTTTATCAACCAGTGCCCATTGAGCATAAACTCTAAAGTTCGGCTCGATTCCCAATTTTGATAAATAACTTTGTTGTTTCTCATTACCAAAAACCATAAGTTCAGCCAAGTCAACCTTATCGGCCCGCTCGCAGTATTTTAATATAGCAACGACAATGATGGCATCCGGGGGTACATTTAAATAAGGTCGCCGGCGTTCAGCGCTTTTGATAATTTTGCCGATTATTTCCCCGGCTTCTTGAAACATGCGCAACTCAGCGCATGCTGTTATATAATCAGAAAGACAAATGCTATTTATTTTTACATCCCGTAAATCAACGCAGCCGCAATCAGCTTCACCGCTGAATACGATTTTTTTAACTAAACCGACATTTCCGGCGGCTATACAAAACTCGGATATGGCGCTCAGCGTGTAGCTATCTGGATGTAAGTCTTTATAAAAATGCTTTTCTTTATTGATGAGTTTGTTGATTTCCTCAGAAGCCTGCTCATACTCGCACGCTTTCGTACAAACTCTGAGGTAGAGATTAAAAAATAGGATTGAATACGGAATATTCCATTGCCTGATAAGGCTATACACACCGTCAGCACCAAACAAGAGTCGCTTTACTAGACTGAGATTTTTTGTCTCCAGACAATATTCTAAAATTGCCTGACATGAATCTTTTGTCGGCCGTTGTGACGGGTCACTGTTTTCGTCCAGCGCATGTTGACTCAGCTCTTTGAGGGCAAGTTCAATGTCTTGCGTCTCACCGGTTTTCATACACACTCTTATGTAAACGTCGTAAACTGCTTCATTGGGTTTAATCTTCCATCTTGAGATATAACTTTTTTGCTCAGTCGTCCCAAACGTTAAAAGCCGCGCAAGACTATAGTCTTTGACGCAAAGACAATACTTCAGCATAGTGGTGACGAGGTAAACATTAGGCCAAATGTTCATATCGCATACATGAACGGATTGAGTATTTTTTATGAGTGACGCAATAATTGATCTGGCTTCATTATATTGACCTAATTCAAGACACAGGCTTAAAAAAGCGTTATAAATGTATTCGTTACGCAAAGCATTCCATCTATTGCAGTAGCAGTTTTCCGGGTTAAAAATCTTTTTTGCAAGCTCAAAATCTCCGACGGCGGTACAGTACTGAAAAATTACCGTAACCAGAGATGAGTTTTCTCTTTTACGATTAATAAAGTGTTTGTGCTCCTTACGGTCTGTTAATTTTATTAAAGCATCTATTAATGTTCCGGCGTCTTTATGACGCTTTATCTGAAGACACGATTGCAGATATTTAATAATTGTTCCAAGATGATGAGCACCACCCAACCAGTTTTCCGGATGTTCTGAAACCACATTATCTCTTTTCAAAAGACATTCCGCACCATCAATATCACTCACTTTATCGTGAATTTCCATTAAGTAGGTATGAGTTAATATATCGCAGGTAACACCTCTGCTCACAAGTAATTCAAGAGCGCGTTTTGCGAACCCGAAGAGCTTAGTCACTTGAGCACGATCCTTTAAACCTTCTGAATAATGTTGTAATAGTTTTTTCAAAAAGGCATTAACCGAACCGGGCTCTTTTTTTAAACGGGAGATTTTATCGCCCGGTATCGAGGGATGGTATACATTTGTTACCACCTTCCAAGCTCCTTCGAGCGTCAGGGATTCTTTTATATAACTGATTGTTAACGCAATAACATCGTGCACTTTTTTTTCTCTTGGATATATTGTTTTATCACACAGCTATTCCTCCCCGTTATCTGTTTTAGATTTCCTTTCCTGTCATGAACATCAGCAACACGCTCGTTATCGTGATATCTTCTCCCTCCGCTATATTGCTTTATCTCAGAGCTATTCCTCCCCGTTATCTGTTTTGGATTTCCTTTCCTGTCATGAACATCAGCAACACGCTCGTTATCGTGATAAAACCTTTTTTCGGGTGTTAATGAAGATGGAGACTGAAACCTTCTTTTACGGCGGCCTTCTCCCTGAGATTTATGCTTGTCCGCCGTTCGACAGCCAGGTTCAGAATGAGAGCTTACACGCCTGGACTGATATCTGTTGCCGTTGAGCTTGACTGAATGCCCGGCGACTCGCTCCGGCCGATCATCACCGCGCCGCGGTTGCACCTCAGCTTTAGGATTTACGCCACAATCTGAACCCGAAGGTATATTAGAAACCGCCATACTGTACCCTAAAGTTTACATTATCACTTCAGCCGACGTTACATGCGGATTAAAGCAAAAACAAATGAATAATCGGCATAAGGTGTAAACCGATCCCGCCGTTTTCTTAGCTTGACAATGATGCGGCATGATCCGTTTCCTGAAATTTTTGGCGTGGGATTTTAGTGATTCCGCCGTAAGCGCGCAGGTAAGTAGCTGACGATAAGTTTCTCCAGAATTTTGGTGTTCAGATTTAGCGCAGAACAAGGCGCAACGAAGGGCGCATAGCCATAGCTATGTAACCAGAGTTGCAACGCTGTAATGTGCTAAAGGTGGACATCAAAAAATGTTAGAAAACTTATGGTCAGCTACTTAGTTAGTCTTCAGGCTTCATTGTTTCTGACTCTGTCTTTTTAATCACAATACATCCGCCATCAGGTGAAACCTCAATTTCTAATTTAAACTTAGTCTGTAATACGTCAGTAAACTTTTCAGACAGCGCTCCTGTTCCATGATATCCGGTGATGACTTGTTTGATATTGCGCCCACGGCCGCGATAGTGGTATTCGAACAGCGCCTCGGCAAATTCTGAAGGTAACCCGGGTAATCTGTGAAATTTTTTTCCGTTATCATCCACACAGTATTTGTTTTTAAATACCTGGTCAATATGAGTGTCAAACACGCCATCTGAATAACCTAACTTATTAACGCAAATCTGATTTTTAACCAATTTATCTAAGGCCTGCGCAAAATGTTGTTTATCAACCAGTGCCCATTGAGCATAAACATTATAGTTCGGCTCGATTTCCCATTTTGATAAATAACTTTGTTGTTTATCATTACCAAAAACCATAAGATCGGCCAAGTCAGTATCATCGGCACGCACGCAGTATTTTAATATAGCAACGACAATGATGACATCCGGGGGTACATTTAAATAAGGTCGCCGGCGTTCAGCGCTTTTTATAATTGAGTCGATTATTTCCCCGGCTTGTTGAAACATGCGCAACTCAACGCATGTTGTTATATAGTGAGACAGACAAACACTAATTATTTTTACGTCCCGTAAATCAACGCAGCCGGGAGCGGCTTTACCGCTGAATACGATTTTTTTAACTAAATCGACATTTCCGGCGGCTTTACAAAACTCGAATATGGCGCTCGGAGTGTAGGGATCTGGATGAAGGTCTTTATAAAGCGCGTACTTTTCTCTATTGATGAATTCGTTTATTGCCTGTTCAGCCTGTTGATACTCGCCCGCTTTGGTACACATTCTGAGGTAGTTATTAAAAAAGTAGATTGGATACGGAATATTCCATTGCCTGATAAGGCTATCCTTACCGTCAGCACCTAACAAGAGTTCCTTTGCTAAACCGAGATTTTTTGTCTCCAGACAATATTCTAAAATTACAAAACATGAGTCTTGTATCGGCCGTTGTGACGGGTCACTGTTTTTGTCTTGCGCATAACGATGCAGCTCACCGATGACAAACCCAATGTCTTGCGTCTGACCGGTTGTCAGACACATTCTCATGTAAGTGTTGTAAATTATTGCATCGGGTTTAATATTCCATGTTGAGATATAACTTGGTTGCTTAAGCGTTCCGAAAATTAACCGCCGCGCGAGATCATAGTTACCGAGATGAATACAATACTTCAGCATAGTGGCGACGGTGATATTATCAGGCAACAATTCCGGAACGACCCTTTTATCATGGTATTGAGCATTAAGTATGAGTAAATCAATAATAAATTTGGCTTCTTTATATTTACCTAATTCAATACACAGGTTTAAAAAAGCGTTATAACTGTATTTGTCATGCAACGCCCTCCATTTTAAGCAGTAGTCATTTCCCGGATTAATAATCTTTTGCGCGAGCTCAAAATCACCGACGGCGGTACAGTAGCTCAAAATTGCCACAACCAGAGATGAGTTTTTCAAGTCAAATTCAAAAAGGGGGAGAGCCGCATGGTCTGTGACTTTTATTAAAGCATCTATTACCTTCCCGGCTTCCTGATAACGCTCTGTCTGAAGACACAATTTCAGATATTCAGTAATAATTCCGATATGATAATCACCGCCAAACCAGTCTTCCGGATTTCCTGAAACCAAATTATCTCTTTTCAAAAGACATTTTGCACCGTCAATATCACTCACTTTATCGTGAATTTTCATTAAGTAGTTATGAGTTAATATATTGCAGGTAACACCTCTGCTCACAAGCAATTCAAGAGCGCGTTTCGCGAACCCGAAGAGCTCAGTCACTTGAACACGATCCTTTGAATCTTCTGAATGTTCTAATAGTTTGTTCAAAAAGGCATTAACCGGACCAGGGTCTTTTTGTAAACGGGTGAATTTATCTTCCGGTATCAAGGGATGGTAAACATTTGTTATCAACTCCAAGGCATAATCGAATGACGGGGAACGAGGTATCAATGTTATTGTTAGCGCAATAACTTTATTTGCCTCTCTACGCCCTTCGATATAGTCAATTACCGCAAATCTATTTCCCCCTTTTATCTGATTTAGTTCTCCTGCCCTGTCATGAGCATCAGAGAAACATTCACCATCGTGATGAAACCTTTTGCTTGGTGCTGATGAAGATGAAAATGAAGACTGATACGTTCTTTTTCGGCCGTTTCCCTGATATTTATCCGCCGTCCGACAGACAGTTCCGGAAGCCGGGCTTACACGCCTGGACTGATATCTGTTGCCGCCGCACTCAACTGATTGTTTATCTCGACGGGTTCGATCATAACCGCGCCGCACTTGCCTGTCAGCTTTAGTAAATCCGTGAGAATTTGAACCCGGAGATATCTTAAGACCCGCCATACTGTAACCTAAAGTTTACATTTACTTCAGCCGACGTTACACCAAGATTACAGCAAAAACAAATGAATAATCGGCATAAGGTGTAACCCGATCCCGCCGTTTTCTTAGCTTGACAATGATGCGGCATCACCCGTTTTCTGAAATTTTTCGCGTGGGATTTTAGTGATATTGACGCAAGCGCGCAGGTAAGTAGCTGACGATAAGTTTCTTCAGAATTTTGGTGTTCAGATTTAGTGCGGAACAAGGCGCAACGGAGGGCGCATAGCCATAGCTATGTAACCAGAGTTGCAACGCTGTAATGTGCTGAGGGTGGACATCAGAAAATGTTAGAAAACTTATGGTCAGCTACTTAGTTAGTCTTCAGGCTTTACTGTTTCTGACTCTGTCTTTTTAATTACAATACGTCCGCCTTTAGCTGAAGGCTCAAATTTTAATTTAAACTTAGTATCTAATACGTCAGTAAACTTATCAAACAGCGCTCCTGATCCATGATATCCGATGATGACTTGTTTGATATTGCGATCACAGCCGTAATAATGGTATTCAAACAGCGCCTCGGCAAATTCTGAAGGTAACCCGCAGGGTCTGAAATATTTTTTCCCGTTATCATCCACACAGTATTTTTTTTCAAATACCTGGTCAATATGAGTATCAAATTCACCATTTAAATAATAACCTGAATTTTCAATGCAAATCCGCCTTTCAATCAATTTGTTTAAAGCCTTAGCAAAGTTGTTTTTATCAACCAATGCCCATTGAGCGTAAACTCTAAAGTTCGGCTCGATTTCCCATTTTGATAAATAACTTTGTTGTTTATCATTACCAAAAACCATAAGATCGGCCAAGTCAATATCATCGGCCTGCTCGCAGTATTTTAATATAGCAACGACAATGTTGATATCCGGGCATACATTTAAATAAGCTTGTCCGCATTCAGCGCTTTTGATAATTTTGTCGATTATTTCTTTGGCTTCTTTAAACATCCTCAACTCAGCACATGCTGTTATATAATCAAAAAGACAAATGCTATTTATTTTTACGTCCCGTAAATCAACGCAGCCGCGATCAGCTTCACCGCTGAATACGATTTTTTTAACTAAATCGACATTTCCGACGGCTTTACAAAACTCTAATATGGCGCCCGCAGTGTAGCAATCCGGATGTAAATATTTATAAAGCTTATGCTTTGCTCTATTGATGAACTCGTTTATTGCCTGTTCAGCCTGTTGATAATCGCCCGCGTTCGTACAAACTCTGAGGTAGAGATTAAAAAATAGGGTTGAATACGGAATATTCCATTGCCTGATAAGGCTATCCTGACCGTCAGCACCAAACAAGAGTCGCTTTACTAAACTGAGATTTTTTGTCTCCAGACAATATTCTAAAATTACAAAACATGAGTCTTGTATCGGCCGTTGCGATGGGTCACTGTTTTTGTCTTGCGCATATTTATCCAGCTCGCTGATGACTGGCTCAATGTCAACAAATTTACCGGCTTCCAGACACACTCTTATGTAACCGTTGTACATTTTTTCATTGGGTTGAATCTTCCATTTTGAAATATAACTTGGTTGCCGAGCCGTTCCGAAAATTAAACGCCGCGCAAGATCATAGTCCTTGAGAAAAATACAATATTTCAGCATAGTAGTGACGGTGACAGGATCAGGCAACATGTCCTCAATGTTATTATCACGCATGAATAAATCAACAATAAATTCGGCTTCGCTATATTCACCTAATTCAAGACACAGATTTAAAAAGGTGTTATAAAGGAATTTGTTTTGAAAAGCATTCCATTTATAGCAGTAGTGATTTTCCGGATTAATAATCTTTTTCGCAAGCTCAAAATCACCGACGGCGCTACAGTAGTTCAAAACTCTAATAACCAGAATTGTATTCTTGACATGGTAGTTAAAAAGGAACCGGGTCGTATGGTCTGTTACTTTTATTAAAGCGTTTATTACTGTTTTGGCTTCCTGATAATACTTTATCTGAAGACACAATTTCAGATATCTAATAATAATTTTAATATTAGCAGCTTTTATCCAGTCTTCCGGATTTCCAACCACCTTATCTCTTTTCAAAAGACATTCCGCACCGTTAATATGGCTCACTTTATTGTAAATTTTTATGATATGAACATGAGTGAAGATATCGCAGGTAACCCGCTTGCTCACAAGCAATTCAAGAGTGAGTTTTGCAAATTTGAAGAGTTCACGCTCATCAAGACAACGTTCTGATAATTCCTTCAAAAAGAAATTTACCGGACAAAGATCTTCTTTTAAACCGGAGATTTTATCGTCCGGGATTAAGGGATGGTAAAGATTCTTTATCAACTCAAAAGCATGAGCGGACGAACTGGCATTTTTTATATTAATCACTGTTGTCTTTATAACCTCCTGTGCCTCTGATCTTCCTTTGATATATTCCTTTACCACATAACTATTTTTACCTGTTATCTGAATGAGTTTTGCTGCTTTGTCATCAGCATCAAGGACTGGCTCATCATCGTGATGAAACCTTTTGCCGTATGCTGATGAACTTTTGCCGGATGTTGATGAAGGTGAAGGTGAAGACTGAAGTTCTCTTTTGCGGCTGTTTCCCTGAAATTTATTGTTATCCGCCGTTCGGCAGACAGATTCAGAATGAGGGCTTACACGCCTGCACCGATATCTCCTGCCTTTGTACTCAACAATCCCTTGGAGTCGACCATCTCCGCGCCGCACTTGCCTGTCAGCTTTAGTAAATCCGTGAGAATTTGAACCCGAAGATATCTTAATACCCGCCATACTGTAACCTAAAGTTCACATTATCACTTCAACCGACGTTACACAGGGATTACAGCAAAAACAAATGAATAATCGGCATAAGGTGTAACCCGATCCCGCCGTTTTCTTAATTGACAATGATGCGGCATCACCCGTTTTCTGAAATTTTTCGCGTGAGATTTTAGTGATTCTGACGTAAGCGCGCAGGTAAGTAGCTGACGATAAGTTTCTTCAGAATTTTGGTGTTCAGATTTAGCGCGGAACAAGGCGCAACGGAGGGCGCATATCCATAGCTATGTAACCAGAGTTGCAACGCTGTAATGTGCTGAGGGTGGACATCAAAAAATGTTAGAAAACTTATGGTCAGCTACTTAGTTAGTCTTCAGGCTTTACTGTTTCTGACTCTGTCTTTTTAATCACAATACATCCGCCTTTAGCTGAAACCTCAGTTTCTAATTTAAATTTAGTTAACATGTCAGTAAACTTATCAAACAGCGCTCCTGTTCCATGATATCCGGTGATGACTTGTTTGATATTGCGCCCACGGCCGCGATAATGGTATTCGAACAGCGCCTCGGCAAATTCTGAAGGTAACCCGGGTGTTCTGTGTAATTTTTTTCCTTCTTCACCTATAAATGTACAGTATTTTTTTTCAAATACACTGTCAATATGAGTATCAAACACGCCAGCTGAATAACCTAACTTATTAACGCAAATCTGATTTTCAACCAATTTATCTAAGGCCTGCTCAAAGTTGTTTTTATGAACCACTGCCCATTGAGCGTAAACTCTAAAGTTCGGCTCGATTCCCAATTTTGATAAATAACTTTGTTGTTTCTCATTACCAAAAACCATAAGATCGGCCAAGTCAGTATCACCGCCCCGCTGCTCGCAGTATTTTAATATAGCAACGGCAATGTTGACATCCGGGCATACACTTAAATAAGGTTGCCCGCATCCAGCGCTTTTTATAATTTCGTCGATTATTTCTTTGGCTTCTTGAAACATGCGCAACTCAGCGCATGCTGATATATAATCAGCCAGACAAATGCTATTTATTTTTACGTCCCGTAAATCAACGCAGCCGCGATCAGCTTTACCGCTGAATACGATTTTTTTAACGAAATTGACATTTCCGGCGGCTGTACAAAACTCGAATATGGCGCTCGCAGTGTAGACATCTGAATGAAGGTCTTTATAAAGCGCGTACTTTTCTCTACTGATAAGTTTGTTGATTTCCTGACAAGCCTGTTCATACTCGCCCGCTTTCGTACAAACTCTGAGGTAGAGATTAAAAAAGAGGATTGAATACGGAATATTCCATTGCCTGATAAGGCTAACCTGACCGTCAACACCAAACAAGAGTTCCTTTGCTAAACCGAGATTTTTTGTCTCCAGACAATATTCTAAAATTGCTTGACATGAATCTTTTGTCGGCCGTTGTGACGGGTCACTGTTTTCGTCCCGCGCATATTTATCCAGCTCGCTGATGACAAGCTCAATGTCTTGCGTCTTACCGGTTTTCAGACACACTCTTATGTAAGAGGTGTAAACTGATTCATTGGATTTAATCTTCCATATTGAGATATAACTAGTTTGGTGATCCGTCCCAAACGTTAAAAGCCGCGCAAGACTATAGTCTTTGACGCAAATACAATACTTCAGCATAGTGGCGACGGTGATATTATCAGGCAACAATTCCGGAACGACCCTTTTATCATGGTATTGAGCATTAAGTATGAGTAAATCAATAATAAATTTGGCTTCTTTATATTTACCTAATTCAATACACAGGTTTAAAAAAGCGTTATAACTGTATTTGTCATGCAACGCCCTCCATTTTAAGCAGTAGTCATTTCCCGGATTAATAATCTTTTGCGCGAGCTCAAAATCACCGACGGCGGTACAGTAGCTCAAAATTGCCACAACCAGAGATGAGTTTTTCAAGTCAAATTCAAAAAGGGGGAGAGCCGCATGGTCTGTGACTTTTATTAAAGCATCTATTACCTTCCCGGCTTCCTGATAACGCTCTGTCTGAAGACACAATTTCAGATATTCAGTAATAATTCCGATATGATAATCACCGCCAAACCAGTCTTCCGGATTTCCTGAAACCAAATTATCTCTTTTCAAAAGACATTTTGCACCGTCAATATCACTCACTTTATCGTGAATTTTCATTAAGTAGTTATGAGTTAATATATTGCAGGTAACACCTCTGCTCACAAGCAATTCAAGAGCGCGTTTCGCGAACCCGAAGAGCTCAGTCACTTGAACACGATCCTTTGAATCTTCTGAATGTTGTAATAGTTTTTTCAAAAAGGCATTAACCGGAGCAGGGTTTTTTTGTAAACGGGTGAATTTATCTTCCGGTATCAAGGGATGGTAAACATTTGTTATCAACTCCAAGGCATAATCGAATGACGGGGAACGAGGTATCAATGTTATTGTTAGCGCAATAACTTTCTTTGCCTCTCCACGCCCGTTGATATAGTCAATTACCGCAAATCTATTTCCCCCATTTATCTGATTTAGTTCTCCTGCCCTGTCATGAGCATCAGAG
This sequence comes from Parashewanella sp., assembly GCA_965200795.1. GTDB lineage: Bacteria > Pseudomonadota > Gammaproteobacteria > Enterobacterales > Shewanellaceae > Parashewanella. The sequence goes on from CBDAVB010000005.1 coordinate 327,816, forward strand.
AAACATTCACCATCGTGATGAAACCTTTTGCTTGGTGCTGATGAAGATGAAAATGAAGACTGATACGTTCTTTTTCGGCCGTTTCCCTGAGATTTATCCGCCGTCCGACAGACAGTTCCGGAAGCCGGGCTTACACGCCTGGACTGATATCTGTTGCCGCCGCACTCAACTGATTGTTTATCTCGACGGGTTCGATCATAACCGCGCCGCACTTGCCTGTCAGCTTTAGTAAATCCGTGAGAATTTGAACCCGAAGATATCTTAATACCCGCCATACTGTAACCTAAAGTTCACATTATCACTTCAACCGACGTTACACAGGGATTACAGCAAAAACAAATGAATAATCGGCATAAGGTGTAACCCGTTCCCGCCGTTTTCTTAATTGACAATGATGCGGCATCACCCGTTTTCTGAAATTTTTCGCGTGAGATTTTAGTGATTCCGCCGCAAGCGCGCAGGTAAGTAGCTGACGATAAGTTTCTTCAGAATTTTGGTGTTCAGATTTAGCGCGGAACAAGGCGCAACGGAGGGCGCATAGCCATAGCTATGTAACCAGAGTTGCAACGCTGTAATGTGCTGAGGGTGGACATCAATAAATGTTAGAAAACTTATGGTCAGCTACTTAGTTAGTCTTCAGGCTTTACTGTTTCTGACTCTGTCTTTTTAAACTCAATACATCCGCCATCAGGTGAAACCTCAATTTCTAATTTAAACTTAGTCTGTAATACGTCAGTAAACTTTTCAGACAGCTTTCCTGTTCCATGATATCCGGTGATGACTTGTTTGATATTGCGCCCACGGCCGCGATAATGGTATTCGAACAGCGCCTCGGCAAATTCAAAAGGTAACCCGGGTGGTCTGAAAAATTTTTTTCCGTTATCATCCACACAGTATTTGTTTTCAAATACACGGTCAATATGAGTATTAAATACGCCATCTGAATAACCTAACTCATTAACGCAAATCCGCTTTTTAATCAATTTGTTTAAAGTCTGCGCAAAGTTGTTTTTATAAACCAGTGCCCAATGAGCGTAAATTTTATAGTTCGGCTCGATTCCCAATTTTGATAAATAACTTTGTTGTTTCTTATTACCAAAAACCATAAGTTCAGCCAAGTCAGTATTATCGGCCCGCACGCAGTATTTTAATATAGCAACGACAATGATGACATCCGGGGGTACATTTAAATAAGGTCGCCGGCGTTCAGCGCTTTTGATAATTTCGTCGATTATTTCTTTGGCTTCTTTAAACATCCTCAACTCAGCACATGTTGTTATATAATCATAAAGACAAAAGCTATTTATTTTTACGTCCCGTAAATCAACGCAGCCGCGATCAGCTTCACCGCTGAATACGATTTTTTTAACGAAATCGACATTTCCGGCGGCTTTGCAAAACTTTAATATGGCGCTCGCAGTGTAGCGATCCGGATCTAAATATTTATAAAGCGGATGCTTTGCTCTATTGATGAATTCGTTTATTGCCTGTTCAGCCTGTTGATACTCGCCCGCTTTGGTACACATTCTGAGGTAGTTATTAAAAAAGTAGATTGGATACGGAATATTCCATTGCCTGATAAGGCTATCCTGACCGTCAGCACCAAACAAGAGTCGCTTTACTAAACTGAGATTTTTTGTCTCCAGACAATATTCTAAAATTACAAAACATGAGTCTTGTGTCGGCCGTTGTGACGGGTCACTGTTTTTGTCTTGCGCATAACGATGCAGCACACCGATGACAAACCCGATGTCTTGCACCATACCGGTTGTCAGACACATTCTCATGTAAGTGTTGTAAGTTATTGCATCGGGTTTAATATTCCATGTTGAGATATAACTTGGTTGCTTAAGCGTTCCGAAAATTAACCGCCGCGCGAGGTCATAGTTACCGAGATGAATACAATACTTCAGCATAGTGGCGACGGTGATATTATCAGGCAACAATTCCGGAACGACCCTTTTATCATGGTATTGAGCATTAAGTATGAGTAAATCAATAATGAATTCGGCTTCATCATATTTACCTAATTCAATGCACAGGTTTAAAAATGCGTTATAACTGTAATTATTATGCAACGCCTTCCATTTTAAGCAGTAGTGATTTTCCGGATTAAGAATCTTTTGCCCGAGCTCAAAATTACCGACGGCGGTACAGTAGCTCAAAATTGCCACAACCAGAGATGGGTTTTTGTCGTCAAATTTAAAAAGGGGGAGAGCCGCTTGGTCTGTGACTTTTATTAAAGCATCTATTAATGTTCCGGCTTCCTGATAACGCTCTGTCTGAAGACACAGTTGCAGATATGAAATAATTGTTCTAATACGATAACGACCGCCCAACCAGTCTTCCGGATTTCCTGAAACCAAATTATCTCTTTTCAAAAGACATTTTGCACCGTCAATATCACTCACTTTATCGTGAATTTTCATTAAGTAGTTATGAGTTAATATATTGCAGGTAACACCTCTGCTCACAAGCAATTCAAGAGCGCGTTTCGCGAACCCGAAGAGCTCAGTCACTTGAACACGATCCTTTGAATCTTCTGAATGTTCTAATAGTTTGTTCAAAAAGGCATTAACCGGACCAGGGTCTTTTTGTAAACGGGTGAATTTATCTTCCGGTATCAAGGGATGGTAAACATTTGTTATCAACTCCAAGGCATAATCGAATGACGGGGAACGAGGTATCAATGTTATTGTTAGCGCAATAACTTTATTTGCCTCTCTACGCCCTTCGATATAGTCAATTACCGCAAATCTATTTCCCCCTTTTATCTGATTTAGTTCTCCTGCCCTGTCATGAGCATCAGAGAAACATTCACCATCGTGATGAAACCTTTTGCTTGGTGCTGATGAAGATGAAAATGAAGACTGATACGTTCTTTTTCGGCCGTTTCCCTGATATTTATCCGCCGTCCGACAGACAGTTCCGGAAGCCGGGCTTACACGCCTGGACTGATATCTGTTGCCGCCGCACTCAACTGATTGTTTATCTCGACGGGTTCGATCATAACCGCGCCGCACTTGCCTGTCAGCTTTAGTAAATCCGTGAGAATTTGAACCCGAAGATATCTTAAGACCCGCCATACTGTAACCTAAAGTTCACATTATCACTTCAACCGACGTTACACAGGGATTACAGCAAAAACAAATGAATAATCGGCATAAGGTGTAACCCGATCCCGCCGTTTTCTTAATTGACAATGATGCGGCATCACCCGTTTTCTGAAATTTTTCGCGTGAGATTTTAGTGATTCTGACGTAAGCGCGCAGGTAAGTAGCTGACGATAAGTTTCTTCAGAATTTTGGTGTTCAGATTTAGCGCGGAACAAGGCGCAACGGAGGGCGCATATCCATAGCTATGTAACCAGAGTTGCAACGCTGTAATGTGCTGAGGGTGGACATCAAAAAATGTTAGAAAACTTATGGTCAGCTACTTAGTTAGTCTTCAGGCTTTACTGTTTCTGACTCTGTCTTTTTAATCACAATACATCCGCCTTTAGCTGAAACCTCAGTTTCTAATTTAAATTTAGTTAACATGTCAGTAAACTTATCAAACAGCGCTCCTGTTCCATGATATCCGGTGATGACTTGTTTGATATTGCGCCCACGGCCGCGATAATGGTATTCGAACAGCGCCTCGGCAAATTCTGAAGGTAACCCGGGTGTTCTGTGTAATTTTTTTCCTTCTTCACCTATAAATGTACAGTATTTTTTTTCAAATACACTGTCAATATGAGTATCAAACACGCCAGCTGAATAACCTAACTTATTAACGCAAATCTGATTTTCAACCAATTTATCTAAGGCCTGCTCAAAGTTGTTTTTATGAACCACTGCCCATTGAGCGTAAACTCTAAAGTTCGGCTCGATTCCCAATTTTGATAAATAACTTTGTTGTTTCTCATTACCAAAAACCATAAGATCGGCCAAGTCAGTATCACCGCCCCGCTGCTCGCAGTATTTTAATATAGCAACGGCAATGTTGACATCCGGGCATACACTTAAATAAGGTTGCCCGCATCCAGCGCTTTTTATAATTTCGTCGATTATTTCTTTGGCTTCTTGAAACATGCGCAACTCAGCGCATGCTGATATATAATCAGCCAGACAAATGCTATTTATTTTTACGTCCCGTAAATCAACGCAGCCGCGATCAGCTTTACCGCTGAATACGATTTTTTTAACGAAATTGACATTTCCGGCGGCTGTACAAAACTCGAATATGGCGCTCGCAGTGTAGACATCTGAATGAAGGTCTTTATAAAGCGCGTACTTTTCTCTACTGATAAGTTTGTTGATTTCCTGACAAGCCTGTTCATACTCGCCCGCTTTCGTACAAACTCTGAGGTAGAGATTAAAAAAGAGGATTGAATACGGAATATTCCATTGCCTGATAAGGCTAACCTGACCGTCAACACCAAACAAGAGTTCCTTTGCTAAACCGAGATTTTTTGTCTCCAGACAATATTCTAAAATTGCTTGACATGAATCTTTTGTCGGCCGTTGTGACGGGTCACTGTTTTCGTCCCGCGCATATTTATCCAGCTCGCTGATGACAAGCTCAATGTCTTGCGTCTTACCGGTTTTCAGACACACTCTTATGTAAGAGGTGTAAACTGATTCATTGGATTTAATCTTCCATATTGAGATATAACTAGTTTGGTGATCCGTCCCAAACGTTAAAAGCCGCGCAAGACTATAGTCTTTGACGCAAATACAATACTTCAGCATATTGGTGACGAGGTAAACATTAGGCCAAATGTTCATATCGCATACATGAAAGGATTTAGTATTATTTATGAGTAACACAATAATTGATTCGGCTTCCTTATATTCACCTAATTCAAGACACAGGCTTAAAAAAACGTTATAAACGTGTTGGTTACGCAAAGCATTCCATCTATAGTAGTAGTAGTTTTCCGGGTCAAAAATCTTTTTTGCAAGCTCAAAATTACCGACGGCGGTACAGTACTCTAAAATTACCTTAACCAGATGTGAGTTTTTGCATTTACGTTTAATAAAGCGTAGGGGCTCCGCATGCGCATGGTCTGTTAATTTTATTAACGCATCTATTAATGTTCCGGCTTCTTGATAACGCTTTATCTGAAGACACGATTGCAGATATTTAGTAATTGTTCCAAGATGATAATCACCGCCCAACCAGTCTTCCGGATTTTCTGAAACCACATTATCTCTTTTCAAAAGACATTCCGCACCTTCAATATCACTCACTTTATCGTAAATTTTCATTAAGTAGGTATGAGTTAATATATTGCAGGTAACACCTCTGCTCACAAGTAATTCAAGAGCGCGTTTTGCGAATCCGCAGAGCCTGGACATATCACGACAATTATCATACAGGTTATTTAAAAAAGCATTTACCGAACCAGGATCTTTTTTAAGACAGGAGATTTTATCTTCCGGTATCGAGGGATGGTATACATTTGTTACCGCCTCCCAAGCTTTTTCGAGCGTCGGGGATTTATTTATCTCATCGATTGTTGCCGCAATAACATTGCTCGCCTTTCTTTTCCCTCCTATATATTGCATTATCACATATGCGTTCCTCCCGGTTATCTGTCCTAGATTTCCTTTCCTGTCATGAACATCAGGAACACGCTCGTTATCGTAATTAAACCTTATGTCGGGTGTTAATGAAGATGAAGACTGATCTCTTTTCAAAAGACATTCCGCACCTTTAATATCTCTCACTTTATCGTGAATTTTTATTAAGTAGTTATGAGTTTTCAGATCGCAGGTAACACCCCTGCTCACAAGCAATTCAAGAGTGAGTTTTGCGCATTCGCAGAGCCTGGACATATCACGACAATCATCATACAGCTTACGTAAAAAGGCATTTACCGAACCGGGATCTTTTTTAAAACAGGAGATTTTATCTTTCGGTATCGAGGAATAGTATACATTTGTTAATGCCTCCCAAGCTTCTTCGATCGTCCGGGATTTTTTTATAACACTGATTGTTACCGCAATAACATCGCTCGCCTCTTTTTTCCCTTGGATATATTGCCTTATCACACATCTATTCGTCGTCCCTATCTGTTCTGGATTTCCTTTCCTGTCATGAATCCTGTCATGAACATCAGGAACACGCTCGTTATCGTGATAACAGCTTATGCCGGCTGATAATGAAGGTGAAAGCAGAGACCTCATGTCGGCTGTTAATGAAGATGAAAAATGAAACCTTCTTTTACTTTTACGGTGGCCTTCTCCCTGAGATTTATGCTTGTCCGCCGTTCGACAGCCAGGTTCAGAATGAGAGCTTACACCCCTGGACTGATATCTGTTGCCGTTGAGCTCAACTGATTGCCCGGCGACTCGCTCAGACCGATCATCACCGCGCTGCGATTGCACCTCAGCTTTAGGATATACGCCACAATCTGAACCCGAAGATATATTAGAAACCGCCATACTGTAACCTATAGTTTACATTATCACTTCAGCCGACGTTACACGCGGATTACAGCAAAAACAAATGAATAATCGGCATAAGGTGTAACCCGATCCCGCCGTTTTCTTAGCTTGACAATGATGCGGCATCACCCGTTTTCTGAAATTTTTCGCGTGGGATTTTAGTGATATTGACGCAAGCGAGCAGGTAAGTAGCTGACGATAAGTTTCTTCAGAATTTTGGTGTTCAGATTTAGCGCGGAACAAGGCGCAACGGAGGGCGCATAGCCATAGCTATGTAACCAGAGTTGCAACGCTGTAATGTGCTGAGGGTGGACATCAGAAAATGTTAGAAAACTTATGGTCAGCTACTTACTTAGTTAGTCTTCAGGCTTTACTGTTTCTGACTCTGTCTTTTTAATCTCAATACATCCGCCTTTAGCTGAAACCTCAATTTCTAATTTAAACTTAGTCTGTAATACGTCAGTAAACTTTTCAGACAGCGCTCCTGCTCCATGATATCCGGTGATGACTTTTTTGATATTGCGCCCACGGCCGCGATAATGGTATTCGAACAGCGCCTCGGCAAATTCTGAAGGTAACCCGGGTGGTCTGAAAAATTTTTTTCCGTTATCATCCACACAGTATTTGTTTTCAAATACACGGTCAATATGAGTATTAAATACGCCATTTAAATAATAACCTAAATTTTCAATGCAAATCCCCTTTTCAATCAATTTTTTTAAAGCCTTAGCAAAGTTGTTTTTATCAACCAGTGCCCAATGAGCGTAAATTACATAGTTCGGATCGATTCCAATTTTAATAAATAACTTTGTTGTTTCTCATTACCAAAAACCATAAGATCGGCTAAGTCAGTATCATCGGCACGCACGCAGTATTTTAATATAGCAACGAAAATGTGGATGTCCGGGGGTACATTTAAATAAGCTTGTCCGCGTTCAGCGCTTTTGATAATTTTATCGATTATTTCTTTGGCTTCTTTAAACATCCTCAACTCAGCACATGTTGTTATATAATCATAAAGACAAAAGCTATTTATTTTTACGTCCCGTAAATCAACGCAGCCGGGAGCGGCTTTACCGCTGAATACGATTTTTTTTACTAAATCGACATTTCCGAAGGCTTTACAAAACTCTAATATGGCGCTCGCAGTGTAGAGATCCGGATGTAAATATTTATAAAGCTTATTTGTTCTATTGATGAATTCGTTTATTGCCTGTTCAGCCTGTTGATACTCGCCCGAGTTCGTACAAACTCTGAGGTAGAGATTAAAAAATGGGATTAAATACGGAATATTCCATTGCCTGATAAGGCTATCCTTACCGTCAGCACCTATCAAGAGTTCCTTTGCTAAGATGCAATTTTTTGTCTCCCGGCAATATTCTAAAATTGTATGGCATGTCTCTTTTACCGGCCGTTGTGACGGGTCACTGTTTTTGTCCCGCGCATATTTATCCAGCTCGCTGATGACTGTCCCAATGTCATCAAATTTACCGGCTTCCAGACACACTCTCATGTAACCGTCGTACATTATTTCATTGGGTTGAACCTTCCATTTTGAAATATAACTTTGTTGCCGGGTCGTTCCGAAAAATAAACGCCGCGCAAGATCATAGTCCTTGGAAAAAATACAATATTTCAGCATAGTGATGACGGTGACAGGATCAGGCAACATGTCCTTACTGTTATTATGACGCATTAATAAATCAACAATAAATCCGGCTTCATCATATTCTTCTAATTGAAGACACAGATTTAAAAAAGAGTTATAAACGTATTGGTTACGCAAAGCACTCCATTTACGGCAGTAGTGATTGTTCGGGTTAAAAATCTTTTTCGCAAGCTTAAAATCACCGACGGCGCTACAGTACTCTAAAATTACCACAACCAGAGGTGAGTTTTGGGAATCATTTTTAATAAAGCGTAGGGGCTCCTCACGGTCTGTTAATTTTATTAAAGCATCTATTAATGTTCGGGCTTCTTGATAACGCTTTATCTGAAGACACAATTGCAGATATTTTTTAATTATTCCAATATGAAAATCACCGCCCAACCAGTCTTCCGGATTTCCTGAAACCACATTATCTCTTTTCAAAAGACATTCCGCACCTTCAATATCTCTCACTTCTATGTAAATTTTCATAAAGTAAGAATGAATTGATATATTGCAGGTAACACCCTCGTTCACAAGCAATTCAAGAGTGAGTTTTGCGAATTCGCAGAGCCTGGACATAGAATGACAATTATCATACAGCTTACGTAAAAAGGCATTTACCGGACCTGGGTCTTTTTTAAAACAGGAGATTTTATCGTCCGGTATCAAGGGATGGTATACATTTGTTACCGCCTCCCAAGCTGTTTCGAGCGTCCAGGATATGTTTATCTCACTGATTGTTAAAGCAATAACATCGCGCGCCGTATTTTTCCCTTTGATATATTCCGTTATCACATTTCTATTCGCCCCCGTTATCTGTTTTAGATTTCCTTTCCTGTCATGAATCCTGTCATGAATCCTGTCATGAATCCTGTCATGAATCCTGTCATGAACATCAGGAACATCAGGAACACGCTCGTTATCGTGATAACAGCTTATGCCGGCTGATAATGAAGGTGAAAACCGAGACCTCACTTCGGCTGTTAATGAAGCTGAAAAATGAAACCTTTTTTTACTTTTACTGCTACTGCGGCCTTTTCCCTGAAATTTATGATTGTCCGCCGTTGAACAGCCAAGTTCAGAATGAGAGCTTACACCCTTAGGCTGATATCTGTTGCCGTTGAGCTGAACTGATTGCCCGGCTCGTTCCAGCCGTTCATCACCATGCTGTGATTGCACCTCAGCTTTAGGATTTACGCCACAATCTGAACCCGGAGATATATTAGAAACCGCCATACTGTACCCCTAAAGTTTACATTATCACTTCAGCCGACGTTACACAGGGATTACAGCAAAAACAAATGAATAATCGGCATAAGGTGTAACCCGATCCCGCCGTTTTCTTAATTGACAATGATGCGGCATCACCCGTTTTCTGAAATTTTTCGCGTGAGATTTTAGTGATTCCGCCGCAAGCGCGCAGGTAAGTAGCTGACGATAAGTTTCTTCAGAATTTTGGTGTTCAGATTTAGCGCGGAACAAGGCGCAACGGAGGGCGCATAGCCATAGCTATGTAACCAGAGTTGCAACGCTGTAATGTGCTGAGGGTGGACATCAATAAATGTTAGAAAACTTATGGTCAGCTACTTAGTTAGTCTTCAGGCTTTACTGTTTCTGACTCTGTCTTTTTAAACTCAATACATCCGCCATCAGGTGAAACCTCAATTTCTAATTTAAACTTAGTCTGTAATACGTCAGTAAACTTTTCAGACAGCTTTCCTGTTCCATGATATCCGGTGATGACTTGTTTGATATTGCGCCCACGGCCGCGATAATGGTATTCGAACAGCGCCTCGGCAAATTCAAAAGGTAACCCGGGTGGTCTGAAAAATTTTTTTCCGTTATCATCCACACAGTATTTGTTTTCAAATACACGGTCAATATGAGTATTAAATACGCCATCTGAATAACCTAACTCATTAACGCAAATCCGCTTTTTAATCAATTTGTTTAAAGTCTGCGCAAAGTTGTTTTTATAAACCAGTGCCCAATGAGCGTAAATTTCAAAGTTCGGCGCGATTTCCCATTTTGATAAATAACTTTGTTGTTTCTCATTACCAAAAACCATAAGTTCAGCCAAGTCAGTATTATCGGCCCGCACGCAGTATTTTAATATAGCAACGACAATGATGACATCCGGGGGTACATTTAAATAAGGTCGCCGGCGTTCAGCGCTTTTGATAATTTTGCCGATTATTTCCCAGGCTTGTTTAAACATGCGCAACTCAGCGCATGTTGATATATAATCAGCCAGACAAATGCTATCTATTTTTACGTCCCGTAAATCAACGCAGCCGCGATCAGCTTCACCGCTGAATACGATTTTTTTAACGAAATCGACATTTCCGGCGGCTTTGCAAAACTTTAATATGGCGCTCGCAGTGTAGCGATCCGGATCTAAATATTTATAAAGCGGATGCTTTGCTCTATTGATGAATTCCTTTATTGCCTGTTCAGCCTGTTGATACTCGCCCGCGTTCGTACAAATTCTGAGGTAGAGATTAAAAAATAGGATTGAATACGGAATATTCCATTGCCTGATAAGGCTATCCTGACCGTCAGCACCAAACAAGAGTCGCTTTACTAAACTGAGATTTTTTGTCTCCAGACAATATTCTAAAATTGTATGGCATGACTCTTTTGCCGGCCGTTGTGACGGGTCACCGTTTTTGTCCCGCGCATATTTATCCAGCTCGCTGATGACCGGCTCAATGTCATCAAATTTACCGGCTCCCAGACACACTCTCATGTAACCGTCGTAAATTATTGCATTGGGTTGAATCTCCCATTTTGAAATATAACTTTGTTGCCGGGTCGTTCCGAAAATTAAACGCCGCGCAAGATCATAGTCCTTGAAAAAAATACAGTATTTCAGCATAGTGATGACGGTGACAGGATCAGGCAACATGTCCTCAGTGTTTTTATCAAGCATTAATAAATTAACAATAGATCCGGCTTCATCATATTCTTCTAATTCAAGACACAGATTTAAAAAAGAGTTATAAACGTATTGGTTACGCAAAGCATTCCATTTACGGCAGTAGTGATTTTTCGGGTTAAAAATCTTTTTTGCAAGCTCAAAATCACCGACGGCGCTACAGTACTCTAAAATTACCACAACCAGAGGTGAGTTTTGGGAATCATTTTTAATAAGGCGTAGGGGCTCCTCACGGTCTGTTAATTTTATTAAAGCATCTACTAATGTTCGGGCTTCTTGATAACGCTTTATCTGAAGACACAATTGCAGATATTTTTTAATTATTCCAATATGAAAATCACCGCCCAACCAGTCTTCCGGATTTCCTGAAACCACATTATCTCTTTTCAAAAGACATTCCGCACCTTCAATATCTCTCACTTCTTTGTAAATTTTCATGAAGTAAGAATGAATTGATATATTGCAGGTAACACCCTTGTTCACAAGCAATTCAAGAGTGAGTTTTGCGAATTCGCAGAGCCCGGACATAGAACAACAATTTTCATACAGCTTACGTAAAAAGGCATTTACCGAACCTGGGTCTTTTTTAAAACAGGAGATTTTATCGTCCGGTATCAAGTGGTATACATTTGTTACCGCCTCCCAAGCTTTTGCGAGCGTCGGGGAACTATTTATCTCTCTGATTGTTAACTTAATAACATCGCGCGCCTCTTTTTTCCCTTCGATATATTCCGTTATCACATTTCTATTCGTCCCCGTTATCTGTTTTAGATTTCCTTTCCTGTCATGAATCCTGTCATGAACATCAGGAACACGCTCGTTATCGTGATAACAGCTTATGCCGGCTGATAATGAAGGTGAAAGCAGAGACCTCATGTCGGCTGTTAATGAAGATGAAAAATGAAACCTTCTTTTACTTACACGGCGGCCTTTATCCTGAGATTTATTCTTGTCCGCCGTTCGACGGTCAGGTTCAGAATGAGAGCTTACACCCTTAGGCTGATATATGTTGCCGTTGAGCTCAACTGATTGCCCGGCGACTCGCTCCGGCCGAACATCACCGCACCGCGATTGCACCTCAGCTTTAGGATTTACGCCACAATCTGAACCCGAAGATATATTAGAAACCGCCATACTGTAACCTATAGTTTACATTATCACTTCAGCCGACGTTACACGCGGATTACAGCAAAAACAAATGATTAATCGGCATAAGGTGTAACCCGATTCCGCCGTTTTCTTAGCTTGACAATGATGCGGCATCACCCGTTTTCTGAAATTTTTCGCGTGGGATTTTAGTGATATTGACGCAAGCGAGCAGGTAAGTAGCTGACGATAAGTTTCTTCAGAATTTTGGTGTTCAGATTTAGCGCGGAACAAGGCGCAACGGAGGGCGCATAGCCATAGCTATGTAACCAGAGTTGCAACGCTGTAATGTGCTGAGGGTGGACATCAGAAAATGTTAGAAAACTTATGGTCAGCTACTTACTTAGTTAGTTAGTCTTCAGGCTTTACTGTTTCTGACTCTGTCTTTTTAATCTCAATACATCCGCCTTTAGCTGAAACCTCAATTTCTAATTTAAACTTAGTCTGTAATACGTCAGTAAACTTTTCAGACAGCGTTCCTGCTCCATGATATCCGGTGATGACTTTTTTGATATTGCGCCCACGGCCGCGATAATGGTATTCAAACAGCGCCTCGGCAAATTCTGAAGGTAACCCGCGGGGTCTGAAATATTTTTTCCCGTTATCATCCACACAGTATTTTTTTTCAAATACACGGTCAATATGAGTATTAAATTCACCATTTAAATAATAACCTAAATTTTCAATGCAAATCCCCTTTTCAATCAATTTTTTTAAAGCCTTAGCAAAGTTGTTTTTATCAACCAGTGCCCAATGAGCGTAAATTTTATAGTTCGGCTCGATTCCCAATTTTGATAAATAACTTTGTTGTTTCTTATTACCAAAAACCATAAGTTCAGCCAAGTCAACCTTATCGGCCCGCTCGCAGTATTTTAATATAGCAACGAAAATGTGGATGTCCGGGGGTACATTTAAATAAGGTCGCCGGCGTTCAGCGCTTTTGATAATTTCGTCGATTATTTCTTTGGCTTCTTTAAACATCCTCAACTCAGCACATGTCGTTATATAATCATAAAGACAAAAGCTATTTATTTTTACGTCCCGTAAATCAACGCAGCCGGGAGCGGCTTTACCGCTGAATACGATTTTTTTAACGAAATCGACATTTCCGGCGGCTTTACAAAACTCTAATATGGCGCACGCAGTGTAGAGATCCGGATCTAAAGATTTATAAAGCGGATGCTTTGCTCTATTGATGAATTCGTTTATTGCCTGTACAGCCTGTTGATACTCGCCCGAGTTCGTACAAACTCTGAGGTAGAGATTAAAAAATGGTATTAAATACGGAATATTCCATTGCCTGATAAGGCTATCCTTACCGTCAGCACCTATCAAGAGTTCCTTTGCTAAGATGCAATTTTTTGTCTCCCGGCAATATTCTAAAATTGTATGGCATGTCTCTTTTACCGGCCGTTGTGATGGGTCACTGTTTTTGTCCCGCGCATATTTATCCAGCTCGCTGATGACTGTCCCAATGTCATCAAATTTACCGGCTTCCAGACACACTCTCATGTAACCGTCGTACATTATTTCATTGGGTTGAACCTTCCATTTTGAAATATAACTTTGTTGCCGAGTCGTTCCGAAAATTAAACGCCGCGCAAGATCATAGTCCTTGGAAAAAATACAATATTTCAGCATAGTGATGACGGTGACAGGATCAGGCAACATGTCCTTACTGTTATTATGACGCATTAATAAATCAACAATAAATCCGGCTTCATCATATTCTTCTAATTGAAGACACAGATTTAAAAAAGAGTTATAAACGTATTGGTTACGCAAAGCACTCCATTTACGGCAGTAGTGATTGTTCGGGTTAAAAATCTTTTTCGCAAGCTTAAAATCACCGACGGCGCTACAGTACTCTAAAATTACCACAACCAGAGGTGAGTTTTGGGAATCATTTTTAATAAAGCGTAGGGGCTCCTCACGGTCTGTTAATTTTATTAAAGCATCTATTAATGTTCGGGCTTCTTGATAACGCTTTATCTGAAGACACAATTGCAGATATTTTTTAATTATTCCAATATGAAAATCACCGCCCAACCAGTCTTCCGGATTTCCTGAAACCACATTATCTCTTTTCAAAAGACATTCCGCACCTTCAATATCTCTCACTTCTATGTAAATTTTCATAAAGTAAGAATGAATTGATATATTGCAGGTAACACCCTCGTTCACAAGCAATTCAAGAGTGAGTTTTGCGAATTCGCAGAGCCTGGACATAGAATGACAATTATCATACAGCTTACGTAAAAAGGCATTTACCGGACCAGGGTCTTTTTTAAAACAGGAGATTTTATCGTCCGGTATCAAGGGATGGTATACATTTGTTACCGCCTCCCAAGCTGTTTCGAGCGTCCAGGATATGTTTATCTCACTGATTGTTAAAGCAATAACATCGCGCGCCGTATTTTTCCCTTTGATATATTCCGTTATCACATTTCTATTCGCCCCCGTTATCTGTTTTAGATTTCCTTTCCTGTCATGAATCCTGTCATGAATCCTGTCATGAATCCTGTCATGAACATCAGGAACATCAGGAACATCAGGAACACGCTCGTTATCGTGATAAGACCTTGTGTCGGCTGATAATGAAGGTGAAAACAGAAACCTCACTTCGGCTGTTAATGAAGGTGAAAAATGAAACCTTTTTTTACTTTTACTGCTACTGCGGCCTTTTCCCTGAAATTTATGATTGTCCGCCGTTGAACAGCCAAGTTCAGAATGAGAGCTTACACCCTTAGGCTGATATCTGTTGCCGTTGAGCTGAACTGATTGCCCGGCTCGTTCCAGCCGTTCATCACCATGCTGTGATTGCGCCTCAGCTTTAGGATATGCGTCACAATTTGAACCCGAAGATATATTAAAACCCGCCATACTGTACCCTAAAGTTTACATTATCACTTCAGCTGACATTACATGCGAATTACAGCAAAAACAAATAAATAATCGGCATAAGGTGTAACCCGATCCCGCCGTTTTTCTTAACTTGACAATGATGCGGTATTATCCGTTTCCTTAAATTTTTTTGCGTGAGATTTTAGTGATTCTGACGTAAGCGCGCAGGTAAGTAGCTGACGATAAGTTTCTTCAGAATTTTGGTGTTCAGATTTAGTGCAGAACGCAGAACAAGGCGCAACGAAGGGCGCATATCCATAGCTATGTAACCAGAGTTGCAACGCTGTAATGTGCTAAAGGTGGACATCAAAAAATGTTAGAAAACTTATGGTCAGCTACTTAGTTAGTCTTCAGGCTTTACTGTTTCTGACTCTGTCTTTTTAATCTCAATACGCCCTCCATCAGGTGAAACCTCAATTTCTAATTTAAACTTAGTCTGTAATACGTCAGTAAACTTTTCAGACAGCTTTCCTGTTCCATGATATCCGGTGATGACTTTTTTGATATTGCGCCCACGGCCGCGATAATGGTATTCGAACAGCGCCTCGGCAAATTCAAAAGGTAACCCGGGTGGTCTGAAAAATTTTTTTCCGTTATCATCCACACAGTATTTGTTTTCAAATACACGGTCAATATGAGTATTAAATACGCCATCTGAATAACCTAACTCATTAACGCAAATCCGCTTTTTAATCAATTTGTTTAAAGTCTGCGCAAAGTTGTTTTTATAAACCAGTGCCCAATGAGCGTAAATTTCAAAGTTCGGCGCGATGTGCCATTTTGATAAATCACTTTGTTGTTTCTCATTACCAAAAACCATAAGTTCAGCCAAGTCAGTATCATCGGCCCGCACGCAGTATTTTAATATAGCAACGACAATGATGACATCCGGGGGTACATTTAAATAAGGTCGCCGACGTTCAGCGCTTTTGATAATTTTGCCGATTATTTCCCCGGCTTGTTTAAACATGCGCAACTCAGCGCATGTTGATATATAATCAGCCAGACAAATGCTATCTATTTTTACGTCCCGTAAATCAACGCAGCAGCGATCAGCTTCACCGCTGAATACGATTTTTTTAACCAAACCGACATTTCCGGCGGCTTTGCAAAACTTTAATATGGCGCTCGCAGTGTAGCGATCCGGATCTAAAGATTTATAAAGCGGATGCTTTGCTCTATTGATGAATTCCTTTATTGCCTGTTCAGCCTGTTGATAATCGTCCGCGTTCATACAAATTCTGAGGTAGAGATTAAAAAAGCGGATTGAATACGGAATATTCCATTGCCTGATAAGGCTATCCTGACCGTCAGCACCTATCAAGAGTCGCTTTACTAAACTGAGATTTTTTGTCTCCAGACAATATTCTAAAATTGTATGGCATGACTCTTTTACCGGCCATTGTGACGGGTCACTGTTTTTGTCCCGCGCATATTTATCCAGCTCGCTGATGACCGGCTCAATGTCATCAAATTTACCGGCTCCCAGACACACTCTCATGTAACCGTCGTAAATTATTGCATTGGGTTGAATCTCCCATTTTGAAATATAACTTTGTTGCCGGGTCGTTCCGAAAATTAAACGCCGCGCAAGATCATAGTCCTTGGAAAAAATACAGTATTTCAGCATAGTGATGACGGTGACAGGATCAGGCAACATGTCCTCAGTGTTTTTATCAAGCATTAATAAATTAACAATAAGTTCGGCTTCTTCATATTCTTCTAATTCAAGACACAGATTTAAAAAAGAGTTATAAACGTATTGGTTACGCAAAGCATTCCATTTACGGCAGTAGTGATTTTTCGGGTTAAAAATCTTTTTTGCAAGCTCAAAATCACCGACGGCGCTACAGTACTCTAAAATTACCACAACCAG
Organism: Parashewanella sp.; assembly: GCA_965200795.1. Lineage (GTDB taxonomy): Bacteria > Pseudomonadota > Gammaproteobacteria > Enterobacterales > Shewanellaceae > Parashewanella. The sequence goes on from CBDAVB010000005.1 coordinate 344,765, forward strand.
AGGTGAGTTTTGGGAATCATTTTTAATAAGGCGTAGGGGCTCCTCACGGTCTGTTAATTTTATTAAAGCATCTACTAATGTTCGGGCTTCTTGATAACGCTTTATCTGAAGACACAATTGCAGATATTTTTTAATTATTCCAATATGAAAATCACCGCCCAACCAGTCTTCCGGATTTCCTGAAACCACATTATCTCTTTTCAAAAGACATTCCGCACCTTCAATATCTCTCACATCTATGTAAATTTTCATGAAGTAAGAATGAATTGATATATTGCAGGTAACACCCTCGTTCACAAGCAATTCAAGAGTGAGTTTTGCGAATTCGCAGAGCCTGGACATAGAACGACAATCTTCATACAGCTTACGTAAAAAGGCATTTACCGGACGTGGGTCTTTTTTAAAACAGGAGAGTTTATCGTCCGGTATCAAGTGATAGTATACATTTGTTACCGCCTCCCAAGCTATTTCGGGCGTCGGGGATTTTCTTATCTCATTGATTGTTAAAGCAATAACTTCGACCGCCGTTTTTTTCCCTTCGATATATTCCGTTATCACATTTCTATTCGTCCCCGTTATCTGTTTTAGATTTCCTTTCCTGTCATGAATCCTGTCATGAACATCAGGAACACGCTCGTTATCGTGATAAAAGTTTGTGTCGGCTGATAATGAAGGTGAAAGCAGAGACCTCATGTCGGCTGTTAATGAAGATGAAAAATGAAACCTTCTTTTACTTACACGGCGGCCTTTATCCTGAGATTTATTCTTGTCCGCCGTTCGACGGTCAGGTTCAGAATGAGAGCTTACACTCTTAGGCTGATATCTGTTGCCGTTGAGCTCAACTGATTGCCCGGCGACTCGCTCCGACCGAACATCACCGCGCTGCAATTGCACCTCAGCTTTAGGATTTACGCCACAATCTGAACCCGAAGATATATTAGAAACCGCCATACTGTACCCTAAAGTTTACATTATCACTTCAGCCAAAGTTACACAGGGATTACAGCAAAAACAAATGAAAAATCGGTATAAGGTGTAACCCGATCCCGCCGTTTTCTTAGCTTGACAATGATGCGGCATGATCCGTTTCCTGAAATTTTTCGCGTGAGATTTTAGTGATTCTGACGTAAGCGCGCAGGTAAGTAGCTGACGATAAGTTTCTTCAGAATTTTGGTGTTCAGATTTAGCGCAGAACGCAGAACAAGGCGCAACGGAGGACGCATATCCATAGCTATGTAACCAGAGTTGCAACGCCGTAGTGCGGTGAAAATGGGCATTAAAAAATCTAAGAAACTTATGGTCAGCGCCTTAGTTACCTTCCAGAGTCATAATTTATGTTTAAAGCTTTTTCATTAACGCTCGTTTCTAGTGCTTTGTTGCTGGCGGGCTGTCAGCAAATAGATACGGTTTCATCAAAGCAGTCTGCGGTTCAAGCCGTTAGCAGTCCGGAGATGAAATTAAGAACGGACATGGTGACAGGTCAGCTGGACAACGGTTTAAAATATTTTGTCGTCAATAATAATAAGCCAGCGGACAAAGTTTCTTTGCAGTTGGTTGTTCATGCTGGCTCGCTGGAGGAGGATGACCAGAAAGGCATTGCTCACCTTGTTGAGCATATGGCGTTTAATGGTACTGAATTATATCCGAGCAACAGGATTATTGATCGCCAACAAGAGTTAGGAATGACTTTTGGGGGTAGTGTTTAGAAATCTGTGTCATTTCGGTAAAATGTCAAAAACAGGAATGACATAATGACTCAAAATTTCGATTTCAATAAAGCTTTAGAACAACTTCAATCAGGTAAAGGTTTAACTGGTGCGGATGGTGTTCTCACCCCTTTAATCAAACAACTAACAGAAGCAGCGCTTAAAGCAGAACTTGATCAACATTTAGACTCAGATCTTGAGCCCAATCGAAGAAATGGTTTTAGTAAAAAAACCGTTAAATCTTCAGTTGGCGAATTTGAGTTAGAAACGCCAAGAGACAGAGCCGGCAACTTTGAGCCTCAGCTTGTCAAAAAAAATCAAACTAAGCTCTCTGATGAAATTGATCGTAAGATTTTGTCAATGTTTTCAATGGGTATGAGTTATCGTGATATCAAATCTCATGTGGCTGATTTGTATGGTTTAGAGCTTTCAGAAGCCAGTTTGACGGCTGTGACCGATCAGCTTATTCCTCAGCTCAAAGAATGGCAGCAACGCAGTTTAGACGAGGTCTATCCAATTATTTGGCTGGATGCGATTCACTATAAAGTCAAAGACAATGGTCGCTATGTCAGTAAGGCTATTTACACGATTCTAGGCGTTAATCTCGAAGGTAAGAAAGAGTTACTTGGCCTGTATCTTTCAGAGTCAGAAGGTGCTAATTATTGGCTTTCGGTACTGACCGATCTTCATAATCGTGGTGTTAAGGATATCTTAATTGCTTGTGTTGACGGGTTAAACGGTTTTCCTGAAGCTATTGCCAGCATTTACCCGGAGACAGAAGTTCAGCTTTGCGTAATTCATCAGGTACGCAACTCAATGAAGTATGTGGCATCTAAGCATCAAAAGGCGTTTATGGCTGATTTAAAGCCGGTTTACAGAGCGACAAGTAAATCGGCTGCTGAAACGGCTTTAGATGAGCTGGAAAACAAATGGGGTAGCCAGTATCCAATCGTTATCGACTCTTGGCGCAGAAAGTGGGAGAACTTGTCCGTTTGCTTCAAATATCCAGAATATGTACGTCGAGTGATTTACACGACCAATGCGATTGAAGCCGTACATCGCCAGTTTAGGAAACTCACCAAAACAAAAGGGGCATTTCCAAATGAAAACAGCTTGCTAAAATTGCTTTATGCGGGCATATTGAATGCCTCTAAAAAGTGGACAATGCCAGTCCAAAATTGGAGGCTAGCATTGTCACAATTTGCAATCCATTTTGAAGGCAGATTGGATAACGTATTAGAAATTTAGAATTTAGGCTGACACAGAATTTTGAACGCCCTCCTTTTGGGCATGATGTTAACGCTATGACTGGATATCATGCCACATCATATTTTCTGGCTCTTCGTCGTTTCATATGGATTTGAGTAGATCTGATACAGGGCTAGCAATCATAAAAATCATGGTAATAAATGTTCCTGTATTACGATACCCTCTGGCTCGTGCTCTAGCCGCTTGAAATAGACTATTTAAACCTTCCATACGAGCATTCGTATAAGTGGATGACCAGCGCTGTAAAATTCTCTCTGCATGCCTTTCCACCGTTGCAAGTGCTTTTCGAACGGGTTCTAACATCTCAATATCACCCAACTGCTCTTTTGCAAAATTAATGAAATACGTCAGCCTCCAGCGTGCAGCATGAGCGGTTTCAGCTTGACGTATCCACCTAAGTTGTTCCTTAATCCGCCAAGCTGTTGCTGTATTCAGGTCGCTGGATTCTAGCTCTGCAAGTGCTTCTTTTTGTTTCTCAGTAAATGAGCCATCTGCATTTTTTAGTACTGCCCAGCGCAGGCTCTTTGGATGCGGTTGGATTTTTCTCTCCGTTTTACGTACTTCATCAACCGCTTTAGTAAACAGTTGCACAACATGGAAACAATCAACCGTTACGTTAGCATCCGGGAACTCTTCCTCTGTTGCTGACAGAAAGGCTCTTGACATATCACACACGACTTCAAGTACATTATCTGCTTTGCCTTGATGCTCTGTCAGAAAGGACTTAAATCGCTTAACGGTTTCCTTACCTTTTCCGGGCGTAGCGAACACAACAGGCTTGTCTTTCTTGTCCATATCAATGAAAACAGTAACATAGTTGTGGCCACGTTTAGCCGCCGTTTCATCGAATCCAATAGCTTTAAGTGCTGACAAGTCCATCAATGCTAATGCCTTGCTGACGTAGTGTTTGATGATGCGCCAAATACGTTTGTCACGAATTCCAACATATTCAGCACATGCCTTAACCGGCATTTCACGAGCCGGTACCAATACAGATTGTTCGAACAATAACGTGAATTTACTACCCGCTCTCGCCCAAGGGACATTGACACGCTTAACGCCATGCTCAGCACATCGAGTTCTCGGGACGTTTGCTTTGATATAACAGTGATGCTGAAAGAAATTGAGATGACGCCAAGTCAGCGATTTAAAGTCATGTGCCGGACAAGCTTTTGAGCAAGTCGGGCAGGGATACAAGCTTCCTCGTTCAGCTTCAATTTCGAGAACAAGTTCATTAGGTGAGGCTGATATATCCAGGTGTTGGTTAACCAACTTCCAAGGCGCTTCTATACCAAGGCCGAGCATCAAAACTTGATTTCCATCCATGTATTTACTTCCAACTCTTGACTGCAAAACTGGGTTTATTATCTCAGAAATAAATCCATTAAATCCACACTAAACGACGAAGAGCCTCTTTTTTCAAACTTATCAATGAGCCGTTCAAGGCGATTAATAACACTACTTTCAGAAGAGTATGGAGCCAAGTGGTTAATAAGATTATCCATAACATTATAAAATGTGCTGGTATACTGAACTTCAATCTTTCTGAACTTCAGCTTGTCCTTCTGCTCTAATATTTCTCTCAGCCAGACGTTCTCTTAGCGATTGACTCGATATCATTTTTCCTTCGTTAGAATCTGTAACTGAGTAAGCGATCAATATGCTCTCAGATCACCCAACTCCGGGCGTTGGCGCTGCTCACGCACCCGTTTGAAAAACTCACGGACGACAGGTTCACTTTTTCCCTGCCGGTAACTCAGCACTTTTTCCGCCGCCCGGTCTTTATCACGCATATGTTTTTCATGCTTGTATAGCCGGACGATGTAATCCATAGCATGTCGGGCTTGCTCAGGCTCAGGCTTTAAGGCTTTTTCAAAATAGCGACGGCAATGCACCCAACACGTCACGTGAATGATGCTGTGGTCTCGCGCGTTTAAGGTATCGACCGCTTTGGTGTAAGCCGGATAACCGTCCGTCAATAACGTACCGTTAAAGCCCGTCAGTTGCTCAATGGCATGAGCCGCACTTCTTGAAGACGACCAGGTGAACGCCACTTCATCCTCTTCGCCGTAAATCGGCCGGAAGCAGGTTTGTTTCATTTTGCCTTTGCCCGCCTTTCCGGCTTTTATCGGCACCTCATCCATCGCCGGCACTCCGAGCATCCGCTGATGCTGACGATAAAGCGGTAAATGATAAATGGCTTTATCGACCATCAGCCCCGCGAGCAGGGACACATCACAGTAACAGCCATCCGGCACCGCCGCGGGCGCGGGTGAAGTCGTTATGCTTTGCTCTGATTTACGCTTAATCACGGGACGGCGATAAACCAGTACCGCATAACTTGCCCGGGCGCTGCGCTAAGCGGCGGGTTTCTTTGTAATCGATGATTTCATCACCTTCGGCCGGCTCCGGCGCGGGCATATCAATGATTTCACGGGGCACGCTGTCATCAAAGCGCAGGCCGCTGTCATTAACTTCATTGCCGCCTCGCCGGGTATTGGATTGGCGGCGATGGCTTTTGACTTCGGTGGTCGGCTCCGGCGTTTTATCTTCAGCGAGGCTGTCACCGAACAATAATCCCTGTGACGGATTGTCGATAAGTTGCTTTTCAGACTTGCGGCCGAAGAGCTGGCGTTTGAACCGGTCGAGCTGATGCCTGAGTGAAGCGACTTGCTCTGATTGAGTCGAAACCTGTTCAGATAACAACGCATTTTGCTCCGCTTGCCGGGCAAGCAGAGCTTCAATTTGTTGTCGATTTAACCGGCTGATTTCACTCATTTTCATGACAGAAATTACATCAAAAAATGGCGTTAACGTCGCCTGTTTCTTGGTTTTTTGCCAATTAATTCCGCCGGTTAAACACTGAAGTTGTGCCCAATCGAGAGGGAATTTTCGGGTGCTCAGCCTTAATAATGTGAGGTTTAAATTTAAATTTGGAGTAATATAACAGCCAGGTTTAATCCGCAGTGTTTTAATGTTATGTCTTCAGTAATCATATCTTCGAATTCTTCTGAAACCCAAATTCTGCTAACCATTAAACATAACCGCAATATGCTCTCTTTCGAAGATAACCTTCAGGAAGAGCTAAATGCAGCAGGAATGTTAGCAGAGCGTAAGCAATTGGAAAACCTGGACGCTGACGGCTCTCCGATTTTTCTTGCCAATGTAAAAATGACCAGTAAGAAGGATAAACAGCTTAAAGTCTATGAAACGCCTTACGGTGCTGTAAAAGTTCCCCCGCTGGGTTTATCAAAACTCGAAAGGCGGTTCAACTTATAGCCCCCTCGATCACGATGCTCGGATTGTGGTGAATTCAACGCCTAAGTTTGCCCAAATGGTGAGTTGGAAATATGCGGAAATGGCTGCGCCACAAGTCCAAAAAGATTTCCAATAAAATCATAAACGTTCTGCAAGCCGAGCAATATTAAGGGATATTGCGGACGAGGTCGGAGCGATAGCTCAAGCTCAAGAAGAGTCATGGACTTATGCGATTCCTGAGTTGCCTGCCCCTGTTGCAACCATATCAACAGGTCTTGATGGTGCCATTATGCTTTACCGTGACGGTTGCTATCGAGAGGCGATGTGCGGTTCAGTTACGCTTTATGATGCTGAGGGGAAACGAATGTTTTCGTCTTACTGCGCCGAAGCGCCAGAGCACGGAAAAGCTTCATTTATTGAAAGGATTACACGGGAAATCGACAAATTTAAACACAGATTTCCTGATGCGGTTTATGTTGGGGTGGCAGATGGTGCCCCTGACAATTGGCTGTTTCTTAAGCCTTTTGCAGAGGAATGCATTTTGGATTTCTATCACGTTTCAGAATATGTCGCTGATGCGGCAGATGTTCTCTATGCGGGAAAAACGAAAACAGCCAAACGTCAAATACGGCTTAAAGAGACGCTCCGCAATTTAAAGCATAACAAAGGGGAGGCTGAACGTCTTAATCAAGAATTGCAAAAAGCGCGGCCTTCAAACCGCTATTCCAAAACGATAACAAAATTAGAAAAAGTAAAAACCTATTTTAAAAATCACTGGCGACAAATGAACTATGCTCAAGCGTTAGAAAATAATTACCCGATAGGTTCAGGGTTGACTGAAGCGGCATGCAAGACGTTGATAAAAAGTAGAATGTGTCGTTCAGGAATGAGGTGGAAGAAAAAAGGGGCGTCGATGTTACTGACATTAAGAGCTTTAGTTTGCTCGACCGGGGTTTGGGATAAATTTTGGGTAAAGGTTAGTAATTACGGCTTTCCGGCAATGCACAATATTTGATTGCGGTTGTAATCAAGTTGTTTGAAACAGGTTATTACATTATTTAGGCTGAGCACCCGCCAGCGCCAGCGGGGTTATTGAAGGAGCATGCCGCCATTTGATCAATGACAGATTAGATATCACGGGGGCAAGATGGAGTCTTAATGGTGCGGAGACTATTTTAAAAATGCGCTCGTTAAAGTCCGGCAATGACTTAAATGAATATTGGGATTACTATAAAAAGCAATCAAAAAGTAGGCTGGAGAAGTGCGGCTAGATTCGTCGTTCTAAAAGAGCCGCACCCTTTTTGAACTGGTATCCTGCTCAAAATCTACTTGCGGAGACGCATTTAATGAAGGATTTACGAATTTAACCGATTATGACAAGAGGCTGATAATAGAATCAATAAAAAATCACGACAGGGAAGGGAACTCAAAGATAAACCGATTCCAGAAGATATTCCCACATTTCGCATGGTGATTTAAGTATCCCCTATATTTTCAACTATTAACAAAAAAGAAACATAGTTCTTGTAGTGCTGTCATACGGTTTACCAAATTTCAGGTATGCCAATAGGCTTCTGTCGTGAAGCTAGACTTTTCCTGTCTTAACATTACGCAATGTTGTAAATACGACTCACCTCACTACCAAACAGGGTTAAAATTTTTCTCTTTTCTGGAGTAATACCCGATATCGCTGAACCTTGCCCTTTAATCGTAACGACATGAACAGTGCTCATTACTTGAAATATCCACCTCAATGTTGGTGTGAAAGTCGGTTTATTCGTCTGACTAAGGATCGTTTCATTATTTCTTTTCAGTGATTCTCTAAATTGATATTGCCCTGGGTTGTAGACCATTAAGCTGAAGGTCATTATCATCATTAGGGCATTGATGCGCTCTGGTCTTTTTAAAAATAGGTTGTCTAAGTGGAAGGCTGGGGCTTTGATAAGACGAAAGCCTCGCTCAACACCTTGTTGGCTCTTGTAGCTATCAAGTACGGCTTTAGGAGACATATCAAAATGATTGGTCGCCAAAACAAATCGACCCACTCGATTTCGGTAGGGGCGCTGCCTGTCCTCTGAAGGTGTGAATGCTGTTTCTATTTGATAGTGAGAAAACTCTTGTTTAGCACCTTTTTTCGGGCGTCCTTTACTCGGGTATTTTTTTATCTCAACTAGCTGGTAACTCACATCGTGGTATTTTACTGTTTTTGCAAATTTACCCGTTAACTAGTCGGTACTGAAAAACATAACTTCAAGATTTAAAATGTACGGCATCTGATTTACGCAAAATTCAGAGCCGTACCCAAAAGCAACATTTCTTATATTTCGCATCAATTTCACTACAAAATAGTCAAAACTCACCATCTTTTTCGAGCAAAAAGAAAATGGCTAACCACTTTCTCAGGTTCCAGGCACACGCAGCCATTAGAAGGTTTATTGAGTCGCCAACACTGCCCTTTAACCAGTTCTTACACAGCCTAAAATCACTCTTCAAATGCCCGATTACTGGTTCAATTGTTGCCCGTTTTTTACAGAGTTCACTTTTGCGTTTTCTCTTTGCTTGCGAGTCCCGTTTTAATGGCCGACTAGGGATAACAACTTCTTGGTCAACATACTGCATACACCCTTTATAGCCTTTATCTACAACGGCTGTAGTGATTTTACTCTTTCGGTGTTTATGGGCATGGTCAAGTGCAGGTCTAAGCAATTTTGAGTCGTGTTCATGTTTGTCATGACTGGTTACACCAATGATTAATTGACTCTGCTCTGTGAGCACGACAGAAGCCTTTTTACCATACTCGTATGGCTTATGGTCTTTGCCTTTCCCTACGCAGTAAACATCGGGTTCATGAAGGCTGTAAATCTTGTTCTTGTCTTTACGTTGCTGTGTAATGGCTTTTTCATAATTGGAAAAATTCTCTTTTTGTAAATCAAGGACATCTTGTGGAAGTTTGCGTTGTAGCTCCCTTAAAAGCTTACCTGCGATAACACGCAACCTTTTTAACGCTCTTCTGGCTTTGCTTCGATTTTTGGCATGTCTAAAGCTTCGACAGTCAATGCGTAGCTGTTTGACTTCTTTGACATAAGTACGTCTTTGCTTGATCCCAAATACTTTGGCAAGTTTATTGAGTCGGTTAACCACCTTGATGGCAAGCTTGCTATCTGTCGGATAAGTAATGGCTTTTTCTTGGACGGTTGTATCAACGTACACGGTGTCATCTTCAGCTTTGTCACCGTGTAGCGCCACAGATAATGCAAAGATTTTTTCACAGCCTTTTTCACCGATGCGCTTACGAAAAACACTGAGTTCACTGGCATCACAAGGGCGTGCTGTTTGAAACTCTGTCTCACCACAAAACACTTGAAAATACACGTTCATCAGCCACTCATCGACCAAGGCTTCATCGCTGAGTTTGTAAAGTTGCTTGAGTATTAGCAAACCGCACATCAACCGAATTGGCTTCGCTTTACGGCCTAATTTTTTGTATAACGGCTTGAACTCTTCTTCTAATGCTTGCCAATCAAAGGCATTAGCTAAAATGAGTAAAGGGTGAGTTTGCAGAAGCTGTTCTGTGATATCAAACAGACTGTCGTGAGGTAAATTTGACGGACTTTCTTTGAGCACTTTTAGCACCAAAACGACCAGAAACCGTAGGTTCACTATATCATTTCTGGTCGAAATTGAATGTATCAAATAGCTATATTTTATTATCGATCAGAATGTTAGATGTTTTTCATGGCCGACTAACTATTATAAAGTTAAAATAAAAAACATTAATCCCGCTACCGAATTAACTTGTAACCTAAAACCGCTTAGCTTCAAACACGCCTTCAATCTGCTGCAGCTTAGCTGTCAGCTTGCTTAACGTGTCGACGTTATAAAGCTCCAGATGAACCTCAACCGTCGCAGTCTGTTTTTTCATATCCGACGCCGAGCTCATATTCAGCACGTTGGCTTTTTCTGAAGCGAGTACTGTCGTCACATCACGCAAAAGACCCGTTCTGTCGTTAGCGAGTACACGCACTTTCACTTTAAAGCCGCCGGAGTAGTTTTCGCCCCAGACAACATCAACCACACGTTCCGGATTCTGACGCGTTAATTCCCTCAGCTGCTCACACCCTTCCCGGTGAACCGAGATACCGCGGCCTTTGGTGATAAAACCGACGATTTCATCTCCGGCGACAGGCTGACAGCAGCGCGCTAAATGCGTCATCAAGTTACCGACACCGTTTACCTCTATCTGACCTTTACGCTGCCCCGCGCTTCTGGCCTGGCCTTTTTTAAGCAGGTCTTCGACCGCGGCCGACGCATCGTGCTTATCTTTATTAACCTGACGGCTTTGAACGTGGTTAACCACCTGGTTTAAGCGCACGTCACCGCCGCCGATACCGGCGAGCAAGTCCTCAAGGCTGAGCATATTAAAACGCTCAACGGCGCTTTCAGCGTCTTTAAGGGTCAACCCTAAGCGGGTAAGCTCAGCTTCAAGCATTTCTTTACCCGCGGCGGCATTTTTGTCTTTATCCTGCTGCTTAAACCAATGCTGAATCTTTGAGCGCGAACGAGATGAAGCGATATAACCTAAACTCGGGTTCAGCCAGTCACGTTTCGGATTCGGGTGCTTAGCGGTAATAATTTCGACACGTTCGCCGGTTTGTACCTGATAAGTAAACGGCACGATCCGGCCATCGACCTTAGCGCCGATGCAGCGGTGCCCCACCTGTGAATGAACGTAGTACGCGAAATCAAGCACGGTACAGCCGGCCGGTAAATCGACAACCTCACCTTTCGGCGTGAAGACATAAACCCGGTCTTCAAAAACCTGACTGCGTACTTCATCCACTAAGCTGCCGCTTTCGGATACGTCTTCCTGCCATTGCAGAATTTTACGCAGCCAGTTGATTTTTTCCTCGTAGCCGCTTTGCCTGCCTGAGTGATTGCCTTCTTTGTATTTCCAGTGCGCCGCCACACCGAGCTCAGCGTCTTCATGCATGGCTTCGGTGCGGATCTGTATTTCGACGGTTTTTCCTTCAGGCCCGACAACAATGGTGTGAATCGACTGATAACCGTTAGGTTTAGGGTTGGCGACATAATCATCGAATTCTTTCGGTATATGGTGAAATAAGGTGTGCACGACCCCTAAGGCGCTGTAGCAGTCTTGCAGACGATGGGTAACAATGCGCACGGCCCGAACGTCAAACAATTCATCAAATTTAAGTTCTTTGCCCTGCATCTTTTTCCAGATGCTGTAAATATGCTTCGGGCGGCCGTAAACTTTAGCCCGGATGTTCTCTTTATCTAATTCAGCCTGCAAATCAGACACAAAAGTTTCGATATAAGACTCACGGTCCAAACGCTTACCGTCAAGTTGCCCGGCGATGTCAGTGTAGGTTTGCGGGTGAAGATAGCGGAAAGACATATCCTCCAGCTCCCACTTCAGCTGGCCGATACCTAAACGATTAGCCAAAGGCGCGTAAATATCGCTGATTTCCCTCGCCAGCAGCACGCGGGTTTCCTCATCCTCGTTTTTCACTTTACGAAGCAAACAAACACGCTCAGCCAGTTTGATCACCACGGCTCGTACGTCCTCAACCATGGCGAGCAGCATCTTACGGATTTTATCGATCTGAGATTCTGAGGCTTTGCTGTTCGGCGATGTTTTTAAGGCGCTGATCGCACTCATGGTGCCGGCACTGTGAACCAGGGCAGCCAGGCCTTTGCCGAAGTTTTCTGAGACCTGCTCCTGATTGATTTTTTGTTCCTGCAACAGAACGTATAACACCGCGGCTTGCAGGGTTTCTAAATCCATATGTAAAGGCGCGAGAATTTCCACCATTTCTCTGGCGTAGATGAAAGTTTCACCTTCAAGCAAGACTGAACCGTCTTTTCCGGGCTCCAGCAGGTTTTCAAGGAAGCTGAGTAACGCCCCGGCATCTTCATTCGAACTCAGGTAACGGCTAATCCAATCTTTCAGATTGAAATTCTGATTTTCCAGGTGCGTTTCTCGAACCGTTACCATATATAAACTTCCTCTGGTATTACCACAAGCTTTTGAGTATAACTTATTTTTTATTTAGTAAATAACGCCATTGCCTCAATATGATGAGTCTGAGGAAACATATCAATCATTGACAGTTTCTGCAATTGATATCCGCCATCAATTAACAACTTTGAATCTCTGGAGAAACTCGCCGGATCACATGACACATAAACCACTCTCTCCGGATTGAGTTTTTTGATGTTTCGTAACACCTCAAACGCTCCCGCTCTGGCAGGATCTAATAACAATTTGTTGAATTTCCCGAACCAGGTTTCTTTGGTGATATCGGCGCTCAGATCACACTCATAAAACTGCGCGTTCGCGATGGCGTTACTTCGCGCGTTGAGTTTGGCCTGCTCAACGGCAGCGGCCACACCTTCAACACCTGTCAGTTGCTTACAATATTTTGCGACAGGTAAACTAAAATTTCCCATGCCGCAAAATAAGTCCAGAATCGTCTCATCGCGCCGCGGTTCCAGCCATTGAATTGCCCGCGCGATCATCTGATTGTTTATCTCACCGTTGACTTGAACGAAGTTTCCCGGCGTAAAGGCTAAATTAATTCGCGGCTCAACCCGGTAGTCAGGTCGCGACGCTTCACCGTGAATTTGCTCAAGGCCTGATTCATGCCGCAATTGCAGCGCGAGTTTATATTCCCCGGCGAAACTTTTAAGGATTTTTTTATCAGCGTTGTTTAACGCTTTTGGTGTTCTGAGCACCACGAACGGGGAATTTTCACCGGCAATCAGCTCAACGTGTCCCAGGGAATTGGCGCCGCGCAGTTTGTTCAGGACTTCAGATAACGGCGCTAATAATTCTGATAATACCGGCGCTAATACCAGACAACTTTTAACGGCTTCAACCTTGTGACTGCTTTGCCGCCTGAAACCTAAGGTTAACTTTTTAGCGTTAGTGTCAAAATACGTCGCTAATTTTGCCCGGCGGCGATAATGCTTATCAGCGCCTTCAAGCACAGAAACCTCGTCCGGCTCAACTTGTGTCAGTTTGGTAAAGATGTCTTTTAAGGATTGCGCTTTATATTTTCTCTGACTGACAACATCCAGGTGTTGTAAATCACAACCACCGCATTGATGAAAATGCGGACATTCCGGCTCGACCCGGTGCTCACTGGCGCGGATGACTTTGAGCAGTTTTCCTTTAGCGTATTTTTTGGCTCTTCGTCGTTTAGTGTGGATTTAATGGATTTATTTCTGAGATAATAAACCCAGTTTTGCAGTCAAGAGTTGGAAGTAAATACGTGGATGGAAATCAAGTTTTGATGCTCGGCCTTGGTATAGAAGCGCCTTGGAAGTTGGTTAACCAACACCTGGATATATCAGCCTCACCTAATGAACTTGTTCTCGAAATTGAAGCTGAACGAGGAAGCTTGTATCCCTGCCCGACTTGCTCAAAAGCTTGTCCGGCACATGACTTTAAATCGCTGACCTGGCGTCATCTCAATTTCTTTCAGCATCACTGTTATATCAAAGCAAACGTCCCGAGAACTCGATGTGCTGAGCATGGCGTTAAGCGTGTCAATGTCCCTTGGGCGAGAGCGGGTAGTAAATTCACGTTATTGTTCGAACAATCTGTATTGGTACCGGCTCGTGAAATGCCGGTTAAGGCATGTGCTGAATATGTTGGAATTCGTGACAAACGTATTTGGCGCATCATCAAACACTACGTCAGCAAGGCATTAGCATTGATGGACTTGTCAGCACTTAAAGCTATTGGATTCGATGAAACGGCGGCTAAACGTGGCCACAACTATGTTACTGTTTTCATTGATATGGACAAGAAAGACAAGCCTGTTGTGTTCGCTACGCCCGGAAAAGGTAAGGAAACCGTTAAGCGATTTAAGTCCTTTCTGACAGAGCATCAAGGCAAAGCAGATAATGTACTTGAAGTCGTGTGTGATATGTCAAGAGCCTTTCTGTCAGCAACAGAGGAAGAGTTCCCGGATGCTAACGTAACGGTTGATTGGTTCCATGTTGTGCAACTGTTTACTAAAGCGGTTGATGAAGTACGTAAAACGGAGAGAAAAATCCAACCGCATCCAAAGAGCCTGCGCTGGGCAGTACTAAAAAATGCAGATGGCTCATTTACTGAGAAACAAAAAGAAGCACTTGCAGAGCTAGAATCCAGCGACCTGAATACAGCAACAGCTTGGCGGATTAAGGAACAACTTAGGTGGATACGTCAAGCTGAAACCGCTCATGCTGCACGCTGGAGGCTGACGTATTTCATTAATTTTGCAAAAGAGCAGTTGGGTGATATTGAGATGTTAGAACCCGTTCGAAAAGCACTTGCAACTGTGGAAAGGCATGCAGAGAGAATTTTACAGCGCTGGTCATCCACTTATACGAATGCTCGTATGGAAGGTTTAAATAGTCTATTTCAAGCGGCTAGAGCACGAGCCAGAGGGTATCGTAATACAGGAACATTTATTACCATGATTTTTATGATTGCTAGCCCTGTATCAGATCTACTCAAATCCATATGAAACGACGAAGAGCCTATTTTTTCTTCTGCTCAGCCAGTTGTAACTCAACCGTCTCACCGGCCAGGGCGCCCGGCACAAAAACCACTTTACCGTCGTTATGAGCGACCCCTGCCCCGAAATGATCCAGATGACTGATGTTCATGGTCATTTTCGGCGGCGTTTTCTTTGAACCGGAAGGTTTACTCTTAAAAAACTGCGCCATATTTGCCTCAGAATTGATAAAGTATTAGCATTCTGGCTACTTAAGCCGGAAATAAAAATAACTGATAATAAAAAGAGTGTTCTTTGCAAGATTTTAATAACGGATTTCAAGCGGCGATCAAGAAATCAGATACCGACGCGTCCAAAAGTAATTTGCGGGTATGGGTACTGCTTCTCGCTCTTATTCCGACACTGGTGATGGGTATTGTACTCGCCGTGATCTTCACCGTAAACAAAACCCATGACGAAGACGCCCGAATTAAAGACCGGATTCGTCGTATTATCGATCCGATAGCTTTATCTCTGGCCGTTCCCATCATCAACGATAACCGTGACGAAGCCCGGCGGCTTCTGACTAACCTGCAACTTAATGAGCGCGGCTTCGTTCGCTCGATTTCCGTTTTCGATAATCATAACCAGCTGTTTGTCACCTCTCACTATCAGGGTGAGCTCGATAGTATGAGATACGAAAGCGCATTGGTTACCCTGACAAAGTCAGAGCCGCAGTACATCGGCGATGACATTCTGATCCGCACGCCGATATTTAAGCTGTCTGATGATGAGCGTTCAAAACTGGATCAGCCCGGTACCGCGTTTCAGCCCGGACCGATGCTCGGCTACATCTCAATAATTTTTGATAATGAGAAAGCCAGCGAGAATAACCATACCTCGGTTATTCTCGCTTTCATCATTGTGCTTTGCGGCGTGCAAATCAACCTGCTGTTCACTATTCGTTTAGTGAGATATTTCACGGGGCCGATTTCCGAAGTCACCAACTTAATAACCCATGTGCGTTTCGGTAACAAGGTGGCTCTGATAGATAAAACCTATATTTCTGAACTCGATACCATGAAAGAAGGGGTGAACTATCTCGCCCACGCGGTTCAGCAATACAGAACAGAAACCGATGAGAGTGTGCGCCAGGCCACGGGTGACCTGCTTAAAACCCTTGAGCAAATTGAAATTCAGAACGTTGAACTTGATTTAGCGAAAAAGCGCGCTCAGGAAGCCAGCCGCACAAAATCTGAATTCTTAGCCAATATGTCGCACGAATTACGGACTCCGCTTAACGGCGTCATCGGATTTGCGAAACAACTCGCTAAGACGCCGTTGCACTCCAGTCAGTTAGAATACATTCAAACCATTGAGCGCAGTGCCAATAACCTGCTTAATATCATTAATGACATTCTGGACTTTTCTAAGCTCGAGGCCGGCAAGATGATAATGGAGAATATTCCGTTCTGTCTGCGCGACTGTTTAGATGAAACCTTAGCTATCGTCGCCGCGTCGGCGCATGAGAAAGGCTTAGAAATACTCGTTGATGTCGACGCCGATGTACCGGACAGTGTCAACGGCGACGCCATGCACCTTAACCAGATTATCACTAATTTAGTCGGCAACGCGATTAAGTTTACCGACGCGGGCAGTGTGCGTATTAAAGTATCACTGGAATCCAATCAGTTAGATAAAGTGATTTTACGCTTTGAAGTGGCGGATACCGGTATCGGGATCAGCCGGGAACATCAGAAGAACTTGTTCCAGGCCTTCACTCAGGCCGAGTCTTCAATCTCACGCCGCTTCGGCGGCACGGGACTGGGACTTATCATTACTCAAAGATTAGTGAAGTCGCTGCGGGGTAACATTTCATTTTCGTCAAAAGAGGGGTTCGGATCCAAATTCTGGTTCACTCTGCCTCTGGAGCTTTGCCAGTTTAAACTAGGCGACTCCATACCCGTCAAATCATTAAACAATAAATCGGTGTTGATTTATGAACCCAGAACATTGTCGGCGGACATGCTCGCTAAGACCATGCGTCTGTGGAATATCCACTATCGTATGGGGTCGTCGATTGATGATCTTAAGGCAAAACTGGCTTCGTCACTTAAATTCGATTACCTGATCCTGAGCTGCCGCGGACTATGCCATGAGACCAAGCTGACTGAGATTTTGCAAAAATTACGTCCGAAAGCGGCACGGATTTTACTGATCCACGACTGCGTGCAGAACGAGCAGGATATAGAGCATTTAAGATCTCAGGTTGACGGCATTATTACGACACCTTTTACGGACTTAGCGCTTGCCCGGCAATTACTGTATTCACAGCACGCTGAACGGCCGGCCGAATTAACGGCTCCGTTACAGCCGGCAATGAGCGAACGTAAAAATCTGTCCGTGCTTGCCGTGGATGATAACCCGGCCAATCTGATGCTGATCAGAACCTTACTTGAGGAGCTGGTGACTGACGTGGTTACTGCCGCGAGCGGCGCTGAAGCGGTTGACAAAGCCCAGCATCAACGCTTCGACCTTATTTTGATGGACATTCAGATGCCTGATATTGACGGCATCGCGGCCACCCGGTTAATTCGTGAAAAATCTCAGAACCGAAACACGCCGGTGATCGCCGTTACCGCTCATGCCGTGGATGAAGAGAGGCAGAAAATTCTCAGCAGCGGTATTGAGGGTCATCTGCCGAAACCCATCGATGACAAAGCCTTACGTGACGTTATTGAAAAGTGGGTTGTCGGTCCTAAATTTACCCATTTCGATGTTCATACCCTGAATTGGGAGCTTTGCTTAACTCAGGCCAGCCAAAAACAGGAGTTAGCGCTTGAGATGTTAAAAATGCTTAATAATTCAATGCCTGAGACCATTTCAGACATTGACGAAGCTTTAGAGGCGCATGATGATAACGCTATGCTGGCGACCATTCATAAACTTCACGGTGCTTGTTGTTACTGCGGCGTGCCCACGACTCAAAAACTTTGTCAGCAAATTGAATCCGCCCTAAAACAAGGGCAGACCACAGAAATGTCAGAACCTGAAATTCTAGAGTTACTTGATGAGTTAACTAAGGTAAAATCCGCAATTAACCAAGTGATTTCTCAGCTGTCCCCGGAAATAGCTCATGACTAAAAAAACCGGCTTTTTTAAGCGTCTTAAGGCGCTCAGCCTGCCTCAGAAGCAACTTTTTGCCATCGCGCTTTGCCAGAGAATGTATCCGAACTATCAGCTTTTTTCTGAGGTTTGTGAATTCGGCAACCCTCAGGTGCTGGATACGGTTTTAAACCTGCTGTGGCAAAAGCAATACGACAACAGGCTAAAGCTTAATATTGATATTTACTTAGAACGCCTTGATCAGGCCGCCCCTGAACCCCGGGATTTTGACTCTTACGGCGTATACCCGGCTTTAGACGCGGTTTCCGCCTTGATTGCTTTACTCAGCGCGATTCAAAGCAAAGCTGAAGACGACATCACCAACATCAGCAAGCTTTCTTCAAGCACGGTGGCTAACTACATTGAGGCAACCTGTGACCGGGAGTTAACTGAAGACGCGCTGGATGATTACGTTTTCGCTCACCCGGCAATGGCGGAAGAACGTGAGCTTCAGGCTATGTTATTGGACGTTATCGAAGAAAATAAAATTACGGCGGACTTTGTCAGGGAGCTCAGAAGAGAAATCATCGACAGCGGCGTGTCTAATATCGGTGTGAGCCTTTAAAACCTTTCCGGAAATTCCCCGCTTGTAATGAATCCTCTTATGACTAACAGTAAGAGGGTTAATTATTTTTCACCGCGTTTTAATACTCATTCAATGTTTTTTCAGGCAAAAAAAACTAAAATATCAATTATAAATCGGTAACTTAAAGGCATTCGGTTAAATGGCGGCGGCTTTTCCTAAAGCAAGTGAGCATCATACTGTAAACAGCATGCAATCATCAGGTGACTTGAAAAGTGATGATTTCATGAGACTTAATCAAAACAAAGATTTTAAAAAAATTTATGAAGTAGCGAGACAATCACCCTCTATTAAACACAGTATCAGTGAAGATCTAATACGGTTATTTTTCGATGATGACTATTACCGGGCTAATTATATGGTAAAAAAAATAAACACCTATTTCCGGGGTAAGATGGTTTTTGAGTTAACACCTAAAACCGGGGATAATCCTCTTACCTATGTCATTACTTTATTTTTCAAAAAAGAGAACGGCGAGGATGGGATTCAATTTCGTCACCGCAAAACCATGCCTGAGTTTTCAGAACCGTCAGGATTAACTAACGGAAGACAAATCTGCTACTTTAACTCAGCGATACAATTTATCTGCTTTTATCTCTCGCGAGGCGCGTTAATTGATGAGGCGGAAAATCATCTTTCTGAGTCTCAATGTCAGTTGCTCGCGGCTGAAGCGGCTTATAGGAGCTATGAAGAATCCTGTCCCGTTAAAACAATAAATAAAGGTGATTTTAAATATGAAGCGCGGGACAGCATAACTGTTATCAGCTCTGAGCTGAGCAAAGCAAAGTTGAAACGCTTAAATTACAAGGGCTTCACGTGCGAATTTTGGCACGACAATAATAAATATAACCTGAGCATATCAAAAGATGAATTTAGACCTTATGTTCAGTTTATTTCAGACCTCAAGACTCTCACTCATACATTAACGCGCGCGACGGGTGATGAGACTAAAACCCGGGCGGATTTACGTCAGTTTTTAAACTCATGTTACTCTTTAATTGAAAAACAGAAAAGCGGTTCCGATTTTTTGTCGGCGGATACTTCCGGAAGCGCCGGCTGTACTTACTCGCTTATGCCTTTTAAATCTTCAATGGATGTTATTAAGGAAATATTTGAACTGCTGTCATCATCCTGTTCTTCTCAATTTGACGCTCAGCACACAGTAGCGATTTCACCGGACGGAAAAAAACCACAGTCTTGTATGGGGTTCGTCTTTCCGACGCTCAGAGAGGGTAAAATTGCCGGCGATGCCGGTAAATTAGAAAGTTACACTTTTCAAAATATGATAAAACAGCAATTCAGAGACAGCCCCTTCTCTGATAAATCGGATGCGGAAGTTTCAAGGATTGTATGCGAAAACACCCCGGTTCAAATGATCTTTGATATAGACCCGCTTACGCATCGTGGTGATGCGATACCTGATAATTTAGATATCTCCGCTACAGGTTTATCCCGTCCGTGCAGTGTCACGGCGGCCGCACTGTACAACCTGGCAAAAGATCAATTTAAAATACAAATCCCTATCTGCCATGACTCAAAAAATCTGAATAATATTACAATGATCACTTATAAAGTTAATCAAATAATATGCAACAGCGGCGCTCACTTTTCTCTTTTACGGATTACGGATGAAGGATTGGTTTACCATATTAATGATAAAACAGTAAACAAAATTACAGTTAAGCCTGATGAAAAAAACGGAGCCGTAAAAACAAAACAACTTAAATATTTTACTAAATATTGTCATAGCAGGAGACTTGTTCCGTATCAGTTAAGTTTACAGCTGCTACAGTAAGCGCTTAATAAAAAAGTAATTAAAGAAAATATCAGCGGCAAAAAACACTTTATGTTCGAGTTTTAACTACGCTAACGATTAAGACGGCAGATGAAAATGGCTACAGCGATTGATACGGTTTACAAATTGCCGGAGGCTGTGACACCTCATACGGCTGATGAAACACAGAGTGATCACTTAACGTTCAGTCAGCATGAATACTGTTTAGAAGCCTACGCTAAGGTTAAAGAAGAGGGAAAGCTGGACGCGGGAAAGAACTTAAGCTTTTTGTTCGCCTCACACTCAATTAACGAAGCAAGATATTACGTAAATACGTTAAACCTTGATTTTAAGGATTATTTTAAATTTACACTCACTTCAGGTGCCGAAAAACACAGCTACAGCCTGAAATTGTTTTTCACGAATGACGCATCTGACCGCCGCATTGATTTTATGAACAAAAAGATCAAGTTAATATTTCCCGTCAGCGCAGGATTATCCAATCATCATCAAAATTGCTACGTTAATTCGGCGTTACAATGCTTTTGCGGCTTTTTATACCGCAACCCGATGATTGACTTTATAAGCACTCACCTTCCAATTGAATACGCGGCATTAGCTGTCAAAGCTAAGTTCCCTGATCTTGAAGGTGTTAAGACGGAGGAGCTGGCGCGGGAAATACAAACCAGTCCGCTCGTTAAAATTGCCGCTTCGGGATTTAAAAGCAAAGAAAATGACGTTAAGTCATATCAGATAGACCAGTCTGAATTTATTGCGTTCAGCATGATGATTAACAGTTTAAAAAAGCTTACATCAACATTAAATTCGCCCCTGAATCCGCAAAAAGCTTCTCAGGACAGAGATGAATTTTTATCGTGTTACGCCGGACTGTTGCGCAAGCATCAACAAAAATCCCGTTTCATAGAAATCAAAGGCACTAAAAACAACCCAACCTGGACATTCAGACAGACCGGCAATGCTACGGAGGTAATTAATGAAATCAGAAATGTTTTATGCTTAGACGGCATGCAAGAAAAATTTGGTTTGATTCAAAGCCGGATGTCAATCAGCAATGGCTTAACCGAAGTAGAGTCAGCCTCAGCGCCAGCGGTTACAGAAGTTAAAGCCGGACTTCCTGAGAAGCGCGCGGACGACTCAGCGCCTCCTTTTTCTCTTGACAATTTTTTCAAAGGAGCGGTATTCGGGGATATCTATAACACAGAGCAGGGTTTAAACCCGATAACATGGTTTATGTGCGTCACACCGCCTGAAAAGCTGCTGGTCACAATCAGTGAGACTACTTCAAAATCTTATTTATCTGAATTAACCAAACAAATTAAAACTGTTTTCCCCCGGGGTGATCTCAAACTGCTCGGAGTGTTACCTCTGATTCAACTGCTTAAAAATAACTTACGGGTTAACATTCCGTTATATCTTGATAAAAATGGCGGAAGAATAGTAGTTGATTACACCTACATGGCCGACCATGTGATTTGCAATTCAGGCAGCCATTACTCTACCTTGAAATTTACTCAGCAAGGGGAAATGATACATATCAACGACGCTGTTTCTAAGCGTATTTCTCTGAAAGATAACTATAAAGCCGCCGAAAAATATATAATCGAAAATAAACTCAGTTCATCAACCTATTCTCTTCATCTGGCGCCGGATTCACATTTACAGGCGTCAAGTCTTTAACAGTTATGGCGTTCAGATTTAGTGCTCTGCAAGACGTTCTTGCGCAGTAATACCGGCAGTCTTTCAAGCAAGAGTAACACCGTAGAGTGCTTAAGACGGGCGTCAGAAAAATGAAAAACTTATCGTCGGGTACTTAAGCGTCAACTCTATACTTTACTGTATATAAAATCAGTATATACTGTTTATTAATACAGTGGTTTTGATATCGCTTTACCAATTAATCAGTTAAATCTGAATACTTGACTTGATATTGAAAGGGACAAGATTATGCTTTGCCAACTGAGTATCAATAACTTCGCTATCGTTCGTTTTCTTGAGTTAGACTTTAACAAAGGCATGACCAGCATTACCGGGGAAACCGGAGCGGGTAAGTCCATCGCGATTGACGCCCTGGGCTTATGTCTCGGTAACAGAGCGGATGTCAATGCTGTTCGTCCCGGAGCCGGTAAAACAGAAGTATCAGCGGCCTTTAACATTGATAAACTGCCGCAAGCCAAACGCTGGTTGGAAGATCAAGATTTAAATTGTGAAGACGAATGTATTTTACGCCGGACCATCACCAGCGAAGGCCGCTCAAGAGCATACATCAACGCTAACCCTGTACCATTGTCACAGCTAAAAGCTTTAGGTCAGCTTCTTGTCGCGGTTCACGGGCAGCACGCACATCACGCCATGCTCAAAAACGAACACCAACTCAGCTTATTAGACAGTTACGCTAATCATCAGAATTTAATTCATGACGTCGAAAAGCAATACCGGAATGTAAAACAAGCTGAGGCTGAAATAAAACAGTTAACCGCGACGCAAGATGAACGAAAAGCCCGTCAACAGCTGCTTGAATATCAAGTACAGGAACTTGATGAATTTGATTTAAAACAAAATGAATTTGAACAAATCGAGCAAGAGCATAGGAAGCTCGCCAACAGCACAGATCTCATCAGCCACTGCCAGCAAAGTTTACATTTACTGTCGGATTCTGATGACAATATTGAGTCCATGTTAAGTCAGGCCGCTGTGCTCGCGTCAGAACTTGAAGGCTTTGATCCTGAACTCAAAACCATCGGAGAAATGATCAATAACGCGCTGATACAAGTACAGGAAAGCAGCGGTGAAATTCAGCATTATTTAAGTAACCTGGAGCAAGACCCGGAGCACTTTGAGTATATTGAGCAAAGACTCTCGAAAGCCGTGCAGCTTGCCAGAAAGCATTTAGTTCCAGCCAACGAGTTACATGCCCGTCACCGGTCGATTCGCACGGAGCTGGAACAAATCTCACTTGATGAGGATAAGCTCGAAGACATTCATATTATTCTCAACTCGGCCAGAAATAAATATCAACAAGCTTCTAAAAAGCTAAGCTTAAGCCGTCAACGCTACGCTAAAGAACTCGATAAATTGGTGACTCAATCCATCCGCCGGCTCAATATGCCTGAAGGTAAATTCCAGATTGACGTGAGCCATAACGAACATAGCATCACCAATATCGGCGGCGATCAAATTCAGTTTTTAGTGACAACCAATACGGGACAACCGCTTCAGCCCATCTCAAAAGTTGCCTCAGGCGGTGAACTTTCACGAATCGGTTTAGGGATCCAAGTCATCACAGCGCAAAAAGTATCAACACCAACGCTGATTTTTGATGAAGTGGATGTCGGAATTTCCGGGCCGACCGCCGCGGTGGTAGGGAATATGTTACGCCGCTTAGGAGAGTCTACGCAGGTATTTTGTGTGACCCATTTACCGCAAGTCGCGGGAAATGGTCATCAGCATATGTTTGTAAATAAAAAGTCCGCAAAAGGCCAGACGGAGACATCTATGATGCCGCTAAACCAAGTTCAGAGAATAGAAGAGCTGGCTCGCTTATTGGCGGGAGACACTATAACTGAAAGCTCACTGGCCAATGCCAGAGAGCTGCTGATTTGTTAAAACTCTTAAGAGTACAAAAAGGCTTGCCGGCGGCAGGCCTTTCTATGTCAGACTAAAAATTAAAACTTATAGGAAGCATTCACATACCAGAAACGGCCCTGGCCGTTGTGAACGTTTGTAGAGAACCCCATAAATTCATTATAAATAAACGGCGGCTCTTCATTAAATAAGTTTGTCGCCCCTAATGTCAGTACCGTATTATCTATGCCGTAATAACTCACCCGGGCATCAACGGTAAGCATAGAATCAACGTCTTTCAGTACAGTTCCGTCTTCCCGGACTCGAACTGAGTCATCCTGCCTGAACTCACCGATATAATTAAGAGACAGGTTAGAAACGAAATCATCCGTTTTCCAGTCTACTCCGGATCTCCAACGAAACTCAGGTTGCTCAAAGTCACCTTCAACAGTGTCTATCCGATAACCTCCTTCACCGTCTCTGCGTTTATCCTCGTAGGTAATGACATAATTTAATGAATAGAAGAAATTAAAGTCACCGGCCCCGGTTTCCAGGCGGTAGTTAACATCAAGATCAATCCCCGAGGTATCTAAATCACCAATATTCTGGAAAGTATCGAAGATTCTGACAATCTCGCCGGGATCGTTCGGATTACTGGTAGGAATACGCTCGACAAAAGAAGGATCAGTACCATAGTTACTCAGCACAAATTGAGTATCTGAGTCAATGATATTTTCAATTTTGTAGTTATAGTAATCAACTGAAAAATCGATATTTTCAGTTAAATTATAAATCACACCAAGGTTATAACTCTTTGACTCTTCAGGTTGTAAATCAGGATTACCTTCAAACTCGGCGGTAAATTCAAACGGCTCACAACCCAAGCCGACCAGGCTGCAGCGAGCGCTATCGACTAAAGTAGGTGACTCGTCTGTTCTCCCCAGACCAAGCTGATGTAAAGACGGTGCTCTGAACGCCGTTCCATATGAGCCTCTGAACGATAAGTCCTCAGTCGGATTCCATAAAAAACTGACTTTTGGATCAGTGGTATTACCAAAGTCACTATATCTTTCATGACGTAAGGCCAGCTGAACTTCAAGCGTATCATGCAACGGAATCGCCAGTTCGGCATACACCGCTTTATTGTCACGGCTGCCATTGGCTTGAGTGGCCTCAGTTCCGAAAACTTCGCCACGAATATACTGATCATCAGGATTATCAGATATTGACTCTTTACGGTATTCAGCGCCAACAGCCAGCATCAAATCACCCGCCGTCATCTCCATGATCGGCCCCGAAATGGTCGCGTCAACGGATCTCGTCGTAGATTTACCGATACGAGTCGTCGTGGTTTCAATATAATCTAAAACTTCTTGAGAATTTGATGACGGCTCAAACGGATCGTAAGAGCCGTTATCTATAGATTCCTGTAATCGCCGTATGTTAGGAAAGCCGTCAACACCGCGTTCTACGGCTTTGGATTTAATATAGTTATAAGCGACTTCCCAGTTCCAGTCACTTAACTCACCTTCAAGCCCTAAGATGACACGGTAATAATCACTGTCCACTTCTTTGGCACGGTTACCGATATCAACCATTCGACGTCTCATCGTCAAATCCTGTCCGTGGAATTCATGCTCAGCCTGATCCGCGAACGGGTGATTAGGGTTGTCTGCGTCCATGAAAAGCTCATTGAAGCTGGGACTGCCCGCGCCACGAACTAAACTTCGGCTGTTTTGGCCGTTGAGTTCCGTGAAGCCGCGCATAGTGTCTGAAATATCATACTTACCCATATAATTAAAACTGAAACGCTCAGCTTCAGGGATCATTGTCATCACCGGAGCATAATCATAACGACATAAATCACCAACTACTTGATCGGCCGGACACACATCATTGCCGAAAGTATCAGGTATTCTGCTGGTAGGATCACTTTCTAAAGCAATCGTACCGGGGTAACCGGACGAACTTCTGAAATCAGTCGCATAGGGATCGCCTGTCCTCGCTCTCTGGTTCGCCGTAGCAGAATAATCCCGCTCCGCGTACAACACTTCTTCACGCTTGAAATAGTCAAGAATAAAAGTATGTTTGCTCTTTTTTGCTTGATTTCCCCACACCAAGCTCAAATTTTGCTCCTCACCGCCGCCGCTGGAAGTATCCCCGTAACGGGCGGTAATTTCAGCGCCGTCTAAATCATCTCTCAGAACAATATTAATAACGCCGGCAATCGCGTCAGAACCGTAAATCGCACTGGCACCGTCTTTTAAAATATCGACACGTTTAATCGCAGCAATCGGAATATTGTTAATATCAACGAACGCCGTATCAATCCCTTTGGCAAACGGACTCACTGATACCCGGCGGCCGTTAACTAAAATCAACGTGGAGTCCGCTCCCAGACCACGTAAAGAAACACTTGAACCACCATTCGCCGTATCGTCACTGGAGTTGGCTTGCGTTGAGAATGTTCCCGCTCCCGCAACCGGAAGTTTAGAAAGCGCGCCGATTAAATCGGTGGCTCCCGTATCTTTCAAATCTTCAACAGATAAGGACGTTACCGGGTTCGGCCCTTCCATATCAGTGCGTTTAATGTGTGATCCGGTAACAGTAATACGTTCTACTTCATCTTTTTGCGCTTCATCAGCAACAGCCTGAGAGGCTGAGGATGAACCAGCGATAGCTAAAATTAACGTATTCAGTTTAAATTTCTTCATATTGTTCCCTTAAATTGGTTTATTGAGAGTACTCCTCTGACCTCTCATCCTTCTGCTGAGGAAAAATATAAATAACATAAATATTACATATTAGAAACTTTACTGAAATAACTTTCCGGCTTGTTACCGCTTAACATTGCCATTATCAAGGCTCGAAAAATGAAGTTTAATCATTAAACCAAGTAATGGTGTATGCCGGTAAATGAAGGATGAGTAACGTGCGAAGAGGTAATGTTAAGCGTAAGCCCGGGGCTGTGTTTATTCGGTCACCGGATTCCCGCTGACAGCATGCGGGAATGACGTTAAACCCCCGATATTTATTTTCGGAGCTCCGGAAACCGCCGTGCGAAAGGAACCGCGCCTAAGTTATTTCGGGACAGTTACTGACTCTTGAACGTGCGTCACACCACATTGATACGACAGCTCATTTTTTACGCTTTACGGTTTAAAACAGTTTACTGCCCCAGCTGAGTTTGTTTCTTAAAACATGAAAGTAATTATGACCTTTAGGATGAACCAGCTTCAGCCGCTCCGGACTTTGGTGAATAATAATTTCATCCCCCGGCAGAACAGCTAAGTGCACATGACCGTCACAGCTTATCTCTAAATTGTCGCCGTTATCCGGCGATAACACTAATTTGATGGTGCTGTTACCGTCAACGACAATCGGCCGGCATGAGAGCGTGTGCGGAAACATGGGAACCAGAATAATCGCATTGAGATTGGGCGTTAAAATCGCGCCGCCCGCAGATAATGAGTAAGCGGTAGAGCCTGTGGGTGTAGACACGATCATGCCGTCAGCACGCTGGCTGTACATAAAGGTATCGTCAATATACACCTCAAACTCGATCATGTGAGCAATCTTACCCGGATGAAGAACGGCTTCATTCACGGCGCTGTTGCAAGCTTTAAGTTTGCCGTGACGATGAACTTCTGCTTCAAGTAAAAATCGATGCTCAACTTCGTATTCACCATCAAGCACATGATTAAGGCAAGTTTCAAAGTTATCAGGTGCTAAGTCAGTCAGGAAACCAAGGTTTCCGCGGTTGACACCGATTACCGCGATATCAAAACGGGAGAGCACCCTTGCCGCGCCAAGCATGTTACCGTCACCACCGACGACGATAGCCAAATCACAGCGTTTGCCGAGTTCGAGCAAATCTACTGACGTTGCTTGCGGAGCAACATCTTCAGCGACTCGCTCTTCAACCAAAACATTCAGATGCTTTTTCTTAAGCCACTGATATAAAGACTTGAGTGTCGCATTTGTACCTTGGTGATGCGGCTTACCAATTAGGCCGATTGTTTGAAATTTTACATTCATATTACTAATAGATAGGCAGTTAGCACTTGAAACAGCAAAAATGATCCCCATAATATGCGCATAGTAGGCAGAAACAAAGTACTTTTATGATGAACAACGAACCAAAGAATGCACAGGAAGAACAATTAGATGCGCCAGCTCAAGCAACAACAGAAGAATCAGATCTGGTCGATGAGCTCACTCAAGCTAATTTTCGAATTGAAGAATTAGAAAAAGCACTTGCTGAAGCTACGGCTAAAGTTGAAGAGCAAAAAGATTCAGTAGTACGTGCGGCGGCGGAAACAGAAAATATTCGTCGGCGAGCCGCAATGGATGTTGAAAAAGCCCGTAAGTTTGCACTGGAGAAATTTGTTAATGAGCTTTTGCCTGTAATGGATAACATGGATCATGCGGTAGCCGGTTTGAATATTGATGATGAAGAAGGACCGATGAAGGCGTTGCATGAAGGTATGGAATTAACTCGTAAGACGTTAGTGAGCGCGGTTGAAAAATTTGGCGTTAAAGTTGTAAATCCCGAAGGTGAAACATTTAATCCTGAAATGCATCAAGCTATTGGTATGCAGCCGAGCGCGGATTATCCGGCGAACACAGTCATGGCTGTTATGCAGAAGGGTTACCAGTTAAATGAACGTCTGCTTCGTCCGGCAATGGTAATGGTTTCTCAGGGCAGCTAACTGTGGTTTTCAGAGTTTGAGCCGCGCTTATATTCGCGGCTTAGGTTTTGGGGCCGGGGTTACTTTTGTTTGGTGAGTTTAAAACCTTACCGGCTCAGAACCGTTAATGCCTTGGAATTTCACCAAGCGCCAGACGGCGTTCTCCCGATGATTACATTATTTTCAGTCCGCTGTCATCTATCTCCGCCATTGCGTAAGAAGTTGCTAAAAAGGTTTTTATAAGCTGAAGTAATATCTGTTCTGATAATCTCTGCTTACCTGTTATAGCGCACTCCCAAATAATCAACAGACGAATTCCTAAATTAAATAACTCTCGTTTGTTCCTTGTGTCTCTTTCGATGTTTCTGGAAAGTTTATCTTCCCAAAATTCAGTGTGACTTTTAGGCGGTCGAAATTGTCGGCAATCGTGTTTATGCCAGAAACATCCGTGAATCCAAATAACGGTATTCCACTTAGCCATCCAGACATCTGGTTTGCTAGGAAGGTAAGAAGGTGTGACCCTGAATCTAAAACCATTATGATGTAGCAACTTGCGTATAATTAATTCAGGTCTAGTATTTTTGCTTTTTATCGCGCTCATATTTTTAGAGCGTGTCGCAGAGTCGTGAACATCCATAGGCGTCAATTAAAACTGATGCATATTGACTGAGCATAATTCTACAGCGCCAGATTAACAACAGAATATTGAAAAGAGTATTCTTGAATTAAACCGGGAAACCGTATAACTAAATGAAAAAAAAGAAAACCGCGGTTCTTGCGGTTTGACGTTGATCGGTTACAGGCGAAAAGTAGTGCTTAATTAAGCTTAAATCCATAATTGACTTCCTAAAAAAGAAGTATAAGATCATAAACTTAGATTACGATCAACTTTAATCTTCTAACTGTTTAAAAAACATTCTCGATCTTGCCCTGACCATCATATAGTTTAGATTGGATGCCAGACTATGCGTTACAGCCTTAATTTAAAGTTAAGAGTAAAGTAGTATAAATTCTAGATTAAACTCTTGTAAATTATTACTAATAATCGTTTATTTTTAAATATCTAATCACTGTACACGACAAAAAGTGAGTTGATGAAAATGCTTTATCATAGGATGTTGTACCAAAACGATCCTAATAGCCATGGAACTCATCAACTCACTGGTTTCACAGTTTAAGCCTTATCTCAAATGGCACAAGAGCCACTTAGTCGTTTTAGCCGTTCTGGTTATCGGCCTTGTAAAACATAGAACTGTTAATTTAACTCAGCTTGCTCTTTCTTTTCCGGATAAATCTGAGACTTCCTCTTGCTACCGTCGACTTCAGCGCTTTTTCGCTAAAGTTTGCTGAACCGCACTTATTCGCTGAACTTATCGCAGGTCTGTTTGCACCAGAAGGTGCTTGGACGCTCAGTATGGACAGAACCAACTGGAAGCCTGGGAGTTTTAATATCAACATCTTATTCCTCGCTATCTGTCATGATGGGATGTCGATACCAATCACTTGGACGCTACTTGATAAAAAGGGAAGCTCTAGTGTAGTGATTTAAATTGATATTATAAAATAACATGCCAGCTCAAATTACTGTTGATTTAACCCCGGAAATCCGTCAGCAACCGGAAAAATTCGTCAGGAGCAGAACCACCCCTGTTCGCCTTGTTCAGCGCTTCAAAATCATCTTACTCGCGGCTGACAATACACCAAACTATAAAATCGCGGAACAGCCCGGGCTCAACATTAATACGGTCTGGGCATGGAGAAATCGTTTTGTTTCCGAGGGGATAGAAAGCATCAAGAAAGACAGACCCCGCGGTGCTAATCATGGTGGTAAAAATACGCGAAAACAACAAGAGATCCGAGCCCAGATCATCCGAATCACCAGCACTGAAAAACCCGGCAACGCCACTCACCGGTCAACACGGACGTTAGCTAAATATACGGGGATTTCACCTTCTTTAGTTCAAAGAACATGGCGGGAAGCCGGTTTAAAACCCCGTCCGCATAAAACTTTTAAGGTCAGTAACGATCCCCGTTTTGAGGAAAAGCTCAGGGATGTGGTCGGCTTGTATATGTCACCGCCGGAAAATGCATTAGTACTCCGCACGGATGAAAAAAGTTCTGTTCAGGCATCAGACAGAACGCAGCCCGGACTCCCGGTAAAAAAAGGCCGCTGTGAAACCATGACCCATGATTATAAGCGTCACGGAACCAGTACGCTGTTTGCGGCGCCGGATGTCGCCACAGGAAAAGTGATCGGCGAATGCATGAAAAAACATCGACATCAAGAATTTCTGTCTTTTCTGAAAACCGTTTAAAAGCAGACGGATAAAGAGCTTGAGCCGCACTTAATCGTTGACAATTACGCCACCCGTAAACATGAAAAGGTCAGGAACCGGTTAAAAGAAACAAACGTGTTCATTTGCGCTTTATTCCGACAAGTTCCTCCCGGCTCAATTTAGTCGAACGTTTTTTTGGTCTGCTTACGGAAAAGCAACTCAAACGAGGGGCGCGCACATCAGCAGCGGAATTGGAGACCTGCATAATGAATTAGGCTCTTTTAAGATTCCAGACTGCTTTGATAGACTAAGGCTACCTATTCATTTTCATAGCACTACTGAAGATGGAAGTTCTCAAAATCACAGACTTGATTAGCAATGTTAAATGTTTTGAAACTGTACGTCAGTTAAGGTGGCCTAATGGCATTAGTTGCCCTCATTGTCACTCAGATTCCATCAAGAAAAACGGTCACGACTCAAGTCAGAAAGACTGCCAGCATTACCAATGCAAAGGCTGTGATCGTTACTTCGATGATCTCACCGCGACAGTATTTTCAGGGCATCACCAACCACTAAAAATTTGGATAACCTGTTTGTATTTTATGGGGTTAAATTTATCCAATAATCAAATAGCTAAAGAGTTAGATTTGAACGCCTCAGATGTGCATGAAATGACAAGTGTACTCCGCTCTGGTGTAGTCGATTGCAAACCTAAAGCCATCCTTGAAGGTGAAGTTGAATTTGATGAAATGTATGTGGTTGCTGGCCATAAAGGATATCCAGAGGCCGTAAAAAAATCTGAAGCGAAAGCCAAGAAAAAGAAGACTTAAAGGTGCTCCCGGCAGAGGAACAATGGCTTCAGAAAAACCACCAGTATTCGGTATGATCAAGCGAGGTGGGGAAGTTGCAATAAGCCTGCTTGAGAACGTTCAAAAATTTACAATCAAACCGAACATTGAGAAGTTAGTAAAGTCTGGTTCAACGGTATATACAGATGAGTACAATATCTATGACTCCCTCGAAGATTGGGGCTACAAGCACAAGAGCGTTTGTCACGGGAAACACGAGTACGCAAGGGATGATGATGGTGACGGAATTTATGAGGTACACGTCAATACGATAGAAGGTTTCTGGTCATTACTCAGGAGTTGGCTGAGGCCTCACCGTGGTTTATCACAGGAAAAACTACCACTTTATCTTGGCTTTTTTGAGTTTGTGCATAATGTAGGGCTACGAGGAAAAGGACTGCTCGAACCATTAATCGAGCTGCTGGTATGCTAGCAGTCTGGAATCCAATAAGAGCCATGAATTATATAGAGGCGCACAATGACGGATGTGAACCTTTTGTCCGGACAAAATCAGCCGATGTGATTACGGAAAAAGTCGAGAGGGCAAGAAAGGCATTAAATATCACAGATTAATTTGATGCACTACACTAGTACAGCTGAGTGCGTCATGTTATTGCAGACATTCAGAAAACTATTCCCAAACCCAAAAGTGAAGCGGCTTTTGGCTGACAGGGAGTTTAAAGGGAAAAAATGGCTCAAATATCTCATTCGAGAAAATCGGTCATTTGTTTTACGTATACCATCCAACACCACCGTAACCAATAAAGCCCGAACAAATAGAGCGTTGCCCGTTACACGGATATTTCCAATTTCTGCTTATGAGACAATGACATTAAAAACAAAGAGGAAAGTTCGGGGGCAATTTGTCTACCTATCAGCTTCAAGGGTTGGCGATGAAAGGCTGATAGTTATTTGTAATGATGGGCCAGAGACAGCAATCTCGGATTACTTGAAACGATGGCAAATAGAAACAATGTTTCAAGCACTTAAAGGCAGAGGTTTCAACCTGGAAGATACGCACCTGCAAGACCGAAAGCGAATAGAGAAATTGATAGCTGTATTGGCAATATCATTTTGCTGGAGCTATAAGGTCGGTGAGTTATTAGCCTTTGAAAAGCCGATAAAAATAAAAGTCACGGGCGAAAAGAAAAATCGATATTTCGGACAGGGCTAGAGTATTTGCAGCGTATATTTGAGCATCCAACAGAATGGATAATTGATATTAACAGGCTGATACAACTATTGTTTTATGAAGTATCAGCCGAGAAGAGTTAAGTTTTGTCGTGTACAGTGACAAATTACATTCGATAGAACGCTATCCTTTTACGCTCACTTTCAAAACAATCAAGCGACTAATCTTAACTGTAATAAAACAATATTGAATTTAGATTCTATTAACACTCAAGAAGAAACTAATTTAGTTTAATCATTAATAACAGTGCGTAACTTCCAGTTTTATCTACAAATGATCTCATGAATTTGTTTTTTGTAAGCTCAATCTATCTAATGGACTTACTGCACCGGCGAAGTGCTGTCCAATAACATGAGTATAAATCTGAGTAGTATTCAGATCATTATGACCGAGTAATTCTTGAACGGTTCTAATATCCTGTCCTTGCTCTAAAAGGTGAGTCGCAAATGAATGCCTGAACGTATGGCAGTTGATCTTCTTTCTTATTTCGGACTGCTTAACTGCAGTTTGTAAGGCTTTTCTGATAGAGCTTGCATGTAAATGATGGCGGACAACTTCACCAGTATCAGGATGCGGACAGAGTGATAAAGAAGGAAAAATATACATCCAGGCAGTCTGCCTGAAAGCGTTCGGATATTTCCTAGACAAAGCAAACGGTAATGAGGGGCCGATGCCTTGCCTGTTGTCAATTTTCTGCAATTGTATCGCTTCTTCAATAATCGGTTTTAATTGTTTGGCGCAGTGATGACTTAAGATTGTCCGCCTGTCTTTTTTACCCTTACCATCTTTTACAGTGACAGAAAGATTCTTTAGATCAATATCTTGGATCCTCAGACGTAAACACTCTGTAATTCTGAGACCGCTACCGTAAAGCAATTGAATAATTAAAGCATTTCTTCCGGATAATAAGCCTAAAAGTATGTTTACCTCAGATGTGCTAAGTACTGTTGGAAGATTTCGCTGTTTCGTCGCAAGCGTAAAGCCTAAGTCACCCACCTCTTGTTTCAATACCTTCCGGTACAAAAAGACCAGAGCATTTAGCGCAACTTTTTGTGTGTTCGCGGCCAGATTTCTATCCGAAGCTAACCTGCTCAAAAACTGTTTAATGTGTTCAGGCGATAACTCGGCAGGATGCCTTTTGTTGTGAAATAAAATATATCGTTTTATCCAATACAGGTAAGATTTTTCAGTTCTGATACTGTAACCACGTAATCTTATTTCTTCTCTTATTGATTCCAGGAAAGGACTTTTTTTCGGCATAACGCAATTCCATTTGCATAGCTGTATCTATATACAGTATGATGTGCCCGATTTAAAAATCAAGCATGTTTTTAACAAAGGTAAATTCTCGTTATTAAATCTATATTTTTATAACTAATTGATTATTCTTGTCTTTGTGTTTTTTTATGGCAGAGATAACGAGAATGCTGAACAGGATAAATGCGAATTCTCGTTTTGCCTATCCCTAAAAAGTGGGATAGGATAACTTTTATTAATAAAAACATGGTATTGCGTTGAGCGTTTTAACAAGTAAAGCTCGGAAAAATGCGAATGCGTAGTATTAAAATGTTAAGCGCCAATACCAAAAATCAACATTTGAGAAAAACATGACTATTCAAAAAACATTTTTATGTCTTGCCAATTCAAGAAAAACATCTGGTAGATGTATCGCTGGAAAAGAGACTGATGGAAATGAAGTTGGTGAGTGGGTGAGACCAATAAGTGAAAGGGAAAATCATGAAATTTCCGAAATAGATAGAAGATATTCTAATAGAGAGACAGCAAAAGTATTAGATATTGTTAAAGTCCAGTTTAAACATAAATCTGACCATCCAGCCCAAGAAGAAAATTACACCATTGACGATAGATACTATTGGAGCAAGGTCGGAACATATAATCAGGATTTAGCAAAATTTTTAGATAGTCCTGATTCTTTATGGGAAAATAACAGTTCTAGTTATAACGGAATATTGGATAGAGTAGCTGTCTCTGAAGTAGTGTCTGAGCGTCAATCACTATATTTCATCCAACCAACCGACTTCAAAATTCTTGTAAGAACTGAAGGTGCAGAGTTTGGAAATGCGAAGAAAAAACTCAGAGCGAATTTCGAATACAACAGTGTAAATTATCAAATAGCTATCACAGACCCTGAAGTTGAAGCAAACTATTTGCGTTTAGGGGAAGGTGAATATAGACCTGAAGGTACAATTTATATGACCATTAGTCTTGGAGAGCCCTATGATGGATACTATTATAAGCTAGCGGCTACCATACTTGAGGTTTGATAATGAAAGTCTATTCCATAGGGTTCACACAAAAAAAAGCAGAAGCATTTTTCAAACTCCTGAAGAATGAAGATATAAAAACACTTGTCGATGTTCGCCTTAACAATGTCTCTCAGCTTGCTGGATTTGCCAAAAGAGATGACTTAATATTTTTCCTTGATCAGCTTTGTGGCATTAAGTACAAACACATTCCCGATCTAGCACCGACTAAGGAACTGCTTAACAGTTACAAAAAGGGAAACATGCAATGGGAAGAATATGAAGATCAATTCCTAAATTTAATGATCAAACGAAATATTGAAAGATTAGACAAAAGTACGCTTGATGATAGCTGCCTCTTATGTAGTGAACACAAGCCGCATCATTGCCACAGACGCCTAGTAATTGAGTATCTAAATAAGTGCTGGGATACAAACTTCATTGTGAAGCATCTTTATTAATATGAAGCTATTAGTTTTATACCCGCAGCAATTCAATTGTTTGAGTAAGCTTACTCGTAAACTTGAAAATATCACAAGAAAAAGCAAAGTCGAAGAAATAATTTCCAACTTCGACGGCAATCAACTTCTTGATAAGTATTGTCAAAGTAAGAAAATAGATTTCTCTATATCTTCAGATTGGAAAGCTAAAGATTTTTCTCACGCAGTAATTTTTGATGATGGTGAAGTTTTTTGTGATGAGTATAAATTTTTAATTGAATCAGATATACCAGTAAAAAGATTAAAGGTTTCTATTACGCGAGTTATTAATATAAAGAAAGAATCAAAGTACCAAAATGTCAAAAAAACTCACGATTATGAGTATATTGGCAGAGGTTCTTATTGGGGAAACCCATACTCGATGTTTGAAGGTGGAGACGACAGAGAGGAAGTTATTAGGAAATACAAATATGACTTTGACTTCGATAAATTTCCACACATAAACAAAGATGAAGTGTATAAACTTGTGGGAAAAAGGTTAGGTTGTTTTTGTAAGCCCGATAGCTGTCATGGAGACGTTTTGGCGGATTTTTTAAACAGCTGGGATGACGGCGAGTAGCGCTTAACAAGTAAATCCAGGTGACGCCTACGGCGCACCTGATTTAGGCGTTATGTGCCACCAAATATCAAAGTCCTCACTTAAAGGAGAAGTAAAAAGTGTACGGCCTCAATGATTTAGAAAAAGCAATCGAAGAAAAAAACCTTTGGGATGATAGATTTGCAAATGACAGCAGCAATAATCCTAATAAATACGAAGCGCAACGTCGTGATGCAGGCATCAAAGTTCGATTAATAACCAAAAACCTTAAAGAAAATGGAATACTTGAAAAAACTGAATCAGAAAAACTAAACGAAGAGCTTGATAAAATTTATCCAAATGCAAAGTCAAAAACTATTGTGACGTACAATGACAAAAAATATCAAATAAGGTATTTTCCAGTAGTCAAGAGTCGTTCAAGAAAAACTGTCAAGGAGTGGGGTCATTCTTGGGAAGAAATCTGATTGGCAATGTAAAGCAGGAGTTTTTATATGATAGTTTCAGCACATTTAACTCTAAAGTCTGGCTACAAATTTCAAGTAGAAATCCATAGTATCCAGTCTGATTCTATGGGTAATGTTCATAGTGGCAAGGTCAAAAATAACTCGCCTCTTTCAGATCAGATAGAAAAAGATGCTCGTTCAATGGGTTCTTGGAGAGAAACTCAAGAAATGGATATTGAGTTTAGTTATAGAGGGCTAAGATTTGATTATCCAATTCTACTTCAAACACCAATAATAGATTTTGCTGAATTCAAAGTTACTGGTGAAAATCGAGCGTAGGCACATAACAAATGCTTCCAGTTCGTTCCGGGGCTTCGCCCCTCCACCCGACGCCGCCTGCGGCGGCGCGGCTGAAGCAGGCGTTAAATTCATCAATAAACAGTGGAGTAAAAATTGAAATTCAAAGATGTAAAACCTGAAGTATATGGTATTACATTCGGAGTATTTATTCTGAGCTTACTATATTTTCTTATCAAAGTTTCAGAAAAAATATTGAACAATCCAGACTTTGAAACGTATCTAAAAGAGATTGCTGAGGGAAGTAAAGAAATACTGCCAGAACCTTTTAAGCTAGTTATATTTATTTTGACCCTGATAGTCATAAATTGGCTGATTTATAAATTGATTTCACATCCCAAAAAGACCCTTTTAGGAAGAGGGAGTATGATGTTTTATCTTACATACTCATTATCTGGGCATGGACTAAAGAAATTCTCCAAAAGGGTTTTTGTGACTATTTTTCGTCCATTTATTACCGATGATAAATCTAATCAAGCATCTCTTTATCTATTTATTAATCTTTCATTAGTCATTATATTCTTCGAAACAAGCCCTTATGTTACAAATGTTTCATACTCTATTATTGGAGCCGTGGTATTTCAATATTTTATAATGATGAAGCCTCAAGAAAGAAAGAAGGCATATGAGGGAAACAAACTTCTATCTAGTTGTAGAACAATCAGAGTTAGAGAACAAGTTCTATTTGAGTCTTTAGGGTATGATAGCCCTGTGTTGCTAAATAAGATCCTAGATCTCAGCAATAAGCGGCACACTCTTACCTGTTAAAAATTCGTAAGGACTGAGATAGTCTAACGCTTTTCTCGGTCTTGTGTTAATCGAAAATTCCGCATTTTTAATTTCTTGCTCACTTACCGAGCCTATAGCCATGCCTTTCGGGAAAAAACGCCGCAGTAATCCGTTGGTATTCTCATTAAGCCCCCTCTGCCATGAATGATAAGGCTTCGCAAAGTAGATATCGCATTTAAGTGCCTCAGAAACCTTTTTATGTCCGGCGAATTCGCCACCATTATCAAAAGTGATAGTCTTGCAAATCGCGGCAAAAGGCTTAAGCATACTCTTTATCGCCTTGGTGACTTCAACCTTAGATTTACTTTTAACACGCTTTACCAGTAAACACTTGGACACTCGCTCTACCAACGTGACTAAGTAGCAATCTTTACCATGCACCGTATCACCTTCCCAGTGACCTATCTCAACTTTTTCATCGACAATTGCCGGCCTTTCACTGATATCTATTCGCTCCGGAATTAAACGGGCTCCCGCTTCAATTCCCTGCCGCCGCTTGTATTTCTTGCCGCCTCGGGGCAATAGCTTTTCCAGACCTTGTTGTTTTACCACACCGTAAATCGTGTTCGCGGATAACGTTACGCTGGTTTTCTCCTGTTTCATCCGACCTGAAATTTGCTCCGGGCTTAGCCCGAAATTAAGCAATGACTTTATAGTGTTTATGATGTCATCAGTGATTTTTGTCGCTTTGAAAGCCGTCTGCCTGTTACTTATCGCATCCAGATGAGCGGTTTCAGCGCAATAAGCTTCAGAAGGACAACGCCTCAGCTCCTTAGATATGGTTCCGTTGCCACGACCTAACAGCTTAGCGATACTTCTGGCACTTTTACCTTCTGCCTTTAACACTTCAATCTGATGTCTGTCTTTTAATGTGAGTTGGTTGTATTTAGATTTCACTTCAAAACCTCATTTCACTTTGAGGGAAAGAAGTTTACAAACTTCCTCTCCTCGGTTCTATATTAAAATGTTAAAATGTGTCAGTTGCTGTTGGGATCTAAGGATAAGTAAAGAAAAGGAAGAAGAAATTAAGTCCAGATTTTCTTCAAGCTTGAGAAGTTCAAGTAAAATAGGTTTATTAAAAAGTTGTTATAAAAATTCTATTGAACCTTACTATGGTGGTTTTAACCTGATTTCAATTGACGATAATTGGACATTTAAACAGCTTTTGGAATTTCTGCATAAGCAGGATATTGGGAGCTTTCAAAGTATATCCAAAGTTGATATTTCAATCTTTGATAGATTGCTCATTTCACTAGATAAAGTTAACTATCAACTTTACTCTCTAGATTTTTTTGCTAAAAAAGAACCAGATAACCATGCAGAATCATATTTTCGGTATTTAAGATCTCGACAAAATTTTTTGATCGATTATCACAGAAGCGCTCTTAATTATATACATGAGCATGATGAAGAATATTTAGAGCCAGTGCTATGATGAATTTAACAAGTAAATCCAGGTGACGCCTACGGCGCACCTGATTTAGGCGTTAGCCGCACAAGGAGTAAACATTGAGAAATTGGCTCAAATCCTTATTATTTATATCAGCTTTTTCGCCAGCATTATTGGCTCTTGCTGGTGTTAGATATTATTCAACAGGCTTGGATACAGTTTTTTATCAACTGGTCATCATCGCCATACTCGGTATGATCTTGCCGTTTCTAATTCTGTCACTTATACGGAAACAAGCTGAGACAATAAACTTTAAAGCAAAAAAAGTAGAGTCTGCTGATTATTTACTACTTGTGTTTATCGGGAGTTATATTGCACCAATAATAATGAAGGTAGCAGAAATAAACTTTGAAGTTACAGCACTAATTGTCGGAATACTATTTTTGGTTGCATGGATTATTTCTTATATTCCAACACACCCTCTTTTGTACATTGCTAAGTTTAGATTTTACAAAGTTGAGTCTGACAGTGGAATGGTTTATATGCTAATGGCAAGGCGTGTTATAAGAAGTCCAAAAAGTATCAAAGAAGTTAAACAAATCTCACACAGCATGTTAATGGAGTAATAAATGTCGTTGAACCTTTTTGCACTCACAAGTGATCCTTCAAAAAGAATCGTAAAGTTTGAGCTTTCTAGTGACGTTCAAAATGATCTAACAACCTATATCAAGGCACAAGAAGCAACATTTGATCAGCATGAAGAAGAAATAGAATTTGATGGAAAATATAAGCCTGACGAGGGAGAAGTTTTATTTATTGATGGTTACGATGATATTGATGATTTATCGTCAGCAGTTGAAAATCCGTTAAGTGCGGAAGTTGTAGATCCAACAGAAGACTTTTTTAGTGAAATAAAAGCATTGTTCACTGGATATACAACTGATGATGGTGACGTTAAAATATTACTTCAAAACTTTGATAGAAGAAGAATAATTTCCACAAATGGATTATCTATTTTTCATTCTTCAAATGTTTACAAGAAGATAGAGGGTATTGGGCTAACAATAGATCATAAGCTCACAGCTACGTTAGAAAATGGAAAGTTAAAGTTCTTCAGCTTTCATAATACTCGTCAAATGTTCGATCTAAGCGAGTACTATAAGGTCGCAACCGATGATGATGTAACAGAGTTTGCTGCTCTCGATATAATTAAATCAGAAAATACCGATGAGTTAATCGAAATGTCTGATTCTTGGGTAAGGCGTAAAATATCACTTATTCAACAAAGTGGTATTTTACAAAATGTCCCTATAAACGAGATGAAAGCTGTAGCTATAGAGTTCAATATTCCATTTTTAACAGAAATTGACGGCACAGAAGAGGTTATCAAACTACCCGACAACAAATCTGATCTTAAAAAACTATTAAGATTTCTTGATGAAGATTATTATAAATCACCACTTTCAAATACAGCATTCGTGACGAACTCAAAAAGGGCTGTCGGTGCTTAAAAAAGCGGCTAACAAGAAAATCCAGGTGACGCCTTCGGCGCACCTGATTTAGGCGTTAGCCGTCACCCCAAGTTACGAGTAAATCCATATGCCATAAAGTTAAAGTTAGTGGTTTACTTGTTTCATTTTGATAGTGAAATTTTAAGTTATGCCAATTTCCGAAAATGACCTTTTTGAACTCCAATCAGCAAAAAACCTTCTGGAAAACCCGGGAGTTGCAGCAAAGATAACCAACTTTGTTGGAGCACCTATTGAAAAAGGTTTTGAGCTTCTCCCTGATAGTTGGAATAAATCTATAGGTGGAGCCACACAAACAGCACTGATGAAAGCTTCTGAGGCAGCCATTTTTACTATGAAAGATATTCCAGGAGAAGAATCTTCAAATATCTGGCATAAACTGAGCGTAGCGATCAGTGGCGGTGTAGGTGGTTTTTTTGGTATTAGTGCTCTAGCAGTTGAGTTACCTGTATCTACTACTATCATGTTGCGATCTATAGCAGACATTGCTCGAAGTGAAGGTGAGTCAATTTCGCAGATAGACACTAAGCTTGCTTGTTTAGAAGTTTTTGCTTTAGGTGGGGAAACAGAAAATGATGATGGCGCTGAATCAGGTTACTTTGCAGTTCGAAGCGCTTTAGCAAAATCTGTAGTCGATGCAGCAGAGCACATTGCACAAAAAGGTCTTACTGAAAAAGGTGCTCCAGCAATCGTCAAGCTCATTATGAACATAGCGGAAAGGTTCGGAGTTCAAATAACTCAAAAAGCAGCAGTACAAGCTTTACCAGCTATAGGTGCAGCAGGTGGCGCAGTTATAAATACTCTTTTCATTGATCATTTTCAAGATATGGCTCGTGGCCACTTTAAAGTGAGAAAGCTAGAGAAAAAGTATGGTGCAGATCGTATTAGATCTGAATATGAGCTTCTGCCATGTAACGGCTAACAAGCGCATCCAGCCGACCGCCTTCGGCGGCGGCTGATTGAAGCGTTAGCCCCAGTTCGTGCACTACACTCGTCCACAATATATAATGTTACCTTTTCGAGGTGTTACTTATGAGCTTTACCCTAGAAGGCAACGATTGCATACCTTCCATATCCGGCGGTTACTTATTGATCAAGTACGAGGAAAAAGAAGTGGCAATGGTCAGCGTACCATCGCCTATCTTTGCGGATCGGCACAGAGACAGCATAAATCAAAATTTTGACCAATTTGAAGATGAGCATGGTAACGAATATGACGTATTCGTATCATCTTCTAATATTGGAGTCGACTGGACTGTCACAGTAAAGAATGACAAAGTAGATGAAGATTTAGACTTGGAAGAAAAGGTCAAGGTGGAGTATTTACCTAATGACTACTAGTTCTTATTCTCCAAGCTCTTTTTGGAATGAGCTAAATCAAAACTTAGAAACTCTTCGTAAGAAATCAGTAGGATGTGATGAGCTTCATTTAAACCTATATTTCTCAAATGCCATCAGCGTAATGGAGAAATATCTTTACGATCTATTTGTATTTGAGATTTCATCTAAAGATACCATCTTCAAAAAGATGTGTTCGGCAGAGAAGTTTAAAAGTCAAAAATACGGGCTCTTCGTCGTTTCATATGGATTTGAGTAGATCTGATACAGGGCTAGCAATCATAAAAAGGTAGTGTTTAGAAATCTGTGTCATTTCGGTAAAATGTCAAAAACAGGAATGACATAATGACTCAAAATTTCGATTTCAATAAAGCTTTAGAACAACTTCAATCAGGTAAAGGTTTAACTGGTGCGGATGGTGTTCTCACCCCTTTAATCAAACAACTAACAGAAGCAGCGCTTAAAGCAGAACTTGATCAACATTTAGACTCAGATCTTGAGCCCAATCGAAGAAATGGTTTTAGTAAAAAAACCGTTAAATCTTCAGTTGGCGAATTTGAGTTAGAAACGCCAAGAGACAGAGCCGGCAACTTTGAGCCTCAGCTTGTCAAAAAAAATCAAACTAAGCTCTCTGATGAAATTGATCGTAAGATTTTGTCAATGTTTTCAATGGGTATGAGTTATCGTGATATCAAATCTCATGTGGCTGATTTGTATGGTTTAGAGCTTTCAGAAGCCAGTTTGACGGCTGTGACCGA
This sequence comes from Parashewanella sp., assembly GCA_965200795.1. Taxonomy (GTDB): domain Bacteria; phylum Pseudomonadota; class Gammaproteobacteria; order Enterobacterales; family Shewanellaceae; genus Parashewanella. The sequence continues at coordinate 387,525 of CBDAVB010000005.1, forward strand.
TCAGCTTATTCCTCAGCTCAAAGAATGGCAGCAACGCAGTTTAGACGAGGTCTATCCAATTATTTGGCTGGATGCGATTCACTATAAAGTCAAAGACAATGGTCGCTATGTCAGTAAGGCTATTTACACGATTCTAGGCGTTAATCTCGAAGGTAAGAAAGAGTTACTTGGCCTGTATCTTTCAGAGTCAGAAGGTGCTAATTATTGGCTTTCGGTACTGACCGATCTTCATAATCGTGGTGTTAAGGATATCTTAATTGCTTGTGTTGACGGGTTAAACGGTTTTCCTGAAGCTATTGCCAGCATTTACCCGGAGACAGAAGTTCAGCTTTGCGTAATTCATCAGGTACGCAACTCAATGAAGTATGTGGCATCTAAGCATCAAAAGGCGTTTATGGCTGATTTAAAGCCGGTTTACAGAGCGACAAGTAAATCGGCTGCTGAAACGGCTTTAGATGAGCTGGAAAACAAATGGGGTAGCCAGTATCCAATCGTTATCGACTCTTGGCGCAGAAAGTGGGAGAACTTGTCCGTTTACTTCAAATATCCAGAATATGTACGTCGAGTGATTTACACGACCAATGCGATTGAAGCCGTACATCGCCAGTTTAGGAAACTCACCAAAACAAAAGGGGCATTTCCAAATGAAAACAGCTTGCTAAAATTGCTTTATGCGGGAATATTGAATGCCTCTAAAAAGTGGACAATGCCAGTCCAAAATTGGAGGCTAGCATTGTCACAATTTGCAATCCATTTTGAAGGCAGATTGGATAACGTATTAGAAATTTAGAATTTAGGCTGACACAGAATTTTGAACGCCCTCCATAAAAATCATGGTAATAAATGTTCCTGTATTACGATACCCTCTGGCTCGTGCTCTAGCCGCTTGAAATAGACTATTTAAACCTTCCATACGAGCATTCGTATAAGTGGATGACCAGCGCTGTAAAATTCTCTCTGCATGCCTTTCCACAGTTGCAAGTGCTTTTCGAACGGGTTCTAACATCTCAATATCACCCAACTGCTCTTTTGCAAAATTAATGAAATACGTCAGCCTCCAGCGTGCAGCATGAGCGGTTTCAGCTTGACGTATCCACCTAAGTTGTTCCTTAATCCGCCAAGCTGTTGCTGTATTCAGGTCGCTGGATTCTAGCTCTGCAAGTGCTTCTTTTTGTTTCTCAGTAAATGAGCCATCTGCATTTTTTAGTACTGCCCAGCGCAGGCTCTTTGGATGCGGTTGGATTTTTCTCTCCGTTTTACGTACTTCATCAACCGCTTTAGTAAACAGTTGCACAACATGGAACCAATCAACCGTTACGTTAGCATCCGGGAACTCTTCCTCTGTTGCTGACAGAAAGGCTCTTGACATATCACACACGACTTCAAGTACATTATCTGCTTTGCCTTGATGCTCTGTCAGAAAGGACTTAAATCGCTTAACGGTTTCCTTACCTTTTCCGGGCGTAGCGAACACAACAGGCTTGTCTTTCTTGTCCATATCAATGAAAACAGTAACATAGTTGTGGCCACGTTTAGCCGCCGTTTCATCGAATCCAATAGCTTTAAGTGCTGACAAGTCCATCAATGCTAATGCCTTGCTGACGTAGTGTTTGATGATGCGCCAAATACGTTTGTCACGAATTCCAACATATTCAGCACATGCCTTAACCGGCATTTCACGAGCCAGTACCAATACAGATTGTTCGAACAATAACGTGAATTTACTACCCGCTCTCGCCCAAGGGACATTGACACGCTTAACGCCATGCTCAGCACATCGAGTTCTCGGGACGTTTGCTTTGATATAACAGTGATGCTGAAAGAAATTGAGATGACGCCAAGTCAGCGATTTAAAGTCATGTGCCGGACAAGCTTTTGAGCAAGTCGGGCAGGGATACAAGCTTCCTCGTTCAGCTTCAATTTCGAGAACAAGTTCATTAGGTGAGGCTGATATATCCAGGTGTTGGTTAACCAACTTCCAAGGCGCTTCTATACCAAGACCGAGCATCAAAACTTGATTTCCATCCATGTATTTACTTCCAACTCTTGACTGCAAAACTGGGTTTATTATCTCAGAAATAAATCCATTAAATCCACACTAAACGACGAAGAGCCAAAATACGCTGTCGCTGAAATATTTAATGGCAATGTAAGAGCTAAAGTACTTAACTCAGTAAAAAATCTCGTATGGCACCGCCTTAATGATATTGATCCGCTTTATAAGCACACATTCGATATTCGCATGAATATACAGAAATCTTTAACTGATAAGATTGCAATTAGACATGATCTCGTCCATAGAAATGGTTTTGATTTAGATGGCAATAAACTGTCACTTGAACAATCTGACCTTGATGAGTGCATCACGCTAGTAAAACTCTTTACAACTGACATCGATAAAAAATACTTTACCTTCTTACAGAGTCAGTCATAGGGCTAACAAGTGCATGCAGCCGACCGCCTACGGCGTCGGCTGATGCAGGCGTTAAATGGCTAAAGGAGTATCCGAATGTTCGATGGCTTTTTGAAGAGAAGAAAGATTAAGAAGTTCGCACGTAAAATGCCGCTCGAACTAAAGAAATTATTTGGGTTTCAGAAATTCTATACGCAAGGACAGGTTGATACGGTTCTAAAGAAGAAAAAATTAGTTAAAAATAAAAGTACTGTATCAGATGTTTGTTTTGCTTATGCTATGTATTGTTCACCTCAAGAGTTTCAACGTATACACAATGAAGCTGGTGAAGAATGTAATTATCAAGAAATGAGAGAAGAAGTGGCAGCAACTATGTTTTCTGGTGCAAGCGACTTTTCTACATCAACTCTAATCACTGAAGCTTCAATATCTGACAGTTCATTTTCTTCTGGTGGCTTCTCTGGAAGTAATGGAGGAGATTTTGGTGGTGGTTCAGATGGTGGAGGTGGCGGTGATTAATCGCCATTTAACAAATAAGGATAGGCGTAGCGCAGCCAGCGCCTTATCTGGTTGTTGAACCAGCCCGTTCAACAAGTGGTTCCAGGCGACCGCCTTCGGCGGCGCCTGACGCAAGCGTGTGTGCCGGGCATGGCACTTAACTAGAGAAGTGAAAGTCTTCTTACCAGGTATTCGCAGAGCCGAAGGTTAGCTAAAGAGCAAGGGCGTAATCGTGAGGTTGGGTCTGAAGGAAGCTCAAGACAAAATTGCGGGGCGATGAACAAGAATCCAATATGAGGTGTGACGTATTCGGGGTCAGTGGGCACGTGATCATTAAACCCTCCATCTGCAATTGGGATACGTTTTATAAATTGGGCGCCTGCGCAAGGAAAGTTAAGTGTCTTACCCCGGGAGATCTGCATTGCGTTGAAGGAGCAACTGAGATTGGAGCAATCCAATCTGACCGCATTGTAGAAGTCAGCAGAAGGCGTAGTAGGTGAAACTCTTATCACTGAAGGCCTGAACATTTTCAGAAAGGACACCTAAGTGCAGAATATCATGGACGTTGGAGAACCAACATTAGACATGACTATTGGAAACCGACAAAGTGATCCTTTCAATTATCCATCATTGATGAGTAGAGTATTGGAGCGGGAAAACCTCCAACTCGCACTCACTCATGTTATCCGTAACAAAGGTGGTGCAGGGATTGACGGTATGACCGTCCATGAACTGCCGCCCTATCTTGCCGCACACCGGTTAGAGATAAAACAAGCTTTACTGGACGGAAGCTATAAGCCGAAACCCGTAAAGCGAGTTGAAATTCCCAAACCAGACGGACGCAAACGCAAACTGGGTATCCCGACGGTACTCGACCGTTTTATCCAACAAGCGATAGCACAAGTGTTGCAACCGATATGGGAACCTCATTTTCACATAAACAGTTATGGTTTTAGGCCTTACAAGTCCGCACACCAAGCGATTTATTACGCCCAAATGCGGATACAACAGGGTAAAAGCTGGGTAGTCGATTTGGATTTAGATGCATTCTTTGACCGAGTGAATCACGACAGATTGATGCACAAACTCAAAGAACACTGCAAAGACAAAGAGTTACTCAGACTGATAAACTAATACCTGAAAACCCCAATTCAAACCAATGAGAGCAAAGAAAAGCCGCGAGAAGGTGTGCCGCAAGGTAGTCCACTTTCACCACTGCTTTCTAATATTGTACTCAATGAATTAGATTGGGAACTTGAAAAACGAGGCCGCACCTTTGCTCGTTATGCTGATGACCTGCAAATCTATGTAAGCGGTCAAAAGGCAGGAGAGCGAGTAAAAGCAAGCATACAGCATTTTATCGAGCGGACACTCAGGCTCAAGGTCAACGCCGGTAAAAGTGCAGTATCAAGGCCTTGGGAGAGGACATTTCTGGGGTTTACGTTCAGTCCCAAAACGCCACATAAAATTAAGGTGGCGGATAAAGCCTTATCAAAATTAAAAGATAAAGTTAGGGAGCTGAGCCGTCGGACGAGAGGTCTTAATATTGTTAAAATCATCGCGGATTTAAAGAGAAGCCTGCTTGGTTGGAAAGCATACTTCGATATAGCCGAAGTATTGAGTCCGCTGCGTGATATTGATAAATGGATACGACGAAAGTTACGGTGTTATCTGTGGAAGCAATGGGGGCGTTCTGGCTATCGACAACTAAGAAGCCGTGGGGTTGACAGGCAACTTGCTTGGAATACAGCCAAGTCAGCGAAAGATCCATGGCGAATTAGTGGAAGCAAAGCGCTTTATTTTGCTTTACCAAACAGGTAGTTTAGACACATGGGGCTGCCTGAGATATCAAATCGGGCAGCAAATGAAGAATAAGAAAATGAACCGCCGTGCTACGTGATCCGTATGGCCGGTGGTGTGGGAGGAGAGATGTCGTGAGGCATCTCCCTATCCCGATTATAGTAATCCCAATATTCATTTAAGTCATTGCCGGACTTTAACGAGCGCATTTTGGTAGTGTTTAGAAATCTGTGTCATTTCGGTAAAATGTCAAAAACAGGAATGACATAATGACTCAAAATTTCGATTTCAATAAAGCTTTAGAACAACTTCAATCAGGTAAAGGTTTAACTGGTGCGGATGGTGTTCTCACCCCTTTAATCAAACAACTAACAGAAGCAGCGCTTAAAGCAGAACTTGATCAACATTTAGACTCAGATCTTGAGCCCAATCGAAGAAATGGTTTTAGTAAAAAAACCGTTAAATCTTCAGTTGGCGAATTTGAGTTAGAAACGCCAAGAGACAGAGCCGGCAACTTTGAGCCTCAGCTTGTCAAAAAAAATCAAACTAAGCTCTCTGATGAAATTGATCGTAAGATTTTGTCAATGTTTTCAATGGGTATGAGTTATCGTGATATCAAATCTCATGTGGCTGATTTGTATGGTTTAGAGCTTTCAGAAGCCAGTTTGACGGCTGTGACCGATCAGCTTATTCCTCAGCTCAAAGAATGGCAGCAACGCAGTTTAGACGAGGTCTATCCAATTATTTGGCTGGATGCGATTCACTATAAAGTCAAAGACAATGGTCGCTATGTCAGTAAGGCTATTTACACGATTCTAGGCGTTAATCTCGAAGGTAAGAAAGAGTTACTTGGCCTGTATCTTTCAGAGTCAGAAGGTGCTAATTATTGGCTTTCGGTACTGACCGATCTTCATAATCGTGGTGTTAAGGATATCTTAATTGCTTGTGTTGACGGGTTAAACGGTTTTCCTGAAGCTATTGCCAGCATTTACCCGGAGACAGAAGTTCAGCTTTGCGTAATTCATCAGGTACGCAACTCAATGAAGTATGTGGCATCTAAGCATCAAAAGGCGTTTATGGCTGATTTAAAGCCGGTTTACAGAGCGACAAGTAAATCGGCTGCTGAAACGGCTTTAGATGAGCTGGAAAACAAATGGGGTAGCCAGTATCCAATCGTTATCGACTCTTGGCGCAGAAAGTGGGAGAACTTGTCCGTTTACTTCAAATATCCAGAATATGTACGTCGAGTGATTTACACGACCAATGCGATTGAAGCCGTACATCGCCAGTTTAGGAAACTCACCAAAACAAAAGGGGCATTTCCAAATGAAAACAGCTTGCTAAAATTGCTTTATGCGGGCATATTGAATGCCTCTAAAAAGTGGACAATGCCAGTCCAAAATTGGAGGCTAGCATTGTCACAATTTGCAATCCATTTTGAAGGCAGATTGGATAACGTATTAGAAATTTAGAATTTAGGCTGACACAGAATTTTGAACGCCCTCCGCATTTTTAAAATAGCCTCCGCACCATTAAGACTCCAGCTTGCTCCCGTGATATCTAATCTGTCATTGATCAAATGGCGGCATGCTCCTTCAATAACCCCGATGGCTATTGGATAACCCGACTCCAAGGCAGAACCATACTTTAGGTTTTCTTTGTTTTTTAAGAGGTATTGTCCGCATTTATCAATACCCTCTCGATTGTTAAGCTTACGCTTCGTTGCTGCTATACCAAGCCCTTGAGCGACTTGAGAAGCTTTACCTCGCAGGAGCTCTATGGCTTTATTTTCTACCCGCTCTTGTGCTTGCGGAGCGGCTTTATCAAACAAACACCATGCGGCTTTCCACAGATATTCAAGTACATGTATGAAATCCATTATGATCGTCGCTTCTGTTTGGTACTGCTTCATTATCCGCTTGATTTGTTTCAGCTGATCAGGGTGACCGTCTACCAGAATGACCCGCTGACGTTGCCGCTCAGGATCTCGCTGTAATGCTTCTGAAAAGGCTTCTTCAATGACCCATTTTGAGTCTTTTTTCACACTTGCCCATACTCGCTTATTTCTTGGCGGGGCTTTGAAATGGCAAACATTGGTATCTTCGTCCTTACGCATGACGGACTCAGGCGTTCCTGGTGCGGCCTTTGCGGTGTATACCGAGGCGACTTGAGCCATACGTTTACGATTTTTCTTTTCTCCCGCACTGAGCCGACCTTTAAGTTTATTTTGTTTATTCGCCGCCTGTCTGGTGCAAGTGCGCAAACTATCTGTCTGCATGACTATGCCCTTGGCATCTGTGCTAATCACTAACAAATCCAACACAGGCTCCGGCTGTAAATATCGCTGTCGCAGATAAAAATCTTCAAAATCTTGTGCCACATCCTGAACGATTTTCTGAGCCTGGCGCTCAGGAACGTGTCCGCCCGTTGTATTGTCTGTCACGTCCGCGGCGTCATCGAAAGAGCCTCGTATGGCTTCAGTAACCCTTCTTAACTTTAGCCCGTATGAGTATTTATCTTTGGGTAAACTTTTCGCTCCACCACCACTTGCCCGAAGAGGCTTTCTAAATTTCGTTTACAGTTTTTTCTGACATGGTTTAGAACTGTGCCATTATTTGCGCTTATGCGCTGTGTTTTCTCATCGGCGGCTTTTAGGTTGAGAAAGCCTTGAAACAGACGACGAATAACTTCAGTCCCTTGTATATTAATGAAAGCTTCAATATTACCGTGTTCTGCTTGTTTGGCTTGATGACTTTCAAGGTGTTGAATGATTTTGTGAAGTTGCTGACAGGTATCGTTAAAAAATGAATGTTCGGTTGAGTTTGTGTAAGCTATCATGGCGAAAAGGGTCTTTTTTGTGGACTTGTTTTTTTTTGCAAACCAATAAGTACTACAAACGACTCCTTTCTTTCGCACTATATTTTTACAATAATTTTTATTTATCCTTTTGATTAAAAAAGATCTTTTTTGAGATCGTTGTCGTTATAAAAGATACACACCCAAACGATTTTAAGAACTCAACTATACTATTGCGGTAAAATTTAAATCGCAACGTCCCTAAAGTAAATTTTGAGGTCTTTCGGAAATGCAATCCTTACTGAGTAAACACCGTTTTTATTCTTTCTTGGTTTAACCATTCTGTATACCCTTTCTGTATACCCACTCCATGATACAGAAAGATAAAAACTCAATATTTACCGTAAGTTATTGATTAGGTAGCTCCCCAAGATACCGCTGCCGGTGTAAGCCCTTGAACCGTAGGTTCAAGGCGGGTAAAGCCATACCTCCTAAGGCTTCTCGGTACAAGCCGAGCCTGCTCAATGTCGGTAAAACCTTCACCCTAAGGTTGTAAGCATCGGCACAGGGACGTTACTAGCTGGCCAATACCCCAGGGAGCGTAACTCTGTTATGTTAACCGCAAACGGAGCAGTTAACTAGAATCTATTTTACGCTTCGCTCTAATAGCGCTTGTTCTAAAGTCGATTGTAACACAAGAATGCGTTCATCCATTTGCGACATATAATCTTTGTTTTTCTGTTGCTCAGTATAAAGCTCATGACCGATATTTAATGCCGCCATAATCACAATTTCTTCACGACTTAAATTCGAAGCGCGGTTTTTCAGTTCCGCTAATTGTGTTTCTAGCTTATCAGCAATGGCTCTTAGCGCTGTTTCCTGATCCGGCGGACAGGATATTGAGTAGGTCCGCCCCAATAATGTGATATCAATGGCTTTATTACTCATATCTATCCAACATCCTTTATGCTGAGCTCAAGGCGGACTATATAAGCCCCGTAAAAAAAGTTCAACTGACTTAACAAAATATCTGAGCCGGAATAAGTTAATCGCAGCATCTTTAACAATGTTAGCCAATTTTTCAGCGCTGTGCTGACTTTCAGCACAAATAGTAAATGTGATACTCGTGACAAGTTTTATCAGCTTGTGCTATCTGTTAGTATTAGTTCAACTATTTTTTATGGAACAAATCTATGGTCACTCCGCCGTCCCTAAGGGCTGACAAACTCATTGCGGCACTAAAGGCAGCAGAAATTCCGCTGCATCCCTCAGAAATTCATGGATCTGTAGTCGGCTTAATTTGTGGAGGACTGGGTACGAAGACTCAATTATGGCTGCCGGCGCTCACAGATATCATCAATGACGGTCAGGCATTACCACAGGATTTGATGAGGATTGTCGCCGAATTACATAAGGACGCTCACGACCGTTTAGCCGAATTTGAATTTGGTTTTACTATGCTGCTCCCTGAAGAGGAAGAGCCGCTGACCACTCGCGTTGAAGCCTTATCTTTGTGGGTTCAAAGCTTTTTGGCTTCGATTGCTATTGCTCAGCCTAAGCTAGCGAAAAGCTCTGTTGACGTGAAAGAAGTGGTCAAAGATCTTTCTGAAATCGCTCAGATTGAGCTTGATGTTAGCGAAGATGATGAGTCAGAAGACGCTTACATCGCCTTAGTGGATTATGTTCAGGACGCCGTTGCCGTTTGTTTTGCCGAATTTATGCGAGACGCCAACGATGACGATAACGAAGATAAGCCAGAAGTGCTTCATTAACGATTTTCAGTAAGGGGCGCAGCGGAAGAATCCGTGCCAACAATGCCGTCACTCCAGCGAAGTCCGGAGTCTTTGGTTAATTATGCGAAAGTCGCCGCATACCTGCCTTCGCGGGTATGACAAATGAAGTGCTGAAATTTAAATTGGTATCTTCTGACCTGCCAGTTCGCTAAGTGATTGACTCAGGTCATATCAATTTTTGTCATACCGGCGTAGTCTGGAAATGAAATAACGACCGTTGTGTATGTCGGTCATCCGGTGCCTTTCAAAGGGGCAGAAAAAGGCACCGGACAAAAGCACGATGCGCGTTAAACGCCGGTTTTGTATGGCGGGGCGCAGCCGATACTCCAGCCTTCGCTGGAGTGACGTAAAGGAAAATAGTTTCGTTAAAATTTACCCGGAAATTCCATGATCGATATGCGTAACTCCAAATCCGCTCATCAATTTGATGTCGTCATTGTCGGTGGCGCGATGGTCGGTTCGGTGCTGGCGTTAGCCTTAGCCCATAAAACACAGCGACATAATTCGCCATTGAAAATTGCGCTGATCGAAGCTTTTGAGCCCGCCGGCGAACATCCGGGATTTGACGCCAGAGCGATTGCCCTCTCCCGCGGCACCATCGAAGCACTGGATCAGCTTGAAATATGGCAGGACATAAAGCATCTCGGCACTGATATTTTCCATATTCATGTTTCCGATCGTCATCACTTTGGTATGACACAGCTGGACGCCTCAGATTTCAACCTTGACGCTATGGGCACCGTAGTAGAACTCAAACCGGTCGGATATGAGCTTCATAATCGACTGAAATCTGCCGATGTCACGTTATTCTGCCCGAATAAAGTCACTCAGATCCGCGCGGAGCGAGAGCGTCAGCGACTGACGCTCGACAATAATGAGACAATATCCGCAAAACTTGTGGTCGCGGCTGATGGCGCCAACTCAATCATCAGGCAAAACTTCAGCCTTGAGCAAAAAACCGTCGATTTTGAGCAGACGGCTATCATCGCCAATATCGAGTTAAAATCACCGCATCAGAATAAAGCCTGGGAACGGTTTACCGATACCGGACCTCTTGCGCTATTACCGATGCCATCATTAAACGGCAAAGACAGGCTGTCGTTAGTCTGGGCGTTAAAACCTGATCAGGCAGAGGATTACCTCGCGCTTTCAGATGATGAATTTTTGCAAGAACTGCAAACAGCGTTTGGCTACCGAGCCGGCAAACTTATCGGTACTGGCAAACGTTTCAGCTATCCTTTGATTATGACTTACATGCCTCGTCCGATTCACCATCGCACGATTTTTGTCGGTAACGCCGCGCAGACATTGCATCCTGTAGCGGGACAAGGTTTTAATTTAGGGTTAAGGGATATTGTCTCTGTCACAGATGTATTTGAAAAGGCTATGTTATTGAAAGCCGATGTCGGTAGCGCGGAAACCACACACGCCTATCTAAAACTAAGACAGCAAGACAGAACCAACACCTTAAACCGAGTTGAATTTTTAGTAAGAGGTTTCTCTAATGACCATTGGCCGCTGGTATGCGGTCGCAGTACAGGTTTGCGCTTATTGTCCTGGCTGCCTTTTCTTAAAGCTCCGGTCGGAAAAAAAGCCATGGGTTACACCACGCACTCACATTTTTAAGTAACGGAATCAAAATGTTTAATACTCAAAATTTCGATGTGGCAGTTATCGGCGGCGGCATGGTCGGCCTGGCGACGGCCGTCGGTCTGGCTCAGGAAGGCATCAGAACCCTTGTTATTGACGCGGGTGAAACGCAAACCGTTACCGGCGAACCTCGCTTACGAGTCAGCGCCGTTAATAAAGCCGGTACCAATTTGCTGAAAAATTTAGGCGCCTGGCAGTACATAGACGAAGCTCGTACGGGTATGTATGACACCATGCATGTTTGGACTAAAGATGGATTAGGCGCGATTGATTTTAACTCAAAACAGCAAAACGAAACCGTACTCGGCAACATTATCGAAAACGACAATATCAGCCATGCGCTTGCGACCAGAGCCGGTGAATTAGCTGAGCTCACTCACATACAAAACCAGAGAGTCAGTAATATCGCGTTTGGTGATAAAGAAACCTGGATATCATTAGATTCAGGTGACAACTTAACGGCCTCGGTAGTGATTGCCGCTGACGGCGCGAACTCCCGGGTGCGTGAGCAATGTAAAATTCCGCTCATCTTCTGGGATTACGATCACCACGCCATCGTCGCCAACATTCGAACCGCGCTGCCGCATGACAATTGTGCCCGCCAGGTATTCTTAGAAGACGGGCCGTTAGCGTTTTTACCGTTAAATGAGCCGGATCTTTGTTCGATTGTCTGGTCTGTTACGCCGGAAAAAGCCCGGATGCTGCAGGCGATGGAGCCCGAGGATTTTAATAAAACGCTTACCGCTGACTTTGATGGCAAACTCGGCCTTTGTAAATTAGAAAGTGACAGCCCCGCTTTCCCGCTGCGAATGCGTTACGCCAGACAATTTGCCCGGCATCGTCTGATTTTAGCCGGAGACGCCGCTCACACTATTCATCCCCTCGCGGGGCAAGGCGTAAATCTCGGCTTTTTAGACGCCGGCGGTATTATTGAGACCCTGGCCGAACTTAAAAAAGCGAATCAAGATTTAGGCGAATACCGAAACCTTCGCTCGCTTGAACGTTGGCGTAAAGCTGAGGCCGTCGAAATGATTACGGCAATGGAAGGGTTAAAGCGTTTATTCACCGGTTCAAATCCGGTCAAAAAAGCCTTGCGTGATTTCGGCTTAAACCTTGTTGATCAAATAAGTCCTATCAAGGATATTTTCGCTAAACACGCGCTTGGACATAAAGTGAAAATGCCACGACTTTGTAAGTAACATATTTTGCTCTTTTGCCGCCTTATTCAAAGGAACTGTCCCGAAATAACTTCCCTGTTTTGCCGTGGTTTATTTTTGGCTTATACAAGGCACAGAAAGCGAGGTGTAGTCATTACCGACATACAAAACTGTTGTTATTTCATTTATGCATAAGCTGTCGACAACGCCGTAACGCTTTATTCAAAGAACGCAAAAATAAACACAGCCCAAAGGGTTACGCTTAACATTGCCACTCTCTGCGTTACTCATCATTCATTTAGAGTGACTAAACTTCATTCTTCGTGCCTTAATATCGGCAGTTTTAAGCAGTAACAAATCGGGAGGTTATTTCGGGACAGTTCCTTCTGTGTGGGCGCTTTTGTCAAGCCCTTTAATCATTAAATTTATCTCATTCAATTTTCCTGTGCTTAATTTCACTAAAATCTGACCCAAACTGTCACTTTCAATTCTTGGGTAGTGGGTTAAAAATGGTGCTTGGTTTTCCCTATAAAGCTAAAATGGTTAAAAAAATTCCGCATTTTTATTAAAAGCGGCGCAAGGATATCGGTAATGAGGAACAGAATAAACGCGAATGAGCAGTTAAAACGTTAGGCGTTCTTTTGCAATGAAATATCAGCGGATACCAGAAGTTCGGAGTTAGTGTGGTCACTAAAGTAATACTGTCTTTGCGGACTCCAGTCTAGTATCCGGGCGGTTTTTTTATTCTTTAAAGACATAGAGCCCAGCGGATCGGAATCGGGATCGGGATCGGAACAGTCGCTTTGCAGGTGATAGAGATTTCCTGTTTGTAAATCAAATAAAATATTTTGCGGTCTGTTTGCGCCGACATTAGTTTCGGTTACGGGTATTCCTAATGATATAAGAGCAGGTTCAATACAATTAAAAAAACCACTATCAGACCATAGGTTACTTCTTGAACCGCCTACAACTTTGGCTTCAACAGATGAGGATAACGCTCCTTCCTCAATCATTAAATCAAATTGCCTCCTGATATTACTCCCGGTAATTGTCTGAGTCCAGAAATGGGTTAACGTAGCAATTTTGTTTTTTCTGTCGTACAAAATTAACGCCGTACAATCGATAAGACCCGCAGTTGATAAAAATCTGGCTGCGTCAGGGTGCCTCAGGCTACTAAGTACGCATTGATACATCCCCGCCGGAATAATCAATTGCGAACGTGAGCTGTCTGTCAACTTTGCGAACGCTACCGGCATTTCTCCTGAAACCTTACCATTAAGTATGCGTTGATTCGCAGCCGGATTGCTCAAAAGATAAAGCCTTGCTCTCTTTGCTTTACTGTCAATTTTAATAGAAAACGAACTTGCGGGAGGAAATTTATGCAATTTTTTAGCATTACACTTCAGTTGACTATTGCTAAGTTTAGCCGGGTTTACATTTATCATCTCCTCAAAAATAAAGCGTGAAATTTTTTTAATTACAAAACGTAATGCTGAATGTGATAGAAATTTCTCATAATCTGTACTCTGATAATGCATCCCTTTTGGAGTATTACGATCGGCATCCCAGGAAAATTCCATCACGGAGTCTTTTTTCACAACATCTTCTAATTCTAAAGAACTTACAATAAGATCCCTGTATTCTTCACTATTTATATCAAGCGTCTCAGTAGTGAATCTGCTTTGTTCAGAATCCGGTAACGGGCTTATTTTTCTTTTGTGTATACTTGATAAATCAGAATATACCGTTCTGCCCGATGAAGCGTGAAGCGGAACGCTATCGCCGGCTTTGACACTCAGGTTTTCTTGATTTGCTCTATTAAAGAATGCCTTGATCTCTTCCTGCGCATCAACAGGCAGGCAACGGTAACAGGCTTCTAATTGTCTGCTGTTTTGATAGTGTTCAAACAAAGATGATTTTAATTTAAGATTGCGAGCCGCTTGTTCCGGGTGTTTAATTAACTCATCAATAATGTACTGGTAATGCTGAGCTATAGTTTCATCGCTTAATGAAGCGGGATAAGTCATTTTCCCGGTTCTAATCAGATTTAACGATTACAGCAGTATATAATTCTGTATGAGTCGTTGTAAAATTTAGATCGGGACTGAACAAATCTCATCACTTCGGACTTCTCATTGTTTACGAAAGTTAATTTGACCCTCCGGATAAGCGGATCTGTCCGCCGCGGCGATATTCGCTTATTGCGGCGTCAGGATAAAGTGTTTCAGAAAGAGTGTTAAGTTAAGAGTATCTTAGTTTTGTCATACCCGCGAACACAGGTATGACAATTTAGGAGCCGAAATTCAGATTGCAAGCACCCGACAATAAGTTTTTGATATTTCCGGCGTTAGGGACGTCGCAGAAGAGTTCATACCAAATATGCCGTCACTCCAGCGAAAGCTGGAGTCCGTTTTCTTTGGTTAATTTTGCAAAAGTCGCTTTATATATATCTGCTTTCGCAGGTATGACAATTGAAGTGCTGAAATTTAAATTGGTATCTTATGAACTGCCAGATCCCTTAAGCTTAAGTGCTCGGTAAGGCGCTTTTGCGCGGTAATACCGGCAGTCTTTCAAGCAAGAGTAACGCTGCAGAGTGCTTGACATGGGCGTCAGAAAAGTGAAAAAACTTATAGTCGGGTGCTTAATCATTTGCACCGCGACACCCCTGATTAAAACAGCCGGGTAAGCTTATCTCAAACCCGCGAGCACTATATCTGCCGCCGCCAGCGTTTTCTCAAGTGTCTCATCGTCATGCGCCATAGACAGGAACCCCGCCTCAAAAGCGCTCGGCGCTAAGTAAACCCCTTCATTTAACATGCCGTGATAGAAAGCTTTAAAGCGTTCCGTATCGCATTTCGTCACCTGCTCAAAACGAGTGATGTTTTGTTCTTCAGTGAAGAAGAAGCCGAACATACCGCCGACATAATTGATTGCCATCGGAATATTACGCCTGTCAGCCAGAGCCTTAAAGCCTTCCGCGATGTACGCGGTTTTACGGGCCAGCTCTTCGTACAAACCTTCTTGTTCCAGCGCTTCCATTTGCGCGAGACCCGCCGCCATCGCTATCGGGTTCCCCGAAAGTGTGCCGGCCTGATAAACAGGGCCCGTCGGCGCGATATATTGCATGATTTCTTTCTTACCGCCGAAGGCGCCTACCGGCATACCGCCGCCGATAACCTTACCTAATGTCGTTAAATCCGGCGTTACACCGTAATAAGCCTGAGCTCCGGCTTTGGCGACACGGAACCCCGTCATCACCTCATCAATGATCATTAAAGCGCCGTACTGATCGCACACGTCACGCAGATCTTGTAAGAAACCGTCAACCGGCGGAACGCAGTTCATGTTGCCGGCAACCGGCTCAAGGATGATGCAGGCGATGTCCCGCGGATAGGTTTCAAATAACGCTTTTACAGAGTCGATGTCGTTATAGTTCGCCGTTAAGGTGTGCTTGGCGAAATCAGCCGGAACGCCCGGAGAGCTGGGCTGACCAAGCGTCAAAGCGCCAGAACCCGCATTGACCAGCAAGCAGTCGGCGTGGCCGTGGTAACACCCCTCAAACTTGAGGATTTTGTCACGGTTCGTGTAACCACGGGCTAAACGAATGGCGCTCATGGTGGCTTCGGTACCTGAGCTCACCATACGCACTTGTTCCATTGACGGCACCATCGCGATGACCTTTTCCGCCATGGTGATTTCAAGCTCAGTCGGCGCGCCGAAAGATAAACCGTTCTCAACGGCATCCAGCACGGCCCGGCGGATCTCAGGATGGTTGTGACCGAGGATCATCGGTCCCCAGGAACCCACGTAATCGATATAGGCGTTACCGTCAGCGTCATAAACGTAAGCGCCGTCGGCTTTTTCAATAAAGCGAGGCGTTCCGCCTACACCGTTAAAGGCGCGGACCGGAGAATTCACGCCGCCGGGGATGCTTTGTTTAGCCTGTTCAAAAAGCGTATCAGAACGTGTCATTGATATTTCCTTAATTGAATAAAGTCAGCCTTTACGAGAGAACCAATTCACGGGTAACTCGTACTGCTCAAGGCGGCTGTCGACGCCAAGGGTGAGCGCGAATAAAGCCATACGAATAAGTAAGCCGTTGTCCGCCTGACGGAAGACAGCCAGGTTCTGATGATCATTGAGGTCGTTGTCCAGTTCGTTTGCGTCTGAACGGGAGTCACGGGGAAGCGGGTGCATGATTACCGCGCTGTCTTTGCAATGCCGCCGGTAAATCTGATGATTTAATCTGAATTTACCGCGGTATTTATCCGCTTCATCCTGTGACGGAAAGCGCTCCTCCTGAATTCGGGTCTGGTACAGAATGTCGGCCTCAGCCGCGTGACCCTCAATCGAATCATGAACGGAAACCTGATGTCCGGCATCGGTAATCTGATCAACGACGTATCGAGGCATCTGCAACTCTTTGGGTGACAGCAAACTGAAGTGAATATTATTATATTGCGAAAGCAGTTTCGAAAGCGAGTGCACGGTTCTGCCGTGTTTTAAATCACCCAGCAGGGCGATACGCATACCGTTAATCGATTTATCTTTTGCTTTAAGTTCCTTGTCGATAGTGAATAAATCGAGCAGAGCCTGGGTCGGGTGCTCGTTAGCGCCGTCACCGCCGCTGATGACCGGTACGGCGCTGCCTCGCGCGAACTCGGCCACGGAGTGAGGTCGCGGATGGCGCATGGCAATGACGTCAGAGTAGGTCGCGAGCATCCTGGCGGTGTCATAAAGTGATTCACCTTTCGCTAACGACGATGAACCCACGCCGACGGTTTCGCACACGTTGCCGCCTAACAGGTTAAAAGCGCTGTTGAAACTCACACGGGTACGGGTACTGGGCTCAAAGAAAAGATTGCCCAAAATCGCGCCTTCCAGCACATTGGTTCTTTTATGTCTCAGTGCGTAGGGTCGCATGCGCTCAGCGACGGAAAAAATCGTATGTAATGTATCAAGATCAAATTGATTGACCGAGAGGATATGTTGTCCTTCTAAATGTGTCATCAGCCTTTATTCCAGTAGCTTGGGGTAACTTAAGTTACCGAATTTTTATGTAGGGTGGCTGAGGCGCAATTGTAGCAAAACGCGGATTAATAAAAAATCTGATTATTGCTTAAAGTTAAACATGACCTTTGCGAATTTCCCGCTGCAGGTGCGCCCAGCTGATCAGGCCGACAAGATTGGATTTCCCGCCCTGATAGATTGCGATTTCACCTCTGCGTTTAACCGCCAGTAATTTATAAACCTCATCAACCGTGGCGGTATCCGGCAGCAGTTCAACAGGGTGCGAAGATAACACGGTATCTTCGGCAACCGCCTGAAACTGAAGACGAAGCATTTCTACCTTGCCTTTATCGTTAACGCTGAGAACCGGGCGGCCTTTTGCCCGCTTCATCACTTCAAGCAGCAATTGATTATCTTGTTTTACCACTAACAGACGGGAGTCCATTAAGGCTCTGACACCGGTTTTTTGTAATCCGAGGTTAAGCGGCGGCACTTTATAATCCAAGCCCATCATTTCACATTGCCTGAAGAAAATAGACCGGCAATTAAAGGCCTGATACGCGATTAAGAACGCCGGGATAGTGACAAACATAGCGGGCAGAATAATGGACGCGTCGTTGGTCAGTTCAAGTAACGCCACCAGCGCCGCGAGGGGCGCGCTCAAACAAACGCCCATCACCGCCGTCATACCGATAACGGTATAAAGTCCGATATAAGGCGCGCTGGACGGGAAAATCATCGCGCTGATCACAGCTAAAATCGCGCCTGAAAGCGCGCCGATGCCGTATAGCGGGCCTATCAAACCGCCGGGAATTCCAAAGCCGACGGCGTATGCCGTCGCTAAAGTTTTGGCGAGTAATAACGCGATTAACATTGAAAGCGCCGTCTTGTTTTCGATGGCGATATTAATGGCTAAATCACCGCTCCCTAAAGCATGAGGCAGGAACAAACCGATAATTGTGGTAATCACACCGGCCGTGAGGAATTTGGTCAACAGTGACCATTCCCGGCTCAATCTGGTGGCTTTGAGCAAAGAGAAATTAAAAAACGCTGAGTAGCACCCTAAAATAATACCGCCGATCAGAAGCACCGGATAATGATCCAAAGGAATACGAATCACCTCAATGAGATCGAATTCATGGATATCGCCGAAAACCATCTGACTGGTTACGGCACCGCACACGGCGGAAAGCAGAATCGGGAAGAAATAGTGGATTCGGTATTCGCGAATAATCACTTCAAATACAAAAATGACCGCGGCCAGCGGCGCGTTAAACGTGGCTGAGATCCCCGCGGCGATACCGCTGGCGCACATGACGCGGACGCTGTTGTCGGGTAAATTAAATTTCTCGGCTAACACACTGGCGCTGACCGCGCCTAAATGAATCGCGGGGCCTTCCCGGCCGACGGAGAAGTTACTGGCTAAAGCCGCCAAAGCCTGAAAAAACTGCCCGGGCGCTGACTGTAACGGAATTTTACCGTAGTGCATTTTGTAGCGGTGCATAACGTAGGCAATGCCCATTCGTTTGTAGCGTCTGGATGTGGCATAACGGGCCATAAACCAAATGATAACCGCGCCGGCGACAGGTGAGTAGTAACGCCAGTCAAGCAGACTGTCTCTTAAGGTGATTTCCGTTAACTGAGTAACATGAAAAGAGGCGTTTAACAAAAGCCGGAACAGAATAATGACAAATGAGGCGATTAACGCAAAAAACAATGCCAGTAAGCACAGCTGGATACTGGTTCTGCCCTCAGAAAGCTGGTTTCTTAAGTCAATTGTTAAATACTCGCATGCTTTGATAAAACTTTGAGTATTAGTGAATGCTTTTATTGTAGAATGCAGCAACTAAACCTAATCCTTTGAGTCAGAACTGATGGCAAATTATGAGCGCTGGCGTAACCGCCTGCAAGTGATGGAGCGCAAATATCTTCCGCTAAACCTTTATTTATTTCTGGTTACGGTGATTTCTTTTATCTCGGGTGCTTTAGTTTTTTACGGCTACCATGACGTTCTGCCCGTGAAAGCGCAAAAAACAGCCGAATTAGACAAGCTCAGGCGGGAAAACAGTCAGCACTTAAAAACCATTGCCGGCAAAAATCTGGAGCTTAATTTAGAAAAAGAAGCCAACGCCAACATGGAAGTGATGTTTGTTGAGCAGCGCGATAAAATCAAAGATCTTGAAAGAGAACTGACGTTTTACCGCAGTATCATGGCACCGGGAAAAGCGGCTCAGGGAGTCAGTATTTATGATTTAACCATTGAACCGTCGATTGTAACAAACCAATACGATCTGAGTTTAATCCTGATCCAGCAGAAAAAACGCCGCCGCTCATTAGCGGGCTCAGTTGAGCTGACATTAATCGGCATCAAAGACGGCAAACAAGTGTCGCAGTCAGTTAACGAGCTGGTGTCTGATAAGTTCAACTTTAAATTCCGGTTTTTCCAGATGCTGGAAACACGGTTAAGCTTTCCGGAAGGAACGCGATGGAAACAGGTTTTAGTCAAAGTGAAAGTGCCGGCAAGCCGCTGGTCAGGCGCTGAAGAAACCGAACGGACTTTTGATTTAAAAGCGCTGCTCGCTGATGACGGTGAAAACACGCGGCAGATCGCCGATAAGATATCGCGGCGGGAAAATAAGCGGTTTCAAGAGGCTCAAAACGGAGATGAACTCAAAGCTGAGCCAAACTGACCAAAACTGAATACTTGAACAGAACACTAAGGTATCAGATAATTCAGTTTATAAACTGATGTAAGAGGTGTTAATGACGGGACAAACTGAAGCTGTAGTTCAAGAAGCCGAGCCGCGCGAGCACAGCGAAAATCAGGCCGGCGCGGCGATGCCGATCAAGTTTACTGATGAGGCCGCGAGCAAAGTAAAAGAGCTGCTGGAAGATGAGGAAAATCCGGATCTTAAGCTTCGGGTCTATGTGACGGGGGGCGGCTGCTCCGGATTCCAGTATGGTTTTACTTTCGACGAGAAAACCAATGAGGGCGACTTTATGATTGAAAAGCAGGGCGTGTCTCTGGTCGTCGATCCTATGAGCCTTCAGTATTTGATGGGCGGTGAAGTGGATTACACCTCAGGACTCGAAGGCTCACGATTTTTTGTTCGTAATCCGAATGCGACCACCACCTGCGGTTGCGGAGCGAGCTTCTCGATATAATCTTACTTACCTGAAATCCGGCCGGACTTGCTCCGGCTTTTTTGTTTGCCCAGTCTATGAAATTTCTATTAAGTATTAGAAATGACTTGAAGTGTCAGTGCCGGGGTGGTTTTATGAGTCCTGTAAAATTATTTTGTCGTTCAGAGTCTTTCTCATAAGCAGATGTCGATAAATTTTTTAATTTCTTCGGGTTTAGCTTCCCCGCGACTTGGGGCGAACTAAACCGTGAGGCGTGTATTTTGTCATACCGGCGTAGACGGTTATCCGGTGTCGTTCTGTAAACTGGAAAAAACACGCCGGATCCGGCTGCGCCGGAATGATGAAATAGCTGGTACGATGCTTTCCGCTACTTCTGTGTGTGTAGCTGACGATAAGTTTTCAATAGATATGGCGTTCAGATTTGATGCTGTCCGCGGAGCAATCGAGGGTGCGCAGGCGCAGATATACAACCGAAGTTGCGACACCGGTGAGTGATAAAGCCGGACGTCAGAAAATCTAAGAGACTTATGATAAGAGGCTTATGCGACCGACGCTGCGACTCAGGAGAGTACTGAAAACGGGCGTCAGAAAATCTAAAAAATTTATGGTCAGCGACTTAATGTTTTTTTCGGCTCTTTGCCGCCTTGTGAGGGACGCGGCAGAAGATAACATACAACTGCCGTTACTCTGGTTAAGGCTGGACAAAAGCCCTCTAGTACTCCGTCCAGTTGCATTTGTTAGCTTCAGCTCAAGGCAGAGCGTCCAGTTCAAGGTGCAGTGGCGAAGATATACTGGAGTATTTCAAGTCACTGCAACGAAGAAATGGGCGTTCTGCCTTGAGCCCGGAGGGTGATTCGTAAAGCGGCCATCTGGCTGCGTTAGATTTGATTGACGTAGAATAGCTACGCCTGCACAAATCTGCCTTGCATATGGCCGCTTTACGAACCACTGAAAACATCAAATGCAACTGAACGGAGTACTAGAGCGTTGAGCGTCAGTTTTGTATAATAAATCAAGCGCTGAAATTTAACCTGATATCTTTTGAACGGCTGAATCAATAAATTATGGATAAACTATGAGGTATTAAAATGAGTTTAGATGTATGCGTCAGTGCTCGGACGGCAAGCCAACTTCAAGGACGGTTACAAACACAGAAAGAGAACCAAACACAGACGTTGCGATTAAAAGCCAGCGTGTATAAGTATGTTAAATTAAGCTGCGGAAGTGATGAGGCCGTAGAAGGGCAAACAGATCAAACAGACGGTTTTGGTTTTTCAAGTTTTTTTATGTGTTTTCGGGAAGATAAACAAGACAAAGAGCAAGATTTACTCCCGACATCACAGAGTTTCATTTATTATCATGCTGGTGATATCCCGGGCTGTGACAAAGCTAATAATTTTTATGTTACTGATTTTAATAGTTTAAAAAACATTTTGGCAGAAAGCTCAGCTGGAGCTGTCAAAACATCAGATGACGGCATGGCTGATCGGCATACTGGAAGTGCATGTACAATTACAAGCACAAGAAAAAGTACGAGTGCAAGTAATAATGAGATTACTTCCAAAGCCGGCGATGAACTTACCGTGGGGCAATCACAGGTAAATATTTCACCGCCAGCAACAGCGATAACACCAACGCCGACGCCACTAACGGAAACACCCGCTGCACAGACGTCAAGTGATGAATCAGGCAGTCATCGTTTACTCTTAGCTTCAAATTCTGCTCATTATCCTGACACAGTTAGTTTATTAAAAGGTGAAGCTGTCGAAGCGTCAGATGAAGACAGGATTAATCAACATCAACATAACGAGAGTAATACTAATAGCGAGACTGCTTCCAACGGTGGCGATGAACTTTCCGGGCGGCAATCACAGGTAAATATTTCACCGCCACCAACGGCGTTAACGCCGACGCCAACAGCAGAAACACCCTCTACATTAACAGCGACACCTACAACAGCGGAAAACACTAAAATAGTATTTACACCAGCGTCGGCTTCCGCATCCGAATCATCTTCACCCGAAGCTGGCTCTCTCTTTGAAACTTTTAGTATTGAGGAGCTGAGAGAGTTGATTAGTGTTACAATCAGCGAACAATCCGAACAAATTAAAGGTATTTTAAGTTCAGATGATAAAGATGAAAAAGTTCAGATTACCGTTCGTTATAATAATGAGGATTTAATTTTTATTTATGACAGTCAGTCAGATAAGTTAATTTATTCCGGACAAGAGGAATCGCTGTCTTTGCTTGCGCAAGAACTGGCCGACAGTATTTCAGTGTCCGGTATTATACAGCCCGGATCTCCTAATGAGGCAACACAGGTTAACTCTGAAAGCTTGGAAAAAATATCCGGATTTGTCCGTGATGAGGGAAGCAGTGATAACCTAGTGATGAAAACCGGAGCGCAAAGTTATACAGTTAACGTCAATGATCATCAGTTCATT
This sequence comes from Parashewanella sp., assembly GCA_965200795.1. Classification (GTDB taxonomy): domain Bacteria; phylum Pseudomonadota; class Gammaproteobacteria; order Enterobacterales; family Shewanellaceae; genus Parashewanella. The sequence goes on from CBDAVB010000005.1 coordinate 410,230, forward strand.
CGAGGAATCACTGAATGTTTTGAAAATAAAGGGGAAACTTTTCCTTCCGAGGCCTCAAAACGAGTTCAGGCCATAATTAAATTTTTTGAAAAAAACAACTCTAACGAGATTTTTAAAGTAGCTGGAACTTATTAGCTAAATCGCCGCTATTTTTTATTAGGACTGGCTATGGACAGAAAATCCTTAAGAAAGTTAATCAGAGGGCAAAGAAAAGCCATTTGTGACCTTGAGCAAAAAATGTTTGCCCGGCAAGCGGCTCAGCGAGCACTGGATTGGCTGGGACATTTTGAGTCTCGAAAGATTGCCCTTTACCTGACTAACGATGGCGAATTGGATACGCGGCCGCTTATTAATAAGTTACGGGAAATGGACAAGAAGGTTTATGTACCTGCGCTGCATCCCTTCAGTTCAGGTCATTTGCTTTTTATTGAATATTCGCCGTCCTCACCTGTGGTTCAGAATAGATACGGCATATTTGAGCCTGAACTTGATATGACCAAAGTCATTCCCGCGTCAAAGCTGGATGTGATTTTTACGCCGCTGGTGGCGTTTGACCATTCAGGTAATCGGATGGGAATGGGCGGGGGTTATTACGATCGGATCTTAGCTCATCTGGATAACCGCCATCCTCCTCTTGTCGTTGGCTTTGCTCACGAATGTCAAAAGGTGGAAGCATTACCCGCTGAGTCCTGGGATGTGCCGTTAAAGCAGATTATTACCCCCGCGCGAATTTATACATATAACTAATAAGTTTAAGTAAATTTACGGTTTCTATTATACTGAGCGAAGGAACGGCAAACAATAGAGGCAAGTTGATGGAAGTTGAAATCGTTGAATTAGCTGAGCAGCTGATAGCGTATAGTGAACACCACGGTAATCCCCTCAAAATCACCGATACGGCATTGAAATTCTTAAAATGGCGGGCTGAGACCGGCCTTTCACCAGTGAGTGATTGTAATTCTTACGGGATTTTTCATAATGATCCCTCGGAGGTCGCTGAGGAAAATTTCCGTTTTGACGTTTGCAGCACTGTCAGCAAACCAATACCGGAAAACGACTTTGATGTTAAGAACGGCACTATTTCAGCCGGGCGTTATGCGGTAACAAGACACAACGGCAGTTACGAAACCTTACCTGAGACCTTTAAAAAGCTCAAGGGAGACTGGTTACCGAAAAGCGGTGAATCGAAAACAGACGATCCCTGCTATTTCCATTATGTGAACTCACTAAATGATGTTGAACATGAGGATGAGCTCATCACTGACATTTATATGCCGTTAGAATAGAAACTATCCCGAAATAACAAATCGGGAAGTTATTCCGGGACGGCTCATTAAAGCCGGTGTTACAATTTACGTAGAAATAACAGTAACACCGGCGATACTCTATGAAGCTTAAGCAATCTTACTATGAGCTCGGAGAAAACTTCTTCGAGCTTAATTATCCGGATTCAGTTCGCTCACCTCAGCTATTGTTATGGAATACCTCTTTAGCCGGGGAACTTGGTCTTAACGAGCTGACAGGCCGGGCTGAACAACTGGCGCGATACTTTTCCGGCAGTATGTTGTTACCTGGCTCGAAACCTTTGTCCATGGTTTACGCCGGGCATCAGTTCGGTCACTATAATCCGCGGCTGGGTGACGGCAGGGCGCATTTACTGGGTGAGGTAAGTGATAAAAACGGTAAGCTGCGGGACTTACATTTAAAAGGTTCGGGTCATACACGTTTTTCGAGAGGCGGAGACGGTAAGTGCGCGCTCGGTCCCGCGGTTCGTGAATTTATAATGAGCGAGGCGCTGCATCATCTGGGTGTGCCATGCACCCGCGGTTTAGCCGTGGTCGCGACGGGAGAGCCCGTTTATCGCCAAGACGTTCGTCAGGGGGCTGTAGTAACCCGAATCGCATCCAGCCACATCCGGGTGGGCACATTTCAGTACTTTGCCGCCAACGGGGACATTGAGTCCCTGAGAGTATTAGCTGATTACACCATCAGACGCCACTTCCCGGAAATTTCAGACTCGGCCGGCAATCCATATGTGAATTTATTAGAGCGGGTGATTGATAAGCAAATCGGGTTAGTTATTCACTGGTTAAGAATTGGTTTCATTCATGGCGTGATGAATACCGATAATACGCTGATATCAGGTGAGACCATAGATTTTGGCCCGTGCGCCATGATGGGGGTTTATGATCCTGAAACCGTTTACAGTTCAATAGACCGCCGGGGGCGTTACGCGTTCGGCAATCAGGGTCAGATCGCGCATTGGAATATAGCCCGTTTCGCCGAAAGTCTTTTACGGCTTGAAGATGATACCGGTGAGTTACTTGAGCCGCTGCGGGCGTTAGTCAATGATTTTTCAAATAAGTTTAACAGAAGCTATTTAGCCATGATGACCCGAAAGCTCGGTTTAACCCCGGCTGATGACATAAAGGCCGGTAACCCAAAGGCTGACGGCGCGGGCCTGGTTGAGGCGTTACTTGAACAAATGCGGCAAAAACAGCTCGATTATACCCTGACCTTTGATTTGCTTACTCGTGCGGTAAGCTGTGATAAAGCGCTCAAAGAGCTTGAAAGTCAATTGGGTGACTGGGTACCACAGTGGCGGCAGCAACTGGATTTACCCGGCGCGCGAGCATTAATGCGCGAAATGAATCCTGTGCTGATCCCGAGAAATCATATTGTCGAACGGGTTATCGCTGATTGTGAGCAGTCCGGAAACACTGACAGCGCGTCAGAGTTCCTTGAAGCGTTAAAACATCCTTATCAGGATTGCGGGTTAACGGCTAAGTACAAAATGCCTGATGCTGATTTTGACTCTGAATATCAGACATTTTGCGGCACTTAGGTTATTAGGCTAAAAATTAAAAACCGCGCTTCGCATAACTTAAAATTTCTGTTTTATACATAGCCGCGTTTTCCCGATGAATATAGTTTACGCTTGACTTTGCGGCCTTTTCAACTGCATGCGCAAGTTTTAAATAGCTCACGTCCGCATCCGCTTCAAGCCACCTTTGAAACATCACCATCATTCTTGCGGAGGCATCCGGGAGCGATGTTGTCATTAAGTTATCCAGATAGGATTTGTCGAATCCGAGTTGTTGTCCGATTTGTATCCAGTCTGAAACGGGAAATTTATCTTTCAGATTATCTAAGTCTGCCATTTTAGGTTTAGGGATATAAGTTTTGTTTGTCGTCGCGGACGGAGCCGTGGCGGCGTTTGAAACTGCCGGATGATTCGGGTTTCGCGGTCTTGCCGCAGTGCCTATAATAACGCCGGGTTTTGCCAATTGTTGCATATGCATCTGTTGTATATGCATCGGATGCTGCATATTTATCCGTTGTTGTGTACGCATCTGATGTTGCGCGAACAACTGTTGCCGCATGAGCGCCTGTTGCCGCGTGAGCGCCTGTTGCCGCATGAACCACTCTTTCTGCAGCAGCGGTCGCGGCACAGGAGTCACGGCCGATTCACGAGGCGGTTTTTCCTCTTGAGTTGTTTTTAAGCTTTCCGTATCTTGCGCCTCCGATGGTGAAAGCGAGGTGACTGCTTGCGCGGTGAGAAATACCCGGTATTCTTGCCTGTATTGCTCTATGTGACGGTCATGTATACTCAATTCGTTCAGCACATGCTCTAATTGTTCCCAGCATGCGCAGCTGCCCTCATAGTCCAGCCAACTCCTTAAAGCCTGATGCATATATTCATTACTGCTACACCTTGGCGCAGTGTTAAGAACAATCCCGTCCAGTTCTGTTACGGTCAGCCCGAGACCGGCGCCGATTTCAAACCACTTGTTTATATGGCTTGACAGCCCTTTCTGGCAACAAAATCGCCGTAAGGCGTTAACCTCAGTTTCGCCGGGTTTAGTGAAGGTAAAAAATACCAGGTTATCTTTGATCTTACGATCAAATGCCATCAATGACTGAAAAATACCGTTGTTACGCTTAATTTTTTCAGTCAGGACTCCTAACGTCGGTTTTTCATTGTTATGTTCAACAAAGGCATTAATAACTCTGATTAATGATTCAACCGGATTAGAGTGATAACAATCAGATTCAACTATTTTCTGAAGGCCTATTGGCAACTCCAGATAACACAAAATATTTTTCCAATCGTAAGCGATATTTCTTAAAGCAAAGGAAACAGGCCCCACATCTCTGGCACTTAATTTCCGATCCAGACCGGCGGACTGTTTGCCGGATACGCTGTCTACCGGTGCTGTCGGATATGGGCCGGGCACGGACATATTACTCGCGCTGACTGACATATATTTCTCCTCGATCATTCATCGCATCAGAAAATGTTATTCAGGAAGATCAAATTTGAGTGTCCGTCTATGTTAAACCTTTTTGCGCCGACCAGCGTAACTTTCTGCCGGAGAATAAGTACCCGCCTATAAGTTTTTCGATATTTTCGGCGTTCAGGTTAAGTGCTGTACAAGGCGCTCTCGCACGGTAATACCGGCAGTCTTTCAAGCAAGAGTAACGCCGCAGATCGCTTAAGATGGGCGCCAGAAAAGTGAAAAAACTTATAGCCGGGTACTTTTATGAGCTTATCTGAAGCTAAACTGAATCAGTAAAACATGCATATCCCCGTGTTACCTTAAGATGCTTAAAGCTATTATATATCAATGGTATAACCGAGGTGATTGAATTTTATATACAGGACGTCGCGGACACGCATTACTTGACTAAGGCGTAAGCTTTTTTAAGTAAGCTTAATAACCCGAGAGTTAACGCGCCGGTGATGACACCCAGAACCGTATGCGACAGACCCGGCGTAACCGCCGTTAAAAATCCGCAAAGAGCGGGCGCCGACCGCCAGAGAGTTTCTAAATAAGTAATGACGCCGGAAAGCAGATGAGTGCCGTGATTGATAATGCCTCCGCCGACCATAAACATGGCAAGCGTCCCGGCGAAGGTGAGAAACTTCATCAGTTTCGGCGCGGAGTTTAACAGCGCCAGCCCGAGATATTTACCCCAGGCGCCGACTCTGTTCTGGGCGTTTTTCTTTAACATATAAACGCCCGCGTCATCCATTCTGACGATGGCGGCGACGATGCCGTAAACACCTATGGTCATGACAACGGCGATAATCGCTAAGGTTGAGGCCTGAATGAGCAAATTCTCACGAGCCACCACACCTAAAGTAACGGCGATAATCTCAGCGGATAACACAAAGTCGGTACGTATGGCGCCTTTGACCTTATTTTTTTCATAGGCCGCCAATTCTTCGCCGGTCATATCAGCCTGTCTGCTTTTTATGCGGCTGTCCTCTGTCCGGTCATTTTCCCGCTGACGGAACCATTTCTCATGCACTTTCTCATAACCCTCAAAGCACAAAAATAATCCGCCGCACATCAGCAGCGGCGTAATTAACCAGGAAATAAAGGCGCTGATGAGCAGAGCGGCCGGCACTAAAATCAGCTTATTACGGAATGAACCTTTGGCGACCGCCCAAACAACAGGAATTTCCCGGTCAGTACTGACTCCGGTGACCTGCTGAGCGTTCAAAGCAAGGTCATCACCGAGCACGCCGGCGGTTTTCTTGGCTGCGACTTTACTCATTAACGCGATATCGTCAAGTATGCCTGCTATGTCATCGAGCAAAGAGAGTAAGCCCGCGCCCGCCATGGTAACTCCTTTAAAGTGAGATTGTTACTCAATATCCTAACCCAGTTATCATTTTTTTCTAAATAAAACGGGTATAATATCCCCCTCTTTTTGATCGCCGCGGTTTTTATTCTCCGCCGTAAGGGCTGAGTGACCGCTGAGATTTTTGTTTTTTACCGGAATTAACCATGACTCAAGATGAAATGAAAAAAGCGGCCGGCCGGGCCGCGTTAGAATACGTAGAAAAAGATACAATTGTCGGTGTCGGTACCGGTTCAACGGTTAATCATTTTATCGATGCGCTGGCTACGATTAAAGCGGATATTGAAGGCGCGGTATCCAGCTCCGAAGCCTCGACCGGGAAGATGAAAGCGTTAGGCATTCCGGTTTTTGATTTGAACGCCGTCGATAACCTGTCCGTTTATGTTGACGGCGCTGACGAAATCAACGGTCACATGGATATGATCAAAGGCGGCGGCGCGGCGCTCACCCGTGAAAAAATCGTGGCGGCCGTGGCCGACAAGTTTATCTGTATCGCGGATGACACTAAGCGAGTGGATATTCTGGGTAAGTTCCCGCTTCCTGTTGAGGTGATCCCGATGGCGCGTTCTTATGTCGCCCGTGAACTGGTAAAACTAGGCGGTGATCCGGTTTACCGTGAGGGGGTGGTAACCGATAACGGTAACGTGATTCTGGACGTTTATAATCTTGAGATCATGGAGCCTAAAAAGCTGGAGGCTCAGATCAACGCTGTTGTCGGTGTTGTGACCAACGGTCTTTTCGCTCACCGCGGCGCGGATGTGCTTTTAGTCGGTACGCCGGACGGTGTGAGGACGATTAAGGCTAAGTAATTTTTCATGGTTCTGAAAGTGAGGCTGAAATCAGCGGGCATTGATCTGAACGCTCAGCCGGATACGTTCTCAGGCGCGCAAGAAATTACCGGCATAAAAAACTGTCGTTACTCCGTTTGCTGATAGCAAGTGGCGGCTTGCGGCAGGCGGTTGTTCTGCCCGCGAAAGTTACAGGCGGTTTTAACGAGCTTGTGAGCGTACAGCGCTTCATTCCCCGGGTGAATTATCCTTGTCCCGCTTTTCAGTAAGTTAAACTGAGTTAAAACAATTTAAAGCGGTTAACCGGTTTTTTTAGGCTTAATCAGCTTCTCCTTACATCGCGTTAAATAATCGGCGGCAGCTTGGTTTTTGACGCCGTTAGCTCGTTTTATCGCTTCGTCTAATAAAGGCGCGTTGAGCTCTAAATCAAATTTATCAATTATCATTTTAAGGTGTGTACTGCCAAAACTAGTTATCTTACTTGCCTTTAATAAAACGTTTTGCATCATCCGGACATTTTCTGCTGCGAACCGGCGTTTAGTATCTGATTCTATGTATTTTTCCAGCACATTAAACATTTCAATATTTGTATTATCGGTAAAATATCCGAACACACTGCCGAATTGACTAAAATCACATCTTGATATGTTTAACCGACCTAGATCGTTATATCTCGATGTTGAAAATACGATAAGTAAGAATGTTTCCTGAAACAGCTTATTATCGTTTAAGAGGAAACTTAATCTAGTCCAGTCTCCTGTCGCAATACGAGATATGATTTCGCTCCATGCTCTTGTATCTTTGACTTTTGCGACTAACTGAGCTGAGTTGTCCTCAATGTCTTGATATCCGCAACGCCTAACCGGGCGTGGCTGTATTTCTCTGAGCGATGCCGCCGCGCCTTTGATTGCCGTTTTAATATCAATACCAGATTTTTTGTGAGATAAATTTCGTAATAACGGCTGAATAACCGCGGATTTTTTTTCTTTGCTTTCAGGATCGTTCTGACCGCATCTTAAGGCTCTGACTAACTCCTCTAATTCATTTATTATTTCTGAATCTTGCCAGCAGGGGTTCAGCGCCGATCCGACGTTGAATCTCACGGGGGCATATTCAGTCAGCGCCGTTACAATTTCCTTTTTTTTAGCTTGTCCGGTCAGATATTTATCCTGCTTTTGTCGAACCGTCTTTTCCGTCCTTTTAGCGTCGTCGATTTCCCCATCTGTAAGTACTTCCCAGTTATCCGAAGACAGTGATTCCTGTTTGAAAAATCCGGTCGCTCCGTTTGTGCGGTCATTACCACTTTCTGAGACGGCCGCTTGATAACCGCGGCGCTCCGGACCATCCGGTGCTTGTGTCCCTGAAGGGAAAGCTGATGCAGATGTCATGTATCCTGCGACACTGCTGCCTGACGCGGGCCTGACCGCCATCTTACTGCCATTCGCGGATAATACTGTCTGAGGAGCGCTTCTGTGTAACATCTCTATATCATCAGATCCCGCTGCTCTCCTTTGGAAAGTGGCCGGAATAAATGATTTAATTTTAGATAATACAGCCATTTTTTCCTCCTGTGCTCAAGTAAGCTTAAAGCGAGCGCGGTTAAGACACTTACGGTCAGGTAAGTCAGTGGATTTATATAAAAATTATAGAGTTGAATCTTTTGAAACAGAAGAAAATTAAACAATGTTTAACTTTTTATTAATGAAATATTATAAAAACCGCACACCATTGAAGAGGGAAGTGTCAGACAGTAACGGCGTGCTCAGGGTTTAAGTTTCAGGAAAAAAAATATTTCTTTTGGTCAGTACCGAACGCAGCAGCAAGCCGGCGGATCCGGCGTGATTACCGCTGATAACGTTATGCGCGATTAAAAACTCTTTTTGTAACTCCTCGTCTAAATCCATAGACTTAAACGCGTCCATGGTAAACTGCCGCTGCTCTGAGTCAATCAGGTTTTTAACAATTCGCGGCGGAATTGGTTTTTCAAGCGTATTTTCCAGATAAGCAAAGGCCGTTAACGCGATGATTTGTCCGAATACACTGAATAAGGCCAGCGTTTGCAATTCATCCGCGTCGATATCCGGGTTATTCGATTCATGCAGTAAAACTAACGCTTCTTCGGCGATACTCTCTGTCAGCGCCCAGTAGCCTTTTACCAGTTTTTTATAGGGCTGAGGCAGCTCGTCAAATTGCTCTTTTAAATAAAAAGTAAATGAGTAACGGTAGATATTGACCTGACCCAGCCGCACTAAGGCTTCTTTTAGTGTTCTGGCTTTATCATTGGCGTTATTGGTCCGCCACAATAAGTGTGCTGCAAGCGCCGGATCGCTGGCAACGATATCTATCACATTCTGAATATCACCGTCCGCGATAATGGCTTTTTTTAGCGGAATAAGAATCCCGCGGCGACCAATGACTTGATCTTCATTCGCGATAATGGCTTTTATCCGGGAAAAAACCTTCCGCTCAAGAACTGTCATGTCTTCACTGACCTGTTGTTGCTGCATCTGCTTAACCGGCGCTCACATTTGATACAAAAATTTTACGAAACTAATAAATCAGAAACTGTTAATTGCTTCTCAATCTGTGACTCATACTATCAGAAAAAAAGCATTCTCACTAAGCCATCGGCATGATAGCTTATTATTTGAGTTGTCTGACTGAAGAAATTATACAAAATCAATTTCTTATATGAAATTGCTCTGAAATTTCTTCGGCTAACTCAAAATAACCATCATTGTTGAGGTGAATTAAATCAGACTTTTTTGCCGGATCGGCGAGTAAATCGGAGACAACATCAAGCAGTACCGGAATATTATGCGCCTCGGCCAGTGCCTTATAGATTTCCGCGTCTGACAGAAACAGCCCTTTTTCGGGTACGGAAACCAGCAGAACAGGAATGTGTTTACTTTGAGCGACAGTGATCATCGCGGATAAATTCTCATACGTAATCCGCCTCGGGACGTTTCTGATGAAGTCGTTTCCGCCTTCCAGTAAAATGACGGCGTCAGGACGGTATTTATTTAACGTTTTCTCAAAGCGTCTTAAACCTTCCGCGGTTGTCTCTCCGGAAATCCCGGCGTTGATGACTTTCTGGTTGAGAATTCCGGCAAGCTGAGACGGGTAATCATAATACGGTGATGCGCCGATACCCTGAGTTAAACTGTCTCCGAAGGCTAAAATGGTTGAGCCGTTGTCAATCTTAACGGGGCGGGATTTGCTGAGATTGATAAACAAAAGAACCGCAAAACAAGCAACAAAAATAATCAGGTAAAAACGCAATCCTTTCAACATATCGAACTCCACAAGAGCCGGAACAACGATTCTGGCTTAATCGCTTTAAAACATAGTTAGAACTGATATTGAAGGCTAAACTTCCAGCTTCGGCCGTCACCGGGGTAATAACCGGCGCCGAAATCACTGTAATAGCCGGCGCTCACGTATTCTTTATCCAGTAAGTTATCGAATCTCAGGCTCGCCAGCCAGTTATTTCTTCGGTAATTGATCGCCGCGTTAAGTAACGTATAGCTGCCGAGTTTACCGCCCGCGTTAGCGTTATCTCCCTCGATATAGCGCCGCCCGACATAATTGGCCTCAGCGTAAAGCTGAAGATCATCGGTTACATCGAAGCTGCCGTGTAACCGGCCGGTGTTTTCCGCGACCCAGGGCAACGCCTTACCCTTATTAACGCCGCCGGTAAATTCGGCGTCTGTATAGTGGTATTCAGCGCCAAAGTTTAAGTTATCGGTAAGTCGCCAGTTCCAATCTGTATCAATACCAACGCGTTTTGATTCATCAGCGTTGACATTGGCGCCGGGGAACGCTCCTCCGGGCGGTGTCGTCGCGGACGAGTCGAATACAATCTCATCTTCCAGCTCAAGCTGATAGAGGCTGACTTTCAAAATATGTTTTCGGTTGCTGAAATCCCAGCCCGCCTCATAGGAACGACCCGTCTGCGGTCTGAGTCCGTTCGGGTTGCTGTAAGCCTGCTCGTCAACCTTGGCAAAGCGGAAGTTATCTTCAGCTCTGAGATATAAGCGGTTTGAAGTATCCGGACGGTAATTCACACCAAGTTCCAGTGCGTGAGCATTGTTGGATAATTCATCACCATGAGCAAAGGTATTTGGATCGATCAGCTCATCTTTAACATCTGAATAACGGCCACCCACCACATATTCAAGCTCTTTCGTGAGCGGTACGGTTGCCTGAGTATAAACACCGGCTGACTTTTGAGTATTAGTACGTCCAGAGTTAAAGCCGCCGATGAATTCGGATTTACCACGGGTTAAATCACTACCAAAAATCACGTTTAGATTTCCGTCATCGGTAGCGTAATCAGCTAAAACTTTCGGAGAAAAGTGGAGTAAGCTTCGTTGATTACGGTACGGGCTAGGAAATCCATCTGAAGATCCTGAAATACCTGTAGTACTGGAGTCATCATAACTAAGCTCAGAATCGAATCGCCATACTTTACTGATGTTTTGCGAGTAACCTAATCGTGACACTTTGGAGATGGTGTGACCGAAGTCAGAACCCCCGCCCTGTCTCGGGTCAGTGTTGTACTCCTCCTCGCTCAGCGCCGCCGGATATTCGCGGTTATTGTCATAGTAGCTCGATTCAACGAAGAAATGCTTTGCGTCTTTTTCGTATTCAACCCGCCCCAGAACAGAGCCTGTCTCACTGTCATTATGCTTACGGTAGTTATCAGTTCTTAAGTGATTACCCGTCAGATAGAAACTCCAGTTTTCACTGATATCGCCGGAGTAGGCCGCCCGTACTTCACGGCGTTTAAAGTTACCGCCGGCTAAATAGACAGAACCGCCGGAGTGAGCCGGTGATCTGGTGATAATATTGATAACACCGCCGACCGCTTGATCACCGTAAAGCACGCCGGCACTGCCTGAAAGCACTTCCACTCGCTCAATCTGATTTAAAGGCACGGCGCTGAGTGAAGGCGGGGCAATATCAATGTTATTTAAACGTCGGCCGTCAACTAAAACCAAAATATTGTTCGCCGCTTGTCTGGCACCAAAACCACGCAAAGAAAATACGGCGCCGGAATTGGAATCAGAGACTTGAATACCGGCTTGTCCGCGCAGTACATCCTCTAGGCTGGCCGCGCCGCTCGCCTGAATATCGCCGCTGCCGATGACTTTAATGCTGCCCGGTATATCAAGCCCGGTTTTTGCCTGACGGCCGGTGACCACAATCACTTCAAGCGGTTTGTCGTTGTGTTGAGTTTCAGCCGAAACCGCCGGCGAGTACAGATAACTTGCCGTCACGAACGCGGCAACAGACAGAGTAAATTTTTTTTTCATCATTCTCATTTTCTTGATGTTATAAAGAACACGTTGTTAAAAAGGCACCAAAAAAAGCTGACATTTCCCTAATTTGTAAGGAAAATGCATTCTAGACGTCTGTATGGCTATTTGTCTATAGGCGATCCGGAAATAAATCTCCGATAAAGGCTTGATAATTACTCACGGAAAGCGGAGGATGATTAGGTGAAAATACCTTGCCGCGTAAAGACTTATGAAAAAGTATGAGTTTGTTGCTGGTCACTAATACCGTGTAGTAACCCATTTCACCTTGCGGATCAGAAATAAAAGACTGTACCTCGCCGACCTGAACGGTATGAGTATTCGGCATTTTGGTGCAGCCTAATAACGCGTGCACTCCTTGATAACCGTTCACTTCAGTATCACCGAGCGGCCGGTAAATGATGTCGCCCCGGCAATTCTCATTGTATGCCAGAGAAAGCGATTTCATAAAGTCATCAGGGCTCACCGAGTCTGAGACATTATTAAAACCCTGAACGCAAATGAGCTGATTCCATTGATTCAGGGTTTCATGCTCAGGCAGAAACTCAGCGGAATACATATCCGATATTTGTTCCTGTCTGATCTGCTTCCAGTGAGCCGGTACGTTAATTTCTAAAGGAACAGAAAAAATATCAAGTGTGACAGGGTCATCCGGCGGGTTATGATCCGCCGGACTTATATTACTGAGCAACGCGCACTGGATAAACAAAACGCACCTGACAACTTTTGAATCTAATAGATGGGCAATGGCAGACCTGCACATGTGATTAACGTCCTTGTTTTATAGAGTTACCCGTCACGGGGATCATGATAATTTGCTAACTGTCTGATATATTAGCGAACTATTCTGTGCTTAAAAAGTACTGATTAGTATTATTTTGAGGTGAAAGATTATGCCTTTAACGAATAACAGATTGATTATTCAGCAAAGTTACATAAACGGCACTTGGGTTGGTGACAGCTCTCATGCTTTAAAACCCGTAGTTAATCCGGCGACAGCAAGTGAGATCACTCAGGTTTACCAGTTAGGAAAAGCGCAGACTCAAGAAGCGATTGAGCATGCTGAAAAAGCATTAGTTTCATGGAAGTCACTTACCGCGGATGAAAGAAGCCGCTATTTAACCGCATGGGCCGACCTTGTCACTCAGCACTCTGAAGAACTCGCGGCTTTAGTGACCCTTGAACAAGGCAAGCCGTTAGCCGAATCCGGAGGTGAAATAAGTTACGCCACGTCATTTATTCGCTGGTACGCGCAAGAGGCGAAGCGGGTTTACGGTGAAATCATTACGCCGCATCAGGCCGATAAACGCTTGCTGGTTATTAAACAGCCTGTTGGTGTGACAGCGGCGATTACGCCGTGGAATTTTCCGGCGGCGATGATCACCAGAAAAGCGGCGGCCGCATTAGCCGCCGGCTGTACCATGATAGTTAAACCCGCGCCTGATACGCCGCTTACCGCTTTAGCTTTGGCTGAGCTTGCTGATCGGGCGGGCATTCCCGCGGGCGTGTTCAATGTGATTTGCGGTGACGCTGAGGAAATCGGTCAGACACTTTGCGATAGCGCTGTGGTCAGAAAACTTTCATTTACGGGCTCAACCGATGTCGGCCGGCTGTTAATGTCGCGAAGCGCTAAGACGATGAAAAAGTTATCGTTAGAACTCGGCGGCAACGCGCCTTTCATTGTGTTTAATGATGCCGATATCGATGCCGCGGTGGCAGGTGCCGTTTTATGTAAGTTCAGAAACGCCGGCCAAACATGTGTTTGCGCTAACCGTATTTATGTGCAGTCAGAGGTTTACGAAGCGTTCGCCGTAAAACTGCGGGCCGCTGTTGAGAAGCTGAAAATAGGTCATGGTGAGCTGCCGGGCGTGGAAGTGGGACCCTTAATTAATGTTAACGCGCTGAGGAAAGCAGAGTCGCACATTGAAGATGCCCTGTCGCACGGCGGTGAGGTGATCACAGGCGGCGGCCGGGTCACGGCCGGCGGTTTAGATAAAGGTCACTTTTTTGAGCCGACAATCATCAAACAGGCTAATGCCGGGATGAAAATCGCCCGTGAGGAAACCTTCGGCCCGGTAGCGCCGTTATTTAAATTCGATTCAGCGCGAGATGTTATCCGGCAAGCCAATGACACGGAGTTCGGGCTGGCCGCCTATTTTTATGCCCGTGATATCTCCTTGATCTGGAAAGTATCTGAAGCGTTAGAATTTGGTATGGTCGGCGTTAATACCGGTATCATCTCCGCCGAAGCCGCGCCGTTCGGCGGTATAAAAGCCTCAGGCTTAGGGCGAGAGGGCGGTCACCAGGGGTTAGCTGAGTATTTAGAAACCAAGTACATATGTATGTCTGTGTGAATTAATTGACATGCCGGCATTTGCGGCATTTTTAGTCACCTTCAATACGTTCGACTTTTGACACTAATTTACCGCGTTCTAAGCGCGTCGTAATGGTGTTACCGATCGCGGTATTTTCGCAGCCGGTAATCACCTTATTATCTGAGCCGGTGGTAATGCTGTAGCCGCGGCTGAGAGTGGCAAGCGGACTGACAATACCCAATTGCTGAGCCAGGCTGGTAAATTGTGCCTGTGAGGAGTTCAGTTTATTCGTGATTGAGTCCTTAAGCGCAAGCTTCAGCCGCCCTAACTTAGAAAGCGACAAATCAATTTGACGGTCAGGCGATTGAGCGTTAAGTCTGCTCTGAAGATTCTGCTGTTGTAACTGAGCCCGATATAATCGCCGGCGCATCACGGCGTCAAGTTTAAGCTGAGCCTCATCAAAACGCTGCTGCCACTGAATTAATTTATTTTCCGGCTCATGGCGTTGCAGTCTCGCCCGCAGCTGATTAATAACCGCTGACTTCTGTAACGAATAGTGTTTAAAAGCATTGGTAAGGCGGTGATGTAACGCCGCGACTTTCTCGACTTTATGACTGACGTCCTTAGACAAGAGTTCAGCGCCCGCTGACGGCGTGGGAGCCCGGACATCGGCGACATAGTCACTGATGGTGGTGTCAACTTCATGACCGACGGCGCTGACAACCGGCAACCCTGAATTATAGATAGTATGAGCCAAAGCCTCGTCGTTAAAACACCAGAGATCTTCCGGTGAGCCGCCCCCCCGGCTCAGTAACAATACATCTACCTCATCGCGCTCATTGGCAAGGTTAATCGCATTACACAGTTGCCGCGCCGCCGACTCACCTTGCACCTGAGCCGGGTAGATAATCACTTCTATTGACGAGTCCCGGCGATTTAACACATGCAAAATATCCCGGATCGCGGCGCCCGCGGGTGAGGTGACGACACCGATTTTTTGAATCGACTCCGGAAGCGGACGTTTATCCTGCGCTGAAAATAACCCGTCAGCCGCGAGTTTCAGCTTTAACGCCTCGAACTGCCGCGCCAGCAGGCCGTCACCCGCGGGCTGCATTGAGTCGATGATAAGCTGGTAATCACCTCTGGGTTCGTAAACACTGATATTGCCTTGCACTAAAACCTGCTGACCGTTGGCCGGACGAAAATTAACACGGCGATTTTTGCCTTTGAACATAGCGCAGCGGATTTGCGAGAAATGATCCTTTAATGTCAGATACCAATGGCCTGAGCCGGGCGATGAGAAGTTGGATATTTCAGCGCTGAGCCATACCCGGCCAATCCCGCTTTCAAGGACGCGTCTGACTTCGCCGTTTAAGCGAGATACAGTGTAAATCGTTTCGGTCATATATTGCTTACTGTTCCAGAAGTAACTAAGTTTGAAGTCAGCGCGCATACGCGATACGCTCCGGACATTCTATAACATTGTGCGCCGGGTTTCCGCCAATTGTTATCATCAAGGGCGTGGTTTTTTAAAATTAGCGCGGAAAACAAAAAACACTGTTTTCGCTTATCTTTATGCTTTAGCTAATGAAAAGCTTAAAAACCGAGGATTTTCCATTTACCGCGACAGTGATAGAGAGTATAATCCCGCCGCAATATTTCACCTTTAACCCTACAAAATAAGGGAGATGTTGCCGTGCTAAGACTGAAGAAAGAAGCGCTTACATTTGACGATGTGTTACTTGTGCCCGCGCATTCAACCGTCCTCCCAAACACAGCTGAATTACAAACCCGCCTCACTGATAAAATCAGCCTTAATATTCCGATTGTGTCCGCCGCGATGGATACGGTTACCGAGGCTCGCCTCGCTATTTCGATGGCGCAGGAAGGCGGTTTAGGTTTCATTCATAAAAATATGAGTATTGAGCGGCAGGCGGAAGAAGTACGTAAGGTAAAAATTTACGAAGCCGGTATTGTTCAGCGGCCTGTAACCGTGTCACCTGAGACAACGCTGGCCGCGCTGCGTGAACTGACCCGTAAGAATGGTTTCGCCGGCTATCCTGTTGTTGACGCTTCAGGCGAACTTGCCGGGATCATTACCGGCCGTGATGTTCGCTTTATTACCGACTGGTCAAGAACCGTCGCGCAGGTCATGACCTCAAAGCAAAATCTGGTGACCGTGAAAGAAGGTACGGCGCCTAATGAAGTGCAGAAGCTTATGCATTCTCATCGTATTGAAAAAGTTCTCGTGGTTGATGACAACTTTAAATTAAAAGGACTGATCACGGTCAAAGACTTCGTCAAAGCCGAGAGTAAACCGAACGCCTGTAAAGATGAACTGGGCCGTTTACGTGTTGGTGCCGCTGTCGGCGCCGGCGCGGGGAATGAGGAACGAGTTGATGCATTGGTTAAAGCCGGTGTTGATGTGCTGCTGATTGATTCATCCCACGGGCATTCTGAGGGTGTGTTGCGACGCATTCGTCAGACCCGTGATAAATATCCTGGCTTACAGATTGTCGGCGGTAACGTCGCCACCGCAAAGGGCGCTTTAGCCTTAGCCGAGGCGGGGGTAAACGCGGTTAAAGTCGGTATCGGCCCCGGTTCAATCTGTACCACCCGGATTGTCACGGGGGTGGGGGTGCCGCAGATTACCGCTGTTTCTGACGCGTCTGAGGCGTTGAGAGATCTTGGTATTCCGGTTATCGCTGACGGGGGTATTCGTTTCTCCGGTGATTTAGCGAAAGCCTTAGCCGCCGGCGCTTCTTGTATTATGGCCGGCTCAATGTTCGCGGGCACGGATGAAGCGCCGGGTGAAACTGAGCTTTATAAAGGCCGGGCTTATAAATCCTATCGCGGCATGGGCTCACTGGGCGCTATGTCACAAGGTTCGTCAGACCGTTATTTTCAGTCGGATAACGCGGCGGATAAGTTGGTACCGGAAGGCATTGAAGGCCGCGTCCCTTACAAAGGACACCTGAAAGAAATTATTCATCAGCAGATGGGCGGCTTGCGCTCGTGCATGGGCTTGACAGGCTGCACCACAATTCATGAGCTTAATACCAAGGCTGAGTTTGTGAAAGTGACATCCGCCGGTATGGGCGAGTCTCATGTTCATGATGTCACCATGACCAAAGAGGCGCCGAACTACCGCAGTGGCGTGTAAAGCGATATTGAGCCGTCAGAACACAGAGAAAAGGTTTTTTGTCACCCCGGCGAAAGCCGGACAGAAAACCCGCGGGGCGTTGAACGACGGTTTGTGTATCGGGCGAAGCGAATAGTCCGCCGGCTTTATGACGTTACCGGCAAAAGCCGCCGGATGACCGGCATACACAACTGTCATTGTTTCATTTGCGGCCCGCGCTACGCCGGTATGACGGATTTTCAAACCGCTCCGGCTGATTTTATTCACTTTTTTATAACAGTTCAAACAGCTTTTAAAGGTCAGAAATGAACGATATTCATGAGCATAAAATCCTCATTTTAGATTTCGGTTCTCAGTATACTCAGCTAATCGCGCGCCGCGTTCGTGAAATCGGGGTTTACTGTGAATTATGGGCGTGGGATGTTACCGAAGATGACATCCGCGACTTCGCGCCTGACGGCATTATTCTCGCCGGCGGACCGCAAAGCGTTACCGCCGCAAACTCTCCTCGCGCGCCTGAATATGTGTTTAATGCCGGCGTACCGGTATTAGGTATCTGTTACGGTATGCAGACCATGTCTGAGCAACTCGGCGGTAAAGTTATTCAAGGTATCGGTGAGGGTGAGTTCGGTTACGCGCAAGTTAAAATACTGGCTGAATCTCCGCTGTTTAAAGCGATTGAGGATGCCGTGGGTGATAACGGCAACCCGTTGCTTGACGTCTGGATGAGCCACGGCGATAAAGTTTCTGAAATTCCTGAAGGCTTTGTGACGGTCGCGAGAACGCAAACGTGTCCGTTCGCCGCTATGGCAGATGAGAATAAGCGATTTTACGGCGTGCAGTTCCATCCGGAAGTGACTCATACCCGCCAGGGCTACCGCATTCTGTCTCATTTTGCGTTAGACATTTGCGGCTGTGAGGCGAAATGGAAACCGGGCGCCATCATCGAGGATGCCGTAGCCCGGATTAAAGAGCAGGTGGGTGATGACGAAGTGATCCTCGGTTTATCCGGCGGTGTCGACTCTTCCGTAGTCGCTATGCTGCTGCATCGCGCCATCGGTGACAAGCTGACTTGCGTGTTTGTCGACAACGGCCTGCTGAGATTAAACGAAGCTGACCAGGTGATGGACATGTTCGGCGATCATTTCGGCCTGAACATCGTTCATGTTGATGCCGAGAACCGATTCCTTGAGGCGTTAAAAGGTATCGATGATCCGGAAGCCAAGCGTAAAACCATCGGTCATGTGTTCGTTGAGATTTTCGATGAGCAATCCCGTAAGCGTGTCAATGCGAAATGGCTGGCGCAAGGTACGATTTATCCGGATGTTATCGAATCCGCGGGGAGTAAAACCGGCAAGGCGCATGTGATTAAGTCACACCATAATGTCGGCGGTTTGCCTGACGATATGAAGCTGGGTTTGGTTGAGCCGCTGCGTGAGCTGTTTAAAGACGAAGTCCGCAAAATCGGTTTGGAGCTCGGCCTTGCGTATAACATGCTTTATCGTCATCCGTTCCCCGGTCCGGGATTAGGCGTACGTGTACTCGGTGAGATCAAAAAAGAATATTGTGATTTATTGCGTCGCGCCGACCACATCTTTATTGAGGAGCTTCGGGGCGCGGATCTGTATGATAACGTCAGCCAGGCATTTACCGTATTTCTTCCTGTCCGCTCCGTGGGCGTAATGGGGGACGGCCGTAAATACGACTGGGTCGTGTCTCTGCGAGCCGTTGAAACGATCGACTTTATGACCGCGCGTTGGGCGCGTTTACCATACGATTTCCTGGGTCGGGTATCAAACCGGATCATTAATGAAATCGACGGCATTTCCCGCGTGGTCTATGATATCTCAGGTAAGCCGCCGGCGACGATTGAGTGGGAATAATTTCTGCCGTTGACGGCGAGGCGTTAACAGCGCCGTCAATGTCAGCAGAAACACCGTCAGGAACGCGGCGCAAGAAAGTACTCCGGCCTTCGCCGGAGTGACGGCAAAACTTACCGCCAGACGTCGCCGTTTATTTGGTCAATGTCCTGCTCCAGCAGTTTTATTCTCTTTTCGCTGTCCTCGATAACTGAAGTTAAACTTTTAATGTAATGTTTAAGTTCTTTACTTTCAGGATGTTGCTGATTTTGCTCATTAAGTTTTGCGGCTTTTTGTTGCTTTAAGTCCTCATTAATTGCTTTTTTCGATATTTCAGACGCTAAGGTAAGGCGTAATTGACTACCGGCTCTTGTCAGCGCATTTTTTAGTGCCGCTTGATCATGACCTAAGTTCGCTTTTATTCGTTTTATATCATCTGAAACTGTAAACTTTTCAGGCGACTCAACCGCGGTGACGGATTCTTTGTGATCAGGCTCAGGCGATGACTCAGGCCGTGATTTTACTTCCGGCTGATGTTGTAGAGGGCGTTCTGAAACGCTGTCTGTATCCCGCGGCGGTTCGTGTGCATCAGTTGAGTCTTCCGATCCAGGCGGTAATGACTCAGGCCGTGGCCTATGCTGTTGAATGCTCCGCAAAATGCGGTTTTTATCCCACGGCACACTTTCTGAATAAGTGTTTATTGACTCTTCAAGTGATTTTTCTTCTTTAATTAATTTGACTAAATCAGGGAGTTGATCCGGTTCAAAGTCATTAAATACCTCCAGCAGAGCGACCGCCGTATACGGCATCAGGCAGTTTTTTGTCTTTTCGAGCTGTTTAAAAATATGACTTCGCTTCCAATTATATTCACTTGTTAAGTCCAGAGGCGTAGTGCTTGAAAACAGTGCATCATTAAGCTGATCCCACATTTCGCATGGGGATTTAAGTATCCCCTATATTTTCAACTATTAACAAAAAAGAAACATAGTTCTTGTAGTGCTGTCATACGGTTTACCAAATTTCAGGTATGCCAATAGGCTTCTGTCGTGAAGCTAGACTTTTCCTGTCTTAACATTACGCAATGTTGTAAATACGACTCACCTCACTACCAAACAGGGTTAAAATTTTTCTCTTTTCTGGAGTAATACCCGATATCGCTGAACCTTGCCCTTTAATCGTAAGGGATCTGGCAGTTCATAAGATACCAATTTAAATTTCAGCACTTCAATTGTCATACCTGCGAAAGCAGATATAAAGCGACTTTTGCAAAATTAACCAAAGAAAACGGACTCCAGCTTTCGCTGGAGTGACGGCATATTTGGTATGAACTCTTCTGCGACGTCCCTAAGGTCACGATGTTTCAGAGACAGCTGGCTTAGAAGGCTTATATTGAACCACCTTACGGGCTTAAGTAAACACGGAAGTTATTTTGGGACAGTTCCTAATGTTGTTTATTTGTGTTCCCAAATACAGCAATACAAACCAATCTATCAAAATCAGATAGAGGAACAGTTTTGTAAGCCATCTGGATCTTTTCGAGTTGTAAGCCCTTACGTTGTATTCAAAGTGAATCTAGACTACCTTTCTAAGGAGAACTTAACTTAAAAGGAATTAATTATGAATTATTTAGCTAAATCAGCTCTCCTCTGTCTATTTATCTCAACAACTTTGATCAGTTTTAACTCAAATTCTTCTCTTAAAAAATCATCTCATGGTGCGGTTAATGATCATCGAGCAATTATATTTGAGAACGAAAAGTTCACTATACCAGTCAGCGATGCAAGAAAAGAAAATGGCGTAGAAAACTTCCTCAGTCAATATGACTACATAGGTGAAAATGGAAGCGGTAACAAGTTTTGCAATTATATTCAAGACATCAAATTAGGTTACAAAGTAAGCTATTGCTATCCTCTGATTAATCAAACTACTGAAGAAATTTGTGATCTAAACATAACATATGCATACAAAGGTAAGGTTGATAAATACGCAGTTCATGCTAACGAAAAAGATGTAGCCTATTTTGCATTGAATGATATAGGTGGAGCTGATGTCATTGCTGAAGTTTGGGCTTACGCTTCTGATGAAAATGGTCAATGTTATGGAGGTAACAAAGTTGGCTCGTTTTTAATGATAAATAACGTGGGAATAAAGTGTACAGGAACCCCTCCAGGTAACGTGCAATGCGGAAGGTGGAATTAACAATGGCAATCAGATGGGTGTAACAGCCCATCACCATAACAAATCGAGTAGGGTGAGGCGTTAAGAGGGCGTTCAAAATTCTGTGTCAGCCTAAATTCTAAATTTCTAATACGTTATCCAATCTGCCTTCAAAATGGATTGCAAATTGTGACAATGCTAGCCTCCAATTTTGGACTGGCATTGTCCACTTTTTAGAGGCATTCAATATTCCCGCATAAAGCAATTTTAGCAAGCTGTTTTCATTTGGAAATGCCCCTTTTGTTTTGGTGAGTTTCCTAAACTGGCGATGTACGGCTTCAATCGCATTGGTCGTGTAAATCACTCGACGTACATATTCTGGATATTTGAAGTAAACGGACAAGTTCTCCCACTTTCTGCGCCAAGAGTCGATAACGATTGGATACTGGCTACCCCATTTGTTTTCCAGCTCATCTAAAGCCGTTTCAGCAGCCGATTTACTTGTCGCTCTGTAAACCGGCTTTAAATCAGCCATAAACGCCTTTTGATGCTTAGATGCCACATACTTCATTGAGTTGCGTACCTGATGAATTACGCAAAGCTGAACTTCTGTCTCCGGGTAAATGCTGGCAATAGCTTCAGGAAAACCGTTTAACCCGTCAACACAAGCAATTAAGATATCCTTAACACCACGATTATGAAGATCGGTCAGTACCGAAAGCCAATAATTAGCACCTTCTGACTCTGAAAGATACAGGCCAAGTAACTCTTTCTTACCTTCGAGATTAACGCCTAGAATCGTGTAAATAGCCTTACTGACATAGCGACCATTGTCTTTGACTTTATAGTGAATCGCATCCAGCCAAATAATTGGATAGACCTCGTCTAAACTGCGTTGCTGCCATTCTTTGAGCTGAGGAATAAGCTGATCGGTCACAGCCGTCAAACTGGCTTCTGAAAGCTCTAAACCATACAAATCAGCCACATGAGATTTGATATCACGATAACTCATACCCATTGAAAACATTGACAAAATCTTACGATCAATTTCATCAGAGAGCTTAGTTTGATTTTTTTTGACAAGCTGAGGCTCAAAGTTGCCGGCTCTGTCTCTTGGCGTTTCTAACTCAAATTCGCCAACTGAAGATTTAACGGTTTTTTTACTAAAACCATTTCTTCGATTGGGCTCAAGATCTGAGTCTAAATGTTGATCAAGTTCTGCTTTAAGCGCTGCTTCTGTTAGTTGTTTGATTAAAGGGGTGAGAACACCATCCGCACCAGTTAAACCTTTACCTGATTGAAGTTGTTCTAAAGCTTTATTGAAATCGAAATTTTGAGTCATTATGTCATTCCTGTTTTTGACATTTTACCGAAATGACACAGATTTCTAAACACTACCGGCGTTAATGCCCCATCCCTCTCACAGAACCGTACGTACGGGTCTCGTATACGGCTCCTGCTTAATTTTATTTGTACTCTATTATTTTGTACTGAGCACATAGCCCGTCCGTACTTCTTCAAGACTGTATAGCCCCATCTCTGTAAACCATTTATTCGGCATCGAATAGTGAGCTAGCGGACTCTTTGA
Organism: Parashewanella sp.; assembly: GCA_965200795.1. Taxonomy (GTDB): domain Bacteria; phylum Pseudomonadota; class Gammaproteobacteria; order Enterobacterales; family Shewanellaceae; genus Parashewanella. Next base: position 433,052 of record CBDAVB010000005.1, read on the forward strand.
GTTCTTCCACCGTCTCATATGGATATACTTAAATGGTGGCTTAAAGCCAAGCTGCTTCAGTCTCCTATGTAACCTTTTCGGTTTTTTCCATAGTCGCAGTTGAATACTTCTCAGTCTTCGTCTTAGCCATGTGGCTAGTTTCTTGAATTCACTACCAACATTCGCTATTCGAAAGTATTGACTAAACCCTCTTAATTTCGGATTTAACTCTTGTATCACTCGTTGCAGTGGCTTGCCACCATTGCGCTTAGTGAGAGCTTTTAGCTGCGCTTTGAAGCTATTCAGCTTCTTGGATTGGATGGTCGTGTATTTACTGCCAATCTCTACTCCGAGAAACTTTACCCCATCATCACTATGCGTAATATGGGTTTTACTTCGATTTACCGTCAACTTTAAGTCTTTTTCGAGTAGCTTTGTCGCTTGCTTCAAGGCGTTTTCTGCACCTTTGCGGCTGCGACACAATATCAGGATATCGTCGGCATACCTGACCAGTCGATGGTTTCGGCGTTTCATCTCTTGGTCAAAGGCATCAAGGTAGATGTTCGCTATCAGCGGACTGATCACCCCGCCTTGCGGACTTCCTGTTACTGTTGCTTGCCAGTTGCCTTCTACAATGACTCCACTTTCAAGAAACAATTTTATCAACTTTAAGATGCTGCCATCTTTTACCCTTTTGCTTATGCTCGATAAGATTAACTCTTGGTCGAGTAAGTCAAAGCATTTGGATAAATCCATATCCACCACATGTTTTAAATCATATTGACGAATAAACATCGTGGCTTTATTAATGGCATCGTGACAGCTTCTATACCCAAGCAAATTCAAGTTGCAGATGTGAGCGTTTGAAAGTTGTCAGTAATCCTACTCGTTAAAGTATCCGCGATTTCTGGAAGTTTGACATCGAAAAAATGATTTATCCGTTTTCGGAATTCTTTGGCTGAAGCAAAATATTCATTATTTCTCACATGCTCATTCATTACTTTCCAGAGCCGCTCAATTGGGGTTAAATTCGGACTGTATGGTGGTAAGTAATGAAGCTCGATTTTCAGCTCCTTTGCTTTTTCTTTTACGCTGCCTGCTCGGTGATAAGCAGCACCATCTAAGATGAGGTGAATACGCTCAGCTTTAGAATGTTGAGCTTTCAGTTTTACTAAAAAATCCACAACAGATTCTTGGTTGACGCGCTCATATTGGGCTGTCACAGTTTCAGCCGACTTCCCCAGCTGAATGCCACCAATAATATTCAAGCGAGTACGGCTGCCTGTGGTGTTAATCAGCTTATCTTCACCTCTTTTTATCCAACCGTAAGACAGCTTTGTTGCCATGGTAGGATGGACAGCGTCCATAAATACAATTGGCTCATTATCAGGCTTTTCGGCCTTTAATGTCTCGTATTTTTCTTTAAATTCGGCTTGCTTTTGCTCATCAAATTTATGGGGAACACCCTTAGGCTTTTTGTAACTGAAGCCATTGCGATGCAGCCATTTGTTTAACCCTGCAACCGTAAATTTCACACCAAAGGTTTCATCAATATAACTCACAATTTGATGTGTATGAGCGAAAGTGAATTTTGTTAAATGGGCTATCAAAAACTCGGTTTGCTCTGGAGTGAGCCGACTGACTGAACCGCCATTTTCGGGTTTCAGTTTTTCTTGAGATTGATAGTCATCAAAATGACGTTTGACTGTTGTTTTATCTATCCGTAACGCTTGAGCAATTAAAGAATAAGACCAGCCTTCTGAACGTAACAGAACAACTTTAATTCGGTCACATTCACGGCTATCACTTGACGATTTATGTCGTGATTCCAGAGAATGTTTTTCTTCTTTGGTTAAGGATATTTCAATCATGTTGCTATGATGATCTCATTACAGAAAATTGCAAGCCTTTGTTTGAAAAAATCGCATCTTGAATGATCACGGGTATATTAGGTCGATATCCATAGCTTGACGGATGGAACTGCTCTTCAAATATCGGACTCAGTATATCGTTTAGGCACTGTTGTACGATTCGGTCTCGAACTGTTGGTATACCAAGCTTTCTCACTCCACCGTCATCTTTCGGGATTTCTGCCCGTTTGACGGCTGAAGGCCGGTATTGCTTGGTTTTAAGTTCGATAAGAAGTTTATCAAGTTCATTGCTCAGATTTGAAGCGAATTGCTCTAAGCTCTGCTCATCTATACCAGCAGCGCCTTTGGCTCTCCAAACTTTCTTAAATCCGTCGTACAGTGCTTCCTTATTGAGTAAGCGACCGTACAGGCTGTAATGAACTCTCATTGACTCCTCTGTGTGCGTTGTTTGGGTTCAGTTTCATGTTTTCATCAGTTGGTATATTTCATTCAGCGTCAAAGCCTTCTAGCACTTGGCAATATACTTTGATATTAACTGAATTACTCCCATGTACGGTTTCTGTCTCCAGAGCCATTATTCCTAGTACTCCGTCCATTTGAATTCAATACTTCAAGCTCTTTTGCTAAGCCTTAGTCATAGGAGAGCTAAAAATCTTGTATTGATTTTTATTGTTTTAAACTCTTATACAACTTTTATTCACAACTAATTAATAAGTCTGTAATTTCTGAACAAAATGCTTCCTCCCACCCTTTGGCAAGCCAGTAGGACTCTAGCTTTTTTCATTTTGATTAACGAAAGTGTAACAGGATTTCGTTAATCAGTTTAATTCTGTTAAAAGGCTAACTGTACCCTGGAAGGACGGGGTAAAGCTTCTTTAACTTGATACGTGCCTCCTCAGTTGTGAACTGCCAAATCATCTTAGCCTTGGACTCATTGCGTTGGGTGACCCAGGCTTCAACTTCACAATTTAGTGTTTCCTGATCCGGTATTCTTCGGTTTAAGCATTGTCTGCTCAAGATACTTAATTCAATTTCAGCCATATCCAACCAGCTTCCGTGTTTTGGCGTGTAATGAAATTCGATTTTATTGATCAGCCTACGAGCTTCTTCTGGTTCGAAGGCCTTATAAAATGAAGCCGGGGTATGAGTATTCAGGTTATCCTCAACCAACACAATTGTCTCAGCATCCTTATAACGCCCGTCTACTAAGGCTTTTACCTGATGAGCCCAATCAACGGCCGTTCTGTGCTCTGTGACCTCAACATGCCGCCAGCCCGCTAAAGGCTCAAATATCATGAACAGGTTGCTGACACCGTTACGCTCATATTCCGTATCGTATCGCTCCGGATAACCTGAAACTAAAGGTAACGGGTTGCGAACTTCTTTAACTTGTTGTTTGCTGGTTTCATCAAGGCATACTAAAGGACACTTGGGATCGTAAGGAAGTTTATAGAGTTCTAATATATCTTCCATAGCGCTCACGAAGGCAGCGTTTTCCTCTTCAGGTATACACCACTCTTCTTTAAGCCAGGGTTTAAGTTCATTTTTTTTAACGCATAATGAACAGAGGTTCTCGATATGCTATCGACATATTTGAGTTCAATCATCTTGTCTCTAAGAAGATTTAATGTCCAACGGCAACGTCCTTCCGGAGGCGCAGAGCAGGTCAGCGCAATTAGGTGTGCTTCGGCTTCACCATCCATTATGCGTCTGCGGCCTTGATGGCTGTGTTTGCTATTAACAGCGACTTCTAATCCTTCCTCGACAAAACGCTTTCTGAGGCTCGTTACTGCAAGTGGTGAGATGTTTAGCGCCTTAGCAATCTGTTGATTGGTCAGTGGCGAATTATTCTCATCAATAGCAAGTAAAATTTGGGCGTGTCGTTTCTTATGTTGAGCAACACGTGGTTTCTTCTGCTTTATCAAAGCTTCAAGCATTGAACGCTCTTCATTACTCAAACGGACATGGTATTTAATCCTCATAACAGCTCCTGTATTCGTTGTGTTCAGGAACTGTTAGGATAAACTATCAGGCCATTATTTGCTTTTGAATGGACTACTAGCTGTCGTTGGGCGAGTAGTTTTTCTCACTTCCATCCCTGAAAATGATCATTTTACCCGATATCAAATTTCAAAACACTCTGTCAATGCGTAAGTCCTAATATACATTTTTTTTATTATTTTTTTTTCAAATTTTCGATATTTTGATTGGATAATGAGCAGGTGTTGATTAAGTCGGTGAAATCGATAACAGGAATGCCTTTATTAATCATGTATATATTCCTCGTTTATGTTTCGAGAATCATTAAATTAAATTCATTTATTGTTTAATAAGATAAGGCAACAATAAGTCTTTATACATGTTAGTAAATGAAGATTAATTTAAAATTTACTTTTAACTTATAAATGTAATGAATAAAAAAGCTTATCCGCATGCAGTTATTACTGACTGCTGATAAAATAAAGCGATGAAGAAGAGTAAACAGAGAGTCAAAGTGGCAGCGGAGCAGGACGAATACTGGATGCGGTATGCCATTAAGCAAGCCGAAGAAGCGAAAGCCAGAGGAGAGGTGCCCGTAGGTGCCGTTTTAGTAAAAAAAAATCAAATTGTCGCCTCAGGTTATAACCTGTCCATTGCCGACCATAACCCTTGCGGCCACGCCGAAATTCGCTGTCTTCAGCAAGCGGGGCGGAACGTCGAAAATTACCGCCTTACTGATACCACGCTTTATGTCACTCTGGAGCCCTGCAGCATGTGCGCCGGCGCTATTATTCATGCTCGTGTCGGGCGAGTCGTGTTTGGCGCTAAAGATGAAAAAACCGGAGCGGCCGGAACCGTACTTAATGTGTTGCGGCACTCAAGCGCAAACCATGTTGTTGAAGTGGAATCGGGTGTCCTGGCTGATGAATGCGGCCGTCAGCTCAGTGATTTTTTTAAACGCCGCAGAGCGGAAAAAAAAGCGTTAAAGAAACAGAACTGACACTCCCCGCCCGTTTGGGCGCGGCTTTACTGATGCGGGTAATCTTAAGGCGCTGTTTGAATGAGACTTAACGCATTGTTGATGTCTTCAATTTGTTCGTTATTTGTTATTAAATCTGATTTAACATCAGAAAAATCCGCCTGAGCTTTTCGCGGCTTCTTCCGGTGCGATAAAACAATACCCGGATCTTGCGGAGGCTGAGCCTGAATCGACTGTTCTGATACTGTTATGTTTTTTCTTACACCGGCCTTTGACTGACTGTGAGCCTGTTCAATCCCGGCTTGTGTTTTCCTGAGTTCCGTTAACCGGCTTTGTAATGTGTTTTGTGTCTGCCTGAGTAAATTCAGGTACCGCTCCTTATCTATGAACTCACCATCAGGTGTGGTTCCTATGTCTGAATCTGGCGCAAACTCATATCTCGTGAGCTTACTGACTCGCTCGATCCATGTTCTTGTGCGCTCGGACGTGATTTCTGCATTATAAGACGGAATATTTACCGCTGCCGGCGATGGCTGACCCGGGAAAACCGGGGAAGGCTGAGGGGGCTGCGCCTGCTCAATATCCTCAATACTGGGAATTGTTTCGATTAATTCATACAGGGGCTCCATCTGCTCAGGCGGCAAGTTTTCATACTCTTTCGGCCTATCAAACAAGGACTGCCAGTTTTCAGCCGTCAGCTCCTCACGTGACTTAAACGCGAGCTGCGAAAGCACGTTTTTATGCCAGTCAGATCCTACGTTGCGCAATCCTGTGACAATCCTGTAGCGGAGCTTTTCTCTGTCCGTGGTTTGTATTTTTAGCCGATGGTTGATTCTGTCGACGAAATAGGCTTCTTTTTTTAATAATGACGCGGAGTCCGCAATCGTCCTTTTAAGCACTTTTCGTTGAAAAAACGCTAATTTTTTATGGTATGTGAATTTGAGCTTATTCAGGTATGCCCGCGGGGTTTGTCTTTTCTCCTGACAAAACAGTTTTGCTATCACCGGCCTGTCTTTAGCGGATGAATAAACAACTTTATACAACCTGTTTATTTTCTCTCCGTTGCGGCTGAACTGAATCCAGACAATGTCATTGAATAATCTGTTTAACCCGGATAAATCACCATCAGATAGTGTTCGGTTAGCTAACACTTCGAGGTGCTGATTTAAGTCCCGCTCTGACAGACCCGACGGCGCCCCCTTTTTTTCCGGAGCCTCGGCGTCAGACTCTGATAATGAGTTTGCCGGTCTTTCTCTGACGCTGATGACTAAAGGTAAATCGTGCATTAACCTGAACCTGAATAACTGATTGATTAAGTTTGCTGTTATTATACAGCGAGATCATCGTGCTTTGACCAAGAGTGAATAAAGCTTAATTATCGGGTTGTTTTTGTTACATGAGCGGAGTTACGCGGACGCTTCGGATATTGAAAACAGCTTTATAACTCAGAGTCTCATTTGAAACCGAGAGCAGAGTAACAGCTGAGAAGCAGAACTATTCCTCAGCTGAAAGGAAATTAAAGAACAGTTTCTGACGCTTGATGGTTCTGGCGTGTTTGGTTTTATTGTGCATCCTTCTTCTTGACGCGGTGTTATTAAACTTTTTTCTCATACTGCCTCTACCTCTGAAACCCATTATGTATTTTTCTCGTTTTACATCATCTGTGTTACAGGAATAATACATTCGGCTCGATTTGGCAATAAATGACCGCCGTAACATTACTGAATAGGGGTTGTGTCGGCGCCGAAACACTTTGATTATCCTGAAAGGCTCAGCCGGATAACTTCTCGGTCGCGGAGAAAATTACCGACATAAAAAACTGTCGTTACACCGTTTATTGACAGCAAGGCGTAGCTTGCGGCAAGCGTTATTCTACTCGCGGAAGCCGCACACGGCCAGCGGCGATTTTAGCAAGCTTATGAGCGTATAGCGGTTCTAAGTGAATTATACTTGTCCTGCTTTTCGATAAATTAAAATCAGTTAAAGCAATTCAAAGCGGTCAGCTGAGTTATGCGATAAAGCAATACAAACCGGGAAAATAGTCCAGAAAAGAGTTTTCCGAAAAACGACCTGTTTTAGGAAGCATAATCAAGCTCTAACCTATTGTCAGATGATGATCTGCCGGCGTGTTTTCAATATAATGTCGCCCAAATTATACTCTATAAGTACCCGACTGTAAGTTTTTTGATATTTTTGGCGTTCGTTCAGGTTAAGTGCTGTACAAGGCGCTTTTGCGCGGTAATACCGGCAGTCTTTCAGGCAAGAGTAATGCCGTAGAATGCTTAAGACGGGCGTCAGAAAAGTGAAAAAACTTATAGTTGGGAACTTAACCACCCTGCAAACTAAAAGGTGAAATGACGTGATGGAGATCATCCGCGGAGCCCCCGCGCTCTCAGATTTTAATGTGCGGAAACTGCTGCAAGCCTGTAACAGTCAGGCACTTCCGGTTAAAAGTATCTACGCCGAGTATATTCATTTAGCTGATTTATCCCGGACACTGGACGACAATGAGCGACAACAATTACATAAACTGCTCACCTATGGTCCGCAAAGTCAGGGGCCTGAAATCGAATCCCGGCAACCTCAGGGCTCTCTCTTTTTCGTAACACCTCGCCCCGGCACTATTTCTCCCTGGTCATCAAAAGCAACCGATATCGCCCGCAATTGTGATTTAGCTAAAGTACATCGCTTAGAGCGTGGTGTCGCTTTCTACGTTGAGGCGGATGCGTTAAGCGCTGAACAGGAAAAAGCGCTTACGGGTTTACTGCATGACCGCATGGTTGAAGCGGTATTTACTGATATCGAATCCGCCGCCGTGTTGTTTGAGCAAACCGAGCCGAAACCATTCACCAGCGTCAATGTGTTAGGCGAAGGCCGCGGCGCCTTAGCGCAAGCCGACATTGATATGGGCTTAGCCTTAGCCGAGGATGAAATTGATTATCTGGTCGAAAACTTCACTAAGCTCGGTCGTAATCCGAACGATATCGAATTGATGATGTTCGCGCAGGCTAACTCCGAGCATTGCCGGCATAAAATCTTTAACGCGGACTGGACCATCGATGGTGAGGCGCGGCCGAAGTCTTTGTTCAAAATGATCAAAAATACCTTTGAGCACACGCCTTATCACGTATTGTCCGCCTACAAAGATAACGCCGCGGTAATGGAGGGGCATGTCGCCGGTCGTTTCTTCCCGGATCCTGACGGCATTTATAATTATCATACCGAGCCGACGCACATTCTGATGAAGGTGGAAACCCATAACCACCCCACCGCAATCAGCCCGTACCCGGGAGCCGCGACCGGCTCAGGCGGTGAAATTCGCGATGAGGGCGCGACAGGCCGCGGCTCTAAACCCAAGGCGGGGTTAACGGGGTTTAGTGTTTCTAACCTGAAAATTCCGGGCTTTGAGCAGCCGTGGGAAGGCAATTACGGCAAACCAGACCGTATCGTCAGCGCGTTGGATATTATGACCGAGGGGCCGCTCGGCGGCGCCGCGTTTAACAACGAATTCGGTCGTCCCGCACTTTTGGGTTACTTCCGTACCTACGAGCAGGAAGTTAACAGTCATAACGGCGTTGAGGTGCGCGGTTATCACAAGCCGATCATGCTTGCCGGCGGTTTAGGTAATATTCGTGAAGATCACGTTCAGAAAGGCGAAATCACGCAAGGCGCGAAACTGATCGTACTCGGCGGCCCGGCGATGAACATCGGTCTTGGCGGCGGCGCGGCGTCTTCAATGGCGTCAGGCCAGTCGAGTGAGGATTTAGATTTTGCTTCCGTGCAACGTGATAACCCGGAAATGGAGCGTCGCTGTCAGGAGGTGATTGACCGCTGCTGGCAGCTGGGCGACAACAACCCGATCCAGTTTATTCATGACGTCGGTGCCGGTGGTCTGTCAAACGCGTTACCTGAGCTGGTCAGTGACGGCGGCCGCGGCGGCCGCTTCAATTTACGTGATGTGTTATCGGATGAGCGCGGCATGAGCCCGCTGGAAATCTGGTGCAACGAATCACAGGAGCGTTATGTGCTTTCGGTGGCGCCTGAAAATCTGGAGTTATTCACGCGGATTTGTCAGCGTGAACGCGCGCCGTTCGCCGTTGTCGGTGAAGCGACGGTCAAAGAGGATTTGATTCTGGACGATCCGCATTTTGGTAATCAGCCGATTGACTTACCGCTTGAGGTGCTGCTTGGCAAACCGCCGAAAATGAGCCGTGATGTGATATCGAAAAAAGCCCGGGGCACGGCGTTAGCGCAGGAAAAAATTGATATTGCTGACGCGGTGAAACGGGTGTTAACTCTGCCGGCGGTGGCTGATAAAACCTTCCTTGTGACCATCGGTGACAGAACGGTCACCGGCTTAGTCAACCGCGATCAGATGGTCGGCCCCTGGCAGGTGCCTGTCGCGGACTGTGCGGTAACCGCCTCGAGTTTTGATAGTTATACGGGGGAAGCCATGTCAATGGGCGAGAGAACGCCGCTTGCTTTGCTTGATTATGGCGCGTCAGCTCGTATGGCGGTCGCCGAATCGATCATGAATATCTCCGGCGCTGACATCGGCTCACTCAAGCGTATTAAACTTTCCGCGAACTGGATGTCCGCCGCGGGGCACCCGGGCGAGGACGCCGGTCTTTACGAAGCGGTTAAAGCCGTCGGCGAGGAGTTATGTCCCGCGCTTGACTTGACCATTCCGGTGGGCAAAGACTCGATGTCGATGAAAACGGCATGGAGTGAAAACGGTCTGGATAAAGCGGTAACGGCGCCGATGTCACTGGTCATTACCGCATTCGGCGCGGTGCGGGATATCCGTAAAACCGTCACGCCGGAGCTTCGCAGCGATAAAGGTGATACTCGTTTACTGATGCTGGATTTGAGTCAAGGGCAAAATCGTTTAGGCGGTTCTTGCTTAGCCCAGGTTTATAACGAGTTAGGGGACAAAGCGCCTGACCTGGATAATCCCGCCGTTATGCGCCATTTCTTTGAAACCACGCAGAAACTGCTGGCGGATAACCATATCATCGCTTACCACGACCGCAGTGACGGGGGGTTATTTACCACCGTGGTTGAAATGGCGTTCGCGGGCAATACAGGTTTAGATATTGATTTAGCCGCTCTTAAAGGCACGCGTTTAGAACGCTTATTTAATGAAGAGCTGGGTGCGGTTATTCAAGTCAGAGCTGATGACGTCGCAGGTGTTCAGGTGCGATATCAGGCGGGCGGCGTTGACTGTCATGTCATCGGTCATTTGACGGCTGATGAAACGATTCGTTTTGCTGACGCTGATGACGTGGTATTCGAGGACAGCCGGGCGGCGCTGCGTAAACTTTGGTCGGAAACCACGTACCGAATGCAGGCGCTGCGTGATAATCCTGAGTGTGCCGGGCAAGAATTTGATCTTAAGCTAAAGGCTGATGAGCCGGGGTTAACCGTCGATTTAAGCTTTGACCCGAGGCAAGATATCGCCGCGCCGTTTATTGTTAAAGGCGCTTCACCTAAGATAGCGATTTTACGTGAGCAAGGGGTGAACTCTCATGTCGAAATGGCGGCGGCATTTAACCGCGCCGGGTTTGACAGTGTCGACGTTCACATGTCGGATATTCTGTCTGGTCGCGTCAGTCTGGAACAATTCCAGGGCTTAGCGGCTTGCGGCGGTTTCTCATATGGTGACGTGTTAGGAGCCGGTGAGGGCTGGGCGAAATCGATTTTATTTAACCGACGAGCGCGTGACGAATTCAGCGCGTTCTTCGCCCGTGACGGCAGTTTCGCTTTAGGCGTGTGTAACGGTTGTCAGATGCTGTCCAACCTGAAGGAAATGATCCCGGGCAGCGATCACTGGCCGCGCTTCGTACGCAATAAATCCGAACGCTTTGAAGCCCGCTTCAGCTTAGTTGAAGTGCAAGAAACCCCGTCTGTCTTCTTTGAGGGAATGACAGGTTCCAGAATGCCGATTGCGGTCTCTCACGGTGAAGGCTATGCGGAATTCGCTGACACGGGTGCCTTAGCTCATGCCGAAGCAACGGGCACGGTAGCGCTTCGTTATGTGAACGGTCATGGTGAAATCGCGACTCAGTACCCGCGCAATCCGAACGGATCACCGAACGGCATTACCGGTTTAACGACAACAGACGGCCGGGTAACCATTATGATGCCGCACCCGGAGCGGGTATTCAGAACCGTAGCGAACTCATGGCACCCGGACGAGTGGGGCGAGGACGGCCCGTGGATGCGTATGTTTCGTAACGCCAGGGTTAAGTTGGGGTAAACCCGGCTTTTGAGTGCTGATAGGGGAAGCGGTCAGGCGGTGTGTGCCTGACCGTTTTTTATTGAGCCTGTCTAGAGTGTTTTAAGTTTCTTCGTCACTACAGCGAAGGCCGGAGTCTTGTTCCCCATTGAATTTATAAGAAAAAGCTACTGGCAGCCAGCCTGCTGGTGTAAAAATAATAAGCGTTTCAGCTTCAAAAAAGTTTCTTAAAACATTAAGCCGAAATCTGATCAGACATCTTCATTTTGTCATTAGCCCCTGTTATTATTTCAGCTTACAATTGTAAGCCGGAAATTTATCCCATGCCCGAAAAGACAGTTCATCGCTCAAAAATGAGCGGTTACAGCGTGAAAGAAGAAATATTAAATTCAGTCACTCATGGCGTGGGTGTCATCATGAGTATTATCGGCTTAATAGGACTGTTAACATCCAATACGGTCGGCGAATTTGGAAAACAGGTTTGTTACGCGGTTTACGGCGCTTCGATGATCGTCTTATTCACCGCCTCGACACTTTACCATTCAGTTACTCATCCCTCGGCGAAGTCCGTCTTAAAAATGGCGGATCACTGCGCCATCTATCTTTTGATTGCCGGCACCTACACGCCTTTGATGTTTTCACTGCCCGAAGCCGGTGTCGGCAATACTATGCTGGTCATCATTTGGGTATTAGCCGCTGTCGGAATCGCATTTAAACTGGTTTTTAAGAACCGTTTTAAAATCGTTTCGCTGGCGACGTATTTAGGGATGGGGTTCGCGGCGGTATTTATTCTGCCGAACATTTATCAGATGCTGCCGGCCGGCGGGCTTTGGCTGCTCGGCTTAGGCGGAGCGGCGTATACCTTCGGGGTGTTTTTCTATGTACAGAAACAGAAACAATATACCCATGCTATTTGGCATGTATTTGTTCTGGCGGGAGCCGGATTCCATTACGGACTGATATTTAATTTCGCGTGATCAGAAGAGTCGCTCAGTCCGGTAAGACGGGAGTCAAAGTCGCCGGGCACCTGCTTTCGCAGGTGCGGCAACGGAGGATTAACCCGCTTGATTATGCGGATTACGGGTGTCGCGGCCTTGCGGTAAGTTTCTTAGAAGAATACCGCTGTTTAAATCGACTTCTTTTGGTACGTTAAGGTAAACCGTGTGGCCGTTACCTTTACCGGACTCTACGGCTTCACCCCTGCGGTTTTCCAAACCTTCGATTTTCAGGTTCATGTTGCCCTGAGGTGTCATCAGTTCAACGCTGTCGCCGACTGAGAATTTATTTTTCACGTCAATTTCAGCTAAACCCGCCGGATTACGGTTACCCGTCAGCTCACCGCAGAACTGCTGCGTATCACTGACTGAGTAGCCGTATTCGTAGTTTTGATATTCATCGTGTACGTGGCGGCGTAAGAAGCCTTCGGTATAGCCGCGGTGCGCGAGACCTTCTAATTGACGCATTAAGTTAGGGTTGAACTCACGGCCCGCCGCGGCGTCCTCAATCGCTTGGCGGTAAAGCTGAGCGGTACGCGCCACATAATAAAAAGACTTAGTGCGGCCTTCGATTTTTAATGAGTCAACGCCCATTTTGGTTAAGCGCTCAACGTGCTGAATGGCACGTAAATCTTTTGAGTTCATGATGTAAGTGCCGTGCTCGTCCTCAAACGCCGGCATATACTCACCCGGACGGTTACCTTCTTGCAGCAGGTAAATATTATCCGTCGAAGCGCCTTCGCCCAAGGTCGGTTTCGGCGTTTCGATCTGAACCGCCGGCGCTTCGGGTTGTACCGCGATCACATCGCCGGTTTCGTTTTCTTCGGCTTCGTGAACATCGTACTTCCAGCGGCAGGCGTTGGTGCAGGTACCCTGGTTCGGATCGCGTTTGTTGATGTAACCGGAAAGCAGGCAGCGGCCGGAATAGGCCATACAAAGCGCGCCGTGAACAAATACCTCCAGTTCAATATCAGGGCAGCGCTGGCGGATCTCTTCAATTTCATCCAGTGATAACTCACGGGACAGAATGACACGCTTAATCCCCTGTTGTTCCCAGAATTTCACGGACGCCCAGTTAATGGCGTTAGCTTGTACTGACAGATGCACTTCTTGCCGCGGGAAAGCTTCACGCACCATCATGATTAAGCCGGGGTCGGACATGATCAGCGCGTCCGGGCTCATGTCAATGACAGGCTGCATGTCCTTGATGTAGGTCTTTAATTTAGCGTTATGAGGAGCGATGTTGCTGACAACATACAGTTTTTTGCCTGAATCGTGCGCTTCCTGAATACCCTGAGCCAGGTTCTCGAGTTTAAAATCGTTATTTCTTACGCGCAGACTGTATCTGGGCTGACCGGCATAAACCGCGTCCGCGCCATAGGCAAACGCATAGCGCATATTTTTCAACGTTCCGGCGGGAGACAGTAACTCAGGCTTAAACATATTAACTCTCAACATCATCTGAAATAATCGTTGCCGGGTCTTATTCAGCAACGAAGAAATATCGCCGCTGAGTCTGAGTCAGCAACGAAGAGAAACATTATCAGCGAATTGCTGATAACGGGGGAAATATTTTACTGGTTCACGCGGGCAAGATGCAAATGGTAGTAATCTTAGCGGAACGGTCAGTTCTGCTTTGGGGATCATTTTGAATCATTCTCTTAAAGTTCCGGTACAACTTGAAAGAGCGCTGTTCGGCTTTCTTGGGAGTCAGATCCTTTTTGTCGCCGACAATACAGGGTTATCTGATTACCTTATTGAAAACCCGAAAAAGAACAGTGCCGATATCAGTAAAGCGCTCTCGCTGTATGAAAGCTCTCTTAAAAAATTATTAATCGCCGCGACGGCTACCGAGTTATGAGTCAAAGAAAAATCAAATTATTCTCTGAATTCCGAGCTGACTTCAGGTTTTGTTCAAGATGAGCGGCTAGCGGCCGCTGTTTGTCACACGCTCAAGAAAAATCAGTGAAAGTGACTTATTATTATATATCCGCGGGAAAAAATGATTGATAAAAAAGGAAGTTTATCAATGGATGTCGAGCAAATTATTACTGACGAATTGTGTAGGAAATTACAAGAAGACTGCCTTGTTTTGCCCTCACTGCCGGATGTCGCCATTGAAGTTGAGCAAGTGATCAATCGTCCGGGGTCTGATATCAGGCAAGTTGTAGACGTCGTAAAAAAAGATACCGCTATTACCGCAAGAGTCATCAGAGTCGCCAACGGTGCCATGTATTGCCGCGGGCGTTTAGCCGACAACTTACATTCAGCCGTTATCCGTATCGGTTTCGACCAGATTAAATCTATCGTGACGTCATTAGCGCTGGAGCAGCTGTTTATCTCCAGCAATGAAATGGTCTGGAAGGTGATGGATGAAGTATGGCGTTGTTCCGTCGATGTGGCGGCGGCGTCCTGCGCGCTGTTGATGCGATATCAGGAAAACAATCCGCGGACTAAGCTTGAAGCGGAAACACTTACATTAGCGGCGCTGGTTCACAATATCGGTGCGTTACCGATTTTAGCCGAAGCGGAGATTCAGCCGGATTTGTTTGATGACGCGGCTTCGCTTCGTCGGGTCATTCAGCAAATACAGACACCAGTGGGTACCGCTATTGTTAAGTGCTGGGACTTTTCGGAAGACATGATCGAGGTCGTTGAACACTTCAGTGATTTTGATTATACGACGGATAAAGTCAGTTACCTTGATTTTATGCGGGCGGGGTCGCTTTATTTAGGAGTATTGAAAACCCGGGCGGCTACGGCAAGCAAAATGGACTTCTATACTATGAGAGGTTTGCCGACGAGCGGAGAAGAACTTGCAAGTGAAGCTTTTTTAGCCCAGTATCGGGACATTAAGAAAAGTTATCAATAAGTTAAGGTGTATACCACCTTTAAGTTATAATCATAAATAAGAAGTTACGACAATGCTGAACTGAGTGCCGACAATAAGGATAATGGCATGATTTATTACGGGAGTTTTACCTTAGTATTCGTCTTTTTTATCAGCTGGGTTTTCGCTTTATTTGTCAGTCATCTTCTGGTTAAATGGCGAACCGGACGAAGAGAGAGAAAAGACGATGAATTCATTAATCGACTGTCAGTTAAAATCTCATCTCAAATCGACAAACGCGCTAAGCTGAATATGCAAGACGTGCCTTTTCGATATAAAGGACTTTATAACGCTATCGATGGGTTGTTGAGGGTACTGCCGCCGCCGACGGGTCTGGATAAACTGACAGGTGTGATGAATCGGCTCGGTTTAAAGCGCCGCTTGGCGATGATGATGCCGGTTAAATCGGGGGCGTTTGTATTAATCGATATCCACCGGTTTCGTTATGTGAACGATTTGTTCGGTTTTTCTCTGGGCGACCACCTGTTGAAGCGTTTATCGGAGCGATTAAAAAACTTACCGCGAAAACCTAAATTATTGGCGCGGATGAGCGGCTCTGAGTTTTTAATGTATTTTGACACCGGCATTTCACTTGATGAAGCATACAGTCTGCAGCAGCACATCCAGTCTCCTTTTGATATAAAGGGCACACCAATCAGTGTGCGTTTAAAAATCGGTGTGCTGGATTTGACTGAGCATCATGCCGATGTCAGCCTGATGCTGAAGCGACTTGATTTAGCGATAAAAAAAGCCGGCGATCACCCTGAGTTAGTCGCCGGTTATCGTGAGGGTGATGACACGGTGCAACACAGAGAGCTTGAGATTATCAGCGCGATTCCGAAAGCCCTGGAGTTTAATGAACCCTATATTGTCTACCAGCCAAAAGAAGAGTTAGCCGGGGGCGGGTTCAGGCAGGTGGAAGCATTGATTCGCTGGGAGCATCGAAAGTTCGGCAAGATCTCACCCGCGGAATTTATTCCGCTGGCGGAAAGAGCGGGCATCATTGATCTAATCAGCCGCTGGATGCTGGAGCGGATTTTTATTCAGCAGCGCTCATGGCGGGCGTCAGGGCTGTATACCAGAGTGGCGATTAACTTATCGCCCGAAGACTTGTGCGGTGATACGATTATCGAGGATATTCGTTCAGGGCTTGAACGCTATAAGCTGTCATCGGACTGCCTGATGGTAGAGATCACCGAAAACAGTTTTATGCAAGATACTGAAAAAGCCGTTCGTGCCTTGAGAACACTGCGGCACATCGGGATTAAAGTGGCGATGGATGATTTTGGCACCGGTCACTCTTCACTTTCATACCTGAAAAACCTGCCTATTGATGAAGTTAAAGTTGATCGTTCATTTCTGGCGGACATCTTTAATGAGAGAGCGTCATTGCTGATTTTAGAAGCCACGATATCCTTACCTAAAAAACTCGGACTTGATGTGACCGTCGAGGGTGTTGAAACGGCAAAAGTCAGAGAGCTGTTAATTCGAATGGGGGTTGATAAGCTGCAAGGTCAATGTTACGCCAAACCCATGAGGTCATTTGAACTTGAGTTAAAATGGCACGAGTTAAATCAGCTGGATTCGAAAGCGCCGATAAAGATTGCCTAAAGTTCGCAGATGAACCGTTAAATTAAATTTGTAAGCTCAGATATCAAGGCATCCGGCATCGGCGTTAACCGGCGCCGGGTATTCATACAGACCATCTGAGTAACGCAGGTTACGGCTGGTTTTTTGCCGCCGGGACGCCAGATTTCCTGATGCCAGACCGTTCGGTACCGGCTTTCGATGTAAAATTGGGTTCGTACATCAATGATGTCGGCAAACTCGACGCCTTCGCCGCAAGTCATGTCCGTTTTATAAACGGCAAACCCGAGTTGTCGCTCAAGCCAGAGCCGGTTTAATTTATCCGCGCCGATCACATGTTCACGGGCGCGTTCAAAATACTTTAAAAAGTTAGGGTGATACACAACGCCGGAAAAATCCGTATCCTCATAATAAATCTGAACCGCAAAGTGAAAGGTTTTACTCAAGGTATATCCAGCGTTCATTATCTTAATAATTCCGGTGTGATTTCATGGAATTGCGTTGCTGAGTCCATCAGCGATTTCGCGGTTAAACTTGAAACGCCGTAAACCTGAGTTTCCGTGCCGTATTTCTCAGTGACTTTTTGCAGCAGCAAACTAAAATCACCGTCACCGGATAACAAGATAATGGTGTCAACATCCGGCGCCGTTTCCAGCACGTCAATGGTGATTCCGACATCCCAGTCACCTTTGGCGCTGCCGTCGGCACGTTGAATAAACGGCTTGAGTCTGACGTTAAAACCTAAGTGGCGCAGCGCGTCCTGAAACTTGATTTGGCCGTCATCCTGACGGGCAATAGCGTAAGCGTTGGCAATGACAATCTCACCTTCGCAGCTCAAAAACTCCCGAAGTTTCCGGTAATTGAATTGACGGTTGAACGCTTCTTTGGTGGTGTAATAGATGTTTTGAACATCAACGAAAACGGCTATTTTTTTCAACGCTTATCGGTATTGATTAATATTAAGGTAAATCATATCTGAGGCGGAAGAATAATGCATTTGATATTTGTTACGGTGATACTGAGGACGGCGCGAGAATGTGAGATGAATCTTGTTATTTTCTCCAGTCTAATTCTCTTACTTTTTGTTCATCAAATATCTTAATCTTTAAATCGCCTTTACAAAAACCACATGGAATAATAAGAAATGAATGCAGTATGGCATTTTTGAGTTCATCACCATGCTCGCTTACCGTGAAATTTTTCCAGTGCCGTATACCTGTGTTTGATTCGAAGTAGTACAGTGTTCCGGTATCTTTTCCGGCTTGTTTCGACTCGGGTAACCAGAATAAACCGGCAATATGATTACCTGCCGAAAGCCCGATAAATTTATTACGCTGAACAGCTTCTGCTATTTTATCTGTTTTTAAATAATGTAAACCGGTTGTCTTTCTTTCCGTCACTGTATCTTTTTTTGTTACAAATAGTTGAATTTTTTGAAGATAATCCACTTCTTCAGGGAGGGATGTGCCTGTTTTATCGCAAAGGGTAAAGTCACATCTTAATCCGTAAGTTTCAAGGTCGTTATGAAACAGCGCAAAACGAAAAAAATCGAGTGTAAAGCCGAAGCAGCACCCTTTTTGGTTCATATGCCGATACGCTTTCTCATACCAATCACCTTGCCGCATCGCAACATATTCACCTTTGTACCAGGGTTTTGTTATCTTATCTGACGGCACCAAAAGCGGCGCTTTCTGAGTGAGTCGTTTCGATTGCGCTGCCGGTGTGTGTGTCAGGAGCTGCTGCCATAATTCATGGTTGCCATTGTATCTAAGCAGATCTTCGTCGCTGAGCGGATGACGTAATTCCGCGGTAATGATTCGCAGAATTTTTTGAGTAAACCGGGGATATTCCGCCGCGGCAGAAAGCCAGAATTGAGCGTCACCCTGAAGTAAAATCTGCGGTTTTTTATAGTCAGGATCTGATAAAAGTAACCGGAATAAGTCTGAATTTCTCAGACAAAGTTTTTGCAGAGACTCTTTTGATAAATTCTGACGAATGACAGGTGTCTTAAAAACATGAAGCGCTAAGCAATCATGAGAGTCCGCTAATGCAAACCAGTCATCTTCAGAGAATTCTTTTGATATTCTTACGCCGAATTCTGAATTCAGGAATGTGATTATCTCAGGCTCCCAGTCCGGGTAAGTCAGAATCTCAGCAATTCGGTGATACCGACTCTTACTGTTAACCGGAGCCGTTAATAACTTAAAATATTCCGAGTCCCGCTGATGATTCCAGAAATCAGCTAATTCAGGATGATTTCCGAATAATCGGCATAAGTTTTCACATGAGGGATATTCTACGTTTTTAATTTTTTTCAGGATTGAAGAAAATCGCTTTGCCAGTTTTGAGTGATACATTAACACTCGCGCTATTTGATCCTCAGACAGCTTTTTGGCCAGATTTTCGTATGAGGGGGTTGTCAGCAGTGTTTCAGCGATATGTTGGTAATGTACAGCGCAGATTTCTATTTGCCTCGATGATAGCTTATCTCGTTTATCCGGACAAAAGAAAAGATTTTCGAAAACGGGGAGGCTGATAAGCCGGTTTTTTTCTGACATTTCGCAGCTGTCAATAATAGTGGGCCAGCGAAACCATAATTGTACGACGTTTTGCTCCGGAATGTCTTCGTCTTTTCTCTCAAAATAGGCGATAGCGCAGGATCTGCTGGTCAGGGCGGCGTTAAATAAGATTTCATGCGGTACGTGCAGGGTTTTGACGCGATTTAAGTCCGGATGTAAGAACAATGCGGCGGGGGTCAGAGCGGCAGTGATTTTATCAGGGCTGATATTAAACTTAGTAAGCCTGGTTCCCGCCGCGGCTAACAGATTTTCTTTAGCCGGCTGATTGTCAGCGGAAAATACCCTCTCAGCTGTATCTGAGTTTAACAGCCCCGGGCAGCACCTTATGCAGTTAACCAGTAACAGTTCGGTATTTGGTTTTTGATAAGCCCAGAGAAATATTTCTCTGGTACGGAGAAAATCATAGCAAGCGAACTCTAAACTTCTTATCAGATCTGAATATTCATTTTCAGATATGCCTTTCCATTTATTCATTAAATCGTCCTGCCTGCGCTGAACCTGCTGTTGAAGGGCTTGTCTTTTGAGTGATTGAGGCGGGTTTTCAACACTGGCGACGGCTTTTGCCTGCCAGCTTAAGGTAATAAGCGGGTTGTTTGTGTCATTGATGACTCTTTGCGCGATATCATCATTAAGCTCAGCCAGACTCATTAACGCGTCTAATGTGTTCGCTGTAGTGAAATAATTATTGTCATACAGCTTGTTTGCGAGAGACGGGTATTTTTTGGCGATTTCCGCCACCGCTCTCGGTGAGAGTGCTTGCCGGGCTATAATCCATTGAGCTAACTCAGCCGAGGTTTCTGTCGCGATAACCACGAACTGCCTCTCTGAGTATGTTTCAATTCTGGCTTCTATGTGATTTTTCTGCTCGTTAACTTTGCTCATCCGAATAATCCGCGTAACCGCCTGTTGTTCTTTTTCCGGTGTATCCCGAATTGTTGTCAGGGACTGAAGCAGTTTCAGCGCGTCGGGATGAAGCTCAGTTTGTATTAGTGAGTAATCTGACTGTGAAAAATTATCAATCAGATCAGTTAACTGCTTTTTTTTAGCCCGGAGGCGGCCTGATACGGAGTTTACAGAATGGTTTTTGTCTTCAGAGGCAATGACAAGCAGGTTTAACGCGGTTATGAATAAATTAGATAAGCGAGGCGAATTACCATAGTGATTTGCTTCAGGGTTAATTATATCGAAAGTGGCGATGGTTTTAAGCGTGTCTTGTTCATCGTTAAGTTCGCTGAAAACCTTGTCAGCAAATCTAGGATAAATTGTCTGAGAAAAAATTTGATGATCAAATAAACGCTCTTGCTCGGCGAAAGATAAAAAACATCTGGAAAATAACAAAAAGAACTCATCGCCGAATGCAAAATTATTCATATTTAAATAATCGAATACGCAATACATGACGTCAGTCGTATTAAAAATATAAATATTAAAGCCGGGTGTCAGTAACTGATTGAGAATGTTATTAATCTCCTCATCAGAAAGTGAGGCCGGACAAAGAATCAGCTGGTATAAAGATGTCGCGATTGTATTTTGTTCTTCACTTTCAGCGGGAGCCGGGTAATAATGCTCAAAAACAGCCAAAGTAAGACGGGAATGGCTTAAGTTCCAGGATCTTAATCGGTCAGAGGTAAAAAAACGCACTTCAGCACAGTTATTCTCAAGGCTTAATATGGTGTAATTCACAACTGAATTTAATTGCTGATGAGTAATGTCACCCCGTTTACAAGCATCGCTGCACGATTTTAAAATATTTTCGAGAAGTATATTAAAAGAGATGCCGATGTATTCGTTTGATTTTAAATAGTAAATAATTAAGTTTGTCAGACATGCCGGTTTCTCGCTGATCAACCGGGCTAAATCTTGTCTGACTGGTGAGTCTCCGTAAGCGGAGAACTTTTCACTGATTATTTCTGAGAATGCTTCGATTATCGTCTGGTTGCTTTCATTTTGATCAAGGCTGTCTTTCCAGTCGCTGATATTCCGCTGTTCAATATCCTGACGTAACTTATGTATTACAGCCGCATCTGATTGAAACGGTGTGTCACAACCGGGTAATACGGCTGCCTGGTTGATTTTCGGTGAAAGCAAAGGCGATAAGCGCTTAAGTGACATACTTTGTTGAACTCAATTTTTTATCTTAGTTTATAATTTAACAGAAGATAATCTCACGAAGGTCAACTTAAATGAATATTAATTTTATGATAATGATTTAATAATGGTTGTTAATGCTATTGAATCGCATTCAAATAAGGGACGGAGCAGAAAAGTTCGTTCCGGCTATGCCGCCGCGGTTAAGGCTGGAGTATTCCTAAAACCGAGCGGCGACGTTAATGAATACAGGACATTTCATCAGCGGCCATCCGGACAACGGCTTTATCAGCAAACTCAAACCGAAGAGGCCGTCGTATGAAAGGAACCGCGCCCGAACCGGTTTTCAAAGTAGCTCTCGATAATCAGCACCGCGGAAACAGAGTCGATTTGATCTTTTGTCAGTTTCTTATAACCGCCTAATTCAAACAAACGAGCTTTAGCGTCGGCGGTAGTCAGACGCTCATCTTGTAATTCTGCTTTTACTCCGAAACGTCCGTGTAAACGGTCGGCAAATTTTTTTGCCCTTTGGGTCAGCGGTTGTTCAGTGCCGTCCATGTTCAGGGGTAAGCCTACAACAAATATGTCGGGTTGCCATTTTTTTATGATGGCTTCTATGACGTCCCAGTCAGGAATACCATCGCTGGCTTTAACCGCCGCTTCGGGAGACGCTTGACAGGTGATACTTTGTCCGACAGCAACGCCGATACTTCCGGTGCCGAAATCAAAACCTAAAACTGTGGTGGACATGCCGCGATAACTCCTTCGTATAGCTTAATAAATACAAAAAAACCGCTTAACAACAGCGGCATTTAACACTGAAAATGAAATGTTAAGAATGTCCGACCTGGGATGAGATCTGCCAAGACTCAAAGCCAAGCGAGGTTGTCGCCATCTGCCAGCGTTTCTCAGGTTCGATATCAAACATAATTTCTGAGTTTGCCGGAATGGTTAACCAGGAATTGCTGGCAATTTCCTCTTCAAGCTGATCTTTACTCCAGCCCGCATAACCCAGAGCAACAATAAAGTTATCAGGACCTTTTTGCTTGCCCATGGCGCTGAGGACGTCACGGGATGTGGTTATCATCAAATCATCAGAAACCGACAAGCTGTTAGTCCAGCCTGCCTGAGTAGAGTGTAAGACAAAGCCCCGGTCAGGGCTGACGGGCCCGCCGACGAGCACCGGAGAGTCTTTCACCGCTGAATGGAGAAGTGTTTGAGTCGAAAGATCCATCTGCTCAAGCAGATCGCAAACTTCAATACCAATAGGACGATTGATAATTATCCCCATTGCCCCTTTTTCATCATGCTCACAGATGAAAATAACACTACGCTCGAAAAATGTGCCGTCTAAAGACGGCATAGCGACCAAAAAATGGTTTTGCAAACTGTACATAGGAACTCCGATTAATTACTGCTTAACCGCCTGCTAACTTAACCGTAAAGCCTTGTTTTTCTAACAGGGCTTTCAAGGATTCACGGTTATCCGTTTGCACTTCGATGTTAAAGTTTTTGACTGTTCCGCCACAGCCGCATTGTTTTTTTAGCTTTTGAGCCAGCACTTTTAATTCTTTCTGTTCTAAACCGAGCCCCTTAATTATAGACACACCTTTGCCTTTTCTGCCCTTGCTTTGTTTGTGAATTCTGACAACGCCGTCAGACATAGGCGCGGAAGCCCTTGATGTCTCGGCTTTTATACGGCCAGATTCTGTGCTGTAAACTAGAGATACATTGCTATTTGAGTTCATTTTTATTCTGTGTCGGAAACATTTATTTTTAGTCTAACAAAACCAAGATTAAGAGTAAGCACACTTTAACATTAAAAGAAGTTTATATTTTAGCGCAATGATTGAATGGCGCTCAATCATCCGGGCCGGAGCGTTATTGGCTTATTATCGCGATGACTAAGACGGCGGTTATCAGCGCGCAGGGAAGTATAAAACGATGTAATTCAGGAATGGCTACAAACGTCGCTGTGATCATAAAGAAGATTGCGGTAAAGCCTTTTATTGAAGGCTGATTAAAAGTAAAAACAGCACAAAGAATAATGCCGGATACCGAAAGGATAACGAGCGTTTTAATAACCTTAGAATCTAACTTAAGAAAAGGGGGCATGCCTTTTAATGTCGCTGTTGGTTGCGGCAACCAAATCATAGTCGCGCTGCCAATCACTAAAGCCGCGGCTAACCAAAGCATAAAACTCTCCTTTTACCATGAATCCAATTGAGAATGATTATCATTTATGCGGATGGTATTGTCAAGCGGATTAAGAATTTGACTAAGTAAATTCATGAAAATCAATTTGTTCTATCGAAGATAGGGTTGTATCCTAAAGAGAAATGAGCGGAATTAATATATTAGCGGAGCGATTTTATGAAAAAGTTACTCATTGCGACGGTATTGCTATTAAGCGCATGCAGTTCGATTAAAGGAAACTGGGATTACGATCCGCAGGTTAACTTTAGTCAATACAAAACCTACTCCTGGGTGAACAAAAAAGCGGGTGAAGCAGGTTATCAAATGGATGGCTTAACGGAGCAACGAATTCATAATGCTGTCGATGCTCAAATGACAATGAAAGGCATTAAGCGTGTTCCGAATAAGTCGGCTCAATTACTGGTAAATTACATCACCAGAACAGATAAAAAAGTTGATGTCGATACATTCCACACTAACTACGGCTATTACCCGGGATATTATCCTAACTGGTGGTGGGGCGGCAGCACTCAATCACAAACCAGTGTCCGAGAGTATGAAGTAAATACGCTTTTTGTTGATTTTGTCGACGCTAAAACGAAAAAAACTCATTTGGCGCGGCGCAATAAAAGACACCGTTAAAAAAGGTAAAACACCGCAGCAAAAAACAGAGATTATTAATCAAAAGGTGAGCAAACTTTTGGCTAACTTTCCGCCTAAGCCTGAAAATCACAAGTAATTAATCTCATTTCTAAAAAAAGCGGCTTGTGCCGCTTTTTTTGTGGTGACTCTATGAAATTGAGTTTTAATCAGAAAATTGCATCTTTTATTGATAAGCGTATTATGTTGAGGACACTTGATATCTAATTTTAACCGCAAAGTCTTCTGGAAATAACGATGATGAGCCGCAAAAGTTATAAGTTGTTTTTGTTGAGTTTATTGATATTCTCACACCTTGGATTAGCCGCGACAGGACCGGAAAATGACCTTCAGGTGAAGTTCAGAAAAAAGAGCGTTAATTTACTGGGGCGCTTTCCTGAACTTAATGAGCCTGCTCCTATCTTCGAATTAATTGATGAAAACTTTAACGCTATTGACCTGACTGATTTTAAAGGTCAGACGGTTTTCATCATTTCAGTTCCGAGTATTGACATCGGTACTTATCAAGCGGAGGCGATTAGACTTGATGAGCAAGTGGCAAACTTTCCTGACAATGTTGTTATGCTTGCTGTCAGCACAGATCTTCCTTTTACCCAAAAGCGCTTTTCTCAGCAACAAAATATTCAGCATCTGATGTTGCTCTCCGATTCAGCATGGCGTGAGTTTGGAACCCGGTACGGGCTATTAATGAAAGACAAAGGGTTGCTCGCTAGCGAATTACTGATCATCGATAAAAACGGTTATTTGAGGTATCGTCAGTTGATTAAAAACTCCGGTAACCAACCCGACTTCGCTGACGCGTTAGCGGCATTGCGTGTAATCAATTCGCAAGAGTACTGATGCGAGAGGATCTTCGTCCGAGTTGTTTCAGGGACGCCGCGATTTAAAGTTTACCACTATGCTTATAGCTGACTTTGCGGATCGATAATGTCGCCGTAAAAATGTCTGCTTCAATTTTCTTAATTTCTGAGAGCTTTTCACATGTATTAAGGAACTATCAAAAGAAGAGAGCCATAATGAAGGAACATAAAAAAGCGAACCGACCGGTTCGCTTTTTCAATCTTAAACTGAGAAATTAACCAACTTCATTAAGAAAACCATCTTAATTAAATCGTTAACCGACTTAATTAATTATTCGCGGCAATAATGAGTCATTACTCATAATCTTCCGTCGGTACACACGCGCAGAACAAGTTTCTGTCGCCAAATACATCGTCGATGCGATTCACGGTAGGCCAGAATTTATTGGCTTTTACCGCTGAAGTGGGGAAGGCGGCTAATTCACGATCGTACGGGCGGGAATCAAACTCAGGGTCGATGATATCGGCCATTGTATGAGGCGCGTTGCTTAACGGATTGTTATCCTCCGGCCACTCGCCGGCCTCAACTTTAGCGATTTCCTTGCGAATGTTGATCATCGCCTCAACGAATCTGTCTAACTCAGCTTTTGACTCTGACTCAGTCGGCTCAATCATCAAGGTGCCCGCGACAGGGAAACTCATGGTCGGCGCGTGGAAACCATAGTCATTAAGACGTTTAGCAATATCCATTTCAGTAACGCCGGAAGCTTCTTTAAGCGGGCGTAAATCTAAAATACATTCATGCGCCACACGGTCATTCCGGCCGGTGTAAAGCACGGGGTAGTGATCGGCCAGTTTCTTAGTCACGTAGTTCGCGTTTAAGATCGCGGTCCGGGTAGAGGCTTTAAGACCTTCGCCGCCTAATAAACGAATGTACATGTAAGAAATCGGCAAAATTCCCGCGCTGCCGAATGGCGCGGCGGAAACCGCGCCATTGCTGTCACTTTCCGCGCCCGGTTTAATCAAGGTATGTCCTGCGACGAATGGCGCGAGGTGAGCTTTAACACCGATTGGTCCCATACCCGGACCACCGCCGCCGTGCGGAATGGCAAACGTCTTATGAAGGTTCAAGTGAGATACGTCAGCGCCGATAAAGCCCGGAGAGGTGATACCGACCTGCGCATTCATGTTAGCGCCGTCTAAGTAAACCTGACCGCCGTGCTGATGAACGATGTCACAAATTTCACGCACGGTTTCTTCGTAAACACCGTGAGTTGACGGGTAAGTGATCATGATGCACGAAAGGTTCGAGGCAACTTCTCCGGCTTTAACGCGTAAATCGTCAAGGTCGATGTTACCCTCTTTGTCACAAGCGGTAACCACCACTTTCATGCCCGCGAGTTGCGCTGATGCCGGGTTGGTACCGTGAGCCGATTGCGGGATCAAACACACATTACGGTGAGCCTCACCACGAGACTCATGATATTTCTTAATCGCTAATAAACCGGTATATTCACCTTGAGCACCGGAATTAGGTTGCATACAAAGCGCATCGTAGCCGGTGATTTCAACTAACCAGTCAGATAGCTCATTGATCAATTGACTATAACCCTGTGCCTGATCCAGCGGGCAGAACGGGTGCATGTCAGCAAATTCCGGCCAGCTGACAGGTAGCATTTCGGCAACCGCGTTCAGCTTCATGGTGCATGAACCCAGAGAAATCATCGAGTGGTTCAATGCTAAATCTTTATTTTCCAGACGCCTGATGTAACGCATCATTTCCGTTTCACTCTGGTAACGGTTGAATGTCGGATGCGTTAAAATCTCATCTTCACGTTGTAAACCCGCCGGAATTGATGTTTCCCGCGCGCTGGTAACCCGCTCGTCAATAGCGGCGATATCAAGACCGTGTCCTTCACCTAAAATCACATCAAATAACCGTGCGATATCTTCACGTGTTGTCGTTTCATCTAAGCTCACGCCAAAGCGCTTATCGCTGTCAATGCGTAAGTTCAGCCGTGCGTCTGACGCACGGTCTTTAATCGCCGCGAGTGCGTCGGTTTTAAAGGTTAAAGTGTCGAACCATGCGCTGTTAACCGCTGTTAAGCCTTTTACGGACAGCCCTAAAGCCAGAATGTCAGTGAAGCGATTGATGCGCCTGGCGATAGTTTTCAGGCCATGCGGGCCGTGGAATACCGCATAGAAAGAGGCCATATTGGCAAGCAGTACCTGAGCGGTACAAATGTTTGAGTTGGCTTTTTCGCGGCGGATATGCTGCTCACGAGTTTGCATTGCCATACGCAGAGCACGATTGCCGCGGGTATCTTGCGATACGCCGATAATACGACCCGGCATGGATCGCTTGTAAGCGTCACGAGTAACGAAAAACGCGGCGTGGGGGCCGCCGTAACCCATAGGCACACCAAAGCGCTGCGCGCTACCAAAAACCACGTCAGCGCCCATCGAGCCCGGTGATTTCAGAAGTACCAAAGACATAATGTCAGCCGCTACTGAAATTACCGCTTTCTTATGTTTTAATTCAGCGAACAGCTCAGTGTAGTCATGGATCTGACCTTCGTTATTGGTGTACTGGAATAATGCTCCAAACAGTTCGTAATTTACCGCTTCATTAGCCGGGCCGACGATAACCTCAAAACCAAAACATTCAGCGCGGGTTTGTATTACGTCCAATGTCTGAGGAAATACATCATCGGCAACGAAGAAGATATTCGCTTTTTTAGCTTTTGAAACACGCCTGGCTAAGGCCATGGCTTCCGCTGCCGCTGTCGCTTCATCCAGTAATGACGCGGACGCCAGTTCTAACCCTGTCAGATCCATTGAAACCTGCTGAAAATTCAAGATGGCTTCAAGGCGGCCCTGGGCGATTTCCGGTTGATAAGGCGTATAAGCCGTATACCAGCCCGGATTTTCCAGAACGTTACGTAAAATCACATTCGGTACGATGGTCGGGTAATAACCCATTCCGATGTGGCTTTTGAATACTTTATTTTTGTTCGCTACGCCGCGGATGTAATCCAAACCTTCGGCTTCACCGTTTGAGCGGCCGATTGTTAATTCACGGTTAATGCGAATAGATTCAGGAACGATTTGATTCATCAGATCATCTAAAGATTCAGCGCCGACATAGTTAAGCATATCTTGCTGTTGCTGAGCATCAGGTCCGATGTGGCGAGTTAAAAACAACTCGTGTTGTTCTAGTTGGGTAAGAGTTTGCTTTGTCATGGATAACTCTGTTTTTAGTAGGGGAATTAGTGCCATATACGAACAAAGCCCCAAAAAGGGGCTTTATTTACAATATAAAATTTTACTCTTCGTCGATAACCGCCTGGTAACCGTCCGCGTCGAGCAGATTGTCTAACTCAGCCTCATCAGAAGGCTTGACACGGAATAGCCAGCCTTCACCGAACGCCGCTTCGTTCACCAGTTCCGGTGAGTCTTCCAGCTCTTCGTTAATCGCAACGACTTCACCGGAGATTGGCGCGTAAATATCAGACGCGGCTTTTACTGACTCAGCGACAGCGCAATCTTCACCTTGAGATACGGCATCACCTACTTCCGGCAGCTCAACAAAAACCATGTCGCCTAAAAGTTCTTGCGCGTGCTCAGTAATGCCGACCGTGTAGCTGCCGTCAGCTTCTTTACGTGCCCACTCATGAGATTTAGCGTATTTTAATTCAGTAGGTAAAGTACTCATCTTTATGATTCCTTGTTGAGTGAAACGCCTCAACTTTTGTTGTTTATTCAAGGCGCCCACATTCTACAATATTCTTAATTTTATTCAGTTAAATTCTTTTAAAATGCTTGTTTGCCATCGCGAACAAAACAGGGCCTGACGACTTTTACTTCAACACGTTTTCCGCGCATTTCTACTTGAGCGATATTTTTGATCCCCCGCGGCACACGCGCCATCGCGATGCTGTAACCCAATGTCGGCGAGAAGGTGCCGCTAGTAATGACGCCTTGATGCTCGGTGCCGTTCTCGTCAGTAAAGAAAACGTTCATGCCATGACGAAGCACGCCTTTGCGCTCCATCACTAAGCCTACCATTTTTTGCGTGCCGTCGGCTTTGATTTCAGTCAGCGCCTCACGGCCGATGAAGTTACGATCTTGCGGCTCCCAGGCAATCGTCCAGCCCATATTGGCCGCGATTGGATTTACGGTTTCATCCATATCCTGGCCGTAAAGGTTCATACCCGCTTCTAAGCGAAGCGTGTCGCGGGCGCCTAAGCCGCAAGGACGGACGCCGGCGTCTAATAGCGCTTGCCACAAATCTTCAGCCTCATTGGCCGGTACCGTGATTTCGTAGCCGGCTTCGCCCGTATAACCCGTTGTCGCAATAAATAACGAACCGGCCTGAGCGCCGAAGAAAGGCTTCATGCCTTCAACCGCCGCGTTTTGCCGTTCATTTAATACAGCCGCGGTTTTTTGTTTAGCGTTAGGGCCTTGAACCGCAATCATCGCTAACTCAGGTTGCTCAGTCACTTCAACCGTGAAAACTTGAGCCTGTTCGTTAATCCAGGCCAGATCTTTTTCACGTGTGGCGGAGTTGACGACTAAACGGTAGTGAGTGTCGTTTAAGTAATAAGTGATTAGGTCATCGATTACACCGGCGTCGTGATTAAGCATGCCGCCGTACAGGGCTTTACCTTTGACATTTAATTTCGCGACGTCATTGGCGAGCAGCGTTTGTAGAAATGCTTTGGCATCAGCGCCGGTGATATCTATAACAGTCATGTGAGATACATCAAACATACCCGCGTCTTGCCTGACCGCGTGATGCTCTTCGATTTGAGAACCATAGTTAAGCGGCATATCCCAGCCGTAAAAGTCCACCATTTTGGCGTCTGAAGCAAGATGTTTATCAAAAAGTACTGTTTTATTTGCCATTTTTTATCCCTTAGAGGCTTATTATTTAGGGAAGTCTTAGTTAAGTGGCTGACCATAAGTTTTCTGACATTTTTTGATGCCCGTCTTCACCGCACTACGGCGGCTCCGGTCACATAGCCGCGGCTACGCTCCCTGCGCCGCTCCTTGTATCGCACCAAATCTGAGTGCCAAAATTCCGAAGAAACTTAACGTCAGCTACTTACTCATGACAGATGAAGACGCGACTTTCACGGCTTATCCGGCGTCGCATTATCTGAGGAATGACAGTGAGGCGTTTTCGAAGATTCATTTATATAATAAAACAAATAAGAATCAACACTGAAAAGTTCACAAGGTGTTAGATAAATTGCCAATTATACCGTGCGATCTCGCTTTGCTTTAAAGCCATTGTTATCGCGGCAGCGCATCCTGACTCATTCGCAATTAATATTCACTGAACTCCTGCGTCTTCAGATATCACAAGTAGATATAAGACCAAATTTCGAGGATTATACCTTGAAGAAACAAATTGTATACAAAATTTTATTAAATTGAGAGGTTTTATACGCGGACACTGCCACCTTAGAAACTATTAAGGACAGTAACTCAACCCCCCTTTAATCATTAAAGTAAACAAGGGGAACGAAAAGCTTCAGGATCTTTTACAAAACGCTCTGCGATTTTTTTGTACTCCGGGTCATATTTAAAAGCGAGATCCGCCGTCGTCATTACCGGAGGAGTGAATTTACCTTTAATATGAGCGTCCGGGACGGCCTTATGCAATGACTCATCGGTTGGAATCCATTGTTTTGCGCCGGCTGGACTGGCCGTCAATTTCCAATCATAGTTGAGCAAATTTTGCAGGTATAAAGAAGTCCATCGAGTAGGGGCTTGTGTCCAGGCGCCCTCCAGACCACTTGTTATTGTATCTTCAGAGTGACCTTTACCGCAGCTGTTTTTCCAGCCAAAACCTTGCTCTTCTGTTGGTGCGGCACCCGGCTCAGAGCCTAAACAATTTGAAGGTTTATGAGCACCGTGCATTTTACCAAAAGTATGACCGCCTGCTGTTAAGGCAAGGGTTTCTTCGTCATTCATTGCCATACGAGCGAATGACTCACGTATATTCTTAGCCGACGCTAACGGATCCGGCTTACCTGCGGGGCCTTCGGGGTTGACGTAGATAAGCCCCATATGCGCTGCGGCAAGTGGCTTTTTCAACTTACCACTGGCATCCCGGCGATCACTTGCCAGCATTTCTACTTCGGGATCCCAGTAGACCATGTCCGGTTCCCAGTCATCATATCGACCAGCTGCAAAGCCGTAGGTTTTAAAGTCCATCTTTTCCAGGGCGACATCACCCGCAAGAACGATTAAATCTCCCCACGAAACCGATTCACCATGCTTTTGTTTGACGGGCCACAAAAGACGTCGGGCTTTATCCGGGTTACCGTTATCAGGCCGACTATTAAGCGGATCGAAACGTTGCTGACCGCCACCGGCACCACCACGACCGTCTAAGATCCGTTAAGTACCCGCGGCATGCCATGTCATACGAATGAAGAAAGAACCATAATTTCCCCAATCCGCGGGCCACCAATTCTTGGGAATCAGTTAACACCGCACCTATGTCTTTCTTTAATTGGTCATAATCAAGTTTAGAAAATGCTTCTTTGTAATTAAAGTCCTCTCCCAGAGGATTTGAACGTGCGTCGTGATCTCTGAGCGGGCTTAAATCAATTTGTTCAGGCCACCAAAACAGATTGCTTTTTGCTTGAATTCAGGAGTTATCATTTTGGGTCTGATAAATTAAAGTACGATCTGTTTGAGCCGTTCTCTGTAACCCTTGCTGAGATTAACTTTCAGAGCAAAAATCGATTTCAGAATCTTTTGTTAGCTGCTCTATAAGCAGTGCTTTAATACGCCGCTGGTATCGCGCTCTGACAATGGTGCGCCAATGAAGTCTTACACCATGAAAGCCAAGCTTGAAGAGCTTGGGGGGAACCAATCGCTAAGCCGCCCCAGTGTGAGCAATCGCCATCCCTGCTCTGAGTCACTGTTCAGGATATTAAAATACCGTCCTGAACGGCCCGCAAAGTGATTTGCGAGTTTGGCGGAAACGCAAGATCGGGTTGAGCGTTTTGTCACCTGGTATAACAACGAGCACAAACACAGTCAGCTTAACTATTTACACCTCAAGAGCGCCACACGGAGCGAGATGCTCAGGTACTGATTAAGCGCAAACAAGTGACGGAAGCGGCAAAAAACAGAAATCCGAGTCGATGGTCGGGTGAGGGCAGAAACTGCGAACCTGTTGGTTCTGTGGTGTTAAATCCAGATGAGGAAAACAGGTCTGTAAAAGACCGAAAACATGCAGCTTAAATTTTAAGCAAAGGGGGTGACAGCCGCCCTGAAAAACGCCGGCTACTGCTGCACTGCAGGAATTAAAAGTTAAAGGAAAACTAGATAAAATGGCATCTGCGATACTTTACTCCTCAGAAAAAAACAAGTCGGCGACTTCAATAAGTGCGGAGCTCACGAAAATAAATCCACCGACCAGACACATGACTCCTATGCTCAAGCTGTTGTCCTGGGTAAAAAGGAAGTCTCTTATAGTGCAAAAAAACAGGAACCAAGCGAGTTAATTTCCAAATTACATACACAAGCCACAGGGTCATCTGCTGAACAGACTAAAGTCCCTTTGCCTGATAAAGAAATCGCCAATTCAGCAAAAACTGAGAACAAAAAGGGCAAAAACAAAAGTGCAGGCAGAGACGGTGTGAAAAGTGGCGCAACTACAGGAGAATCAACTCTAGCCTTAAACGCAGCCGAAGAAAGAATAAGGGTACAAAAGCTTTCAAGACGATCCGAAAAAGCGGCCGTCGAAGAAAAAGGAAAAGGAGGAAAAGGAACTGTACAAGACGACACATCAAGCCAAACAAATACAGGCTTATGTACAGAGACGAAAACACTAGCCCTCAGTATTAAGGAACAACGCAAACAGCAACTCAGTTGCAGGCTAAATAGCCTGACCCGGTCAAAAAGACAAATTAGTCTAGCTACAAATAATCAGATGGTTATAAATTTAGTCTTTCCTGATCTGTTAGATCTTGCTTTATTGGAAGCCAATTACAATCATTGCCAAGATTTATTACCGGAAGCAAAAAAATATCTTTCGAAATCAGATGGAGCTAAACGACTCAAGGGTAATCTTGAGTTTCGGCAAAATTTAAATAAGTTTAAAGTTATCATAATTGAGAAAACAACAACCCATAAGGTGATATAAGAAGCATTTATTGGTAGTGTTTAGAAATCTGTGTCATTTCGGTAAAATGTCAAAAACAGGAATGACATAATGACTCAAAATTTCGATTTCAATAAAGCTTTAGAACAACTTCAATCAGGTAAAGGTTTAACTGGTGCGGATGGTGTTCTCACCCCTTTAATCAAACAACTAACAGAAGCAGCGCTTAAAGCAGAACTTGATCAACATTTAGACTCAGATCTAATGCAAGAGATGCGTAATTGTCTACAAATAGCTTTGGATGCAGGTGGTCATGAACTAACTACGTGTTGCTTTATATTATTGTAACTACAAAGGTGCATTAAAAAACAAACCGTTTAATGCAACACATCTATATTGGGCTGTAGCTATGTCTATGTACAGGTGACGGTTAAAATATTTGTATTAGTTAGTACATTCACTGCTAGCACATATTAATTTTTAATTGGCTTAATTTATTGTTCTTGTACATGAAACAGGTAAGTAACATGTGTTTAACAACAAGTAACACCTCAGTAGTCTAGACCTAATATAACAAATGCAATTAATAGAGAGCACAAATAGATAATCTTGGAATAGTATAAAAGGATATACACGAAGCTTGTGGAACAGAAAAAGCATCTAAGCAAAGTTTCAACTGGTTGAACACTGTTGAAAAATGCGAGCAACTTTAATATTACTTGTGAGTTGTGCAGCAATTTTAATTGCAGAGGCACAGCCGTACTACGATCCTTACGATCCTTATCGCCCTCCATCATGTGGCCGTTGTAATTTTAAAGATTTCAAGGGCAAACCAGGAAAACCAGGCCCTCAGGTAATATTCTATTCTTATTTTCTAATGTACGTATTTTGTAGTAGACAGCTACTTAACAACTAGCTAAACATAAGAAATTAAATACAGTTTATAGATTCAGGTATCCCAATATTAATACTAGTAAAAGTATATAGCATATTGTAATGTTGCTGCTGCTTTTATTACGAATACTAATGTATAACATGCAAGATTGACTATTTTGTCATATAGGGGCCTCCAGGCCGTCCTGGCCCTAAAGGACCTCCTGGTAAACCAGGTCCTAGAGGACCTGATGGTGATGATGGAGAACCAGGTGATGATGGTAGAGTAGGAAAGCCAGGACCTCCAGGTATTCCTGGAAAGTGCCTTAACATACCAGGACCTCCCGGTAAGCCTGGACCAAAAGGAGATAGAGGGGTGCCAGGAAAGCCCGGAGCTCCTGGTAAAGATGGCTATCCTGGAGCTCCCGGACCTAAAGGAAAATGTTGCAAATATGCACCACCTGGCAAGCCTGGCTTACCTGGTCATCCAGGAACACCTGGTGAAGATGGTGAACCAGGAGCACCAGGAGCACCTGGTAGGAAGGGGCAAAAAGGCAAAACCATTGACTTAGAGAAAGTTGAAGATAAAATCGAAGATGGCATTAAATCTCTTCGCTTGCAATTACGTGACTGCTGTGAGCGTAACAGTCATCGTAGAAAGCGTTTTTCACCTCATGATGGGGCTGTGAAGTGTCCACCATATGGAAAGGTACATGTATGTTGTAATGTAAGATTTGCATGCTTACTTTATTTGTATAGTATGTTCAAGGTCCACGTGGTGATCCTGGTCCTCAAGGACCATATGTAAGCTGACCGAATAGTATTATAAGACCTCATTTATATTTCTATGCTTTACAGGGTAGGAAGGGTTATCCTGGTCCTAAAGGTAATCCCGGTCCATATGGCCCTCCTGGATATCCTGGAAGGGATGGTGCCCCTGGAAAGCCAGGACCTAAAGGACCACCTGGCTACAAAGGCCGAGATGCAACTTATAAAGATTGCGATAAATGTCCACCCATTAGTGCCCCTAAGGGTTACCAAGGTCGTGCTGGTGAACCAGGAGATGCTGGGCTACCTGGCAAACCTGGCAAACCAGGTCCTCCTGGTAAACCTGGTAGATGCATTCCTGGTAAACCTGGATCACCTGGAAGAGATGGTAAACCAGGTGATGATGGAGTGGATGGCAGGCCAGGTAAACCTGGCTATCCTGGAAGCCCTGGAAAAGACGTTAGCGCTAAGAAGGGTTACCGTGCAAATTTCATCATTGACTTGATTGTGAAAGCTAAAAAATTGCTTATAAGTTGTTGCTATGGAAATGAGCACAAGAGAGATACTGAAAACATGGAAACAGAAGCTGAAGAAATAGAAAGAGAAGCAAGGGATGCCAAGTGTGTATATTATGTACAATATGCTGGAGGAAGTCAATGCCAACAGCATTACAAGTACGTAAGTACTAACTATTCATGGATAGAACAAAGTTTTTGCTGAAATAATTGTTAAGATGGAAATTAACACTTGAAATAAATTTTCAACAGGTATTGTCCATTTAAGAAGGGGCCACCTGGTCCTCCTGGACCAGCAGGACCACCAGGACTTCCAGGTGATCAAGGAAAAGCCGGAGATCCAGGAAGACAAGGTGCTGCTGGTAAAGATGGAAAACCTGGTGTACCTGGAGAGCCCGGAGCACCTGGTGAACCAGGAGAAAATGGAGATAACTTTTTCAAGAAATGCTTACAAAATGGTGCAAGGGGAGATAAAGGTGACCAAGGATATAAGGGCTTACCAGGAAGGCCCGGAAGACCTGGACAACCTGGCCGTAAAGGGGAGCCTTGTGCAGATCTAGTAGGGCCACCTGGTAGTCCAGGAAAGCCTGGTATCCCAGGAAGAGATGGAAAAGATGGTTATCCAGGAGCACCAGGAAGAGATGGAGAAAAGGGAAATAAAGGAGAGGGAGACATTTCTGAAAAAGATTTTGCACGATACAAGGCAATCTTGGATGACATAATTTACCAAATTAACAGTGGAAAATGCTGTCATGCACCTAAATATGGTTACGATCATTAAATGGTCTTGAACTGATTATATCATGTATACACATTTATATAATATATGGTTTTAATACATGTGTATATGTTTTATTTGTATTAAATAGTATTTTGGATCATCATTAAAACTGAAAAGCTTAATACAATATGTGGCTAATCACTATAGCTTAAAATAAAAACATACATGTTTCAGGGGCAGATTTAGGATAGGGAATG
The DNA here is from genome assembly GCA_965200795.1 of Parashewanella sp. Taxonomy (GTDB): domain Bacteria; phylum Pseudomonadota; class Gammaproteobacteria; order Enterobacterales; family Shewanellaceae; genus Parashewanella. The sequence goes on from CBDAVB010000005.1 coordinate 469,156, forward strand.
TATGGCGAATGCCCCTTCCCTGTCAATTCTTATATTCAAACAGAAACTAAGATACGTAGATACATTTTTGTAATAAATTACTTTACACACAGATGGTGAAAAAGAAGCTAGGGGTTTTAGAGCACTCCAATTTTGTAAAAAAGAAGGGTGGAGGTCCTCTAAAATTTCTTTTTTAACAACTGTATCAAAAAGATCAACACTTTTTAATAGAACAGTCAAACTAAATACTCTTATAGAACTACATATTAATGGACAGCCAATACAAAATGCAATCCTCTGAACGTGTATTTTCCAAATTTTCCTAGGCCCATATGCCCTAGTAAGAGCATGCTATGCAATGTGATGACAATAGCTTGTTATACGCATAACAAGAGCCATGTACATATAAAACCATGCAGTATACATTGCTATCGTTTACGTGCCACATTATTTGAGATAATTTTTTGCTTGGCTTATAGGCCTTAAAATCCAAGGCCCCTCCCCGAGGGTGCATTTCATGGTCATGAGTGGCATTACTAGGACTGCATGGGGTACCAAGCTGCTCCTCACGTCAGTCTTGGCCTCCTTTGTGCATTGTATCAGTTTGTGTCACACACTGAAGGCACAGTACTGCTCTTTGAGCCTGAATGGTTTCTTTAACCCACCTTTGGCTTCCCACCCGCCCCCGCCTCCCCCTACCCGCCCATCCACCCATTCCCTATAGACTCAATCCGTGTTATTACATGAGCTGGAAAATACCACCTGAAAAACCAGCAGCATTTAAATAGCTTGTAGAATTAGCTGTGAAGTGATAGCTATACAACTACACTATTTATACAAGATATTTGGCGTGACTGCGTTGAACCACAGGAGAAGCACGTACATATTGTATTCAATATTTCAAATCAGTATTTCTCAAAATATGAAATGTGTGTAAATGGACGGAATACAGTCATATAATAATACAGTAGCTGTATTTACTAAAATATTACAGTATAATATTACAGTAACTCTTGATATTTGTGTCAAAATGATTAGCTAGGTATGTACTAATGTACTTACTGGTGTAATTAAAAACTAACATCAAGACTCATGGTAGGCCAAGCAAGTAGGACGAGCGACACTACCATGTGTCTATACATGAACAGTCAATTCTAATAGAACACTCACTAAAACTTTCCCATAAAATATTACCTTATGAGAAAACAACGCACGTTACTCAAACAACTTCATATTACCAGTTATATAAGATTAATGCTAAACAAAAACTCACTCCTTTAGTATCCCTAGGAATGTTGACCAATCTGTCATACTCTTCTCCTTTTCCTCCTTCGCATACTCATTAAGGACGTGGGCATAGCACTGAGCCTTATATCTCGACGTGTATCTTAGCTGGGGCGCCATGAAACTTTTGATACAAGCTCTTCAACGATATATTATCTTGCCTGAGAAACTCGTGAAGCTTGTTCTTAAAACCTACCATAAGACAATTTTTCAAAGTTTATTCATTCACCCATTCATTTCAAGGGACAATCTTCAATGCATAAGTAAGAAGTTTTTGCTCGATTCTGACCTGTCCTTTGTGTGAGAAGTGATAAATTATGTTTTAACATTTGCGCTTTTAATAATTTCATTAATTGCATTAATTAACAGTGGTTCTTTGATGTTCTTTTAAAGGGTATTTTTATTTTAAGTCACTGTACGTCAAAGCGTCTTAGTAGCAGTATCTGTGGGGTGATGCAGCAGTAACTATTCATGCAGCTAATAAGTGTAATAATAAGTTACCGTATAGCGCAAAACTTTGACGGTGGAATAGTGTGATGAAATTTGACAAATGGAGCATTCACGAAGCTTTGACGAGTAAAACTTTGACGAATTGAAGATAGCTTTCATAAGAAATACACTGAGAGGAAAGGGGAAATTTTGATGAATCAATCGCCACTCGTCAAAATTCGTCAAACTTTTCCCCTGTCAAATTTTTGCGCTATACGGTAGTTTATGTTTTAAGCTACTGTAATCCATTTAGCACTAGTTAACTGGCTTGCTTGCTGGGTAGTTTCGAGTTTGCCAATACTAGTCTAAAGTGTGCATTTCAATTATATACCTGGCTTTATTGTCCGTTTTTAGGAATATGAAACGCCTGGCTTAGTTATAAATTAGCCGTTTGCATTAGAAAGCAGTTCAATATGTTGTTAAAGCAGTCAAGACTGGTGTAAAATTCCACCCCTTGATGGTGACCGGCCTTAGCAAGTAAATTATCATGGAGTCTGTTTATAATGAGGCCTTGGTGGTGTTACTGTTTATCGTGATGGGTAGCTAATCCTTTGACTAGCATCACTTAACTGAGAAGATGGCTTAAACAGTAATGGCTTCTAATTTTTTTGCCTCACCCTGATGTCTGCATGCACAGGTGTTAATGGGCTATGCTGTTAGCCTTAC